>CAZBNP010000005.1:0-249194 GCA_964493505.1 uncultured Roseivirgaceae bacterium
CTCGAATACTGGCTTCCTCAGATACACCGGTAGCTTATCCATCCCCGACATATTCTTCAACACGCCTACGTGCCGAAGCACTTCGGCGCGCAAGTACAAACAGCCACCGGTCCAGGTCGCTCTCCAGCTCTTCTTCGCCTTTAACAAAATTAACCAATTCCAGGTAGAAAAATTCAAGGAATCGAGTACTACTGCGCCGAGTTCTTCCGTATCGCCGACGAACTCGTTCTTGTCGTAAGTGAGGTCAACTATAGTCTTTCGTTCCCTGAACAATCCGTTTATAAAGGCAATGAGCAGATCCTTGTTTGGTTCGGAGGCAAAAATCCGCTTGAAACCAAAATCGCTGGTAGGGTCGATGTAACGAGGGTGATCCATTTTATGGTGGATGTTACACGGCGAAGTTACACAAGCGAGTTGTCGCGTACTATTTTTGGGGAAACAGAAAACCAGACTATGAATGAGGCGGCTATCGTCAACCCGGGCTTGAAATCCCGGGTTGGTTCACGGGTCGAGATGAAATCTAGCGGTCTACGTAATCATCACCCGTTTCGCGGAGCCATTCCTGAAGATTTTTCCTGAGCCTGTCCTTGACCACTTGATAGTTCGCGGCATAGGCGAGGTTTTGTGTTTCGCCCGGGTCATTCCAAAGATCAAACAACTGCTCGGGGTTTTGCCCCTGGTTGAATGTCGCATACTTGAATCGCCTGTCGCGGATCATTCTGCCGTGCCTGGTGGTGTCAAATCTGTCGTCGGCGAGCTGAACTACCAGGTATTCGCGCAGGGCAGAATCCGGGTGTTCCAGCGCTGGGCGTAAGCTTCTACCCGTGAAATCCGGCGCATCTTTGATGCCCGCGTAGTCGCAAAGCGTGGGAACAACGTCCATCCCGGAAACAAGCTGACGGCGATCAATTCTTCCTTCGGGAATGTGCCCCGGCCAGCTGATGATGAAAGGAACTGTGGCAGCCTCTTCATAAAAGTTCAGTTTCGCCGCCCAACGGTGTGCCGCGGCACCGTCGCCGTGGTCGCTGGTTAATACGATGATCGTATTATCTGTCAATCCGTTTTCATCCAACGCCTGGAGGAGTCGCGCTATTTCGGCGTCGACCATTTCAGCAAAGCGATAATAATGATACAGGTAGGCACGCCAGTCGTTTTCCGAATAGTGCTTCGTCAGCAGCAACTCGTCGCCGTAGTGGTCCATCTCGCGTTTTGTTTCATAGAACTCGGGTTCCTTCATATCCGGATTGAAGTTCGGGGGTAATTCCGGGAGGGGATCACTGATCGCTGTGTATTTGGCGTAGCTGTCGGGTCTCCGGGGCACGTGGCAAATATCGTGAGGGTTGTGCAGTTGCACTGCGAGCAGGAAAGGTTGCGCACCGTCCTGTTCCGCGATGAAACCGATAGCCGAATCTGTTATCGGAGCATCTGTGTCGACGCCGAGGCCCCAGCTTTCCCCGAGCGGTTTAAAGGGGAGAACCGTGAATCCATTTACCGAATCAATACCTCTGCTCTGCGGGTATGAGTCGGGCAGGTGCCACTTACCTGCCCAGGCAGTCCTGTATCCTGCCTGGCTGAAGATTTGCCCGACAGTAGGATATCGGTTTGAAAGGGAGTTGGTGTTCCATACCACACCCGTCTCATGCGGTAACCGGCCTGTAATAATACTGCTCCGCGACGGACCGCAGACCGGAGATGTGCAATACGACTCGGTGAAGTACACACCTCTGCTTGCGATATGATCCATCGCCGGCGTGTTTAGGTTAGGATTGCCCGATGCGCTGAGCAAATCGTTCGTCTGCTGATCGGTGAGGATGATGAGAACATTGGGTCTCTGCGTTTCGGATGACCGATCGGCTGACTGACATCCGGCGACTATCGCAATCAAGCAAATAATCGGGACACTCTTGGTGAATGATTTCATACGTAATCTCAGTGAATAGCTGGAGCAGATTGTGCTCAGGCAATGTGGCCGTACAACGGCGAAATCACAAACTGAATGGTTCAGACGGAGATACTTACGGATAAAAGGTTGTCACCCGTATATATATACCTGGTACAACGTTCTTTCTCCCGCCGTGGCTAGTTTGCCGGGAACCCAGGACTCGCCTTTACTTCTTCAATCTGAAGGGTATGTCGTGCCGTATGGCCCGCGAGAAACAATAGATACTGATACACATCCACCGCCCCGGCCGGTGCATCATTGACCCGGTCGCGCATGGCTGACACAGGTGTATCGTTGATAAACGACAGGACCTCAGCCCGCTGCTCCTTCAACGCTTCCAACGCCGCCCCTGCATCCTCGTACTTCCCTCTTGCCATTAGAGACTCCATGGCCTTGAATTTCTTGCTGCGGTCGGTAACCATCGACTTAATGTCCTCATCCGAAATTTTGATTTCGTTGCGCCGCTCGGGGTTAGCCGGTTTCTCCATGTACTGTTTCACCAAGCCAAAGAGCATGTCTTCTGTCAGCACAATATGCTCCAGGCATTGACTGACGGACCAGACACTGTCGGAAGGGTGATAATGCAACTGCCCTGGCGTCAATGACGCAACGGACCTTTCGAGTGTATTGTAGGTTTTCCGGTAATAGTCAAGCAACGCCGTGCTGCCACCGGACGGACTTTCAGCTTCCAGCACCTCCTTCAGGTTTTGGACCCCGGTATCGAAGTCCTTGTTCATATCCATAAACAAGCTCACCAGATTCCAGGGGCGTGAAGATTTCCCTACGATTCCCCAGGTTACTTCTGTCTGACCCTGGTTCACCTCTTTCAAAGCAAAAAAACCTTGCGGTGGCTCACCAAAACCAAAATCCAGTATTGATAAAACTGAATCGTGTTCCACAATCCGCGTAATGGTCTGCGAACCGTCGCCCACGACCTCGCTCTCCCAGTTCAAGACAAAACCTTCGGTTCCATCCGTCCCTTCGGATGCTATTTTGATGGCAGGATCCATCTTAAACCAAACACTAAAATCCCTCTGATTGCCAACCTGCCTCACGTAATCAAAAACTTCCTGCCGGGGCCTATCAATGGTCACTGTTCCCTGCGCTTTGAAATCCGTAGGCGCAAACAGCGAAGCAATCAACGGTATGGCTATCAGGACTGCAAGTACGATAAGACTAATTTTAAGAATTTTCATAACCTTTAGAATTGGTAGTGTAATATCGTTCCCGATCATCTGGCGGGACGCTCCGCGTATTGCCTGAATTGGTTGAGGATCGCCTGCCACCCGGCTTTTTGCATATCCACCGGATTCTCCTCCTCCGCATCAAACACCGTGGCAATCCGTACGGTGTCACCTACAGTTTCAAAGGAGGTGATCACGCTGCGGCCGTCCGGCATGGTGTACGCCAGCTTCTTTAGAGGCTCAACCTCATCATAGACCGCGGTAAAATCAAAACCGCCACTGCCATCCTTCGCCTCCATGCGGGCGAAATAGGTTCCACCCGTACGGAGGTCGTTACGGGCTTCGGGACAATGCCAGTCGCTGGAAGCAAAATTCCAATGGACGATGTGCCCGGGATCTGTATAATATCGCCATACATCGCTCAAACTACCCCGAACAATGGCATCAACAGAGATAGACTTCTTCATATCGCGTGACCTTTCTGAATTACTTCTTGGCGGGAAAACTGATCATCCAGCAAACACCGAACTTGTCTTCAAATGAACCAAAGTAGTCGCCCCAGAACATATCTGCCATCGGCATCTCTACTTTGCCTCCTTCTGAGAGTCCCTTAAAAAGACGGTCTGCTTCTTCCCGCGAGTCGGTGGTAACCGAGATATAATTGTTGTTGCCTTGTTTCAGTACGTGTCCCTGACTGGGCAAGATATCGGAAGCCATCAAATGCTGGTTGCCCAATGTGACCGACACATGCATCGCGCGGTTCTTCTCTGCGGCCGGTAATTCGTCCATTCCGGGTACTTCGCTCATCTTCTGAATAAAAATTTGTCCGCCAAAAACGGAGTGGTAAAACCGGATCGCTTCCTCGGCGTTACCATCGAAATTGAGATAGGGATTGAATGTCATAAATGTTTTGTTTTTAGTCTAAGTCATGGAAAACAGCCCGAAGGGATTTTCTTCAGTATCTAGGCACAAAGAACAATATCCAAATTCTCCCAATGAAAACTTGCTGCGGTCTATTCTGCCCCCCGCGGCAACTACACGACCTTCCTCTACACTGCAGTCCATACAAGGAAAATACACCATCGTATTAACGGAAGCGCCGTCTCCTTCCTTCGTTCCCCGCATCTCAATAAGCGCACCGGAGACTGACGTTTCGTTCATATCTCCCGGAGCGGAGAAAAATGACATCTTCGCGTCACCGGCGCTCTCGGGCATGGGCATGTCGTGAAAGTTGGTACCGAGAACGGCGTGATAGAATTTCTTGGCTCGCGCAATGTCCTTGACATAGATCTCGAACCAGCAAATAACGTTGTTATTCATTCTCTTAGATTTCGTCGATGACAACAAAGGTATCAGAGCGGAGCGCCGGACATCTTATCCTATGGCAAGAAAATCAGATTTCTTTCCTTATCCGGCTAAAGGATGTTTCGGTAATGCCAAGATAGCTGGCAATGTTTCGCAAAGGCGCCTGTAAGATTACCTGCGGCTTTTCTTTGATCAGTTGCAGATAGCGCTCCTTCGCAGAAGTGGTGACCATACCAAGGAAACGTTGCTTGAAGCGAAAGAGGCTGTTCGTCATCCACAGCCGGCCCCATTCGGGAAATCCACCTATGGAATGAAACAACTCCTGAAAAACGTTGAAATCGATCTTCCAGCATTCACAGTCTGTGAGTGCCTGGATATTCTCGGGAGTGGGAATTCTGTTGAAAAGGGAAAGTACTTCGATCGCGACCTCTGATTCACAAAAAAAATCCGTTGTGATATCGTTACCCCCGGTATCATGTACAAAGGCTCGCATGAGACCTTTTTCGATGATCAGATAGCTATCGGCTGTCTGCCCGTGCTCCAGAATATAATCGCCCTTTTTATAGGTCACCCTGGCATGCGCCTCAATAAGTCGCTCCAGTTCTTCGTGGCGGATCATCGGATGGGAATAAATCTGCGACAGAAGCTGGCTTTTCATGCAATGCTATAGATTGAGAAACAAGTTTAGTGATGGCGGCGAATATTTACAAATAAGAAGGTAGGGCGATAGTGACAAAAAAATTGAAAAAACCTGCAGGCATCGCAAGCCTGCAGGCATCTTCACAAGTCAATACCCGTCATTCTGAGTCAGTACCGGGTTGAGAAGTCTCTCTTCCGCGGGGATCGGAAGAAGGTCCTTATGCGGTGCGTAATATTGCAGGGTCATCCTGAGTGTAGTGAGGTGATATTCTGGGGCCAAGTACCCGAGCGGGGGTCGTGAGATCGTTGGTGAGTCCAAAGTAATCATCAATGTAGTCGCCCTGAAAAGCGTGACTATGCATCAGGTGAAAGTAAACACCCGTGATAGCCGCTATACCGTCCGCTTCGTTTACATAAAAACGGTCGGGGTCGATTAGCTCCCTCGGCGCTTCCTCCAGGAAGGAGTCACAAGCCGCCAACACGGTAGCTATAATCAGGAATGAGTATATAAACTTTTTCATCTTTGAAATATTTAAAGTCAATTAGAAGGTAAGTTCGATCCCTGCCATAAAGACCCGTGCGTAGGGATAGCCGAAGTTATAGTATCCTCTTAGCCGGTCGTTTGTCCCGAATCCGCTGGATTCCGGATCGTCTCCCGTGAAGCTATTGGAGATCAGTTGAAAGACATTCGTTCCCGACAAGTAGACGCGGGCAAATCCCTCAAGGAGATCGCCCGCTATCTCCGGCTTTCCGAAAAAGCGATCGAGTACCACCTGAGCCGTTCACTCAAACATTTGAGAATGTACCTGCGGGATACTCTACTTTTCCTCTTATTACTTTTTCTAATCACGCCTTGACCAGAGGCAGACCGGCTGTGCGACCACGGCCACATGTTGAACTCCCACGACCAGTTCGACAAGCAATCCCTTCAAGCGTATTAACTTTGAAGGAAAGCCGATTGAGGGGATGGGTGATAGAACCAGTCGCAACGCCGTTTTAGCGTTCAGGAATATTGTTCAGGGTATACCACGCCTCGGACGACCACAATGGTGAATCATCCTTGCTCCTGAGATCGTCTGACAACCGGAAATACACAACGTGTTCCTTTTTCAATCCGGGGATTTCCAGATAAACCCGACGTCTGTCGTCGGATATTTTCGCGGAAGCAATCGTCATTTTCTGAAGGTCCATTTTCGGACCTCCATACCGTTCCGTCGGCAAATACCACCACTGTTGTACCAGCCACTCGCTTGCATCGGTGACGCTGTCGTGAAGTGGCTCGGTGAATTCTATTTCAAATCCGCGCGGCTTTACGCGGACTGCAAGCATCTCAAAAACGGACTTGCCGTTGTACTTCATCCTTTCGAGGCCGTAGCGCTTTTCCTTCCAGCTCCAACCACCTACCATTCCAACACCTCCGACGTACAAGGCACCGTCAGGTCCCCAGCATAACCTGTTGACCCCTGCTTCAAGTCCCTGGCTGAACCGGAATACCGCACCCTGGTACTCACCATTCACGTTCTCCAGAAAATCCCGCTTGATTCCGCCATTGGTTACATCACCGTGTAACATCTGGCCGCGGTAGGGCCCATCTTTCATGATAACAGGCTCGGATGGCGAGTTGCCAATCTCGCGGTCGGGTAGCCAGATCGCCGGCGGTGCCATTCGTGGTTTCTCTTTCAGCGTATCAGGAAGACCCCAGGCCATTCCAAGGTATTCTCCTTTCTTGACGTGAATCAGCTTGTTCGCCGGAAGCCATTGACCCTGGTTGTCGGTAACGAACAACTCATCGTCTACGCCAATGCCTATGCCGTTGGGTGTGCGCAGTCCATAGTTTATCCCTTCGTACCTGCCGTCTTTGCTGATGCGAATTGTCTTACCCCGGTCGGGGTGCTGGCGTTGACCATCCATCAATCGCATTGCCATAGAAAGCGTGACGTAGAAGTATCCGTCTTTATAGACAAGCCCAAAGGCGAATTCATGGAAATCGCCCGTTACCCCCCAGGTATCGCAAACGACTTCGTATTCATCGATGATATCATCGCCATCGTGGTCGATAAGTTTCGTCAATTCATGTTTCTGTAGCACGTAAATCTCTCCGTCAACGACTTCTATACCCAGTGGTTCTGCTAACCCCATTGCTATACGCATAACAGAAATCTTCGCCGTATCGCCCGTTTCGACACCGTCGAGAAGATACACACCTCCCACAGCATCCCATGTGGTGACAAGAAGTCGCCCATCAGGAAGGAAGGCGAGGCCGCCGACACGCGGTCGAAAATCGGCGGGATGAATTGTCTGGAGCTCATAGGCAGGGTGAACATGGTCCAGCGGAGCGCCAAATCCGGGTTTCACGGGCCGTTCGTCAATGGTAGCAGGCGCAGCAGAAACGTGCGTTTCGCTTTCTTCGCCTTTCTTCAGCGTAAACACATAATCCACCATGGTACGGATCTCCTTTTCCGAAAGATCCGGATGCGGATTCATGACGGCAGTTCCCCACACGCCCGAGCCTCCCGTTCTGACCCTGGTGCTCAGGTGCTCGCGGATATCGCGGGTATCGGCATATCGTCCTGCGATGTTCCGGAACGAAGGTCCTACATTGTTGTTCTCCATTTCGTGACACGTCATACAATCACTGTTCTCCATCCAATACCTTCCGAGATGATCATATTCCCCGACGACATCGGGAGGATGTTGCGCAGGAAAAGCGTTGAAGTAATCGACAACACGCGTCGTTCCGTTCCCCGTTAGCGGATGGGTTTTCTGACCCGATATAAAAGACACCTCCACGTTAGCCGGCACTCCCGAAGTCTCGAATATGCGTTCCAGCCCGGGCCGCTGTGTGTTTGGCGCGCGCGCGAATTCCGGACTTTCGCGAATGCGGACCGTGTCACCTGACGGCAGGATCAGTTCATAGTTGAGAGTGATTCGACCGTTCGTCAACGTATAACCGCGGTTCAATACACGGACAGGAAGCGGGGCACCACTGGCATGCGCGTGCCAGATCTCCCGATGGCTGCCGTCGGTGAAATACGCCGCGCCCCAACTGGTGGGCTGCACGTTCTTTTTGTCGGAATATACCGCTCCCTCCAGCGACACGCCGCCTTTCCAGGCCTTGTACAGCGCACAGCGCGAAAGGTCGTACGCAACATAGCAAGCGGTGTCCAGGGCAAGCGTGAGCATCCTGGGTTGCTTGTCGAGCACGGATCGGAATACCCATGGATCGTGCGGACGTTGCGCTTGCTTTTTGTAGACCTCGCCACAGCCCGACAGGATCCATACAGCGAGGAGGAAGTGTATCCACGTTCTCATGGAATAGATTGTACGGGTCATACGGTTAGCTGATTTTGCGGCATATTTTCAAGGCGAACGAGGCGAAGATATGAAAAGCCATCTGATTGTTCAGGTGAAGGAAGCGCAACGGATAGGTCGTCAGGTGGTCAGCTCACCGGCAATGGGCTGGGCGATCAGCGATTTTGTGCGATCAACCCCGTACTCGCCGAGCAGTACCATTAGCTTGGTGACCGCCGCTTCCGTGGTCATATCCGCCCCGCCGATCACACCAATGCGCTGGAGGTCTTTGCTGGTCTCATAACGGCCCTGCATAACTCTGCCACCGGGACATTGCGAAATATTCAGCACAAGAAGTCCCTGGTTGATTGCCTCTTCGAGGATAGAAAGAAATCCCGGCGCAGAGGGTGCGTTGCCGGAGCCAAAAGTCTCAATGATCAATGCTTTCAATTCCGGTGTAGCCAGTGTTGCCGCAAGCGCTGCGTCCTGCATGCCGGGGAACAGCTTGACGATTGCAATATGGGTGTCCAGTCGGGACAAAACCCGGAGAGGAGTTGGCGCGGGCGGATGAATGGCCGCGAAGTTGTAGTCAATCTTGACACCTGCCTTTGCCAGTACGGGGTAGTTGCCCGAGTCGAACGCATCAAACTGCATGCTCTCAACTTTCTTCGACCGGTTGCCGCGCAACAATTCATGGTTAAAGTATATACACACTTCGGGCACCAGGGCTGCGCCATCGCTTTTCGCGGAGGCCACTTCAAGTGCGGTAATAAGGTTTTCCCGCGCATCGGACCGCGGCTGACTGATAGGGAGCTGTGCACCGGTAAAAACAACCGGCTTCGCCAGGCCGCCAAGCATGAAGCTAAGCGCCGAGGCTGTATAAGCCATCGTATCCGTACCGTGAAGAACCACAAAGCCATCATGGGTAGGGTAGTGTTCCTCTACAATTTGCGCGAGCGTCTGCCAATGCGAGGGTTGAATATTCGATGAATCAATGGGCTCATCAAATGAGATCACCGTCAACTCAAGCGCGAGGTTCTTCAACGCGGGGAGGTGATGAAGGATCGAACTGAAGTCAAATGGAACGAGTACGCCATTTTGATCATGCGCCATTCCGAACGTGCCGCCGGTATATACAATCAATATACTCGCGCGCGTCGCTAAAGGCAATGCCGTATTGATCGTGATCTTGTTTGTCATCGGAAACCTGTATTCATTTTCATGCTGGATTCTGTCTGTACTAGCCCATCGAAGGTTCAGCAAACTTAACAAATCTTCACAAGTCGACTCAGGATCGTCAGCGCACGGAACCGGAGTTAACCAAACACCTTCACCCCATTTTCCGTTGTCACCTTCATAATTTTTTCAACGGACATTTTCATGATATCCGCAACTTTTTGGGCGATCAAAGGGATGTATGACGGCTCGTTTCTTTTTCCGCGGTGTGGTACGGGTGCGAGGTATGGACTGTCGGTTTCAAGGACGATGCGATCCAGCGGAACGGAAGGCAACACCGTATCCAGCCCTCCATTCTTGAATGTAACCACGCCGCCGATACCGAGATAAAAACCGAGCTTAGCGATCTTTTCAGCCTGCTCTGCCGATCCTGTGAAGCAGTGGAATATACCCGTAAGCTTCCCATCCTGAAGGTGCTCCACCATTTCAATTGTTTCATCGAGGCTCTCCCGACAGTGAATCACGATGGGGTAACCAAAATCGAGCGCCCACCTGACCTGTATCCGGAATGCTTCGCATTGACTTTCCCAGAAAGTCGTGTCCCAGTACCGATCGGTACCGATCTCGCCGACGGCAGCAAACTTCCTCTTCGCAAGCCACTCTTCAACGACATACAACTCACGTTCGAAATTCTTCTTGACCGAGCATGGGTGTAATCCCATCATCGCGTGACATCCGGAATGGCGGCTCTCAACCTCCATCATCGCGTCAATCGATGTGCTGTCGACGTTGGGCATATACACTGTGCTGACGTTTTTTTCCCGGCAGCGTTCCAGCATATCCTGCCTGTCTTGTAAAAACTCTTTCGCGTAAATATGCGCGTGTGTATCGACCCAATGATTCATGACGGATTAATCAATTCAAATATCTGATAAGCAACGGAGATTAGAAAGTGTTACGGAGCCTACATCGCTAGCGCCAGCTTCACCGCTTCGCCAAGTAAGCGATTTTTCCCCGCAAGCGTAAATCCCGAATACTTCGTACTCTCGATCAGAGCAAGCGAGAGGTCGAGGTCGCGCTGTCTCATAGAGAACGCGACACCTCTTTCCATGAGGCTGTCGGCAATATACTCCTGCTCGGTCTGTCCGGGCGTCGGTACAAAGATCGCCTTCTTGCCCAACGCCTGCATATCCATCACCGTACTATAACCGCTTCTGGCAACCACAATTGCCGCGGAAGCAATCAGCTCCTGCAAGTCCGCAGAAGTCATCACATTAACGATGCGTGTGTCTTCGGGTTCCTCGCCGTCGGACGCCAGTCCCCTGACTAACCGAAACGCAAGACTTGACGACACCAATTGAGGGACAAGCGCGTTTTCAAAAGTCGACCGCTGTGGTTCCGGGCCTGACAGGATTGCCAGCACATCGAGGGACGTCTCAGGCGGTTGTTCGCCCCTTTCAAAACGCGACAGCCATCCCACAAAATCCGTTGGAGTCCTGAAACTGAATTCGCCAAACGATATCAGCGCTCCGGCGAGCGAATCTCCTGCGGGAAAGTCCGGGATCCAGCACCGGTCAAATCTGTTGATGAATCGAGCGGCGGCATTTCTAACGACTCCTTGCAGCAGTCCGAACCGTTTGGGCATCAGCACGTTGCTTTGATGTGTTATCAGTACCGAAGGCACTCGTCGTGACCAGCACCCATAGCGGTTGTCAGAAATCACCAGGTCAACCGATTCCGACGCGACAAGCGATTCGAGCGCCCGGTGCTCCCGCCGGATTACGCTGATAAAGTGAGGAACCTGCTTCGCCATGCTCAGCGTCATGGATCCGTTCGAAGGATACCTCGGCGCATAGCCCGGCAGGGAGAAGAACCGATGGTCCGGCAGCTCTCTCCTGAGTAAAGCGAGGGCATCGCCGCTTCCGGCAATGAGTACCTCGCATCCATGCCGTTCGAATTCCCGGATCACGGGGATACACCGGGTTGCATGACCAAGACCCCAGTCGAGCGGTGTGATGAGAATGCGTTTCATCGATATCCTGTAGTGGGAAGTGGTTCAAAGCGGTAATCCAATCCGGCGAAGTGATCGATCAGTCGCGGCAAAACGTATTCCATGTTCCGCTGTGCTTTCAGGCTGTCGTGAAAGACGACGATTGATCCGGGCCGGCACGCACGGATACTTTGTTTCAGGCATCGTTCCGTCGACAGCGATTGATTGTAATCGCGGGAAAGCGCGTCCCACATGATAATACGATAGTTGCTGAGTAAACGGATCTGGGTCCGGCTAATCCGGCCGTATGGCGGACGGAACAGTCGCGTCGGTTGCGGCAACCCGGCACTTGCCGCAAGCTGATCGAATGCCACTGTGTTGGCGAGGTATGCGTCTGCTCTTGTACCCCAGCCGTTCAGGTGATTTACGGTATGGTTACCAACGGTATGACCCTGCGCAATAACTTCACGGAATACAGCAGGATGCTTGTCAATATTATCGCCGATACAAAAGAATGTCGCGCGGGCTTCCACGCGCGCGAGCTGTTCCAGCACAAATTCGGTAGGGCCAGGCACAGGACCGTCGTCGAATGTCAGGTACAGCGTTTTAACGTCGGCGGGCATACGCCACACAAGTGAGGGATAAAGCAGTGGAAGGACAGACGGTGTTCGGTGCGGAATCATCCCACCCGGCAGGAAAGAATCGTTATATCATCCTGATAGCCTTTCTTTCCTTTAAAGACATCAAGCGCGACAATAATATCCTGATGAATGGTCTTGAGATCCTTGGTGTAGATATCGTCCTGGCTGAAGTACCCGGTTATCCGCTCGACCCCAAACTCCTGCCCTTTCTCATTCACCGTCTCCGTCACGCCGTCGGTATAACAGAAAAGCAAAAAGTCATCGAGGTCGGTGATGAAGCCTTCGTTGAGGAACGGAAGAGGGTGCATAGCCCCGAGCACTGTCGAACCGTCTTCGAGCAGGCGCAACCCCGAACGTTTATCCCACAAAATGGGTGGATTATGTCCCGCGTTCACATAGACCATCGTCTTCAAATGAATATCGTAGATTGCGGCAAAACAGGTGATGAATTTCTCGCCTTTCGTATTTTCGAGTACCTGGAAATTTAACGCCTCAATGATATCGGTAAGATTTGGAGTCTGCCGCAACAACGTACGCAGCGAAGCCTGAAAATTCGACATCATAAGCGCAGCGGCAACGCCCTTTCCGCTCACATCAGCGATACAGATAAGGAACTGATTCTTGTTGATTGGAATATAGTCGTAGTAATCGCCACCCACCATGTCGTGCGGCAGATAGCTCGCCTCAACCTTCAGGATATCAGTATCCGGAAGCGACTCGGGAAACAGAAATTGCTGAACATCGCTTGCGATCTCCAACTCTTTCCTGTACGCTTCCTGTGCGAGTTGCTTGTTAGCAAGCTTCTTGTTCTCGATAGCGACGATAATAATGTTGCTCAGCGCCTGGATAAACCTCAGCCCTCTTTCTTCGACGTGGCCGAATTCATCCTTGTCTACACCGCCTACGAACACCAGCGCCAGGGTAGTGCTCTTGTGTGTGACAGGGATCACAATATCGAACTCAGTGAATTCACAATCGTCAAACTCCTTCAGGTGTGTGATATCCTGAATGGTTTTGAACGCCGGCAGCAATCGCACAGACTGAAAATGATGGTCGGTTCCAAAGCTCGCTTTGCAGTTCCACTCGTCGTCAAGTACGAACAATGCCAATCGTTTGATCTGGAGATTCGATCGCAGGGTGAAATTATAGATCTTGTACAACGAAGCAGCCGGCAGGTTACTGTTAATAGCCTGCGTGATCTCGAGTAATGCGTTGAGCTCGAGCTCCTTGATTTCAAACTGCTTCCTAAGATCTTCCTGAGTCATATAATTTTCCCGGACAAAGGTAAAAATAACCTTGAAGAATCAGTGTCAGCGCGGCCTGAAGACGCGGTTTTTCCATTCAAACGGCCTGAAAAACGACACAGCCGCCACGGCTATTACGTAAATAGGATAAGTGACCTGAAGCACGATGAACCCGGCCCATTTCCAGCGGGTATCGAGGAATTTACACACCTGAAGCAGGAAGGCAGCCTCAAGAATTATTTTCAGGGAAATGAGAAAGAGCGACTGTTGTACAGCGGGCGTGAACAGATACATCCAGTTACCCATAAATGCGAGTTGAAATACGACTACCAGCACCGCCATAGTCCGGGTATGAAGAGAGGTGTTATGTCTCCATTTCGACGCCCACCGTATCCGCTGATTGAGAAATGTCTGTACATCTGGCTGAGGCTTGGTCGTGACAACGCTTTCCGGCGCATAGAGAAACTTTACGCCGCCTGGATAACGCTCCTGCATTTTCCTCATCAGGAACTCATCATCGCCGGAAGGTATCGCAGCATTTCCCACATAGCCTTTAACTTCTGAAAACGCCTTCTTCCGGAAGGCCAGGTTTGCACCGTTGCACATCGTCGGAAAACCCAGGGAGGCGGTGGACGCCGCTGTTCCGATCAGGCTTGCGAACTCCATGCCCTGTAATGTCGCAAAGAAGGATCCGTCGCCTTCCATCCTCACGCCGCCAGCGAGAAACTCCAGTCCCCTTTCGCGGAATGCCTCGCGGATATGCTTCAACCAGTCCGTGGGCACTTTACAATCAGCATCGGTAGTGGCGATTATCGACCCCCTGGAAGCTCGTATTCCGGCGGTAATAGCATCTTTCTTCCCATTCCCCAGGCTGTTGATCACGCGGACATTCTTCGTATTGCTGCTCGCCGCCGTTGTGAGCGTAGCGTCGTCAGAATCGTCGTTGACAACGAGCACTTCGAAATTCCCGTATTCCTGGTGAGCGAGGCTGTCGAGCAGCCCCGAGATGGTACTTTCCTCATTTCGCGCCGCCACGATCACTGAAATGAGCGGCTCCTTCCCTCCCCTGCTCACCTTTGACGGCTCAACAGACCGATTCCAGCCGACAAGCGCCGCAATCAGAAAAAGGAAATAGACTACGAAAAGTACTGTCAGTAATACCATCAATGCGATTTCAAAAAGTTACCCGGCCTGCCTATCTTGTGACCGTGGGAAAAACAGTCAGGGAAAAGATCATACTGGGACTCGATCCGGGCACAAACATAATGGGCTACGGACTTATTTCTATAAAAGGAAGCTCCCTTCATCTGCTGCAATTTGGTGTAATTCATCTAAACAAGTACGCAGGCCATGAACTCAAGCTAAAAAAGATCTTTGAAAGGGTTACGGGCCTGGTTGATGAATTCCACCCTGATGAAGTCGCGCTGGAGGCTCCTTTCTTTGGAAAGAACGTACAATCGATGCTAAAACTGGGGAGGGCGCAAGGTGTAGCCATGTCCGCGGCACTCTCACGCGAAATCCCCATCGTAGAATATGCCCCGCGAAAGATAAAGCAGTCAGTAACAGGCAATGGCAATGCCTCCAAGGAGCAAGTCGCGAAAATGCTGATGACCCTGCTCACCATCAGGGAGCTTCCCAAGCTACTCGACGCGACCGATGCGCTGGCGGTAGCGGTTTGTCATTACTACCAGAGGCGAATGCCAAAAGGAGGTACTAAGTCGTGGGAAGCGTTTCTGAAGGAAAATCCTACGCGCGTGAAGCCGACTCCGGCCTCCGGCACCCGCTGACAATTCCGCCTCAGCGTTCAATAGTTAGCGCTCCTTTCTGAGGCACGATGCAATCGCCGTGAAAGATGAAGAAGTAAGTACCCGATGCCACATCGGCACCGGTCCAGTCGTTTTGATAGTTTTGCGTTTCAAGAATGCACTTTCCCCTGCGAAAAGCATTACTGTTTTGCCCTCTGCCGTCACCATACTCAAAAAACAGGTTAGTCTGACTAACACAAAACCAGAACCCGTTGTAGATTGGGCTGTTATCCTGACTGACGAAAATTGGAAGAATATATTGAGACGAAGGTTCTACATACACCCATGCAGAAATTGTAATTGGGAATATCAGATTATCCTAGATATTCCCAACATCCACATAATCGTCTACCGAGTCAAAACAGAATTGCACGACCTGAACTCACATCATCCGTTTGAGCGTAGACAGTTGGAGTCGCCATGCACAGAATCAAGAACGAGAGGGGAAGTTTCATTATTTAATAAGTACGAGTGTAAATCAAAATTAAGCCAGAATAGGAAGATTTGCGATGAGAAATTTTATCAACAGTACCTATCTTGCGCCACAGAGATTCATAATAGGCAAACGCAAGTGATTACTTTTCATGTTCAAAAAAGAGCTTCACCGCAGTCTTTCGAATGATAAGTAAGAAGTTCATTAAGAATTCAATAATATACACGGTAGCGGGAATGTTGCCGATGGCAAGCGCGGTTATACTGCTTCCGTTTTACCTTCAGTACCTCCCACTCGAGCAATACGGGCAGCTCGCTTTCTACTTGGCCTTTTCCATGTTTGTACAGATCCTTGCAACTTACAGCATTGATTCCTCTCTGTATATCTACTACCATGATTACAAGAAACAACCCGCTGTACTAGCATCGCTGATCAGTTCGGCCTATGTCTTTATGGCGGTGCTGGGCGGCGGCCTGTTGATTCTATTTGCACTGTTGGGGCAATGGTCGTTCAATCTTATTCCCGATTCAAATCTTTCTTTTTTTCCATACGGTTTCCTGTCTGTACTGGCGGCTGTGTTTCAGGCATTCTTCAAAGTACAGAGCAGCCTGCTGCAAACACAGGAGAAACCCGAGACATTTTTCTGGGTTAACCTCACTTCGTTTTCGCTGATCGCATTGTTAACAGTAGGTGGGTTAATGCTGTATCCGGAGCAGCTCGTTGGCCCCATTGGAGGACGGGCGGCGGCGGCCGTTATTTCAGGAGCATGGGCTATGGCGCGCGTCTTTGGTCAATTTGGCCTCCACTTCGATTTCCCTTTGCTTAAATCAACGTTCAAGATCAATAACTCATCGTTCATCTACCTGGTTCAGCAATGGTTCATCAATTATTTCGACCGTTTCCTGATCACAATTTACCTCACTTTTCAGGATGTCGGCGCGTATGACTTTGTGTGGAGGTGTTTGCTCGTGATCGATCTTATCATTGGGGGGCTATACAACTCTTTTTATCCAAAGGTAATTGCAAGTATTGCGGAGCAATCAACGAAAGGGTCTTCGCTTGCTATCAATCGGTACTACCATGGACTCACGTCCGCAATCATGCTACTCGTAACAAGCGCGATCTTCGCACTACCATTTCTCGATCGATTTGAATTCATGAAGCCCGAGTATGCGTCTGCACTGGCGTATGTTCCCTACATGGGATTGATCTATCTGGTGCGGGCTATGCGGTTCTATTTTGGACTCCCCTACGGTGCGATGAAGTACACCAAACCGTTACCGGTTATCTACCTGATTATCTCCTTTATTAAAATCGGGCTTATGGTGATATTCATCCAACCCTACGGTATAATGGCAGTCATTGGCGCATCATTTATAAGTGCAGTAGTTGAGGTAGTGTTACTTTTTATAACAATCAAAAACAAGTTCATCTTTCGCTTTAACGTACTCAAAATCGTTATTGCACCTTTGTCACTGGCGCTGGTCATCGCTATTTTGGAAGGACGAACCAGCCTTCCCACGGATGCGGTACACGCATTTTACATCATTTTTTCGTTGCTGTTGCTGTTCTGGCTGTACCGCAATGAGATCGGGTCACTAGCGATCAGAAAGCGCTAATCTGTCGGTAGATCTTGTCAATCCGACGCAAGAAAGCTTCAGATGAATAGTTGTCCTCGACATTCGCTCTGATCAGGTGGCGATCAAACGTCTGGTAGTTGTCGATCATCCAGTCAACGGATTGTCGTAATTGATCAATGTCGTTGACAGGAACCATTCGCCCAACGTCTTCGCTCATATAATCAGCCGGACCTCCGCTTAAAGTGGTTACAACGGGGAGTCCACAAGCCATCGCCTCCACAATCACCATTCCAAATGCTTCAGTGCGACTGGAACTGATAAAAAAATGAAGTTCCTTCATGAAATCAGGAACATGGTCAATAAATCCGTGAAACTGGCATCTGTCCATTACCCCGAGCGATCGTGCCAACTCCTTATAATATTCCAGATAAGAGCCAGCCCCTCCAATATGCAATACGAAGTTCTTGCGAATGGGCGCAATCGCCTTTAACAGCAAATCAAGACCCTTGCGATGAGTCTCAGTACCAAGCCCGCCAAGGAACCCGGCATGAGTGCGCTCACCGGGTAGGCTGACCACGGCATAGTCGCTCACATGAATTAGATTGGGAACTACTTCAACCTCCCTGTCGATCACAGCACTGATATTCTTCGCTGCCCACTTACTTACTGCAACCACTTTAGCAGCGCGTCGCAAAGCGAACCTTGTCACTACGTGATGGAAGGGACTTCGGAAATTATCGGTAAATCGGGATGTGTGGTCCGACACAATAAACGGCAGACCAAATAGTCGCGATAGACAATACGACCAAATAGCGCCCGGATAAGCAATGTTACCATGAATGATGTCGGGCTTAAACTTCTTGCTCACTTTTCGCGATACCCAAAGGGAAACCAACAAATACAGCAGCTGATTGAGAAAAGGGAGTGAACGACGCATAACGACCCGGTACTCCCGCACGTCATGATAAACTGAGCTTTGCAAACGCCACGAGAAAAGACCGAATCGACGGTAATCAACTTTCGATGATATCACGGCTACCTTGTGCTTACCACTCACTGCTGCTGCCTGGTCGCGGATAAAAACACCATGATGACGAACGTTTTCATCCGGGTACCAGGGGGTTAAGAAAAGGATCTTGAGTGGCAATGTCATTATCGATTATCCGTAATAAACACCGCATTCGAGAACGGCCGGACCACTAACGGCACTAGTTGATCACGAGCAATCCCATAGCCATGATAACCCAATGATTCAAGCCAGGCAATCATATCATCAACCGCATAACCGGCCTTCCCCGCCGTTTCTTTGTTTAGTTCTACCATCAGTCCAGGCCGGAACTTTCTCAAAACCTGCTCGGCTCCCTTCAACACCGCCCACTCCGCTCCTTCAACATCCACCTTTATAAAATCAACGCGAGAAACCTTATGCTGTCGCACAATCTCGTCCAGAGTAGTCATCCGGATTGTCTCAGTACCACCTTCCCCGGACACTGGAAACAAACTTGCCAAGCCTTCGTGGTTAGCTGAATTGTTGCTATTATAATAAATAAGTGCTTCCCCGAAGGAGTCTGACAACCCTAACTGGAAGCACTGAACGTTAACTAATCCATTCTGTTCGGCGTTGTGTACTAACCTTTCGTAGAAAAATGAAGTCGGCTCGAAGGCAAGGACACGCCCGTTGCTCAACCGCCTTGCCGCAAAGACAGCGTATTCTCCCTGATTGGCCCCAACATCGACAAAAGTAAAATCCTCCGCCAGGAACCGGTTCAGAAATCGCATTTCATTAAACTCGTGAAACCCAGTCCAATAAAGCGATGCCCCCATCGATTTGGAGATATCAAGCGTAAACTTAAGATGCCCGTCGAAATTGCTAATCGTCACCGTCTTCGATGCTCGCCGTTTCCTGGTCCATAGCTTAAAGCTATAAACCGACATCAAATACGACACCTTTAACAAGGCATTGGCTATTCCCTGGGTATACAACAGTTGGGAGTTCAATTTCCTGAACAGATAAGCCAGCGCTGAGATCATTAGGATCAATTAGGTGATGTGATCGGCAAAAAATAAAGCACCAAAAATACGTCAAAAATATGATCTTTGTGGTTAAAACGGATTTTCATGCTACGACAGTTAGTCAAAAGGCAATTCGATAAGATCGTTTCTTTGTCCACCCGAAAAAAATAACCTGATACAGGATTTCCTCGTACCGAAAGTATGAAAAAAATTCTCATCCTCGTATTCTCAAACCTCCGCCACGACGCCCGTGTCAAACGTCAGGTAAACTGGCTGAAAGAGAAATACGCCGTCACGGTAGTATGCTTCGACAGCGACGACATCGCGAGGGTCAGGATTATACGAATCCGCCAGACGAAACTCGGAATAGCACGCAAAGCGCTGCTCGCCACAGCGCTCACCCTACGAGCCTACAGGCTGGCTTACCGCATCTTTCATGATTACGGGCATATCGCCAATTCACTGACAGAAAATTACGACCTGGTCATCGCTAACGACATCGATGCGCTGCCTCTCGCCTTTAGTCTCCGGTCGGAGGCAAAGGTCATCTTCGATGCGCATGAATACGCCCCTCGCCATTTCGAGAATAACCGCACCTGGAAGATATTCTTTCAGCCTTTCTACATCCATCTGTGCCGGACGTATATTCCCCGGGTTTCCGCAATGCTCACGGTAGGCGAAGGACTGGCCAGGGAATATGAAAGAAATTTCGGTGCTGCGCCCGTTGTCATCACCAACGCTACCCGCTACCATGAAATCACTCCTGCAGATGTCGATGACAACAAAATTAGGCTGGTCCATCACGGCATCGCCAATCCTTCGCGCCGGCTTGAACTCATGGTCGAGATGATGCGTCACCTCGACCATCGTTTTACCCTCGACATGATCCTGATGACCTCCGATTTCGCCGCTCCGAAAACAAGAGCATACATTCAGGAGTTCAAACAAAACGCTGAAAAAAACCCGCGCATCCGTTTTCTCCCGGCGCTGCCCAGCGAGCAGGTAGTCGATACCATTAATCAATACGACATCGGTGTCTTCCTGATTCCTCCTGTCAACTTCAACTACGCAAACACGCTGCCCAATAAGCTTTTTGAATACATTCAGGCCAGACTCGGTATCGCTATTGGCCCCAGCCCAGAGATGGCGGCGGTCGTGACCCGCTATCAGAATGGGGTGATCTCCGACAACTTCGACCCGGTAAGGCTCGCAGCGAAACTGAATACGCTGACGAAAGAAGATATTATCCGTTTCAAGAGCCAGAGTGCTGTCGCGGCCGGTGAACAAAACGCCGAAAACAATGGCGTAGTTTTCGACAAACTGATTGTGTCAGTCTTGTCTTAACGCGTCCGTATGTTCTTCCAATATATCCGCAAGCTTGCGGCTGACGTTGCGCCGGGAAAATTCGTGTGTGCCTGGCTCCCTACGCAAAAGGGGTTGCCCGTCGCTTTTCCACCATTCCCAGGCATTCCGCAGGGCCGCCTGCATCCCTCCCATATCATCGTCGGCGGTCATTGTTCCGGGTTCGTAGGTCTTCAGTACGAACGCCGCGTCACCCTGTGTCGGGCCAACCCCTAACACCGGCAAACCTGTAGCGAGATATTCAAACAGTTTGCCGGGCAGAAATCCTTCGGCGTCTTTATATCCGGTAAGCACCAGCAGCAAAAGCGAAGTTGAGCCATACCGGCGCAGCAGCTTTTCATGAGTAAGGTTTCCTGTAAACCGCGTGACATTGTTCAACTCGGGATCCTGCTCTACAAATTTCCGGAAGTCGGCATTAACTTCGCCGTTGAATTCAAGTATGACGTCTCCGGCAAAATCTTGTGTTGATCCCATTTCATTTTTCAGCGCACGCATAAACAAACGTGGATCGCACTTCTCGTTCACAATACCCACGTGTCGTATCGTGAATTTAGCAGGCTTGCGATAGACAAAATCGATAAAATCGTCGTCGTCAAAACCATTGGTAAGCAGTCGCACACGCCGCCCCGAAAGTACCTCAAATCGCCTTTTGTAGAACGGTGTGATCGTAATGATCTCGTCAGCTGTTGTCAGCACGCGTCGTTCCATCTTTTTGTGGACATTCCGCACCGGCCTGCTAACGTTAAGGCTATCCCATAGCCCCCACTCGCTCCACGGATCGCGGAAGTCGGCCAGCCATCGCAACTGGGGATACCTCTTTTTCAGTTTCAACCCGATCAAATGAACACTGTGCGGAGGACCGGTGGTAATAATTGTTTGAATGCCGTTGTCTTTCACATAATCGGTCAGGAATTTCACCGAGGGCCGCACCCAGAACACGCGTGGGTCGGGAATAAAAAAATTGCCGCGTATCCAGGTTCCGATGCGCTGAAACAGCGATGTGTTTGTCGACGTGGTCGCCGGTGTAGATCGTTTGGCTGACCCGAAAATACGCGACAGACGGAAGAATGCGTCGTACGGTTCCCAGATCGGAAACCGCATCACTTCCGCTTCGGGTGGAACGTCGCGCTCCAGCGAGTCGTCGCGGAGCGCAAAGGAGGGATTCTCTGGCGTGAATACATGTGGCTCCCAATTGTATGCGGGAAGGTATTTCACAAACTTAAGCCACCGCTGCACGCCGCTGCCTCCGCTCGGGGGCCAATAGTAGGTTATGATCAGTACTTTTCGCGATGGGCGGTCCGTCAAAGGTGAGTCATGATTTAGTGGTGAATGTACCTCGCTGTTCCTGCTCATGGTATTGGTTTGCCGCCGTGTCAGTGATGTTCGCTAATGCGAATATGGTTAATAATGGCGTCTGTTTCATGCGGATTGAACCAGGTAAATTCAGTGTCCTTTTTAAACCACGTCAGCTGGCGTTTGGCATATCGCCGTGAATTGCGCTTTAACAATCGCACGCACTCTTCCAGATCATAGCGGTTGTCCATGTATTCAAATATCTCCTGGTAGCCCACCGTCTGCAGCGCATTGTGGTGCCTCAACGGAAACAGCGACTTCACTTCCTCGAACAGTCCCTCGGCGATCATACGGTCTACACGTTCATTTATGCGCTGGTATAACAGCTCTTTCGGAAGATGCAGACCGATCTTGACAATATCGAAGTCGTGCGTGGTCTTTTTGTTCTTGCGGAACGAGAGGATAGACTTCCCTGAATGCAGTTTCACTTCCAGCGCACGGATCAGGCGATGTGGGTTATTGCGGTCAATTGCCAACAATGTTTCAGGATCACGCGCTTCCATTTCGCGCTGCAGCCAGGTTAACCCATGTGCTTCATACTCCCGAATGATAGCCTGGCGCACTTCCACCGGGATCTGCGGCATCTCATCAAACCCTTCGCAGAGCGCGCGGATGTACAGACCGGACCCGCCGCACAGGATCACGTTTTCCCGATCTTCAAATAATTTCCGGATAACGCTGAGCGCGTCCACCGCATAGGTTGCAGCATCGTAGTTGTTTGTTACGCTCAGATTCCCGACAAAGTAATGCGGCACGTTGCCCATCTCGGCTGCTGTTGGTTTCGCTGTGCCGATCGTCATCTCGCGGAATAGCTGCCGGGAATCGGCGGAGACGACAGCCGTATCAAACTCCGTCGCCAGCCGGGTAGCGACGGCCGTCTTTCCGACGGCAGTAGGGCCTGCTACAACAATGAGTTTCTTATCCGTCATGCCGGACGCAATTTACGACAGTTATCCCAGACCGTTTACCGGCGGTTAAGGGGCAAATTATTGCAAATATCGTGTATCTTTGCATGGAAGACCGATAGGCTATGATTAAGTACACAAATCAATTCCTCGCGAAACTGGAAGACCTGATTGCCGAATCCGACTATACCCTGCGTTATGAAAAGGGCAACTTCAAGTCTGGATTCTGCGTGCTGAGAGACCAGAAGATCATCATTGTTAACAAGTTCTATCCGACGGAAGGAAAGATCAACGCATTGTACGACATCCTTCGCACCGTTGAGCTCGACACATCGCGCTTTACTGAAAAAAACCAGAAGTTCTACAACGACCTCTCCCAACAATCGGCCGCAGCTTGAAAGTAACATTCCTGGGCACCGGAACCTCTCAGGGTGTGCCAGTGATTGGCTGCACTTGTGCAGTATGCCAGTCGCTTGACTTCAGAGATAAGCGACTGCGCAGCTCAATTCTTGTCGAAGTCGAGGATCGGACCTTCGTAATTGATACGGGACCCGACTTCCGCCAGCAAATGTTGCGCGAGCAGGTAAGCCACCTTGATGCGGTTATCTTCACCCACGCGCACCGCGACCATACAGCCGGCCTGGACGATGTCAGAGCTTTCAATTTTCTCCAGCAATCGGAAATGCGTGTTTACGGAACGCAAGCCGTTCTGGAGCAACTGAAAGTCGAATACGCCTACGCTTTCGCGCCGAAGTACTATCCGGGCATCCCCCGCCTCAACCTGGCGGAAATAGACGACAATACCTTCGATGTCGACGGAGTGACATTCACACCCTTGCCGGTATTGCACCTCCACATGCCGGTACTCGGTTTTCGCATACAGAACTTTAGCTATATTACGGATGCCAAGGTCATCCCACCCGAGACAATTGACAAGCTCAAGGGAACTGAAGTGCTCGTCCTCAACGCCTTGCAGCGCGAACAGCATATTTCGCACTTCAACCTTGCGGAAGCGCTCGATATGGTTAAGACAATAGGTCCGCAGCGCACCTACTTCACGCACATCAGCCACAAGCTGGGACTGCATGCCGAGGTCGACGAGGAATTACCCGATCCTGTGTCGCTGGCCTTTGACGGGCTGCAGGTGATCTGCTGATCATACTTGAACGTATCACGCAAATGCGTCTCCGTGCATAACAACTTCTATTACCTGCGGCAAGTCACCACCCACCTCGAAGCCAGGCTCGAAGGAGCGGTAGCTTCCGAATGCTTCAGCCAAAACAAAGACGAACTGATCCTGCGGTTTGAAACTAGAGCAAAGAGTTTCTACATCCGGGCAAGCCTTTCTCCGGTTGTCAGCTGCCTGTCGTTTCCCGGCAACTTCGAACGCGCAAGAAAAAACAGTGTCGATCTGATGCCCTCCATTATCGGCACGCGGGTGCTGGGCCTGCGCCAGTTCACCAATGAGCGGAGTTTTGCTATACTGCTTTCCGACCGGCAAATGCTGTTATTCAAGATGCATGGAAACCGGACCAACATCATCCTCCTCACCGATAACCGCGCTTCCGACGTCTTCAGAAAAAATCTGGCCGCCGATTTCGCGATCGATCCCGATCATCTCGATCGCGAAATAGACTGGAGCCGCGAGTTTTTTCTCAATCATGTTGATGAATTGAGGGCCACCTATTTCACCTTCGGCAAAGTGGTCTGGCAATACCTCGAAGACCGCGGCTTCTCGTCGCTGACGCCCGATGAAAAATGGAAAGAGATCCAGCAACTGCTCGCACAACTGGAACGCCCGGATTATTATATCACTATCATAAATGGCAAGCCCACCTTCAGCCTGCTGACGCTGGGCGACATCCAGACGGTTGTGCACGATCCGCTGGAGGCGGCTAACGAGTACTACCGCTATTTCACTCAGCAACATGTCTTTCTTCGCGAAAAAAACCAACTTCTCTCCGTACTGAAGGGCAAACTTGAAGCCGGCGAAAACTACCACAAAAAAAATTCCGACCGACTGGAAGAACTGCTCCGCGACAACCAATACAAGGTCTGGGCTGATGTAATCATGGCAAATCTGCACGCCATCGACCCGTCAGCCGACCGGGTGGTACTCGAAAATTTCTATGACAACCAGCTACCCGTAGAGATCCGGATGCGAAAAGATTCGACCCCGCAAAAAACAGCCGAAACTTACTACCGGAAGGCCAAAAACCGGCATATCGAGATCGGGAGACTGGAGCAATCGATAAAGCAGAAGGAAGATGAGATCGCGGGGGTGCGCGCTCAGATCGAAGAGGTGGAATCGGCATCCGATCTGAAAGGTATCAGAGCCATCAAGTCAAGAATAAGCCCCCCGCGCGGGGAGAAAGACAGGGAGTCACTGCCTTATCATGAATTCACTTTCCGCGACTTCAGGATACTGGTCGGGAAAAACGCGCGCGCCAACGACGTTCTTACGATGACACACGGATACAAAGACGACCTTTGGTTACACGCCAAAGATGTCAGCGGTTCGCACGTACTGATCAAATATCAGGCAGGCAAACCCTTTCCGAAGGATGTGATCGGATATGCGGCTTCTCTGGCGGCTTTGAATTCAAAACGAAAGAATGAATCATTGTGTCCGGTCATTGTCACACCGCGGAAATACGTCAGAAAACGCAAAGGCGACCCTCCCGGCGCAGTAGTTGTGGAGCGGGAAGAGGTAATCCTCGTAGCGCCGGCGCAACTTTAGGTTTCCAACCGGAACGCGATAGAGCTACTTCACGACGTTTATCTTCAGCATATTGGTTCGCGCCTTCTCCTGGATCGGCATGCTCGCCAGGCAGATAAAAATATCGCCTGATTGCACGTGACCTTCCACCTTGAGGATTTTTTCTACGTCGGAAATCGTCTCGTCTGTTGAGTTGCTCTTGTCGTAGTAATATGCGCGGGTTCCCCACACCAGGTTCATCTTGTTGATGAGGTCGCGGTTGGCGGTAAAGACAAAGATATTGGTATTAGGCCGGTGCGACGAGGACTTAAAGGCTGTATAACCCGACGATGTCATACCTACGATAGCCTTTGCTCCGACATCCTTGGCAAGCTTACAGGCGGCGAGCACGAGGCTGTCGTTCATGAAAGCGGCGGTGTCGGGAACCACATCGCGGAATTTGAAATAGATAGCCGGATTCTTTTCTACCGACGAGATCGTGCGCACCATAGAGCGGATAACTTCGAGCGGGTATTTTCCAGAGGCTGTCTCTGCGGAAAGCATCAGCGCGTCGGCACCGTCCATTACCGCATTGGCGACATCGTTGGTCTCAGCACGTGTAGGCCGGGGGTTATCGATCATACTTTCCATCATCTGCGTGGCGACAATAACAGGTTTTCCCGCCTGGTTGCACTTTTCCACCAGCATTTTCTGGACCATTGGCACCTCTTCGAGCCATATCTCCACTCCCAGGTCACCCCGCGCGACCATCACAGCGTCTGTCACCTCGATGATCTCATCAACATTATTCAGCGCCTCTGGCTTTTCTATCTTCGCTACGATCCTGGAACTGACTTTTCTGGAATTCAGGATATCGCGAAGTGCGTTAATATCGGATGCTTTTCTTACGAACGACAGCGCGATCCAGTCTACCTGCTGCTCGATACCGAATTCGAGGTCGACGAGGTCTTTCTCGGTCAGTGACGGAGCTGATACTTTTGTATAAGGAAGGTTGATGCCCTTGCGCGACTTCAGCGGACCACCGTAGATGACCTCGGTGACGACTTCCTCCTCCCGCACCTCCTTGACCTTCAACTCGATCTTCCCATCGTCAATCAGGATCGTATCCCCGTAATTGACATCCCGGGGCAGCGATACGTATGAAGTGCTGACGACCTCCCGGTTGCCGAGCAACTGGCGGGTAGTGATCAGCAGTTCCTGACCTCTTTCTATTACCGTGTCTGGCTGCACTTCCTGTATGCGTATTTTCGGACCTTGAAGGTCCTGTAGCAACGAAACTGTCGTGCCCAGCTCAGCATTCAGTTCCCTTACGTTTTTGATGACCTTCAGGTGGTCTTCGTGCGTACCGTGTGAAAAGTTCAGGCGGAACACATCCACTCCTTCGTGGATGAGCGACCTCAGTGTTTCTTTTGAGTTGGATGCCGGGCCTACAGTGGCGACAATTTTTGTTTTATTGAAAGAAGATTTTTCAAACATAGGGTCTAGGATATAGCTAATTAGGTAAGGTTCTAAGCGGAATGGCAGGCAGCATAGGGTCAAAAGATAAAATTGGATTTGGACTTCAGGCCCTCCAGCGGGATGGGGGCAACCAGTTCCACCGCGGGTATTCGGCGGATCTGATCGGGTAAATCGCTGCTATGTTGCTCCTCCATTGCCGCCAAAATTATAAAATCATAGTGAGGAAACTCAGGTATTAAGAAATACTTTCCGGATTCCTGGTCCGTTGGTCTGTTTTTGAACAGTTTCAATCGATTGACCGTCGTTTGGTAAGCATAGAAGTGAAAGCTCTTTTCGACCTCTTTTTTGAATCCCACGACGAGGTCGGGTTGTTTGACCAGGTGTATGCCCAGGTGCTGGTTTATCTCCCACGCGAGCTTATAACCCCGGACTGCTGTAGTCACACCCCACAGCCGGAAGTCGAATTCATAGTCGATAATCAGCTTGCTTTTCTTCATTTTAATCGCTGGGCTCAGGTTTCAGGGCCTTTTGGCCCCCGTCAAAAAAGTTTGACAATATTGCCGTAAATCTCTTTCTTTGCAGAGATTTTTAAATCACTAAACAGAAAAAACATGTCTGAAATTGCACAAAAAGTAAAACAGATCATCATCGAAAAACTGGGCGTTGAAGAATCCGAGGTTACACCGGAGGCTAGCTTTACCAACGACCTTGGAGCCGACTCTCTCGATACTGTAGAACTTATCATGGAATTCGAGAAGGAATTCAACATTTCGATTCCAGATGATCAGGCTGAAAACATTTCCACTGTTGGCCAGGCGATCTCTTACCTGGAGCAAAACGTAAAGAAATAATTTGATTACTGCCTTTCTACATTCACACATCTTAGAACATGACTTTAAAGCGAGTAGTCGTTACGGGACTTGGTGCACTCACTCCGATCGGGAACACCCTGCAGGAATACTGGGAGGGTCTAAAGAAAGGGGTCAGTGGCGCCGCACCGATTACGCGCTTTGACCCAGCTCAATTTAAAACAAAGTTTGCCTGCGAAATAAAGGATTTCGACGTGGGCAATTTCATGGACCGCAAGGAAGCCCGCAAAATGGACCCCTTTGCCCAATACGCCATGGTAGCGGTCGATGAAGCTGTGATAGACTCACAAATTCCTGTCAAAGACCTCGACCCCAACCGCATTGGCGTTATTTGGGGATCCGGCATCGGCGGCTTACTCACTTTTCAGGAAGAAGTAAAGTCCTACGCAAGAGGAGATGGTACTCCGCGGTTCAATCCCTTCTTTATTCCCAAGATGATTCCTGACCTCAGCGCGGGTCACATCTCCATTAAATACGGCTTCAGGGGACCCAATTACGTCACCGTGTCGGCCTGCGCATCGTCTACGAACGCATTATACGATGCATACACATTCCTGCGCCTGGGGAAGGCCGACATTATTGTCTCAGGCGGGTCTGAAGCTGCGATATGCGAAGCGGGTGTTGGTGGATTCAACGCTCTGCGCGCACTTTCCGAGAGAAACGACTCCCCCCAGACAGCCTCGCGGCCATACGACCGCGACCGCGATGGTTTCGTGCTGGGCGAAGGGGCCGGGGCTCTCATTCTCGAAGAATACGAGCACGCAAAGAAAAGAGGAGCAAAAATCTACGGTGAAATCATCGGCGGCGGCATGTCGGCAGACGCCTACCACATCACCGCACCCCATCCCGATGGTTCCGGGATCATACAGGTGATGTACAATGCCCTCGAAGAAGCCGGAATCAATCCCGAAGATGTTGACTACGTCAATACACACGGTACGTCAACACCCCTGGGTGATATTGGTGAGATCAAAGCGATTCAGAAGGTCTTTGGCGACCACGCCTTCAAGTTGAATATCAGCTCGACCAAGTCGATGACAGGGCATCTGCTCGGCGCCGCAGGCGCAATTGAAACCATCGCCTGCCTGCTGGCCATCAACCAGTCGGTCGTCCCCCCTACTATCAACCATTTTGAGGCCGACCCCGAACTAGACCCGAGACTCAACATGACTTTCAACGAGGCGCAGCAGCGGGAAGTCAATGTCGCGCTCAGCAACACATTCGGATTTGGGGGGCACAATTTCTCGGTTCTCCTCAGAAAAGTCTGATTCCCAAACCAAACAAGCGAAATTTCAGTACCTGTATTCCATGCGGCCATAACATTTGCTATAATTGCTAAATTAGCAACCAGCTAACAGCTGGTACTGAAATACACTGCAAATTGATTTCCCTTGGTTTGGAAAATCCTTAAAATCCCGAAAGGAAGGGCGACGAACGATAAAAAGCTGATCAGGGCTATCCAGAATATCGCCGGCCTGACACCTTCAAATCTTGAGTTGTATAAACTGGCGACAGTACACAGCTCTATTGCGCAAGAAAACAAACACGGCCTGAAAGAGTCGAACGAAAGGCTCGAATACCTCGGCGATGCGATCCTTGGCGCGGCGGTCGCCGACTACCTCTTCAAGAGATTCCCATTCAAAACCGAAGGATTCCTCACCGAGATCCGTTCACGTATTGTCAACCGCGAAGCGCTAAACCAGCTCGCCCGAAAGATCGGCGTCGCAAACATTGTGCAGTTTGACAGTAAAAACTCACACCTCCAGCAAGTCATCCTCGGAAATACCCTCGAAGCTATCGTCGGCGCTATCTACCTCGACAAAGGATTTCTGCGAACGCGCAAATTCGTCATTGATAAGATGATCACGCCCAATTACGACCTGGATGAACTCGTCAATTCAAACTCCAACTTCAAAAGCAAGGTCATCGAATGGGCGCAGCGCGAAGGTCATGAAGTCCGCTTTGAGATTATCAACGTCAAAAAGGCGCGGAATCACAAGGAGTTTACCGCGCAGGTCATGATCGACAAAGAGCCGAAAGGCACTGGATACGGCAATAGCAAGAAGAAAGCTGAGCAGGATGCCGCTTTCAAAACTATCGAGATGCTGAATATCTTTTAGTAGGCGGCTGTAAGAAGTATCTTTTGCCCGAAATTGAAGTAAACCTGAAAGAAAGAAGTGAAAATAGCCGGCGCGACAGTCAATCAGACTCCTATTGATTGGAGGAACAACACCTCGCACATTGTCGACGCTATTGACGCGGCAAGAGCACAACAAGTCAGATTGCTTTGTTTCCCGGAGCTTTGTATCACAGGGTATGGGTGCGAAGACCTGTTCCTCTGCGACTGGGTACACGAAAGAGCCTGGCAGGAATTCCTTCTTATCCGAGAAAAGTGTGTCGACATCACTGTAGCGGTGGGTTTGCCCTTTCGCATGGAAGGTGTTACGTATAACGCTGTAGGTGTTATCAGCGACCAAAAAATACTGGGGGTCACATTAAAACAAAATCTCGCGCGCGATGGGGTTCACTACGAACCCCGCTGGTTCGACGAGGGCCTGGCCGGCAGCGTGGTCGAACAAACCAGGCACGGCGAAACATTCCCGGTAGGAGATATCATCTATACACTCAACGGTATCCGGTTTGGCTTTGAGATCTGCGAAGACGCCTGGCGCAAAAACAACCGCCCCGGCTATCGGCTGGCCGAAAGGGGTGTTGACCTGATCTTAAACCCCAGCGCGAGTCACTTCGCCATGAAAAAAAATCTGTTGCGACAACAGGAGGTCGTCGTGGAGGGTTCTGAAAAATTCAAATGCGCATATCTCTTCGTCAACTTGCTTGGAAACGAGTCGGGGCGGATGATATACGATGGCGATATCGTGATCGGCCAAAACGGAAAATTGATCGCCATAAACCGGCGACTACCCTTTGGCGACTTCAGCATGATGACAGCGGAGGTCGATTTTGAAAATCCCCTCAACACGAGCGTTATTCCTTCCGACGACATAAACGAGGTCAATGAGGAACTGGTACAGGCGGTGTCGCTGGCCCTATTTGACTACCTGCGAAAGAGCCGGTCGCGGGCGTTCGTCGTCTCGCTGAGCGGGGGTGCCGACTCCGGCATCTGCGCGGTGTTTGTCGCGGAAATGGTCAGGCGCGCGGCGCAGGCGCTGGGCTGGAAACAATTCTGCAAAATCCTGTCGCTCGATGAAAAGGAGATCGGAAATGACTGGCGAAAAGCCGTCGGGAAACTGCTCACCTGCGCTTACCAGGGCACCGTCAACTCGTCTGCCCAAACGTTGGAGGCAGCGCGCGAGCTGGCGACAAGTATCGGGGCGACATTCTACGAGTGGACAATAGATGAGGCGGTACACGCGTACACCACAAAAATAGAACACGCGATCGGCAGAAAACTCACCTGGCAGACCGACGATATCACGCTCCAGAATATTCAGGCGAGATCGCGATCGCCCATCATCTGGATGCTTGCGAATATCCGGCGCGCTGTCCTACTCACAACTTCTAACCGGAGCGAAGGAGATGTTGGTTACGCTACAATGGACGGCGATACCAGTGGAAGCCTCTCACCCATTGCCGGGCTGAGCAAGGTTTTTATTCTTCAATGGCTCAAATGGGCTGCGCAACACCTCGGACACACCGGGCTGGCACCCATCCTCGCCCTCCAGCCAACCGCCGAACTGCGGCCGCCGGACAAAAAACAAACCGACGAGGACGACCTGATGCCCTACCCCGTGCTGGCCCGGATTGAACGCCATGCGATTTACGAACGTAAATCGCCCGCACAGGTGTTTGAAGCCATGTCTCCCGATCATGACGAACATTTACTCAAAGGATATATCCGGAAATTTTTCAGGCTCTGGGCTCAAAATCAGTGGAAACGCGAACGACTTGCGCCGGCATTCCACCTCGACGACTTCAACGTCGACCCCCGAAGCTGGTGTCGATTTCCCATACTGTCATCCGGATTTGACGAAGAACTGAACAGACTTTAGTCCCTTACCCTACAGACCTCGGACCAATAACCTTATATTTGTTGCTATGTTTTCACTTGACTATATACTTTGGAATGGCTCCGCCGACATCGCCAGCCTCGGATCCTTCGAATTGCGCTGGTATGGGCTACTTTTCGCACTGGGGTTTCTCATCAGCCAGCAAATACTCTATTACATTTACCGCAAAGAGGGTAAACCGGAGGCAGATGTAGACACCTTGACGATCTACATGGTGATAGCCACGATTATCGGCGCCCGCCTGGGGCACATCATCTTCTATCAGCCTGAAATGCTCTGGGAAGCACCTCTGAGCGTATTTCTTCCTTTCGAATTCAACCCTTTCCGGTTCACCGGACTACAGGGCCTGGCCAGCCACGGCGGCGCTATTGGCATTCTTACCGCCATCTGGCTCTACAGCCGAAAGAGAAAACCCGGGCAGAACTACTTCCAGGTACTGGACCGGATCGTTATTCTGGTGGCCCTGACCGGCGCCTTGATCCGGCTTGGCAACTTCTTCAACTCGGAGATCATCGGTCTGCCAACTGATTCGCCCGTTGGCGTCGTCTTCGCACACCCCCTCCCTGCGGCGCTTGAAAATGCGCGATACGATCCCGGGCAGATCATTGAGGAAGTGTCCTTCCGGAAAAGCGAGGGAGTAATACCCGACAGCACGGTGGGACGCGTACCCATCTCGACCTATGTTTTCTTTAAACAAGGGGTGGCAGAGCAGGAAGCCCGCTCTATGATCGAGGTAACGGTGAAAAACCTGCTATCGAACAGGCTCCGGGAATATTTCGACCAGGGCACACGCCCGATGGAATATGAACTGACAACCCAGCAGGATGGCTCCCTGGCGGCACGGATCCACACACTCGGCATCGTCAGACACCCCGCGCAACTCTACGAATCGATCTCCTGTGTCTTCCTGTTTATCCTGCTGTTTACGATCTGGAAAAGGTACAAAGGCAATCTCCCAACAGGAAGATTGTTTGGGATCTTTCTGATTGTGTGCTTCGGGTTGCGCTTTTTCTATGAGTTCCTCAAAGAGAATCAGGTATCGTTTGAGGAAGGTATGGCCCTGAATATGGGGCAGATACTAAGTATCCCGCTGGCTATCGCGGGAATCTTCGTGCTGATCTGGTCATACAGAAACGAGAGCCCGCACAACGGGTCCGTTAAATAACCTATGAACCCAGCGCAGACGAATGTCGGAAAAGCTGATCTCAAGTTGTGGTATTGGTATGGTGACGGCGATTTTATTTGCATTTGTAACCTGTTTCTCTTTCGGGCAAAGTCATCCGACAAACCCGCCGTTTCCCGATAGTACCCGTACTATCACCGAAACCAGAGACTCTTCCACAAAAGCAAGACGGCAAAGACCCGCGGCGGCAGACAGTGGCAGGTTTGTACTCATCAATCGCATATTCATCATCGGCAACCGGCTTACCCGCGATCAAATCATCATGCGCGAACTCAGCCTCAAGCCGGGTGATCTTATCTTCAATCGGGACCTTCCGGCAATACTGGACCTCGATACGAAAAAACTATTCAATACCCGGTTGTTCAATACCGTGGAGATCCGCACAATGGAACTGCAGGAAAACAAAGTCGACCTCCTGGTCGACCTCAACGAGCGCTGGTACACATTTCCTTCACCGATCTTCGAACTGTCTGACCGAAATTTCAACGAGTGGTGGCAAAACTACGATCACGATTTCAAGCGCGTGAACTACGGACTAAGGCTCTACCAGTTCAACATGAGAGGGCGAAACGAAACGCTTCGGTTTACCGCCCAGTTCGGTTTCCAGCGGCGGTTCGATGTCATGTACCGGTTTCCCTATATCGATAAGAAACAAAAACACGGGCTCTCCGTCGACTTCGGATTCCGCGAAACCAAGAACCTTGCCTTTCAGACCCTCGACCACAAGTATATCTTCACCGAGTCTGATCAGATTCTCCGCAATGAGCGACACGCCGGCGTTATCTACAGCTACCGGAAGTCGTTCTACAAAACACATTCCCTGAGCATCGGATACCGTGATCTGAAGATCAACCCTATCGTCCTCGATTCAAATAGCAATTACCTCAACGGCGAACTCCTCAGACAGAAGTATCCGATGATCTCTTATCAGTTCAATTCCGACCATCGCGATGTTGCCGCCTATCCCCTTAACGGTAACCAGTTTCTCTTCCAGATCGGACATAACGGTATCAGCATCAGCGAGGATCTGAATGTCTTTGAAACAAGTATTCTCTATTCCCGCTACATTGATCTGAAAAACGGATTCAACCTGTCAAACAACTTCGTGGGATATTATAGTACGCCAGACGATATCGACTATGTCAATTACGGTGTACTCGGCCAACGCAAACAATTTGTCAGAGGATACGAACTGTATATCGTGGAGGGCCCCTGGTTCGTACTCAACAAGACAACATTCAAGAAACTTATCTTCAACCGCGCATATCATTGGGGCTTAATGCCGATACGACAATTCAGACATATTCCCATCTCGATATATTTAAAAACATACGCTGATCTCGGGTACGTACGCAACTACCCTTATTACGAAGTACACAACCTCAATACACGCCTCTCAGACAAAATGCTTCTCGGCACCGGACTCGGCCTCGATGTCGTCGGCTTTTATGATATCGTCCTGCGCTTTGAATACTCCTTCAACGCCGAAGGTGAAAATGGTTTCTTCTTCCACGTAAAAAGGGAGTTTTGATAATTGAATTGGCAAAGGGCAATTGGCAAAAGGCAAAGGGCAAAGGGCAAAGGGCAAAAGAGGAGCTGGTTGAAAGATGTTGTCCGGGCTTTGAACGATAAACCTTGAACTTCTCTGTCCAATTTTCCTGATAAATTCTATCCAGGCGGCCTCATCACTTGCGTGCGGCCGGGGCTTCTGCTAAATTCCCTTTGCAAAAAACACCCTCTCTATCGAAACGCTATTGCGATATGTATTCGCTTGCCTGCTGGCGATGAATGCTGAAGCGCAGGACATCGGAGCACGCGCACACGCTATGGGCAACACGTCGGCGTGCCTGTCGGACGTGTGGTCTATTCACAACAACGTCGCCGGACTCGCCGATGTAAAGAACCCCGAAGCCGCGGCTTCGTACTACGCCATCCCCGCCTTCAGGCCTTTCGATCGGGTGGCCATGTCAGTCGCTTTACCGATCGCAGGAGGTATCGGTGGATGTAGCGTTTTTCGCCTGGGCGACGAACTCTACAGCGAACATATCATCTCAATAGGATATTCAACCTCCTTCGGACTGGCCTCGCTCGGACTAAAAGGCAACTACCTCCAATATCGGGCATCGGGTCAGGAAACACGCAAAGCCGCTACCATGTCGTTCGGCGGACTAGCGACGCTGACTCCGCATATCCTGTTCGGCGCGCATATCATCAACATCAACCAGTCGGTTATCAACACAGCAACGGATGAGAAACTCTCTACCGTACTCATAGCCGGAATCGCCTTTACCTCGCCGGAAAAATTCATCGCGTCTATCGAAATCGAAAAAGAGATCCAATTGCCTGTTCTTTTGAAAGTGGGATTTGAATACAAAGTCCTCGGAAAGGTCCCGTTCCGGGCAGGCTTTAATTTCCCGTCCCGCTCAGCATCCGTTGGCTTCGGAGCAAAACTTCGAAGAATACAAGTCGACTGCGCCACGCAGGTACACGATGCATTCGGAATAACCTGTCAGGCTTCCGCAACATATCAACTCAAACGGAAATGAAAGCATTGTCAGCCTGCATTGTGTTTGCGAACTTGTTGTTCCCCCTGTTGGGTCAGGATATTTACGACCATGATCCGGATACCCAAACAATCGGTGGACTCATCTTTGCAGATCCGGATGAAGCTATCAACTACGAATCGGTACTGGAGAACATCGCCATTCCATCCTCCCCTTTTGATCTAAACAGTGTGACCGAAGAGGAGCTCACACTCACCCATATACTGACAGACGAACAGATCGATAACCTGCTTAGCTGGAGGCGAATGAACGGTCCCATCCTGGATATACACGAGCTACAGGCAATTCCCGGGTTTCAACACGAGACCATCCGCGCGCTGTTGCCGTTTGTCAAAGTATCGGACCCGGCACAACGCCTTGACGCAAGTCTGTTTCGCCGCGCGGTCGCCGCCGGAAAGAGCTATATCCTGACACGGTATCAGCAAACGCTCGAAAAGAAAAAAGGAGCCAGGAGTTTGCCCGGTAGCGACAAATTCGCAGGCTCACCCGGCGCGTTCCTTCTGCGAATGCGCTCCACAATTCCCGGCGACCTGAGCATCGGATTCACGGGGGAAAAAGACGACGGAGAACGCTTTCGCTTCGATGCCCGGAAGAGACAGTGGGGATTTGATTTTACATCGTTTCACATACAGGTAAAGAACAAGGGGAAGTTGCAAAATCTCATACTGGGCGATTTCCAGTCGCAATTCGCACAAGGGCTGTTGTTCGGCGGAGCATTCGCCATCGGAAAGAGTAGCGAACAGATTTCATCCCTTCGAAAGGTTTCCGTTGGTTTCAATCCGTACACTTCAATTCACGAAAGTGCATACCAGCGAGGTGCCGCCCTGAGCATAAAAATACACCGTCACGTCAATGTATCCGCATTCTATTCAACCGTCAGGAGAGACGCCGCGGTAACGGAAAGTGATTCGTCGGTTGTGCGTTCAATTTATAACACAGGCCTTCACCGGACAGAGCGTGAGATAGCGTCGATGAAAAAACTGAACGAACAAAATGCCGGGATGATCGTGCGAATAAACACAAACAACTTCGACGGAGGCGTAATGGCTAATATCATTCGCTACGACGCAGCGCTTCGCCGCAAAGAAACCCCCTACAACCAATTCGCATTCAGCGGACACTCCAACATCAACGCAGGATTTTTCGTCAACTATCGTCTGGAAAATCTATCATTCTTCTCCGAGGCGGGTAAGACAGTCGGGGGCGGTACAGCGGTGATTGCCGGGCTTTTGCTGAATGTTCACAAAAATCTTGAGATCGGAACGCTCTACCGTTCTTACGGCGTCGATTTTCACACATTCTATTCCAATGCAATTTCCGAGAACACGTTTGCGCAAAATGAAAGAGGTTTCTACTGGACATGGAAATACCGTTGGGACCGGCACTGGAGTATTAACGGGTATGTGGATATATTCCAGTTTCCCTGGCTGGGATTCAGACGCTACAGGCCATCTTCCGGATATGAAACATTGCTACGAGGGAGTTATCGTCCTTCAAAAGAAACTCGTATCGTTTTCCAGGTGCGACAGGAATCGAAATCACGAAATGTTCAGAGAGAAACGAAGGTATATGGAGTAGCCGAGTCTCTCCGGCAAAATGCACTGCTGGCCGTAGAATATGTCGCCGGAAGGGGAATCAGCCTGAACACACGAATACAATTCAACGCCCGGCATTTCGACGAAACATACACAGAAGGATGGGCGTTCGTACAGGATATCACCTTCAGGGTCGGCAGGTTCAGGTTTTCCGCACGGCATGGCCTGTTCGACACAGACGACTACGACAATCGTCACTATATCTACGAACGCGATGCATGGTCGTCATATTCGATGCCTGCTTACGCGGGCGTCGGTGTAAGAAATTACGCGTTATTTGAATATAAAATAGGCAAAAGCCTGACCCTGTGGGCACGGTACGCATGCACGCGAATGTTGGAAAACGAGGAAATCGGCTCAGGAGTGGATACAATTGAAGGAAATACACGCAATGATGTTAAATTTCAGGCGCGATTAACGTTTTAATCCCGAATTCATGCACGCGTTAAAATATGTAACACCGGAGGTACTTTTGGTTATGTGTATTGGAGGTATTGTCTTTATTTTGATTTTAAAGGCGATTTTCAGGAAAGGAAAATAGTATCCGGTCCTGTCGTCTCAAAAAAGGCATAAACGCAAACCTCACTTAAATACCAGCCATGAAAACCAAACTCTTCGCCCTGATCCTTTGTGTTGTCGCACAGACCGCCATCGCGCAGGTAACGAAAAAAGCACTGGATCTCCCGGAGTTCAAGGGAATCTATGTCAACTCGAACTACACGGTATACCTGAAACAGACGAACAAACAGGAGGTTAATGTTGAAGCGCTTACGGAGATATTCAGCGCAAGTGACATCAAAGTAGTAGACGGTATCCTTATGGTGAACATCGAACGTAAACCCGAGAACCCGAACAGGAGCCTCTGGGCAAAGATCGATGACCTTAAGCTCAACCCTACCATGAAGCTGTATGTGACTATGAAGAACATTCAGGATCTTCAGATCAACGGAAACGGAAAAATCATCGCTGAAAACTCGCTGGCAACCGGAAACATCAACCTGGCTGTCAACGGCGGTGGGAACATGGATATAGATTTGAAGGGCGACATGGTGAAGGCTGAAGTCAATGGTTCAGGAAGTCTCGCGCTGCGAGGCTATGCTTCCGCTATCGACGCGTCCATTTCCGGTGCGGGCACCATTAAAGGCTTTAGCTGTCCGGTAGATCGCGCCACAGTGAAGGTCAGCGGCTCGGGGATCTGCGAACTGAATGTAACCAACACGATCGACGCAGTGGTTGCCGGTACCGGAATCATCAAACACAAGGGCAACACAAAGAACACGCAAAAAAAGATTTACGGCAGCGGAAGCGTCGATCGCGCATATTGATTGCCTGACAAGAAGTCCCAACTCCCGGAATACCTCAAAATATCGACCCCGATAGCCAGTTTGCGACAAAAAGGCGCGGAACTGCTTGTCTTTGATGTAATTAATTTTACTACCTTTAGATAGTTAACGGATACCTTCACCGTACCAGCCATGCATATCCGCGCGGTTGTCACGGTGAAGGCATCCGCTGACAACTAACTTATCTTCTCATTTACTATCTAAAACGATGAACATTTACGTTGCCAACATCCCTTTTAAGGCATCCGAGCAGGAATTGAAGGGATTATTCGAAGAGTATGGCGAGGTTTCTTCCGCCAAAATTATCATGGACAAGGTTACTCAGCGTAGTCGCGGATTCGGCTTTATTGAAATGGCTGATGAGTCAGCGGGCAGACAAGCTATTTCAAGTTTGAATGGTTTTAACTTCCTCGGAAAAACACTCGTGGTTAATGAAGCGCGCCCCAGAACTGACGCTCCGCGTGGCGGTGGCGGCGGTTTCAGAAGCGGCGGTGGTGGCTTCAGCCGGGACTAACCGAACCCTGAAAGAACTCAAACCTAAACAACTGTCTCTCCCGGGACAGTTTTTTTTTTGCCCATCTCACAACCAGAAATCCAGCGCATTCATTGCAACTGACTAAGTCATTTCGTAAACTTTGCATATCACCAAAGTACAACGGCCATGAGTGTAATCTCCAATGTGGAGTCGTGGGGCAATAGTCACCGTCCCGGATTCCTGGATATCTTTCGCATTGCGCTGGGTATCTTTATCACCTATAAAGGACTCGACTTTATTACGCACATGGATGAGTTGAAGAACACAACCGCGGGTATCACAACGTGGTTTGCGGGTGCCGCGCTCGCGCACTATATCATCTTCGCACATATCCTGGGCGGCCCGTTAATCGTCGCAGGACTGTTTACACGGATCGTATGCGTGATTCAGCTACCTATTCTCATCGGTGCGGTCATTCTTGTGAACGCTCCGCACGGGTTTCTGTCACTCGGCAATCACATGGAACTCTGGGTCTCGCTTGTCGTGCTGGCGGGTCTTATCGCCTTTATTGTTTTCGGCGCAGGGAAATACTCGCTGGATGCAAAACGACGAAAGGAAATGACCACCGTTCACTAACATCAATGCCAACGCTAACACGGGCACCTGTCTGACAACAGGTGCCCTTTATTTTTCGGATGAGTTCCATATATTGCGGCAATGGAGTATATTATCGGGATAGACCTGGGCACCGGGAGTACAAAAGCGATCGCTATGAATCACGCGGGCGACGTCGTTGATACTGAACAGGTCGCGTACCCCATTCTGCAACCTCAGCCAGGATATCAGGAACAACCCCCCGAGACCATCTGGCAGGCCTTTCTTAGATGCATAGCGGGAATCGCTTCCCGGCACTCCACATCTCCGCAGGCAATTTGCCTCAGCAGTGCCATGCACAGTGTCATACCCGTAGATGATCATGGGGAGGCGCTGATGAACATGATGATTTGGGCTGATAATCGCAGCGCTGATATCGCACGCGCGATTCTTCACTCACCGGAGGGAAAACGCATCTATGAAAAGAGCGGAACACCTATCCACGCAATGACACCGCTGTGCAAACTCCGGTGGCTCGAACAAAATGAACCAGATACCTTTAAGAAGACTGCCCGGTTCATTTCTATTAAGGAATACGTTTGGTTTAAGCTGTTTGGCGAATATGAAGCAGACTACTCTATCGCATCCGCCACCGGTTTGATGGACATCGGGGAATTAAAATGGAACCATGAGTCGCTTGATGTCGCAGGGGTCAGATCTTCACAGCTATCCAGGCTTGTCAATACCAACCACCGCCGGCATTGCACGGACGCATCGTTGTGCACCGCGATGGGTATCTCAAAAGACACGGTCTTTGTCATAGGCGCAAGTGACGGATGCCTTGCCAATATCGGCAGCTTCGCCACCGACGAACGGTCTCTTGCGCTGACCATTGGAACAAGCGGCGCGGTCCGCGTCACCCAAAATCGCCCTATACTGAACTTCAAAGCCATGACGTTCAACTATCTTCTCGACCACAATACCTACGTGTGCGGCGGGCCGATAAACAATGGTGGCATCGCGCTAAAGTGGTATGCTGAAAACCTTCTCGGTAAAAAACTTGAGAGCTCACATGACTACACGGCGATGCTCCAAACCCTGAACGATACCCGTCCGGGCGCTGAAGGACTGATCTTCCTACCCTATATTCACGGCGAACGGGCTCCCGTCTGGAACAGCGACGCGTGTGGTGTCTTCTTCGGAATGCGGGCGCACCACAATCAATCTCACTTTACGCGCGCAGTAGTGGAAGGGATATCGGCAGCGCTATACGACATAACAACCACCATGATCGACAACGGGATGAACATTGAGCAAGTGAATGTCAGCGGCGGCTTTGTACAATCAGCTCACTGGCTGCAGATCATTGCAGACTTGTTTGGCATAAAAGTATGCCTGGTCAATACTACCGACGCGTCGGCAACCGGCGCCGCCTTCCTGGCTATGAAAGAGCTCGGCATCATCGCCCGTTACGATCAATTGAAACCAGGGCAGTTCATAGAATATTTCCCCGGCGCGGAAAACACAAATGCCTATCAGGCTTTTTTCAGAAATTACAAAAGAGTTTATGAGAGCGTTCACCCCTTAATGTCGTAGGCCGGGTTTTACAACTATAAATACAGACACTATGCAAATCGGACTTATCGGACTGGGAAAAATGGGATTTAACCTCGCCCTCAACATGCACAACCACGGGCACGATATACTCGCTTTTGATCTGAACCCGGATGTTACCGATTCTATCAAAGAAAAAGGAATTGCCGTCGCCGGTTCTATCGAAGACCTCGTGCGTTCGCTCAAAGGAAGAAAGACAATCTGGCTCATGATACCCGCCGGCGACGCGGTCGACAACACGATCTGGACACTACAACCACTTCTTCGCGCTGGCGACATCTTGATTGACGGAGGGAATTCAAACTACCGCGACAGTGTTCGGCGCGCGAAGGAACTTGAAGCCTCGGGCATCGAATACCTGGACTGCGGTACGAGCGGAGGCATGGAGGGTGCATTAAATGGAATATGCGCCATGGTTGGCGGAAAGCGCGATACATTCGCTCACTGCGAACCACTCTTCCGTGATATCGCCGTACCACAGGGACTTTTGTATTGCGGTGACTCAGGCGCAGGCCACTTCGTTAAAATGATCCACAACGGCATAGAGTATGGCATGATGCAAGCTATTGCCGAAGGCTTTGAAGTGCTGAATAAAAGCGAATTCGATCTTGATCTTAAATCCATTGCGGGTGTCTGGAATCACGGCAGTGTTGTCCGCAGCTGGCTTATGGAACTTACTGAGAACGCCCTCTCAAAAGACCCCAGGCTCGACGGCATCAGAGGAGTGATGCATTCTTCGGGTGAAGGAAAATGGACGCTGGAAACCGCCTTAGAAAAACAGATAGCCACACCGGTGATCGCACTGTCGTTGCTGATGAGATACCGCTCTCTCGAAGACGATACATTCTCGGGAAAGATCATTGCCGCGCTGCGAAATGAATTCGGTGGACACGCCGTGGAACCGAAGAAAGCCGGATCGTAAGGAGAGTCAGGAAACAGCAGGACGCGTCCCTCGTTTCAATTCAATCACCGTGAGCTCCGGCGGCATACCAATACGGCCCGGATATCCGATGCAGCCAAAGCCCCTGTTGACATACAGGTATTGCCGGCCTTCGCGGTACAGACCAGCCCATTGTTTATAGATATATTGCGATGGACTCCACCGGAAGCTTTTCCACTCTATTCCCACCTGGGCACCATGCGTATGGCCCGCGAAGGTAACGTCAATATCGGGAAACTCAGGCCTCACCTCCGCATCCCAGTGGCTGGGGTCGTGCGAAAGCAAGAGACGGACCGGCGCATCTTTCGTACCCCCGTAAGCCTGCGCGAGTTTTCCGTATTTCGGAAAACGATGTGAGGGACCCATACCCCAATTCTCAATGCCGATGATGGCGATCCTGTCACCACCCGACTCAAGAAACCGATGTTCATTCATCAGGAGGTCGTAACCCATTTGGCGGTGAACATCCAGCATGTCTTTAAAATTCTTTTGCTTCGCCGCGGCGTCAGGCCATGGGCGGTAGTTACCATAGTCGTGGTTGCCAGTCGAGGAATACACCCCCATCGGCGCCCTAACCCTGGAAAAGATATCTACATAACTATCGACTTCATCCGTCTGATAATTCACCAGGTCGCCGGTGAAGAATATCACATCGGGTTTTTCATTCAACAGCATTTCCACCCCTCCCCTGACCTCGGTCTTATTGAAGAGTGACCCCGCATGCGTATCCGAAAACTGTCCGATACGGATCCCGTCAAACGAGCGCGGAAGATCGGGCAGATAAATTGTTTCGCGAACTACCCTGTAGTCTGTCGCACCGGAAAGGATGCCGGTAACCATCGATGCGAGTGGCACAAAGCCTGCTGCTATCGCGGTTTTGTCAAAAAACTCCGAACGGGTTATCGGCTTACCCGGCAGACGCGATTTCGTTCCGTCTTTAATTCTGTTCCTGATGTAACGCGCGATGCGTCTGAAATTGATCTGTATATCGTCGATGAATATGACCGCTATCGTAAGCAGTTTCGATGCATAGATCATGACCACGATGATCAGGATCCACTGGCGGATACTGATTGATTTGTAGTAAGGGACGGAGAAGTGATACCAGACAACGGCTGCTATGGCTGCGGCGGAGAGCGCCCAGATACCCCTTCTTATCGCCCGTCTGAAAAACGGACGAAAATTCCGGGTCGTCCGATACACGGAGGTATAAATGTAGATATCGACCAGAATCAGCAGCACGAGCTGCAACAAAAGACTTTCCAGAAAAAAATCTCTCATAATTTTTTCACCGGCCGCTATTAGCCACGTACGAGTTCGACAATAGTGAGCTCGGGTGGCATTCCGATCCTGCCGGGGTATCCCAAATATCCGAAACCACGGTTTACATACAAATACTGATTTCCTTCGCGGTACAATCCCGCCCACTGCTTATAGGCGTATTGAGAGGGACTCCACTTGAAATCACCGACCTCAATGCCGAACTGAAAACCGTGTGTATGGCCCGAAAACATCATATCTATGCCGGGAAACTCTTTCCGCACCTGAGCATCCCAATGACTTGGGTCATGCGACAACAATAGTTTTACCGCCGCCTCTTCAGTTCCCTGATGTGCCTCGCGAAGCTTACCATACTGTGTGAATCCGCGGCCTCCCCAGTTTTCATTTCCGATGACCGCGATCTGATCACCCCCCTCACGTATCAATTGGTTTTCATTCATCAGGAGACGAAAATTCATCGCTTTATGGATCGAGATCAAATCGCGAAAGTTACTGCTCTTGGCAGCTGAGCTGGTCCATCTGTGATAGTCGCCATAGTCGTGATTCCCCATTACGGAGTACACACCCAGCGGCGCGTTCAGTTTGTCGAAAACATTCACATAGTCTTTCATTTCAACGGCCTGGTTGTTTACCAGGTCACCGGTAAAGAATATGATGTCGGGTTTTTCGGCCATCATCATCTCCACCCCGCCCTTCACCGCCGTGCGATTGTAAAAACTTCCCGCATGAATATCCGAAAGGTGACCGATGGTCATTCCCTCAAAAGATTTCGGAAGATTGGGCAACGTTACCTTTACGCGCCTGATACGATAGTCATGCGCTCCTGAGAGGATGCCGTAGACCATGGTGCCGAAAGGAATAGCGGTAGCAACGAGCGATGCTTTCGTCAGAAATTCAGAACGGCTGATCGCCTCGCCGGCTATTGGCTCTTGTGCGCCGTTGGTAAACAGGCTGACTACCCACCGCACTCCACGCTGCAGATCGTCTGCGAGTACGAAAACAATTCCAAACACTTTGGAGAAGTAGGTAGCAAACAAGCCCGTGAGGATCCAGTTTCGCGTACCGGCACTTATGCGATACGGGTCACCGAGCATCCACCAGGAAAAAGCCGCGAGACAAACGATCGTGGGAACCCAGAATCCATAGCGAATCGTTCGCTTCCAGACCGGCGACCAATCACTGCTGACAGCCAGAATCGCCTGGAAAAGATAGATATCCACCACCAGGAAGAAAGTGACAAAAAGGATGAACGTCATATATCGGGATCTCATAAAACGCAGCAGAGACGGGTAATAACCCGTCCCTGCAAAACAAAATTAATCGCGAATCAATTCAGCGCGACCGCGCCTTCCGCTCCGGGTGATGTTTCTTGACGAACGCCGTATATCTTTTCTTTAAGCTTGGCTACCAGCAAATACAAGACCGGCACCACTATAAGCGTAATGAACGTTCCGAACAATAATCCAAAAATCATGGTCCATGACAGCGGTCCCCAAAAAGCAACGTTATCACCGCCGAAAAAGATCTGAGGATTGAAGCTGGTAAACAACGACACGAAGTCAATATTTAACCCAACCGCCAAGGGTATCAGACCCATCGACGCCGCAAGTGTCGTCAGAATCACAGGAGTCATACGTGTTTTTGCCGCTTCAATGATCGCTTCGTACAGTTCCTCCCCTTGTTCCCGCAGCAGGTCGGTAAACTCGACCAGGAGAATTCCGTTCCGCACCACCAGGCCCGTGAGCGCCAGGATTCCGACACCGGTCATGATGATGGAAATCTCCATCCTGAACAACGAGAACCCGATCAGGACGCCGATGAGGCTGAATACAATCTCTGTCAGGATAATTACAGGTTTACTCACCGAGTTGAACTGGACAACCAGGATCATAAACATGAGAGCAAATGCAAGCCCGAAAGCTGTCATGAGGAATGACGCCGCCTCGGCCTGTTCTTCCTGAGCACCGGTCATAGCAACCGTCACTCCGTCAGGGACATTGAAGTCCTTCAGCCTCTCTTTGATATCGGCAACCACTTCATTTTCATTGTGGCTTGCCAGAACGTTGGATGAAAGGGTGATGACACGCTTTTGATCTATCCGGCGAATACCGGCAAAGGTATTCGTATACTCAACAGAAGCGACGGCCGACAAAGGGATCTGGCGAACTACGCCACCCATTCCCATATCGCGATAGGTGATCGGCATATTAATAAGCGTATTGACATCGTTGCGCTGATCTTCCCTGATCCTCAATTGAATAGGATAGTCGTCGTTCGCATCACGGAACCGGGAGATCTCATATCCGTATACGGCAGTATTGAGTGCCTGTCCTATCTGCCCGGTAGAGATCCCTTCCCGGTTGGCTTTTTCGCGGTCAATATTGATCACGATCTCTGGCTTGTCGCTCTGAAAATCCGACTTCAGTTCCTCCACGCCGGGCACCGCTTCACGAAGAAGATAGCGATGAAGATCATCCGCAGCTTTAACCAGCACCTCGAAATCATCACCCGCGACCTCGATGTTGACGGGCTTACCCGTCGGAGGTCCGTTCACTTCAGAATCAACCGAGATCTCCGCGCCCTTGATTCCCTTCACAGCTTCCCTGATGTCATCTAGAAACTCGCGGGTTGACTGACCGCCGCGCTGGGAAAACTTGACAAACGCCACCGTCACTTTGCCCAGGTGAGGGATCGCCTGGTTACCGGCGTCGAACGGGTTGTCACTTGCACCGATCGCAACGTTGGAAATAACCGACTCGACCACGGGGTTGTCTTTACCAATCGCGTTCACCACCCTGCTTTCAACAACAGCCGTAACAGAATCCGTCACACGCTGGTCCGTGCCAATCGGCATCCTGATGAACGTATAGATAAAGTTAGGATCGCCACTCGGAAAGAACACCACCGGCGGCTTCCTGATCACGGTGAAGGCTATAGAAAAGATGAATAATCCTACAACACCCAGTGCGACAAAAATCGGACGGTAGCGGTACAGGCACCAGGTTAGCAGTTTCCGGTATGCGTGTTGAAACCGCGGCCATGTGTGTGTCTGAAATTTTTCTATCACACCAACGAGCCAGAAATGGTGCAGCACATACAGCAGGTAGATAAAGACCGCGAAGTTTCCAAGACCGACATTGATCATGTAGAACAACAATGCAATCGCCGTGAAGATCACTGTAGTGATCTTGAATCCTTTGGTGACACGTGAAGCGTTCTCGTCTCTCTCGGCGTGAGGCTTCATGAAGTCTGCCGCAAATACCGGATTGATGATATACGCAACCAGCAACGAAGCAAGAAGCGCGATAATCAAGGTAACCGGGAGATACATCATGAACTTTCCGACAACGCCGGGCCAGAAAGCCAGCGGTATGAAGGGTGCCAATACCACGAGCGTACCCGACAACACGGGGAGAAACACTTCACCCGCCGCGATCTTGGCAGCTTTCCGTATCGGGACCTTTCCATTGGCAAACACCCGGTGCGTATTCTCGATCACCACAATGGCATCATCCACCACAATACCGAGCGCCAGCAGGAAAGAGAACAAGGTCATCATGTTCAGTTTGAAGTCGATCGACGGAAACACGAGGAAGGCGATGAATGTCGAGATCGGGACGGATAAGGCGACAAAGATCGCATTGGTGACACCCATGAAGAACATCAAAATGATCGTCACCAGGCAAAATCCGATAATGATGGTATTGATAAGATCGTGAAGCGTCACGCGTGTGTTTTCAGATTGGTCGGCCGTGACTGTTATATTAAGACCGTTCGGCAAAACACCTGCGTGGTACTCGTCTATAATTTCCCTGATTTTGTCAGATGCGTCGATCAGGTTTTCGCCCGCACGCTTAACAATATTAAGCGTAATAACATTTTTGTTGTCAAGCCTGGCAAAGCTCTCCTGCTCCTTGTGGCTATCCACTACCTCGGCGATATCCTTCAGGTACACCTTACCTCCCTGGATAGACCCCACGACGGTGTTTGCTATCTCGGCGGCGTCCTTGTACTCCCCGTTCACACTGAGCGAACGTTTCATCCCATCTACCGAAAGCTGGCCACCCGGGATCAACACATTTTCTCCGCTAATAGCCTGCGCGACATCGTTCAGGTCAACACCGGCAAGCGCAGCCTTGTAGATATCGACATTGATCTGAATCTCGCGTTCCAACGCCCCCACAATGTCGACACGCCTGATTTCCGGAAGGCTTTCAAACCTGTCCTGCATCAGCTCAGCGTAGCGTTTGATGGTCTTGAGGTCATAGTCGCCGGAAAGATTCACGAACATGATCGGAACCTCTGAAATGTCGATCTCCATTATCATGGGGTCGTCAGGGAGATTCTGCGGCAGGTCCGGCTTTGCGCGGTCAACGGCATCGCTGACTTCCCGCTTGGCTTCCGTTACATCGACGTCGGTCTGAAATTCGACAATAACGTTCGAGAAATTCTGAATCGAGTTGCTTGATATCTTCTTTACGCCGGCTATTGACTTAACCTGTTTCTCAATATGCTTGGTAACGAGGTTCTCTACGTCCGAAGGCGACGCACCGGGTATCGGCGTCGCGACATATATCTGCGGGAATACGACCTCAGGGAAGTTCTCCTTCGGCAGTTGCAGGTACGTAACGACCCCGGCAATACATATCAGGATAGTGGCAACGTAGATACTAACTTTGTTATCAATTGCCCACGAGGTAGGCTTGAATTCTTTTTCGATGTCTTTCATACATGTAGGGATTTAAGCGGAGACACGTCTCTGATAATTATCTCCGTTCCAAAAGCCTCGTTAGATTTTTACGTTGTCGCCGTCGTTAAGGCCAAGGTATCCGATTGTTATAATGCGTTCGCCCGGATTCAGACCGATTACTTCAGCACGGTATCCATAAACACCCCTCACGGTCACAACCCGGCGAGCCGCCACTGTACGATCGCCTCTTTGTTCAGCGACGTAGACGACCTTTTCGTTGTTGATTTCCTGGATAAGGTTCACAGGCACCACGATCGCGGACGAGCTGGTCTCGAACACAACCTTAACAGTAGCCGTCATGTTGGGGCGCAGATCGGGATCTTGCGGAAGCGCTATCTCAACATCAAACGTCCGTGACAGGCGGTCGATGGTCTTTCCCACAAAAGTGACCTTCGCTTCGATCTCCTTGCTAAGCTCGGAGATTATTACAACCGCTTTGTTCCCTTTCCGGATGTTCGTTACATAAGCCTCGGAGACCTTTGCCTGGATCCGAAGGTCGGATGTATTAACGACCCGCGTCGCCGGCATTCCCGGAGCGATGTTCTCACCCGCCTTGATCATTACCGCATCAACGGTTCCGCCGATCGGCGCTTTGATACGTGTTTTATCGCTTTGTTCCTTCAGCGACGAAATTTGCTTCTCAAGCGATTCCTTGTTGGTCTTCGCCTGGAGGAACTGCACTTCTGTTCCGATGTTCTGATCCCACAGATTCTTTTGCCGCTCGTACACAGAGACAGCGAGAGCCAGTTGAGACTCCATAGATTCGATGTTCCTGACGATAACGGAGTTGTCGATCTGGGCCATCGTCTGTCCCTTCGATACCTGATCACCTTCTTTCACCAGTACACGGGTAACGGTTCCCATGATATCGGAGCTTACCACAACGCTGTTTTGCGATTCGATATAGCCCTGCGTCTGCACGTAGTGGTCAAATTTCTGCGGTTGAAGTTCGGTCGCACCCACCTCCTTCGCTTTTACCGTCTTCAGGGAATCAGGTGTGGCAACGGAAATTTCGGATTCAAGTTTCTCTATCTCCTTACCCAGAGCAGAATGTTCCGCCTTGAGTTTTGCGAGGCGGCCTTGTTTGTCATCCGATGAAGTCGCGCTGCAGGCGGCCAGGAAACAGGCGATAAGGATGGCAACCACCATCGGGGCGTATACTTTGAATTTCATTACGGGGGCGTTAATAACTTGGGTCATATTAGTTCGGTTGATTTTCTGTTGCCGGCAATAGTTTGCCGAATGCTTTATCGAGGTCCACCTTTGCGACAAGTGCATCGTACAAGGCGTTATAGTAGTTGATTTGAGACTCCTTAAGCGCCGATTCCGCGTCGATCACTTCGAGGTTCGATCCCACTCCTTGCTCGTATTTTATTTTTGTCACACGCGCTACGTTCGCTGCAAGCACGCTGTTTTCCTGCTGTGACTCCAACGACTTGATCGCATTCAGGTAGCTTATGGCCACCTGTCTCACCTCAAGGTCTATAGCCGACTGCAGGGAAGCAAAGCTGTTGTCGATCTTCATGAGGTTCAGCTTCGCTTGTTGCAGTCTGTACGATCGTTGTAGTCCGCTGAAAATGGGAATGTTAAGGTTAAGCCCAAACGTAGTAAACGAATACCATTTATCGGGGCCGTAATTCGGGGTGGCTTCCACACCAGTGGTTTCCGTCCGAAAGATTCCTCCGATATCCGGCGATTGCGTGCTGTAGCCGAAATTGGCAAACGCAGAAAGGCTGGGAAGCGCAGTTGAGAACTTGTTCCGGACATCCAGTTCCTGAAGGTTCCGGTTCGCCTCAAGTAGCTGATAGTCGCTCCGTTGGGTGTAATCCCAGTTCGCCTCGTAACGCTGCAGTACCGACTCATCTACTTTCAGTGAAGCAATATCGCCTTCTATCTCCAGAGGCTTGTCCATCGGATAGTTCATCTGAAATTTCAACAGGTACAAAGACAGTTCCTGCAGGTTGTAAAACTTATCGCGTTCAGCAACGAGATTGTTCAGTGTAACGCGGATACGATCAACGTCAATGCTCTCGGCAAATCCATTTTGATTTAACGCCCGCGTAGTTTTCAGCAATGAATCCACACGCGCAATATTATTGTCAAACAGCGTCATTCGATCCTTGTTTATCAATACGCCGTAATACGCTTTCGAGACGTTCTGAACAGTCTCCTCGCGCGTCTGCACGCTGCTTCTGATCGATAGCTCGCGGTATGCGGCGGCGGCTTTCAACCCAACAAGGTATGACCCGTTAAACAGTATCTGATTGATGTTCAAAGCGGCATTGCCCGAGCTCTTCAACTGAAAGAAGTTCGGTATACCCACCACGTCGCCTTCCTGAATACCGGGAATACCGCTGAGGTCGAAGAAACTCTCCTGATCGTCTGCGGGAGTAAAGTGCTGGGCAAAGAACCTCGGCAGCTTCTGATTGTGCAATACGCCTACGGTCGCATCGATCTGGGGTAAGCCGATCCCACGCGTTTCCTTCACGCGCGCGGCGGCGATGTCTTCATCAATCGCGGCATTCTTTATATTTATCGAATTCTCCAGCGCATAATCAATGCACTCGTCGAGCGTAAATTGTGTCCTCTGCTGTTGTGCCAACGCCAAACCAGGCAGGGCGACGGAAAGTATCAATAATCGAAAAAAGTGTTTCATATTTCTATTACGGGGTTTTAAGCGGTTCCATTTTATTATCCTTGCGCGCTTTCATATAGAGCCTCCTTCCTTTTTCCGACAGCAGTCCAAAGACGAAATGTTCAAATATCTGAAGCTGGACATTCGGGAGACGAAATTTTTCGGGGGGGAACGCCTCTTCGTTAAAAGGCAGCTGAACCAATTCCAGCCGCATGGATGCGATGATTTCCGGGTCGAGATCATGTCGGTAATGCCCCTCCTCCATGCCCTGTTTCAGGTTCCTTACTACTGAATCACGGATAACCTTGTTCTTGTACTCCAGCCAAACCTTCCACGCCTTTGGATGGTACTTCTGAAGGTCAAACAACACCGATGCATTCATCTCCTGCATATAGCGCTTTAAAAAACCCGATATCCCTGCAAGCTCCTCGATCGAGTTACGCGACGATTTCCGGATTGCCTCGAATTCTTTGGCATCGCGATCCAGGTGATCTCTGCACGTAATCGTCACAATTTCCTCTTTGTCAGCAAAGTGCTGGTACAGTGTTTTTTTTGAAACGGAAAGATGCCTGGCTATGTCATCCATCGATACGCTGCGAATACCATAGCGCCGGAAAAGCTCCTCAGCACCCTTCAGTATCTTTTCTTTGAGGTTGATGTCTTCCATGGAGCGCAAAACTACAGAAACTTCAATCATATCAAAAGTTTCCACAGTTTCCTCTAACGGTTGCAGCCTCCTTTTGGTTGACACAACACCCTTTTTTTTTGATCATTTTTTTGCTGTGGGAATTCAAACGTTTGAAGACGCCTTTGGCGGCGTATCCTTCCCGCCCGGAGAGCACCACTTCTCACGCATCTTTTGCTTGAAGCGCTCGCGCTCCTCCGGTGACATCGATGAGAATTTTTCGTAGTACCTGTTATTCCACTTGTGCCGGCCGCCACATCGGCCGCGACCACCCCAACCGCCACCGAATAGGATCTTCGCCAACGCAAACAGACCGAGCGCCTGCCAGAAAGAGATCTGCGCGCCATTGAACAGCACCGGCACCAACCAATTCCACAACCCCATCACCACGAAGCCAACTACCAGCAACCCAACCATCCCCACCAGGATGATTAATGTTATTTTCTTAATCTTATTCATATCATTTATTTGACATCAATCCTGCTCCTACGTGCCCTATTCAATATCTCCCAATACCCCGGAACTCACATGTCTTCATACAACGCCTGCAACTTCCTCCTCAGCGCCAGGATAGCGTAGCGCTTTCGCGATAACAGCGTATTGATCGAGACACCGGTTTCCTCCGCTATCTCCCGAAAACTGCGGTCTTCCATTTCATTGAGGATGAATATCTCACGCTGTTCGGCCGGCAGCTCATCAAGCGCCTCCATAATAGCGGCCCAGATCACTTCGCGAAACATCGTGTCTTCCGGCGTATTGCCGAGATCGGGGAGAATTTCCGCCAGTGTTATCGGAAGATCATCTTCCGACCCCGCCTGCCACCCCAGGTCTGCACGTTGAGGGCGCAAGGAATCGCGGCGGTACTTGTCTATGATCTTGTTTCGGGCAACCGAAAACAACCATGATGTCACCCGGTCTAGCGACGATATAGTGTCGTAGCCAGCGACAAACTGAAAAAAGACATCCTGAAGAATATCCTCGGCCTCTTCCAAAGACGATACACGGTTCCGTATGAAGGCCAGAAGCCGGTCTTTCTCTTTCAGAAAAGTCTGTTCTTTTGCTTGCATGGCCAGATCCATCGCGCGCTGTTTAGGTACAAAGACGGTGACGGGGTATATTTATTCTATAAAAGCTTAAATTTTCACAAAAGTTTAGGAGCCAGCACTTCCATCCAGCCAGACAAAGGGCATTACGAGACCAAATGATCCAGGAAAGCTTCATCCACTATCGCGCGAACCTGCTGCACTACGTTAAGGCTGGTAACGGAAAACACCCGCTGCTGGTTATACATGGTTTCGGTCAGGATCACACTTTATACATGCCACTGGTGAAATCGCTTTCACCTATATACACGCTCTATATTATCGACCTGTTCTTCCATGGCAAGAGCGAGTGGAACGAAAGGGAACGTCCGGTGCAAAAATCCGACTGGAACAACTTCCTAGGCACACTCCTGCTGGAACAAAACATAGACACCTTTTCTATAATGGCCTACAGCCTCGGAGGAAAATTTGCCTTTGCCACGCTGGAGGGATTCCCTGAGCGGATAAAAAAACTCTTTCTCCTCGCGCCTGACGGCATCAGGACCAGCCCCTGGTACCGTTTGGCGACCTATCCCACTGTGTCGCGCAGGATATTCAAAAGTATGATCAAACGACACAACCGCTTTTTATGGATCGCCCGTCGTCTCAGTGAGTCAAAACTCCTCGACAAAGGGGTTATCCGCTTTGCCGATCGACAGATGAATTCGGAGGAAGGGCGACGAAGGGTTTATGCTTCCTGGGTGATGTTTCGACATCTGAGCTCAGATATGAAGCACATCGGCGAACTTATAAATATGAACGGCATACAGCTGACTGTCATCGTGGGGAAGCACGATAAGGTGGTGCGCCCGGCCTACATGAACCGTCTGCTAAAACACGTCAGAGACTACAAACTTGAGATGCTGGAGAGCGGCCATACCGGGTTGGTGCGGGAAGCGCTACCGCTGCTGATGGTCGACAAGTGAAGAGATATCCCTTGCGAGATGACACACGGCCGATCGAACGGGAGCATTTTGGAGAAACCTACACGTATTTTTGTATTTTCCTGATCAAATAGTGCAAAATGCTCGTATTTTTGCGGCGCAATCCACTCACCTGATGATTTTATTCTTTCGAAAAAATGCCACCATCGTCTACAGCGTCGGTGCAGAGCAATCTTTGCAGGCCGCTGATATCCTGAAACTAAAATGGCTCTTTGGGGAAGCTGAGCCACAGGATGCCAAAGCACTTCCCGGTCTTTTCATCGGGCCGCGCAAGGAAATGATCACCCCCTGGAGTACCAACGCCGTGGAGATCACTCAAACCATGGGCATCCGGGGCATCCAGCGGATTGAAGAATTCAGGGAGGTACGTGATACCCACGCACATCACGACGAAATGCTTGAAATGCTTTACGAAGGACTGGATCAGTCGTTATACACGATTCATCACCAGCCGGAAGAAATAATCGAGATCGACGATCTTGCCACTTACAATAAAAACGAAGGTCTGGCACTTAGCGACGAAGAGATCCGCTATCTGGAAGATGTTTCCCGCCAACTCGACCGTAAACTCACCGACAGCGAGGTGTTTGGTTTTTCCCAGGTGAATTCAGAACACTCCCGCCACAAGATATTCAACGGGACTTTTATCATCGACGGGGAGCAAAAACAGAAAACGCTGTTTCAGCTGATCAAAGAAACATCGAAAGCAAATCCCAACTTTCTCGTCAGTGCGTATAAAGATAACGTAGCCTTCTTCCGCGGACCGACGCTTGAACAGTTCGCGCCGAAGAAACAGGACGGTCCTGATTATTTTGTGATCGAAGATTTTGAGTCTGTCATCTCGCTGAAAGCCGAGACGCATAATTTCCCCACGACAGTAGAGCCATTTAACGGAGCGGCTACTGGTTCAGGTGGGGAGATCCGCGACCGCCTTGCGGGCGGAAAAGGCTCGCTTCCACTTGCCGGTACCGCCGTGTATATCACCTCCTACCCACGGCTGGAAGGTGGCCGGACCTGGGAAAAGAAATTCCCCGGACGGAAATGGCTGTACCAGACACCCGAAGAAATTCTGTTGAAGGCTTCTGACGGCGCCTCCGATTTTGGCAACAAGTTCGGACAACCCCTCATCGGCGGAAGTGTGCTCACATTCGAACACTTTGAGGGCGATAAGAAGTACGGCTTCGACAAGGTCATCATGCTGGCGGGCGGCGTCGGCTATGGCAAGCAACAGGATAGTCAGAAAGAACACCTGAGCCCCGGCGACAAGATCGTCGTGCTCGGAGGAGACAACTACCGCATAGGTATGGGCGGCGGCGCCGTATCATCAGTCGCGACGGGCGAATACGCGAATGCAATCGAACTCAACGCCATTCAGCGATCCAATCCCGAGATGCAGAAGCGCGTCATGAACTCAATCCGCGCAATGGTAGAATCGGGCAACAATCCGATCATCACCATTCACGACCACGGCGCAGGCGGCCACCTCAATTGCCTCTCCGAATTACTGGAAGAAACCGGAGGAATAATCGAACTCGACAAACTACCCATCGGCGATCCTACCCTTTCGGATAAAGAGATCATCAGCAATGAATCGCAGGAGCGGATGGGAATCGGCATTAAGCAACGGGATCTCGACACCCTCCGCCGCGTGTCGGAACGCGAGCGCGCGCCATTCTATGTAGTCGGTGAAGCAACCGGAGATCATCGCCTGGTATTCAGACGCAGCGGCCTGCCTCAACAGCCAGTCTCGCTCGACGTCGCACACCTCTTCGGCTCTTCGCCCAAGACGATACTGCAGGACTCGACGCTGAAAACAAATTTCGCGGCGGTAGAATACGACGCGACAAAGTTTGTTCATTATCTCGAACAGGTCCTTCAACTCGAAGCCGTAGCCTGCAAAGACTGGCTTACCAATAAAGTTGATCGTTCGGTAAGCGGAAGAGTAGCCACGCAGCAGACATGCGGCCCGATACAATTGCCCTTGAACAATGTCGGTGTGATGGCGCTTGATTTCACAAGTCATAAAGGTGTGGCCACAGCGATCGGTCATGCCCCCGGCGCCGCGTTGGCCGATCCGGTCGCAGGGAGCAAGCTGGCAATAGCGGAAGCGTTAACCAACATCATATTCGCTCCACTTTCCCACGGGCTGCGCGGTGTTTCGCTCAGCGCGAACTGGATGTGGCCGTCGAAAAACCGGGGAGAAGATGCCCGCCTTTACCGGGCGGTAGAAGCGGTAGGTGAATTCGCGATCCATCTCGGCATCAACATTCCGACGGGAAAGGATTCATTGTCTATGACGCAGAAATACCCCGACGGAGAAGTAGTGATCGCTCCCGGAACGGTCATCATTTCCGCGGCCGCTGAGGTCGAAGACATCAGAAATACAGTTACACCCGCGCTTCACCCAATCGCGGGATCAAGGATTGTTTACATCGACTTCTCGAAAGACCGCCGAAAACTCGGTGGCAGCAGCTTTGCCCAGGTGTTGAATCTCGTCGGAAACGAGGTGCCGACAATCACAGACGACACGTACTTCAAACAGGCGTTCGACGCTGTTCAGGAGCTGATTCGGGAAGGCAAGGTACTCGCCGGCCATGATATCTCAGAAGGCGGACTGATCACGGCACTTCTTGAAATGACGTTTTCTGTTCCAGGCGTGGGAATGAATCTCGGGCTGAATGCCGGCAGTGACGATCTGACCACCATGTTGTTCAGTGAAAATCCCGGCGTGATCCTTCAGGTTTCTGATAGAGACGCGGTGCTTCACATGCTCGGCCAAAATAATATCGATGCTGTGGTACTCGGAGAAGTCACCACGGAGCGAATCATGCAGATCGATTCCCTTGAAGGCACTCTGTCTCTCAACATCGACGAGCTTCGCGACACGTGGTACAGGACGTCGTACCTGCTCGACAGCAAACAGCGCCCGGAGGCGCTCGCCGAGCAGCGCTTCAAAAATTACAAGCACCAGAAACTGGAGTATATCTTCCCGGCTTCGTTCGATGGACAGCTCAAAACATATAACATCGACCGGAGTCGCCGGAAGCCCACCGGGTTGCGTGCAGCGATCATCCGCGAAAAGGGAGTGAACGGCGACCGCGAAATGGCGTACGCCCTGTATCTCGCCGGCTTCGACGTAAAGGATGTGCACATGACAGACCTTGTCGCCGGGCGGGAAGACCTCACTGACGTACAGATGATTGTGTTCGTAGGAGGTTTCTCAAATTCGGATGTACTGGGATCAGCCAAAGGCTGGGCCGGCGCATTCCTGTACAACCCAAAGGCGAAACAAACGCTTGAGAATTTCTACAAAAGAACCGACACCCTCACGCTCGGTGTATGCAACGGATGCCAGCTCATGATGGAACTCGGACTGGTCTATCCGGAGTGGAAGGATCATCCGCGAATGCATCACAATGCGTCGGGTAAGTTCGAGTCTATCTTTGTCAATGTGTCTATCCCTGAAAACAATTCGGTGATGCTGAGATCCCTGGCCGGGACGCGACTGGGTGTCTGGGTTGCTCATGGTGAAGGGCGGTTTGATCTTCCGCCGGATCGCAGTCTTTACCATATTGCAGCCACTTATTCGCACGAGGGTTATCCCGGAACACCGTCGGGGTCTTCCTTTTCAACCGCGGCACTGGTTTCAAAAGACGGTCGCCACCTGGCGATCATGCCACACATTGAACGATCGTTGTTTAACTGGAATTGGCCCTATTATCCCGCGGATCAAAAAGGGAACGAAATTTCACCGTGGATCGAGGCGTTTGTCAACGCCCGGGAATGGGTCAAAAAGAACGACAAGCAATAAACGCCCGCCGTATAGCGGGTATCCGGCGGCTGGGTACAGTTTTCTATCAAAAAAGGTTGCCTGACTTCTTGCCAGCCTTCCATTGTTTCGACCGGAAATCAAATTGCCGTTCTGAAAAATCAGTGTATGCAAAGGTTTCCAGCTATTCTGAACGCTGAATTGATTTTTTAGGCTATATTCAAATCGTGATTTAACGACTTGTTGACTTATGAAGAAACTGTTCACCCCCCTTTGGCTGATGGCTTTAATCGGGCTTGCATCATGCCTGGGTTACAAGGAACTCCCTGTTGAATACGACTATAGCTATAAAGGGAATTTCAAGAAATACCGCACTTTCGATATTATGAAACCAGCGGGCCTCAATGATACCACAATGGTAAACGACCTGATCGAACGGTCGATCATTGCGCGGATGAAATTCCTCGGTTATCGCCAGGCGGCGAATAAACCTCACCTGATCATCGGATTCAAGATGTTTTCAGACAGCCTCAAATTCAACGGCTATAATCAACCCGATATTGAAGAGTGGGTGCGCAATCAAAAAGAGGATCTGGAATACGATCCACAAAAATTCACGCTGAATACTGGTACGCTGCTGATCCAGTTTTACGACCGGCGCCAGAACCGGTCTATCTGGCAGGGCTATGCCACCACGATGTACGGCAGTATCGATTTCAACAACTCCCGGCACCTTAGAAACGCCGTGATCTCGATTCTCGACAAGTATCGTTTCTGGGCCGAAGGTTTTCTGGAAAACGGCGGTAATCTCGCGCAGGATCAGGAACTCTGATATTGCCTTTCTAAAAAATACTTTTACCTTTGCAGTCCAAAATCGCGCTTTCGGGCCTGATTTTGGCGGAACAGCTCCGTTTTTCGCATTCGTAGCGTGAGACAGGCAAGCGTTTTTAGGGATTTTGAACTTGCAGGATATTGTCCGATGGTGTAACTGGCAACACGCCTGATTTTGATTCAGGAAAGTCCAGGTTCGAGCCCTGGTCGGACAACCCGAAAAATCCCGTTCATAGACGTGAACGGGATTTTTTATTTGATTAGTCAACGATCCCGGTGGATTGTTGAATAAACCGCGATTTAAATAATGGCTGTTAAAATCTTCAGTGGCAGAGCCACCCAGTATTTGGCAGAAAGAATTGCCGATGCATATGGCGAGCCTCTGGGTGAGGTAAAGTATCAGCAATTCAGCGATGGGGAGATGTCTCCATTTCTGGCTGAGTCCGTTCGGGGTCATGACGTATTCATTATTCAGTCGACATTTGCCCCCGCCGACAACCTATTGGAACTGTTGTTAATGGTGGATGCCGCCAAACGGGCGAGTTCTCACAATGTAAATGTGATCATTCCCTATTTCGGATACGCGCGCCAGGATCGCAAGGATAAGCCGCGGGTGTCGATCGCGGCCAAATTGATCGCAAATCTGTTGTCGGCTGCAGGTGCTGACAGGATTATGGCGTGCGACCTTCACGCAGACCAGATCCAGGGCTTTTTCGATATTCCGGTAGACCACCTGGATGGATCGTTCATCTTTGTCCCTTATCTCAAGTCACTGGGATTACAGGACATCATGTTCGCCACACCGGATGTCGGCGGTATTAAACGCGCGCGGAACTTCGCTAAGTTCTTCAACGCCGAACTAGCCGTATGCGACAAATACCGGAAAGAAGCCAACAAGATCGAATCAATGCGCCTCATCGGCGAAGTGGAAGGCAAGGATGTCATCCTGGTAGACGACCTGGTCGACACAGCCGGAACCATCTGCAAAGCCGCTGCACTGATCAAGGAGAATGGAGCCAAATCGGTCAGAGCGGTGTGTACACACCCCGTATTATCCGGTGAGGCATACGACCGTATAGAAGAATCGGCGCTGGTGGAAATGGTGGTAACCGATACAATCCCCCTGAGGAACGGGGCATCGAAAATAAAGGTGTTGTCAGTGTCGGATCTGTTCGCGAAAGCTATCCGGAAAATTCACGACAACGAGTCGATCAGTTCATTATTCATAAAGCTATAGCATCATAGCCAGCTGGCGGCAAAAAAATTAGAAACGTAACAAACCAATAAATAACCATGAAAACTGTTGAGATTATAGGGTATCGAAGAGCAAATCTCGGCAAGACCGGTTCTCAAAAACTAAGAGACGAAGGTCTGGTGCCGTGTGTGTTGTATGGAGGAGAAGAACAAATTCATTTCTACTCTCCCATGATTTTATTTCGCGATGTGGTGTACACAAATGAAGCGCATTTCGTGCACCTCAATATCGAAGGCGAAGAGTGCCAGGCGATTTTACAAGAAGTTCAGTTTCACCCGGTGAGCGAAATTATTCTGCACGCCGACTTCCTCAGGATCGCGGAGGATAGAAAAATAAAAATGAACATCCCATTGCGACTTGTTGGTGAAGCTCCCGGTGTATTAAAGGGCGGAACATTGGTTCGTAAACGCGCATCGCTGAAAGTCCATGCATTCCCGAAAGACATGCCTGATCACATCGATATAGATGTAAGCGGGCTGGATTTCCACCACGCCATTAAAGTGAACGATATCAAAGTCGAGAACCTGGAGTTCCTCGATCCCGTTCACGCATCCATTGCGGTAGTAGAAGTACCACGGGCTGCAAAAATCCTTGAAGAGGCTGCCGCCGCAGCTCCCGTCGCTGAAGGCGCAGCCCCTGCTGCCACCGCCCCCGCTGCTGATAAGAAGGGGAAATAGTTTGAAGAAACCACTTTAAAAGTTGACAGTTGACAAAGCAGGTGCTGTTTGACAGTTGAGGCTTCGCAATTCACGACTGAAGTTTCACGATTAACTGTGAAACGAAAGACCCTGAAAGGGGTCGAATATCAATAACCCCAGGTGAGGAAGCCAAAGGCTTGCGAAACCTGGGGTTAAAAAGGCACATCCTCTCTAACAACCCCGGAGGGGTTGAATGTGAAACAATGCTTCCTTTTACCGGACAACAATGCCTTTGAACGTTAAACCAAATGAAGTACCTCATCGCCGGGCTTGGCAACATCGGTGCGGAATACGAGCTAACAAGACACAACATCGGTTTCCTTGTGCTCGATCAGCTGGCAGACCAGCAAGGAACTGGTTTTGCTTCTTCCCGGCTGGCTGATAAGGCGGAATTCAAATACAAGGGCAGGGCAATTCATCTGATCAAACCTTCCACGTATATGAATCTCAGCGGGAAATCGATAGCGTACTGGTTGCAGGCACTGAACATTCCCCGTGAAAATCTTCTCGTGGTCGTCGACGAAATTGCCCTTCCGTTCGGAACACTCCGGATGCGCCCAAAAGGAAGCGCCGGCGGACACAACGGGCTGAAAAATATAGAGGAGACACTCGGCAACCAGGTATACGCCCGCCTGCGGTTCGGTATCGGAAGCGAGTTTAACAAAGGTCAGCAGGTGGATTACGTACTGAGTAATTTTTCGAAAGACCAATTTGATGAACTGCCGCCACTCATGAAAAAGGCCAATGATATGGTCCTTTCATTTTGCACGATCGGCATTGAAAAAACGATGAGTCAATACAACGAGTGAGCTCTCTTCGGACAGGCCGCCCGGACCAACGCTTAGAATTTCCGACGGGAAACCAGGTCCCGGGTCTCCTGCATTTTGTTGATATACCGAAGGTACTCTCCACCCTGATCAAACCTGACGAAATCTTTTGGCAACCGCATAGTGACTACCTTCTTGTCAAGGAAGGTGCTGTCAACGATGCGGCGAATTCTGTAAAGCCACAGCTCCTTACCTACCACGACCGCCAGTACATTACCCCCACTTCCTCGTATCTTGCCCGTCTGGATCCAGGACGGCCTGGCCAGCTGAATTGACTCGCACGACAGCTCTTTGGGCTTCTTTTTAATGTGCGACAGGTCGGCATAGCCCCCTCCCAGTGTCAGCCGGTGGTCGGCGTGAAAAAAAGTAGGGAACTCCACAACCGTCATTCCATATTTCATGCTCGCCTCAATGACATCTCTCTTTCTTTGGGAAGTAGCGGTGGGTTCCTGAGTCATATCCATACCGAGGCCACCGATGTGGCTGGTGAGACTCTCCGTTTCGCGGGCAATGGGATGACCCGGCGCAAGTGCCTCTTTTATCCTCCTAACGCGCCCATCGTCCCCGATTTGATAGATCTGGACAGGAGCGGTTTCCGCAAAATAGGGGTTGATCAGTAGAAAAACCTCTTTGCGAGTGTCGCCGTCAATATCGGCAACCGCCCAGTCGACCAGCCTGAACGGACGGGCGTCGGACGAGTCTGAAAAAAATTCGAGGTATTCATTCCTGACAATATAGGTAAAAACCTTTTGGAGCTCAGCCGGCTGATCGTACATCGACTGACAGTACGAACTGAACGTCGACTGTAGACAAACACAAACGATCGCCAGGGTCTTCATCTTGGTGTATTAATGCCTCATGGGAATGGCGAGGTAACCAATCCGCCGCCGCTGCCCGGCGGTTTGTTCAGCTATGAGCCATTGGCTCCACGAAACCGTCTAATACCCCACCTTTATGTAGCTCCATCCCTCCGTCTGCCGTCTCACAATGTGCGCTACACCGGCGGGTATTGGCTTCGCAATACCCGTAAATTCTGATGCATCCAACTTCTCCCCCTTAAGTGTATTTTCACACACCAGAAACGCGACACCTTTTCGGTTCAGATCTTCAATGTTTTCCTTAAAGGGGCTTCCCCCCACCAGGAGGTCTATACCATATCCGTGTGTCACCACTTCAACGAGAACCCCATCCATCGCCTCAACGAGGTTGTTCAGTTGTCGAAGCAATGACTTTTGTATAAACGTGTCATTATTCGACAGCTGGAACACAACCCTATAGCTATTCTTTTTCATTTTGGTTAGATTCTTTCTTTGTTAGACTGTCAACACTTCCTTCCGTGAATACCTGAGGTCGGATAATCAGTCTCAATGTCGGATCGTTCGTCATAAACGACCAAAGCCAGCTAAACGCGAGCTTTGCTTTATTTCTAAAGTTCGTTATGGGAATCAGGTGTATAAACAACCAGACAAGCCACGCGGCAAAACCCTTTATAAACCCGTTTGGTAAATCGACAACTGCCTTATATTTCGATATGATCGCCATACTGCCCTTGTTGTTGTACCGGAACGGTGTTAATGGTTCTCCCTCCAGTTCGCGCCGGAGGTTACCGGCAAGGCATTTGCCCTGTTGAATAGCAGCCTGTGCGAGCATAGGGTGCCCGTTGGGGTATTCAGCGTCAGACGTCATCAGCGCAATGTCGCCGATGGCGAATATGTTCTTAGTACCCTTCACCCGGCTGAACTCATCGGTCAATATCCGTTTTCCACGGGCCGTCGTATCCGGGGGTAAACCCGGCACCTCCTTGCCCACCACTCCGGAAGTCCAGATCAGCGCGTTTGTCGGAATCGTGTCACCATTCTTCAATACCACTCTCCCATCAACATAATCAGTGACCGCCAGATCCAGCCGCACCTGTACGCCGAGCTTCTTCAACACCCTGGTAGCTTCCATCTGTGAGTTTCTACTCATTGGCCCAAGCAGATGCGGTCCTGCCTCGATCAGATAGATCGGGTTGACGATCTGCCTGATCTCGGGGTATTCCTTTGGCGCGATATGGTGAGCCATCTCCGCGAGCATTCCCGCTACCTCCACGCCCGTCGGTCCACCGCCGGCAATTACGATATTGAGTAATCGTCTCTGCTCGGCGGGATCGGATGTCCGCGCTGCTTTCTCCATATTCAAAAGGAGGTGATTCCGGAGATTGGTTGCATCCGTAATGGTTTTCAACGGCCACGAATTCGCTTTCACATTCTCCATGCCGAAAAAATTGCTCTCCGTACCAATCGCCAGAACGAGATAATCGTATTTCAAAACACCCGTGTCTGTCTCAATACTGTTTGAGTCCATGTTCACCCGAAGAAGCTGACCGAGATGAAATCGCAGGTTGTCTTTCTCCTGAAACAACCTGCGAAAAGGGTAACTGATATTCGAAGGCTCAATGAAAGCCATCCCTACCTGATAAAGCAACGGAGTAAAAGAGTGGAAGTTATCCCGGTCAACAAGAGTAACCTGAAACCTCTTGTCATTGGCCAGCTTCTTCAGGAGGTTAACACCTCCAAATCCACCGCCCACCACCACGATCCTTTTCACCGTTGCATAATTCATAACCTGCGATATTAAGTCAGTGTGTGCTATCTATTGAGCAAGGTACTATATCTATGCTCTCACCAGCTGAATCTCGGCAGACAATTTAACGTCCTCACTCACCAGTACGCCACCTGCTTCAAGCGCCGCGTTCCAGTTAAGATCAAACTCTGTACGATTGATCTTTCCGGAAACTGAAAACCCTGCCTTCTCGTTTCCCCACGGATCCTTGCCTTTACCACCTACCTCAACATCAAAGATCACTGGCTTAGTTGCAGCACCAATCGTCATATCGCCGTGCAGCTTAAATTCATCTTCCGACTTCTTCTCAATACGCGTAGACTTAAATTTAAGTTGTGGATACTTTGCTGAATCAAAAAAATCAGCCGATTTGAGGTGATTATCGCGGTCTGCACTCCCGGTCGATATAGACCCGGTATCCGCAGTGAACTCGATAGCAGCAGTAGAAAAGTCGTCGCCATCCGTTTCCGCCTTGACGTCAAATTTTTCGAACGTACCCGACACATTGGTGATCATCATGTGTCTTACTTTAAATCCGATCTCGCTGTGAGCGGGGTCAAGAGCCCATTTTGTTTTTGTCGTTGTTTCCATTGTTGTAGTTGTTTCTCTTAATGATAGTACAAAGGTATGGCGATACCTCCCCGGGATTCGTTGAACTAGATTAAGAAATCATGCCTGTGATACTATCGCACGGAGTGCTTTCTTAACCTGGATTAATGCTTATTCGTCACCTCGACTATACTTTTGAATAACAAAAAACAAAGCAGATATGGAAAACAAGATATTGGGTATCCATCACATTACGGCTATTGCCGGTAAGGCTAGACGCAATTACAAGTTCTACACCCAGGTCCTCGGACTGCGATTCGTAAAGAAGACCGTAAATTTCGACGATCCGGCCACCTATCACTTCTATTTTGGAGATGAAAATGGTTCTCCCGGAACAATTCTGACTTTTTTCCCCTGGGAAGGTGTCACCAGAGGAAGACAGGGAAGTGGAATGGCTACCGATCTCACATACTCGGTTCCGCCCGACAGCCTGCCCTTCTGGCTAGAGCGGTTGAGGAAACACAACGTCACGATTACCGGAAACGGATCAAGACTCGGCGAGGAGTTCCTGTCGTTCGAGGACCCGGACGGGTTACCTCTTACACTGGTAGCGCCCACCGCTTCCGATGATCGCAAGCCCTGGGAAACAAAAGACGTAAGCGCCGACGCTGCTATACGCGGATTTCACGGAATTACGCTCTCGTTGCAATCTGTTTCAGAAACCGCGCGCGTACTGACCGATGTATTCGACTACAAGCCCGAAAAACAGGAAGGCAACCGTTTCCGATACCGTACACACGCCGTTAAAGGCGCCTCCACGGTCGACCTATTGGAAGTTCCGGGCGTACCACGCGCTGTCAATGCAGGCGGTACTATCCACCACGTTGCGTTTAGAGTGAAAAATGACGATATTCTTATGCAGTACCGGGAAAAGATATTGGAATTTGGACTCAACGTCACGCCGAAGATCGACCGCAATTACTTCTTTTCGCTGTATTTCAGAGAACCCGGGGGAGTATTGTTTGAATTGGCGACCGACAATCCTGGCTTTGCCATAGACGAACCCGTGAGTGAACTGGGAACCCACTTGAAACTCCCTCCGCAATACGAAAGCAGGCGGGCCGAAATAGAAAAATTACTGCCTGCGCTGGACTAGCATGTCTGGTGATCAGGTCGTCATTCCGGTAAGCAAAAAAACAAACACATGAACAACATACAGCTGAAACTCAACGAAAGCCAGCGTGGTGCTTTCGAACTCGAAAATGAAGGTGAAATTCAAGCCAAAATGGAAATCGGCATCAGGGATGGAAACCTCACGGTTTATCACACGGAGGTTGCAGAAGCTCTGAAAGGTCAGGGCATCGCATCGAAGTTACTGAAAGAGATGACAGCCTATGCGAGAACCAACGGCCTCAAGGTAATTCCGTTGTGCCCGTATGTTCTCGCACAGTTCAATCGACACCCGGACGAGTATGCCGACATCTGGAACAAGACGTGGCATGGTTGATACTTCTGAAACAAACCACAACAAAATGCACAGGAAAGACCTCAGATGGGCAGGGAAAGATGTCCGGGAAGCAAAGCATGTTCTGGTCATGCTCCACGGCCGGGGTGCGCAGGCTGAGGACATCCTCAGCCTGGCCCGTTACCTGAATGTAGCCGATTTTGCGGTGGTCGCGCCGCAGGCGACAAACTACACCTGGTACCCGTATTCCTTTCTCGTTCCGCCGCAACAAAACGAACCCTGGCTTTCATCGGCATTGCAGCTTCTTGCTGACATCGTCGACGAACTAACCGCCAGCGGAATTGCTTCGGAGAATATCTATTTCGCCGGATTCTCCCAGGGCGCGTGTCTGGCGATAGAATTTGCCACGCGAAACGGCCGGCGGTGGGGTGGCATAGCAGCCTTCACGGGTGGACTGATCGGCGATCGTATCTACCCCGACAACTACAGCGGAGACTTTGACCAGACACCGGTTTTCATTGGTTCCAGTGATCCCGACCCACACGTGCCGGTGGAGCGGATAAACGAAACGAAACAAAAGCTCTCTGAAATGGGAGCGTCCGTCAGCGTGAAACTGTATCCGGGATTGGGGCATACCATTAATGAAGATCAAATTCAAAATGCTAACGAATGGGTCTTTGGCCCGGTGAACAGCTAGCGATCGCCAGCTATTTCCGGCGCGCCAAGCGGGAGCGGATCTTACTGAGAAATTCGGGCGTTATACCGAGATATGACGCAATGTTATGCTGTGGAACGCAGGATGGTATAGTGGGGTACTTTCTAATAAAACTCAAATACCTTTCCTCCGCGGTTGAACTCATGTTATCGATGAGCCGTTGCTGATTGGCGACAAGAGAATTCTCCACCAGTATGCGAAAGAACCTTTCGAACTTCGGAACCTGGCTGTACAGTAACTCCTGATTCTCGCGGGAGAGCACCAGCACTTCTGAATCTGCCACAGCTTCAATGGTAAGAATAGCGGGTTTTTCCGACAACAGACTATACATATCAGCAATCCACCAGTCGGGAATAGCAAAACTAAGAATATGCTCCCTCCCCTCACGATCAACAGTAAACCCCCTCATCGCCCCCGATACCACAAAAGCCGACTCCTTACAAACCTTCCCGGCTTCCAGATACAGGTTTCTGCGTTTAAGCATCCGTGTTTCTAACAAGGAAAGGAAGAATGACTTTTCATCTTCATCCAGGGTTATATGCCTGGCAACGTTCTTCAAAATGAGGTCAGTTTGCATTCTTGAAAAGCTGGAAAAGGCAAAATTAACGAATTAAATGGTATTGGTTGCCGCGCAATTTCCTGATCCCGTTCAATGACACATGCGCGTTTCACGCTACCTTTGAATCAACCAGGGCAAACAACTCTACTCTGGCAACACATGACTATGGAAGCTAAGAAAGCCGCTGCGGAAAAGGCAGTGGAACGAGTACGCGACGGCATGACAGTGGGGCTTGGATCAGGTTCAACGGCGGAATTCGCTATCAGGAAACTCGCCGATCTTGTCAAAAGGGGTCTGAGTATCCTGGCGGTGGCCAGTTCAGTCAAATCCGAAACCCTCGCATCCGAACTTGGTATAACTGTGCTGAATCCTTCGGAGACACCGGTGATCGATATCGCATTTGACGGCGCCGATGAAACCGATGCGCGTGGCAATCTGGTTAAGGGTGGCGGCGGATCGCTTTTGCGGGAGAAGATACTTGCCTATGCCAGTCAGCGGTTTTACGTTATGATCGACGAATCGAAGGTCAAAAAACAACTCGGCGCATTTCCGCTACCCGTTGAAATTGTACCGTTTGCTTCCGGGCTGGCACTGAACCATCTCCGCGCGTCGAATTGCGATCCGGTGATCCGCCAAAGTGAAACGGCGCGCCCCTTCGTAACGGATAACGGAAACTATATTGCCGACTGTCGTTTTGGTGAAATCGAAGATATGGCAACGCTCGACGTCAGACTAAAGATGATACCGGGTGTTGTGGAGACCGGTTTCTTCCCCGCCGGCGTCGTCACCTCAATTTTTGTCGGCTATGCAAACGGCGACGTTCGCGAGATTGCCGTTAATCCATAAGGTTAACTGCCTGAGGCACTGTCCTGCGCAGGCTGTGACTGCGCATCGGTTTCGATCAGACTCCGGATTTTCTTCCGCTCGCCGACAATCCACAGGATATCTCCCCACTGAAATACAAATGAAGAAGCCGGATTGAGGATCCGTTCATTTCCCCGCTCAATGCCAATAATGAGTCCGTTGGTTCGCTCCCTCAGGCCCGAGTGGCGGATATCCTTCCCGTTGAGTTTTGTGTGTTCATCGACCACGATCTTTTTCAAGGCGATATCGTCGATATCAAGTTCTTCGGCCACGTTGTCTTCAAGAGAGTCAAACACGGGTTTGAAGGCCTGAATCTGGTCGTCCGTTGCGATGAGTCCGACACCATCGAAGGGTAGTAAAATAGCCTTCCGGGTCGGCACGTGAATAAGTCTGTCTCCCCGTTTAATGTAGACGATATTGATACCATACTTCTCCCGCCAGGCGAGTTCAAGAAGTGATTTACCGATATAGGGTGCCTGTGGCGCTACTTCGAGTTCAACGATGTGTGCATCCCATGGCATCAGCGTCGATTGTATCGCCTCGGTTTTCCGCCGCATGCTGGCCGTCGCTGATTTGTCGGCCGCCGCCGCATCCTCACGGGCATTCAGGTTGGAAAGGAAACGTATCTCAATACGATCGTAGAATCGCTGAATCCGTTTACCGAAGATGACCAATACCGTGAACACAATCGGGACTGCGATCAGCGTAGCCACCTGTGTAGAAAAGAAAGCAAATACGAGTATTGCGATATAGAGGACACCAAAGAGCGTGCGCATGATCTCGATGAGCAGCAGCGGACCTCGACTATAGCGCTTCTCAAGCCAAAGTTCCTTATAAGCCAGGTTCAGAGGTCGGCGCGCCATCAATGCCCATAGGAATGGAGCCGCAACCGCGAGTGAAAGAACGAGTCCGATAACATCTTCAGCAAACGGAGCTTCAAAATGATTGTCGATCCACGGGCGAACAAAGTTGAGGTTGATGTAAAAGAGACCGACCAGAACCAACCCGTTGCTCCCCAGGATTCTCCCATACGATTTCAACACCGGCTTCCAGCCGGTTTCAGCCTGTATTTTCTGCGTGCTAACGGAATAAGTATTGATGTTCCTCACCCATCGGGATGGCAACACTTTGAGAAGTATCTCCGATACATAGTCGGACGACTTGATCAGGTAAGGCGTTGTAAAAGTAGTGATAGCGGAGGCACCGACAGCCACCGGAAACAAAAAGTCTGATATCACACCGAGTGAAAGACCCAGCGTAGCCACAATAAAGGCAAACTCACCGATCTGCGCCATGCTCATCCCAACCTGAACAGATTGCTTTAACGGCTGTCCCGAAAGCAATGCTCCCAACGTCGTGCTGATGAGCTTCCCAAACAGCGTCAACAACGTCACGATCATAACAGGTCCGCCGTACTCGATAATAGCCTGAGGGTCGATCATCATACCGACAGAAACAAAGAACACTGCGGCAAACAAATCCTTAACAGGCTTGATAAGATGCTCTACTTTCTCCGCCGACGTCGTCTCTGCGATGATGGATCCCATAATGAACGCACCGAGCTCGGCGGAAAATCCCACTTGCGTGGCAATTACGACCATCCCAAGACAGAGTCCCAGGGCCAGGATGAGCAACGTTTCACTGTCGAGCAGATTTCGCGACTTCTTCAGCAAGGTTGGCAGGAGGAAAATACCCGCGACAAACCACAGGCCGAGAAAAAACAGCAGCTTGAGGACAGTATAGACGATCTCCATCCCTTCAAACTGCTGTGTGACCGCAATGGTAGACAGCAAGACCATGAGAAGGATGACCACGATATCTTCCACAACCAGTACGCCAAACACGATACGGGCGTACTGCTTGGTTTTTACTCCCAGTTCATCAAAGGCCCTGATGATAATTGTTGTTGATGAGCTCGCCAGCATCCCACCGAGGAAAAGGCTGTCCATCTTCGACCACCCCATCCATATCCCGGTGTAATATCCGGCAACGGTAATAAAAATGATCTCAACAAAAGCGGTGATGGAGGCTTCGCCTCCCACACGCATCAGCTTCTTAAAACTGAATTCGAGGCCGAGGCTGAAGAGAAGAAAGATCACGCCTATTTCTGCCAGCGTTTCGATGTTTCCCGTATCCGCAACAGTAGGAAGCACACGAAAATGTGGCCCGACGAGAAAGCCGGCTATGATATAGCCGAGCACCAAGGGCTGCCTGATACGCCGGAACAACAGGGTTGTGATCGCACCGGCGATAAGAATCAACGCCAAATCCTGTATAAGTGGTGGCAAATGGCCCATACTAAAATTTCTTTAGATACCTGGATAGCGGTATATGCTGGATGTAATCCTGTCGGAAAGCCCGATTCACCCAAACGCGAAAATACAAATTATCAGGACAGATTTCAGAGGGGGAACTGACATTTGCGATTTTCATACTCCTCCTGTTCAATCCGTCTTGGCAAGTGAGTACTCAATCCGTCTGACAATAGGAAGCGTTGTCAATTTACAAAAAATCCGGGGAAATCAGATAGCCTGATAGTGACGTGCAGTCATTATCTTTCCATAAATTTACATCTACCGCCTGGACAATTGCGGTCAGCACCGATCCTGTTTAGATTATGAAATCAATAATAATTCCGTTCCTCTTCGCTAGCTTCTTCTGCAGCGTGGCAACGAATGCGCAAAGGTCCGAACTCTGCCAGGGAAACTATTACACGGAGCAGCAGGGTGCCGAGAAGCTGGCGACACTCCAGGCGCGGCTTGTTACCGTGCACGACTGGCAGGCACGGGCGGACAGCCTCCGGCTTCACATCAGAAGGGGAATGGAATTGGATGTTTTGCCTGAGCGTAAACCATTGAACCCCCGATACCGCAACAAAAAGAAATTTGACGGCTATACCGTCGAGTCTGTAGTCTTCGAAAGCTTGCCGGGCTTTTTTGTTACCGGCAACCTTTACAAACCCACCGGGAAACACAAGGAGAGATCGCTGGCTGTTGTGCTGATGCCACATGGGCATTTTTCGCAAAAAGACAATTACGGAAGGTTCATGAACGATGTCCAGCACGGCGCCGCGGCAATGGCAAGCATGGGAGCTATTGTGTTGGCGTATGATATGGTGGGCTGGGGCGAAAGCGTCCAGCTACCCCATAAGTACGAAAAAGTGCTCACCTTCCAGACCTGGAATAGCATGCGGGCAGTCGACTTTCTGCTTACGTTCCCGGAGGCGGATCCGAAACGTGTCGCGGTCACCGGCGCCTCCGGAGGCGGTACGCAAAGTTTCTTACTCGCCGCCCTGGACCAACGGATAACGGTTGCGATACCGGTCGTGATGGTGTCGGCGCACTTCTTCGGAGGATGCTCATGTGAAAGCGGAATGCCCATCCACAAAAACGGTAACACCGTCTACACCAACGCCGAGATCGCAACATCCATCGCCCCAAGGCCGCTCCTGCTTGTTTCAAACGGAAATGACTGGACAAAAAACAGCGAGACGGTTGAATTTCCTTTCGCCCGACATGTCTACAGCCTGTACGGGAAAGAATCGTTCGTGGAACTTGCACACTTCCCAACCGAGGGTCACGACTATGGAGCAAGTAAACGACTGGCAGCCTACCGTTTTCTGGCGAAACACCTCGGTCTTGACCTGACAAGAGTTCTCAATGCCAACGGTGAAATTGACGAGCGGTTCGTGTCCCTTCAAGCCCAGAAGGACCTCCTCTATTTTAAACCCGCGGAACTTGAGCAACACCTTAAAGGCGACGCGGTCTATCAACGTTTCACAGAGTCAAAAAGGATAAATAAGACCAAATAGTACCCGCTGCCTCCGTTTTTCGCGCAAGTTTTTCGCCTTCTGTACACTATTGCAAGGCAACTGTTTATCAATACACAAACCCGGGTGGCAAATTTCCCTAAATTCAGGTCATCTTTGACCCTTAAGGTGGTTCCGGCCGGAAATCCATAATAAATGCGTTCATCCTTCCCATGTAAGAATTGATGACATCCACCAGGGAGACCCTGTTATTAAATCAATAAGTTTGTTCAAGCTTTAATCATGAAATCCGCTTTTCTAACCGGCGCTCTCACGCTAGCGCTCGTACTTACGAGTATGGCGCAAACTACTTCAGAACTTATCGGAAGGCTCGGACAGGCTGACTCTGATTCGCTGAAGATATCCGCCTTCCGGCTTCTTGCCAGTCATTACGGTTTCAGCAATATGGATTCCGCACTGTTCTACGCGCAGGCGGGAATCTACTATGCGACTGAAAACAACTATCGGGAGGGGAAAGCTCTCATGACCCTCACGCTGGCTGAGATACTCGAGCAGCACGGAATGCCGGAACAGGCACGCGATCATTACCGTGAAGCACAGACCTTGTACCGCGAAATTGGCTACATTCCCGGCCAGGCATGGGCAACGAACGGGTTGGGGGTCATTGCGGGACGCACAGGTGAATACGAAGACGCTACACGACATTTCGTAGAGGCACTGGCACTGTACGAGTCGATAGACCACAAGAGAGGGATCGTACAAACGTACAACAAGCTCGGGGTCGTCAACGACTACCTGGGCGATCTCGACAAAGCCCTTGAGTATTACCTCAAAGCCGAAGAATTGAATACCGATGACCCTTCTGCCAACGCAACGCTTACGTTGTTAAACAACATCGGCATCATTTATGGCAAGCGGAACGATCTGCGAACAGCACTCAGATATTTTCAGCGAGGTGTCGGCGAGAGCGCTGGCACAAAACATGTTTTGCCCCACATCACTTTGTTGGGCAGTCTCGGTATTGTCTACGATAAACTCGGTATCACCGACTCCGCGTGGCATTACCAACAACAAGCATTATCATTGGCGCGGCAGAACAATCTCCCCGAAGCGGAAGCAAGGGCGCTCGTGAACCTGGCTGAACTGGTTCATACTTCCGACGCGAACCAGAGCCTTTCCTTGCTGCACCAGGCGTTGAGTATCGCGCAAAGCATCCAGCAACCGAGCCTCGTCACCGACGTGTACGAACCGATGATCGAATTGTACAAACAGCAGAATGAGTACAGGCTTGCTATTGACCTGACGGAAAAAAGTCAAACTCTCAAAGACAGTATGTTTACCGTCGAAAAAACCCGTGAGATCGCGAACCTGCAGGCCACCCAGGAACTTGCACGTCAGCGAAACGAAATCAAGAACCTCGCGTTGCAAAATGAGAGATCGATGATTCAACGGAATGTCATGTTTGGCATAGCGGTTATTTCGCTGATCGTCATCATGATCGTCTGGTTCTTCAACAAGCGCGTCTCCAACCTCAATAGACAATTGATCGGCAAACAGAATGAACTCAAGGAATCGAACGGTATGAAAGACAAATTGTTTTCGATCCTGGGTCACGATCTGCGGTCGCCTTTACATCGCATTATTGGATTGTTGAGTCTTCTTAGCGCCAAACATGAAGACCCGGAGGAGTCAGCCATTATTGACAAACTCAAGCAACAATCTGTCGGGACGTTAGAAACACTTGACAATCTGCTGATGTGGGGGCATAACCAGCTCAGGGGAATCAGACTTGATCAGCAAACGCTGCAGGCAAAAGAGCAGGTCCGTAAGAGCATGCTGCTCTCCGACGATTACGCCGCGCACAAAAACGTACGCCTGATAGACAGCATCCCACCCGATATTTATGTCTATACCGACCCTTCGCATTTTGATTTCGCAATGCGCAATCTTCTCTCAAACGCGATCAAGTTCTCCCATTCCGGTGGTACCGTGGTAATCGGCGCCACGTCATCCGCCGACAAAGTGGTTTTCAGCATCAGCGACTCCGGTATCGGCATCCCGAAGGAACAGCAGGAATACATCTTTAAGGCTTTAACTGAAAGTGCCGAGGGAACGTGGAACGAGAAAGGAACGGGGATCGGTTTGATGTTGTGCCACGAATTCATCGTCGAAAACGGCGGCAAGCTATGGGTTGAAAGCAAGGAGGGAGAAGGCTCTACCTTCTTTTTCTCACTGAAACGCGATACGGGTACACCGCACCAGGCAGAACTACCGCTGGATCAGCACGAATCTACCCGCGCGATAGGAGGATAGATTCTGCGGGATGCACTCCGCTATTTTTCGTTCCTGTAGCTCTCCCTGATCGCCCTGAATTCGGAATCTCTTTTCCACTTCGGCCATTGATCGCCCGATACTAACGTCAGCCCTACACGGAACAACAGTTTAAGGTCATCTACACCCCCTTCAAAGTTCATTCGCGTAGTATCGAATTCATCCGAAGGCTGGTGATAATACTTTTGGGTGTACGTGCTTTTCAATGCCAGCCCGTATTCCTTGTCCTTCCCGACAAAGTCACTTCCCGTCTTTAGATAAAGAGCGGGTACACCAATCCTGGCGAAGTTAAAATGGTCGGAGCGGAAGTAGAACCCCTTTTCCGGCTCATCATCGGGCACAACATCCCTCCCTGTCAACGCGGCTTCCTCCCGAAGATAGTCCTCCATTTCCGACTGGCCGGTACCTACCACCATTACGTCATTCATTTTCCCATAGGGATTAATACCATCCATATTGATATTCGCGACAGTCTTTTCCTTCGGATATACGGGATTCTCCGCATAGTAGGCCGATCCCCACAAGCCTTGCTCCTCCGCTGTTACGGCAAGGAATACCACCGAACGCGACGGACCGCTACCGAGGGTTTTGAATGCCTTCGCAATTTCCAATAGCCCACCCGTACCACTTGCGTTGTCGAGCGCGCCATTGTAGATGCTGTCGCCTGCCGCATCCGGACGACCAATGCCCAGATGGTCCCAGTGAGCGGTATAGATAAGGCATTCGTCGGGATTCCCGCTGCCGGTGATCCGGCCGATAACGTTGTAGGATGTATCGTACCGAACCTTGAGATCCATCGCGAAAGTAACTGCCGCCCCGAGTTCGAATCCCCGGAACTCCGGCTTGCGCGCCTCGGTCTGTACCTTATTGAAATCACGGCCGACGGCCTGGAATATCTCTTCAATCGCCGGTTTCGTGATCCATCCTGTTCCCTCGCAGAAATAGTTATCTTTTCCTCTTGGATCAAGATATAGGTGCGGCGAATTCCATCCTGTCTGGAGTACCTGGAAAGGGTATCCCGCCGGCACCGTGTTATGAACCACGAGGCATCCCTTTGCTCCCTGCCTTGCCGCCTCCTCAAATTTGTATGTCCACCTGCCGTAGTATGTCATCGTGCTACCCTTAAAGAATGTAGTGTCTGTTCCGCCAAAGCCGGGATCGTTTACCAATACAACCACGATCTTATCTCTCACATCAAGCCCGGCGTAGTCATTCCAGTTATACTCGGGAGCCACAACACCAAATCCCGCGAATACCAGGGGTACCTTTTCCCACGTGACGCGGGGTTGCGTGCGTTGTGAGCTGATTGTAAAATCGTGGAAACCGCGCAACAGGATCGAACCCCTGGCAGTAGTCACATGCATAACCGAATCAGCCTGAGGTGTAATTTCAACCATCGGCACCTCTTGAAGATAGCTGTCGCCATTCCCGGGCTCGATTCCCAGTTCCCTGAATTGTGTCTGAAGATATTCCAGTGTCTTCGTTTCACCTTCCGTAAACGGCATGCGGCCCTGATACTCGTCCGAAGCAAGGATGCGAACGTGTTGTTCCAGTCCTTCAAGTGTGATCGCCTCCGCACCAACGCCCTGCCCATCGCCCTCCGGACGGCTGCAGGAGCACACTAAGATTGTCACAATAACAATAATGGAAAAATGTCTGAATGAGCGCATCCCGATGTCTGTTTGGTTGATGCCCGACCCTTTTCGATCGAGCACCGGTCAAATTAATTGAATTCTCCCATGTTTCATAGTCATTCGACCAGAGAGATTCAGGATTATAACCGGGAACGTCAGCCTTTAAGCCACGAATAGATCATGAGAATAATGAAGATGGAGATGACAAACAACGATGTGATGTCTTTACCCCGATAATAGGTTTTCATGGCTTTGGATTAACTTTCAATTCATCTGTATTGGGTTGGTTTGAAAATGATGATATGGTTTTAGCTGGGTTTAGTCGCAGTTATTTATGCACGGGACGCCGTGTTACTCTGATATGCGTACCGTATGAGCTCTGAATTGTTGTTTAAGCCGAGCTTCATAAGAATATGCGCTCTATGCGCCTCTACCGTCTTTAAACTGATAGCGAGTTGTTGCGCGATTTCCTTGTAAGAGCTGCCGGAACCTACCAGCATAAGCACCTCGTTTTCCCTTTTAGTCAGCTGGTTCGGAAGGACTTTATAAGGGCTTTTGAGTTTCTCCGCTATGGTGAAGTCCTCAGCGATCAGCCTCTCAATTGTCTCGTAGAAGTAACGCTCGCCGCTGTGTACAGAGCGGATCGCATCAATAAGAACGTCAGCGCCGACATCTTTGGGAAGGTAGCCATCGACGTTCGATTGAACAGCCGCGTAAACGAAGTCTTTGCTGACATCCATCGAAACAATAACAATACGCACCCCCGCGTCGTTTTCCTTTATCCACCTCGAAGCTTCAATTCCATTCATACCTGGCATAACAACATCCATCAGCACTACATGAGGCTGGCTTTTGCGGGCGATATTGATCGCGTCTATTCCTGAGGCGGCCTCGCCCACGATGTCGATATCTTCTGCCCCCGAGAGCATGGCCTTAATGCCCTCGCGCACAAGTTTGTGATCATCGGCTATGAGAATTCTGATCTTATCCATTTGAAATAAATATTTCTTTGCGCGGAATAACCACTTTGAACGCCGATCCTTTTCCCGGTTCACTTTTCACCGTGATGGTACCCTGCAGTAAGTCGACCGCTTTTTTTACAATGGACAATCCAAGACCGGTACCCTGAATAGCATGAGCCGCCTCTCCCCTGACAAACGGTTCAAAGATCATCTCCATCTCCGCACGGGGGATTCCAATTCCTTCATCGCTGACTTCTATCTCAATAGAGGATCCCTCATCGCGTACGCTGAGCGATACTTCTTCCTTTCCCGGTGAAAACCGGACGGCATTGGTCAACAGGTTGATCACGATATTCCGCAACAGCTTCTCGTCTGTAACCAGCGGTCCCAATTCGTTTGTCGAAACACAGATATGATGAGAGTGCCGGCAGAAGCAAGCTGCCTCTTCCGCAGCACCTTTCACAAATTCATCCAGTATTATGGTAGAAGGAATGAGCTTGATTTTCCCTGCCTCGTCCTTGCTGTAGTTCAGTACATCTTCAAGCAGGTGGCTCATATAATTCACGTGTCTTTCAATAACTTCCACCTTCTCATTGAGTTTCTTCTTTCCGATCGTATCAGCATTTTGCTTGATGAAGTTGGCGGCGAAGTCGATAGAAGAAAGCGGGCTGCGAAACTCGTGTGATGCAATTGAAACGAGGCGGCTCTTCAATTCCACAGTCTCCTTCTCTTTTTTCAGCACCTGCTGGAGTTCGGAGGTCTGATTTTGCACCTGTTCTTCCAGCACGCGTTTGCGAACAGTAAGTTCAGTGATGTCCTGCCCCACCAATGTGGCACCGATAACGTGCCCGTTGGTATTAACGCGAGGTGTCGCGCTGAGCATGACGATAACCTCCCCGCCTGCTTTTGTCTTCATCGGAAATTCGCATGTCCCGACGGGTTCGTTTCTGAGGATACGCTCCATGAGACAAGTGAATATGTTCGCGTTCTGTTCGCTAACCAATACGTCGCAGACGCGTTCCGAAAGAATTTCACGTTTTGGAAACCCCGTTAATTCGGAGCAGAAGGAGTTCCAGTCAACGACATAACCGCGACTGTCAATGCTAAAGATCACCGCATACGCCTGCTGAAGAAGGTTATTAAAGTCGGCTTCAGCCTTTCGGATCCTGTTTTCAAAGAACCTGCGGTTTGTGATATCCTGGGTAATGACATTGATATATTTCAATTCTTTCCTGGCGCCGAGCACCGGAACAAAATTCACTTCCAGAAATACGGTGGTACCAAATGGCGTTGTGTATTCGGCGAAGTTCTTTATCGCCTTTTTTTGGCGTTTGAGTGTCTTGAGAATTTCGGAAACCAGGTTCGTACGCTCCTCACCTACAATCCCGACAAAAGAAACACCGACCTGCAGAGCCCTTTCCGTGATAGACTTCTGGATCCTCAACGCCTCATTATTGAACAGGACAATCTTGCCGGCGGGGTCCAGCATGATGACAGCATCGGTCAGGTTATCAAGTGTCTCTTTCAGCACATCCATTTTCGGTTCCATTGGTACCTTTGCATTCATACGACGTTGTAGAGAAAAAATAAAGAGAGGGTCTTGGGATCGAAAGGGTCTTTTCCGAAACTTCAGGTCTTTGTTCTTCTTTTGAACGTTAGCTTCCTTTACCGGGGTTGTCGTGTTTCAAAACTTCCCAGAAGCCCGCTGGTCAGTTGATCCATAACACCCCGGTTTCAGGAAGGGGGTCAGATTGTCAATACAACACTGTTTTTCCTGCAAGAAAGTCCACCGAACGAATTTTCGATCATTTTCTTTCCGAACGCCGCGAAAAAGTTTCCCAATGACCAGTTTTTCTTTCCGAAGGCAGTGACGGCTATTCGCCGGCATATTCAACCTGCAAACAGTCCTTCCGGGTGTCGCGGTTAGAAACCATCACAAACTGATCACCCGTGCCAAGACCGATGGTTTCCATCACTTCATCCATGCGCTTATGGGTGGTGTGCTTTGCTTCGGGAGAAAGCGTTTCGAATTGAAATACGACCGCCATGGTCATTTTTGCCGGTTTTTGATGCGCTATAGCACCATCGGACCGTGCGTTATAATCGTTCAAATTTGCCATGCGCAACACCCCCGAGGGGTCTCGCGTGAGCTGTGGCGCGGTGTGACCACAGGTGCATTCGGTCAGCCGGGCGAAAAGTCCTTCAACCCTGTCTACCATACCGGCATTGAATACAGTGCCCGCTTCACGAACACTCGCCGTCCGGACTTCCCCCTTCTCAAGAACGCTGTTCAAAAGAAAGCCTGCATTGATCAGCAGCGAAACAGCCAATGCGGCCCAGATCCTTGAAAACCAGGCAGTACGGGCTTTTTGGAGTTTAGGTCTGCGGATTTCATGCACAAGACGGTCCACCACGTGGTCAAGCCCGCGGTCGGCATTGACGGCAAAACGGTCGGCCATCAAAAGGTCCCTACTCTTCAGTTCATCCGGTGTAATGTTGTACAATACCGGGAGGATCACCTTGTGCTCTTCGATCTCCTTCGCCAGGAGAGTATAAAACTCACGGATGGTCCAGTTCTTGGCCAGGTAGGTAGGGCTTAGAATAACAATCCCGTACCGCGACCGGTGCAGGCCGTTTTCGATGGTTTTTTCAATGCTATCTCCTACCCCGAGCTCTTTGCCGGAGTACCATATCCGCAGACCTGCCTGTTCAAGTCTGGCGCAAAGCTCATTTGCAATCGGGATTTTATCCTCAACAGCGTGAGAGATAAAAGCATCGTAGTCATATTTGTGTTGCCGCATTGTGTGTGTGTGTTTCACGCAAACAACTCAATGCGAAACGCTCTGTCAAATAAACTTTCCCAACGATATGATTTTCTTTCCGACTACTTCAGGAACGAAAGCCGGCTCATGAGCTCATCGCGCAGCCCCTTGCTTATTTCCAGGGTGTAGTTGCGAATTTTAACCATGTTTCCTTCAATCGCAGTGACTTTGCTGATATTCACGACGTAGGACCGGTGAATCCGGATAAAATCCTTGTGATTGATCTGTTCGAAGATGTGGCTCATACTCAATGCCTGTACGTACGTTCTGTCTTCAGTAACAATGTTGCAATACGACCGGTCCGCATGGAGAAAGAGGATGTCGCCGAGCAATATCCTGACAAAGGTGTTCTCATGCTTGACAAAAATGTGATCGGCCTTTTCAGACGGAGAAGGATCGCTCGACGACGCCGCGTTGAAATTGCTGAACGCGAAGTCAATTGCTCTCACCAGATCGGCTTCGTTAAACGGTTTGGTGATGTAGTTTGCCGGACGGGTCTGTTTCGCACGGCCGAGGGTCTCGCGGTCAGACAGGTCGCTGAGGTAGATGATCGGAATAGAATAATCTCTCTGAATGATGTATCCGGTTGAGATACCGTCAAGCGCACCGGCGAGTTTGATATCGAGCAGGACGAGGTCGGGGGTATTCGCCTTGAGGAATTCCAGGGCATCCTCCCCCTTGTCAAAAACCTCCAATACCTCGAAGTGATGCCTGCCGAGCTTCATGGTGATATCCTCCGCGATCAACGCAGAGTCTTCCACTACCAGTACTTTAATATCATTCATGGTCAGATCGGGATATGCAAATCATAGGTCGTCCCATTGTCAGTCTTCACCTTGAGGCTTCCCTTCAATTCCTTGATCAGCGTTGAGACGATCTTCATACCGAATGTTTTTCGTTGTTTTTCATCAACAACCGGCATCCCTCCGCCATTGTCGCTGATCGAAATACTGAGTTCATGCGTGTCGGGATACGCGAGGTTTATCGCCAGACTCGGGTTAGGCTGGTTTTCATAGGCGTGTTTAAAGGCATTGCTGATCAATTCATTGAGTATCAAACCCAGGGGTATCGCCTTGTCTACATCAATACTGATCCCTTCGATCTCCAGATCAAGCTTGAAATTCCTTTCATGATAACCATAGGAATACACGAGGTACTGTATGAGCTCGGTAATATACTCTTTGATGTCGACTGTCCTGTTCTGATCCACCGTATAGAGCTTTCGGTGAATAAGCGCCATGGCATTGATACGGCTCTCACTGCTCTTTACGGCTTTTATGGCCGTGTCGTCAGTAAGTTGCTGCGACTGCAGGCTAAGAAGGCTTGAAAGTATCTGAAGGTTGTTCTTTACACGGTGGTGCAGTTCCTTCAGGAGGAGCTCGATGTGCACCTTATTCTTCCGCACGGTCCTGAAGTTGTAGTAAATAAGTATTACAATGATCAGGATGAGCGCCATGCCCACACCCATCATCTTTATCCAAAGCTGCCGGCGCTCAAGTTCAACCGCCTGTAACAACCCTTCCTTCTCCAGCAGTTTGATCCGGTCTTCTTTCTCCAGCGATTCATAGCGTGTTTGCATTTCGGCCAGCGACTGCGCTTTATCGCGGTCTAACAGGCTGTCTTTGACAGCTATCAGCTTCTGGCTGTAAGCAAGCGCCCTTCCGGCATCGCCGCGCTTCTGGTGCAGCCGGATCTGCAGTTCAAAAACCTCTTTCGTCTGATCCAGCAGTCCGAGCGCAAAAGCTTTCTGTTCAGCGACCTGCAGTTCAGCTTCTGCTTTAAACAGATCGTCCTTGTGCAGATAGACATTGCCAAGGTTCGTGCGCGTGCTCACCTCACCGAAAGCCTGGTTCATGGCAATCCTGATCGCAAGCGCCTCTTTCAGCAGTTTCTCAGCCACGTCGAGGTTGCCTTTCTTTATCATCAGCTCCCCAATATTGTTAAGGCATGTCCCTTCTCCCACAACATCGCCCAGCTCCCGCTTGATCACCAGCGACTTCTCAAAATTCGTCAGGGCGCTGTCGGGCTGATTCAATCCCAGATACACATTGCCGATATTATTGTACGACCATGACGCGGCTGACCTCAAACCAAGGTCCGTGCGCACCGCCAGTGCCTTGTAGTGATACTCAAGTGACGATTTTGGTTCGTTTATGTTTGAGTAAAGGCTGGCGATAATGCTGTAGCTGCTCGCAAGATTGCCGGTGGGTTCCTCGCGCTCAAGCTGGCGAATTGCTTTGAGAAGATATCCCAGTGATTTTTCGTACATGCCTCTTTGCTGGTAAAGCCGGCCGAGATTGATTTCCAGCACACTCATCATCGCCGTATCACGCAATTGCCGGTATGCGTCGTAGGCCTCCGTGTAGTAATAAAAACTACTGTCCAACGACCCGTTTTGGTGGTGCAAAACGCCGAGGTTGTTGAGACTCTCCGCCAGCCTGGCGTCAAAACCAGACAACTGGCTGAATACCAGCGCCTTCCTTAGAAAAAATTCGGCACTGTCGCGGCGATTTTCGTCGAGGTAATGGATAGAAAGACTCGAAAGATACAGGCTGATCGAGTCGGGGTCTCCCACGATCTCTGCAGATCGCAGAGACGACCGCAGATCACCGCTTGTGGGCTGAGAAAGTGCGGGTACGGATAGAGTCAGAATGAAGATTAATCGCCAAGCCACCTTACTTTTTGTAACAAAAAGAAAGTTAGGCGAAAATCGCGCATTAATAAAGAAAAAAGGCCGGCAATCTGCCGGCCTGTAAGGTTTTACCCGATATTAACCAATGACAAGAGAATCAGGTGGGGTTGTGCTGTTACCCTTCGGCCTGATGATGATGGGCGGGTTCTCGTCGTCGCCTTCGCCTCTTGGATTAACGTCGATTTCGGAACAGGCTGAGACCAGGATCGTGCAAAGCAGTGCCAACAGAACGGGCAGCCTTTTCAGTGTACTTTTCATTGTGCTAGTGTTTAAAGTGGAGTTATAAAATTCTTTTTCACACATGTGTTTTGCTGCCCCTCCATCCCCGACCCACAGGGTCGGGGCGGGAAAGGGACTTTAAACACAATGCGGTCTTGTTAAAGACGTCACAAAGATCACTTGTTTGCCCGCGTGGCGTATCATCACTACGTTCCCGTGTGTTCCCCCTTTTTTACCGTGTTTGTCCGAAATTTTCTCCAATTGCCATATCTTGAGCGCATGAAAATCCAAGTGCATCATCTGCACCGGCTCCTTTTCCTCCTCTCTGAAAAAACACGCGAACCCATAGACCGGGCCGGATTGCGCAATATGGCTACGGTGGTAGGCGGAATTGGTGAAGATTATCTCTACAAAAAGATTTACTACGAGATAAGGAACCTTGACGATGACAATATTCTCAGCCTGCGTGACGCCCAGTTGAATTCCATCGCCCGTTTCCTGGGCTTCCGGAACATCAGTACACTCATTTCGTCGTTCGAGACACCCGACGACGAGCAGCTCAAAAGTCTCGTGGGCAATTATTACATGTATATCCGGCAAAACTCAAACAAAGGCCTGGTGTTTCAATCGCCCGTACAAATCCAGGAGTCGGATTCCGCATACGTGCTTACCCTGAAAGGTCCCACCTGGACCTACGAAGGAGGTCTCAGGATTCGACACGGATGCCTTTTTATTTTGATGACGTCGGCCGAAGACAAGTCGTTCTATCACATCTACAAAATTGGAACCCGGCGGCAGCCACAGGTAATTCAGGGAATCTTCTCCGGCGTTTCAACGGCTTTCGATCCCATCGGCGGAAGGGCGGTATTGCTGCGGGTGGACCAGCCGTTTACCAGTCTTAAAAATCAGGCGTTCAGCAACGAAGAACTCAGCGCATCGTCACAGCCGGAACTGCAAACGCTCGCTGTGTACTTCCGGCGGTACGACGAAAATAATCTCAGCATCAAGAAAGTGGTAAGCTTCGGCCTTGAAGACCTGGAAGAGTAACCGGCCGCGACGGACCCTCAATTAAATGCTACCGGGACTTCGTACTTCGCTACCTTCAATACCGGTTAGTGAGTCGCCAAGTTTCGTGCGGAAAGCAGAAGCCATTTGCCGGAGCGAGTCAACAACAGCGGGATACTGATCCGCGACATTGTTCTTTTCGCTGATGTCGGCTTCCAGGTCGTAGAGTTCGAGTCCGATTTCTTTCATTTTGTAATTGACAGGAAAACCATCGTCGCGGCCTTCACCCTCGAAAGCCCGGTAGCGGTGCGGAAAGTAAAGCTTCCATTTTCCGCTTCTCATACCCTGGAGTTCGTTGTTCCTGAAATAGAAGTAGAATGCCTCGTGCGACGGCTGTGCATCGGGGTGGTTGCTCATCAGCGACCAGATGTCTTTGCCATCGATGGTGTGCGTCGGAGGCTCGGCATCGATCAGCCCTGCGATAGTCGGCAAAATGTCGATGGTAATCGCTGCTTTATCCTGCTCTATGCCAGCGGGGATCTTTCCGGGCCAGCGCATCACGCAAGGTACCCGCACACCTCCTTCGAAGACGGTACCCTTCCCTTCGCGCAGCGGCGTTGCTGATCCGCCGTGCTTGCCATACGACAACCAGGGGCCGTTGTCGGAGGTAAAGATGACCAGTGTATTCTCATCGAGATTATGCTTTTTCAGCGTCGCCAGAATTTCGCCGACCGACCAGTCTATTTCCGAGATCACGTCGCCGTATAAACCGCGTTCGGATTTTCCGCGAAGCTTGTCGGATACAAACAACGGAACATGAGGCATGCTGTGTGCCACGTAAAGGAAAAACGGATTGTCGCGATTCCTTTCGATAAAATCAACTGCTCTTTCGGTGTACTCGGTCGTGAGCACGTTCTGATCCTCGTCGAGGTAGGCTATGACCGAGTCGTTTTCAATAACGGGCAAGCGAGGAAAATTGAGAGCCGGGTTAGGATGCCGCGGCCACATATCATTAGAATATGGAAGGCCGTAATATTCGTCGAAGCCTTGCTTTACCGGCAGGAACTCTGGATGGTGTCCGAGATGCCACTTGCCAACCATAGCTGTCTTATAGCCTTTTGATTTGCATATCTCCGCAATCGTCTCCTCTTCGGGGTTAAGGCCTATCCGGGACGTGGGGGACAGCGCACCCTGTATTCCCACTCGGCTGGGGTAGCAGCCCGTCATTAATGCGGCGCGGGAGGCGGAGCATACCGGCTGCCCTACGTAAAAGTTTGTAAAGCGCATCCCTTCCGACGCCATTTTGTCGATATTGGGCGTGGCGAGACCTTCCCCTCCGTAACACGCGAGGTCGGCGTAACCCTGATCATCGGTAAAGACGATTATAATATTAGGTGACCTTTCTTCTTCCACAGGTGTCTGCCGACCGCAGGAAATAACCGCTGACGAAAGGAAAGCGATTGCACTCAACTGTAACAATATCTTCATGTAAAAGTGAATAGTTAAATCCGGAAGGCAAGCTAGTATTCGCGATCTGAAATTCAAAGTCAACACTAAAAGCAACCTCATCGATAGTTGATTTATTGCGGCGATTCCGTATTTTACCCCCCGATTTAATCACACCAGGTTGATCTGAATACGAAAATGGCACGTCTCGTATCCGATCGCCCGTATAACTCCAATCTCAAAACACAATGAAAAACAATCGCAGGAATTTTCTCAAACTATCCGGGCTGGCAGGCATTGGATTAGCAGGGGGAGCAAGCCTTATTAATGACGTGTCCGCAACACCCGGCCCCGAGTGGGCATTAAAAAGCAGGCAAGGCAGAAAACATTTTAATATGAGCGGTTATGCCGCGCCGAAACTGGAAACTGTCCGTATTGGATTTGTTGGATTGGGAAACCGCGGCCCCGGGGCGGTAAGCCGCATGAGCCGGATCGAAGGCGTCGAAATCAAAGCGCTGTGCGATGTGCGTCCCGAATACGCCGAGAAGGTGAAGAAGTCGTTGGAGAACACACCTCATCGGCCCACGCTCTTTACGGCCGGGCCAAACGACTGGAAAAAAATGTGCGAACGCAAAGATATAGACTTGATATACATCGCTACTCCCTGGGACCTTCACGCCCCCATGGCAGTTTACGCAATGGAGCAAGGAAAACACGTTGCATCAGAAGTTCCCGCGGCAGTGACGGTGGACGAGTGCTGGCAACTTGTTGAAACGTCCGAAAAGACAAAGAAGCATTGCATGATCCTCGAAAATTGCTGCTATGATTTCTTCGAACTGATGACGTTGAATATGGCTCGCCAGGGCTTTTTCGGAGAACTCCTTCATGCTGAGGGAGCATACATTCACGATCTCCTGGAGAACAACTTCGATAAGGACGGGTACTACGACATGTGGAGACTGAAAGAAAATCTGCGCAATGGAAGCCTCTACCCGACACACGGACTTGGACCGATAGCCCAGACGTTGAACATTAACCGCGGCGACCGGATGGACTATCTCGTATCCGTTTCAACCAACGACTTCCAGATGGGCGAGCACGCCGGAGAACTCGCGCAAAAGGATAGCTTTTACCAACCGTACGTGAATAAGACTTTTCGGGGCAACATGAACACCACGACTATCCGCACAGTAAATGGGAAAACCATGATGATCCAGCATGATGTAACCTCGCCACGCCCGTATTCACGGATACACTTGCTCAGCGGCACAAAGGGTACTGCTGTGAAGTATCCCACACAGCGAATATCCGCAAGTCATAAGGGTTGGCTTAGCGACGCTGAATTCGATGCCCTTGAAGAAAAGTATGCGCCTCCAATCGTGAAGCGCGTCGGAGAGATGGCCAAACAGATAGGTGGACACGGTGGTATGGACTTCCTTATGGACTGGAGATTGATCGACTGCCTGAGAAATGGTATTCCGCTCGACATCGATGTCTACGACGCCGCTGCCTGGAGCGTCATTTCTCCTCTCAGCGAACAATCGGTAGCAAACCGCTCCCAATCCGTTGACGTTCCCGATTTCACTTCGGGATCCTGGAAATCCAACGCACCGGTGGATGTTACCCTGTCGAAAGGCGGCAACACAAAGGTACTCGCCGCTTCCAAATAACATAAATACAGACTACTATGACAAACCGAAGAGATTTCATCCGAGGAATTTCACTATCGACGCTGGGGTTAGCGTTAACAAAAGAGAACGTTTTTGCCGGTCTGAAGAAAACTTCTTCCATGAAACCGGGCCTCGTCACTTACCAGTGGGGGAAAGACTGGGATGTTCCGACAATCATCGCCAATTGCGAGAAGTGCAAATTGCTCGGCGTAGAGCTCCGCACAGAACACAAACACGGAGTCGAACCTTCCCTCACCGCTGCCCAGCGAAAAGAAGTAAGAAAGCGATTCGAAGACAGCGCGGTAAAATTTATCGGCTACGGATCTAACGTGGAGTTCGACAGTCCCGATCCCGCGGTGCTGAAAGAGAATATGGATTTCGGAAAAGAGTTGGTGAAGCTGTGCCACGATGTCGGAGGCAATGGTGTCAAGGTAAAACCCAACAAATTCCATAAGGACGTACCCAAAGAAAAGACCATAGAGCAAATAGGGAAATCATTGAACGAGCTCGGCAAATTTGCGGCAGACTACGGCCAGAAGATACGGGTTGAAGTACATGGAAGAGAAACACAGGAATTGCCCAACATGAAAGCGATCATGGATGTAGCCGATAACCGGAATGTTGTGATATGCTGGAACTGCAACCCCACAGATCTCGAAGGACAGGGCTTTCATTACAATTTCAATCTTGTAAAAGATCGAATGGGCGATACTATCCACATCCACGAATTGGATACCGTGGCCTACCCCTGGCAGGACCTGGTGAACGAGCTGGTAAAAATGGACTACTCGGAATGGGCTCTTTGGGAATGCGCGTCAAACCCTGAGAACAAAATAGAAGCGCTCATCAGCCAACGTAAGCTATGGGAGAAACTCGTATCTAACGCATTAAAGTCCTGATCATTGCATCCCATGCTTCGCTTTAAATTTTTCGCCATCTGGGCGCTAGTTGTTATCACGGTGGGTGAAATATCCGCACAAAACGAGCTCAAGGTGCTGGGTGGCCACCGAACATGGCTGCAATATACAGACGCTCCCAATGCTTTGTATCACCACTTCGCGAATGAAGCCTTCCTTCTTCTCAACGCTCGTGAAAAGAATGTAGAGACTTTTACTACGCGCGACGATTGGGAGGCCCGGCAGCAATCCATCAGAAAAACACTTCACGAAATCGTCGGACCATTCCCGCAGAAAACACCACTCAACGCAAAAGTCATCAGAACCGTCGAGAAAGACTTCTACCGGGTAGAACACATCGTGTATGAATCAAGACCCGGGTTCTATGTCACATCATCCCTTTTTATTCCAAAATCACTGAAGCGGCGCCAGCAGGCGCCTGTTGTCATCTATTGCAGCGGACACTCTCCGCAGGGCTATCGAGGCGATGTGTATCAACGCGTCATGCTTAACCTGGTCAAGAAAGGGTTTGTTGTATTCGCCTTCGACCCCGTTGGTCAGGGCGAACGTCTCGAGTACACCGAGCCAGACCGACCACCCCGCGGTTCCACAGCCCAGCATTCATATCCGGGAACACAGACCCTCATATCGGGTAGCTCACAGGCGAATTATATGATCTGGGACGGAATCCGTGCAGTAGACTATTTACTGACACGCAAGGAGATCGATCCGTCCAGGATCGGCATCACAGGTCGATCCGGAGGAGGAACTCAGTCGTCGTACATCGCGGCATTTGACGAACGTATCGCCGCGGTAGCCCCGGAGTGCTACCTGACAAGCTTCAGAAGGTTGCTACAGTCTATCGGACCGCAGGATGCTGAACAAAATTTCCCGCAGGGCATACTCAACGGGATAGACCATCCCGATCTGCTCATCGTTCGCGCGCCGAAGCCGGCATTGATGATCACAACAACCGGCGACATGTTCAATATCCAGGGCGCACGCGAAACCGCCGCAGAAATTTCACGCGCATACGAGGCAGTAGGCGGCAAAGAAAACTTCAGCATGGTAGAAGATGACGGGGCGCACACTTCTACAAAAAAGAACCGCGAAGCGATGTATGCGTTCTTCCAAAAGCATCTGAACAACCCGGGCAGCAATACCGACGAGGAAATGGAAATACTTAAAGATGACGAGATCCAGGTAACACCCACTGGCCAGGTAGCCACATCATTCAAGGGTGAGACGGTCTTTAGCCTCAACCGGAAGTACGTTGAAGCAACCCTACTCGGCCGGCCAGACAACCGGAACATCCTCTCTGTTGCAAGAACCCTGTCGGGCTACCAGGAACCGGAGAACTTCGGGACGGTGGTGTTTACTGGGCGCGCGAGACGAGATGGTTACACAATAGAAAAATATCTCGTACCGGGTGAAGGTGATTATGTGATACCGTTGTTGATCATGAAACCGCTGGCACCTTCGGGAAAAACAGTGTTGTACCTGAACCCCGCCGGAAAAGAGGTGGAAGGAGCCGTAGGTGGTGAGATTGAACGACTGGTAAAAAGCGGGTTCACAGTGGCTGCTCCCGACCTGCCGGGAACCGGCGAACTCGGTCCCGGAACCTTCCGAGGCGACGCTTTTATCGACGGGGTTTCTCACAACGTCTGGTATGGCGCCATGCAAGTCGGAAAGAGTATCACCGGCCTGCAAGCCGCGGATATCGCGCGCGTGATCGCGCATGTCCAAACCGATCATAATACGGTGTACGCAATCGCAAGAAAAGAAATGGCAGCTGTATTGATTCATGCCGCAGCCTTCCAGAACGCGATCGAAAAGATCGCACTCATCGAACCTCTTTCCTCCTACCGTTCTCTCGTTACTACCCGCTTTTACCTTTCGTCCTTTATCTCCGGGGCGATACCCGGGATGCTGAAAGCCTATGACCTCCCCGACCTTGCGGCAACACTGGCGCCGAGAAGTCTGTTGATCGTGGATGCGCTCAATGGCGCGGGCGAACCAGCCAGCGACGAAGAAACAAAGGTCGACTTCTCCACTATAGAGAACGCCTATAGCGGAAGCCAAAAGGGGGACCTGAAAATCATCCGGACAACCGGGGCGCAGGATGCGATCACCCAGGTAATTAACGAGTGGTCAGTGGATTAGATCCGGGTTAAAATTTAATTCCCGAGTCGTTTTAATGCGACATAAGCCATAAGACCGGTAGACAGACCAAACGCATCCTCGTCGACATCAAATGTCGGGGTGTGCAGGGACGATTGAATTCCCTTCTCTTTGTTCCCGACACCGCACAGGTAAAAACAAGAACTGACTGTCTGGGAGTAATAGGCAAAGTCTTCCGACGCCATCATGATCCCCGTGTCGATCACGTTCTCTTCGCCCAGGTAGTCGATGGCATGACGCTGTACATCGCCCGTCAACTCCTCGTCGTTTATCAGGAACGGGTATCCGCGTTGAATCGTAAACTCGCATTTTCCTCCCATGCTTTCAGCTATTCCAACAGCCATCGCTTTCATACGCTTGTGGGCCGCATCACGCCACGTTTCATTCATTGCGCGGAAGGTGCCCTCCATGTACACTTCGTCGGGGATCACATTGACCGCACCATCCGCGATCACTTTTCCAAATGACAACACCGTCGGGTCGGCGGGATTTGCGGCGCGGCTTACAATTTGCTGAAGCGCAAGTATGATATGAGAGGCGATGACAACCGGGTCGACGTTGAGCTGTGGCTGCGCGCCATGCCCCCCTCTGCCAATTACCCTTACGATAAGTGTATCCATCGACGCCATCTGTTTGCCTTTGTGGACGGAAAATTTGCCGACTTCAATCTGCGGTATTACATGCTGTCCTATAACAGCGCTAACCGTCGGATTCTCGAGAACACCGTCGCGAATCATATGCGTTGCCCCACCGGGAAGGATCTCCTCGCCGGGCTGAAAGAGGAATTTGATGGTCCCGCCAAATTTATCGCGCAGGGTGTGCAGTATCCTGAGCGTTCCGAGTAGTGACGAAGTATGAAAGTCGTGACCGCACGCGTGCATAACATTGGGGACCTTCGAAGCATAAGGCACTTCGTTCTGTTCCTGGATCGGCAGCGCATCCATGTCGGCGCGCAATGCGATGACTTTATCGGAAGGAATGTTACCCTTCACAGTCGCAAGAACTCCTGTGCTGGCAACCTCCTGAAAGGAGACTCCTATTTGCTCAAGCTGTCGCTTCACGAATGCTGCCGTTTCGTGTTCCTGAAACGACAATTCAGGATTTGCATGCAACTGCCGGCGAATAGCCACTACATCAGCGTGAATGTCGGCAGACAGAGACTTTATGGTTTCAATCAATGACATACTAAAATATCTGGTTCAACTCATCAGCAGCTTAAAACAACAACGTCTGTGCACTCCTCAGCGCCAGGCCTATCAGTATCAAAAGGCCGAGCGCTCCAAAAAACTTCGTCGACGATTTGTTTGCAAGGTCCTTCATGATCCTCCTGTCATTCGCGATCAGATACAGGGCGATACCTATAAACGGAACGATAAAGATGGTAATACTCTGAGCAAAGATCATCAGTTGGATAGGAAGGCTGCCAAAGAGAATGGCAACAACCGCTCCGATAATCATTACCAGCGCGATCAAACCCCGCACAATGCGGGAATTGAAACTGCTTCCGTGCCCCAGCGCGTCCGACAGGAGTGTTCCACCGAGCGAGGCGTTTCCGATCAGCGAGGAAAACGCCGCACCGAACAGTCCGATGAGGAAGAACGCTGACGCATAATTTCCAAACAGAGGTTCAAGCACTTTCGCCATATCCGATCCGCTGTTTACTTTCAGCCCCTGGGGGTGCAGAACTGATGCCGCACAGATCAGTACGATCGCGCTCATGATTCCAAGGATCAGGATGCCCGGCAGACTATCGCTTCCTGCCTGGCGGCCATTTGGATATACCTTACGACGTTCCTGCATGAGGTACGCCTGGTAACAAGCGCCAACTACCGAAAAACAGGATGCCATAAATGCAATGACGAGACCAAACGATCCGGCGGGAATGGAGGGGATCATCCCAGCAGCTATCTGGAAAATAGGAGGTTTTGACAGAAACAGCGTTACCAGAAACGCAGAAAGCATAATAATGATCAGGGCGATCATGATCCACTCCAGGGTCTTATAGAAACTCCTGAAGAAAAGAAGACATATCCCGAACAGATTAAATACGATGATCCACGGTTCTGGCGACGAGTTGAAAAGCTCCGCAATCGAGATGCCGATCCCAATCGAATTACCTGCCTGAAAGGAAGCGCTCACCAGAAATACTCCAACACCGGCGGCAATTGCCGCCGGTCGGCCCCATTTGTTTCTGATCAGTGTCAGGAACGATACGTCGGACGCCATCCCGATGCGGGCCGCCATGGCAGTAAAGATTACCATAAAAAAGATCGCAACCACAACGATCCAGAGAAGATCAAAGCCAAAGTCGGCTCCTAGTTTTGAAGTGATCGTCACTTTACTCGGTCCGAAGACCAGGGCGGCCGTGATCATGCCGGGACCAATCACCATGAGCCATGACTTCATCTTTGCTGCCAGGCCGCGGCCGGAAACCGCAGTATTTTCCATTCTTTCCAATGTCTTGAATCTTAAGAGTTAACCACTTTGATGAAGCAGACAAGATAGTATGATTGTATGAAATTCCGGCGCAAGTCGATACCGGAAATTTGGAGGGCGTGCAGGCTCGAAGCCTTGTCGCGGGTCTGGGTATAAAAAAACCCCGAACTTCTTTCGGGGTTAATACCAGTCTTGAAGAAAGACCCTCTCTTTAAAACTTCAAAATGGCACCTTAAATGTAATAAGAAATTTTGCCTGGTTCAACTATTATCGAAACGTTAATTTTTGGACAAAAATTTAAGTTTTTACTGGTTAGAGCGTTACATGGTTGCATATTTGCATTTTCCGGGGCCTCTTCCACGCCGTTTTTCGGTAAAATGCTCCATTTGAGCGGATTTTATGAACATGTTTTTACCTCTACCACCGTCATTTAACCGCCAATAATCGCGCGGTGTCTGCGGCTATAAAAGTACAGATGGAGATCAGGTTTCCCGATAATTTTCATTTTGGCACCAGTACTTCTGCCTACCAAATAGAAACAGCGTTCGAACACGACTGGGACGGGCACATCGCCCGTGACGGAAGCACCTTCCGGAAAACCACCGATCACGAAAAAGAGTACCGCGAAGATGTAGAGATCATCGCCAGCCTCGCTCCGAATTACAGGATGAGCCTTATGTGGAGCAAGCTCCAACGGCAACCCTATGCGCTTCTGGAGCCTGGGGCAGCCGCGGTGTACCACGATCTCCTTCAGCATCTTTGTGGCGCAAATGTCGACATCATGATGGTGCTACACCATTTCGGAAACCCTTTGTGGTTCTCAGAAAACGGCGGGTGGGCAAATAAAAATAATGTGGACGTCTGGGTCGACTACGCAAAGAAGGTAGTAGACGAATACGGCAGGTATGTAACTTCGTGGAATACATTTAACGAGCCAAATCTGTACACGAGCATGGGGTGGCTCACCGGAGAATTTCCCCCTTACCAAAAAAACATGTTGCTCGCAACGCGGGTGATCGGCCATCTCGGAAAGGCACACGAGATCATGTACCATTATATTAAGGAGCGATTCCCGGAAACGATGGTCGGCATTTCCCACAATTGCGCCGTCTTCGCTGCCGATAATCTCCTCGGAAAATTACCCGCGGCGTTTTGTGATGCCGTCTATATGAGATGGGTCCCGGAACTATTCAGACCCGTAGACTTCTTCGGTATGTCATACTACGCGCGGATCGGGTATGACCCGTTTCCGTCAACCTATCTATTGACGCCCGGGAAGTTCCACAAAAAAGGAAAAGCACACGACGATTTATGGGAGTATTTTCCCGAGGGCCTCGGTCAATGCATTGAACGCTATTGGCGGTTATACGGAAAACCTATTATCATCACGGAGAATGGAATATCGACATCCGACGATCAACAGCGGGTCGCAGCGATCTACGACTACCTGTCTATCGTTCATAACGCGATTTCAAAAGGAATAGACATCAGAGGATACTACCACTGGACGGCATGGGACAACTTCGAATGGAGCGTGGGGCCAAGCTATCGTTTCGGACTCTACGGTTTCGACACAACCACAGGAAAGAAATTCAAAAAGCCAAGCGCCGATGTCTTCTCGGGTCTGGCGCATACACGGAAACTGCTGATTCCGGCCGACCGCTATGCGGCGCCGACAGAGCGAAGTGCGAGTTCCACAGCCTCTTCGGTTACCAGTCTGTAGTTGACACTAACCCGGTCATCGTCCTGTAGCCAGGCGTCGATCTTTTCCAGGTGCTTTTTCTTTTTCAGCTTTTTGACAACCGGAACACCCATCTTCCTGAGTGCCGCCGCATTGTAGTGCTGCTCGTACTGATTCTTCATCGGGATCACCAGTAATTTTTTCCCGAGATACAGCGCTTCCGCAGGAGTCTCAAATCCCGCTCCGCATAGCACCCCCGTGGCAGACGTCATACTGTCGGTAAAATCCTGGCTATTGACGGGGAAGACCGAGATTTTTCCAATGTCATAAGCCTTTGATGTATGCTTGGAAAAAATATGCCAGCGTATTCCGGAAAACCGCGCCAGCAAGGGCAGTAGTTTCCGATCATCAAAGGCGGGGAGATAAACCGTATAATGGCCCTTGTTTTTGACCTCGGCGGCCCGAATGCGCGCCCTGATAACAGGCGTAAAGATGTTTTTATCAAGCCGGTCGAAGTGGAACCCGACGTGGTGATCGGCCGGAGCATAGTTTTTGAGGATCCACTCCCCAAGCGGATCAAACTGCTTCGGCTTCTCAACCTTCGGCGAAAGTAACGCCGACTGATGGCTTAATGCCACACAGGGAATATTCTTCCTCCTGCAGGCCCAGGCGCTTATCGGTTCGAAATCATTAATTACCAGGTCGTATTTCTCAACCGGGAATGATTTGATCTCCTTGTAGGCGGCCTTGGAACTGTTCCGGGTTATTGTTTTGACAAAATCGACTCCGCCTTTTTTTCCAAAGTAGAAACTTAACCCTTTCGACCTGTACCTGACGGGATATGGCAATGCTATATCAGCCTGCGCACCACTCACAAACAGGTGTAAATCGCCGTATTGCCTTAGCACAGGCACAACATCCTCGGCTCTGGCTATGTGGCCGTTGCCGGTTCCCTGAATCGCGTATAATATCTTCACCTCTTAACAGTCAAAAACTGGTTGACGAGTACTTTGAATATCTCGCTATTGTCCATCTCATGTACTACACGTCCGGTGAGCTTCATTCCCTGCGCCACTTTATCGTCGGCGTATCGGTAAATACGCCAGGCATCGTCGTGATACTCCAACGCTGTAAGATTCTCCACCCAATCGCCGGAATTGAGGTAGACGACTTCGCCGTTCTCTCGGACAATATGTTTGATCTGTGGCTGATGAATATGTCCGCACGCTACATAATGATATCCATTTTCTATGGCGATAGTAGCAGCCGTTTCCTCGAAGTCGTCGATAAATTTAATCGCACTCTTAACACTGTCTTTCACTCTTTTGGAAAGTGAAATACGTTCGCGACCGAGCTTCCTTAAACACCAGTTGACGACGGCGTTCAGAAGAATAAGCGAATCATACCCGATCGCACCCAATTTTGCCAACCACCTTGAGTGTTGCATGGTTACGTCAAAAACATCGCCGTGAAAAATCCAGAGCTTCTTTCCGCGAATACGTAAAACCGCCTTGTTGTCGATTGTAAACGAACCAAGCTTGAATCCGGCAAACTTTCTCAGCATTTCATCGTGATTACCGGTGAGGTACAGCACCTTCGTATTCTTTGCAAGAAGTCCGGTAATATGCTTAATCACCTGCATGTGCGACCTGGGCCAGTAACGCTTTGTGAACTGCCACATATCGATTATGTCGCCGTTGAGCACAAGACATTTCGGACGGATAGATTTCAGATAGCGAAGAAGTTCTTCGGCGTGACAGCCGTAAGTACCGAGATGGATGTCAGACAGGATTACAATATCTACCTCTCTCTTTCTCTTTTTTCCCATAAGTACCTGCTATGCCCCAAAAGGCCTGCAGTCTGATGTTTTACAAAGATAATTGTGACCGTAGCGGAATCCTGTCAGCGGTGTGTTATCAAATTGTAAATATTTGGGCGGCCGCGTAGGGAAAGACAAGAAAACCCGGCTGATCGGCCGGGTTTTCGTTTGTAATGTACGGCTGAAATTCTAACGCAACCCTATGTGATCGACATAAAGAACACCCGACCAATCTCTGTCTTGCAACGTTATCTCAGTGATGGTACCAATGCCACCCAGATCATCAGCAATTGAGAATTTGTGTTCTACCCATTCACCCTCAACGATCGTAATGATCTTCTCGGTAGAATCTTCACCTTCCTTAAGGATCAGGTTCAATTGCACGTCTGCGGTACCTGCGTCACCATATATAGAAATTGCAAACACCGTAAAGCCCGCGGTTGCAGAACTTCCGCTAAACTGGAGTGCTCCACCCCAACCACCGACAAATTCGGTCCGGATCGCTTTTTCTCCATCGCGCACATTGTCGCTGTTGGCTATGTCGGAATTTCCGCCTCCCCAGCCGCCCCACTGCGACCATCCATTAGCCAGTGCATCGGTATAAATTTCATGAGCCAGGGGCTCGAGTGGAGGCAGGTCGCCTTCCACCGCAACCGCATCGGCCGACTCAATTTCCACGCCTGAATAGGCTACAATCGTAATCGTTCCCTTGTTTGCCTCCGCAGGAAAGACCAGAACAATCTCGGTCTCCGATTTGCTGACAAACTCCTGTTCGGGAACTGTAACATTGCCCTTGAGTTTTATCTCCCTGACCAGATCAAGGTCGGTGCCGGTAACCGTGAGTTCACCACCGCGCTCGATAACCGTGGGGGTTAACGAGGTCACGCCGGGAAGGGTGATCATGATCTCATCCTCCGGTTGGATCTCCAATGGCTCGGTGCCCCCGGTAAAAATGGTTATCGTGCCGGTGCGCGCTTCCATCGGTACGGTGAGAACCACCTCGGAAAGTGATCGGCTGACGAACTCAGTAGCCACGACATCGTCGGCAAAAACCACGGATTCAATCCAATTGACAAATTCACCTGTAATGGTGATCTCGGTTCCCGGCTTAGCTTCGGTAGAAAAGGAAGCTATCACGACCGGTACTTCGAAGCTGAGAACCGACTTCGATTGAATATCCATATCCTCTGTTCTCACAATCACCTGCCCGGCTTCCGCAGCCTCAGGAACAACCAGCTCTATCACATCCGATGTATGTGTGATGAAGGCGTCCGCTCCAATTTCAACGGATGGCGGCAAAATAATACTGGTAACCTTATCGAGATTATCACCGACAAACCGTATCGGGTCACCGTGTCTCACTCCCGACGGGCCAAAACTCAGGAGAGCGACCTCGCCATTGTTCCGCAAGCCCTCATCGTCAGCGCACGAAACCATGCAGAAGGATGAGACCATCAAGGCGAACACAAAAACGTTCTTTGCTATATACGTCTTTTTCATGGGTTTCAGTTTGGGGTTACTTAATGACGTTTGGTACGACGCGAAGATTATCCATGGCAAAATCGGCGTGCAACTCGACGGTTCCTTCCCAGAACCAGAACGAGATACCGTAGCCATTCGGATCGACCGCTATATTCGGGTTATTGCTTAGTATCGAACTGAACGGAATCGAGATCGTTTCCCAAGCTCCGCCGGTATCGACATTCGGTTGCCATACGTACTGCTGCGACGCACGATCTGCCCCCATGTTATTGCCGATATAAATATGGATCTTCGCGCCAGCCAACGACGACAACGTATTGATTTCAAACTTGAAACTGTAGTCTTCGGGTTTCAATATCGCCTCGGCCGGTATGTTTTGCGTTTCTTCCGCCATGGTGCCGCCTTCGCCGACAAAGAACTCAAACCACTGCCCGGATCCCAGCTGACTATTGACACGCAGGAACTTGTTGTTGATGGGTTCGATATCGGGGTCTGACGAAACGATCATCGTATATCCATGCCACCAGCCGTCGCTGGATGCGACTTCCATACTACCAAACACGTTCCGGCTGTCGCGGAACCAGAAGTCCGACTGCGTTTCGCCGAAGTTTGTCGTTATGGCTATCTGACCAGGCTGCGCTCCTTCGGGCACGATCACCTGGAGCATCTGATCTTCGATACTAATAATTTCCGCTGTAACTCCACCGGAAAACGTAACGGTCAGCGGCTCGTAGAAATAATCGCCGACGATCACGGCTGTCTCGCCGGTATTGACAAACTCACTTCGCATATAGCTGATACGCGGTTTACTGATATCTACCGCAAAGTCATATTGGAGTGAACTGCCATTGGCGAAAATCAGTGTCATGATGTTGGTGATCACATCTGGAATTTGCGAAGGTACTCGTGTGATGATCGATTTTGCGGTAATAAACGAGGGGTTCAGTGTCGCACGCCGGTCGTTGATCCAGAGTTCACGCACATCCTGCAGATTCTCGCCCATAATAGCGATCATCTGACCCTGCCCCGCCGCGACAAGCAGTGAGTCGGAGGCAGCCGGAGTTGTGACGCGGACGTACCGAACCCACGGCTTTCCGTCATTCAGCAGGCTCTCTTCAGAGCAGTTCAGCAGCACGCCGGCGAGCATCACCAGGCCAGAGAGAAGCAGGTATTTCTTATACGTTGATTTCATAGATTTCAATTTCTGTGTTTGAAATTTCAGATTATTCACTGAACGCGTAGGCCTCAGGTTCTTCATTCAACTCAGGTGCCTGGCTTACTTCAGAAGCTGGCAACGGAATAAGGAAGTTTCCGGGATTCGCTACGGCAAATTTTCCCTGGAACCACGATGTCTTGGTGAAGGTCCAGCCGGTCGGGTCGGGCCAACGGTCGGGCTGGACCAGGAATAATCCGCGGTACTGCCCGTTGATGATTTCATAAGCTTTATCCGCGTTGTAGTAGTGCAATCTTACCAGATCGTACCACGCCGTACTCTCCATGGCAAATTCCTTCATCCGCTCTTCGAAGATCATTTGCCAGGTCAGCGCACCCTCGAATTTGCTCAAACCTGCGCGCTCGCGAACCATATTGAAATATTCAAGCGCTTGACCGTCTGTCGTTGAAGGATTGTCGCCTAGCGCTGCCTCGGCATAGATCAGGTACATTTCCGCCAGACGCAGCATGTATGTATTGTTGGGATATCGCTGCTGAGAAGCCTGGTTCCCGACGTCCTTGGCCTTGCCTACTACGTATTTCTTAATACTGGCAAAGCTGTTATCGGCATCGTCACCCGGCTTCGGAAAGACAAGTTCCTGCTCACTTTCTTTACCATCATTGTCTCTGACTGTTTGTGTGATTTCGGGATACTTGAAACCCGGCAACATGAAGGTCGCCTTCAGGCGCTGATCTAACGTAAATCCCGCCACCGCACCTGAATCGATCATCAGTCCTTCATAGAGACTCAGCAACCACCACGATGCACTGATGTCACCACCCCAACCGTCGCCATTGGCGATATCGTTGCTGTATGTTATCTGCGACACCATGGTGTTGGCATAGGCATACTCGGTTGTGAAGACCCATTGTAGCTCGAACAACGATTCATTATTGTTGTCATAGGGATAGAGAAACAGGTCGGCATAGTTGCGCAACAAACTCTTGCCGCTCATAGTGATGACACGCTCGGCATAGTCTTTAGCTTTGGCGAGGTATTCCGTGTTTCTTGACCCAGTCGAGCCGACACCTGCGCGCGTCAGCCAGGTACGGGCGAGCATACCTTCTGCGGACCACTTCGAGAGTCGTCCGGCAGCCGGCGGCACGTCAGTCAGGTGCTCAGCGGCAAATTCGTAATCGCGGGTAATAAACTCCCAGATACTTTCAACCGTGTTGCGTCTTAGCTTCGGTCCTCCCAAATGTTCGAGGTTATTCTCGATTATAGGTACCGGTCCGTAGTTGCAAACCAGATGAGTATAGGCTGTCGCCCTCATGAAACGAGCCTCGGCGATAGCATAGTTCCTGATCCTTTCAGATACACCCGATCCGGCGTAGGTCTTGATATTCTGGATCGTCAGATTTGACTGCCCTATGATCACGTAAAAAGATCGGTACGCATCTGAATTGTCGGGGGAAACCGATGTGGTGTTGAAGAGCACGTGATCGCGATCGCCCCACGCTCTGTATACAGTTCCACCCCGGAAATCGCCGAGCTTGAAATTGGCTTTGTCGATATAGTCCTTCCACACCGCGCTGTAAAGTCCGGCGGTTGCCGCGAGTACCTGCTCATCGGTCTGATAGAACGCGACATCCACCAGCGCATCCTGTGGAGGCCTTTCGAGGAATTCGTCGGAACACCCGGCAGCGAGGCATAGAATCATCATCGCCGCGATTATCGTATATTTAGTTTTCATGTTTATGCACATCTTTAGAAGTCAATACCAACGTTAACAGAATAAACAGGCGTCAATGGATAACGACCGTAGTCAACACCTACGGCTGCATTCGCGGTGCTCGCATTCGGCCCGACATAAGAGCCGATCTCCGGATCATATCCGGTATAGTCTGTCAGTGTGAAAATGTTTTGCGCACTCACTCCCAACCTTACAGCCTTGATAAACGAGGCACCGTCTAATACAGATGGTGGCAGGCGGTATGTAAGCGACACATTCTTCACCCGCAGATAGGAACCATCCTCTACAAACTTATCGGTGTGCCGCTCAAAGTTGTTATTCCTGTTGCCACCCGACATCCTGGCGACGACCGTTCCGGGATTCTCCAGAATCGGGTTGCCTTCTCCATCCTCGGTAACCCTGGCGTAGTCGAACGCGTCGACAAACATGTTTCTCCCGAGGTTAATGTTGTTGGGATTACTGTTCTGACTGCGAATATAATTATACACATCGTTTCCGTAGGTAAAGAGCATCATGATACTCAGGTCAAAGCCTTTGTACGAAAATGTATTGGTAAATCCTCCAAACCATTTCGGATAGGGATTACCGATAAACGTCTGATCCTCGCCCGAGATTATCCCATCTTCATTGATATCGCGATACCTGACGTCGCCGACCCAGATACTGTTCTCGGCGATGGGAAATTCTTCATTGTTGTTATCGGCAGGCAATGCGCTGTCTTCAAGCTCCTGGAGACTGCCGAAGATACCCTCCTCCACATAGCCATAGAATTGCCAGGGTGCCTGCCCGACAACCGAGCGCTGCGTCCAGTTGTTCATCCACCAATTGATCTTGTCTATGTGACTGGCTCCGGATGTAAGGGTCTTGATCGTTGTTTCGAAACTGGAGATATTGAAATTGGATTCCCAACGCAACGCACCATTGTCTACATTCACTGTGTTGAGACTGAGACTCCATCCCCTGTTCTCCAGGGAACCAATGTTGACCGTTGGCGGCGCCACGCTGCCATTACCAACGGTACCCATATACCACGGATAGGAATTCTCCATAATAAGGTTGTCCGTGTTTTTGATGTAGTAATCAGCCTCGATCTGGATGCGGTTGGCAAACAGGCCGAGGTTAATACCAACGTTGTCAGTACGCGTCTCCTCCCACTGATATTCCGGATTCGGATACCGGCTGGGCAGGAAACTCGTACCCCATTGAGACGGACCTGCACGCAACGTGCCGTAGATCGGCCCGCTGTTTCCCTGCTGACCGGTCAGTCCGGTTTCAAATCGCATTCTGAAATCGCTGATGAAAGGCAGTTCGAAGAACGGCTCCTCCGAAACACGCCACACAGCGGATACCGAAGGGAAATATCCCCACCTCTTCTGCGGGCCGAAGTTGATAGTACCGTCTGCCCGAAAAGTGGCAGTGATCAAATAACGGTCAGCGAAGTTGTAGTTGATCCTGCTGAGATAAGACTCCATAGCCCATGGTCCCTGTCCACCGCCTGTGTCGTCGAGGCTTTCGTCTCCTGCTTCAAGGTCCAACACTTCATTTGTCGAAAACTCACGTCGCTCGGCAAAAAGATTCTTCCAATACGATTCCTGCGCTTCGTGCGTAACCATCGCATTGAAATGGTGTTTGCCAAAGTGTTTTACATACTGAAGCTGTTGATTCCATCCCCAGTACGTATTGAAGTTATGCCTGTTATTCAGGATTGCCTGTGGATTTTGCTGATATCCAAACTGGTAAGTAGGAAGGTAGTATGTCGAATTCGAGAAGCCAATATCGGTGTTGAAGGATGTGCGGAACTCGAGACCGTCAATGATCTTGAAGCTGGCATTCAGACCTCCCCTGAAGGTACGCCTGGTGATCTCGTTGGTCGTGATATTTGCAAGGCCCACGGGATTGGGGGGAGCGAACTGCTCCGCACTGCTGTTCCCGATATTGCCTCCACCGTATGTCCCGTCGAAATTTCTCACCGGAATATGGGGTGCGAGCTGTATGGCGTTTACGATCACATTAGATTGCATCGTAGCAATCTGATCGTCTGTTTGTGACACATTAAAGTTAGCCCCGAGGCTAAACCAGTCGCGCACCTTGTTATCGAGATTAAGGCGCACGGATGTCCGTTCAAAGCCGGATCCGAGCGCAACGCCGTCCTGGGTAGTACGTTCACCAGATAGATAATAGGTTGTCTTCTCGCCTCCGCCGCTCAGGCTAAGCTGATGTTTCTGCATGGCTGCGCTGAGAAACAACTCATCCTGCCAATCAGTACCTTCGCCGAGAATGGAAGGATCGAGGAAATCTTCGCGGACATCGCCGCCGGCGATTTCTTTGTATTCATTCTCCATCTGCGCGTACTGGCGTAGATTCATGATGCCGAGCTTCTCCGGGCGAGTCTGAAGACTGTAGGTATAGTCGTACGAGATTTTAACTTCACCTGATTTTCCTCGCTTGGTGGTAACCAGTACAACGCCATTGGTTGCCCGCGAGCCGTAGATCGCAGTTGCTGAAGGCCCCTCGAGAAGCTCCATACTCTCAATGTCGGCCGGGTTCAGGCCGGCAAGCGGGTTAGGGTCGGAAGGAGAAGTCGAGCCCTGTATCTGGATACCGTCAATGACATACAAAGGCTCATTCGTTCCATTAATGGAGTTGATACCCCGGATATTGACCGAGATTCCACCGCCTGGCGCACCCGTATTCTGAGTCACATACACGCCCGGCGCCCTGCCCTGGATCGCCTGCTCTATTGTTGTATTGACCGTGCGTTGAATATCCTCCGACGTTATCGATGTTTGCGCTCCTGTAATGTCTGCCCGGCGCATCTCTCCGTATCCAACGTCGACGACAACTTCCTGCAGCGTTGTGACGTCCTCCTCGAGTCGGACATCAATCCGCGTCTGCGTCCCTACAGCAACCTCCTGCGGTGCGAAACCGATAAATGAAAACAGCATAACATCGGATGCAGCGGCTTCGATTGAAAACTCACCGCGGCTATCGGTCGTGGTTCCCGTGGTCGTGCCTTTTAAAATGACGTTAACACCAGGTATCCCAACTCCGCCGGCATCGGTAACAGTACCGGAAACGACCCTCTCCTGCGCAAAAACGAAGGTGGTCAACATCGTGAGGAGGAGCACAGTAGCTGAACGAATCAGAGCTCTGTAGAATTTTCTCATAGATTAAACAGGTTTAGTGAATTAGGACCATCACCTACAACAAAATCGAAAAATCGAATTCGCAATCGGTTTCGATAAAGGTAGCTAGTTCAATCCGGCCAAAAGGGTACTGAATTGTTCAGTTGTGGTGCGCTATCTGTTAACACAGGGGCTGAAATGTTTCAAATGAGGGGTTCTTTTGTTAACTACCCACAACCACTGGCCAGTTGCGGGGGAAATCCACCCATTTTTACGATCCCCGGTATCCCATCAATGCCGAGAGGAGACATCCAAGCCAGGAGGATGCAAAGACCCGCCTGCAGTTGATGCGGCGGGGCGCAGGCGTTGGTCACATAAACAAGGAGAGAAAGATCCGCGATTACAGGATGATGGCCATCGCGACTGTTACTGCTATTATTAAATAGAGCATTATTTCGAGGAAAAAAATGAGCTTGCTTTTCTTTTTCAGGTCGTTCATCTGCTAACACATTTCTGACAGCAAATGTAATCCGCACAACGCGCACGCTGGGTATGAAATCTTCACGTTTGGGTATGCATTTGTTACTTATCAGAAAATTGTCGCATCCGCTTTGAATTCCCTTCTATTTATCGCCATGAGCGTAAGCGGATGGCAGAACATTGAACTCATCTTTAAAGTATTTGCTAAAGTATTTAGGATTGTTGAACCCGACCTGATAAGCGACTTCCGATACCGTAAGCTGGCTCTTCAGCAGCAATTGTGCTGCACGCTGAAGACGGATAGTCCGGATGAACTCCAAAGGCGATTTGCCCGTGATAGAAAGCAGCTTCTTGTATAGATGGACCCGACTCATGCCCAACTCACGGCTGAATCTTTCAACGGAGAAGTCGGATTCGGCCATGTTTTGCTCAACAACCTCGATCGCCTTGCGGATAAGTTTCTCATCGAGTGAGGTGATCTCGACATCCGCAACCTTGATATCGATGTACTTATGGAAGCTCTTCTCGAAGACATTTCTCCGGGTAATAAGATTGTTGATGCGCGAATGCAGTATTTCGAAATTAAAAGGTTTACTCACGTATTCGTCGGCGCCGGCATCGAATCCCTCGATCCGCTGTTCATCAGCCGTCCGTGCCGTTAGCATGATAATGGGAATATGCGATGTCCTTACATCAGCTTTCAGCTTCCTGCAAAGTTCGATGCCGTTCATTTCAGGCATCATGATATCACTCACAATCAAATCAGGAATCTCTGAAGTCGCCAAGCCAAAGCCCTGGCTTCCATTTCGCGCCTCCAGTATCCGATAATGAAGTTTGAGGTTGTCTTTGAGATAAAAACGAAAATCCTCGTTGTCTTCCACCAGCAATAACAGCGCTTTCTCCGCCGTGCCACTGACCACGGGTTCGTCTTCTGCCGGAGCGTTCAATATGACGTGAGCTTCTTCAGGAACCGCGGCCGCAGCAGGGCTCAGTTCTTTCACGGGGAGAGAAACCGTGAAAGTAGTACCCTTGCCAGGCTCACTCTCCACGTCAATAGTGCCACCGTGTATCTTCACAAACTCACGCGTAATAGAAAGGCCAATCCCGCTTCCTTGATTCAACATACTCTTCGGAAGATCGTCCTGGACGAACCGGTCAAAGATCTGCCCTTTTTTCTCACCGGAAATCCCGATACCAGTATCACTGACCTTTATGTCCAGAAACTGGTGGTCGCCTTGACCACGCGTATTGACTACCAGGGATACGCGGCCGTTCTCTGGTGTAAACTTGAAGGCGTTTGACAACAGGTTAAAGAGAATCTTTTCGAGCTTGTCTGCGTCAAACTGAATTTCAAGGTACTCAACGGATGTTTCAAGACCGAAGTCAATGTTGTTCTTGTCAGACAAATCCGTGAACGACTGAAAAATATCGCGAACAAAGGAGATGACATCGCCTTGGGACGGATTGAGCCGCGCCTGCTGCACTTCAAGCTTCCGGAAATCCAGCAACTGGTTGACGAGGTTCAGGAGGCGGCGGGCATTTCGATGAATAAGCTGAAACTGCTCCTTCTGGTCGGAATCGGAAATGGTCCGAAGCATTCTCTCTATGGGTGTGAGTATTAATGAGAGTGGCGTGCGAAACTCATGGCTAACATTTGTAAAAAACTTGATCTTGATCATATCAAGTTCGTGGAGCCGTGCGGCCTTTTCGCGCTCTTGCTGTATCTGGAATTTAATACGCGCGTTGTAAAGAATAAGCCATCGTGTCACCCAAAGCACAGCAAGGGTCGCCAGGGCGTAAATCACAAATGCTGTACCTGATTTCCAGAACGGGGGATTCACCGTAATGTGAAGCTCCGCAGGGCTATCATTCCATATACCATCGTTGTTTGCCGCGCGTACTTTAAAGACGTAATTGCCGGGATCAAGATTTGTGTACGTAACCCTTCGTCTGGACGCAGGTGTCGTGGTCCACTCTTTACTAAAACCCTCCAGTATGTATTGATATTGTCCCTTCTCCGGATGAAAACGACTCAGTGAGGCAAACTCCAGAGAGAAAACATTATCGTTATGATCGAGCACCAGGTGCGTTGCCTCGCTGATGGAGCGGTCGAGGATCACTTTTCCATTAATAACATCGCCAATGCCAACCGTCTTGTTGAATAACTGAAAATCGGTAAGAATAACATCGGGAACACGCATATTGATCCCGATTGATTCGGGTCTGAACAGATTGAATCCATTGGTACCCGCAAATACCAGCTCACCCCCGGACGTTTTACATGCCGCATTCTCATTGAACTGAATACCCTGCAGCCCGTCCTTTTCGTCGTAATTGTTGAAATGGATTGTCAATGAATCCGTGACGTTGCTTTTGAAGCGTAACTTCAAATTCGAGATACCGTGTGATGTGCTCACCCAAAGATCATTGTTGTAGTCTTCGAGCACCGTCAGAACGGAGTTATGCGGAAGACCGTCCTTAGTGGTAAGGTTTAGAAAGGTTTTTTTTTCCTTGTCAAAAAGACTGAGGCCGCCATGCGTAGCTACCCAGATAAAGCCGCGGCTGTCTTCGAGGAAAGCAAGGATGCTGTTGTTGCCCAGGCTGGCCGGATCCGCAGGGTTGTTGACGTAGTGCGTAAAATTTCCCGACTCTTTGTCCATCACTTCAATACCGTAGCCCGTTCCAATCCAGAGATTGCCATCGCTGTCTTCCATGAAGGCGGGGACGTAGTTGGCGTGGATCGCGACCGGGCTCTCCGTATTGAAGTGCGTAAATCTTCCGGTCTTGCGGTCCAGTTTGTCGACGCCACCGCTAAGCGTTCCTATCCAGAGATTCTCCGCAGCGTCTTCAAAGATTTCCCAAACACTGTTATTCCCAAGGCTGGATGAGTCTTCCGGATCATGGCGGTATCTGACAAAACGCTTTCCGTCAAAAGAAAGCAATCCCCCGAAATACGTCCCGATCCACAGAGTATTGCTCCGGTCAACGTAGAGACTAACGATGACATTCGTCGTGAGACTATTTGTGTCATCCGGATCGCGAAGATATTGTTTATATGAATTCCGTTCGCGGTCGAAGTAGATCAGGCCGCCACCATTGGTTCCCATCCAGAGGTTCTGACGATTATCTTCCGCGATGGCGTTGATATCATTGAAGGGAAGGCTGTTGGGATCGGAAATCTGGTTGCGGTAGTGCCTGAAGCGGTTGATATTCTTGTGGTAGTATGATAGTCCATTCTTGAACGTACCCGCCCAGATTATCTGATCATCGTCTTTGTATAGAACGTTGATACTGTTTTGACACAGGCTCTTTTCGTCCTCCGGATTGTTCAGGATATATCGTACCGCCCAGTCGCGTTTGTCGAGGATATTGATACCGCCATGATCCGTCGCGATCCAGAGCAATCCGGATTCGTCTTCAACGATCCCTCGTACAATACTGGAGTTCAATCGCGGCCGGGAGTTATTTTGATCAATGTGCATCCAGGATTGTGTGAGTGGCGAGAAGCGGAAGATACCCGCGTTTCGATTGCTGATATAGAACCACAGTTCGCCGTTGCGATCAGACATGAATTGGTATTCAAGTTGTTCACCCCTGAAACGATTCGCCAGCCAGGTATTCCGGTACTCGACGCGAAGCGACCCCGCGTTGATCCGCTCAAGAATTCCGTTGGTATGGATGATCCAAATGTTACCCCTGGGGTCCTGAGACCAGGATGCGATCCGATTTGTCGCGATCCGGGTAGTGTCACCCGGATCATGGGCTATTCCGACCGTCTCCTTCTTTGTCGGTGAATACCGGAAAAGACCCTCCGATTGGTGTATAAACCAGTAGTTCCCCTTGAGATCTTTCTTGATGTCGTTAATCACCCCATCGGGAATGGAATAACTTCGAAGAATGCGGTTTGCATTGCGGTCAAACGACTCGGTAAGCGGATTATAGACATTGATTCCGGACCATGTATGAATCCACAATTTTTCATCAGGTCCTTCGAATACCTTGTTCACATCGCTGCTGATCAAGGAGGTTGTATCACCGGGCTCGTTGATGAAAGTCCGGAAGGTATAGCCATCGTAGCGGTTCAAACCGGAGATAGTTCCGATCCAGACAAATCCGCGTTCGTCCTTAAAAATAGACTTAACCTGGTTATGAGACAGGCCGTGATTCAAATTGATCCTGCTGAAGCGATACTCTGTATCCTGCGCAGCAACGGGAAGCTGATCGGCGATCAGCGCAACGAGCAGCACACAAGCCAGGCGTAGTCTCATATTCAGGCATTATATAGGAAAATGAATGTACTGAGTTTTTGAAATATTTCCTTACAAAGCAGGGAATAGTCTACGGATTATTGGCGAAAAACACCAATCAGCTAAAGTCAGTACTACCGCGCGTTGACGATATGCTCAGACAACCCGAGGCGCAGCGTTACCATCTCCGATAGAACGATCTGCGCGACGAGGCGAGCCCCCAATTCATTGAAATGCGTATTATCATTCTTGCCCGCGGGATAGGTTGGATGTTCGCGGGGTTCAAGCTGCATGAACAAATACCGGGAATACGCCTCACCGAATTGCTGAACCAGAGCGCGACTTTTCTTGTCAACGTCGATAAAGGGAGTCTGCGTCTCCTCAGCAACCCGTTTCACCAGCGGTGAGTATTCAGGATGAGTTTCTACAACGTTTCCCTGGGCGTCAAATGTCCGACGTGTCGCAGGCGAAAGCAGCACCGGGATCGCATTTTTTTCACGCGTCTCTGCGACAAACCTTTTGAGGTTATCCATGAACTGTTGTGGTGTGGTGTACCGGCCGACTTTCTCCGTAACCTCATCGTTGTGCCCAAACTGGATAAAAACATAATCACCCTCTTTCAGACCGTCGACCACCGGTTGCCACAAGCCCTCGGCGATAAAGCTCTTGGTACTTCTGCCGTTCTTCGCCCGGTTATCGACAACAACCGATGAATCGAAGAAAGTCTTGAACGGAGTTCCCCACCCCGTCTCAGGGAACGCGCGGGCTTGTTTGTCGGCCATGGTTGAATCGCCGATGAGGTAGACTGTTATGGTGTTATCGGGCGGAGTCATCGCCGTGCTACCGGTAAGGATAGCGGCCAGTAAGATCTTTTTCAGCGTACTCACGACGGCATACCGGCGGGATAATTTCGTATGGGTAGTCATTCGGGATAGTCAAATTCGATTATATTGAAGGTTTTGGCCACGAGGCATTCCGGGGGTTGCGGTGCCCGCACTGGTTATGGTGAAAACCGGACGCAAATGAGCAATCGATTGCATTATACCAATCGATCGAGAAAAAAACAACTCCAACTAACCAATTTCTTCTATCTCAGTCTAAATTCCCCCTTTTACAGGTTTGTTAAACCACGATAAACTTGGAAACTGACGCTTCAGCATCCGTGCAATCAAGGAAATTTCCGCTATATTGCGCAACCGATTACGCAAGTGATGAAGACAACTATCCACGATATCGCAAAGAAGCTCAACATCACCGCCTCGACTGTATCGCGTGCGCTTAAAGACCATCCCCGGATCAGCGAAGAAACAAAAAGAGCCGTGCAAAAGGTAGCGCAGAAAATGAACTACCAGCCTAATCACATCGCCGCAGCCTTGCGAAAGGGCCGAAGCAATATCATCGGTATCATCGTCCCCACCGCAGACCGCAGTTTCTTCTCCTCCGTAATACGCGGCATTGAAGAAATCGCCAACCGTTCGCGCTACAATGTCATGATCTGCCAGACCTACGATATCCATCAAAAAGAAATCGACTCCGTGGAAGCGCTTCTCAATGCACGAGTAGATGGCATCATCGCATCTCACGGAAAAGAAACCACCAACTTCGACCATTTTCGGAAAATAAAGGAAAAGGGCACTCCTCTGATCCTCTTTGACCGTGTAACAGAAGAGGTGGATGTCAGCAACGTACTGATCGACGACTTTCTCGGTGGATTCAAGGCTACCGAACACCTCATCCAACAAGGATGTAAACGGATCGCACACTTTACCAACACCCGGAAGATCGCTATCTACAGCGAGCGGATGAGAGGATACCGCGCGGCACTCGAGCGATACAACATTCCCTTCGATGCCAGCCTCGTAGTAAAAAGTGATATGCAACTGGAAGGAGGACGCAACAGCATGGCTGGCTTGATAGACTCCGACAACCTGCCCGACGCAGTCTTCTCTTCAAGCGCACACGGTGCTATGGGCGCCCTTCAAGTATTAAAAGAGCGAGACCTCCGCGTACCCGAAGACGTTGCACTAGTGGCCTTCAGTAATGAACCCTTTACGTCTTTTACCGAGCCTGCCCTCACCACGGTAGATCAACATCCGATGCGCATGGGAAATGCCGCCGCCGAAATCTTCCTGCAGGAAATCATGACCGGAAAACAAAAAACGTTCTCTCAAAAGATCGTTCTTAAACCCGAACTTATCATCAGACCCTCGTCTCTGAAGAAAAAATTGTAAACGTATAATTACCAGTACACCTCCATTCCTGTCATGCTAAAGGATCTGAATCGCACTACAGCCTCTGCCCCACAGAACAAACCCGTAAAAGTACTTCAATTCGGAAAAGGCAATTTCCTCCGGGCATTCGCCGACTGGATGATCGAAGTGATGAATGAGAAAGTCGACTTCAACGGCGCGATCGACATCGTTCAGACAAACTCGACCACAAACGACGAACGATTCATACGACAGGACGGCTTGTACCATGTAGTGATCAACGGACTTCAGCATGGCAATACCATACGCCGTGTAGAACTAATTAGGTCTGTAAACAGCGTGATCAATCCGTTTGCCGACTATGCCGCTTTTCTGAATGCAGCGGAGAACCCCGATTTGCAATTCATCCTGTCAAACACTACGGAAGCCGGAATAGAATTCGACCCGGCTGACGCCGATGTCGACGCCCCCGCGAGAACATTTCCCGGAAAACTCACGGCCCTGCTGTACCGCCGTTTCCTTCACTTCAACGGCGACACTTCCAAAGCTCCGGTACTATTGCCCTGCGAGCTGATCGAACGAAACGGCGAAGTATTGAGAGAAGTGATGCTGCGATACGTCACGCACTGGAACCTACCCAAAGAATTCGAAACCTGGATTACCGATCATACCGGGTTCTGCAATACCCTCGTCGACCGGATTGTTCCGGGCTACCCCAAAGACAACATTGATGATATCTGGCGCGACACCGGATTCAAAGACGAGCTCGTCGTCAGCGCAGAGCCCTACCACGTGTGGGTTATCCAGCCACTGGCTACCAAAACCTTTACAACAGAAAGGTTGCAGGCGATGCTTCCACTGGTGCAAGCAGGGCTGAACGTAAAGTTTACGGATGACCTCACTCCGTACCGCATAAGCAAAGTGCGGATACTGAATGGCGCTCATACGTGTATGGTCCCCGTTGCCTGGTTTCGCGGCATCCGGACAGTAAGAGAAGCTATCGACGACAATGTAATGAGGGCGTTCGTGGTCGAAGCGATCGACGAAGAGATTATACCGACTCTCGACCTTCCGCGGGAGGAGTTGCACCAGTTTGCGCATGAAGTGATCGAGCGATTTCAAAACCCCTTTATCCGGCACGAATTATCGGCCATCGCGCTCAACTCAATATCCAAGTTCCAGGTCCGCGTGGTACCTACGATCCTCGACTTTCACCATCGCACGAACCAGCTTCCCAAGAGACTGCTGGCCGCGCTGGCCGCGCTCATACTATTTTATAAAGGTGCATGGAAAGGCGAGCCCACCCCTGTGAAAGACACCCCTGAAGTTATGAGCTTCTTCCAGGGTGCCTGGACACAAGACGACATCGCAGATGTGACTGAAAAAGTACTATCTAATAAAAGCCTCTGGAAGACGGATCTTACCCGGATCGACGGCCTGGCAGCGGAAGTAGAACGCAGCCTGCGCGAACTGATACAGTCCTAGTGTATTCGCGCGCCTGGCTTCTCAATCCAATCAGTGCCCCAATAAATTACTCGTGCGGAGTAAGCGGAGTAAATTGTATCCAATCTATCAGGTATGTGCTCAATACGCCTTCTTCGGAGGGACCCTGGATCCAACGCTCCTGAGTCCGTGTATTGAGCTTCAACATATAGGGAGAATCAATCTTAACTTCATGCTCATTATAGTGGTAAACAAGCAAAGATCGTCCATCAACAGACCACTCAATGTGTTCGGGCGTAATATCCATTCCCCATACGTGAAAATCGTCTGAGGGATTAAAATCAAGTTTGAAGTCCGGATGTGTTTCAAAACTCTTCAATCCGGCCGCGTGAACAGCCAAATGTACCTCTGCGCTATTCTCTCCAAAAGAGATCGTAAGGAATTCGATATCGATCTCCTGTCGTGTTCCCTTTCCATCTCCCCAATCAATTGTGTAGAACGAATTAAGAACTCCCGGAACCGACGATACTTTTAACCGCGCTTCCCATTTGCCGTACAGGAATGTCTCCCTTGATTGTATTGCGGAACTCTTTACGCCATCACTTTCATTGATCAATAGCATGTTTAAGTAGCCGTCTTTTACAAAACAGCGTTCTCTCGACAATTGGCCGCCGTGTTCTTTCCATGTCCCGATCTCCCATACATCCTCGTTAACTTTGGAACCACTAAAATCCTCCCTGAAAACGGATATGTCCTGATTCTTTTCCTGAGCATCCGCTTCTTCAGAGGATCCTCCACAAGCCAGAAAAATCGCGAAAGCAGGCAAAAAAAAGTAAAAAGTAAATTGTTTTTTCGTTTTCATAAGTCTTCCTCTCCTTGAATTTAGTTTAAAACCCTTTCATAAATTACACAGCGCCGCCCGTGGAGTAACCACTAGGAATTTGCGCTTCTGATTTGTTTCGCCAGCTCCAATGCCCCGGCTATCTTGTGCGCCAGTGCGTCCCAGTCACGAGCCTGAATAATATCTTTGGTAAACAGCTGGGAACCCAGCCCCACACACATGGCTCCCGCCTTGAACCAGCCCGTAAAATTCTCTTTCGTGGGCTCCACGCCGCCGGTGATCATGAGCCTTAAATCGGGAACCACCGGCATGATCGACGATACAAAACCAGGGCCGAGCACGCTGCCGGGAAACACCTTGGTCACAGCCGCGCCATTATCGCGCGCCGTCACGATCTCTGTCAGTGTTGCGCAACCCGGTATCCACGGTATATCGTGGCGGTGACATACCTCCGCCATTTCCAAACGCAGAATGGGCGAAATAATGAAGTCAGCGCCCGCGTCAATAAATTTCCGGGTCGTCGCCGCATCCATGATCGTACCGATGCCGAGCATGAGGTCGGGAAATTTGTCTCTGACACTGATGAGATGGGAAAATACCTCAAGGGAGTTTGCACGTCGGTTGGTAAACTCAAACGTGCGCACGCCGCCGCGGTAGGCGGCCTCTACTGCCAACTGCGCTTCCGCGGCGTCATCGTGTGTGAAAAGCGGAACAACCCCGTTGTTGCGCATGGCGTCAACGATCTGGTCTTTCGTGAAAGTCATGTTTCTATCTTAGTAATTTTCCTACGTTATGCCCTCGCACGAGAGACTCTACTTCCTCCACCCCTACCAGGTTGGTATCCCCCTCGATTGAATGCTTCAGCGTGCATGCCGCGATAGCGAACTCCAATGCGTCCTGATCGTCTGACCCGCGGAGCAGTGAATAGATCAGTCCAGCCATAAACGCATCTCCCGACCCGACGCGGTCGACGATATGGGTAAGGTCATAATCCTTTGATCGCAACAGCTTGCCATTCCACAATATCGCTGAAATAGTATTGTGCGATGAGCTCACCGAGACGCGCTCCGTTGTGGCCACCGCCCTGATGTTACTAAATTTCTTCTTAAGATTTTCGCAGGCCTCCTCATAGGTCGCGCCGGATACATCCGCGCAGTTCTCCATATCGGTAATTCCCGCGATAACCACATCGCAGTAGCTGATCAATTCCGGCATAATATCCAGCGCATTTTTACCGTATTGCCAAAGATTACGTCGATAGTTGATATCGCCGGAGACTGTTACGCCGAGTTTTTTCGCCGCTACCAATGCCTCGCGGCAAACATCGGCCGCGCCCTGGGAGATAGCAGGCGTGATGCCCGTCCAGTGAAACCAGGTAGCATCCTTCATCACTTCCTGCCAGTCGATAACGCCCGGCATGATATGGGCAAAGGCCGAGTCAAAGCGATCATAAATAATGCGCGATGCGCGCTGCATAGCACCGTTCTCCAGGAAATACAGGCCCATTCGCTGCTCGCCGTACTGGATCCAACGCGTGTCCACCCCGTGGCGCTTTAGTGTTTCAGTTGCCGTGATCCCGAGGTCATTGTCAGGAAAACGCGTAACATGCGCCGCGGGAATACCAAATCGCGCCAGAGACATGGCAACATTGGCTTCAGCGCCGGCATAGGTAACATCAAAAGCCATCGCTTGCGTAAACCGGGCAAATCCCGGCGTAGAGAATCGAAGCATGATCTCACCCAGGGTTACAACTTTTTCTTTACTCATTGTGTTAAACTTATCAGGGCTTCAAGGTAAGGGTATTCTGTGAAAAACTCCCGCCAACAAGTACCTTAAACAATCCTTTCATATAAAATAAATCATCCGAAAAAGCTGTAAATTGGCCTCCTATATTGAGAATAAGACGATGTCAACAAAGATTTTAAAGATCCATCCGGCAGACAATGTGTATGTAGCCCTGGCCGACCTCAAAGCCGGCGACCATGTTTCATACAACGGGAGTTCCGCTACCCTTGCGGAAAATATCCCCGCAAAACACAAGTTCGTAATGAGTGCACTACCGGCAGATTCCGAAGTCTTCATGTACGGCGTGCTCGTCGGAAAAGCGGTCGCACCAATTCCGGCCGGCGGCTCTATCAATACCCGTAATGTAAAACACACTGCTTCGTCCTTTTCGGGTCGGAGCAAAAAATTCGAATGGACGGCACCCGATGTATCCAGGTGGAAAGACAAAGCTTTTATGGGCTATCACCGCAGCGATGGCCAGGTTGGAACCGCGAACTACTGGGTAATAATCCCGATGGTCTTTTGCGAGAACAGGAACGTGTATGCTATCCGCCAGGCATTTGAAGAAGCGCTCGGATTCTCGAGGCCTGATATGTACAAGAATTTCGTGCATGAGCTGGTCGACATCTATAAGACGGGAGACCTCGGCGCTATCGAGTCGCACACCTTTACCCCGGTTGCAACCGAAAACCGCTCGCGCCTCTTCAGGAATATTGATGGGATCAAGTTTCTGACACATGAAGGCGGATGCGGGGGAACCCGACAGGACTCGGACGCACTCTGCGCCTTGCTGGCGGGATATATCAACAACCCCAACGTGGCGGGCGCTACCGTTCTCAGCCTGGGATGTCAAAACGCTCAGGTGGATATCCTGAAAGAGAAGCTCCACAAGCTGAACCCTTCCTTTTCGAAGCCACTCGTAATTCTCGAGCAGCAAAAAGAAGGCACGGAACAGAATATGCTTATCAACGCCATCAAAGAAACATTTCTGCACCTGGTAGAAGTAAACAAGCAGGAACGCAAGCCCGCTCCACTCACCAAGCTCGTCGTCGGTCTTGAGTGCGGCGGGTCCGACGGGTTCTCGGGGATCTCCGCCAACCCCGCAATCGGGCATACGTCCGATCTCATCGCCGCGCTTGGTGGCGCATCGATCCTTTCGGAGTTCCCCGAACTGTGTGGCGTGGAGCAGGAATTGATCAACCGGTGTGTTGACGACGAAACCGCCAGCCGATTTATCGAGCTGATGCGTGCTTATGCACGGGCTGCCGAAGCGGTGGGCTCAGGTTTCGACATGAACCCCTCTCCCGGAAATATCAAAGACGGCCTGATAACCGACGCCATGAAGTCGGCCGGCGCTGCCAAAAAGGGCGGCACCTCCCCTGTAGCAGACGTGCTTGACTACACCCAATACATCCGCCGCACGGGGTTGACACTGCTGTGTACGCCTGGCAATGATGTAGAAAGCACGACAGCTATGGCCGGTTCCGGCGCTAACATCATGCTCTTTACCACCGGGCTGGGTACCCCTACGGGCAACCCGGTAGTACCAGTGATCAAGGTAGCCTCAAACACAGCATTAGCCAAACGGATGCCCGATATTATAGACGTCGACTGCGGTGAGGTGATTTCGGGAAACAAATCAATAGAGCAATGCGGCGAAGATATCCTGGACCTCATCATCGACGTCGCCAGCGGGCGCAGGAGGTCGAAAGCAACATTGCTTCATCAGGATGATTTCATTCCCTGGAAGAGAGGGGTTTCACTTTGAGAAATAACGCGAGGGTATAGGTATAAGGATAATGAGGAAATAAGGGGAATAGATGTATATAACCTATATTCTGATCGGTATAACGACGCTGGTGAGTTTTTATGCTTTCAGCTCGCCGCAATTCATGTCGGCGCTTATTATGAATCCATATTATACGGCGCGACAGCGGCAGTATTACCGGTTTATAACATCGGGATTCATTCACAAAGACCACGTCCACCTTTTGTGGAACATGTTCTCATTTTATTTCTTCGGGACGGCGATAGAGAGAGCGTTTTACGCGACATTCGGCCAGAACGGAGGACTGTATTTCATCGCGTTGTACATCATCGCCATTGTGGCGTCAGACATTCCCACTTTTTTGAAGCATCGGAATAATCCCGCGTACAATTCCCTCGGAGCCTCCGGAGGTGTTTCCGCCGTGATTTTCGCGTACATCATTTTCGACCCGCTGTCGTCTATCTGTATCTACCTGTTCCTGTGCCTGCCGGGATTTGTTATGGGTGCGCTGTTCATATTGTTTTCATGGTATCAGGGGCGCAAAGCCAACGACAATATCAATCACGATGCACACCTCTACGGCGCTCTCTTTGGGTTGATCTTCTGTATTATCGCAGAACCATCGTCGATCGGAAATTTTTTTGAACAACTGTTGAGTTGGAAACTCTTTAACTGACATGCAACTATCAAACACGCTTGGGCGCCTGCGGGTGACCGGAATCATTGAAGGACTATCGTATATTGTGCTATTGGCAATAGCTATGCCGTTGAAATACCTGGCCGGGAAGCCCGAAATGGTCAGTATAGTCGGGATGGCTCATGGGGTTCTTTTCATCCTCTACATCACGCTGTCTGTCGTAGCGAAATTCCAATACCAGTGGAGCTGGACCCGGGTGCTTGTATTGTGGCTCGCCAGCATCCTTCCCTTTGGGACTTTCTATGTAGACTACAAGCTGCTACGGCACGAAAGCATATAGGTCATGAAGCCTCGACCTCAGTCTCAGCAATCAGTTCAGGCTGTTCGGGTTTTTCGGGCTGATCAGGTTGCCGGGCTTTCTTGTAGGCCGCGATCTTTCCCGGATCTCCAAATACAAAGAAGAGTTTCTCTTTCCACGTGCCGGCCTTTTTCACGTCTCGTAACATATCGGCATACTCGTGAAAATTGATGTGGAAAGGATTGCCCTTGTGCTCGATGTTATGCGTAAGGCCATACTCCACCTTTTCATCTTCCTCCTGGAATGTACCGAAAATACGGTCCCAGATAATAAACGTCGCACCGTAGTTCTTGTTGATATACTTCTCCTGTGAACCATGGTGAACCCGGTGATTTGACGGAGTAGCAAATACGTATTCGATCGCGGGATGGAGTTTCCGGATATACTCAGTATGAACCCAGAACTGAAAGAGCACTGCTATCTGATTGGTCACAAACACGATCACCGGGTGAAACCCGAGGAGAGAAACAGGAAGGAAGAAAATGATCTTGATATACTGCACCCAGCTCAGCCTGAACGAAACCGTCAGGTTATAGTATTCACCGGAGTGATGGGCAACATGAGTGGCCCACCAGAAACGCTGTCGATGTGAAATGTTATGCGCCCAGTAGCTGCAGAAATCGAACAAAATATAACACGGTATGAATGTCCACCAGTTAAGCGGCATTCGCCACGGCACCAGATTGTACACCCACACCAGGGTGGTAAAGATTATGAGCTTCAGAGCAGCGCCTATCAGAACATTCCCGATACCCACCCAGATGGAGCCGAACGTCTCCTTCTTCTCATAATATTTCCGATCCTGATAATATGAAACCAGGTATTCGATGAGGACAAAGAAAAACATTGCAGGAGCAGCCCAGATAATTATGTCCGGTGTGCTGCTCTGAAGATTGTCTAAGTCACGCCATAGAATCTTTTCGGCGCCAAAAAAGTCTGTAAAAAAATCCACTATTCCTGATTAGATAAATCTGTGGCCAATAAATATATTTCGAGAGGATGGTCTTCACCACTAAGCGGCCAAGATAGGAAACTATTTGCAAAGCCTTAGCAGGCGGGTAGAAAAAGTTGCTAGTCGAGCACCTCCACACTGAGGACATTGGTGTTGCCGGAGGGCGGGTCTACGAATCCCCGGGTAACAATCGTGTAAAACCGTCCTTCTCGGATATCCACATCCTCGGCAGCAACAACTTCATCGCCGTACGGATCCCTGAATGAAAACGTGTAGGGATTCGCATCGAGCTCCACAAACTGACTTGCCTGCTTAAACGCCTGAGGTTCGAAAAGCGGCGTTGATCCGTCGGAACTAACTTCAACCGACGGAGCGTCCGGCGACAGGTTCACAAACCGAACCATCGCTTTGCCCGCCGCAGGAGCATCAGCACTGTCAACGACCAGCAACGCCTCGACATTCTCCAATTCGTTTACTACAAAGATCGAGTAGGCCCTTCCATCCTCGAAATTAAAAGTCGTGTCGATCAGCGTGTTATCGGCATCTGAGGCCCTGAATTCAAACTCCCGGCTGCCGGTAAAGAAATTGAGATACCCTGAATACGAGGCATATTCGAATGGATTGTGATTGATAACACGTCCGTCAACGATGATATCGAGGTCAGGCGCATCAGGAACAGCGTGATAAATTGAAACATACGCCACTTCCGTCGGTAATTGCACATTATCGTCGTCACCCAAACACGAAGAAAGCAGGATAATCAGCGCTATACTGAAGAAAGCACCTCGGAATCTGTGAATAAAATAAATCAAACTATTAATCATGTCCTATACTTTAAGTTGTCAACTCTCTATCGGGGCATTATGACCCCTTTGATCATCTAACAATATTAACAGTGTTATGATCCAAAAAATTGTGCGAAAATGGAAGATTCTATTAAACAGCCGCATGAGAGAATCCCTATATTTACTTCTATTCTTGTCAGTCACCACCGACCGTAGATGATCGACCTGCTGTCTAATCTGTTGAAGAAACCCATAACGTATCTCGCCAGTACGCTGTCTGCGAGACAGTTTCTTATAGTTTCGAGTGTCATCGTCGGGCTTACTTCGGGGCTCGCAGCCGTCGTCGTAAAGTACCTGGTACATTCTATCGGCGAGCTTGTCAGTTTCTACTCCACCAACTACGAACACTTCTTTCTTTTTGCATTTTTTCCGACGATCGGGATTTTATTGACCATCTTTTATGGTCGATACTTTCTGAAACAGACGTTACCCAAGGGGAATCCCGATATCGTCTATGCGATTGCAAAGAAGTCGAGTAAAATTCCGTCGAGCCAGATGTACTCGCACATGATAACCAGTGCCCTTACCGTTGGATTTGGCGGATCTATGGGGCTTGAATCGCCCATGGTGAGCACAGGTTCGGCCATCGGTTCAAACTTCGGGACAACCTATCGACTCAGTTACCGCGAACGAACCATACTGCTTGCCTGCGGTGCGTCGGCGGGCATCGCGGCTGCGTTCAACTCGCCGATAGCAGGTGTTCTCTTTGCGATCGAGGTTTTGCTGACGGGAGTTACCTCGGCTGCGTTTATTCCACTAATTGTCTCCGCCGCGTCCGGCGCCCTGGTATCGAAGGTCATCCTCAAAGAAGGCATAACATTATCCTTTTCACTCCAGCAGCCTTTCAACTATCACAACGTACCGTGGTACATACTACTCGGACTCCTATCGGGTCTGATATCATTGTTTTACGCACGTATATTCATCTGGACCGAGCATAGAATTCACCGGGTCGAGAACCCGTGGGTAAGAGGCGTTACCGGAGGAATGCTACTATTTATCATCCTGCTACTTTTCCCTCCTCTCTTTGGAGAAGGGTACGGAACGATCATCAATCTCGCCGAACTAAACACCGAACATCTTTTTCAAAGCAGCGTGTTATTTCCTTTTTTGCTGGAGAATCAGGAGCACATCATCCTGCTCACACTATTGATCTTCATAAAGCCTGTGGCGGCCGCCATTACGCTGGGCAGCGGTGGCAACGGTGGCAACTTCGCACCCGCCCTTTTTGTCGGCGCTTACGTCGGATTCGCTTTTGCGCGAGTCGTCAACCTGACGGGTTTTACGCGGATTCCCGAAAGCAACTTCACGCTTGTTGCCATGGCCGGTATCCTCAGTGGCCTGTTTTACGCACCACTTACCGCGATCTTTCTTATCGCCGAAATCACAGGCGGTTACGAACTTATGATCCCCCTCATGATTGTTTCCGCGCTCAGTCTTACTGTGGCACACCTATTCGAGCCGCTCTCCATGGACTCGAAAAAACTGTCAGCGATGTTGCGCGGCGGCGTCGACACCAAAGACAAATTCCTGCTGAGCAAAATAGATCTCCATGACCTGATCGAAACCAATCTTTCGACGGTAAAACCAGATGACGATCTCCAAACGCTGATCAAGGCGATCGCACAATCCACCCGTAACATCTTTCCGGTTATCGACAGTGAACAGAAGCTGGTGGGGATAATACATCTCGACAAGATCCGAAGTGTCGTCTTTGCAACTGATCGCAACGAGACTACAACTGTGCGGAGGTTAATGACCGAGCCATCGGTTGTGATTCAATCAAACGAAAATCTGCACCAGGTACTCGACAAATTTGAAGAATCGAAACTTTGGAACATACCGGTAGTGGAGAACGGCAGGTATCTTGGATTCCTGTCTAAGTCAACAATACTCACCCGCTACAGGAACGAGCTACTCGAATCCACCTAATCACGATCGGGCAGGATCTGCGCACCCATACCTACCTGCGCTACCGCAGCTGAGAACTGTTTGAAGTCAACCGGCTTGACAATGTACGCATCGGCCTCAAGACCGAACGATTCCACATAGCGCCTGCCTTCGGACGACGAGATAAGGACGATGACCGGAATATCGCGCATCTCCTGATCTCCCCTGAGTCTGCGCAGTATCTGGATACCATCAACTCTCGGCATTTTGAGGTCGAGCAGTATCACCAAAGGCCTGGACCTGACAACAAAAAGGAATTCAAGCGCCCGCTCTCCATCATCGATATGAACAATCGGAGTTGCCAGATTGTGTTTTCTAAGAGCATGAATAGTCAACTCAGCATCCTCGGCGTCATCTTCAATAAGTAATATCTGTGGCCCACGGCTATTCATAAGATATATCGATACCTACAGGGAAACACGAGGAGACGAGACTCCTCGTGTTCGCTTTCCAACGCAATGGCCGACCGCAGGTGGGTAACCGGGTTAACTACGGCTGGATTTTTTGTCTCGTTTCTCCGCCCGCTTCTCTTTGAGCGTTTTGACGGGCTTCTTCTTGTCTTCTTTACGGGCGTCTTGTGATTTTGCCATTGATTTATTTGTCTTTCGTTTCTACGAATAACGGCAAAATCACGAAAATAAGTCGGGATTCTTTAAAACTTTTATATCGGTAGCGCAGCCGGCGATTCGTGTTTATGTCGGGGAAAACAGCCGGCTGGCATGGTTTTTTTCCAAGCCTACCCTTGGCGCTTTTTACCACTGCCCGATGATAAATGAAATGAGGGTAATACCTTTATTGTTAATCAGCCCTATTGCCCACTAATTATTTCCCTTATGAGAAAGAAAACGAGTCGGCCCTCAGCCCCGCCAGAAAAACGTAACGTTCCGACTGGCAGCGGGGTAAAAACGGACGTCCTCACGGAAACCGATGGAAGCACGGCAAAACGACCCGCAAAAGTTACTTCTCCTTCCGGGGAATTGAACAACTCCGACGATCAACGCCAATTGTTGCGCGTACTCACCGAAGTGAGAAACGGGAATTTTTCGGTACGGATGCCCTACGATGAGATCGGGCTGAATGGGAAAATCTATGACATCGTCAATGAGATTGTAGAACTGAATGAGCGGATGATCCTGGAATTTACAAAGGCCGGGCAAATCATCGGGAAACAAGGCAAGCTCAACCAGCGTATCGAAGTAGCGAATGCACGAGGCTCATGGTGTCATGGTGTGGAGTCTCTCAACGCTCTGATATCCGACCTTGTTCACCCGACGATCGAGATCGCGCGTGTAATCAGTTCCGTTGCAAAAGGCAATCTCTCACACTCAATGCCGCAGAAGATCGGAGGCCACGCCTTGCAGGGTGAGTTTGCGCAGATTGCGGAAGAAGTTAACGACATGGTGAAGCAGCTCAATCTGTTCTCCATGGAAGTGACGCGTGTGGCAAGAGAAGTAGGATCGGAAGGAAAACTCGGTGGGCAGGCAACTGTAAAAGGTGTGGGAGGTGTATGGAAAGATCTCACCGACTCGGTGAATCAGATGGGTAGTAACCTGACAGCACAGGTACGAAATATCGCTGAAGTAACCACCGCCGTTGCCAAAGGTGATCTGTCAAAAAAGATCACGGTAGACGTAAAGGGCGAAATCCTCGAACTCAAAAACACCATCAACACGATGGTCGATCAGCTAAACTCCTTCTCTTCCGAGGTAACACGTGTGGCGCTCGAAGTGGGGACGGAAGGGAAACTCGGTGGGCAGGCAACTGTAAAAGGTGTAGCCGGTACGTGGAAAGATCTGACTGACTCTGTAAACCAGATGGCGTCAAACCTTACCGGCCAGGTACGGAACATTGCCGAGGTGACGACTGCCGTGGCGAAGGGAGACCTCTCGAAAAAGATCACGGTAGACGTAAAAGGTGAAATCCTCGAACTGAAAAACACCATCAACACGATGGTAGACCAGTTGAACTCCTTCTCTTCCGAAGTAACGCGCGTAGCGCGGGAGGTGGGTTCGGAAGGGCAGCTGGGTGGGCAAGCAAGCGTGCCGGGGGTTGCTGGTACCTGGAAAGATCTCACCGACTCCGTAAACAAGATGGCGGGTAACCTCACGTCGCAGGTGAGGAACATCGCGGAGGTGACAACCGCCGTGGCGAATGGCGACTTGTCGCGCAAGATCACTGTGGATGTAAAAGGTGAAATCCTCGAACTGAAGAATACCATCAACACAATGGTCGATCAGCTGCGGGGTTTTGCTTCCGAAGTAACACGCGTGGCCCGCGAGGTCGGTACGGATGGAAAACTCGGCGGACAAGCCGGGGTACCCGGCGTGGCCGGCACCTGGAAAGACCTCACTGACTCGGTGAATCAGATGGCGGGGAATATCACTGGCCAGGTGCGGGGAATCGCCAAGGTCGTGACCTCTGTAGCATCGGGTGATCTCCGGCAGAAACTCTCCATTAACGCAAAGGGTGAGGTCGCGCAACTCACGGAAACAATCAATGAAATGATCGACACCCTCGCTGTCTTTGCCGACCAGGTAACCACGGTGGCACGTGAGGTGGGTGTTGAAGGCCGACTCGGTGGTCAGGCCAACGTACCGGGGACTTCGGGGATATGGAAGAACCTCACGGAAAACGTAAATCAGCTCGCACAGAACCTTACCACCCAGGTACGCTCGATCGCGGAAGTGGCCTCCGCGGTAACCAAGGGAGACCTCACACGCACGATCCGCGTCGAGGCGAAAGGAGAAGTCGAATCACTGAAGGATACGATCAACCAAATGATCGCAAACCTGCGCGCCACAACGCTCAGGAACCAGGAAACTGACTGGCTGAAATCCAACCTGGCAAAGTTTACGCAAATGCTGCAAGGTCAGAAAGACCTTGATGCCGTAACCACGCGTATCCTTTCAGAACTCGCCCAGGTGGTGAATGCACATCACGGCGCATTCTACATCCTCAGACAGGAAGACAAGAATACACCAGCCAAACTCGCCCTGTACGCAGGATATGCCTATAAAGGCAAAAAGGATATCGTCAGGGAATTCGCAATCGGCGAGGGACTCGTCGGGCAATGTGCGGTGGAAAAAGAACGCATCCTGCTCTCGAACGTTGCAGCAAACTATATCAGTATTACCTCAGGTCTGGGCAAAGCCGCCCCCTCCAACCTGGTGATCCTTCCTGTGCTCTTCGAAAGCAATGTGAAAGCGGTCATAGAACTCGCTTCGCTGGACGTCTTCAGCCAGACCCACCTCGATTTCCTCGACCAGGTGACGGAATCTATCGGTATCGTCTTAAATACTATCGAGGCGAATACACGCACAGAAAGTCTTCTTATCCAGTCGCAATCCCTTGCCAGCGAGCTTAAAATCCAGCAGGAAGAGTTGCGGAGAACCAATGATGAACTCCAGGACAAAGCACTCCTGCTGGTAACCCAGAAAGAAGAAGTAGAGGAAAAAAACAAGGAAGTAGAAGAAGCGCGACGCTCCTTGGAGGAAAAAGCCGAGCAGCTTCAACTTACATCGAAATACAAATCAGAGTTTCTGGCGAACATGTCGCATGAGCTTCGCACACCGCTGAACAGTCTGTTGATCCTCGCTCAGCAGCTATTTGAAAATGCGGAAGGCAACCTTTCGGAGAAGCAAGTGCGATATGCGAAGACCATCCACTCCTGCGGCGATGACCTCATTCAGTTGATCAATGACATCCTGGATCTATCGAAGATCGAATCAGGCTTTATCTCCACCAACATCGCTCCTGTCAACCTCAGCGAGATTGCTTCCTTTGCGGAGACCACCTTCAGGCCAATATCGGAGGCTCGAAATCTACGGTTTAGTATAAACGCATCAAGTGAGCTGCCAGCCGCTATTGAAACCGATATACAGCGCCTGAACCAGATCCTGAAAAACCTGCTTTCGAATGCATTCAAATTCACCGAAAAAGGAGGGGTGAGCCTCCACATCTTTGAAGCGAAAGAAGGGTGGAGATCAAACCCGAATCTCGATGTCGCAAAAATGGTTGTTGGGTTCTCCATCAGCGATACGGGCATTGGTATTCCGGTCGAGAAGCAAATGATCATCTTCGAAGCATTCCAGCAGGCAGAAGGGTCTACCAGTCGGAAATACGGCGGAACAGGGCTCGGGCTTTCGATCAGCCGCGGGCTCGCCGACCTGCTCGGTGGTGCGATCGAACTGGAAAGCACACCGGGCCGTGGCAGTACGTTCACACTCTACATCCCCATCGACAGCCTGGCAACCTCCCCTCCTTTCCCGCACAACAGTATGCGCGTATTCGGTCAGTTTCAGGAACAAGAGGATGAGATCGCCAACTTGCTCACCAACCTTCACATCACCAAAGACGGTACCGATGGAAGGAATATGGAAATGGTTAGCGAACTGATCAATGAAACCGGAGACGATCGCAATAATATCCAACCGTCTGATCAGGTATTGCTGATCGTGGAAGACGACTTCTACTTCAGCAGGATTATCATCGACAAAGCACACGCGAAAGGTCTTAAAGCCATTGTAGCGACAAACTACCTCGAAGTGTTCGACTTTATCAGCCGCTATTCGCCGATCGCCATCACGCTGGATATCAAGTTACCCGATACCAGCGGGTGGAAAGTAGTTGACCTTCTCCGGAATGACCTCAACTATCGTCATATACCCATCTACGTGATCTCAGGTGAAGAGAATAGAATTCTCGCCCTGAAACGCGGTGCACGAAATTTCATGCTGAAACCGGTAAACAACGAAGCTGTTGATCAACTCTTCAGCGACATAAACAACTTCAGAAGCAAGAACGTGCAGGATGTACTCGTTGTGGAACACAATGAGCAAGATGCTTCCCAGATCGCCAGAATGCTCACGGACAATTACATTCGTGTGGAAGTAGTGTCAAGCGGCAAAGAAGCGTTTTCAAAAATGGAGGAACGGAATTTCGACTGTATTGTCGTCGACTACTCGCTCCCCGATATTGCCGGAGAGGAATTACTGCAAAAAATCAGCAAAGACAAGGCTCCGCTAACTCCGGTAATTGTATATTCAGCCCGGGATTTTAGTCGCAAGGAACTGAGCCGGATCTACCAGACTTCCCATGCAGTACTGCCGAAGGGCGTCAATTCGATTGAACACCTGCTTGAGGAAGTGGTGACGCAGTTGCATATTCCGCACATGAATCTCGCGACGAACAAGCGTCAGATCATCGAAACCATCAGGAGTAAAGAAGATATCCTGACAGGACGCAATGTCCTGATCGTTGATGATGACATTCGCAATCTGTTTGCGCTTACCACTGTATTCGAGCGGTTTAACATCAATGTGATCACCGCTGAGAGCGGGCAGGAAGCCATTCAAATTCTGAATGACAATCCGGTGATCGAAATGGTCTTGATGGATATCATGATGCCCGAAATGGATGGATATGAAACCACTCAGAGAATACGCAGGGAACACAAGAACGTCAGCCTTCCGATCATTGCCGTGACTGCGAAAGCAATGAAAGGGGACCGTCAAAAGTGTATTGAAGCAGGGGCATCCGATTATATTACAAAGCCTGTAAAAATCGACCAGCTCCTTTCGTTAATGAGATTATGGTTCTTTAAATAACAAACTTGAATGTATCCGAAGATTCTTTTAGTCGATGACAGAGAAGACAACCTGCTGGCCATAGAGACTATCTTTGAGCCCGATGGCTATCGATTTGTCAAGGCCAATTCCGGTAAGGAGGCGTTGAAGATTTTGTTGCGTGAATTCGACTTCGCACTCATTCTCATGGATGTTAAAATGCCCAACCTCAATGGCTTCGAGACAGCATCCCTTATCTACGAGCGCGACAAGCTTAAACATATTCCGATCATATTCATCACCGCCAACAATTTTGGAGACGAAAACCTGTTTCGCGGGTATCAGGCGGGTGCGATAGACTACATATACAAACCGATAAAACCGGCGGTATTGCGGGCCAAAGTTACAGTGCTCGTAGACCTCTATCGCAAGAACCGACAACTGTTGGCGCAAGAGCAACGACTCGTAGCTGCTAACCAGTGTCTGGAGATAGAAATCAAGGAACGCAAGGCCAGCGAAGAGAAAATCAAGCACCTAAACCACCAATTGCTTGAAAACATCGCAAGCCTGGAACGAGCCAACAAAGACCTCGACCGGTTCGCTTTCATGGCCTCCCACGATCTGCAGGAACCCCTGCGAAAGATCCGGATGTTCAGTGACAGACTAGTCATGAAATACAACGATATCCTTGATGACGACGGCCGTACAAACATTCAACGCATACACAACGCGGTCGAGAGAATGCAGAATCTCATCACCGATATTCTCACTTTCTCGAAGATATCGGCCGACTACCCCTCTTTCATAAAGGTGGAGATGAACGCTCTGATCGACGAAGTGGTTGTTGACCTCGATGACGAAATCAAAACGAAAAATGGAAAAGTAGTGGTCGGAAAGATCCCGTCACTCAGCGTTAATCCGAGTCTCATTAAACCGCTTTTTCAAAATCTTATCAGCAACGCCCTGAAATACTCCAAGAAAGACGTCCCGCCCCAGGTTACCATCACTGCGGAGGTCGGCTCTCAACTCAACGGAAAAGCAGAAGATGATACCGACTCCAAATACTGCAGGATCTATGTCCGGGATAATGGAATCGGTTTTGAACAAAAGTATTCAGAAGAGATCTTTGGAATGTTCAGGCGCCTTCATCATAGCTCCGAATTCCGGGGAACGGGGATCGGACTTGCCCTGTGCAAAAAGATCGTCGAACAACACAAGGGATATATTTCCGTCCACAGCAAAGTCGACGAAGGATCGACATTCATCGTCTCTCTTCCCTTAAAGCACCATCAGGAATCTGCTTCATCGCTCTCCGGAACCCGGTAAGCACCTTGTGGCACCATCTTTTAAACAAAGATGGTATATTCAGAAACGCAATGAGAAAAAGATACCTCGTATGGATAACGGTAGCGCTGGTAACCGTCGGCGCATTAATATGGGTGCGGGCCTTTGTTTTCGAAAAGGTTGCCGCAAAGCTCAAAAACCGCATAGAATCACTCAATATCAGTGGGTTCACCATGCGATACGACTCCATACGCGTCGACTGGCGTCACAGTGCGATAGAATTAGATAATGTCACCCTCGGGAAGATTGACTACGATACCGCTTGTTTATATCCGGAAAGCATCACTATCGCTGCAATCCGGGCCGAGGGCATAAGCCTGACACAATTGATCCTCCGTAAAAGACTTTCACTGGATGCGTTGTATCTCCACCAACCCCGCGTCGTAATACGCCAAAACTCAATGCTGGTAGCCGATTCCACCAAACAGAGGACGGGCGATTTCAGGATCAGGATCGATCATGTCTATGTAAGGTCAGCCGATATTATGTACACAGACAGCGCCGCGTGTCATACAATTGCGGGAATAAAGGGGCACCTGTCTGTCACGGATCTCAACGCTGACATGCAGGGTGACAGGCCACTCCGGGATATCGTTTCCGGGTTTGTCGTAGACAGTGCGGAAATAACGCTGCCCAGGGAGTTCTACACCTTCCGTATGCTTCGCGCAGAGTGGAACGCGGAGAAAAAGACCGTTCGCGCAGACTCCATCAAGGTCATCCCGGGCTTTGGAAAACTCACGTTCGGCGGGAAACTCGGATATGAAGTCGATCGCTTCGACGGCATCATCCCCTCCTTCACAGCAACCGACGTATCCTTCACGAATTCCGATTCATTTAATTTGCGCGTCGGTATAGCGGAAATTCGCTTTCATGTTGAACTCTTCAGGGACCGACGCCTTCCCTTTATCGTGAAGGAAAAACCACTTCCGATCGCCTGGCTACAGAGTCTCCCCTTCGGATTACGTATCGACTCGGTGAAAATCACCAACAGCTTTGTTCAATACGAGGAATTCGCCGAGGGTACCGCGAAGCCCGCCGGAATATTTTTCGACAAGCTAAACGCCACCATCGGAAATGTATCGAGCGACGGCGATTCGGGAAATACTACCCTCGACGCGCGCGCACGCCTGTTCGGCCGTGGCGAGCTGGCACTCTTTGTCACGTTCCCCGCAGAGACAACGAAGCATTCAACGGCCAAAGGGTGGATCAGAAATTTCCCACTCCCACGGCTGAATCCGATACTCACCCCATCTACGCAATTACACATTGAATCGGGGATTATGAAGGAGTTGCTGTTTGACTTCCGGTTCAACTCGCTGCGTTCCGATGGCGAGGTAAAATTGAACTACCAGGGCCTGAAACTTGTTACATTCAAGGAGGATACTGATGCCAGTAATGAGCCCCAAAAGGACAATTTCAAAACCTTCATGATGAACACCTTTGTGTTCCGCACGGATATGACAGATGATTTGCCGGAGGACAAACGCAAAGGATCCATTGATTTTGTTCGCGACCAGTCAAAGTCCATTTTCAATTACTGGTCGAAGTCGCTGATATCCGGCATAAAGTCTACCTACAACCTCGACAACACGGGGGCAAATGATCGCAACTCCAAAAAGGACGAGCGAACCTCGCAAAAGGAGGAAAAGCGACTGGATCGGCTGGCAAAGAAACGCCAGCCCAACTAGCCTGGGGTTCCTAGATGTAGTCTTTGAGAGTATTGAGTTTCAGCGGCTTTTCAAGAATACTGACAGCGTGACCATCGCGATCTCTGAGTGCCGGGGGAAGGTACTCATAGGCGCTGATAAGATTGATCTTCAGGGAAGGGAACTCATCCATCAAAGATTCCATCTGTTCCCACCCGAGACCGTCGGGCAGATTATTGTCAATAAAGACGACGTCGGGCGACAAGTCCCGTATCAGGGAGAGTCCTGATCGGAGTGTATTCGCAAGGAAGACGTCGTGATTCAGGTTTAGAAAATAACGTTTCATCAAATGACACAGATCCATTTCGTCATCGATGATTACTATTTTCTTCCTGAGCATTTCTTAAATATGACTTATCAATTATGAAACAATCCCAACCTGCGGAGTATCCGCCTCCGTCGCTCGTAGAATAAAGTCTACACACGAAAGTAATTGATTTGGGAACAAGATTTTATCAAATCATCACATTAACACTATAAATAAATCTATTATGAACTCAACAAGCAAAACAATTCTGGCTGTTATGGGTGCCGCCGCGGTCGGCGCTATCATTGGAATGCTCGTCGCCCCCGAAAAGGGAAGCGACCTCCGAAAAAAAATTACCGATACTACCGGCGATTGGTCGCACCAACTAGCTGATCTTCTGGCACAAGGCAAAGACCAGTTGAACACGCTGAAAGACAAGGTCTCCACGGAGGCCTCTAAACGCGTAACGGAAGCGGAAAATCGCTTCAATAACATCAAGGAAAAAGTGTAGAAACAAAATAAATCGGAAGCGATGAAGCCACCAGAAAAGAAACCGGATCCGGGTGAGAAACCGAAGGGGAAGCATCCCGGCCGGCCAGAGCCGCCGGCTGCAGCCGAACGCATTGATGACGAAAGAAAGCCCTCGCCTAACGAGCGTATCAGGGAAGCACCCGACACAGACGTACCGGCTCATACTGAGATCACCAACCAGGATGAGCAGGACAAAGTCACCAACGCCGGTACGGATAACCCTCCGCAACCGGAGAAATGATTACCTGTGTTTTACGCCTGGTTGAAGCTGATGAAGAAGGTAGTGCCTACGCCCACTTTGGATTTAACTTCAATAGACGCGTTATGAGCCTGAACGATATTAAGGGTCGAAGCGAGACCCAGGCCGATGCCGTTGCGTTTGGAAGTAAAATAGGGCTCAAAGAGTTTTGATAAATTCTCCTGTGAAATACCGCACCCGTTATCGCTGATATCGAGACTATAATATTCCTCACTTGGGAGTACTGAGATGAAGATTTCACCATTATCATCTCCGATGGCTTCTATGGCGTTGATTACAATATTGAGCAAGGCGATTTTCAATTTCTCCTTGTCGGCGCGTATATAACAGGGAAATTCGGGATAGCTGACTTTCAGTTTTATATGTTTCAACGTCAACCGGTCAAGCGCGATGCTGATAGCTTCGTCGACGGTTGTTTGCAGGATGGTGCGGCTGAAAACCATTTCCGTTGGCTTCGACGACGTCAATAGCTCTGTAATGAGGTCGTTGATGCGCTTCCCGTTCCGGTCGATGATGTCTATGTAGATTCTTTCTTCTTCATTTGTCAGCGTACTCAATTGTTCAAGCGACATGTGGATGTTGCTCAGCGGATTTCTGACCTCGTGCGCAAGCGTTCTGACCAGGCGCCCGGTGGCGGCAAGCTTTTCCGCAAGGAGGGTCGCGCGTTCGGTCTTTTTCTGATTCGTGATATCGTGGAGAATACCCTGAACGTAGCGGTTGTTGTTACTGTCAAACTCTATCGAGAGGTACAGGATACAGTTTCTGCGTTTTCCCTTCGCGTTGATAACTTCCACTTCAAGGTCGTTTACCTGACCCGATTTTTCCAGCCGGGATCTGACAGAAGCCCGTACCGTCTCGCTATCGATAAACTGAAAAAGAGTGTGTTTAATCAACTGATTTCTGTCCGTGCTGACCAGATTTACCATTGCCGCGTTCACGTCTTTAAAGACGAGCGACAAGTCGGTGGTAAACACCGCTTCCTTGGACTTTTCAAAAATACTGCGATACTTGCGTTCGTTGGCGCGCAGGGCCTTTGTAGAAGCCGCCCGCTCAAGTGCGTACCGGATGCAGCGCTCGAGCTTTTCAGGTGATAGCTCGGATTTGATCAGGTAATCGACCGCGCCCATCTGCATCGCCTGCTTGTCAATCGCCGAATTTCCCTTTCCGGTCAGCAATATGATAGGCTCCTCGCAGTTCATGGTCATGGCCTCACCCAGGAGATCTATACCGGTTTTTGCGCCCAGCCGATAATCCACAAAATACAGGTCGAAACGACGCGATGCGATATACTCAAGCGCAGTCTTGTAGCTGTAGCACCACTGAATGTCGAAGGTGCGATCTTCAATCGAATTAATAAAGCTACTCGTCAGAATAAAGTCGTCCTCATCATCATCGATGATCAAAATCCGAACAGGTTGAGATGAAGCTGCCATGCTACGATCTTTCCTCCGGTAGTATCGTCGTAAACGTGGCGCCGACGTCGGGCTTGCCCTCCGCGAAAATCAACCCACTGTGCTTTTCAACAATTTTTTTACAAATAGCCAGTCCGATCCCGGACCCGGGGTATTCCGCCTTACCGTTGAGCCGCTGAAATATCTCAAATATCTTTTCCGAGAATTGAGGCTCGAACCCTATTCCATTGTCCTGAATTTCGATCCTGATATGACGGACCTCAGGCGACAAGCCCAGGCTATATTTGTCTTGTTTTGATAGTTCTCTCACCCGCACGTCAACAGACACCGTCGCATCCGGCTTGCGAAACTTGATGGCATTAGACAGGATGTTACCGAGCAATTGTTTCATCTCCGGCGCAACAGCCGCAATGGTCGGCATCGTATCCGAAACCGTAATCACCGCTTTTGCTTCGGTTATACTCTGATTGAGTCCTGAAATAACATCTTTGACAACCGTTCCGATATCAACCTGCTCAAAGGCATGCGAACTGACGTTCACCCGTGAAAAATCGAGCAAACTATCGATCAGCGCGCGCATGTTCGCTGCCGAAGCAAGGACCCGATCGACAAAAAGGTGGCCTTCGTGGTCAAATACGTCGTCGTACTTAGCCTTCAGCCGTTCAGTAAACATCGAGATCTTTCTTAATGGCTCCTGCAGGTCGTGGGATGCGACGTATGAAAACTCCTCAAGGTCCTTACTGAAATTGTTGACCGCGCGAGTATCACTCCCCTGATCGGCTTCCACAGCGGGAAGCGCAGTCATATCACGATTGATACACAGCACTCTCACTACCCCGCCCCTCACATCCCGGACAGTCTTCACCTTCGTAGAAATTCTCTTTACCGTGCCATTGTGGGTCGTGATGTCATACCCGTATGAGAAATCTCCGGAACCGTTCAATGCTGCAGCGAGCAAGTCCTGGAATGGCTTTCGGAAGTCCGCCACTATGTGACTTACATAGAAACTTACGCTTATCTTGCTTTCTATGTATTTGGGATCATACCCAAGCATAGAATACAATCCCGGCGTCCAGGTAATAGTATTCCTGTTGACATCCCACGCCCAGCTGCCAGACTGTAAAAGATCCTCCGTTTCGCCGAGCAAGTCACGCGTAATATTCAATTGGTCCCTGGTGTCCAATTCCTCTCGTATGTCATCCGGTGTTGGCAACATCACTTTGCATCTATGTATTTTTATGTCTGAAAATCCAGGGTACAAGTCTGCTATAGCCCGTTGTTCAGGTCTTTGTACTGCTTGATCTTGTTGTACAAAGTCTTTCGGTCTATCTTCAGCAGCTTGGCGGCCTTGCTTTTATTAAAGTCAACCTTTTTGAGTGTTTCCAGTATCCATTCATATTCGGCATCGATACTGACACTCTTGAGCCCCGGTTCGCGCGCCGGCGCGGGTTGTGGGCTCACAGCGCCGGAAGTCTCCGGGACATGGGTGGCGACGGGCACCGGTTCTCCGACATTGTCAAACTGGAGCTTTCGATAATTGACGAGTTCGAACGGAATACTCTTGATGTCGATCACACTGCTGTCGGACATCAGTGTGGCGCGTTTCACTACGTTCTTCAACTCACGAAGATTTCCGTGCCAGACGTATTTCTGAAACACCTCTTCCACTTCCGGCGAAAACCGTTTCACATTTTTTCCCAACTCCCTGTTAGTCTCAGTCAGGAAGTGGTTGGCGAATACCATTATATCGCTCACGCGTTCCCTCAACGGTGGTACATTGATCTGGAATTCATTGAAGCGGTGATAGAGGTCTTCGCGGAAGTCGCCTCCACGTGCAGCATCCCACAATTTCCGGTTACTGGCTACAATGATCCGGACATCGAGATCGATATCCCTGATTCCGCCCACTCTCCGCATTTTTCTCTCCTGGACAACGCGGAGGAGCGTTACCTGCACGTCGTACGGGAGGTTAGAAATCTCATCGAGGAAAATAGTACCACCATTCGCCAATTCGAAGCTACCCGCCTTCTGTCCTATCGCGCCGGTAAACGAGCCCTTTTCGTGCCCAAACAGTTCACTTCCCGCGAGCTCGCGCGACAGCGTTCCGCAGTCTATCGCAACAAACGGCTTGTGGTTTCTCTTGCTGCGCCTGTGGATCTCCTGCGCAATTACCTCTTTTCCACTCCCACTCTCCCCGTAGATAATGATGCTATAGTTGGTCGGAGCGACGAGATCGATCTGATTGAGAATATTCTTGAAGTCGGGACTATCGCCGAAAATGTGAGAACCATTATCGGTGTAGCGCTTTGCAGGAGCCGACTTCTCGGTTTTCGCCGCGGTTCCGCCGGAATCGGTCTCTTCTGTTGTTTTTCCAACATCTCCTTTTTCATCCGCTGCATTTAGAGCTTTGCGAATGGTCAGCAATATCTCATCCGGCAACAATGGCTTTGTAACATAGTCCATCGCCCCGAGTTTCATAACCTCCACCGCAGTCTTTATATTGCTGTATCCGGTGATTATGATGACAGGGACGGAAGGATTCAGCTCTTTGATCCTTTTCAGGATCGAACTCCCGCTCATATCCTCCAGGCGAAAGTCGCAGAGGATAAGGTCTGGCTTGACATTTTCGAGAATATCAAGCGCTGCCTTTCCGGAAGTTGCTTCAATTACCTCAAATCCATGTTTCGAAAGAAAGCGTTTCAGAACAAAGCATAAATCCTTATCATCATCAATGATTAGTATTTTTTCCATGGGCTATGTGTATACGTTGGGTAAAAAAAATCGTCGTTAGCGATCGTCAGGCCAAAAATGCCCGCATCTGCGCCGCCGGAATACGCAGTTGCTCACGATACTTCGTGACCGTGCGTCGCGCGATCTCAAAGCCTCTTGTCGCGAGTACTTTCACAAGCTGCTGATCAGAATAAGGGCTTTTCTTGTCTTCAGCACTGATCACCTCCTCGATCGTCTTCTGAATCACCTTGTTACTGACTACTTCGCCTTTGTGGTTTGCAATACCTTCTGTAAACAACGACTTCAACAACACATTTCCAAAATGAGTCTGTACATATTTATTGCAGGTAATGCGCGAAACGGTGGAAATGTCCACTCCCACCATCTCGGCGACATTCTTAAGGATCATGGGCTTCAATTTTGTGATGTCACCTTCCTGAAAATAGCCATGCTGCAACCGCACGATAGCTTCCATCACTTTAAGCATCGTCGACTCCCGCTGCCGAATGGCATTCACAAACCACTCCGCCGCGTTCAGCTTGCTCTTCAGATACTGCTTGGAGCGATTGTCTGTCTGGCTCTTTTCGGTATCATACACCATTTTTTTCCACGATGAGCTGATGCTCAGTTTGGACGAACGCTCCCTCGCAAGGCTGATACTCATGACATCGTCTTCCTGCGTAAGGACAAAATCCGGCAAAATAGTTTCCGTCTGTGGTGTCACGCTGGTAGCCGTCACCGGCTTCAGTTTAAGAGTACTCAGCAGTTGAAAAACATCCTTCAGATCTTCCTCCCCAATCTTCAACTCATTGATGATCCTTTCGAAATTCCTATGCATCAACTCGTGGTAATAATTCTCCAGAACGGATAGCGCCAGCTTTATTTCGACTGTCGGCTTCATCAGCTTCAGCTGAACCATCAGGCATTCCTTGATATTGGCCGTTGCAACACCGACGGGTTCCAACGTCTGAACGACACCGACGAGCTTTTGCACCAGATCGGGCTCAATCCACTTGCTGAACTTCATCGAATAGTCATCGGCCAGACTTTCGCAGGAAAATTCGAGAAAGCCCTCATCCGTCAAGCTGTCGATGATGAAATCGCCAATCCCGGTCTCCCCCGACTCCAGTCGAAGCAAGGCTAATTGATTCTTCAATTCCTGGCGAAAATCTTCCATCTCGACGAGTGGCTTCTCAAGTGGAGCTTGCGACTGAAAATGCTGCGCATTCTCAGTCCGGTAGTCCGGGATATCGTCATAACCATATTCTTCCCAGTCTTTGTAGTCCTGTGTGGAGTCTTGCCCGTTTACTTCAAGAAGCGCGCCGTCTTCATCAGCTTTCTCCTCAATCAGTGGATTCTCCTCCAGCTCATTCTCAATGCGCTGTTCCAGTTCAATAGTGTTCAGATGCAGAAGCTGCAGCATTTGCAAATGCTGAGGATGAATCTTCAACTGTTGCTTTTGTGTCAGGTTTTGATAAAGCATAGCATGTAAGGTCAAGTGATACACCTAACCTTTTTACAAGCGTCAAACCATTTTTCCGGAAAACAGTATTATTAATCACAAAAACCTATAAACCAATCACTTGCCAGATAAAGACGTCATAAGAAAATTTATTTCCTCACCCGGCCGGTGTGGAATCATTTCCCATTCCCCTGTTTAAATATAGGTCATCGTAGATAATATTCCACACTAACGGCAAAATGGTTATTCATCGCAATGGCTTAAGAAACCCCACAGAGCCGGAGCGATCGCGTTGTGGAAACAGGGCAACGGAACGCGTGGCGTTCCCTCTGGCACGGATTTTACATACAGTGTATGAACGCGAAAGCGAGTTTCTAACTCAACAAACACCTTAACTCAATAAGACACACATGAAAACGCTATTCAGAATATTTGCTTTAGTACTGCTAACGAGCGCTATGCTCTCACTGGCGGGTTGCTCGAACCAGCGCGACGAGAACGCTGATAACACGGAAGTGATTTCCGACGAAGCCTTTCAAAAGGAGAGAGATGAAATGAAGAAGGAACTTACGGCATTACGTAAGGACATCGATCAAGAGCTCGAAAAAATCGACAAAAAACTGGAAAAGGCATCACAAAAGAGTCGTGAGGAGCTTGAACAGGCCAATCGCAGGCTTACCGATGAAAGGTCGAAATTAGACAAGACCATTGATGATATCGAAAGTGCGAGCAAAGCGACGTGGCGGGATGTGAAAGTGGCTTCCCGCAACACCGCCCATGACGTTGGAAATGCTTTCCGCGATATGGGCGACAAGTTAGAAGCGCTTTTTGACGACAGCGACGAACAGAATTAATCATTCCATAAGTCAGGTTTTAGCTAGTGGGGTTTAAAGTCGTTACCGTAACAGGTAGCGGCTTTTTTTTTGTTAATTTTGGCGTTAACCCAACGTCAGCAACCCAGCGCATGAAAGTTATTTATGGAATCATACCCGCGCGCCACGCCTCGACCCGGTTTCCTGGTAAGCCATTGGCAGACATCGGTGGCAAAACCATGATCGAACTGGTTTACCGGCAGGCAAGAAAAACAAAGGCATTATCGGGGGTAATAGTCGCAACCGATCACCCGGCTATTGAAGCTGAGGTAATACGGTTCGGAGGGCGGGTATGCATGACATCACCTGATCATCCAAGCGGAACAGACCGGTGCGCCGAAGTCGTTAGTAAGCTCGGCTTATCGTGCGATGCCATCGTTAACATCCAGGGAGACGAACCGTTTATTGATCCCCTGCAAATCCAGCTGGTTTGTGATTGCTTCAACGACAACAGGACCGAGTTAGCAACGTTGGTCAAGAAGATCAGTTCGCGTGAAACACTCTTTAATCCGAACTCGCCCAAGGTCGCCGTCGACCGTGACGGTTTCGCAATCTATTTCAGCCGGCATCCTATCCCCTACCTTCGAAATATCAGTGAAGACGAATGGTTAGACCGACACACATATTTTCAGCATATCGGAATCTACGGATACAAGCGCGATGTGCTCGCCAAAATCACAAAACTCCCGCCCTCTTCTCTCGAGAAAGCTGAGGCACTTGAGCAACTTCGCTGGCTCGAGAATGGATTTCGTATCAAGACCGCGGAAACAACGGCTGATTCCATCGCGATAGACACTCCGGAGGATCTGGAGCGGATCAATTCGTAAACCACCCCTTGCGTTAAATCAGCTTATCCATATTCGCCTTTGCGATCGCCTCCGACTTGCTGTTAACCTGCAATTTCGAATAGATATTTTTGATGTGGGTTTTTGCCGTTTCTTTTGAAATAAACAGCTCTTCCGAGATCTGTGTATAGGTCTTACCTTCCGAGATCAGCTGCAGGATCTCGGTCTCACGGCGTGTCAACGGAGAATTCGGATTGACATGAAAGTTGTCGATTACCATCCGTGCAATACGGCTACTCATCGGCGCTCCCCCCTTGACAATCTCTTCCAGGGCCGTCAGTAATTCCATGTAGTTTGCACTCTTGGTAATATAGCCGGAAGCGCCCGCCTTCAGCGCCTCAAACACCAGTTCGTTGTCCTCGTACACCGTAACCATGATAATGTCACTATGCGGACTCTTCTCCCTGATGATCTTCGCCCCCTGGATACCGTTCATCCCCGGTAATTCAATGTCCATTAAAATGATCTCGGGTTTATCCCTGCCCACATGGCTAATAGCGTCCTCACAGTTGCTATAGGCATTGATCACCGTGAACTTCTGAGAACTATTCACGATAAGCGAAAAACTGTTTCTGATCTCCTGATCATCTTCCACGATCAGAACTCTCTTTTTAAACGGTAAGGTCATATTTTATGGGTTTGTTTAGTCTGAATTTGAGCAGCACCTTCGTACCCCGGCCCTTCGCGCTCTGTATACGTAAAATTGCCCCCAGCCTGTCAGCTCTTTCGCGAATATTTTTCAGGCCATTTGATTTTTCCAGTTCGCCGACATAGAAACCGATCCCATCATCTTCGAACGAAAACTCAAAAGAGTCATCAATAGCCACCAGCGCCAGCGAGACGTTACCCGCACGCGCATACTTGAACGCATTTGTCATGGCTTCTTTGAAAATGAGATTCGCCTCCCTGCTAAAACCATAGGGCATCTTGTGTTTCTCTTTCACCTGATTATAGGCCCGAAAGCTTATATTTTTCTCTTCAAACAGCTTTTCGCCGAAATCACGGATATGCAGAAACAATTGTGAAAGCTCGTCGTTACCCGGATCGATTGACCATATAAAATCACGCGTACCGGTATAGAGATATTTCGCGGCATCCTCCACCTTCGCATAGATATCATCCCGGCTCCGGTTTCCATTTGTACCATTCAACTTCAGGATACTGATATAGTTGATGATACGCGTAAGCTGGTTTCCCATCTCATCGTGAAAATCGCGGGCGATTTCCTTCCGCAGCGTCTCCTGCTCACGGGCTCGAATACGTTCCGTCATGATCAATTTGTTTACACGAGCCTTCACTCTCATGTAAAGAATCAGTGTCACCGCACCCGCCAGGAGAATAAAAAGACCCACTACAAACGACGCTGTTTTGTAAAATGGCGCACTTACTGTAAACGGATAAACCACCGAAGCCGGCGCCCAACTTCCGTGATTATCAGTGGCCATTACGTGAAATATGTATTGGCCCGGCGGCAAATTGCTGTACGTAACTTCATTATTGGACGATGTTTGCGACCAGGTCTTATCAAAATTCTCAAGGAAGTAGCGAAACTTCACCGACTTAGGGTATGCCTTGTCGACACGGTTGTAATGAAATGTAATATGATTGATCTCCGGGGGCAGCACCGGTTCATACGGAAGTTTGAAAAAGCCGACCACACTATCGGAATATTGGCGGACGGGATATTCCCCGTAGAAGAGCTCAACCGATGTGAGATGAAGATCGAATGACTTCCTCCCATTGCGTTGAAGGTGATTAAAACGATACAGGCCATCGATGAGGCCAAACAATTTCAGATCGCCTTTCATAGAGTATGCGTTCTGGTTCGTCTCAACGCCCGTCAGCCCGTTGTCGTAATCGTAATGCAGGTTCTCCAGGATCTCCAGCCGGCTATTCAACTTCATGCGTGTAATTCCTTTTTCCGTCCCGATCCACAGATAGTCATCGCTGTCTGGCGCGACAAAGTATATGAAATCAGAGGGCAGTCCATGATCGGTGGTGATCATCTTCGTGGAGCGCGACGGCGGATGATAAATTGCGACGCCAGCGCCACCTGACCCAAGCAGCAGCAGCGAATCGCGATAAGCCTGAATCGCTATGATGCCCGCGTTTTCGATCCCGGGGATCGATATGGATACAATTCCGCCGTCATCCACCGATTTTATTCCAAATTCATTTCCCGCGTATAGCTTCTTATAATACCGCGAGTAATGAGATGCGCTGACGTGGTCGGAACTCAATCCTTCTTTCATTGTGATGTGGCTGAATGACCTACCATCGAAATAGTTGATGCCGCCGTTGAAGGTCCCGATATACATGTTGCCACGTTCATCAAACTGAATATTCACGATCGCCGTGCTCGACAGCCCGTCTGCCCGCGTGTACCATTGAAACGAATCCGTCTGTCGGTTATACCGGCCCAGTCCATAACTAGTTCCCACCCACAGGGTTCCGTCAGGTCCTTCAGAAATAGCGTGGATCTCATTCCGGTAAGATTCGCGCGGATCGAAGTACAACCTGTGATCATCGCCCCTGATCCTCCACAATCCCTTCGTCGTCGAACCTATCCAGGTATATCCGCGACTGTCCTGGTGTATTGCCATAATCACACCGGCATCCCTGGGTCCGTAGCGATCAAAATCCTGAACAAAATACTTGTAAAGACCCATCCCGTGAGTAGCAACCCAGGTGTTCCCTTCCGAATCGACCAGCACCTGATTGATTTCCACATCCCGCAATACGGTGTCTATCACTACCTCGTTTCCCACCAACGTCTCCTTCATCAAAGCATTTGCACGGCGCGTCCAGAAGGCGTCATTGACTGAATCCAGATACACAATGTGGTTTCTGACCGGCAGATAGGCTGGTGTGAAATCCCTCTTCTCAAAATCGATGGTGAACCTGCCTTTGTCAGTGCTCACCCACACCTGCCCTTTGTAGTTTAGAATGCCAAACAGTCTGTTGAAGCGGTTCTTGTGGCTGATTATATATTCGCCGGCCGGCGACTTCACATGGAAAGCGCTGTCGGTCGTATAGAGGAGCATGTCCTTGTGAGGCGTCAGGTGACAATAGCCCACGAGTTCGTTGTTGGGCAACGGTCTGGACCAATAGTACACCGAATCGCGATAGATCTTCCCCAGGTGACCCGGCGCCGAGATGAAAAAGATAGTATCGTTCAATTCGAAGGCGCGCCTTATCCGCCTGGTGCCGGCGGGCAGCCCCGGCTGTACGAAATTTCTGAAGCTTACCCCGTCAAACCTCGTTATGCCTCTGGGATGAATGATCCAGAGATTATCCTTCGAATCCAGCTTGAGGTAGGTGATGATATTACTCAATAGCCCATCGAGGGTGGTGAACACCTTGAATTCCCGGCCGTCGAAACGCGCCAGTCCGCCACCGTGAGTGCCAATCCACAGGTAGCCGTTGCGGTCTTCCAGCATGATGTTTACCTGCGATTGAGGCAGACCATCAATTGCATTGTAGTTCCTGATCGAATAGGTGGGGTCCTGTGAGGCGCAAGGTCTCACCAGGCAGATCATCAACCCTATCGCGGCAACATAACGCATAACTCTTACTGCAACATACGAGATATCGGGTGATAAGGATATACCCCTTGCGGCGGTATTACGACACAATCGGAGCCGGTGAGATTGAAATGAGAAACTTTTCGGGCCGGAATACCGGCTTAACTGAATATTTGCTTACTTGTAAGAATGTGGTCTGATTTTCACACACACCTCCACTATTCCGCTTTCCGACTATGGCTCAAACAGCTGAATCTTCTATCACGCAAAAGCTGAGGACATCCAACGCCTTCGTCTTCACACTGTATGCCGCGATCACCGGCTTTTGTCTTTACACCTCCATCTACGCTTTCAGGAAGACATTTACCGCCGCAACGTTCGAGGGACTTGCTTACCTCGGCGTCAGCTATAAGGTGTGGTTGATCACGTTTCAGGTAGTTGGCTATGGGCTTGCCAAGTTCGCAGGCATCAAAGTGATTTCAGAGCTACAGGCACATGCACGCGCGCGCGGCATTCTTCTCATGGTAGTGATAGCCGGAGTGTCCTGGTTTTTCTTCGCGATCGTGCCCGCTCCCTATAATCTCATATTCCTTTTCACAAACGGATTTCCGTTGGGCATGGTATGGGGCATGGTTTTTCAATACATGGAGGGCCGGCGAATGACCGAAATACTCGGCGCCGCGCTTTCCGTGAGCTTCATTTTCTCCGGCGGTTTATGCCGGACGGTAGGCGCCTTCCTGATGCAGAACTGGGGAGTCTCCGAATATTGGATGCCTCTGGCAGCTTCGGGGATTTTCACTATACCATTCGCTCTCTTTCTATGGCTCGTCGACAAAATTCCGGCACCCTCCGCCCTCGACGAACAGCTCCGAACGCGTCGCCAGCCCATGGACGGCGATGAGCGGAGGAAATTCCTAAAGACATTTCTCCCCGGAATTATATTGTTTGTTGTCGTTTACATGTTGCTCACCGCCTTCCGCGACTTCCGCGAAAATTTCTCCTCCGACGTATGGATATCGCTGGGCTATGGCAATTCCCCCGCGATCTTCACACAGACTGAAACACCGGTTTCGCTGGTGGTGCTGATCATCATGGGCAGTATCATGCTGATCAGGAACAACAAATATGCGCTGATGGTCAATCATATTATCATTATGGCAGGGATGGTTCTCATTGGTGTCGGCACACTGCTATATGAAAAGGGGGTAGTTAGTGCGCCGATCTGGATGGTGCTTATCGGCACAGGGCTCTATATGGGTTATGTTCCCTTCAACAGTATATTCTTTGACCGACTTATTGCCACCTTCCGCTATGTCGGCACCGTGGGCTTTATCATGTACGTGGCTGATGCATTCGGGTATGTCGGAAGCGTAGGCGTACTCTTCTTCAAAGAATTCTCCGCATCGGAGGTCAGCTATGTCGATGTGTTTATTTCGGGAGGATACGCGATCTCGGTTGTTGGTTCCATTCTGATTCTGGCATCGATGTGGTACTTTCACCGGAAGCATCTTGGGTGGGAAGAGAGGGCAACAACCCGGGGTTAAAACCCCAGGATGCCCCCTCTTCCCTACCTCACCCGCAACACAAATACCTGCAGCCACACTCCCTCTCCATCAGAAACATATCGGTTGTACGCCAACCTATCCCCGGCGTTGTTCCAGATTACAGCTAAAACCGGAGCCTCATCGTCACCGGTCTTTGCTGTCAGTCGCTCGCAATGCCCGCTAGCGATATCGCAAACCCAGATACTGTTGTCGGCTATGAGCGCGAGGGATTTACCGTCAGCACTAATATTAAACTGCCCTTGCACGGAGGTATCAAGGTGCGTCACCTGCCGGATCTCCCCTTTGTTGACAGGAACGGAATATACCTGAATCACCTCCCCCTCGTCTTTCATCAGAAAGTATATCAATCCACCATCCGGCGATGATCGCAGCCAGAAACGCGGACCCTGCAGCCCTGGATATTTCCGGCCTTCGGTGAAAGTCACGCGTCGTTGGGCTACTCCTCGCGGAACGGCGGGACGCGACAACGCCGTACCCTCCAGTGGCTTCTCCCCTGCCTTTGTAATATCATCCGGGATATCGGAGACAAAAACCTCAGTGATGAGCGAGCCTTCATTCGTTCGCACGTGCCCCTGAAACGCGATCGCGCGCTTCTGCCAGCTGCCGTCTGTCCGCTGGTATCCATTGTTACCGATCCAGCATTCGTCGAACGCTTTTTCAATTTCGTCGCTGCCGGGTGTTGGGTCTTCGGTAACGGTGGTCACAAGGGCTGAAAAGTAGACACCTGAAAAATTTTCAGCATCTCCATCGGGCACGTTTACCCGCTTTGCCGGCGACATCACCCCGACCGTGCGAAGATCTCTTACGGATGAAGACGTGTCCCGCTCCAGTTTCTCCAGGAGGACGTCGTTGTAGGTAAAGCTGATCCATTCCCCGTCGCCGCTCCAGCTGTGCGCATGTGTGCCTCCCCGCAACGCACCGGGTACCAGCACGGGGTCTGTCGCGCGCGCATCGGCGGGAGCAACCTTGCCGGGATCTCCTTCGTCGAATAACGCTCCAAATCTTCTCGTGAATCCGTAGGGGGCTGCCTCATTACAGTTCAGCAGGCCGTGAATAAAGATGAGCTTTGACTCACGAGGATGCCAGGCGACAGCCCCGACTCCGGGGCCATGACGTGTCTGGCCGGGGGCTGAATACAATTTGACTACTTCGCCCGTGTTAACATTTACTTTCTCGATACAGCATGTTTGTCCAATATGCGTCTGATCGTTTCGTGTGTCGTAGGCGATCCATTCATCATCCGGTGAAAAGACCTGGATCGAGTTGAGCATGTGGCCATAGGGACTCTTTGTAAGCTGTGCTTCTTCCATATTCGAAGTCGGGTTATTGGATGAACAACGGAACAACAGGCACGCGGTGGCTATTAGCCATAGCGTAAACAGGCGCGAAGCGGTTCGCTTCATTTGGTTCGGATAAATACCGATACCGATCATGCCGACCAGACATAATGCAACAACCGGGGGATCGATTACGGATAGCGAATTCACGTGTTACAAAAAATCAGGAGCTTGGTTTGCTGAATAGTTCACGCCAGCTACTTACCACTGCGTTATTGATCAGCGGCTTCGCCCATATACCCACGCTGAGTACATAACCAAGCGTGATAAAGAGGAAGAGCATCGCCGTTTGAAGCCCAAAAGCGTCTCCCACCCAACCAACAATCAGGGGTACCACCGCGCCCCCGGCGATTCCTGTGCAAAGGATCCCTGAAAACGTACCCTGGTGACGCGGAACGGAGTTCAGTCCCAGCGATACGATGACAGACCACATTACGCTCAAGAAAAAGCCGATTGCCGGGAAGCAAAACAACGCTGTACCCACGGAACCGAACAGTGCGAGGCCGAGCATCGTCATCGTACAGACCGCTGCGCCGATCAGAACCTTTCGGCTATCAAAGATCTTTAGCACCAGCAATCCCAGAAGACATCCTACGGTCATGAGTCCCCAGAAACGTGACACGACCGTTGCGCCGGTTGTAGCAGGGTCAACGCCGTGATAAGTCTGCAAAAACTTGGAAGTCCACGTCGCGACGCCCTGTTCCGTCCCCACATAGCAGAAAATGCCGAGGAAGAAAAGCCATACATGGCGGTTGGCGAGTAGCTCGCGAAGACCCGCGCCTGTGTCGATCCGCTCATCTTCTTTCAATTCTACTTTCGGCAACCTGACGAGGTTTACAATAATGACCATGAGAAGAGCAACCACGGCAAAGACCCAGTACAGCGAGATCCACTTGACCTCGGGCATTACCAGGCTATTGAATATCCCGATCAGGAATCCCTGATCTTCGGTGTGAATATTACCAACCAGGTAGCTGTAGAGCTCAGGGCTGAGAAAAGACGCAGCGCCAAAAAACAGCTGCGCCATGACTGAGTTAAATGCAAAATGTTGCTCGCCGCCAGCAACGCGCAGCAGCGGGTTGATGACAACCTGTAACATAGCCATCCCGATGCCGATGGCAAACAACGATACAAGCGCCACTTCAAATGTCGGAAACAACGCAAAGAGAAACGCGGCGACGCAAGCCAGTGCGAATCCCAGGGTGATCACCGTCTTTTCCGAGTATTTCTCGACAAGTAGTCCGGACGGTATTGACATTACGCCATACGCCACGAAAAATGAGAAGGGCAGGAAGGCAGCCAGCCTGATACTGAGATCGAAACTATCAATGATATCGGGAATGAGTGGTCCGAGAATGTTTGTCAGGAACGATATGACAAAGAAGATAAGGAAAATCAGTGCTACAATGAGATTATTTCGTTTCATCGTCAGGTATTTAGTGGTATCTCGGTTTTACAGGCACCTGCCCGCATGGAGACCTAAATAAGCAAAATTTCCATAAGGTTAAATGAATTTTATTCAAGGCGCTCCGCATTTAACGACAACTATGCCGCAAAAAACGCAGGCCCCTAGTCGTGGCGCTGACTCTTGAAGTACTTCGGGGATGCTCCCATGATCTGTTTAAACACTTTTGAAAAGTGATATTGATCAAAGAACCCGAGACTATAGGCGATTGATTTGATAGTTTGATCCTTGTCTTGCAGTAACTGACACGCCCGCTGGATCTTCATGGAAGTATAGAGATTCAACGGCGATTGCATGGTCTTCTTTTTGAAGAGCGCGCAATAATGGGAAACCGACAGCCCGGCCGACTTCGCCAGCTCCTTCAGTGTAACATTGCCGTGAATATTCTCGCGCATATACTCTATACTCTGAATGACACCGTCCTTTCTCGCGTGCTTTCGCGACGATAAGACCGTGAGACGGAAGGAGCACAGGAAGCTATAGAAACGGCTGTTGGCGTACACGAGATTCTCAATGTTTTCCATCAATTCAAGGTGATGGAGAATATCATTGAACTGGGCGATGCGACCGACAAGTGGCTTCGCCTTGCGCGGCGCAAGACTACCCTTGCCCATCAGATGCTGCATGATGTCTTCCGCGCGGGATCCTGAAAAGAACGCCCAATAGATACTCCAGGGATTCTCGTGCGAAGACCAGAGTCGCATCGGCATATCGGGCCCCAGCACGAAAAAATCATTCTCACGAACAGGATACGTCTTTCCTTTGGCTGTATACCATCCCAGCCCTTTTGCGACATAAATAAGAAGATAGTGATTCCCCGCTGTGTGTTTTTTGAACGGACGAAATACCGTATCGGCTTCGAATCCAATCTCTGTAAGAAAGAGAGGATGGCATAATGGATGCTGGTTCATCCTGTTCTGAATACTCTGGGGAATAACGCAATAGCGCCTGAGTTCGACCTTTTCCGTAAGACTCATAACCTCTCCCATACCCCGCAAACTACGGAAAAACCGGAGGAAATCATCATAATTTTATACATCTTTTTAGTAACGGCCTACATTGATCCCCGCACGCAGGTTTGCGAATTTTCACATAAATAAATTCAAATCAATACCTGTAAAGCTATGTTGCGGTACAACGTTCAAATTCTGCCAGCGGTATTCACCCCTATGCTCAGCGATGGTGCGGTCAACTACGCTCAGGTTGATGCTCTATACAAACATTGTATCGGATCGGGATACAAAGGAGTATTCCTGAATGGTACAACCGGCGAATGTATGTCGCTGAGTACCGCTGAAAGGAAGAAACTCCTGGAGACCTGGACACAATGCAGAAAACAAAATAACGATAGTGACTTCCGGATATTCGTGCATGTAGGAAGCGCCAACCTCAATGAGGCGGCCGAGATGGCGGAGCACGCACAGTCGCAGGGTGTTGAAGGGATCGCGATGGTACCCACATTCTACTTCCGGCCCAAGAATCTCGGCGATCTCGTTGATCAGTGTAAATATGTGGCATCCGCCGCACCGGAGGTGCCCTTCTATTACTATAATATACCTTCCCTCACCGGTGTTAACTTTTCATTAACATCATTCATGGAGGTTGCTACCCGGGAGATACCCACATTCGCGGGACTCAAGAATAGCTTCAACGACCTCGTCGACTATCAGCAATGTATCCATCAGGCCAAAGACGATTACGCCATGTACTGGGGATCGGACGAAGTGTTCATGATGGTGTATGCGGGCGGAAATCGCAATTACGTCGGATCGACCTATAATTACATGGGTAGTGCCTACTCCAGGATGCTCGAAGCATTCCACGCCGGCCATATCGAACGCCTGACTGAACTCGAATCTGAAGCAACAGCGATATACCGAATTCTCGGCGATTACAATTCACTGATCGCCGGAAAAGAGATCATGCGATTCATCGGTGTGGATTGCGGACCTGTGAGGAGACCGCTGAAGAACCTCTCCGCGGCCGACAGCAAGAATCTGCTCGAACGACTGCGGAAGTCGGCGTTCTTTGAGTTCGCCGGAACCAGCAAACAACGCGATCAGACCGTCATTGAAACAAAACGTTAGTCATTGTACTACAGAAAATTATACAAATTCTGAAAGTGACTCGGAAGTATTTACGTAACCCATAAGGATATGTGCAAAATCATCTTACTCAGTGACTTTACCGAAGAGTACGGAAAGAACCTCCTTCGGGGAATTGCGCGGTATTCCAGGGAACACGGACCCTGGACGTTTTGTCGTATGCCCGCTCATTACAGAGATACGATTGGAATTGAAGGCATCCTCGCCTGGGCAAAAGAGTGGAAAGCAGACGGTATTATTGGTCAGTTCTACAACAGCACGGAAGTCTCCACATTTCTCCGGGCCGGGATTCCCATAATCGCACAGGACTTCAAAGAAAGGTTCAGCGAAATCCCCAACGTCACCGGCGACTATCATAAAACGGGCCGTATGGGTGCTGAGTATTTCCTGAAAAAGGGGTTCAAGAACTTCGCATTTTACGGCTTCCGCAACATTGTCTGGTCGAGGGAACGCGCCGAGGGCTTCAAGGAACGGGTTGCTGAAGCGGGATACGAGGTACACCTCTACGAACGTACCGACGCCCGAGCAGTAGACCTTTGGCATTATAAACCCTCTACGCTCACCCGGTGGCTGAAATCGCTGCCAAAGCCTGTGGCGCTCATGACATGCGACGATAACCTCGGTAACCATATCACCGAAGCGAGTCGGCACATCAAGATCAAAATACCCGATGAAATCGCCGTACTCGGTGTAGACGATGATGAAATGCTCTGCGAACTATCGGACCCGCCGTTGTCGAGCATCCGGCTGGACACGGAAAAAAGCGGCTACGACACCGCCCGCCTCATCCACCAGATGATTAAGAAAGAGACGGACACGTTCGAGGATATTGTTGTACAACCTACCCAGGTTGTTTCCCGTGTTTCAACAGACATCTTCGCCAGTGCCGACAAATATATCGTCGACGCGTTGAAATATATACACGAGAACCTCGATAAGAATCTCAAGGTTACACAGGTACTGAAAGAAGTGCCTATGTCGAGACGGTCGCTCGAAAAGCGTTTTGTCATGACAACGGGCTACCCGGTATATGAATACATATACAATAAGCGGATTGAGAAGTTCACAGAGAAGCTTCTGGAAACCGATATGACAATTTTCGAAATTGCCCTTGATCTCGGCCTCAGCGATAGCAAGAATATCGCCCGCCAGTTCAAACAGTTAAAAGGCCTGACACCTGTAGCGTACAGGAAGAAGTATATGTTGCAGAAAGTTTGAGGTTTAGGGTTCCGGGTTTAAAGGTCCCACAACCCTAAACCCGGAATTTTAAACTTCTGACTTTCCCCACGGCCCTGGCGAAATCCTCCATGTCGCCCGGCGTTCCGAGCATCGCGTGCTGTAATATCCACACGCCTTCTTCGTAACACGCGCGCTCGGCGACGGGACAGTGTACGTTCGTGTAGTCGACGTCGTCGGGTATAGCGTAACACAGGAAATTCTTCTTCTGAAATACCGGTTGCTTGTACAACGGTTCGGGGTATCCCATAAACGTCGGGACGCCCTCGGCGGCAAGCACGTCGGCAAACTCCTTTTTTGACAGTCCGCCGAACGCCGTCTTGTCGTACCGGAAGATAAACAAGTGATAGGTGTGCGTGGTAGCGTCAGAAGTCCGCACGAGTGGCGATATCCCGTCGATACCTGACAACAGCTCGCTAAGATATCGTCCATTGGCATCACGTGTTCTCGTTTGCTCATCCAGTCGCCTCAGCTGATGCGAAAGGAGAGCTGCCTGAAACTGGGTTATGCGATAGTTGCATCCCAGAAAATGATGTTCGTACCACTGCCCTCCGCGTACCCTGCCTACATTGCGCAGCGAATCCATCCGCTCGTACAACGCCTCGTCGTCGGTAACAACGATCCCGCCTTCTCCGGAGGTGAGATTTTTCGACGACTGAAAGCTGAAGCTTCCCGCGTGACCAATGGAACCCAGCTTCCGGCCCTTGTATTCCCCTCCGTGAGCATGGGCTGCATCCTCCAGTACAACAAGCTTGTGCTTCGCTGCAATGGCCATAATGGCCTCCATATCGCATGCAAGTCCCGCGAAATGAACCGGTATGATCGCCCTGGTTCGCGGTGTAATGGCGGCCTCGATCTTCGCCGGGTCGAGGTTATAGGTATCCGGATGAATATCAACAAACACCGGTACGCAATTGGCTTCAATCACAACACTTGCTGTGGCAATAAACGTGTAAGGCGGAACAATCACTTCATCACCCGCCCGCACGCCAGAGGCGATAAGCGCAAGCCGGAGTGCAACCGACCCATTTGCGCATGAGACCGCAAACCGGCTTCCGCAGTAGGCGGCAAATTCCTTTTCGAAGACCTCTACGTATCCTTTGCAGTCGGGATTAGCCCAGGCACCGCTTCGCGCGATACTGGCTACCGCCTCCACATCAGTGTCGTCGAACACGGGCCAGGGAAACGTCTTCTTCACCGTCTTCTCACCACCGTCAATCGCCAGTTTGTCGTTGTTCATAAAGACATTCATTCATTGGATTACTAGCTACCAAACCTCACGTTGCTTCGCGGCAACGGGTCGTGACTGTTGATCGCGATAATCGCCAGCAAAGCGACAAAAACGATCACAATACCGGCCACGAGCGCCCACCTGCGCAGTTTAAATTCAGAGATCTCAAGTTTCCCGTCTGCCCTCGGAAGCAAAAGCAGGATAACAACCAGGTTGATAACGTACAGGTACTGTTCGATCGGATGAACGTAAACTCCCGTTATCAAAAAGCTTAGAAAGATATATGAAGCGGTAAAAAAAATAAAGAACCGCTTTGTAGTATCCGCGGGCAACGCCTCGCGCGATGCGTTGCGGCTAAACAACCAGACCGCTACGGCGAGGATTGCCGCAATGGCCATGAGCTTGAAATAAAAGATCGTGGTCACCGATCCGCCAGCCTCCACAATGAAATCAAGCCGGTCGGTTACGAATGACTGGTCCCATACAACAAACGGAACAAACAACGCAACGAAAAAGATGGGAAGGATATTGCTTCCGGGGGAGAACCGGTCTGCGGAAACCGGCCACGAAGATGTAAATGTTCCATACGCCATTCCGATACCGCCGAAAAATCCGATCGAGTATTCCATGACATTCCAGAAGTTGAAACCAATACCGGAAACGTGGCCCATCACCTGGAGAAAGTTACCAAAGGCAAATCCAAATCCCGCTCCAATAGCCGAACACACCGCGACCTTCATAACCCCCCAATACTGATTTCGGATAATAAACCAGCCTACCGCGATACTGGCGCCGAGACATGCTGCCCACATTTCTGAACGCGGCGGTGTCATAAACCATTCGAGCTGATTGATAAGCACGGCGTACGTCAGCAACCCAAGGGCCACCATCTCTGCCAGTATCGAATGCCAGGGTATGCGATTCTGCTTCGAATCCATCAGCGCAAGACCGAAAAATCCTCCCCCGAGAAAGCCATAGAGCAAGCCGAGTACAAACAACATCAGCAGCCCGTAGCAGACGTTGATGAAATCGGAACCTCGTCCATAGCCGACAATAATCCCGTAGCTCATCACTCCGCTGATTCCCCATCCGAATGCTGCCGCCAGTGTAATCCTGAATACCTTCTCGTACCAGTCGGTTCTTTTCGCAACGAGCAACAAACTGAGCGCTCCGATCGCTCCCGCCCAGGCGGCCCCCTGTTCGTGTCCGAAACGACCACGTACAGCCCAGGCGGTACCTAATGCCATCCCTACGACCAGGATTGACAGAAGCGAGTTTTTGTTTTTCATATTATGTGGATTATTCCTTAACCCAGCTGGCGGCAAACGCAGCGTACTTGATCGTCCGCCCGGGCTTAATGTCGTTTCGGTGAAAACTGTAGGAGACGTGGATTGTTCCATCCGCTCCCTGCGCGACAGAGGGATAGTGACTCGACGTGGGCCGTTCAGACTCATCGTGTTCTATTCTCTTTTGCCATTTCCACGATGCGCCCTCGTCATCCGAGATAGCAACCGTCAGGTCGAAACGGCCGTCTTCCTGATTGTTGAAGACGATCAGCCATTCGCCACTGGCGAGTGTGACCATATCGAAACCGGCTCCCGGGTTGGGCAGGATATCGTCCTTCGGAATTGTCCAGGTCATTCCATTGTCATGCGACTCCGTGCGCTGCATGCGCTGTGGCGGAGGACCATTGTCGCGCAGGTAGGCTACAAGCCCACCGTCTTTCTTGAGCGCGATAGTAGCCTGAATACCCGCACCGCCCAGTACCGGGTTGCTGAACGCCCAGTCTTCACCTTCGTTGTCGGTGATGGCAAACAATGTACAATCAAGTCCGTCGGAATAAAGCGGCACAATCATCCGGTTGCCGGAATAGACAGCTTTATTCTTTGTCTGCCACCCGATCCGCCTGGTCAGCGGATATCCCAGTTCTGCCGGGGTTTCTTTCCCACCCGCGATTATTCTTCCGCGCCGGATCATATTCTTTCCCTTCGAAAGACTGTCGAGCTTATGTTTATACTTTTCCCACTCCACGTGAGCAAGTCCTTGCAAACTGTCGGGCATGCGCGGAATCAGCGACTCGCGGAGATAGGATTCGTAGTCGCGTAACTGATCGGCTACTTGTTGAACAAAGCTGTCGCCCGGCTGGATGCCACGTTCGGTCTTATCGCCGGCTTTTACGAACAGTATGTCCTGCCATTTCCACTCCGGCGCGCCGTTGGTGTTATAATGCTCGCTGATACGATACATTGGGATCGACGTCTCCCACTGATTGGCGATTACGGGATACCACATCAGCCAGAGCCGGTCACGCCTGTCCATGAAGAGAATGGGGTTAATATCCGGGAAACCCCGAACATCCGCCATCAGAAACGGCTCCGACCATACTGTGTCACCATACTTGCGTCGTGCGCCCATAATGGTTACATCGTCAGCCCACCGCTCACCCGACCCCTGAAACCACGCGGTAAGCACATCGCCACCGGGAAGTTCCACCACCGTCGACCCGTGTACGTGCTGATCCTGGTAAGGGAAGATGATCGATGTTTCTATTCCTTCGGGAAGCGCTTTATCACCGCCGCCCGCACAGGACAGAAGAAACACGCTGATCGATACAATTGAGCCTGTAATAACTGACCGGGAAAAGGCTGCGCGTCTCATGGACATAGGCGTCTGGTTGCTGTGACTCGTTACCGGAGGAATACTTCATCATTGTCCGCGACAAACATCCGGGTACTTTCTGTGTACTCGCCGCCATTCGCGTCTTTGTATTTGAGATCGAGATAGAAGGCGCGATATCCTGCTTCGGGATAAGGTTGTACGGCTGTAATCACAGCACCCTTCTTCTTCAGGCCGAGGCTTTTGCCCGTCCACTTCTCATCGCGGAAGTCGGTGTCGTCCGAATCTGTCGACCACAATATGGCGTCGACCAGCAGGTCGCGGGTACCCGTTACTTTCAGCGTCACCCCCTTCTTGCTTTCAGTAAGCTGCCAATCCAGCACTGGATAGGGAGTACGAGCCAGCGTCTGACCGAAGAATGCACTCAGCGCCGCGAGCGCCTGTTTTTTGTCTCCGAGGCTGTGGCCGGCGTTTGGCACGTAGTGAATAAAATTCTGCCCCGGGATACTGTCAATATAGTGTTTGATGGCGTCGACAGTCCAGTATTCGTCGTTTGTGCCCATAAAGATCATCTTCGGCATCGTCAGCTTCTTTCTGTACGAATATGGGTCTACCATCGTCGTGATTGCCGTTCCCTTCTCGGTCCTGGCGGTCTGCGGTATTCCAAGCTTTACATAGTCCTGGATCTGGATGCTGTAGTCGTTCCACATTTTTACCTGATAGTCGAGGTTCACAGGCATATTCAGGATATCAATTACCATCGGCGCGATGGCTTCCACCCTCGGATCGCTCGCGCCTGTCAACCAGGTTGTCCACCCGCGCTTAGAGGCCCCTGATACTACAAAGCGGTTTATGTCGTGCCTGATCACCTGGGAAGAAAACTCCTGTACAGCATCCATTGCCCGCACGGCGCTCTTTACCATAGGAAAGAGCAATGGCCAGCTGTAGTCACCGTCTTCCTTAAACTGGTGTAGTGTATAAGATATCAGTTCATCTTCCGTCATGTGCCCTACAAGCGGTTGGTTGGGTGTCTGTTTCAGCACGACGGTGATGGCCTTGTTCTTGCTTGCAACGGCGGCTATTGCCTTTAACAAATCGTCATCGTGCTTGCCCCAATTGGGCTGACCTTTCCGATTGCTCCCACCAGTGATGAACAACAGCGCACCGTCGTACTTGTTCTCCTCGGGCACGAGAACTGTGAGCTGGTGTGTCCATACATATTCGTGCCACTGCTGTGAGGTTACCAGCAGATCGTACGCTTTCACACTACCCAGGCTGAACGATTCCCTGAGTTCCCAGGCGAATGTTTTGTCACCATTATTCAAATAACCTTGTAACGCCGTTTCGGGAGTAAGTGTTTGCTGGGCGCTGCTGCTGGCAATGATGCAAATGGAAAGGAGAAGCGTTGCTGTATTTCTTATGATCTTCATTTGGTGGTTGTATTATTTTGTTTGTTTCATTTCGTTCATCCAATCCAATACTGCATTGATATATATCTCGCCAGTCATTTCACCGAGGCTGGTGCGACTGACGTAATTATACCGTTCAAAACTATTGAAGTCGACCTTCGTGAGCATGTATCCGAACGCATCGTTGGTAAGGCCAAAGAGAAAGGCGTGCGGTGTATTCATGTTTCTTTTGAGATAGTATCCGATGTTCGGGAGAGCCTCTCCCGGAATGGTCAATACTTTCGCCGTGCCGATTGTAAGGAAATTCAGTCTTGTTTCAATCGTATTGTCGGCGGCGGTCGCCATCTTCAGCGGTGAGTTGCGAAGAATGTAGCGCATGATCTCCGAATCGACGGGGAACCGGATTGCTCTGGATGCACAGGTAAGCGAAGGATCGCGTTGCAGAGGCGCGTCGTTTACGATCCGCATCGCCTCGTCCGCCAATAGTGTCCCTATGCGTATGCATTCTTCCCAGGTGTTCGTTTCTTTTCCTTCTTCCAGCCTGGTGTCGGCTGTCACCATCCCGCCCTGCGCGCCATTCATAAAGATCGCTACGCCGCCAACGCTTGATTCAATACGGTCGTAAAGCGGACCGCAAAGATCGGGACTGAGTATTCCTCGGTTTGAACCGATCACTTCGGGATGGATAGCGTAGTTCACCAGTGTCGCAATAACCTTGTCGTTCGCACCAACAGCCTGGATCACTCCGCACCGCGGATCGTACAGATCAGGAGCGTAATAGTTGTATGCGATCTTTCCCTTCGCCTCTCCCACCGCGATCTTCAGCGCCGCCGGCTGTAGTTTTACCACGGCTTCATTCACGGCATCCGCGATCTGTTTTACACACCAGTCGAGGTACTTCAGATCGGCAAGGGACCTCCCCTCCTGGTCCGGGAAGCCGTAAGCATCGGGAGCGCTGTGCGTATGTGTAGCGCCGATCAGAATATTTTCGGAAGGAATACCTTTGATCAGCTTCCTGGATCGATCACCGAGAACCGACGACCAGCCGAGGTTATCTACACTTACAATCGCTACACGCGTGTCATTTTTCTCAAAGACAATCGCTCGTGCGTAAAGCTCACCTTTCTTCTCGGTCGCCTTTTTGGGAGTTCCGATACCGCCGGAAACCGGCAACAGCGGATCGGGGGTAATAACCCGAACAGCAGACCCTACACGCAGACCCTGGCCAAAGGCAGGGACTGATACAATACTCCACACAAATAAGATTACCAGAATCCGGCTCATAGCGAGAAAGTTACGGCTGAATACGCCAGCAATAAAACTATGATTAAAAGATTTTACTCTCCGCACAGATCGCGCAAAGAACACCGCAAAAAGCGAAATGATTACCCAGGCCGGCTCCCCGCTCCCGGCTACTGACTCAATCCGTCATTGCGCCAGACATGCAGGAACTGGTATTTGTCCCATCCGATACTGATGATCTCCGGGGCTCCATCGTTGTTAAGGTCAGCAACACGCGCGCCGAGATGACTCTCTTTGCCCTCGTCTACCTGGTGGACTGAAAAGTTTCCTTTTCCGTCATTCCTCCATACCTGGACAAGAAGACGAGGACCTTTATGCTCGGCGGTAATAATGTCTGGTACACCATCGCCGTCCATATCCGCCACGTCAAGGTTATTGAGTGAGTATTGGGTAACAACTGTGTGGCGGGGCCAGCTCCCCGCAGTCGCGTCTTCAGGCTGTTCAAACCAGAAAAGACTGGCGTCGGGATCGGGTCCGGGATATCGTTCTTCGGAAACGACGACATCGGGTTTACCATCGCCGTTGAGATCGGCCACAGCGATCCTGTCTGCATCAAACAGGGTACTACCGAGAGCAAAGCTCTGCCACGCCCCCTCGCCGTTTCCTGGATTTTTCCACCAGTGGATATCCATCCCATCACCTTCTTTTGTACCCCTCCGGAGGCCGGCGACAATATCGATCTCACCGTCTCCGTCAATATCCGCAGCCGCGAACCCTTCGTCCGATGCTTCCGGTGCAATATTGATGGCGGTCCATTCTTCAGTCCCCGGATCTGATGGAATAACCAGGCAGAATATTCCTTCGCCGGTGGCGAGGATGGGCTCCCACCTTCCTCCTTTAATAATATCCGCTTTCGCATACCCCTGTCCGTTTACATGCGAGGTTGGCGGGAGTTCACCGATTTTCGTCGCCGTCCACGATACGCCCTGTTCATCCCGGGCTTCCAGCCAATAAACGTCCGGAAGCGATGTGCCGATGATGTCGCCAAAGTCATCGCCGTCGACGTCAAGAAACAGCATGCCATCGACATTTAACCCCAGGTCTACACGTTCCCATCCCGTCATCATATCCCCTCCTGGGTTGCGGTAGAAGTATCGTCCCGACACAATATCCTTAAAATCGTCGCCGGTGACATCCATCATATCCAGCCCGAAATATTTCAACCATTTCGGACCATTCCAATCGCCGTGTTTGGCGCGCTGGCTATCAACTTCGATGTACGTCCAACGCTCCAGTGAGATGGTATTGCCTGAGCGCGTGTTTTCCGAACTTGTTGACGTGCAGGCTGCGAAAATCAGCACCATTGCGGTGAGCAAAAGCGGGGTAAATCGAAGGAGTGATCTTACGGATACCATAGCGGAGACTTTCATCACATAATGTTTTTGTTGACGACATCAAAGCGAGTATGTGCAAGTTCCGGCGAAACATCTGCCGGAACAACTACTATTTTGTCTGTAGCTTGAACTGTATTGAAATCGACCTCCGCGAAAGACGCGGAGGTCGGGACAGGCTATCGCGAAATAACCTGCTTTCCTTCTTTCAGCGCGATCGTCTCATTATTCCAAACGAATTCGCCCTTCAGCCCTTTCGGCAGCGTGATCTCAGCGTTGATCTTGTTATTCGATTTCCGCTTGAGGACAACTTCAATATTTCCCAATGGGTGGGGCACTGAACCGCTTACCTCTTTCAACGGGCCCGGGTATGGCTGGATCTTCACAGTTTTAAACCCCGGTTCAGCCGGTTCTATGCCACACACGGTGGCGAGAAACTCGATCATCGGACTTGAGCTCCAGGCGTGGCAATCAGAACGCGCATCGGATTCCTTTTCGGGGAAGGTGGTTAGTCCGTCAGCAAGCATCTGCCGCCAGACATCAAGGTGGCTGAGGTACTGATCAGCCATACCTGCTTTCTTCAAGGCGTGCATGAGATAAAAGCGAAAATACAAGGTACATTGGATCAAGCTTTCATCCGAGAGAATCCTTTTCATCAAGTCGGCCTGCTGATCGCGCGGAATAGCATCGGTGAGTATCGCCAGTACGTTGGCATGTTGACTGAACTCCTTTTTCTCCGGTGTATCCGCAAACAGCTTTCTCTGTGGATCGAAACAATGCCGGTATACCGCTTCGCGAATCTCATCAGCTTTTTTGCGATAGTAGTCACCTTCGTGCGGCTTCCCGTAGCGATCAAAAAGCTCGGCGGCACGGTCGAGCGCGTACACAAACTGGAGTGAAATAATAGAGGTTCCTTCCTTCTCTTTCGCGCCGGCCGGAACGCCGGTTTTGAATTCCTTAGACCAGTCGACGAAATTCCACCAACCCATTTCACTGAGAATATTTCTGTCGTCGATATGGTTTTCGTACCACTCAAACGTACTGCGAATACCCGGGAGAAATCCTTTTACAAACGGGTCATCTTCGCGGAACATATAGTAATCGTGTACCATATCGACCCAGAAGAGTGAGAAAGTTGGAATCATCTGCGCGATCTCAGTCGGATATCGACTTTGCGTGATCCCTTCCGGAAGCCGCGACTCATCAAACAAGGTAAGTGCATTTCGCATGAGGCGATCGTCGCCGGACACGTAAAGCGAGATCAATGCCTGGATACGGGTATCGCCTACGTATTGAAGTTGCTCATAGTAAGGGCAGTCGTAATAAGTTTCGTTGGCACAAAGACGCGCCGTGCGCCACCCTACGTCCCAGATATTCCCCAGCGACGGATCGTTGCTGGAAAACGATGCCTTTTCCTCGAAGGGGTACGCCGTGAACATACCGTAGTAATCGTTGATAGTGAGTGGTTCGGCGCCCGTCTGGATTCGCATTTCAACATATCGGTACGTTCGGTACCAGAGAGGGCGGAACAATCGGTCTTTCCCTCCATCCGGAACGAATATGTCGTAATATCCGTAGAGTTTCTTGTTCTCTGTTTCATTTCGGTTACCCTTCTTTCGGTTGCTGTCATACAGCGCTTCGGCGTAGGCAACCTCTACAGAACTTCCCTTGCCACCGCTGACCACCAATTCAGGGTAAGCGGTGGTCAGGTGTGTCTGGTCGAGCAGCACAACGGCCTTGGTATTGGCCGGAATGACCAGAGGGCTTTTTCCCGTCAGGAACTTCCCATCTGCCTTCACCCCTTCCGCTCTGACTACTTTCGGAATGCGCTCCCTTTTTTCTTCCATCATAGGAATGGTACGCGGTGTCAAGCCACCATCCGCTTCGCCGGTTCTGAACGCATAGTACACCGGGTCGGCCTTCGCAACTTGCGATGGTTTAAGCCACTGCGCGTCATCATATTCGCCGGTCTCCCAGCCCCACGGATAGTTCTCTGCCAGAACTTTGTCTGTCGAACCCGCGGCATAGAATCCAAAAACAAAACTATTATTCACCGGTATCAGGCTAAATGCATCATTCTTCAATACCTTCCAGTTTTCGCGGTTCGTATTCACCACGTGTTCCTTCTCTGTGTTACCCTGCATCAGAAACGCGGTCTTCCCTATAGTCATCTGTGCAACGGGGGCCTCTTCACCCAGATTCCAGACCTGCGCGGCGATCGTATTCTCTCCCTGCTTAAGATAGGGAGCGAGGTCGTAGGTCTCAAATCTCCAATGGATCTTGTCACCTCGCGCGGGGCCCAGTCCTACATGTTCGCCATTTACAAACAGACGATACCGGTTATCTGCAGTGACGTGTGCGATAAACGAAGCGGGCTTCGATGGAAGACTGAATGAACGGCGGAAATGATAAACTCCTTCATCGCTCTCACCGGCCTGCAACTGCGGGCCGATCCAAACGGCCTGCCATTCGTGCTTCATCAACTCGGGATTGATAGCAGGGTGAGGTTGAGACCAGGCGAGCGATGTCGCCAGCATAATTATTCCTGACAGTAAGTACTTCATAATATAGAATTGCTTGATACCTGGCGGCGTGCGAAGTGCCGCATTAATTTAATTCGGGTCGATGCGAACATCGCCAAAAGTCACATCCACGTGATGGGCGAGCAGCACAACGCCTCCTTTCCGCAACGCATGTTCACTCTGTTGTTCCACTTCCCAATCCCACGAAGCGGGTTCTTCACTACCGTCTTCCCATATTTTGAAACTATACAACGTGACGCCTTCATTTCCGCGATCCGGCTGTGTCTTGGATACCATCTTCATCCAGAACTTATTCCCCGCCACAATAGGAACTGGTCCATAGTTCTCAATAGCGTTCTTGTCGCCGCGGTAAAATTGCCGGACGGGTGGCTGCTCGACACCATCCTTCCACCGCAGAAAGCCGATAGCGCCAAAGGGCTGATATCCCCACTTCGGCTGCCCGACTGGAAAGTTCCTAGGCCCTCCGTTGACATGTCCCTGAAACCGCATAAGGATACCCAGGCCGTTGCCTCCGCTTACGGGCCCCGTCGCGGAGTCGACGTGATTGACAACAAACGGAACGGTGACTTCGTAGTCTATCCAGCTTGTGTCGCCGATGAGAAATACCCGATCGTAACCGGTACGAAGTGTCCGCAGACCTTCATCTTCCAGTCCCCACAAGCCGTCTACAAACTGCCCGACGTCCTGCGGGTCTTTCACGTTACTCCACTCAATCAACCGGGGTAGTCTTGACTCACCGTCTTGTTTTGTGACATTCACGCTTTCCAACCAGGAGTTCCCCAAAGAATCGGTGGCGGTTAGTACAACAGTATTAACCCCCGCACGCAGTGTTGACAGTGGAATATCCGCATTGAAATTTCCGGGAGCAGCAAGCCGGCGGGTGTCGCCGAACGGTCCGCGTGCGATCGTAAGTTCAAGAGGCTCTCCACCGTTGACAACACAAGTGAGCGAAACAATCGACTGGTGATTAGAGAGGGTTCCCAAAACATTGAAATCGGGCTGCGCAAAACCCAGGTGACCGACTTTCTGATCCAGACCATGCCAGACCAGGATCGGATTATCCTGATCTGGCGGTCCTTCCTTTCCGATGCAGCCTTGAAACACGTACAACGCGGCCGCAATAAATATCGTCCTGAGTATTATCATACTGTGCTTCTCATAGCGTTGCATCATTCAACGATGACAGCCTCGATATTGAGGTAGTCAGCAATCTTTTTGATCGTCGCAGCGTGGTGGCCGATGCCGAGTGCAAAGTGATGGGTAGGTCCTTCCTTCACCCATTTCTTCAGAAACGTTCTCGTATCGGGCTTGAAAAAGCCGCGTGTATTGGTATTGCCTGTTGGCGGAATCGGACCCGCAACTGACGTACCTTCTGTTATCACAAACTTAAACTTGCCTTCAAAAGTAGAGCTGATGCTCAGCATGGTAATAGGCCCTTCTTTAATCTTGAACTCAACGCCAGCGCCAAAGCCGGGCTTACCGTGATATTTTTTCAGGCTTCGCAATACAGGTTTGCCCTCGGCGATCGCGATGTTGTGCGGTCCGTCATGCCCCACGAGGATGAAGTTTTCCTTGAAATCAACGGGGTGAAATTCAGCAAAGCTGCCACCGATCCCGAGGCGGTCCATAATAAACATCGCAATACAGGTCTTCAGATCGGACTCGCCACACATTGGGAATCCCGCGCCTGTCAGCAGCGAATTGCCGACGATCAGGTTCGACATTACCAGGCTGGTAACACTTCCGGGCTCTCCCTCATAGTAGTAGGCCAGTCCGTCAAGGTTCTTCTCTCTGACGAATTTTTGCAACGCAATGGACACGCGCGCGGCCACTTCGAGATCGGAGTCCTTGAGTTTTTCCGAGATAGGATCGGAAACGGGATCGGGTGTATCAAAGAAGCCAAGAATCTGCTTTTTCTCCGCGTCGACCTCCTCGGCAGATACCGCATGGTACTGAGAAACGATCTCGTGATCTTCACACTGAACCACGTGGGGGCTGAAGTGAGCAGTAATCATCGTCGCGTCGGTATGCATGTCGAGCATCGCCTCGATCGGATGGCCGATATGACCAATCCGCGCGGTCTTCAGGTCGTGAAGAACCTTTGCGATCCTGCAGTACTCCGCCACTTCCGCGTCCGCTTCGGGATCGTCGTGCAACGTACCCACGATCGTGTCCGGCACTCTCTTCCCCATCCTCACTGCCACACCGGTAAACTCCGGAAGTGAGCAAATATCGTCGTTATAAAGTTGCATATAAGTCGATGCCTTGGTATAGTCCATCGCCTTATCAGGCTGAAGAGCCACCAGTACCATCGGAACATCCATACTTTTTATAACGATACCAAAGATGTTTGACGTGGCGTAGGTCAACATATCGCAAAAAATAAGGTCGAGATCCGCAGCCTTAAGCTTTGGAACGAGTTCATACGCCGAAGTCACATTGTCTATCATGCCGAAGTCCACGACTTCAACATCATTTTTATTCAGCTTCTCAATAAAAACCTCTTGCTTCTTGAGGAGATCATTCAACAGGCCATCGAACTGCGGCCAGTACTTATAGAATCCAACACCGAAGACGCCGATCCTGGCCTTTGATTCCCTCCTGAATACCTTTTTTTCTTGTTTCATGTCTGCCTTCTGTTTATTAATCTGGTTATTATAAATTCTTTACAGGTGTGGTTGTCAGTTTTTTTCTTCCGCCACCGGAAGCAACTGAATCTTAGGTATGGTGATCATAAAGAACACAAATGCCAGCGGGTACAAAAAGCCCGCGACTACCCACAACGGGGTGTACGTGTAATTTTGTACGATCAATCCGATCATAGGGTTGATAAGGAGGCTGGATAACGTGCCCGCAGTTCCCGAGAGTCCCACGACGGTGGCAGTTCCTTTATTACCAAATATGTCCGCTATTGAAGTGATATAATTCGTGATCCAGAACCCGTGCGCGAACATGAACAACGCCATCAACGCGACAGCCAGCTCCGGCGTCGATACGGTAGCGATGAATGGAACCGTCAGTGTCATCGCCGCTGCGATCCCCATTACCGTTTTGCGCGCCTTGTTGATCGTAAAATTCCCCGCCAGCAACTTATCCGAAAACCATCCACCCGTGATGTTCGAGATACCCAGAGCGAGAAATGGTATCCAGAAAAGTTCGCCGATGCGCTCGAAAGAAACATGACGCTCCTCGTTGAGGTATTTGGGAACCCAGAACATAATAAAATACACCACCGGGTCCAGCAAAAAACGGATAACGATAAAAGAAAGCGCTTGTTTGTTCCTGAGAATAGCGGCAAAAGGCATGGCTTTCGGCTTTGGTGCCATCGTCTCACCTGCCGGAACAACCGCCTTGGGCGGTTTCGGAAGCATCAACCAGACGATTACCCACACAACACCGATCAACCCTGGGATAACAAAACTCCAGCGCCATCCATAAGATGCGGAGAGATAGATCGTAAGCGGCGGAGAAATCACCGCGCCAATGGCGGAACCTCCGATCGCTATTCCATTAGCCAGCGCGCGCTTCTTTTCACTGAACCACTCACTAACTGTCTTCGCCGCGCCGGGAAAACATCCTCCCTCGCCAAGACCGAGGAGCAGACGCGAACCCAGCAACTGATGGAAATTGTTGACGAAACCGTGGAAACAATTGGCGATTGACCAAACACCCACTGACACGGCAAGACCCGCCTTGCTTCCCACTGTGTCAATCAACCTGCCCGCCACGGTAAACATGATCCCGTACCCAATGAGAAAACTGGTGTTGATCATCCCGTATTCCACATCGGTCATACCAAATTCCTCCTGAATGCGAATGATCACAATAGAAAGAACCTGGCGGTCGAGGAAATTCAGGCCGGTGGCCAGAAACACCATGAATAATACAATCCAGCGCCAATTCACTTTAGACATGACAATATTTCTTGGATTTCCGGGGATAAAACAAGGCGCATTATATTCATAAAAACATTTGGCGCCATACCACCCGTATAATTCGGTGAAGGTATCCCTTGAAACTTCGTCTACTGTCCTGCCCCATCCTGCGATTTCCGGCCGAAACCTGTGAATGAGTCGGTAATATGCATTACAGGCGTTCTTTCGTGCCTGGTATTTTGTTCACGAGCTTATTGGGCTTTCCTTTCTTCTTCTCAAGATCGAACGCGTCATAGAGCGTACCATGCGCGGTGAATGACTGGAATGAAAGCACATCTCCGTTTATTGAGACTATCTGGAACAGCTGTGTATTGCGAGCCCTTCGGTCCATCCATGAATCGTCGGAAACGTCGTACATTTTCGGTCCGCTGACGGAGACTACATACATAGTACCCGATGTTTTGTCGTTTACGCTGTAGCCGGTCGGTACATTGTTGACCATTCCCCGTCCATACGCGTGATCATGGCCTTGCAGCACAATATCAACCTTGTGCTTGTCAAAGATCGGCTTGAACCGCTTTCTTAGCTTTTCATTGTCGCGATTAGACTTTGTCGAGAACACCGGGTGATGAAACGTGATAGCAGTCCATTTTCTTGGATCGTTCGTCAATACGGAGTCCAGCCAGTGCGCTTGTTTCTCGAGGAAATAGGGCGACTCGTCAATTTGCTCGCTGTTGAGGGAAATAATTTTCAGGTTGGGGTAATTGATCGCGAAACAGGTTTCTTCAAGACCTTTCGGCCCGTTCGTCGGCAGATTGTACTGCGCTCTCCACTGTGGCGACAGTTTCCCGTCTCTTCCGTATTCATGGTTGCCGGGCGTCATCACACCTGGCACCGTGGCGTGGATGAAGCTTCCGGCGTAAAACCACTCGCCCCACTCGACGTCGCGGTCATGCCGGTTGATGAGGTCGCCCGCATGGAGAAGGAAGTCTACCTGTGGAGTGGTTTTGTACGCCTCGCGAATAACCCGTGACCACATAGATTTTACGTCACTCTGGGCATCGCCGAAATAAATGAACGAAACTTTGTCAGAACCGGGGTCGGGCATTTGCACCTGGTGCCATTCACTCCATCCATCGTCAGACCCTACGCGATACACATACTTGTTTGCCGGCTCAAGTCCCCGAATAGTCGCGGAAAAGTAATGCGCAGCTATCCGCGGCTCGTCGTTGTGTTTGGTTACCAGCGACTCTTTTGACGCTGTGAGTCGTTTGGCAAGGTCTTTGAATTCCGGCCCCGCGGTGGCAACCGCATACTCGACAAACCCCTCGGCGACCGTCGTATCGGTGCGCCAGTTCATTGACAGGGTAGTATGGGGATCCTCGTTAAGATTGAGAATGACACGATCGGGTTCCTGTGTGGGAAAGAGAAGTCGCTCGGGGAGTTTCACGGCCGAGCTGTGCGAGTGGTCATGATAGACGTCGCTATGGTCGTGATGAACGTGGTTGTGCCGGTTATGCGTTTCGTACCGAAATCCCGAATAGACGACCAGCGTAATTACAGCGGCTGTTAGTAATGTGTGCTTCAATGTTATCTTCATCGCAACAGATTAAAATAAAAGAAAATAGCGAAGAAATTAACCTCGCTATTTTCAAAACTAACCCAAAAAAAATCTTACCAGGGCTTACCTGTTCCCTGTATAATCCAGGGTTTGGACCACTGGCTGTCTTTACCCAGGGATCCTGAGTAGTTTGTAATCTCCAGTTTGTCCACTGCGACCCCGGTACTGGATGCGTTGTTAACCCATTCATCGTCGCCATAGCGGAAACGGACCGGTAGAACGTCCTGCACCGCTGCCTCTCCGGCCACGAGCGCAGGATATCCTGTTCTTCTGAAGTCGAGCCAGGCTTCCGTCGCGGCTGTCCAGCTAGCCACCCATTTCTGTGTTATGATCTGTTCAAGCGAGCCATCGTACGGTACCTCCGCGATGAACGCGGCGTAGTCGCCACCTTTTCCCCAGGTGGTCAGGGAGTGCCTGACACCATCCTCGTAGTGATCTTCCGCAGAACCGACGTTGTAGGTTTTCAGGGCAGCTTCGGCCAGAATAAAACTTACTTCTGCCGCTGAGATAAGTCTCGCTTTCAGAAGACTTCCACCAGCTTCCGCGTACATAGGAGCAAGATGAGAAACGTGCTGGTTTTGCGCCCCCTGGCCCGGAGCCGGGTTCCCATTGTGATTCGCCGGAATGCTGATGCCGGCGGGCAGCCCTACATACAGGTCGTCATTGTACGAAACGTCATTCGGGTTATACCGTCGGGTGTACGTGACGTCCTTGTTGTCCTGGAAGTAGAGATATGAATAGGTACTCGCACCGGTTGGGTCTCCATCGGCGCGGATAAAATCCTCCTGAGCAGTTGCCAGGCCAGCATCCGCCACCCATCGCACAGCTACGGGTTCGAACCATACGGAAATCCGCGGGTCGTTGGTAGCCATAAGCTGATCTAACAGCGTCTGGCAAGCCTGCCATCTCGTGAATGAAGTAACGTCCGTGTAGAGTGAAGGCCATATATCATTGGAACCACCGGTATAGTCGAGCGTTGCATCGTCAGCCGGATCCGAGATGTATTTGCCGCTGCTGTAAACCGCCTCGATGCCCGTCTTTGCTACATCGGATTTTTTATCGGAAATGCGCAGGTAGTAGCGCAACAGGAGTGAGTTGGCAAATCGCTCCCATTGCTCCGTGTCTCCACCGAAGTACAGGTCAGCTGAAGGTGTTACCCCTTCGCCGTCCGATGCCGCGAAAATTGCAGCCGCCCGTTTCAAGTCTTCGATAACTCCCAGGTAAATTGTCTCCTGGCTATCGAATGCCGGGTGCTCATTGGCCGTTCCACCCATATCTCCTTTTATCGCGTTTGTGTAAGGGGCATCACCCCACAGATCAGCAATGTTTCCGAAAATGAACGCCTTCATCGTCAGCGATACACCCTCAAAGAAATCAAATCCAAGTTCAATAGCACGTTTCTCGAGCAGCGCATTAGTGCGTTGCATCGCGTACCACGACGTCCAGTCACGCGCACCCCAATCGTAATAATTGTGGCCGCTAAACCAACCATTCTTCTGTGTATGCTGCATGGTACCCGCCATGTCGTTAAGGCCCAGATCGAGATACGTCTGCGCTGCCGGTGCCAGTACGGCAGGCAGGAGGTGATTCGGATTCGCCATTGACGGATCGATACCGTTCGGATTCACATTCATGTCGGCCAGTTTATCCTCACAGGCACTCAATACGCCAAAAGCGAGAAAAATCACCAACACTTTCTTAATATTCATACTATTCTTCTTCATAGCTAAAGATCGTTGTCTGTTCTAGAAATTAAAGTTCAGCTTAAAGCCGTACGAGATACTCCAGGGCAGCACGTTTTGTCTTTCAATACCCTGCCTGAATTGGGATCGTGTATTACCCTGATTGCCGCTGTTGGCCCAAAAGGCGCGTTCGGGGTCAATACCGATATCTGCCTTGGTCCACAGCATGACGTTGCGCGTGTAAACCGAAAATGTGGCATTGCGAATAATTCCGATGTCCGGTATCTGGTAGCCGAGAGACAATTCCCTTAACTTGATAAAGGATGCGTCAAACGTGATCTGCTCGTTAAAGCCCCAGGGATACGTTTCCGTAATCGGGTATATATTGGTACCGACTCCTCCCAGATGTTCCTCATATTCATCATCGCTGAAGTCGTCGGGAGTATCTTGACCCGCTATTTGGACTACACCGGGAACGAAGGCGCCGTCATTGCCACCGCCGGGTACCGGAAGGCCTCCGGTTTCAGCGGTATGTCCACCTACTCGTGGATAATTGCCGGCCTTCGGAATGATGTACTTCGAAGGATCCGACTTCAGCAGATCCTCCAGTTCACCTTCGGAGTACAATCCTCCGGGAATAAGGTTGTCAATCTGACGCTGCGATTTCCAATCGGATTCGCCATACCGGTAGGTGAACGACATAAACTCGCCGCCTTGTCTCCAGTCGAAAGAAGCATTGAGGATGAACCTGTCAAACCTGACGCCGGTTTGCATTCCCATGATGAAATCAGGATTGAAATTGCCTACATGGCGCATGTTCTCCAGGCCAGACAATTCTGTCCACTGACCTTCGATGATGGGCCAGCCGTAATAATCGGAGTTCTTATCTCTTACGTAGCCATAACCCCGGCTGTACAGATTCCCTATCTCTTCGCCCAACTTGGTTATAGCACCGCCGCCGTTCTCACTATAGAAGGTGATAAATGACATTCCTCCCTCAAGCTCTTCAACCGTAGACTTGTTCGTACTCCAGTTGAAATCAACATCCCACTTCCACCTGCCGTTCTCATATGGCGTGCCGCCCAACGTGAATTCCAGTCCCCTGCTTCGCAACATTCCGGCGTTGATGCGTTTGCTTCGGTAACCGGACGACAAAGGCAGAACAACATCGAATATCTGATTTCTATTGTCAAGGGTATAGTACGTGGCACTGAAGCGGATCCTGCTATTGAACAGATTCAGATCGATACCTCCTTCAATAGATGTTGCCTCCTCCGACTTCAGGCTGGGATTCAGCAGTCCCTGGGGCACGGATGCCGTTGCCACCGTATTGTAGTTCCCGGTGGTCAGGGACGGATAGAGTTGATAAGGATCGGTATCGTTACCTACCACCGCCACGCCACCGCGCACTTTCAGCAAACTGATGTCTTCCGGCAACGATAGCGTATAGTTGGCAAGCCAGCTCAGCGAAGCGGAGGGATAGAAATAGGACATGTTGGCCGTTGGCAGCGTACTCGACCAGTCATTACGCCCGGTAAGATCGAGATAGAGCTGGTTCTTGAAGCCGATAGACGCCAGAGCATACAAGCTATAGATCGCACGCTCAGAGACGCCACTGCTTACTGCAATGTTATCCAAAGGAATGTTCCCGGCGTTGTACACCCCCGGTGTCACCAATCCATTGTTTCTGTTGCCCCCTACGCCAACGTGAGAATCGCTAAGTTTCCGATGCATAATGTTACCTCCCGCAGAGACGCTAAAATCGAAGTCTTCGAGATTCTTCTTATACGTCGCCAGAAAATCGGAGTTGGTTTCCTGTGAATGAAGATTGGTAAGGTAGTAACCGCCTCTCGCCATGCGGCTAAAGCTGAACGGTATCTTCGTTTCCAGGGTCTGGTTGCTCTGGTCGAGCGAGTGACGCACCATAAGCGAAAAATTCTCTGTAAAGTCGTAGGTCAGTGAAATATTTCCGAAAATACGGTCGCGCACAAAACCGTTCCTGATTCCGTAGGCAATGAAATACGGATTGTCATTCGCGTCAGTCCTTATCTGCTGGATCCCTTCCTCCCCGGGTACCCATATACTCTTCATTTGATTATAGTCCACATAAGACGAGGCGTACACAGCTTCCAGAGTGTTGGCCATCCGGTCGCCAATACTCGGCCGGTTGTTGGAGTATGTGCGTCCGACATTTACATTGCTATTCAACGTCAGCTTATCGAGTATTTTAAAGTTAGCCGAGCTATTCAGGCCATTTCTGTACAGGTCGGACCCCGGTATCATACCCTCGTGTATCATGTTGGAATAGGAGATGCGGAAGCTTCCCTTATCGCTTCCGCCGCTCACGGCGATGTTATTCGTGGACGTAACACCCGTCTGCAAAAAATCCTTCATCGCATTCGGATAAGATCTCAGTTCCGTAGCAATGGGGTTACCATTACCGTCGAGCGGACTGTTCCATTGAATAGCCGTGTTTCCAACGTCCAGTTGTGATCCGCCCCAGTAGGCAGAACCCTGGTCGAAAACACCTTCGCGCTCGCCGTTCGCGTACTTGTAGTGGAAATCAAGCAGGCGTGTCGCCTTCTCAAACGCGGTGTTGGTGGAAAAAGAAACACCCAGTGCCTTCTTGGAGGCACCTGACTTGGTGGTGATGATCACCACCCCGTTTCCCGCACGAGTACCGTATAATGCCGCAGCCGACGGACCTTTCAGAATGTTGATGCTCGCGATGTCGTCGGGACTAATGTCTGAGATGGCATTGCCATAGTCAACCTGATTACCATCACCCCGCTGACTAATGTTGTTCAGCCCATTTGACATCGGCACGCCGTCAACAACAAACAGTGGTTGGTTATCCGTTGTCAGTGAGGTGGCACCGCGGATAATGACGCTGACCGACGATCCCGGACCGCTGGTCTGGTTGATGGTCACCCCCGCCACGCGGCCCGCAAGCGAATTCAGGACGTTCTCCGTGGGAACATTCCTAAGGTCTTCACCATCGACGTTGGCAACGTGATACCCCAGTGAGCGCTCTTCCCTTTCAATACCAAGGGCCGTAACCACAACCTCGTCGAGCCTCGATACGCTGGGCTCGAGTGCAATATTCACCGATGTTCGTCCGGAGAGCGCTACTTCCTGCGCTTCGAAACCAATCGATGAAAATACAAGAACAGCATTGTTGCCTGGAACTGACAGCGTGTATCTGCCGTCTACATCCGTAATCGTTCCGGTCTGCGTTCCCTTTACAACAATATTAACTCCGGGAATTCCCTGGCCATCCTCACTTGAGGTGACTTGTCCCGCAACGCGGATTTCCTGAAACGGAATCGCGTGTGCACTGCCGACAAGCAATAACGCCAATAAGAAAGACATGACCTGTCTTCCCCATTGCTTTCCTTTTGCGTACAAATTTAGCTGCATAGGTGTTTGTTTGAGTTTAATTTTTACGTGTTATCCTTGATTTCAATCCTTTCATAGTACGTGCGGCAAAGAACGTTGACCAGTGTTTCCTTTTTTTCACGCCCGCGTTAAATGCCGGTAACATTTTCCACTAACTCTCTATGAATATCGTTATATGAACTATCTTGTATAGCGCATTTTGCGGTACCTCATTTCGCGTTTTGCGTACTTCACTACCGCCCCGCCACCGATTGACGCGCCGTGGGTTCATACGGCTTTCTCCCTTGTTGCTCCAGCAGCGCCGCAGCCCCAAGCAACGTGATGTTTTCGTCCAGCGACTGAAATATTTTCAGCCGCTTTATTGATTTCGGAAATGAAAAATCTTCCAGCGACGTACGCATAGACGCTTCAAAGAAGCGGAAGGCCTTTGATACCGACCCCCCGATAACGATCACCTCGGGATCATAAGCGTATGTCACCGTCTTGATCGCTTGCCCTATATGCTTTCCAAACTCACCCCACAACGCCAGCGACCTTTCATCGCCCTCTACAGCAAGGTCATGTGCCGACTTCGCGGAAGTGCCATGCAAGGCCTCAAAGAAGTTTCCGCTCGCGTAGTACTCAACGTTATAGTCGCCGTATTGAATCAGCCCGATTTCGCCCGCACCGCAATTGGTTCCGGCAAACAATTCTCCGTTGATCACGATTCCGCTTCCCAACCCCGTGCCGGAAGTCATTCCGACTACATTGCGAAATCCTCTGGCCAGCCCAAACCGGCTTTCTCCCAATGCGAAACAATTGACGTCGTTGTTAACGGCGACAGGCACTCCAAATTCATCTTCAAGAATATCTTTCAAAGGCACTTCCTCCCACGACGGGATGTTCATGACGTTGTATACGATGCCTCTTTCCACATCAATCACGGAAGGCACTCCCAGTCCGATACCGGTAATATCAGGCTGCGCTAGCGAGCGGATCAGATCCTTGAGTTGTCCGAGCGTCTCTTCCTGCGATCCCCTGCTTTTGAAGAGCTGCTGCTTCTCGTTTCGAATCTCCCCATCTACCGCAACGCCCGCCCTCACTTTCGTTCCTCCCAGGTCAATGCCTATTACCATGTGTGTTCTGGATTTAGTATTATTTACTGCCCGTCTGAAATGCACTACGCGTTTGAAAAAATCCCGTTGTCAACTCGCTTTATTAAAGATATCTGATCTCAGAAACTCAGTCGTGAACCTTTGCGTCAAAAAAGCTTCATTTTGCGCATACCTTGGAGTGCTATTCAGCGCGCGACATAACCGCCACGGACCGGCTGGATTTCCCCGCCGAATCAAAGCACCTGACTTTGACAAGGCCTTTTACGTTTACCGGCGAAGTCCAAAGTGCGGAGCTGCTGTCAGGTTCTGTTCCATCCGTGGTGTATCGGATCTGAACACCCGGAAACCCGGTGTTCGCATACAACATGCCATCGCGCACCACGGCTCCGGGCGGCGCGACCCGGTAGTTATAGCCATCGTTCAGGTAGCTCAACCGTGGTAACTCTTTTTGTCCCAGGGTATTCGCGAAAACATTCCACTCGCGCTCGATGGCGATGTTTCGCTCCGCCAGATTCTCAATCGTTTCCCAGGCACGCGGTGCTGCCCAGGCGCTTTCCGAAAACCCGACCAGCTTCGGCAACATATAGTATTCCATCATTTCCCTGCCCTTGATCGTCTCCGCCCACAGTTGCGCTTCCAAACCCAGGATATTTTTCCGGGCTTCCGGTTTCAACCTTTCCATGCCTTTATATTCAGCGTCGAGGTCGATCGGACGTCCCATTGCGTTCACCAACGTGGTCTTGTACATATCGAAAGGCGCGAACAACCAAGCATCGCGGGTGTTCACAAATCCGGCCCAGTACAAACCCGGTTCCTTCGGATCTTTCGAATACGCCAGATCAAAATAAAAATTAGAAACATTGCACAAGACGACGGGATAGCCCGCATTGGCCAGGCGGTAGGCAAGATCCGGGTAGTCGAAAAGGTTGTTCCAGATGAAAGGTACCACACCCTGCCCTGCGAACTCGGGATTGGGTTCATATCTCCCTTCTTCATTTTTAAGAAGCGCAACTTCCTCCCACCCGTCGACTGTAAGATTGCGCTTCTTCAATCGCTTAAGCAACTCGCGGAAAAAATACGCCTGAAGATTTCCAGGGTCTTTGATCTCCGGGTGCTCGTCCATCAATACCCGCGCCATCGGCGATCCGGTCCAGGCGCCTTCCGCCACCTCGTCGCCGCCCGCGTGAATCTCATCCAGAACCAGCCCGGCTTCGTCGTACATCTCAGCGATCTCGTCGACCACTTTCTCGTAAAAGCGGAAAGTGGACTCCCTCGCAATACTTACAACGTTGTCGGTATACGCCTGTGCTGACAGGTAGACGGAGGTGTCGTCCGGATCAATCAGACGATATTCATTCGCCTCTTCTTCTTTTCCTTCGCTCATCAACCGCTCATAGCGCGCTTCCATCGACTTGATCGCTGCTCTGGCATGCCCCGGGAAATTCAGTTCCGGGATCACTTTTATATGACGGGACTTCGCATACCGAAGTATCTCGACAAAATCTTCCCGCGTGTAATATCCCGTGCCAAAATTATCTTCACTGTCAGCAAAAGGTCCCGACCCGTAGGCGGGATGCAGCGCGGACACCTCCTTCCCGGATGTGTGCAACCGACGTGATCCTACGGTCGTAAGCTCTGGAAGTCCGTCGATCTCCAACCGCCAGCCTTCGTCTTCGGTGGTGTATAACAGGAACCGGTTGATCTTGTAAAACGAAAGCAGGTCGAGAATACGCAATACCGTCTCTTTCGTCTGAAAATTCCGGCTTACGTCCATGTGAACGCCGCGAAAACCAAAACGCGGCGCGTCTTCCACCTCCACCAGAGGCAACATGACGACGGGCGTCTCCGCGCGAAAGGCTTCGAGCGGCATCAGACTCCTTAGACTTTGTATACCATAAAAAACTCCGGCCGCATCAATGCCGGTAATCGAAACACCGCTCGCTGAAATCGAAAGACTGTACGCCTCGGATCTTCCAGGCGCGTTCACCTTTCCCGTGTTCAGCTGAATAGCAGGGCGCCCTGAAACGGCTTGTTCACTGATCTCAAATTTTGTTCCGGTAATGTCTTCCAGGTAATCGGCAAGGTAGCGAGCTTCATTTCCGAGACCATTGTCGCGAACGATCATATACCGGTTATCAAGCGCCAATGATCCGCTTTTAACTGAAGAACGGACCGGCGTCGGGACAATCACCTTCAACCGGTCTTCGGGCAGCAAACTGAGTGACTCGTTCGCATTGTACAGCCAGTCGGGTGTTGGAATAGGTTCTTCGTCTTCTCCATTGCGATTGATCTGCGCGGAGTCCGAAAACGCGGCGTATGTAAAGTCAGTGACCTCGACAAGGGATTCATTTGAATCCTTGTCATAGAAAGCAAAATACAGCCCAAGTGGTCGATCGGTTTCCTTTATCACACCCTCGTGGCCCCAATAGTGTATCGTCACCGAGTCGCCCGACGCCAATAAAAAATCTTTGCCGGGAACAAGCTTGTACCAGTCGCCATTGATGTGCTTTATTTCCGCAGGCTGCGGCGACTTGTTCTCCAGGATCGGACGTGGGGCCATGTTAAAGAACAACGTCCAGTTTCGTTCGTTCAATTCAAGCTCACCAGTGTTTACTAATGTAAACCTCGCTTCAAAAACATCCGCGACATCCGTGAAATTTGTCACTAGTTCCCAATGCACAGCCGGAGCACGATGAGTGGTGTGATCGGATTCTGTGGAACAACCGGCAGCGAGAAAAAGGGTGATGATGAAGACTACCGCGAGACGTGAACCCTGAGTCCCGAATCCCACGACGCGATTCCATCCATCCGAGCGATCCTTCCTGTTCATAACCATCACTTTATTTTAGTTAAAATACCCTCGCAGTCCAACGCCCTTCAACGACTATTGACCTACCGGCTCCGATATCACTCCCAGATACCGTCCCATCCAATAGGGCAGCAGCCAGATATCGCCGGCGCTGTACTCCGACCGTCCGCCATCGCCTCCGTCGAGTTCAAAACGGTTCGCATTGTGCCTGTTCATTGGTAGTTCATCCGGTGGAAGCACTTCCGCGATCGTCTGCTCTCTGAAATTGGGTTCCATCATGGTGATGTCTTTCCTGTGACTGTTAGTCACCCGCCAGTGAACGAGGTCGAGGGGATATTCCTGCAGATACCAGACCGCCTCTTCGAGATCAAAGTCGCTGGTCCCGGTAAGAGCGGTGAAGATATTCCACGCACCTTCCTTTTCAGGCCGTTCGATTTCCCAGTGGTCGATGATTGCATCGCGGAAATTCGCCTTCAGCGTGTCGTTAAATGCGTATCGGTACAGTCCCCAATAACCCAGGAAATACATCTCGTCGTCCGAGTGATTCCAGCTCTCCGACAGCATTTTACTCCAGTCGTCTGCTGTATCCGGCGCTTTTCCGATTTCGCCCATGGGCCGCATCAGATTTTCATAGTATCCGTGCCCGGTCATCAGTTCAAACGCCTTCTCTTTGTACACCTCCTTTTTTGTGAAGTGGTAAGCCGTCTGAAGCATTGCGACAATATTGGAAGCATTGATCTTTCTGTCACCAACCATGATCGGTCTGGCGTTTACATAGTCAGGATGCCACCGGGCCCACAGCGTGGGATTCCCATCCCAGTCAACCATGTACATATCGTTGTCGACGATGTGTTGCATAAGAGAATCCATCAAAACGATAGCCCGGTTTCTAAGACCTTCATCATCGACAAGTTCGGCCATCGCGCCAAACAGGAATATGTGACCAATCGCTTCGTCACTGCTCGTTGTCGACTTCCAGTCCCACTCGGGATGTTCGGCTCGTCGCCAGGGTTTATCGTGATATTTGTATCCGCGGCGCTCAAACGAACGCGAAGGGAATCCTTTCACGCCATTGATCGTGTACAACCGCTCCATCGCTTCCATCGATTCGTCAAGATTCTTCAATGCATCCTCCGACTTTGTCACGGCATAGCGGAACACTTCCGCACCCATGTACATGGTTGTCCACAATCCATCGTTGTCGGAATCTTTAAGCGACCCACCGGTCACGTCGCCATCGCGCATATATCCGAGTGTTCCATTGAATCCATGACGAATGTGACGGCTGCGTACCTGCCGCTGAAAGAATTCCGCTTTCTCGTGCAGGGTCATATCCTTGAATAAAATGTTACCCACACCTTTGTCGGTCAGGATCAATACTGATCTGTCCGGCCCCCTGGCAATATCGACAACCTTGTCTGACGGCAGCCAGCGCCTGGATGCGTAATAGTCGTACTTTCCGTCATCACGCGTAGCAAAAGCACCGCGCGTAGAACCGAACCACAGCCTTCCGTCTATTTCTTCCACGGTTGTCAGCTCCGTCCACGGCAGGGCTTTTATTGTTTCCCCTTTTTGTTTCATAGTGCCGGGATCCAGAACAAAATACCCATCCGATGTACCGACCACCACTCCCCTCTTTTCCGAGAGAACGAAACAGGTAAGTCCTGTTCCCTCAAGCTCCGTTTTCAAGCCATTGGATGCGGTTGAAAAAGAGTGAATAGCATTTTCACTAAGAATAAGAAAACGATCCCTCGCAGCATCGAACAGGATATCGATCACGGTCGCGGGGTGTGTTCCCTTCCAGGCGACAATCGAATCGCGAAGGTATTGCAATTCTTTTCCATCGGAGATCAGAAAATCAAAATCGCTTCCGCCAGCAAGGATCGATGCCTGCGGTAACGTATGTCTCACGAACAAGTTGCCTGCCCATGCATTGCTGAGGACAGCCGTGTCGTCGACGTACACAAAGTGATCGCGATAGATCGTCAGACCTGCCACCTTCTTGTCAGCTAATGGGCGATAATAACGTTCCTTTACCAAACTGCCCGGAAACAGAAACTCCCCGGCACGCAGCCTGTAAAGATTGTCGGATGTGGCGATCTCAATCAGACCATTGCGGTCGCAGCCGATCCGGAGGAGCTCAACGCTATCGACGCGATCGTACTTGATTGAGAGGTCCTGCACAAAAGCGACATCGCGGTGTACCGGTTGAGTGCCACGATCATTGCTTTGGTCGCCGCAGGCCACAAGCAGAAGCAACACAGGCAGAAGAATAGTGAGAGCGTATCCGCCAGGAGATCGAAAAAAAGTTTGAAGCATAGGTTTGAATATTTCACAAGTATTTAACAAGGATATTCAAATTCTGGTCAGGCACTGTAGCTATTTACGTCTATGATGTCGGAGATTGCGCACGTTGCCGGAATCGGACGGTGAATCGGCCAGAGAGACCGCGTCAGTGCGCCGGGTCAACCATTCCAAGGTAACGTCCCATCCAATACGGAAGCAGCCAAAAGACTGGTTCCCGCTCGACCGCAGGATTGCCCGAGACGGCTCCGTACGGGTTCTTGTCCCATCGGATAGTACCGCGGATACTCGCCGGTTGCAAAATATCCACCTGCAGATCCTCAAGCACCGGCGAACGGACAATCTTTACATCTTCACGCTGCGTGTGATCAATCGGCCAGTCGATCAGATCTAATGGCGTATCTTTTAACAACCCGACAGACGATTCCAGCGCCACACGCTTGTCGCGCGAATAACAATACAGGAAATTGATCAGGGGGTTATCGTCGCGCCGGTACTTTTCAAACCAGGCGTCCATGTGTGCCTGGTAAAACGAAAGGATATCGGCATCTTTTTCACACTTCAGCAAGATCGGGTACGCATACGCCGCGAGCATAACGTCATAGTAGATAAACCATCCCGGATTTTGCTCCGCTATTCCTGCCATGTTTTCCAGGTAGCCGGAATCTGCTATGAGACTGCGGTAGGCATCTTCATACTTCGCATCACCGCTCACGTAGGCTGCGAGTTTCACGAACGCCAGCAACTCCATGGAATTGAGACTTCGGTCCGGCATCCACTCAGGATCTTCGTTCAGCCTCGACGGAGACCAAACTCCCCAACGGGTATGCGTTCCGTCGGCATCCAGCAGGAGATAATCATGGGCGATCAATTCGTCAACAATCTTCTGTATATGGTTGCTTATCAACTGCCTTTCCCCTTCGTCGGCAACGAGCTCGTAATAGAAAAAATATCCCATCATGTGGCCACACATCTCGTCGCTGCTCGTATCACCTTTCCACAGCCACTTTCCGTCGTCCGATAAGTGCCAACGTACTTCGACAGGTTTGAAGCGCGGCTCCTTCACCAGCTCGTATGCCAGATCTCTTTCCGAGTAAGCGCGGTTTCCATCGTGAACATCCTTCCAATCGGAAGGGACAATGGTTCGGGCGAAAAAGCCTTTGGTCCCGGTGACCTCCTGCAAGTATGCGAGAAATCGAAACGCCTTTCCGGCGTTCTCCCTCGCTTGCGGATTCTGTGTTGCCGCATACCTGAAACTCTCCATCGCGAGGTACATACCCGTATACTCCCCGTCGTTGTCGTCATCTTCCGGAAGCCAAACGGAAGTGTCGCCCGGAATGGGGAGCTTGCATTGCCCGGTGATCCAGGGGTCTCTGATATGACGTCGCATGAGCACGTCATAAAAGTAGTGCTCCTTACTTTCCAATGTCATCCGCTTTCGCTTGATCGCGCTAACGCCCGCCGACGTCGCGATCCACGCATTGCCTTCGCGGTCGAACGCAATGTCGTTTACATCATCACTCATCAGCCACCTTCTGCTGAAACGGAGACTTCGCGAGCCGTCCTTTCCGAACCGCACGACGCCTTTTTCCGTCCCTACCCACATCGTCCCGTCCGGTGCACGCCGCACGCAATTCACATACGATGAAGGAATCCCATCCGCAGGCCGAAGTTGCCTGACCGGCACGCCGTCGCCGAGTACCGACACACCACCCAGCCCACCGGCCCACAATCTCCCGTCGTCGTCAAAATCCACTCCACGGATATACGCACTAGCAAGATACCCAGGCTCGTAATAATGCCGGACGGAATCACTTCCCAGATGATAAAGACCGACATCCGTGCCCGCCCACACGTCACCGTTTTCGGCAATAGCCGCATCGCGAATTGAACGCGCAGTGAGATTGTCATCTTTCTTCCATACTGATCCGTCATACGCCCACCTCCCTTTCGGACCAAACGCATAGACAGTTCCCTTCCCGTAGCGCAGCCTTGCAACCGGCGCTTCGGGACCTTCAAGCTTTTGGGGTTTGTCGCCGTCCATCCTGTACACGCCATTCCAGGTGCTGATCCATACCGCGCCACCGTCGACGGCGAGTACGGAAAATGAAGGGCCTTTGTCAGCTTCACTAAAGACACTCTCCCATTTGCGCGTTCCGTCGCGCATCACAAACACTCCCGAGTGAGTCGCCGCCCACACATTCGACTGGTGGTCAACAGCAACACCTAATACTTCATTTTCCAAGGGATCATCGCTGATACGGAAACCTTCGTGATACTCCTGCAGAAATGCAGTGTCGGCATAGCTGACAAACTCGGCACGACCTTCCTGGCTCCCTTCGCCATCATCACAGGAGGCACAACCAAGTGCCAGCAGGATCAGACCGGAAGGAATCAGCGTATTCATGCTTAACGCGCTTGTTTGGTTATCGCGAATTCATCGCGCAGCACACCGTTCTGATCGTAAGATTTGTATTTGAGCGATCCGCCATCAATCTCCATCAGCTGGTAGAAGTAATCCTGGGCATACCTGACGACGGCGTACGGCTCTTCCCCAATGTCAGTGTGTCTCGACGGAATACTGATAGAGATCGCGTACACCGTTCCGTCGTCGAAGCTTTTCACCACCTGACCGGCTTTCATCGGATTTGAACGCATGTAGTAGTGGATGTGTCCGCCCATAACCATGTCAACGTGATAGCGGTCAAAAAGCGGTACCCATTTTTCCTGGAGTTCAGGATAAGGATCCTCAAAATTATAGGGAGGGAAATGAAACATAGCAAATTTCCATTGTGCCCGCGTATTCTTTAGCTTCTCTTCGATCCACGGTGTGTGGGCATCCCAATCGGATGTTGCATCGATCATCAGAAACAACGCGTTCCCATACTCAAATGCATAAGTCGACTCCTTGTCAACACCTTCCGGTCCGTTATCGGGGAGACTGAACAGGTCGTAGTACATCTTCGCGCCCAGTCCATCCTGGCGGTCGTGATTTCCGGGAACAGGCAAAAGCGGTTTCGATGCAAAGGCTTTTTGCGAATGTTCGAAAAAACGATCCCAGTCGTCGCGGTTAAGGCCCGTGCTCACGATGTCGCCGGCAACAGAATAAAAAGCAACCTCGTCGTGTTTCGCCGCGAGGCTCACCAGTTTGCCGGAGTCGGGGATGCAATGCATATCACCAAACCAGACAAAAGAGAACCGGGGTGAGTCTTCAGCCGTCCTGAACGAGGCTTCTTCAGACCATATACCGGTAGATGGCGAACCAACGCGGTAGCGATATCGTGTTCCAGGTGTCAGGTTTCTGATGTTTGCTGTGAACCGGTGGATGTAGCGGTCGTTCACCAGCATGCGATCCTGCATCCGATATAGAGAAGCGTCTACGATAACGGTATCAGACGCGTCGGCCTGCCATACAGCAACCTGTCCGTCGACGGTCGATGTGTCGGTACGCCATTGTATGTCCATTGTAGTCTGCGGAGATTCACTCCAGGTCAACAGGATCTGATCAGGCTCACTCGAAGATGGATAAGGCGTATTTCTGAAACCATCGGTGATATGCGCTTCGCGTGCTCGTCCCCTGACAGTAGTAAACATCTGCTGTCCTCTCAGCGATTCGGGAACTTCCACCAACAGGAGATCCGACCAGTCGTGATAAGTGAAGCCACCTTCCTCAAGAAGGCCTATGTTGTAGTCGGAAGGATAAGCATCGGTGATGAGCAGGTCGTCACTTTCGTTTTGCGGCGCGACACTGACGAAGTAGACGGGGCGATGCTTGTCGAAACCGTTGATTCCCAGTTCAACAAGACCTGCGTCGAATTTCTTCTGCCATACTTCGTACGCGTACGACTCGCTTTTCACAACATCGCCCGTCTTCGTGAAACCGGAAGGCTCCAGCCAAAACGGTATCGTCTGCTGATTCGCATCCCGCATGAGCGACACGACCACGGGTACGCTCACAGTAAAGTACTGGTAGCGCGTAGCCAGTACCTTCTTTTCATCGTCAGTCAGGAATTCGAGAATGAATTCGTCATCAATCCCGTCATATTGATCTGACGACACTTGTGCATAAAGGCGTGTGATAACTTCATCCATGACAGACAAAACCGTGCGATCGTCGCGCTTGTCGGCCGTAGAGCAGGCGATCAAAAGTATTGCAAAAGCAGCCGGGAGTAGTCGAAATTTCATAATCAGTCAGAAAAAGGTAAAGACGAAAAAAGAAAGGGTCAAGGGCGACCCTTTCGCTGGTTACTTAACCCAAAACCAGTATCCATGTTATACCAAAGATATCGCAGCACAAAATTCCAACGGTTAAATTTTGCGCAATGGAAAGATTAAATCGCGTCAATTACAGTACTTTGCAGTAGGCACATCCTCCGACCGTTTGCATCTGATGAAATAACGTTCGATTTTTGATCGGCTATTGAGAAGTTGACAAAGTAGGAGGCAAAGGGCAATAGGCAATAGGCAAAGATGAAACCGATAGTTCAAATATCACTCGATCTCACGAACATAGATGAAGCGCTTGCGACAGCGGCGATGGCATTACGCGCAGGCGTCGACTGGCTTGAAGCCGGAACACCGCTGATACTGGCGGAGGGTCTTCACGGTGTCAGGAAACTACGCGAAGCATTTCCCGGTGTACCAATCGTCGCAGACCTGAAGACGATGGACGGTGGATACCTTGAAGCGGAGATGATGGCAAAAGCGGGAGCTACTCACGTGGTCGTCATGGCACGCGCACATGAAGAGACTATCAAATGTGTAGTAAAAGCCGGAAAAGACTACGGCGTAGGGGTCATGGGCGATAACCTCGGTTGTCCCGATATGGTGGCCGGGGCAAAGTGGCTCGAAGATCTCGGGTGCGACTACGTAATCCATCATATCGGATACGATGAGCGCAGAGGTATCGCGGCACAGGGAAAGCCAATGCCAAGTCCATTAGACCAGCTGAGAGAAGTTGTGCGCGCGGTATCCGTACCCGTTCAGGCCGTTGGAGGTCTTTCGCTGGAGCAGGCGATCAGATGTCCCGAATACGGCGCACCACTCGTTGTCCTCGGCGCACCACTCACTGTCGATGCGGACGCATTCAAAACAGCAAGTGGAAACCTCGAAGAGTCATTAAAGCTAATCTGTGATACGATACACGGTGTAACACCCTGAATCATGAGTGCTTACGCCAATCAGGGGTGTTACTCCTGGTTCGGAACGCTTGCGCTATGGTTGAAAAAAGAAGGAAATAAGAAATATGTCCAGGCCAATAACCTCCCCCGCCGTAGTTAACTACGCCGCCGAAAAAGGGTCCGTAGAAATCCGTGAACTGGAAAAGCCGGCCATCGGCGACGAAGATGTGCTGCTGGAGGTTGCCAACGTCGGCGTTTGCGGAAGCGACCTGCATCAGTGGACATCCGATCACAGCTGGGTAGTGAACTATCCGGTAGTACTCGGCCATGAGTTCGGGGGCTACATCGCCGAAACCGGTAGCCGGGTGCGGGGATGGAAAGAAGGTGACCGCGTTGTAAGCGAGACGGCTGCCGTAATCGATCCCGACAACGGCATGACCCGCACGGGCCTCTATAACCTTGACCCTACACGCAAGGGATTCGGTTATGGTGTCAATGGCGCCATGACCCGCTATGTACGCGTTCCGGCCCGATGCTTGCACCGCGTTCCGGACAGTCTGCCTTTCGAACAGGCCTGCCTGACAGAACCCTGCTCCGTCGCCTATAACGCAGTGGCCGTCAACTCGGCTATCAAACCCGGCGACCGCGTGGTGGTTATCGGCCCGGGAACAATCGGCATCCTCTGCGCCGCGGTAGCGCGACTGTGCGGCGCCGAAGTAGCATTGCTCGGACTTGAACAAGACAGGAACAGACTGAACATCGGAAGTCAATATGGCTGCGATGTCATTGTCGGCGACCCAAACCCCTGGGCCCGACAACGCGATGGACTAGGTGCCGACTGCGTGATCGACGCGGCTGGCGCGAGCGCCACGTTGAAGATCGCGCTGGACATCGTAAGACCCAACGGTCAGATCACCAAAGTGGGATGGGGACCACAGCCGCTCGGGTTTTCACTCGACCCATTGGTACAAAAGAATGTACGGCTGCAGGGAAGTTTTAGTCACAACTGGCCGATATGGGAAAAAGTGATCGCATTGCTGGCAAGTGGCCAGCTCAATGTGAAGCCCATCATCGGCGGCATCTGGCCAATATCCGAATGGCACGACGCCTTTGAAAAAATGCACAGCGGCGCGGTTGTGAAAAGTATCCTGAAACCAACACGGTCATGAGGCTTCGCGATAAAGTAGTGATCGTCACCGGCAGCACCACGGGAATCGGTAAGGCCATCGCATTACGCTGTGTGGACGAAGGTGCAAAAGTCCTGGTTCATGGACTGGAAGACGACCTGGCAAAAGAAGTGCTCGGCAAAATAAAACCCGGCTACGGAGCCATACACCTCGAAGATCTGACATCACCAACCGCTGCTGAAAATCTGGTGAATGCAGCGTTAAACGCATTTGGACAAATCGATGTAATTGTCAACAATGCAGCCTGGGTAGTGTCATCAAATATCGAGACCACAACAACGGACTTCCTTCGGAAAGTACTGGAGATCAATACCGTCGCGCCCTTCTCGCTGATACGAACCGCGCTGCCGCATTTGAAAAAACAGAACGGCGCAGTGCTCAACATCGGCTCGGTGAATGCCTGGAGTGGCGAACCCAACCTTCTCGCTTACAGTATATCAAAAGGGGCGTTGGCGACGCTCACACGCAACCTCGGCGATACACTGTTTCGCGAGGCAGGCGTCAGAGTTAACCAGATCAACCCCGGCTGGATTCTGACAGAGAAGGAGATCGAGCGAAAACGATCACAGGGACTACCGGACGACTGGTACAGATCCGTTCCACCGATGTACGCTCCGGCAGGACGCCTGATACACCCGGCCGAAATCGCCGCCGCCGCCGTTCACTGGATCTCCGCTGAAATCGGTCCCGTGTCAGGACAAATCGTCGACCTGGAACAGTACCCCATGATCGGACGCAATCCACCGAAGAACGACTGAATATTCCTAAACGCGTATTCTCAATCATGCCGAAACTCGCCGCATTCCCAAAAGCCTTTATGCACGCTCTCTGCAAAGATGGTAGCATGAAACTCGCCGAATGGATAGACCTCGCATCAAAATTAGATATCGACGGGCTGGAGTGGTACGCGGGATTCCTCGAGATGCAGGACGAATCAAACTGGCTGCACTTCCGGAAACTGGTTGAAGACAAAGGCAAGGTCATCCCCATGATGTGTTGCTCGCCTGACTTCACACAACCCGATGCCGGCCTGAGGCAGAAAGAAATCGACAAACAAAAGCGATGGATAGACATGACGCATACCCTCGGGGGTAGCTACTGTCGCACATTATCGGGTCAGCGGCGGCCGGAGTTGCCGGTTGATGACGGTATCAAAATCGCCGCTGAATCTATCGAAGCGTGCCTCCCCTACGCGAAAGAACGTGGAGTCACACTCATCATCGAGAATCACTACAAAGACGACTTCTGGGAATACCCTGAGTTTGCTCAGAAGATGGATATCTTCTGCAACCTCGTAGACCGCATCCATCACCCGAACTTTGGTGTCAACTATGATCCCAGCAACACCTATCTCGCCGGCGAAGACCCCATCGATCTACTCAAGCGCGTATCTCGCCGGGTGGTTACCATGCATGCCAGCGACCGTTACCTGAAAGAGGGTACCATCGAAGACCTGCGGAACGAAGAAGGCGGCGCCACCGGCTACGCCAAACGGCTCAGTCATGGCGAGATCGGCAAAGGTCTGAATGACTACGACGCTATCTTCACCGAACTGAAAAGCAAAGGCTTCGACGGCTGGATCAGCATTGAAGACGGCGTTGACGGAATGGAACAACTGGAAAGAAGTGTGTTGTTTCTGCGGAGAAAGATCAGAGAATACTGGGGGTGAGCGCTGGGTGCCAGGTTTGGAGGGACATAGGAATTATGAGTCCCACATTGCCCTTTGCCATTTTGCCATTTGCCTATTGCCCTTTGCCTATTGCCTTCTCCATGACACTTTCAAGCGTAATAGCTTTTCCGCCCTGGCGCTTGCTTTCGTCAGCCGCCTCCATGAACGCGAAGATCTCAATCGTCTGCTCCGGCTTCACCGGTGCTTCTCCTGTCTGAAAGAATTTCACCACCTCAAGCAGTAGCGGGTTATATCCCCCCGCGCCATCCAATGGCTGAATCGATTTGTCGCCAAAGACATTTCCACCATAGCCGATCTTGTTGTACCGGATGCCGCGAAGAGTCCCGATCCGGCCCTCATCCCAGAGTCCCACCATTACATCCGCATCAGCCGTATGCGTGCGCGAAACCTGTTTGCACCCCGAACCCATAAGGGTAAAAAGTATTTCCACACCGTGAATGCCATACCATGAGAGATCCATGTGCGTTTTCTCGAGATGTGCGGGAGCAAAAACATCTACACCGTGGATACTGCCCGCTTTTCCCTGCGCGTTTTCCTGCACGGTCGGAGCGTAACGCAGCGATGAAGCAGAGAAGACCGGCACCTTATATTTCTTTGCCTCATCGAATATCGATATCGCATCCGGCAGCGATGCTGCAATCGGCTTGTCAATAAATACGGTTTTGCCCGCCTTGAAAACCGGTATCGCCTGCTCGAGATGCAAGCGCCCGTCGTTTGTCTCCAGCAACACGACATCCACTACACGAAGCAGGTCACTGATTGAGTCAACGATCTCAACGCCGAGCTTCTTTACATCGTCGGTATAACCCGGTATCCGTTTAACGCTGGACTCGATGTCATTGCTGCCTTTCGGATAAGCGGCTGTCACTTTAAATCCGCCGTACTCCGGTCCCGCAGCCGGGTTGTTGAAAGCCTTGGTGAACGCCACACTATGCGAAGTGTCCAGGCCGATCATGCCGATCCGTTTGCCTTTTTGAACAGTAGGTGGCCCGTAGGCAAACAACGACGATGCAGGCGCGAGTGTCATTCCCAACCCGGCCATCGCAGATGATTTTAGAAAATCGCGGCGATCAAATATGCTTTTCATGATACTGTTTTTTTAAATGATTGTCGGGGACTTCCGATCAAAGTCCGCTTTCCGTCCCGCTCGTCTCCAAATACGTTCGGATATTTTTTCCAATCACGACGTGTACGTGCCCAGAAGGTAGCAAAAAAACTACAATCCCAGGGTGTTTTGATCAATAAGCGACCTGACAAATGTATCATCGGTCAAATCAGGGTATGCGCGACAAACGCGGTCGATCTCTTCCATCTGCCCGGGCGACAACTCTTCATGGGGATTAAGGCACCATCTTCCCTCAAGCAAACCCTGCCGGCGCAATACTTCGTGTATTCCCGGGATACATCCATGAAAACTATTGGCCGGATCAAAGATAGCGGCGTTCATGTCTGTTACGGCGATCCCCCTGGTCAGCAACGCGTCAAGGCCCGCCCTGCCATTGGCCTTGCATCGCTTTACCTCTTCGAGCAAATCTACGGCACAGCGCGTCCACACGGCCCAATGTCCCAGCAAGCCACCGATAAATTCCTTTTCAATCACCTTCCCGTCCACTTCAAAGCGGTAGGTCGTAAGAAGGTCGGCGACGATATTGTCGTCATTGCCTGTGTATAGCGCGATCTCGTCGTGGCGTCCCGACATGCAGACGGCACGTACAACATCAAGTGTCTGGTACCGGTTGAACGCCGCCACTTTGATAGCGTGAACATTTTTTATTCTCGCAAACTCAAGCCAGAAGTCGTATGAAAAAATTCTTCCCCCCACGCTGGGCTGAAGATAGAAACCGAAGATCGGGATAACCTCAGCAACCACCCTTACGCGGTCGAGAATCTGCTCTTCCGTCCATCCCTGCAAACCACCCATCCCGAGCAAACCGAAGGTGTAACCAAACCCGACGGCGAGTTCAGCTTCTTTGCGCGCCTGCTCCGTGGGGCCAACGATTCCCGCCACGCGAATAAACGGACGCGACAGTGAGGCAGCCTCCACTTCTTCCGCGGCAAGCTCCAGCACTCGCGCATAGAGGTTGATCTCCGGATCACGGATCTCAAACTGAGTAGTATGTACACCCACCGCGATGCCACCGGAACCACAGGCCATATAATATCGTGTCAGCGCACGTTGCCGGCGTTCATCGAGCTTCCGTCCCGCGTCAAGCGCGAGAGGATGCGCGGGGATCACAGTGCCCGCGTGGAGCAGTTTCTCTATTTCGGGTTCAATAGTATGTGTCTTCATAACTAAAACTTGCCTTCCCTTTCCTGAAAATGTGTTGGCTTGTTCAGCGTTTTTCCTCCCTGTCGCACCCACGCTGCCGTGAGGTCAATCATCTGCCGGAGGGTTACACGCGGATAACCGAAAAGCTGATGCGCAAGGGATGCATTGCTCAGGAGGGCCGTCGCCTGCGACTCTCCCGTAAACTTCGGCTCTTTGCCGAGCTGCAACGCGAATTGCTCCGCCAACCACTTCACGGAGATCGTCTCGGGGCCGGTGACATTCAGCAACCGCGCGGGAACGTCGCAATGATGGAGCGCGCGTATAGCGATCTCGTTGGCATCGCCCTGCCAGATCACGTTGACGAATCCCGTGGTAAGATCGACGGCCCGCCCTTCGTCTACCGATTTTGCGATTTCAAGCAAGACACCGTATCGCAGGTCTATCGCATAGTTTAAACGATATATCAGCGTAGGGATGTCGTGCTGCAACGCGAAGTATTGAAAAATACGTTCACGACCCAGACACGACTGGCCATATTCACCAACGGGTTCTGCAAGCTCATCTTCGGTGGCACCACCGCTCGTTACCGGCTTAAACGGATATACGTTTCCGGTCGAGAAAGCTACGATCCTCGAATCCTTGTAGCGCTCGGCTACCCTTCCCGGCAGATATGCATTCATCGCCCACGTGAAAGGCTCCTTGCCGGTGGTTCCAAACTTCTGGCCGGCCAGGTATATTATATTGGGTGCATCCGGTAGAGCCGCAAGGTCCTCTTCATTGAGAAGGTCGGCCGAAATCGTCTCGACGTCCCACGTTTTCAAATCCTCTTTCATTGCGGGATCGGAAAACCGGGAAACGCCGATTATCCGGCGTTGTACACCCGCCAGCTCGGTTGCCTGCCGGGCTAACCGCGCCATGCCTGGTCCCATTTTGCCTGCGACTCCCAGGAAGAGGATATCACCTTCCAGGCGTTTCATATCGGCGACAAGCGCTTCAGAAGGCTTCAGTAACTCCTGCTCAAGCAGTTCAAGTTCGGTCATACAGTGCTATTTACATATTGAAAATCAAATTTAATACTTTCTTTTTATTTCGAAACCAGAGATATATACTTTCAAATCATTGCTGGGGGAATTGGCAATAGGCAAAGGGCAATAGGCAATAGGCAAAGGGCAAAGGGCAATAGGCAAAAGGCAAAAGGCAAAGGGCAAAGGGCAATAGGCAATAGGCAAAGGGCAATAGGCAATAGGCAAAAGGCAAAAGGCAAAAGGCAAAAGGCAAAAGGCAAAGGGCAAAGGGGGGACTGTTGAGAGTTGACAAAATTGACAGCCTGCCGGCAAGCAGGTTGACAATGCGGGGGACCGGTTGTGTAGTTTTGCGCTAATGGGTTCACAATTTTCGCGAATGTTGTACTATAGACATGGACATGGATTCGATTTATAGTAAAACTGCGCTTTACGCAACATTCTTCCTTTCAGTGGTCGCGTTCGGATGCAGCCGCGCACAGCAGGGATACGAGAGTTCAAAAGATGAATACCGCACGGAAGTCAGCCAGTACGGAATTACCTGGACATTCGATAAGCCTGTGAAAGCGGGACGATTTATCACAGGAGACTGGTGGGTGGTAGGACCTGTAAAGATTGTCAAGGTCACTCCCGCTCCGGGCCCCGGCACTTCGCCGGAATACGCGTTCAGGCTGAGCAATTACAATGATACCAGTCTCAGGGAAGACACGACGATGCGCAATGGCTCCATGGTGGTATTGCGCGCGGGGACAAAACAAGGGTACGACTCGCGCTCGATCGACTACCGCGAAAGTGAGTCGGTGTCTTTTCCCCTGGTGCTTCCGGCCGACCGGTCGTTGGTATCATCGATCAGCAACCCATCGCTCCCGGTGAGAAAGTTTGTATCCGATCTGATGTGGGCGGAGGAAACTATGTCTGACAACGTGTTGCGCACCGCTGCGGTGCTTACGTGCCTGAAAGAAGTACCACCTGCCAATGCTTTCCGTCCGCCGTATGCCGGCACCGTTAAACCTATCTTTAACACTGACATGATCCAATGGGGACGGCTTCCTTCCCTGACACCGGCAGGGGAAGTGCCTTCCTGGACTCAGTTTGAACGATACCTGCAACGCCCGTGGATCGATCACATCATGAGCTGGACACAACGGAGACTGGCTCCAAGCGAGAATGGTCCGGACTACGGACGTGAATACGCACGTGTCATCTCTATCGCGAGCCTGATGGTATCACTGGACGTCCCCCGGCAAACCAAGGAAAGGCTGACCCTTAGCCTCATCCAAAAAGGTATCGACCTGTACGGTATCGCCATGGCTGGCGGATACTGGAACGAAGGCGGCGGCCACTCAAGTGGTCGCAAGTGGCCCATCCTTTTCGCTGGCATGATGCTGGGTGAACCTTTGATGGCGCAATTGCCAGAGACTGCCATCTTCCAGGAGGATACACAGACTTACTACGGAAAAGGATGGTTCGGCCAGACGGCGCTGTACTGGATGATCAAGCATCACGGCAAAAGATCTCACTACGAGGAGAAGCCACCGGAGATGTGGGAGAAGTGGGATAGCAAGACCGAGAGCTACCGCAATTGCTGCACTTCGATCGCATGGGTCGGCACCGCGCTGACCGCCCGCTATATGAAGGCGATAGGTCTGTGGCGTCACGACGCCTTCTTCGACTACGTTGACCGGTGGATGCGTGAAGATGATCCGTATGCTGAGGCGAGAAACGGACATCCGCGGCCCAGACGCGAAGGTGATACGATGGATCCCTTTGTCACGGCGATGTGGAAGGCGCACCGGAAGAATGCGCCGAAGCAGGAGATGGCAGGCAACCCGCAGATGTGGGTCTGGGGCGAGGGAGATTCGTGGACATGGGAACCAAATCCAAAACCGGAATAATAGTAACGAACTTCGTATTCCATCAACGCCAGATCATTTTATTTCATTCTACATGAACAACTTTTCCTTAAACCATCGGAAGTTTCCGCATCAAATGGTGCTTTTGCTCTTGTTCTTTCTTCCCATTGTGCTCCAGGCCCAATCCCGTGGCAAACAAAGGGACATCCTGCAGAAAGAGCTTGCAACCATCGATCTCAACGCGGTCATGATTACGGATCATACGTGGATCGACCGTCGTGAATATAAAGACCGCGCTTTCTGGAACAGCCTTCCCACATCCCTTCGCGAAGACTACATCGCCGCTGCGGAAAAATATATGGACTACGACTGGCCGGGGGTGAAAGCTACCGACTACCTGGAGATCGTGCGGTCCGGTAATCGACTTCAGGAAGTTTTTAGCGGCCCCCGTGCTGCATTGACCTCACTCGTCATGGGCGAATTGATAGAGGGGGACGGGCGTTTCCTGGACCAGATCATCAACGGCGTCTGGTATTACTCCGAGCAAACGTGGTGGGGTTGGTCTGCTCACTTCTACCTGCAGCAAGCCCCCAACGGACTTCCCGACGTTAACGAACCAACCATCGACCTGGGTGTCGGAGAAATCGCGACCAACCTGGCGTGGACATGGTATCTCTTCAGAGATGAGTTCGATAAAATCCATCCATTGATCTCCATCAGATTAAAAGATGAAATCATGAAGAAAGTAGTAGAGCCCTACTACGCTAGAGACAATTTCTGGTGGATGAGCCTGCACCCGAAGGAGGGATACAGTGTCAACACACCCGACAATCCGTGGCGCGACTATCGCAACCCACATAACCCCGGTCTGCATGTCTCGGAAAAGATTACCGGCGCAAGTGTCAACAACTGGAACCCATGGGTCAACTACAACATGCTCAATTGTATTCTGTTGCTCGAAGACGATCCTGAAAAGAAACGCAGCGCTGTCCGCAAACTGATACGCTCACTCGACCAGTTCCCGAATAGTTACCCCGACGACGGAGGATGCGACGAAGGTCCTTCCTATTGGGGCGTCGCGGGATCGGTTCTGTATCAAAGCCTCACACTCCTGAAAAAAATAACAGCAGACGAATTCGACGTGTTCAGCGATCCGCTGATACAGAACATTGGAAAGTATATTTACAAAGTCAATATTCACGCTCCTTATTTCATCAATTTTGCCGACGCCGACCCGACTACCAGCAGCAATCCATACCAGGTATATCAATACGGCAAATCGATAGGCGACGATATGATGAAGCAATTTGGCGCTTACCTCGCCCATCTGAATCAATTCGGAAAGGAAAGACTCTCCGGCAGGATAGGCGATCAGATCGAACAGCTGAGCAACCTCGACGAAATCATGACCGCCGATGCCCGTGAAGCGCTACTCGCTGATTTCTCATTCCCTGATACCAAGATCGCAGGAGGACGTGATGCGGCGGGAAGTTATCACGGATTCTTTTTTGGAGCCAAGAGTGGGCACAACGCCGAGGCACACAACCACAACGACGTGGGATCAGCAATCCTCTACTACGATGGCAAGCCATGCCTTATTGATCTGGGCCGCGAAGAATACACCGCAAAAACTTTCAGCAGCCAGCGATATGAGATATGGACCATGCAATCGCTCTATCACAACGTACCGGTTATAAACGGCGTCGCTCAAATGCAGGGAAGGAAGTATCAGGCGGAAGGAACGCAGTTCACAGCGAGCCGGAAATCGGTTGTGTTCACGACCGACATCGCCAAAGCTTACCCGGAAGAAGCGTCAGTCAAAAGCTGGATCCGCACTTACACGTTAAATCGGGGAAAGAACTTCCGGATAAAGGATCAGTTCGAAGTCACGAAACGCGACGGGATTACGAGTTCGAACTTTATGACGTATTGCAGTGTGTCGGAAGTAAGACCTGGTCTCCTCAAATTCCAGGGTGATGGCTTCGCGCTTCAGATGCGCTATGACTCGAAAATTATAAAACCGAAGATTGAATTCATCGAAATAACCGATACGAAGCTACGGCAATACTGGCCGAAAGGTGTGACCCGTGTAGTACTCGAATTCGTGCAGCCGGGATCGAAGATAAGTCACGAGGTTGTTTTTTCGCCTGTTGAGTAGAGAATCAGGTGACACATTCTAAAGTGTATACGATATCCAAAATCTTATCAACCTTAGTAGCCTATATACCAACCCATAACCGTTAACCTTATCAACCTTAGCGATGTTGTCCCTCGAGGGCCCCGGCATCCCGCCTACCCTGTGGCTTCCTGCCGGCGAAATCCCTCAGGAAAGGACCGTCGAACTGCCACGCATATAATTCTTTAATGTCGGTTTTTGCGTCGGCGAGAGTACCGAGACCTATGCGCAGAAAATCAAGCGTGCCTTTCAGAAATCGCCCCGAAGGCGTGCCTCCGACATACAGATCACCGGCATTTTCAAGTGACGCGTCCCCCAATACCCCGACAGCATCGCTATCTCTTCTTCCGTCGATGTAAATCGCCAGCTGGTTAGACGTCCTGTCGACTTCAGCTACCACGTGGTGCCATTCTCCATCATTAACACGCGTTTTGCTGGCAACGTGAACCTGCCGATCCCCTCCTTTCAGTGTGAACTCAATTCGTCCACGCCTGTTTATCTCAAGCGCGTAGCCACTGTCTTTCATCTTTTCCGCCAACACTCCCTTTGTAAAGCCCTTCTCCGTTTTGAAATAAATTTCGATCAGGAAATTTGAATCGTACACTTCCGGACTTTTGAAATCCTTGCCCTTTGCATGGCCGGCAAATTCTTCTCCGGCACGATTCCACTGTAACCTGGCGCTGTAGGCAAATGATCTGTCCAGCGCGCTATCAGCGCAAACTGCATATTGATCCCTGCCGTTGAATTGCAGTGCCCCTCGCGTCCAGTCTTCGAGCGGTCCCTGCACGTAATCGCCTTTACTGATATTCATACCCTTCAGATGGAACATCGGGATAGTATAATAGTCATTGCGATTCACGTAGTAGGGCGTCATATACCAATGCTCATCAAGAATATGCGTCGGGTCATTGCCCGCGGGATAAAAGTGCCATTCGCCTACCGTCGCGTACAAACCCCACGGTACAAATACTTTCACACCCTGGTCTTTCGCTGCTGAGTTCTCAGCAAGGGCGAAATTGTGGTTCGCCGGATCCTTCAGCGGGGATTCACCTGCCTCAATACCCAGGTCGGCAGTCATGGCGCCGGTTTCCTTTAGAACGTCGCGCGCTTCGTCAAACGTTTCATGCCATTGGCCGGACGGCTTGAAGGATGCATATTTCCCTTTAATGTCAAAGAATACGTTGCCGGTGAACGCGTTCGTTTCCAGTGCGTAGCGATTGCGCACCGGACCGGCGTCGTTTTCGTTTCCGGCTACAGGTGATTTGGCGGGGACACTATGCCAGAATACCCAATCGCCAATGCTATGCCAGATATTTCCGAGAAATTTATTGCTCCCTGCCTGCGGTGCCTGGCGTCGTGTACCTTTGACGAAGTTGTAGGCTGTGTTGTTGAAAAATGTATTTTGGTAACTGATGATCTCCTGAAACATCGTGGTAGCGCCAACTTTACTCCATGGATCACTGCTCAGGCCCCAGCCGATGTTATTGAAGTAATAATTCTTGAATGCGCCGTCGAGATAATACGCCATACCGAATCGCGCCGATCCGGGTTTGTTCGGATCGTCCTTCCCTTCCATCCAGCTTGGGTTCCGGTGGCCTCCGGGGTTACCGGAGAGGTTGTTGTAGACGTAGGCAACTCCACCCTGCCATGTTTCAATGTTGCCACAATCGTCTCCCGTTCTGATGCCATCGACCACTTTGTTCTGATAGATCAGGGTTCGCGAAAGGGGAACATCGCCGAGATGGTTGTTGATCTTACCCCCGTATACGTTGATGCCGGCGTGCCACGGTGTATCGATGATGTTTCCGGCTACTTCCAGCGTCTGTGCACAGCCGATCTCAATTCCGTTCGCGGAACCGACGCGTTGGTCGCGCTGGCCGGCCTTGTAGATATAGTTGCGCAGCACCTTGACATCGTAGAGATGACCACCGTCTTCCGGAAAATTGTATCCCCACAATATTCCATCTTCTATGGCGATCGCACTGTGATCCGTCTCGCGGATTTCACAATCGGTGACAGAAACCTGGTCAATATTGAATTCGGGCTTTACCGCCTTCATGTACACCGCCGCGTTGACATGAGAAAACCTACAGTGACTTACGTGAATGTCGGAACCGCCTCCCCACACACGCACACTCGCGGGATAGACGTGTTTCTTAAGTGCAAATTTGTTGGCCCACGGAAGCTCTGTAAGGTCCCATGATACATTTGTATAGCGGAATGACAGATTGGTGATGGTTATATGATGCTTCTCTTCCATGTGGATGAGCGTGCTCTCCCGGCCTGCTTCGATTGCAACAGTGTTTGGGTCGATACCACCGGGCAGGATCACATAGAGGCGTCCTCCTTCACCCTTCTTTTCGAACCAGAACTCACCGTCGGGATCGTCGAGGTAATGGGGCTTATCTTCCAGGTAGTAACGGTGGTTTCGGGCGATAACGCGCGACTTCGCGCTTCCCAGGTATCCTTCAAATCCGATCCCCTTTTTTTCTTTGTCAAAAGCTTTTACGTACGATGGGTAAGGCGTACCGTCTACCCACCCGAACTCAGCCCACACAATCGCACCCATGTACAGGTCTTCCGGACCCGTAAGGTTTCGCGAATCTATGCCGAGAACAAGCTCTTGTCCCGATTCACTTTTTGTGAACACGTGATAAGGACGGTTGTCTTTAAAGTCCCAGGTCCACCATTCACTTTTGATGTCTTCGGGATCTGATATCTTCCAGTTTGGCATGCGCGCCAGCGGTATACGTGTAGTAACCTCGTTGCGCACCATCCACAACGTTCGCGGTGAAAAATCGAGGTCGCGCCACCAGACGCTCTCTCCCTCGGGGATGTCAGGACGCAGGGCACCCTTCGTCCAGTCCCCGGTTATTTTTTCGGCACCACTGATCACCGCCTCGCCTTGTCCCCAGGAAGGGTCGGCTGTCAGCCGGATAGGGTTACCGGGTTCACCTGACTCGGTGACAACGAGGCTGCCGCGATAGACGGTGCCGCCTTTAAACACATAGGTATGTATCCCTGCCGCGTTGGCTGCCTGTCCTGCTGCGCGGCTATCCCAGGGATGATGTTTCCACGGTGTAGCCCTTGTTTTCCCGTCGTGATGGTCGTTTCCGTTTTCATAGTCGATGTATCGAACCGAGGTTCCGGAATGAAAAACAAACGGTTGGGGTGTCCACACGAGATCTCCGTTTGGAGTGGCTTGCGCATGATCTGTTTGCCAGGAGTATTTCGGTTGAGTTTCGGCCTGGCCACGCTTTTGTGCCATCAACTCATTCCGCAAACCCGAACCACACACCAGGGTAAGTATGCAAAGCAGGCCCCATATCGCACGGCCTGAAAGGTTGTCGCGCGACATTGCATCTGATTGGAACTTCCGGAAAAAAAACGATTGAATACGGATCATGTGTTTGGTCTATGAAATTAATGGTAAAGCTACGGGCTATTTCTCGTCTCTGAGGTACGCCAGCAAGTCGGCCATCTCCTGGAGGGAAATTTCCTTTTCAAGGCCCACGGGCATTGCCGACATGTTCAATGCCTTTTGCGAGATGATCTCTTCACGGGCAATGGTGCTGACTTGCCCGTTGGCTGTTCTGACAGTAACAGACGATGGTGTCTCATCGGTGATAACGCCCTGGCGTGATTCGCCATTCTGCAGCGCTACATTCCAGAGATCGAACCCATGTGATATTGACTGATTCGGGTCGAGAATATTCGCCATGATACCGGATGCCGGCCAACTCTGAATCGTGCCAAGATCCGGACCGAAGGGTATTCCATCCTTTCCTTTTATCTGGTGACAAATGGCACAGCTTCTCTGGTAAGCCGCCTTCCCATTGGCGACGTTTCCTTTCAATGTCAACGCCGCCTGGTATTCGTCGATCACATTTTTCCTCTCTTCATCATTTTCGAAGAAGGCGCGCGCACGATCACGTAGCGCGATATCGCGCTGCGTCATCAGGCGAATACTTCGCGCCCACCCGATAGCGGAGGGTTCAATCATTCCGGTTTCAAGCGCCTCAATGAGAAGCCGTACGCGCGATTCCTTTTCCATGAACGCGTTAAGCGCAGCATCCTGAACAGCGGGGTCCAGCTTTTCCCAGTTTGCCATTGAAAACTCCGTGACAGTTTCGTCGGGTATTGCGTTGAGTGTTTTGATAGCCGCCAGCTGTACGGGAAGCGGTTCTCCCTGCAGGATCAGCGATTTCAGGAATGGTGCGTCGGCGGCGGGATTTCTGAGTGCGAGGAAAGCGATCGCGAGCGCCCGGTCTCTTTCTCCAATCGTGTTGTCGCGCGCGATCGCGCCGGCGTGTAACCTTGCGCGTTCGAGTTGGGGACTTGCCGAAAGCCTCTGCGATTGAAGTACCTGCAGGCTCGCCTCCCTCACCGCAGTAGCGGGATGGTTGCGGAAAGCATCGAACAAAAGTTCCTGTTCGGCGATAGAGAGCGAAAGCGACCTGCTGTTCAAACCGCGCGCAAATCCCCTGAGTACTTCAGCGTGCCAACGCACGCTATCAGCGGGAAGGGGGTTGGTGGCCATCTTCAATAACGTATAGCCATATAGTTCTTTTTCGTTCGCCGCAATCATGGCAGCAAGGGTTCTTACAAGCGCACCATAGGCAGGTTTGCCGTGATCATAACGTGCAACCACCGATTCCAGAAGTGATTGCGGCCTGGAAGACGGCGCTGATAAGGCGGCAACCTGGACAAACTCATCTTCGATATCTCGAAACAACAGTCGGTCGCGAATATCCCTGGCCTCGGGGGTGTCCACAAAGCCAAGTGTACACAGCAGTTGAAACCGGACCTTTGCGTCGCTGTCGTGTTCCAGCGGTAGCAGTGCGCTCGTCAGCGTTGGATGAGCCTCAAGGTAGAGCTCTGCGAGTTTGATAGCATTTGTGCGCACACCCGCTTCCGTATCCTTCAGTGCGATTTCAATCTGGTCCGGCGTTAACGCTCCCAGTCCTTCGAGTGTCCAAAGTGCATGCAGGCGGCCGGCGGCCGACGATGTGTTCGCCGCCATCTTTACGACTGCGGATGCGATGTTTTGCGATCCTCGGTCAAGGATCATACGCTGTGCTGTTCGCCGCCACCAGATGTTTGGCGATGCGAGCTTCTCAACCAGTTGCTCGTCGGTTGCTGTGCCAAACGATAAGCCGGTGGTCCAGTCTGCAGGCCCGGCATCTGTTCGCGACACGCGGAATATCCGACCCATATCATGACCGTTGTATATCCTGCCGGAGTTGATAACCTCATTGGAAAGCCATTCAGGGTGCTCGATGATCTCGCGATAGTAGTCAACGATATATAGCGCTCCGTCAGGACCGATGTAAAGATTCACAGGCCGGCACCACATATCGGTAGACGCGAAGAATTCACTTTTCTCCAGTACTCTGCTTCCCACAAAGGTCGAGCCCTTTGGCTTCAACCTGTCGGCGTGCACGATATTAGCGACAGGTTCGGCGACAAAAGTAATGTTGGTATCGAAGTCTTCACCAAACGCACCGCCGGTATAGGCGGTGATCGCGCATGCGGAAGTCATCACACCAACGTCTGTGAGCAACTGGCGATCGGGCGTTGTTGTGATGGGGAATACTTCCGCCGCATTTCCATGATCAGACAACAGGCTTGTTCCCCGCGGCACGACAAGCGCAGGGTTCCTATTGAGATATCCGGCAGGAATTACTTCGTGTATGAGATGGTTTGAATTATTCACCAGCAGATGATTCCCCCACACATCGAACGTGTGGCCGTATTGAGTGGTGCTTGCCAACATTTCAAGTTCCCAGGTATCGGGGCGAACCCTGACGTTGCGTCCGTTTGCATTTTGGGGAAGTCTTGGGCCGTTCGGGCGTTCAGCAAAACGCACCTCGCTTCCCTTGTCACCAAATAGCTCCTTGTACACCTCGCTCCCGATACCGCGCTCGTGAGCAATATAGATCCAGTTGTCAAGGCCATAGATTGGTGTGTTGACGTTGTGTTGTGGATTGGACATGGCGAAACCCGTCAGGATCGGCTTAATGATATCGGCCCTGCCGTCATTGTCCGTATCTTCCATGTACAAAACATCGGGAGCGTCGGTGACGATGATTCCCTGTTTCCACCGCATAATTCCCGTCGGCATGAGCAGCGTATCGGCGAAGATGGTGCTGGTATCCATCCGGCCATCTCCGTCGGTATCGCGAAGTAGCTTGACTTTACTCGATTTTGAATTGTCAAGCGGGTAGCCGTGGTTCTCTACCACATAGAGGTTACCATTCTCATCAATCTCCATCGCAACAGGATCGGCGATGAGCGGCTCCGCCGCGATGAGTTCGACCTTAAATCCCGGCGCGAGCTGAAATGTCAGGAGAGCATCTTCAGCGGACACAGGCGCGTCTATCGCGAACGGTCGGGACGGCTTCGACTGGCAGGCAGCGAGCAAGACAATTAACAATAGAAAGCCCCGGGTTTTGATCATGCGTTTAAAGTCGTATGCCGAAATGTATCAAAAAGGTTATGCGATCCAAATAGAATTTATACGACCTGTTACTGGTGAGCGAATGGGTAAAGTAGCGCAGACCGTTCATCGCTGTTTTTTACCAGATGTCCCAACGCGTATCTGTCAGGCGGGAGAACGGGTATTCAACATGTTCCGTTGCGCGGGATGTAAGTGCCGATGGTTTAAGAAATCAACCACCAATACGAAAACCTGAATAAAGACAAAAAAATGTGTTCTACTTTGGGGATGTACCCGGCGATCCATCTATACGTTGCGTTTCCCTTTCAAGCCTGACTGGCGCAGCAACGGTATCGATAATGAATTCGGGCGAGACGTAACTCAGATAATCCATGATCTCTAAAACAAGAAAGCTCCATTTTTCAATTGCCTTGATGCTCTTCGCGGTAGCGTCGATTACTTCATCCGCCCAGATAAAGTTAGAAACGACACCGGAAGCGTTGGCCAACAGCATGATCAACAAACCTTCCTTTGTTGAAAACTCCAGGGGAGAGAACTTTTGCTGGCATGCCCGGGTGGGCATGAATCAATTTCTCGACAATTATAAACTGACTAAAGATCCGGCCTGGCTGGATGCGGGGGTCCGGTATTTCGATTTTCTTGTCAGCAAGATGGACACCGACCCGGACGGATACAAGGGATGGATCGGACCCTACGGATATGACAAGAGGTTCTGGCAGGATTCGCATGTCGGGGATGCAATACTTCTGACCGATATACTCGATTTTTCAGTCCTTGTACTGGAAGACAAGGAGTTGAAGAACAAGTATGGCGAAAAGGCGAACGAGTATGTCGCACTCGCAGCCAAACATTTCGTCGAGAAATATGACAAGCGGGGCACCTGGATTGAAGACGGACCGTATGGTTCGTACGTGGGTTTCGATAAGTTCCTGAAGCCCGGTGATCTGAGTACGTGGGTTCACGATCCGACCGTGTCGCGGGCACGTATCAGCCATCCCTTTAACAAACAGATGGACGCGGCGCAGGTGTGTCTGCGATTGTGGAGGATTACAGGTAAAAAATTCTACCGCGATCGTGCCGAACGCATATTTCTGACTGCAAAAAGTCATTTTCAACTTCACGGCAATCACTATCACTGGAATTACTACGATCCCCTCACACCAGGAGACATCGATCTGAGAAAAAACGAGACCAATCACTGGGTGGATGTCCATCCCTTCCGGTCGGGATATCAAGCAGGCGAAGTAGCCAAGATCGCCGAAGCATACCACTACGGCATTGTTTTTACTGAACAAGATATCAAAAGGATCATTAACACCAACCTGGATGTGATGTGGAACAAGGATAAGACCAATCCAGAGTTCATCAACTCAAATCACATCGGGCCACTCGACGACACTACGGGACTCGCAGCGTTTCGCCGCCATTATACCACTGGAAATTTTTCAAAAAATTCGGGACAACTGTGGACAGGTCTGCTCGATTTTGACCAGCGCATCCGCGACCTGCACGAGGCGCGTTTTGGCGACGACAAATCCTCCCTGCGCTACCAGCGATATCAGCGTACTGTGCTGGCAACGCCTCCGGGCTTCGACCGCAAGTTTGCGAAAAACAATGTGAAAGTACCGGACGTGAAATTCTCAAACAGCACGGATCTCTATCTCGCTACAGTACTCCCCTACCAGGTAGAGCAAGACCAGGCCGCCATCCTGGTCTGCAAATCCAGGAACCCCGGCGAACTCAGTATCGGTCTATATTCGAAAAACGGCAAAAAGCTCGAAAGCCTCTATACAGGTCAGATCCAAAAAGGCCGGACAGTAGTACGAACCTGGGACGGAGTATCCTCCGCAACGAGAACCCGATACAAGGGTGAATATGTAATACGGTGGTCGCTCAACGATGGATACCGCGAATTCCCCGTTCTCCTGAAATAATTAAATCAGACACTATTATTATCTATATGAATACTTTTATTAAAACAACCCACACGAGAATACTACTAATACTGTTAGCCCTGGCTCTCGGGTGCAGCGAATCACAACAGGCATACGACTCCAATGACGACGGTGATCGCTCCGGGGTCAGTGAGCGTACCGAGATCAGCCAGTATGGAATCACGTGGACATTCGACAAGCCCGTCAAAGCCGGGCAATTCATTACCGGCGACTGGTGGGTGGTTGGCCCCGTGAAGGTCATCAGGATCACCCCAGAACCGGGTGCAACTTCGACATCCACTCTGGAGCTCAAGAAAAACGTATGGAATGACACCAGCCTCAAGAACGATACAACTATGCGTAACGGATCAATGATTGTGCTGAAAGTGGGAAACAGACAAGGCTACGATTCACGCGCAGCGGGCTACCGAAAGGAAGAATCGGTAACACTACCCCTGGACCTGGAGCCTAACCGTTCGCTCATCTCTTCCATCAGCAACACTACGCTGCCGGTAGACAACTTCGCCAAAAATATCATGTGGCCAGCCGAGACCAAGTCGGAAACGGTAATGCGTACAGCCGCCGTACTCACCTGTCTGAGCGAAGAGCCGCCTAAGAATGCATTCCGCCCTTCGTATGTCGGGACGGAGAAAAAGATCTTTACAGCCGACAATATCAAGTGGGACGTCCTACCCACGCTTTCACCTGCGGGAGAGGTTCCGTCGTGGAGTGAATTTGAACGGTATTTCCAACGCCCCTGGATCGATCACCTGATGAGCTGGTCTCAGCAGCAACTCGTACCGAATGAAAACGGACCCAACTACGGGCGGGAGCACGCACGCATCGTGTCTATTGCCAGCCTCATGGTTTCTCTGGATGTTCCCCGTCAACAAAAAGAGAAACTCACAATAGGCCTGATCCAGCGTGGAATTGATCTCTACGGACTAGCACAGGTTGGGGGTTACTGGAACGAGGGGGGAGGCCACTCGAGCGGACGCAAATGGCCTATCCTGTTCGCCAGCATCATGTTGGATGATCCTTCCATCACGCAGCTCCCGGAAACCGCGATCTTCCAGGAAGACACGCAGACCTACTACGGTCAGGGATGGTTTGGACAAACCGCGCTTTACTGGATGATTCAGCATCACGGCAAGCGAGACCGCTACGAAGAAAAACCGCCGGAGGAGTGGGAGAAATGGGACCGTACCACGGAAAGTTACCGTATATGCTGTAACGCCGTTGCCTGGGTGGGTACTGCGCTGACAGCACGGCACATGAAGGCGATCAAACTTTGGAATCACGATGCTCATTTCGACTATGTCGACAGGTGGATGCGCGAAGACGATCCATATGCCGAGGCGCGCGGAAGTCGCCCCCGGCCGAGCGCGGAAACAACAACCTTCGATCCTTTTGTAACCGCTATGTGGAAAGCCCATCGCGCCAGCGCACCAGAACAGGAGATGGCTGGAAACCCGAGAATGTGGATATGGGGAGAAGGGTCGTCATGGAGTTGGGTGCCTAATCCGAAGAAGTAGCTAAGGGTGGCATTTCCCGCCGCTCTACTCTAATTTAGCGCGCGATCTGCCACACGAAGCTGTGTGTCATTAAGCTAATGCTTTTGTAAATGAAAAAATGGTTTTTAATCATTTGTGTGTGGTCTGTTACGAATCCGCTCTTCGCGCAGGAAACACCCGGGAATAGTGACCCGAACTTCTTCCCTATAGCGGTATGGGCTCAAAATCCGGCTAACGCTGCGACCTACAAACAGTATGGTGTCAACCTGTATATCAGTATTCACGGTGGGCTTGATCAGAAGAAACTCGATCTTCTCCGGCAAGCTGACATGAAAGTGATCGCACATCAGAACCGCTTCGGGCTAACGCAGCTGGACGAGCCGCTAATTTATGGCTGGATGCACGGCGACGAGCCTGACAACGCGCAACGCAGCAATGTCGCAAACAAGTGGGACCCGTGCCGCGACCCGGCAGACATCATCCGCGACTATCACGAGATCAAGGAGAAGGATCCTACCCGCCCCGTCTACCTTAACTTAGGACGGGGCGTTGCTCATACAAACTGGGTGGGTCGGGGTGTGTGCCGCGGACGTACCGATATGTATATGGTCGATAACAACGGGTACCTGAAAGGATGTGATATCGCATCATTCGATATCTACCCCGTGAACGCGCGGGAGGAAGAAGTGAAGGACCAACTCTGGTATGTTGCCAAAGGCATCGACAATCTCAAGGAATGGTCGAATTATTCAAAGCCGGTATGGTGCTGGATAGAAACAACACGTATCAGTGAACGGACCGGTCGTAAACCAACCCCTGCCGAAGTGAAATCGGAAGTCTGGATGGCGCTCATTCACGGTGCCAAAGGTTTCGGATATTTCTGTCATTCCTTTGCCGGCAGAACGCAGGAAACCGCCCTGTTGCAGGACACGGAAATGATCAACAGTGTTAAAGCAATTAACGAAGAGGTAACGTCATTGGCGCCAGTACTCAACAGCCGCGACACGAAAGATTTCGCTTCCGTAAAGAGCTCCAATGACTCTGTGCCCGTCGATATTCTGACGAAGAAGGACGGAAAAACCAACTATATTTTTGCTGTTGCGATGCGCGATGGCACTACGCAAGCTACATTTTCGGTCCGATCCGGTAAGAACGTGGAAGTGATCGGCGAGAACAGGACGCTCCGCGTCAAACGGCGAAAATTTACCGATACTTTTAACCGGTACGGGGTACATTTATATAGGATAACAAAGTGAGAAGGATCAACGGCGGATAAAAAAAGGCAGCTCGAAACGAGCTGCCTTTTTTATTTACTATTCTCCTGAATTCCTATTCAATGCTGGGATTGAACTCCTCGAATTTCACGGCTTTGTCGCGGAAGACGAGTGTATCGAACACGTGGTGGGTATCGGTACCCACTACAACTTCGTAGTCCAGATAGATAACATCCCTCTTCTTATTCCCCCACTCGCCATCGTCCTTCACGAATTTGCCGGTGCCAGTAACCGGGAACGCCGGGGTTTCTTCCGCACTGGTGATCACCCCGTTTCCACTCTCATCAAAAGTAATCAGCATATTGGCAGTTCCCGGGCTCGTTCCCTCCGCAACGCGAATCGCATTGCTGAATAAAACGCTGTTCAGCGATGTCGTGGTTACGTTCATAACCGGGCTTTGCTCCAGATAATCGGTGCGATAAATCACTTCGCCAATTACAACGTTGCCCGCATCCCGGATCTCAGCGCCGCCTCTCATCAGGTACTTACCGTGGTAGGGATTCACATACTTCACGCCAAATAGCGTAAAATCCTTCGGTGCGTATACCCACTCACTTCTCACTCGCGGATCAGCGCCTGTAAACGCCGGTTGTCCCTGGAGGATCGAGTCGGCCGTCGCGCTCACCATCTTCAGGGGGATCACATAGTTTTGACCTATCGCCAGCGGATCAGCAAAGAACGCGTCCGTCAGCTGAACTTCCACCATGCCATAGGTTTGACCACTGGGAATGGTGATCGTGTTGCCCGCCAGGGCATAATAGCTCGTTGGCATCGCCAAAACAGGATTTCCTGTACCCACATTAACCACGTTGTCCACGAGTGATTCATCCACCACGAACTCAACGGTTATGTCTTTCGTGTTCTCGTATACACCCCCCATGGTAGCACCGATCATAAACTTGTGAGCATTGTCGTTGCTGTTATCGAAGTTATAGTCGCCCAGTACCAGTGTCCTTACCGGAAACTGGTATGGAAAATAGGTAGTGGTATAGTCGAAGTCAGGAAAATCCCAATCGTCGTTGTGGCAGGAAACGAGTGTTCCCACCGCGATCAGAATGCTTCCGCAAATTGCTGTTATTTTTTTCATATCTCAGATATTTCTCTTTTATCAATAAATCCCTGTTACCACCCTTGATTTTGAAGTAGCCCACCGTATTTCAGTGTCTCAAGGAAAGGCACCGGTCCGTAGGTAGCGTGGCTCGGGTACGCCCTTGGTTCGACATTAGAGTAGTCGTAATCTGCTCCATCAATGGCCACGGCCCTTGCGGGCTCCGTCAGATCCAAATTCCAGCGCCGCATGTCCCAGAAGCGGAAGCCTTCAAAACACAGTTCCAGTCTCCGTTCGTTTCGGATAAGTTCACGCATTTCCTCTTTTGTCGTGATCGACGCCAGGTATGCATCGGGTTGCGCGATACCCGCCCGTGAGCGAATAGCGGCAACTATATCCCGTGCAGAGAAGCCCGCTGTGTTGTTGTCGTCCGGTCCGTATGCCTCGTTCGCTGCCTCGGCATAAATCAGGTACAACTCGGTATAGCGGATGTGTGTGTAGAAATGTCTGCTGGTACTCATAACATTCGGTGCCAGGTTCACGTTCGTACGCAACAACTTCAACAGGTAGTAGCCCGTACGTGTCGAGTAGCCAGGCATTCTGTTCAGTCCGTTGAGGAGGCTGTTGACATCCGTTTCGATAACGGTGGATCCAAGCGTGTTTCCATCGTAGATGATATAGGCTTTGAGGCGCGGATCCCGGCCGGCATAAGGATTATTGGGATCATATCCACTCGCGGCATCGTCGATCGGATAACCGTTTACCATCGGAAACGCGTCCACCAGGTTTTGTGAAGGATTCACTCGTCCGTTACCAAATTGCGCGGGCGGATAGTTCGCTATTTCTCTGGTGTTACTGGCGGAATAATCTCCGCGCCAAAGTATTTCCGGATTGCTGATATCGTCGTCACCATCAAAGAATTTCGCGCCGTCAGACGGAAGAGCCGTGGGGCCACCCAGTTCATTTATCAATTCCGCTGCGAATCCGGCGGCTAGTTCATAGCGGCTGGCGGTCGCATTGGGATTGAACGCAGGGCTGGCCGCATGAAGAGCGACACGCGCTTTCAGTGCGCTGACAATCTTGCCGTTGATACGGTTTTCATTCATCGGACCCGCCGCGCGGTTGTGATCGTTATCGTCAGGGATCTCAACCCATGTATAAGGGAAATGAGGAGCCAGGCTTAACGCTTTGTCAAAGTCTCCCATGATCTGGTTGATACATTCGTCGTAAGTACTACGCGGCACCTCCCAGTTGTCAGTTACTTCCAAAACTTCAGTCACCACGGGAACCCCCATTAATTGTCCGTTGCTTGCAACACCACCATACCGCTCTAGCAGCCTGAAATAAAAGTAACCTCTCAGCGCATGGGCTTCGCCCTTGAAACGATTGAGAAATACCTCGTTGCGTCCCTCCGACTGCCAGCTCCATTCAACATCGTCAACTACTGAAAGGAAATAATTCAGGTTGAAGATCGCATCATACGAACTCTCCCAGTTGTTTAGTGGATTGAACCGCGGCGACCACTCGCCGGTTGCCATACGCAGGAAGTCATTCCCACGCTGATTGGAAACCGCATCGTCTGTCGCAACTTCCTCAAATGTATAGTCGGTTGGCAGAAGTCTGTATGCCCTCAATAGGATGCCCTCCGCAAACGCAGCGTCCCTTTCAATGCGTTCCTCAGGAAATTGGTTGTCCAGATCAGGCTCCGTCAGCATTTCACACGCGCCCGCCGTCAACCCGAGAACCATTACAATTAGTATTTTTAACTTCATCTGTATTCTGTTTTAAGTCTTTAAAAGGAAAGTCTCGCACCAATCGCGTAGCTCCGGTAAAGCGGTTCACTGCCGATCCGGATCTGTTGTTTCTCCGCATTGGTACCGACCGTCATCAGGTTCATGCCGCGAACATAGACACCCACATTTCTGAATGCCCACCGGCTCGTGAGGCTTCTCGGAAGGTCGTACGACAACTGAACACGACCAAGCGTGAACAAACTGGTGTTGTACATCCAGAAAGTCGAGTTCCGGAAATTATTGGAACTGTTACCCGACGTGAGCCGGGGATAGGTTGCCGTTGAGGCAGTGGCCGGTGTCCAGCGGCCGAGCACCTCTTCCGAGTAGCGGTCATTGCCCTGAACCCAGAAGTAAGCTCCGTTCAGATACCGATCGTATCCGGTCTGGCCCGTGCCAATCGCAAAGAGACTAAAGTTCTTATAACGCAACGTCGCATTCAGGCCATAGGAGAACCGGGGCTGTGAGTTACCGATCTGGATTTCGTCACCCTGATCGATCACATTATCACCGTTCTGATCTTTGTATTTGATATCTCCCGGACGAACCTGTCCGAAAGCCTGAAAAGGACTGTTATCAATGTCTGCCTGATCTCTGAAGAATCCATCCGCCTCCAGCGCGAACATGGCGTCCGCTGCTCTCCCTTCGCGATACTGATATTCGTCCAGGAACAGCTCATCCCGTTGAACCACTTTTGACGTTGCATACAGAACGTTCACACCCAGATCCAGCGAAAGCTCACCGAAAGATTTTGTCCAGATCGCTCCGAGTTCGGCGCCGGTGTAGCCGGTAGCGTTGTAGTTCTCATAGGGAACGAAGTTCGACAACAGGGCGGGATACATCATCCGCTGAACCACCTGTCCGGAGTGCCTGCTCGTGAAGACGTTCGCTTCCAGATACAAAGATCTGTCAAACGTATAGGCTTCTACGCCGAGGTTGAGATTCTTAACTTTTTCGAACGTCAATCCCGGATTGGGCGAACGGTTGATAAGCGTTTCGCGGTTGCCCCTCGATCCGTCCCACCAGGTAAAGGTAGGACCCTGCACCAGTGCGTTTTCATACAGCCGGTAGTTCGTTCCATCGAACTCGGTATTGACGATACCCCCGGACAACCTTACCTTCAAATAATTCAGCGCTCCGCTTTCGGCGTAATCCTGGTTCTTTGCGACCCACGCAAGACCTAAGGAAGGAGAAAATCCGCCTTTGTTGCCGGGCTTCAGTTTGAATCCGTTCACATATGCACTGCTGAAATCCACCAGGTACTTGTCCTGATACGCGTACGCCAGGCGAAGACCGAGGTGTGAATGCCTGGTGTTGATAATTACACCTTGCGTGTTCACCTTGTCAAAATATCCTAACAGACTTCCGCTGAAAGAATGATCACCAAAAGACCGGTTGTAATCAAACATACCGTAGGCACCCGTCCGGCGGGTAAAACTGGCATCGCCCAGCTCCAGGTTACCGGTAAACAGGTCTACCCCAATCGCGGTCAGGTCCGTAACACGGTCGGTTCCGTTATCCTCGGTCCACTTAGGGTTGTACACCGCGTAGTCGTTCAAGACCCATTGATTAAACGTGTTGTAGATATCAAAACTCAGGTACGTTTTGAATTTCAATCCCTCCGTGACATTCTTCAGATCCACTTCTACTGAATTGTTGAACTGAATCGTCCTGCGTACATTCTGGGTATAGCCGGCAAACATCATATTTCCGTACACGTTGCTGGTGTACTGAGGAGTTCCGCCAAGAATATAGTCGCCATTGATACGCTTCGTTTTTGAGAGATCTATGCCTTCCCCGATAGCTGTTTCATCGATCATAGAAACCGGAATAAGGGGTGAGTACAACCAGGGCTGCTGCGTCGCGGCATTACCCCAGAAGTCGCCATGCGGATTGTTCTGGCCGTCGTAGATTACGACCGCGCCGATACTGCTTTTGATGTACTCACTCGCGTCAAAATCCACCCGCGCGCGAACGTTGAACCTGTCAGCAGATCCGTTGTTGCCTTCGACAAACTTATAGAGACTTCCCGAGTGCGTCCACCCAACACTGGCGAAATACTGGGCCACTTCCGACCCGCCTGAAAATTCACCGATAACACGGCTGAAAGGCCTGGTGTTGTTCAGGAAATCGCCCGAGTAGTAATTGACGTCTGGGTAGAGGTAGGGGTTCGTGCCCCCTTCAAATAGGGCAATCTCTGCCTCATCGAACTCCGGATCTAAACCATCATTGGTCAGAGCCTCATTATACAGTCGCATAGACTGCGCAGAGTTGAGATACTTCGGTAACGTCACAGGATCTGAAACTCCCTGTTCTACCGAAAACTCGATCTTGCGCTTCAACGGCTCGCCGCGTTTGGTGGTGACCATGATCACACCATTGCTTGCCTGCGTTCCGTATAGAATAGCCGAGTTGGCATCTTTCATCACCGTGATCTGATCAACTTCCACCAGGTTAATGCTGGAAGCATCGCGCGGGATACCATCTACGATCACCAGCGCGCTGCCCATACCGCGAAGGTTGGTGGAGCCGAGCATTCCCGGCACCCTTCCGTTGATCGCATCCGCGACAGTTTGCGTGTTGTCAAAATAAGCCATCCCCTTCGGATCGATCACTGTTACCGCCCCCACGAGGTCCTTACGCATTACCTGGCCAAACGGTATGTTCACGAGGCTGCTCTCTTCCGGAGAATACCGGGAAGGTTCCAATCGCACACTGGCGATTTCCACGGAAGGATAAACGGTTACGACCTGACGTTGGTAGCCTTTGGCATCTATCCGGAGATCGCTGTTCTCGGTAACGGTGATCGTAAACTCACCGTTCGCATCCGACAATACTTCCACCGCGCCTTCATCTCCAGAGATCAGAGCACCCGCGATGGGTGCCCCACTGGCATCGGTTACGGAAGATTCAATCGTCACTGATCTCTCAGCATTTCTCGTTTGGCCGGATGCCTCTGCGAACACAAAACTCAAAAAGAGAATAGCCAAGAAATATATGTTATATCTTCTGTTCATTAGTCAAATTTTAAAATTGCTGTAAACTACCGCTCTGTCTTACCAGCCCGGATTTTGATCGAATCCGACGTATTGTGTTACCTGGTCGACTCTGAATGGCAGCCAGTAATGCTTATCCTCAAATGTTATAGTCCGCGCAAGCGACTTCTGGAAATACGTTTGCTCCCTGTCGTACTCCAGCGCATACTTCTCGCGGTACTGCAGCAGGTGGGAGACATGCCAGCGGCGCAGGTCGTACCAGCGGTGTGCCTCAAACGCAAGTTCGACCGCCCGTTCCACACGAATCGCTTCCCGGAACTCTTCTTTTGATCCGGTAAACCGGGCATCGAGATCAGGCAACTGCGCACGATTGCGAATGGCATTCACCGCTTCGAGAGCAGTAGGGCCTCCGGCGACGCTTCCGTTAGGGCCAAGTGCCTCGTTCACCGCCTCAGCGTACATCAGGTACACGTCTGCCAGACGCAGTTGAGGAACTTCATAATAGTAGCGGTTGCTTGCCCAACCGTTGTCCGCACTATTGGCGATCATCGGATGGAATTTCTGGTGTCCATAACCGGAGATAGTGTTGTTATTATTGCGATGAATCCCGCCAACGTGGAATTCCGCAAACTCATGCAGCGGAGCTTTGGAAGCATTGGCTGGCGTGATCAACCGGTCTCCGCCTTTTACGATGTTGTAGTAGAAGCGAGGCTCGCGGTTGTCCCAGGGATGCGCAGGATCATATCCGGAATCAGCTTCGCCGATAGGCAAACCGTTCGCCATTCCAAAGTTCTCCACGTAATTCTCAGTCGGGGAAGCGTAATGGCCCCAACCTCCGAGCACCTGAAGTTGATGCTCTCCATAGTTCCAGCGCTTGAAGTTATAGATCGGGTTGTTGAAAATAGTCTCCTTACCCCCTGGCATCCCGGCAAGGGCTGCGGTGCCGATCTTATAAAAGATATCGGAGTAATTACTCCATGGCTCTAATGCATAGTAACCCTCGTCTTCCAGTTTGAACACTTCAACAAATGCTTCCGCCGCTTCAAGGCACAATGCTTCATCGTAGGTATAGCTTCCGGTGGAAACACCGTTCATAAGCGGGCTCGCCGCGTACAACAGGTTTTTACCCAGGTAACCGTAGATGGGTCCGGTGGTAATCCGTCCGTCATTCTTTCCTTCGGTAACCTGACCTCTCACCGTCTCATCCCACGATTTCGGAAGCAGCTCTGCCGCTTTTCTGAAATCTTCGGCAGCTCTCATCGCAGTCTCACGGTAAGAAAGTCGGGGAAGGCGAATCTCATCAGCCGGTGCGTACACAGAATCGATATACGCGACACCACCCCAGGAACGCATGATCTCAAAATGAAGGTAGGCCCTGAAGAAGTAAGCCTGGCCCGCGATCAGGTCGCGCTCTTCCTGCGTCGCTGACGTTAGCATGCTCAGCTTGCTAAGCGCCGTGTTGGCCTTCCGGATACCGTACCAACCACTTTCCCAGTACCCCTTACCCGCTTTCACAGCGTCCGTCTGAAGATTACCGTTAATCATGTTCAAATGTCCCCTGAACGGGCTTTGCTGTGAGTTTGTCCAGAAGTTGTAGTTACCCTGATCAAAGTTGTGCGTCACCGAATTGGAGGCATCTTCCAGCACATCATCGGCAAAGTTCCAGGTCATATAAGCCTGCCGCCCCATTGTTTCATCAACAATACACTGATACAGGTCTTCGATATACCCCTGGAACGTGTCAAACCGGGTGAATACGTCCGCTTCACTGACCACTGAATCCGGCGACTGATCGAGGTATTCCTCGCAAGACGTCGTGACGAAGAGCGCGATCATAGACGCACCCACGTATTTGAAGAAAGATTTTTGAATTTTCATTTCTTTATTTTTTTAGGCTGTACCTATTCAATCAAAAATTGATATTGAGACCGAGGTTCACACGTCGGTATGTCGGATACGCCACTCCGTTAGTGGTAGGCCCCCCACCCTCCTGGTCATCAATCATATCGGACCAGAAGAAGAGGTTGTTTCCGTTCAGGTAGATCCGTGCGGAGCTGACACCAATCGTCCGCAGCCACGGGCCGCTGAGTTGGTACGCCACTTCGGCCGTTTTCAGCCTGAGGAAAGAAGCATCCACGATCCAGCGGTCTCCTGTATAGAGATTGTCCTGCGTATAACTTGCACCGGTTCGCTGAGCGGGCCAGCTGGCATTAGTATTCTCCGGTGTCCACTGGTCGAGGTTGTTTTCAAAGACAACAAATCCCGATTCGTCAGTGAGCGGTCGAAGAAGCCACCCGTAGGTCCTGTTCACATTGTACACACCATAGAACTGCGCCATCACACTGAACCCTTTATAATTGAGTCCCAGTGAAAAATTATAGGTGTTCTGCGGACGCGTCGGGTAGCCATAGGGTGCCACGTCAAAATTGTTGATCACGCCATCGGCATTAAAGTCCAGCAGTCTCTGATCGCCGGGCAGTTTGTTCTGATTCTGCGCCGCCCAGAATGTCGTGGCGTAAACTTCATCCCAGTTGTTGACGTATCCTTCCGTAGAAACCGTCTTCGTCTGACCAATCTGGAAACCCGCTGCTTTCTGGTAATCCGCAAGCAAGGCAGGGTCTTCCATATAAATGATCTCGTCTTTGGCATACGTGTAGCTCACATTGGCCCAGTATTGAATGTCCCTGATCTGGTTTCGGTGAGTGAGGGTGAGTTCGTATCCCCGGCTCTTCGTTTCGCCGATGTTAGCCGAAACCGGCAAGGCACCGAAGTAGTCGACGATGTTTCTTTGAGATGCGCCCATGAAAACATCGATCCGGTGATCCCGGAATACGTCAGCCACCAACCCAAGCCTGCCGTTAAGCACCTCCACTTCGACTCCGAGGTTTTGCTTCGCCACGGTCTCCCATCGCAGAGAATTATTGCCGGGGGTAACTTCCTTATATTGCCCGTAAGGGCTGACCTCGCGAAGCGTTCCAAAATAGGTGTTCTCGGGTTCGATCTCCCATTGTTGCACGTACTCCCAGCGGCCTGCGCCGATCCTGTCGTTACCCACTTTGCCATACGAGTAGCGAATCTTCAGGTTATCAAGCCAAGGCCTCTCGATGAAGGCTTCGTTGGAGAGTACCCAGCCAAACGCTAGCGATGGGAAGAACCCAAAACGATATTCCTTGGAGAACTGCTCGGACCCGTTGTACGCGCCGTTCGTTTCGAACAAGTAGCGGTTGTCATATCCATAAGTGATCCTTCCCACCCAGTCTTCACGGTATGTAGGAAAGTTACTACCCTGTGTGTACTGTTCACGCACCATAACCGCCGTCGCACCAATACTGTGCTTGTCGAAAGTACGGGCGTAGTTCAACTGGTTCTGATAAAACATCCTGCGGTAGGCACTCCCCAGGCTGGAAGTATTTTCCGACTGATAAGTAACCGGCATCTGTACCCAGTCGAACTCGTTGGCTCCACCGGCTGTATGTGTTCCCCAGGTGTAGTCTTCGACTGTTTCCCCCTCCTTCATGAAGATGACCATCGGGTCGATATATCGAGTAGGGGATCCGCCGTTATCCACAAGACCTCCCGTGCTGTAGAACAGGTTATCATAAGCAAACATGCCTCGGTAGGTAAGTCCTTTGACAATGAAATCCAGCTTCTGCTGAAGCACGAAGTCGGTATTGACCTGCGTCCGGGTTGTCGTGGGAATTCCGCGATTATTAAGCGCCTGCAACGGATTCGGAATATTGTACACGGGGGTGAAGCCCCAGGCACCGTCGGGGAAACGCGCAGGATAAGTATGCGGGGCCGACTGGTAAAATGGTCGCCAGATATTCTGGTCGGGGTTTCCAAACTTTGTTCCGACGTACCCCGCCACATTAACGGAGAGAGTAGTCGTCTTGGTTATATCAAGATCGAGGTTGGTCCGGAAGTTAAAACGCTCGTAGGCATTTTTCGTCTTATAACCTTTGCCGTTGTCAAGACCGGAGTTCAGCAAGTCTCCGTCATGAGTATAGCCGAGTGAACCGAAGTAGCGCGCGGTCTTGGTACCGCCCGATACGTTGAAGTTGACCCGGTGCGACATGGCAAAATCCTTGAGCTGTTCTTTCGGCCAGTCAACATCGGGGAAGATGTACTGATCGCCGGGAGCCTGGGGTTGCTTGTACCTATTAACCATTTCCATCGGCTCAATATTGCCCCATGAACTCTCCGTAACAGGAAGCTCGTATTCAATACTATTATTACGGTACAAAAAGCCGTCGTAAGAATTGAGTTTCTTAGGTGTCTTGGAGAGGAACTTGACGTTCGAGTTGAAATCGAGCGTAAACTTCGGCTTTCCTGACACGCCGCGCTTGGTGGTGATCAGGATTACACCTTCGGCACCTTTGATACCAAAAACCGCTGTGGCCGAGGCGTCTTTCAAAACCGAGATAGACTCGATCTCGTTCACGTCAATATCGTTCATACGACGCTCTACGCCATCAACCAGAATAAGCGGCTGTGAGGTATTCCAGCTACTCTGGGCGCGAATAAGAATGCGCGGGTCATCCGCACCCGGCTCGCCTGATCCCGAGATAACCGTCACGCCGGGAAGCTGACCGGTGAGGGCCTGCGCAACGTTTACCACGCCCCCGGTACGCTTCAGATCTTCACCGCTGGTCTGGACTATCGCACCTACAACGCTTTCCTTCCTCTGTTCGCCATATCCTACGACGATCACCTCTTCAAGCGTCGTAACCGATTCGGACAACACAACGGAAAAATTCGTCTGATTGCCGATGGCCACTTCCTGCGTCTCCATTCCGATGAATGTGAAAACCAGTGTCTGTGCATTGTCGCCAACCACGAGACTGAACTTTCCCTGAGCATCCGTGCTGGTACCGTTGTTTGTTCCCTTCACGAGTACCGCTACCCCCGGTAGCGTACCACTTCTGTCAGACACCGTTCCGGTAAGTGTCCTCGTTTGTGCAAATGCTGTGGTGAACGAAACCACCGCAAGACAAAAGGCCAACAGAGGTATCCGGAAACCTGATGACCACCCTGCCCGCCTTCCTTCTTTAAAAACGCGTAGACTTTTCTTCATACTTATGGGTTAGGATTAAACTTAAAACTCTTTACTACAATTCCTACGCTACTCTATAAACCTCCAAAACCACCCGTACTGTTCCCGCGAAAACGCAGCCATAACAGGGGAGGCATTAGATATCAATAGGTTGAGCGCCGTCAAACCCCGGCTCACGATACTGTGGCCGGGTCGCCGATTACACCTATTCTTTGTTCTTACATATTCCTTACTTCATTCTGGAAGCGGACACGTTCTACAGCCCGAGAGGAGGGAGGCCTACGATATAAATCGCGAACATGGCTTACATTTGAAAAGTACGGGATTTCCTTGTTCAAAAACCTTTCGTTACTAATAGTGGTCTGAATTTTATATAAGTGGTAAAAAAGTATCAATAATAAAATTTGTATGGATTGCGCAATCGTATTCATGCTGTTCAACTGCAAATATAGTCGACTATAATCGGCCGCCGTCCTGCACCATGCTGCTCTGTGCTGCTCTGTGCTGCCGCTACAAACGACGCCTCCTTTCCCCGACAAAAGACCGATCCTATAATAAGATTGGTACTTGCTCCCTCCGTTTTCTATTATTATCGAAATGTTTATACGTAAGAACACGTGACTCTATGAAAACAACAAGCCTGGCAGTGATATGCCTTATCACATCAATTGGATCCCCCGTATTTGCGCAGAAATTACCGGAGCAATACCGCGAGAAATTCTCCGAATCATTCCCGATCCGAAAAGAGCAACATCTGGAACTGAAAGCCTATGCCGATAAAGTATTGGCAGACGGCATCCAACGTAACCTCGCATCCTTTCAGCCCGACTATTTCAGCATTGAAGATTATAAGAATTCACTCTACCCCTATCGGGAACGACTGACGGAATTCTTCGGCACGGTTCCTCCGGGTGCCAAAGAGGGAAAGATCACAAAATTCGAAACCGTTGGCGAAGACAAACACTCAACCGTTTACCGCGTTTGGGTGGAAGTAATGGATGGTGTCCACGCCTATGGAATTTACATGGTGCCGAAGAAATTGAAGGGCAAAGCTCCGCTCATCATCGCGCAACACGGTGGCGGTGGTGCGCCCGAAGCGATCGTCGACCTCGACACACGGATCAATTACCACTCCTTTGGACACGAAGCGGTGAAGCGGGGCTACATCGTTTGGGCTCCGGGACTGGCTATGTTGGTTGGCTACGGCGGTGATACGGCGATCCCCGGCGTCAGCCGCGAGATGATCGACCGAAAATTAAAAATGGCCGGCACCAGTATTATCGGCGTCGAGATCTACAAGATCATTGAAAGTACTAAAGCGCTTATGCGCGACCGCCCCGAAATCGATCATGAACGCATTGGCATGACAGGCCTTTCCTGGGGAGGTTTTTTCACTATGTACACCGCCGCTTTGTGGCCGACGATCAAGGCTGTCGCACCTTCTGCTAACTTCCGCGACACCGAAGCTGTGCTTACCGCAGCCGGGGCGGACGACTCAAAAACATCACCCGATCGTTTTCTGTTTCTGTCCACTGGTCACTTCCAGGCTATTGGTCTTATCTGCCCGCGGCCATGTTTCGTGCAGCTGGGAGAAAAAGATACTTTGTTCGATATGGATGGCGCCAAAAAAGAAGCGGTGCGCGCCGCCTCGTTCTACGAGAAATTAGGTATTGCCGATCGCTTCGAGTTCTCCACCCATCCCGGCGGGCATGTATATGAGATCGAAAGCATTTTCCAGTTCTTCAAAAAACATTTATAGACACTATACCATCATGGATGAAAGTACGAACACATCAAGGCGAACCTTTATAAAAAATGCTGTCGGCACCACAGCAGTTTTATCGCTCCCTGCATTATTAAGTACTCAGGCACACGGATCACAACAGCCAGCAGGCACGCCATTGCCGCGCAAACGCAAAGGGCTCACGCTCGACTTCAATTTCGAGAACGGAAATCTAGGCCCTCACCGCATCGACGGAAACGTGATCTCAATAGGACCCATCAGCCGTCACAAGGATACCTGGTTCTCATTCAGGATCAAGGGAGCTAAACATCAGAAGGTAACCATGGTGCTCGAATGGACCAACACAAGGCGTGTCACCAGTAACTTTGACGGTCAGGGCAACAATACCGCGATGATCACCTATGATGGTCGTGGCTATGAAATTGTCAAAGACGTGAAGTTCGAATTGAAGGACCCCGCGAATGACAGCGGTAACTTTATCCAAACCATCCACCACACTTTCAGAGAAGACGAAGCACACATCGTCTACACAGCTCCGTGGTCCAACACCGATCTCGAGGCTTTGGCCAGGAAACTAGAAAAAGACCCGCGGGTCGAAACCGGCAACATCGGTATTTCAAAATTCAGAAACCTGCCGATAACCTACTTTAAGATCACCGACAAGTCCGTTTCGGATGAAAATAAAAAGAAACTATTCCTCATCGCGCGGGAAGACTCTTACGAGACCGGAGGCTCGTGGGGTGTAGACGGCATCATGCGGTTCATCCTTTCCGACGATCCTGTAGCGAAGGAAATACTCAAAAAAATGGTATTTGTCGTCTTCCCGATCTTCTCCGTCGATGGCGTAGCGATGGGCGCTACCAACTTCCCGCTCAACGACGACAACACCAATTTTGTTTACGTCACCAGCCAATGGAACCAGGAGCCGGAGCGCGACTACCATGAGACGCGGTTGATGAAGGACTTCTGGGACAGAATGAAAAGCGAAGGGTTTCATCCTGACATTGCGTTCAAATTTCACGCTACGTGCTACTGGGCGTGTCACTTCCGACCGGAAGACTGCGCGGAAGAGAATCTGGAAAGTGAAATGAAGCTGTTGGGTATTCTGCGTGAAAAGCTATCGTGGAGACAGCAGGATCCGCCACTGAGAAATCCTGCGGGATATATGAACGCCAACTTCATCAAAGTGTTTCCAAACGCGATCACCTACAGCTCGCACAACGACTTCCTCTTTACACGCGGATATCTGAAATCGGATAAGCTGGTCTACAGGCGTCATGAAGATGTGCTGCAGGACGGCGAACTGATGGCGAGGAGCTTCGGAGAATTCTATGGCATTCCGTCTGACACCGTGGCTCCTTACCTCATGGCCGGTGATGTTGACATCAACAACGGGAAGAAAGGTACACCCCTTATTTATTCAGTTTACTACTTCGATGTAAACCATCTTCCTCCTGAGAGCGTCGAAGTGATCATCAACAAGAAACCGTTTAAAATGACGGCGGTGCCTAATGCAGACTACAGCAGGCCGGTGAAATTCACTTTTGAAACAACCCTCAAAGACGCGAAGAATGAGTATAACTTCCGGGCTTCCAATGGAAAAAAATCCAGGGTCGTTCCGGAAGAGGACTATCTTCTGCCCGGTCCGTTTATCGTGTAGCAGCGCGATTCCGCAGAAAATCCGTATGAACCGGACACCAAAAAAGGGGGCAGATGCCCTCTTTTTTAGTTCGAAAGCAATTGATAAGGTCCGGTTCCCTGAAGGATCGTGACCTCCACGGTTTGTCCCGGCTTCTCCGGTGCGAGCGTAAACTCGCAGCTGAAGGGAACTTTCTCTCCACCAAATTCAACAGGCAGAACAGTGTCGGGACCTGTGATCACAAAACGGGTTTCTTTCTTCAGTTTTACTTTAAATGGTTTGCCGACTTTTGCTCTCGCCTTCACGTCGCCACTCACTTTTAGTGATGCGCCGTCGGGGAGAAGCTTCGGCCATCCCGTGAGTGTATGCGCCGTTGCCTTCACCACGTCACTACTCTTTATAGCTACCGGCACCCCTATGGTCACCGGATACTCGCCAACCTCCATGCGGTAGTCGCTGGTCTGCGTGCCGTCAGGGTGAAATGTCATGGCACTCGTTCGCTGCAACACACCGTCTTTCGAATAATTGAACGTACTCCACAACGGAAATTGTCGCGGGAAAAGGTAGCCCGGGTCGTTAGGAACTGGCTTGGGATCACGATCGTCCAGAAGAATACTGCGATGCGCCCCCAGCGTATATCCGCGAACCGTAGAACTGCTGGCAAAGAAATTGTTCCTGGGGTTCTCAAGATCCGACCAGACATTCTTACTGACGTTATAACCCCACTGTGCAATGACCGGCAGTCCGTACTGTACACCAACCTGATAAGTTGCATCGGGCAATATGATTCTGACGGACGACCTCCCCTGATGTCTCTCAGAAATCATCGGAAGAATACCGGTTCCCTCTTTATCCATAGCAGCGTCAAAGACTGCCTGGTACTTCCTGAGGATCTGGACCAGCAACGGATCGCCTGTCTGGCGCACGCCAACAATCAGCCAGTCCATGTGCGTGCGTGTATAGCCCGCATCGTAATGAATACCTTTTCCCTTGTATCGGTCGCCTTCACCGAGCACAGGAAATCCGCCCGAGAATTCTCCTTGCGCATCGGCTATTTCCCGCATTATAGGACCGAAGTTTTCCAGCACCTGCTCCTTCTTACGGGGGTCCGTGAGGACATCGGCAATCATTCGCATAGCGATGGCGTACCCCAGCACCCGGTTAGCACCGCCGACAAGGGTGTTCGTGCCGATGATGTCATCCCGGTAGGCTGACGGCAGCGCAGCCGTGCGGGCCATCGCCCCGCGATAGAACATCCGCTGATAGAAGTCACGACGAGTCATCCGTTCGGGACCCACTGTCACACTCTCCTTCAGGGCGACGTGACCAATACTATCGAGATGCTTGTAAGCCTGAAGCAATCCGTACAACGTAAATCCAAAAGTATATTCTCCACTGGCTATTGTATTCGCGCCACGTCGTGTTTCAATAAAAGAACCGTCCCAACACTGGGTACGCACCGCGTAATCGAGCGACTGAATGGCAGCCTCCTCACCTTTCTTACCTCCATACGAGGCAACGATGCCGCTCACTTCCTGATACCGGTGTTGAAGCGTCAGATCGAAGTGGTCACTGGCTACCCATTTTTCAGAATCCTGGTCAAACATCAGTGATCTCCGGCTGGGGTCGAATGAACCCAGGTGATAGTCAACAAAGCGAAGGTCGCTCAAAGTCATCTTTGCCGGCTGCGCCTGCTGGGAGGCGCCGCGCTTTGGCGCGCGTTGTTGTGATGCAAATGTGATTTCCAGTTTCTCCACGGACCGCAGCACCGGAAGAATATCCTCCTCTTTGGCGAAGTTCAGCATTGACCAGTCGAAGTAGAGCTCGTGTTTTTTTTCTCCCCACGCGCTTAACACCGGTAGTATCGGGAGTATCTGCGTTTGCTCACCGTTTGTGCCGGTCAGGCGCAGACCCATCCGCACTTCCGGTGAAGTACCATCGGCCGTTTCTACCGTCAGCGCAATACCGGTGGTGTTGGCAAACGCATCCACCGCATTCATCAATGCAATGGAAATTACTTCCGAAGGTTCCCGGCCGTATGTACGCGGAGCGGCGTCAACTTCAACACCCAGTATGTTTCCGTTTCTCTCAAGCGCGATCTCTCCCAACGCCGACATCTTTTCGGGAAGGGGAATCAATATTTCATTGGCGGCAAGGACTTTTTGCATTTCCATCGCATGCTGCGCCGTCAGCGACAGATATTGCCTCTTGAGCTGTTGTACTTTCTCCCAATCGACATCGTACACCTGGAAGACGACAAAGGCCATAGCGGGTACCGAAAGCAACAGGACAACGAAAGTCCTGAAAAAAGAATAAGGTGATGCGTTCCTGAATTTCATTCTAAAATTAATCGGTTTCGATTTTATACCAGTCAGAGCACCTGACTGCGGCGGGAGGTGCGCCTAATCCTTCTCCCTGCATCAGCATGCTGCCGCGAAAATTAGAAACTTTTGCCGCGGGATTGCGGTTTGAACGTACTTTTATGACCTATGGCCAAAAAGGATTAACACCGGTATTGACCCAGTGCGTTCGGCGGGTAAAAGAGTTTTTTTTGGGTCCAGTCTGGTTTTTGTAGTTTAGCGGAAAACCCAACTTGTCAATGAATGGAAACAACAATCATCCCAACGCCATCGGCGTTAAGGAGATCGCCCGGATAGCCAAAGTATCCCTGGCTACAGTAGACCGCGTACTCCACAACCGGACGGGTGTTTCGGAAGCAACCCGCGCAAGGATTCAGCAGATCATCGAGCAACTCGATTACAAACCGAACATCATGGCCAGGCGACTGGCGTCCGGGAAAGTGTTCCGGTTTGCCGCGCTGATACCCGAGGTCTCTGAAGAAACAGGCTATTGGGCGGCACCGCTCAATGGCATCAATCGCGCGGAGGCAGAACTCAGTCAGTATGGTATCACGATCGAACGCCACCTGTTTGACCTGAACGACCGAAAATCATTCATCGCTAAAGCAAACCTGATACTCGAACAACAGATCGATGGCATTGTTATCGGGCCGTCCTTTGTCGAAGAGTCCACTCATTTCACCAACAAGTGTAAAGAGCGGAATATCCCCTACGTCTTCATTGATTCCGACATCCCGGCGCAGGCGAGTCTAAGCTACATCGGGCCGGAGTTATTCAAAAGCGGATACCTGGCCGGCAGCCTGATCGGAATGCTAACGAACGGGCACGGTAAGGTGCTCATTGTAAATATTGCGAAGGAAGTTGATAACCGTCATCAGATCGTCAGAAAGGGCGAAGGTTTCAAGCGCTATTTCAAAGACAACGGAAGCGGCGCTGACATCATTGAAGCGAACATACACCAGACCGACTATGCCGCCATTGAGAACAGGCTGGCAGAAACATTCGCCGCCAACCCGGAGATCAACGCCGTGTTTGTTACCAACTCACGGGTTTTCTCCGTAGCAGGTTTTCTGGCGAAGAAAGAACGCAAAGACGTCGTGCTTATCGGCTACGACTACATCGAAGAGAATATACACTTCCTGAAGAATGGATTTATCAATTTTCTGATATGCCAGAAACCTGAACAACAGGGATACCGCGGCGTGATGGCTCTATACCGTCACCTTGTATTGAAGATACCTGTCGCCGATATCGACTATATGCCGATTGATATCATCACAAACGTGAACTACGAATTCTACGAAAACTAACCCTTATACAGCGCCCCGTCTGTGTCATTCCGGTTCATTGTAATTCAGATCCTTATGAAAGGTCTCATTCAACGACCACAACGCCCATAGAGCAATCGCGGTGGTAAAAGCCGCGAGAATGAGCGCGCTGTTAATGATGCCTAAACCACCGTCTGACCGTAGAAAGAGAAACAGTGTTGTGATCGGGATTACCGCACCGCGAACAAAGTTAGGCACCGTGGTTGCAACTGTGGCACGCAGATTTGTACCAAACATTTCCGCAGCCACCGTGATAAAGAGCGTCCAGTATCCGTTGCTAAAGCCAAGAAAAACGCACATCAGGTAGAAAACGTAAACGCTGGTGGACGGCAGCAGGAGATATATAACACTGAAAACAAATGACATGATAATGAAAAGGCCCATTATCTTCTTCCTGCTTTGGGTGTACTGACTCAGCAATCCGCTGGCAACATTTCCAAACGCCTGGCTACCAAAGGAGAGTATCACCGCGATACCCGCCTGCACCGGCGCATCCAGCCCCATGGCCACACCCAGCTCCGGCGAAAATGTGATGAGGATCCCCACAACAAACCAGATCGGCAACCCGACAATTATGCATTTAATATACCGGAAGAAACGTTCGCGGTTGTTGAACAGCATCATGATATTGCCGCGCTGAACATTGGCTTCCGTCTTCGCCTTGAGGAATATACCAGACTCGAATACGCGTACACGCATGACCAGCAAAAGCAATCCCAATCCGCCACCGATAAAATATGAAGCGCGCCACGCGAAAAGATCGGCTACGAAATAAGCGAGTACGGCACCAAAGACACCCAGTGTGGCAACGAGAGTAGCCCCGTAGCCGCGCATACGTCGGGGAAGGATCTCACTTACCAGTGTGATCCCCGCTCCGAGTTCACCGGCGAGGCCAACCCCCGCGATAAAGCGAAGAACAGCATACTGGGGAACGGACTGAACAAGACCGTTCGCGATATTGGCGAGTGAATAGATCAATATCGAACCAAACAATACCGAGAGCCTACCTCGCTTGTCACCCAGAATTCCCCAAAAAATCCCGCCGATCAATAGTCCCGCCATCTGCATGTTCAGCAACAACACACCGTCTTCGAGTAGCTTGTCACCGGTCAGTCCGAGGTCGGTAAGACTGGGTACCCGCACAATGCTGAACAGGAACAAATCGTACATATCTACCAGATATCCAAGCGCGGCCACGATGACGGGCAGTCTTAAGAGTTCTCGTGTTACAGATATATTCTTTTCTTCATCAGACTTCAGGGCGTCGGCAGGCTGTTTCATGAGCAGTTTTTACAATTTATTCCGGCAATATAGTATATCCGGGCAATTGGCCTGAAAATTTATTCCGGCTTTTCTTTAAACGGCAAAATGCGAAAGAACCTTCTTTTCATCGCCTTGTGTTTTTCGACATCCAAATCCCTGCGTACGGCCATCCCGCCCTCTTATCAGCCGCATACAAATTAAGAGTGGGATAAATACTGTACCGACACCCGGTGCGCAAACGATTTATTCGTTCATTTTTTCTAATTTCGGGAATGTTGTACATAAAGAACGATCCGAATTCGTGTCAGGAAAGGAAGCGTACACGAATAGCCAGAATACTTGCAACAGCAACGGGTATATGGATTTTACTTGGAGGCCTCGCCGGATGCGGCGAAAAGAAAGTAGACTTTTCTACCGAAGTAAAACCTATTCTCAACAAACACTGTATCAGCTGCCACGGTGGCGTGAAACGCAATGGCGACTACAGCGTACTTTTCCGCGCCGAAGCGATTGATACCACAGGGTCAGGAAAAATTGGAATCGTACCCGGCGACCCTGACCACAGCGAGGTTATTCGCCGGATCACCTCGTCCGATCCTGAAGTTCGCATGCCCTATAAGAAAGATCCTCTTACACAGGAAGAGACCGACATCCTTACGAACTGGATCAGGCAAGGTGCTGAATGGGGCGATCACTGGGCATATACCCCCCTCCGGGAAACAGCGGTACCCTCGTCCGTCGCCTCGACGGCCGGAATGTCATCAGCAAAAGATTGGGTCAGGAATGATATCGACTATTTCATTCTCGATAAATTGAATGATGCCGGTCTGAAACCATCGGCGGAAGCCGCGAAGGAAATATTAATCAGACGGGTTTACCTCGATCTCATCGGTTTGCCACCAACGGCCGAACAAGCCGCATCGTTTGTGGGTGACAAGCGTGAAGAAGCATACGAAGAGGTTGTTGACGAACTGCTGGCTTCTCCGCATTTCGGAGAAAAGTGGGCTTCATGGTGGCTCGATATGGCACGTTATGCCGATACAAAGGGATACGAGCGCGATGCGGGACGCACGATCTGGCGCTACCGCGATTGGGTAATCCGGGCCTTCAACCGCGACATGCCTTTCGACCGGTTTTCGATCGAACAACTTGCCGGTGACCTGCTTCCCAACCCTTCGGACGAACAGTTGATCGCAACGGCCTTCCACCGTAACACGATGAATAACGATGAAGGAGGTACCGAAGATGAAGAATTTCGCATTGCCGCTGTGGTAGACCGTGTTAACACCACGTGGGAGGTATGGCAAAGCACTACGATGGCCTGTGTACAATGTCATACGCATCCCTATGATCCCTTCCTGAATGAGGATTACTACAAATCAATGGCCTTCTTCAACAATACGCGGGATGAAGACACCTTCAATGAACACCCGAATCTCCGTATGTATGCGGAAGAGGATGAAGAAAAACTACAGGCAATCAGTAAATGGATCCGTGAGCACAGCGGCACCGAACAAGAGCTGAGCACTACCTTTTTCCTGAAAACACTTGAACCAAAATACCACCCTCACGACCTTGACCGCTTCGTCAACGGCGAACTGATCGATACCAAGTGGCTGGGAATCCGCCCGGGCGGGAGCGCAAGGCTTCCGAACATCCGGCTCGATGGCAAGACGAGATTGTTTCTCAATTATTCAGCGAACTTCAAAGGCGGGACCGTACAGATCAGAACCGGCGGCATCAACGGACCGGTGATAGGCCAATCTCCAATCACGAAGACCGGTCGCCGGCGGGAAACATTCGCAATACCCCTCAAGGCTACCGAGGGTACGCATGACCTTTATTTCATATTCAACAATCCCGACAGCCCTGCAGAAAGGGCGGTGTGTTCGATCGACTGGCTGGCCTTTCGCGGCGACCTCCCGGGACAGGACGAGCCCGGCTTCAACACCATCCAGCGCGATTTCATGGCGTTGTTGGACGCAAGGGTGGAAAACACACCTGTTATGGTGGAGAACGATGCAGAGCAACGCCGCACAACTCATATCTTCGAACGCGGCAACTGGCTTTTGCCCGGCGAGGAAGTATCGCCAGGTGTACCGGGATCACTCAACCCGTTTCCTCCGGGCGCTCCGCGCAATCGTCTTGGATTTGCCCAATGGTTGTTTGACAAGAATAACCCCCTGACAGCGCGCACAGCGGTCAACCGTTTCTGGGATCAACTCTTCGGACACGGGTTTGTGGAAACCCTTGAGGATTTCGGAACGCAAGGCGCGAGACCGAGCCATCCTGAGTTACTGGACTGGCTCGCGCTGCGCTTTATGAACGAGCACCAATGGAGCATGAAGGCCTTGCTGAAGGAAATTGTGATGTCCGCTACCTACATGCAGGATTCGCATACTACCGAGGATCACCTCGCCATCGATCCCTCCAACACACTCCTGGCGCGCGGGGCGAGAATACGGTTGTCTGCCGAACAGGTCCGCGATCAGGCACTCGCCGTCAGCGGGCTGCTCAGTGATAAGATGTTCGGTGAAAGTGTAATGCCTTACCAGCCTGACGGTGTATGGATGTCGGTGTACAGCGGCGAAAACTGGATACAGAGCAAAGATGAAGATTCCTATCGCCGATCGGTGTACACATATCTGAAACGCACGAGCCCCTACCCTTCGATGATGATGTTTGACGGCTCAAGCCGCGAGGTATGCGTAAGCAGGCGTGTACGAACCAACACACCACTTCAGGCTCTCGTTACGCTCAACGACTCCTCTTTCGTCGTGGCTTCACGCCATTTCGCGACACGGATGATGGAGAGTGGAGCCACCCCCGAAGACCAGATCAAAGCGGGGTATAAGATGCTTGTTGTACGCGACATGCCGGCGGGTAAGCTGAGTATCTTCAGAAAGCTGTACGGGGATGCATTGCGGGAATACAAGAACAAACCGGAGGCTGCCCGGGCGCTTACCGCGCGAAACGAGAACACCGCACAACACGCCGCCATGACGCTGGTAGCGAATGCAATGATGAACCTTGACGAGTTTATCATGAAAGAATAAAGTATATCGGTGTGTCGCAAGACACCAGAACCAGTAATCGGAAAAATAGAAACGCAAGTTCACGGTCATGCAAAAAAATATTCAACAGCTATCACACCTCCGGCACATCTCCCGTCGCCACTTCCTTCTTGAAAGCGCAGCGGGACTGGGAGCCGTAGCGCTGGGTGGCCTTCTCGGTGGTTGTGTACCAAAGAATCCTACGCAACAAGCACTTGCTTCCGCACTCGATCCGATGTCGCCAAAGCCTCCGCATTTCCCGGGAAAAGCGAAACGGGTGATTTATATGCACATGGCCGGAGCGCCGTCGCAGCTGGAGCTGTTCGACTTCAAACCGGAACTTCAAAAGCTCAACAACAAACCTTGCCCGCAGTCACTATTGGAAGGAAAGCGTTTTGCATTTATCAGAGGCACCCCCAAGATGCTTGGCCCACAAGCCAATTTTCAACAACGAGGTGAATCCGGCGCTTATGTATCAGACTACCTCCCCCACTTCGCCGGCATCGCCGATGAAGTTTCATTTCTCAAAGGCGTACACACCGATCAGTTCAACCACGCACCCGCGCAGTTGCTGGTCCATACCGGCGGACCGCGCCTCGGAAGACCAAGCATAGGGTCGTGGGTAACGTATGGAATAGGTACGGAGAACAGCAACCTGCCGGGGTTCGTTGTGCTTACTTCCGGCGGAAAGACGCCCGACGCAGGAAAGAGTGTCTGGGGCAGTGGATTCCTGCCTTCCGTTTACCAGGGTATTCAATGCCGCTCGGAGGGGGATCCGGTACTATTCCTCGGCGATCCCGACGGCATGAGCCGCGACATGAGGAAGAAAATGATCGACGCGATCAACGAATCCAATCGACAGCATTACGACGAGTTCAATGACCCCGAAACGCTCACGCGGATATCACAGTATGAGATGGCGTTCCGCATGCAGGTGTCGGTTCCTGAGGTAATGAACATCAACAACGAACCGGACTATATACACGAGCTATACGGTACAACTCCCGGCACGGCTTCGTTTGCCAACAACTGCCTGCTCGCACGCAAGCTCGTCGAACAGGACGTTCGCTTTGTGCAACTCTTCGATTGGGGATGGGATACTCACGGCACCAGCGAATCCGGCGCTATTAACATCGGGCTCAGAAACAAATGCCGGGAGGTCGATCGCGCAATGACGGCGCTTATCCTCGACCTGAAACAACGGGGGCTGCTCGACGAAACACTGGTAGTATGGGGCGGCGAGTTCGGCCGTACACCTATGCAGGAGAACCGTGAAAACAAAAACAATCCCTTCCTGGGGCGCGACCATCACGTCGAGGCGTTTACCATGTGGATGGCGGGAGGCGGTATCAAAAAAGGGGTGACGTGGGGAGAAACCGACGAAATAGGATACTATCCGGTCAGCGGCAAGGTATCCGTACACGATGTTCAGGCCACTATTCTGAATCAACTTGGATTCGACCACGAGCGACTCACCTATCAGTTCCAGGGACGACCTTTCAGACTGACCGATGTCTCGGGCAAAGTAATATCGGAGATCGTCGCCTAGCGCGAAGGTTACGTCTCCTCATCACCGATGATCGGTCGTGATAAGCACGGGGTTACGACGGATCAGTGAGATCGTATATCTCCTTGATATCTCTCAATATTTTCTCGTGATCAATCATCAGGTCAATGACCTTTCCACTGTGGATATCGAAAACCCAGCCGTGCACTCGCGGATACCCTGCCTCCATGTAGCTGAGCTGTACCGCTGCCGTCTTGATGATATTGATACACTGCTCAGTGACGTTGAGTTCCACCAGCCTGTCATAACGTTTGTGGTCATCGCTAATAGCATCCAGCTCAGCTTTGTGCAATCTGTAAACGTCGCGTATACTGCGCAGCCATGGATTGAGAATGCCCAGATCCCGCGACATCATCGCGGCCTTGACACCACCACAGTTGTAGTGCCCGCAAACAATAACATGTTTTACCCTCAGGTGCCGGATGGCGTAGTTTATGACTGACATCACGTTCAGGTCAACATTGTTGACCAGGTTTGCGACGTTGCGATGAACAAACGCCTCGCCCGGACGAATCCCCATCATCTCTTCCGCCGTGACACGGCTATCGCTACAGCCGATATACAGGTAATCGGGATTCTGCTCGCGAGCAAGTGTGGAGAAAAATTCGGGATCGGTCCTGGTTTGTTCCTCAATCCATTTTTTATTGTTCTCGAATAATTGTTCGTAAGAGGTCATTTATTTTCGTTTATGCGGATCATCGTCTTCCGCGTCCAATTTCCGTTGAGATGTCAGTCTGCCTCAATACGTGCCCAACCGCAAACTTCTTACCCTTAATCCAGGGGTTTTAGTGTATAGATCCGAACAGGGCCGAACAATCCTGACTTCAACAGCGGGACGTCTTTCCATGGCAGTCGCATATTATTCAGTCCATAGACATTCGTGTCATTGATATTTGTACTAGTAAACTTCTTACCTGTTATCGCATCGCCCACAAGCCGGTTGTTCCAGGTGTTGGCGATCTCCACTACCAGTGAATTATTTCCGGGCTTCAGAATGTCCGTCACATCAAAACGATAAGGCTTCGCCCACGTAATACCCAACGACCGATCATTCAACCACACCTCGCCCACATAGGCCAGGTCGCCGAGATCAAGGTATATCTTCTTTTTATCGGTCGCAACCGCATTGAGATCATATTGAAATGTCTTCTTATAGGTGGCGGTCCCTGAAAAATATTTAACACCTTCATTACTATGTTCCGTCCACGAGGTCAGTTCATGAAAGAATACTTTCTCAGGCGCATCCCATCCTTTGGGGAAGAATACTTCCCACGAGCCATCAACCATCTGGACATCGACGAAGTTACTGAATTTCGTTTGTTGTTCTTTTCCTTTCAACACGATATCACCCTCACTCCACACATAGATACCGTCTTTCGCATACTCGACGAGAGGGGGTATCGCGCCATCCCCAAGTCCCACATACCTGGGGGCTGCCTGGCCGTTCCTGAACACCACGAAGAGACTACCGTAAGGTGGAAGGGTGAGAGGCACGTCAATGCCTCCGGGAGTATGGTTATACACCGGAACCGAAACGATCTCACCATTGACCGGATTCCACAACTCCGGTATCCTGTTGCTCTGGCGAAACTTCGTGTTTCGCGACACCCAGTCGGCCGTGGTGTTACGGATGAAATAGAAATCAACACCACCCTTCGCATAGTGGATATAATCCAGCGTATTGAATTCTTTGCCCGGGTAACTAAAGTCAGGACCAATGCCCATTGATTCCAATACTGTGGCGGCTGCTATGTTGTCATAAACCTTCCCCCCTTTTTTTGGAAATGGCTTGTTGTTGAGATCGACCCACAACTTGTCGCGCAATGCATCGACTTTCGGTTGAACGCCCGTGACACCCTTCGGCTTTTTGCCGACGATGATCGCACCTTGCGATGCCAACTGATCCAGCTTGACAAGAATATCGGGATTCATTTTTTGTTCATCAGTCAAAGCCAGCATCGCGAAGCTCGCATTATTGCGCGGCAGCACTATTCTCCCATTCTTCACGGTAGCTTCTTTCAGAATCTCCGTATTTACGATCTCGTAATCGTATCCCGGGCCGACCATAAACCTGCTGTTCTTGTGTCCTCCTAGATTGGGGATAGTATCTCCGTAGTAGTAGAGCACGTCGGCCACAAAGTCAGCTTCCTGCAGGATGTAAGAGATACGCCCAAGGTACTCGTTAAACGGTTTGATCTTAGGCCACCACACACGCTTGTCATTGTAGTGCGTGCCGGCGTGGTAGACAATGCCAGGGAACCCAGTGCCCGCGGGGTTGTGCGTCGACCCGTGTACCACCACCTTGTTCATGCCTTCAGCAAAGGCGCGGTCGCCAGTAGGCTTCATCTCAAACGGACCCTCACGCCAATGTTGGAATGAAGTGAACGCTTCCATCTCAACAATACCCCGATTGTAGATGTGCGATGCCGCCGACACTTCCTTGACTACACGCAGAACATCAATTCCATTTTCATCAAAAACCGGATGATTGATCCAGTATTCACCACGCGGAATATCGAGACTTCCGAGCGCCTTCAGCGGCTCTACCGGAACCATGTGAATGGGCATCCCCGGTCCTCCCGCTTCGCTGTTGTTCTTCAACCCATGCCGGTTACATATCTCCTTCGATTTCTTGTAAAAGTTATTGATCATCAGCTCAGACAAAGTCTGTTGAAAATGTACCCGTAAATTTGCCTGCACCTCCGGTGAAAACGCCTTTTCATTGAATAAACCCGGAAGCATTTTGGTAATATCGTACCCGTTTATCTTCTTGAATTCCTGCGGCAAGGTAGGTGTCCACGTAAACCCCTTCATCTCATAACTCGCCATGTAGAGACTCTTCAACGCCGTCTTTCTAAGATCGCCGAGTACAGACTCCAGCTTGTTGATGATATACATGAAATGGAATTCGGTAGACGCGGCATCGTAGTGGTCCATAATCGGGCCGGCCGAATGTTTACTGGGGAGGATCAGATTTTCACCTGAATTTGAAGATACATACCGTTGTATCTCCCATTCTCCCGCGGGTACCTTCCAAGTCAGTGTCTCGTTTTTGGAATCATAGTAACGGGTCACATTCACAATACTCGCGGTGTCAAGCGATCCTGCGGGCCTGACCGGCACAGCAAGAACCGCTATCTCGCGGTAATATACCGGCTTATTGTCTTTTCCGTACTGGATCAGACGGGTTCTTCCGCGCGGGTCCTTTTCCGGGATTTCGGGAAACGGGATCTTTATCTTCTGCCGTGAGCGGTCGTTGACCGACACTTTCGAAACATAAATGGATTTAGCGGCATACTCAGGTGTGACCCAGTTACCACCGGCGTTCCAGCTACTGGCAGTATTGAGCCCTGCCTCAAGGCCCAGTTTCCCTGCCTGCTCGACAGCAAACTTGATGACCGCGAGCGATTCGTCTTCGAGATAAGGCGGTCCGGACTTCACATGCACGGTGTCACGCGATCCTATTTCAAACATCGTAAAGCCAGAGATGCCGGCTTCTTTAAAGGCGATCAGTTCCTGCTTAAGTCTGACAGTATCAACGTTGCCACCGAGCCACCAGTGATAGACCGCTGGCATGGCATGGGACGGAGGCGTCTTGAAACCCGCGGAAAGGGTTTTATACGCATTCTGATCCTGACCAAAAGCGGCGAATCCGGCAAAGAGGCATGAAATGAAGATTGTAGCTAGTTTTTTCACGGTTGAGCAATTAGGCGATAAATTAAAGCGATCACAAACGTTGATTTCTCCGATCCTGCTAATTAACCGCGAATCATATTCGCAGCATACAATTTTTGACAAACGGTCATATTCAACTGCGTCAAAGAAACAGCCCCGGCACGGTTTTTTTTCACTTTCTGCCGGTTGTCGAAACGGCCAAATGTCCGGCCGAAAAAGACGCCGGGATCTTTCAAAATCAGTACAGGAAGCAAGACTTATCCAATCAATCCGGAAATACTCAACGAAAAAGCCTTGGCACGCAGTTCGCAAACTGTGCATTTTTCTTCACAATCGCGCCAAATTGTGTCACTGCCTATACCAGGGAAATTGTATACTAAACCTAGCACCATGAAGCGTTACATGTTGATCTTAGTCATAGGTATTTCTCTTACCTGCATAAATTGCCAGGAACCCCGGGAGGACAACCATCAGCCCCTCACAGAAAAAGAAACCTATCAATATATAGGCGAAGAAATTCCCTTCCACACAGGAATGGAATGGATCGAATACTACAGGAACCAACAAACCAGTGAGGGGCGGACGGCGTTGTTTTCACGGTTCCAGATGTCTGACTCGCTGACCATCAAATTATTGAACTCAACTGATAACCTCGTCGGTATAGCTTTTCACTGGGCTATCGACCACCAGGGCAAGATTCATATTCTTGTAATACCGGTAGACGAATCGTTGCGCCTATGGACCGCGACTCCGGAGCGGATCATTGTCGACGCTAACACAGGTACTCCGATAAACCGGAGGGTGGCCTACAAGTGGGCGGCAAACTACAAGAAGGTAAACCCGTCAGGAGTGTGGTTCCATTTCTTCGGAGCAAACATCTTCGACGACATGTGCGCTCTCCCTTTCTTCGAAACGGTAAATATCGAACCCGCTATCAATATTCTGAATCTCAAGCCGCAACTTCTGCTCGTGGTATATAACAATGGCCAGTATAACATCGGAAGAACAGCCTACGATCCGCCGGGAGTTGTGTACGATGCATCAAGCGCATGTCCACCCTGCCACGCCAATTAATTTTTTACGACTACATGGAGGCGGAAAATATACCGGAGATCATCAGGATAGCATCAACGCTTTCCGTTGTGCTACCTCTCACAATGTACCTGTCGCGCATCAAGTATGCGTCACGGCAGGTACACATTATCGGTATACTAACTATTGTTTCGGGCGTATGCGATGTAGTCGGAATCCTCCTCTTTAACCGGCGCCAGTCGACCGTAGTAATTTTCAACCTGTACTACGCGCTGTTATTCTTTCTGTTGACATGGTTCTATTATGAGGTTCTGTCTATCAACAAGCGACGGATCATGATCTGGATCGGCCTGGCGGTGTACCTCCAGTCGTTTGTTCTGGTGAGTGTGTATGTCCAGAACTTCACGCAGTACCAGACATTGATGTGGCTTATCGGTGCGCTGATCATGATCACGTACAGCGTCGCGTACTTCTTCTACTCGCTGTCTGCTATTTCGCCCAACGGATATTTCGCCTACAGCCTGATCTGGATAAACGTAGGCGTTATGATCTATTTCTGCCTGAATCTTTTTCTCTTCCTCATGGGCAACTATGTATTGACCAAACTCGATCCGGAAACAAGCGCCCTCATCTGGAGCTCACACAATATCAACAACATCCTCAAGAATGTGTTGTTCGCCATAGGCATATACTTCTACCGGAGAAAGCTCGTGGATTTCTGAAGGGTATCAGGTATTTTCCAACGTCTGTTCCCTCATTTGATTCAGTTTTATGCGCTGCCTTTTCAGGAATACATCTTTTCGGAGGAAAGGGAAGAATACGATCGCGATAACGAGCGTTGCCACCCCCTGGAGAAGTACGGTCAACGGAGCACCTAGTGCATAAGCTGCGCCTCCCACAATTAAAGCGCCGATGGGCTGCATACCGAAAAATGCCATCGCATAGTAGCTAATCACCCTTCCGCGCATCGATGAGGTCACCGTAGTTTGAATAAGCGTGTTGCTAATCGTCGTTTGCGCCATCATTCCAAAGCCCGCAAGCGTCAGAAATACAAGAGCCAGCGGAAAGGATGTCATATAGGAGAAACCGATCAGTCCCATACCGAAAAGTACAGTACAGCGGAACAATACCTTCTTGAGGTTTGTACCGGGCCTCATAGACGCCAGGAACAGGGCGCCGGAAACGGCGCCTAAGCCGACGCACGTATTCAGGTATCCAAAGGTTGCTGCGTCACCCTCAAATACCTGGCCGGCATATAACGGTAAAAGCGTAATAAAAGGCAGGGAAAGGAGGCTGATCACAGACAGCATCAGCATGACCTTACCGATCTTCGGCGTCGTTCTCAAATAGTAAAATCCCTCGCGCAGGTCGGCGAGAACACTTTTCCTCGTCTTTCGCGAGACAAAAGGCGTAAGCCGCAACGCCAGCAGTGAGCCAATCACCGCGACAAAACTCAAGGCATTAGAAAGGAAACAAATTTCCGCGCCGAATTTATCCAACACGACACCCGATAACGCCGGGCCAACCAGTCGGGCAACGTTGACCATAGATGAATTGAGAGCAATGGCATTGGCAAGATGTTCTTTCTTATCAACCATCTCATAGACCAACGCCTGCCGGGCCGGAATATCGAAGGCGTTGATAGCACCCAGGATCACGGTGAGAAGCAGCACATGCCACACTTCGTAATCACCGCGGTAGATGATGACAGCCAGGATCAGAGCCTGGACCAGAGAGGCCACCTGCGTGGCTAATAAGACGCGAAACCGGTTGTAGCGGTCGGAAATGACCCCGCCGAAGGTCGATAGGAGAAAAGCGGGGAATTGAGCGCAGAAGACGGTGACACCCAGCATAAACGCCGAGTGGGAAAGATCGTACACAAGCCAGTAGACCGCCGTCCGCTGCATCCATGTGCCTATCAGTGAAAGTGATTGCCCGCTAAAGTACAGTCGATAGTTTCTGCTCTGAAATGCTAAAAACGGTTCCCTCTTCAATCTTCTATCGGGCTACTACTTCTTCTTCGCTCGCTTCTGTTTCTGAAGCAGCGTCTTCTCCTTGCTGACAAGCGCTTCCAGGGTTTTCGACTTCAATAGTTCGACGGTCTCATTGCGTACCATTAAAAAGGCATCCCGCACCGCGCAGGTTTCCTCATCGACACATTCATCGCAGGACTCATAAAATTTGTATGTCGCACAGGGCACTGCGGCGATTGCACCATCAAAAAGTCTTACGATTTCAGCCAGATTGACTTCAGAAGGTGATTGTCTCATCGTATATCCTCCATCCCGGCCTGCCCGGCTCGCAAGAATGCCTGCTCGCTTGAGCTCCAGCAAAATTGCTTCAAGGAATTTTTTCGGAATCCGGCAAGCTTCTGAAATATCTTTGATCACATACTTTTCAGTAGGCTCTTTTGCCATGAATACCAGGGCATGTATTGCGTATTTACACTTCTTCGATAGCATATTTCGGCGTAAGATAGTCGTTTTTGACCAATCGCGGGCATTTTGGTGCTTAGTGACCTTCCGCTTTCCTGAACGGCTCTTTCCGGAATTCAGTTCGATGAGGTCTTGGTGCGAGTGGTTGGGACCAACACCATTTGCAAAAAATGTCAACCACAAAGTAATTTTCGTCAGACAGGGATTACACAGCCCTCGCTTCGCCCGACGTAGTGAAGCGAAGTGATCCCCGTACTATTTGACTGCCATAAAATAAAAGATCCTGACGACCGTTGGTAATCAGGATCTTCATTGTGAGCCTGCAGGGATTCAAACCCCGAGTCTTCTGATCCGTAGTCAGATGCTTTATTCAATTAAGCTACAGGCCCCAAAATTTTTTTCCCTGGAATTTTAGGACTGCAAATGTAAAGAATATTTCAAAGCGACAAAATAAACGATTTGGCCCTGCCAACAAAAACACTAATTTTGTGCCTTACTTACCGGATTTTCCCAGCATGACCAGACTCATTCCAACGCTGCTTCTCGTCGCATCCTTTCTGCCAACGCTCGCCCAGATATCCGAACCGGGCGCAGAATCAGCTTATACACCCAAAAAGAACGGCACCCCTGATATTCCGGGAACCTTTATGCTCGAGCTGGGCCTCAACAGCGGCCTCGATGCTCCCGAACGCTTCGACCTCGGCCTGTGGGGCTCCCGAACAATCAACATCTACTATACCCAGGAACTTCGCGTTCTGGAATCCAAATTCAGTGTCCTTCCCGGGATCGGTCTGAGCCTCGAACGCTTTAAATTCAAAAACGGCGCAACGCTTGGCTACGACCTGGATTCACTCGAACTCTTCCTCCCCTCCGAAACCCCCGGTATCACTGGCGAACGCAAGTCCCAACTTATTACAAATTACCTCGAAATCCCTGTCGAACTGCGCTTCACCTCCAACCCGAGCGACCCGAATCGCGCTTTTAAGATCGGCTTCGGCGGCCGTATCGGCTACCTGTACGATTCCTTTACAAAGATGAAGTACAAGTCGGACGGCGAAACCAAACGACTTAAGGATAAACAAGACTTTAACCTCACGCAGTTCCGCTATGGGGTCTTCGGAAGAGTAGGCATCGGGAACTTCAGCCTTTTCATGTATTACAACCTTACCCCGCTATTCAAAGACGGAGAAGGCTTGTGGGAAAAGCAAAAACCAGTCGACTTCCATACAGTGACAGTAGGCATCTCGTTGGCATCGTTTTGAGCGGGTTCCGGATTTCGAAACCCGGAACCCGAAAACTCACCTCATCTTCTCCATCTCCTTCTCAAACGTCTCTTTGAATTTCTCGTAGTCATAGTCTATTCTCAGACGCTCGTCCTGTGAGATACGCTCATTGTACTTGGCAACGAGTTCATCCGCGGAGAGCTCAATGGCAACGTAGGTCTTATAGGTACCCTGCTGCGTCTTCATCAGCTTCTCGCAGAGAGTGCGAATTCCGGACAACGTCTGATCAACAACTTCGCGGTTGAGGCTCTCGAAGCGCTCTTCCACTTCTTCGCGGTTATTCATCTCGCGCGAATTCACGTAGTTGTCAGTCACCGTCTTGACGGTAGTCTGGATCGATTGAGCAAGTTCATTGCGGGCATTGGTCAGCGCCTTTCTCTTTGAAGTAACCTGATCCTGGCTCTCTCCAATGCTGTTCGCACGGAAGAACTTGTTGGTCGTAAAATAGTCGGGGCCGGAACAGGGTACAACTACCTCTACCTCACCTTTCGGCGGTGCTTCCTTCTTGCTCTTACAGCCTATGATCATCATAGCTGACAGGGCAACTAACATTACTGTAGAAATTCTGAACGTTTTCATGGATTTGGATTTATTAGGTGTGCTAGTGTATTAAGTTATGTTATTAATCGGAGCGATTCTTTTACGTATCCTGTTATATCAATTTAAATACCAAAATTCACAACTGCTGAAAACGTCCCCGCCAGCACCGTTTCCGGATATCAGGCTTATTGAAGGACAGTACTGAGTATCTCACTCAACCGCTCCTGCTCAAGTGTCTCCAACGCCTTGTTGTAAGCGTCTACGCTTGAGCGGTCGTAGTCGAGTCCATATCCTTTCACGCGGTCAAGCGTTGTCGCATAGATTTCCTTGTCTTCCTTCACGGCGGTGACGCGGATCACGCCGGTCAGGTACGTGACAAAAATACTACCGGAAACCGACCCCCTTTCCGAATCGGCGCTGATATCGAACCAGAGATCTGCGACACCCTTGTTATTCGTAAACTCGAAACCGTTGTTCGCGAGCAGGTTCTTCAACTTGTTGGTAAGCTGGTCCGTTGACTTTTTCAGTCCCAGGCTTCTTTCGTCGGAAGAGAGAAAGACCACGGGTCGTTGAACCTTCAGCAAGACAGCAGCACCGGGAACGTGCAATGTCCTGGCAACGAGTGAATATACGGGGGAGCTACTGGTCCCGCTCAGCGCATCGACGTCTACCTTTACCCGCACCCGTTGTTCCGTGTCAACCGAACTGATCCGGCTGATCAGCACCCTGGCTTCACCCCGGTCGTTGGTGGTGTACTCGGGGAATATATCGCCCGTTCCCTTCTCAAACGATGCCATCAGCGGCAATCCCGCGGCGGGCGTTCCGTCGTCAAATGTCGCGCGCGCCGTCACGTCGATCTGTGACTGCGCAACCCTCCGGTTTACCACTATCTCCGACGGCAGAACCTGTACACTGACAGCTTGAAGAATATGCTGGATGGAAGCAAATATCTCGCTGACCAGAAGAACTTCCCGGCCGTCGATCGTTGTACGTATTGCATCGCCGAGATACTTTTCGATACTCCTGAATGCCTGAAAGTAGAAGCTCGTGGCTTTCAGACGCTGTCCCGCCTTCTCGGCGGCGAGACCTTTGGTGTAAAAATCTTTCGCGAGTGTTACGGCGTTGCGCTTCTGCTCTTCCTTAATCTGGTGATAGCGCGAGATCGGGAGTTGATAATAAACCCAGTAGTTCGTTGGATCTTCCCATGCGTCTACCAATTCAAATTCCTGTATCTCGTCCGCCGCCGTAGTCTTGATAATATGCTCATATTCCTCCCGCATTTTCATGTCGGTCTCAAAGAAACTCAGGACCGATGTGCTCGCAACGTTGACTTTGATCTGCGACACGAGATCGTCAAGCGCGCTCTTCTTGGCAGACTGCACGTAATTGTTTGATCCATCCTTAGCGCTGTGGCCGATGCCGGTATAATACCCGTCGCGGTAGGGCTGATCCCTCAACCAGGAGGGCTTCAGTGTTTCGGGGTCAGGAGGCTGAACCCTGGCGCTGCAGGCACAAACGAGAAGAAAAAGCGGAATGAATCGCTTCACAGAATTAGCTTAGGGGTTTCTGACTCACCACCATCCAGATTTATGCCAAAATACGAACAAATCGGCAGCAACGATGCATGACCACGTTGTCGCGTACCAAAAAAGGCGTTTTTACACAGTTTAGCCGATTCACAGTGCCGGCGCGCGGACACGGACATACGACTCCTATTTCGAGCCCGAATACAACTCGTATTCCAGCAACCTGCAGTCGAGTTTGGCCGTGTAGAATTCGATTCTCCGCCTCGCCTTTAGCCCGACCTTCTTGGCGAGCTCAAGGTTACCGGTAAAAATATATCCGACATAACCCTGGCATTTTTTCTTCAGAAAATCACCGATACGCGCGTATGTTATTTCCAACTCACTTACCTCCCCGAGGCGTTCGCCGTATTCGGGATTAAAATAGATAACACCCTGCGACGGCGGGACTACCGTTTTTTCAAAATCGCATACGTCGAATATTATGTACTTCTCTACTCCGGCGATCGATGCATTTACTCTCGACACTTCAATGGCGTCGTCGCTGATGTCGGTAGCAATGATGGTGAGGTCCGGTACTTCCGTTATCTGTTGTTCCAGTCGACGGTATTCGAGAGCATAGACATCATCATTGTATCCCTTTACATGCATGAATGAATAGTTGGTCCTGTAGAGGCCCGGTCGGCGGTTGGTTGCAATAAGGGCCGCTTCTACGGCCAGGGTTGATGATCCGCACATGGGATTCACGAAAGGCGAAGTTTTGTCCCATTGGGTCGCCATGATTGTCGCAGCCGCAAGTCCTTCCAGCATTGGTGCCTTGCCGGGAATTTTTCGATATCCGTGCTTGGAAAGCGTTTCGCCCGAGGTATCGAGGAACAGTTCTGCGCGACTCTCCCTCCAAAAAAGGTGAATCACTGCCTTGTCATGCGCAGATCCGCTATTCGGTCGCCTCCCGGCTTTTTCGCGCATTCCGTCGACGATAGCATCTTTCACCTTGACATTGACAAACATCGAGTTGTTTACGGTGGGATGATCTACCTGATTAGTCACTGTGAAGTAGCCGTCAGGGTCGAGGATGTCCTCCCACGGCATTCGCCTTATCTGCTTGTAGACATCTTCAGGATTGTTGGCCACAAACACTTTCAGGGAATACAATATCTGACTGGCACACCGGAGGTTGAGATTTAGCCTGATACAGTCGGTGAGCGTTGCCTGTAGCTCCACACCCGTTGGAAAGGTGCGCTCGACGGTGAATCCGAGTTCGACGACCTCTTTCTCCAACCACGGTGAGAGTCGCTTGCTACAGGTAATGATTATTCGTGCCTTGCGGTTAAAGTCCAATTATTTAACAATTAATGTTTCTCATTTCATCTTCGCCCTCAATCTTGCTTCAGGCCACATAACTTATCTCTTTTATCCCAAAGGAACGAATTCCCTCCGTAGACTCAACGCGAAGTTTCCCCCAATCGTCGAGGTCGCGGATCACACCTTCGAATGGGTGGCCGTCGGCTATAAAGGTGTGAGGTTCGTTCCGGCGGTAGAGAGCATTGAGGTAGTCATCCATCAGTTCTTTGTACGCACCACGCCGAAGCTCCAGATAACGACGTTCAAGACATCCGAGAATCGGTTCCAGTTCGGCGTGGCGGTCATATTCCTTTCCGGTCACCATCGACAGTGATATAGCCGATGGGAACTGAAAACTGCTCTGGTTAAGGTTGAATCCGATACCGATGATGGTGTTGGAGATCGTCGCCCCTTGCAGTTGATTTTCGATCAAAATACCCGAAATCTTTCTTTCGTGAACTAAAATGTCGTTTGGCCACTTTATGTATAAGAGATCAGGTGTTTTTTCCTTGAGGTAATCTCTCAGGCCAAGCGAGACCACGATATTGAGGTAGAATTGTCTATTCACGGGCAGGAATACGGGCTTGGTCACAACCGAGAATGTAAGGTTCTGCGCAGGACCGGTTTCCCATTTATTTCCACGCTGTCCTTTTCCGGCTGTCTGGGAGTCTGTGATGACAACAGTTCCTTCATCTACCGGCGATTGCTGGATGATTTCAAGGGCCAACGTATTTGTAGAGGGACATTCTGGCACAAAAACGAGATTCTTGCCCATGAAAAGCGTTTTGGCAGGAATTTTATACAAAGTATTTAGCTAATTTTGTAAGTTAAATAGAGCTCCTAAGGGAAACAACGAAGATAGCTTAATGACGAAGAAAAGGAAGGGTGTCAGTTCCGAAAAACTCAGCGAGGTCATTGTCAAGGGCATGCAGGAGAAAAAAGCAACTGACATCGTGGTTCTGGATCTCAGAAACGTAAAAAATGCAGTAGCTGATTTTTTCGTAATTTGTTCCGGGAACTCCGACAAACAACTGGATGCAATTACCGATTCCGTCGATCAGGAAGTCTACAAAGCCCTGAAAGAAAATCCCTGGCATACGGAAGGAAAAAACAATAAAGAATGGATGTTACTCGACTACATCGATGTGGTCGCACATGTATTCAGGAGAGATAAGCGAGAATTCTATTCGCTGGAGCGGATGTGGGGTGATGCTGAAATCACCGAAATCGCGGATAGCCTCTGAGTGTCCGACCTTTTTTACAGAATAAGAAATTTGATTCATAAACAGTACGATGGCTGACAAGAAAGACAACAACAAGCCCCTGTTACCCAACAAACCGCCGCGGGGAAATTACCAGATATGGGTAATCCTCTCGGTGATCGCGGTGATCTTCGGGGTGATGTATATAAATAACTCGAACGAACTGAAGAGTATCCAGCAGCCGCAGTTTGAGCAAATGCTCAAGGACGGACACATCAAGAAGGTGGTGCTCATTAAAAACAAGGATCTCGTCGAAGTGACGCTGACGTCCGACGCGTTGCAACAACCGCGGTATCGGCAGGATATCGAAGATGGTCTGATGGGAAGCAGCGCCAATGGCCCGCATTACAAAATGACGATCACTTCGATCGACCGCTTCGATGAAAAGTACCAGGAATTGATCGACAACCTCGATCAAAGCAAGGTCCCTGAATACATTCCTGACACGCGGGAGGATTATTTTGGGGTATTTATCCAGTGGGGTATCCTGTTCCTGCTGTTATTCGGTTTCTGGATGCTCATGCGCCGGATGACGGGTGGCGGCGGACCCGGAGGACAGATCTTCAACATCGGAAAATCCAAAGCCGCTTTGTTTGACGCCGAGAATAAGGTTAAAGTGACGTTTGAAGATGTCGCCGGTCTTGACGAGGCAAAGGAAGAAGTAAAAGAAATCGTCGATTTCCTGAAAAACCCGGGCAAATTCACCAAGCTGGGCGGAAAAATACCCAAAGGAGCGCTGCTCGTAGGCCCTCCGGGTACAGGTAAAACGTTACTTGCCAAAGCCGTTGCGGGAGAGGCGGCTGTGCCGTTCTTCTCGTTGTCAGGATCCGATTTCGTCGAAATGTTTGTCGGTGTGGGTGCCGCCCGTGTGCGCGATCTCTTTAAGCAGGCAAAAGAAAAAGCTCCGTGTATCGTATTTATCGATGAAATCGACGCGATAGGCCGGAGCCGTGGCCGCGGTCAACTCCCCGGTGCGAACGACGAGCGTGAAAACACCCTGAACTCACTGCTCGTGGAAATGGATGGCTTTGCCACCGACTCGGGTGTCATTATCCTCGCAGCAACAAACCGGCCAGACGTACTCGACTCCGCGCTTCTGCGCCCGGGACGATTTGACCGACAGATCAGTATCGACAAACCCGATATCGTAGGAAGGGAAGCGATCTTCAAGACGCACCTTAAGCCGATTAAACTCGACCTATCGGTCGATTCGAAAAAACTGGCTGCGCAGACGCCGGGTTTTGCCGGTGCTGAAATTGCCAACGTCTGCAATGAGGCGGCGCTGATCGCAGCCCGCAGAGATAAAAAGGCCGTGGATATGCAGGACTTCCAGGATGCGATCGATCGCGTCATCGGTGGTCTCGAGAAAAAGAACAAGATCATTTCTCCTGAAGAGAAAAAGATCGTCGCTTTCCACGAAGCCGGACACGCCGTCGCAGGATGGTTCCTCGAACACGCTGACCCGCTCGTCAAGGTAAGTATCGTTCCCCGGGGAGTCGCGGCACTTGGTTACGCTCAGTACCTGCCAAAGGAACAATTCCTGTATCAAACCGAACAGATGATGGATGAAATGTGTATGGCCTTCGGTGGCCGCGCAGCGGAAGAAATCGTCTTTGGGAAAATATCAACCGGTGCCCTAAGCGATCTCGAGCGGATCACGAAAATGGCGTACGGCATGGTCACCATCTATGGTATGACAAAAGCTATTGGCAACATATCATACTACGATTCAAAACAGGCCGATAACTATGCGTTCCAAAAACCGTACTCGGATGCGACCGCTGAAAAAATTGATAAGGAGGTGAGAAGCATTATTGATCAGGCTTACCAGCGCACGGTAGCACTGCTGACACAGCACCGCCAGCATCTCGACGTGGTCGCAAAGGAGTTGCTGGAGAAAGAGATCCTCTTCCAGTCTGATCTCCAAAGATTAATCGGAGTTCGACCTTTCGACAAGCCGACCACTTATCAACAGTACACAAACGGACAGGGGAAATACGAAAATAAACAACAGGAGAACGAACAGCCGGGCGTGGATCCCACACCTTCCTTAGACGGTGATGTGCCGAAGGTAACCAGTAATCCGTAGTAAGAATGTCGGTAGACAGTTGGCAGAGAGTGGAATCGCTGCAAGGCAAGAAAATATACTTTGCGGCTGACTTTCATCTCGGCGTACCTACTGCTGAAGCCAGCCTTGCCCGCGAGCGCCTGATCATTCAATGGCTCGACAGTATCCGGCACGATGCGCATGCGATCTACCTGCTGGGCGATATCTTTGATTTCTGGTTCGAGTACCGATACACCGTCCCAAAAGGCTTCGTGCGACTCCTCGGCAAACTTGCGGAACTCCGCGACGGCGGGATAGAAGTCATCTTTTTCACAGGCAACCACGACATGTGGATGTTTGATTACTTCCCCGCTGAACTCGGAATACCAGTCATCAGAAAACCGATGCTGCTGGAAGTCGGAGCCCATAGATTCCATATCGGGCATGGAGACGGCCTCGGCCCCGGTGACAACACATACAAAATACTGAAGAAATTCTTCGACAGCCGTATTTGTCAATGGCTCTTCGCGCGCATACATCCCAACCTCGGAATCCACATCGCGCAAGCATGGTCGAAAAGAAGTCGTATTGCAAACAACGAGAAAGGCGAGACATTCAATAAAGAGGAAGAAGAATATCTCTGGGTCTACTGCAACGAGGTGGAAGCGTTACAACATCACGACTTCTATATTTTCGGACACCGACACCTTCCCCTTGACCTTAAAGTCGGAGGAAATAGCCGATACATCAACGTTGGCGAATGGGTGAACTTCAAAACCTATGCGGTGTATGACGGCACGAATGTTGAGCTGAAGACCTTCAACCCGGAGGCCGTATGAAAACACTCTTATCCCTTGTCACTTCGTTCATCGTCATTCACACGGTGCCTGCGCAGGAGAAGATCAGTACCATCACACTGACCGACACACTCGTCAGCGTCGCTATCGACCGCCCCGGCGACTTCTACATAGTGACCAGCGGAGAAATTCAGCGATTCGACAAAGACGGGAAACTTTCGCTGCTGTATAAAGCTGAAACCGTGCCAGCCCTTTTTGATCCCCGCGATGGCGCGCGTCTTTTCGCCTACTATCGCCACGATCAACACTACGAACTCCTCAGCCCGTCATTTGAACCGATGGCGACTTATCAAATCGATCCTTCGTTTGCTATCCAACCCTGGCTGGCCTGTCCTTCCGGCGAATACAAACTATGGATACTCGACCAGGCAGACCGCAGCCTCAAGAAAGTGAATACCAAAACATCGGAAGTGGAAGTGGAGGTAGTAGTAGACTCCTCGCTGATACAAAAACCGGTAGCGGTCACAACCATGCGCGACTATCAGGGTTTTGTATTCCTGCTGATCCCGGCGAAAGGCCTCCTTATCTTCAACGGCCTCGGAAAACACATCAAAACACTCGATATTCCGGGTGTTGATGCATTCAACTTTCTGGGAGAAGAACTTTACTACGTCCGTGGCGACAACATCGAATTTCTTAACCTGTTCACTACCGAGACCAGAAGCATGAAGATCCCTGCGGGATACTGGCAGGCGCTGCTCACCGATGAACGGATGATTCTCGTGGCTCATAAAAAGATCGATATCTTTCCGTTTAGTCCCTGATCCACCTCACCCCACCCTCTTGACGGAGAGGGTGGAACAAATGCTTACTTATCTGTCCATTTTTGAACATATTTGTACATTCGGGAACACGTCAAAGCCCCGGATAACGCTGCCAGGCTGATTTCCAGGTTGGCATAATATTCTCACAAGAGCTCATTCTAACTTAAATCCAGAGAAAGAAGTGACCCAGGAAGGTGGTAAAATTCTGATGATCGACGACGACGAAGACGTCCTGCTCGCCGCGAAGATGTTGCTCAAAAAACAGAGTCATCATGTGATCATCGAAAAAAATCCCAACAAGATCCCTTTTCTCCTGAATAATGATACCTATGATGTGATATTGCTGGACATGAACTTCAGCAAAGACATCACCAGCGGAAAGGAAGGGTTCCACTGGCTGGAGCAGATCCTTGAGAGAGATCCTAATGCGGTAGTCATCCTGATCACAGCATTCGGCGATGTGGAGATGGCGGTGAAAGCACTGAAACAGGGCGCGACAGATTTTATTCTTAAGCCCTGGCAAAATGAAAAATTAGTCGCGACTATCTCCACGGCTATCCGTTTAAAGAAAAGCTATAACCAGGTCGACAAGCTGAGAAAAGCAAAGGAAATGCTTGAGGAACAGATCAGCAGACCCTTTGGCGAGATCATTGGTCAGAGTGCGGCTATCAGGGAAATGTTCGCGATGATCAACAAAGTTGCGAAGACAGACGCTAACGTCCTGATCCTGGGTGAGAACGGTACAGGAAAAGAACTGATAGCCCGCGCTATCCACCAGCACTCACTGCGAAAAGACAGCAGTTTTGTGTCGGTCGATATGGGCGCTATCACGGAGACACTTTTTGAAAGTGAGCTCTTCGGCCACCGTAAGGGTGCCTTTACGGACGCCCGCGAAGACAGGCCGGGGCGGTTTGAGCTTGCCTCCGGCGGAACACTGTTCCTCGACGAAATCGGAAACCTCAGCATGAATCTCCAGAGCAAGTTACTTAGTGCCCTGCAATCAAGGGAAATCACTCGGGTCGGATCGAATCAGCCTCTTCCCGTTGATATCCGCCTGATATGCGCGACCAACATGCCGCTGAGCAAAATGGTCCAGGAAGGAACCTTCCGACAGGATTTACTTTATCGGATCAATACGGTAGAAATACAGGTTCCGCCTCTGAGCGACCGGGTAGAAGATATTCCGCTGCTGGCTGAACATTACCTCGGGCATTACGCAAAAAAATATCACAAATCAGTCACCACGATCGCACCCGAAGCAATGGACAAGTTGAAGCGATACGCGTGGCCCGGAAATATCCGCGAGCTGCAACACGCAATCGAACGTGCTGTGATCATGACGGATTCACCGTTGCTGCAGGAAACAGACTTCCTGTTCAGCCGGTCATTAACCGCTGGCGCTTCGGCCAATACGCTGAACCTCGACGAAGTGGAGAAGGCTGCGGTCGCAAAAGCCCTGCAGATGCACGCGGGCAATATCTCGAAGGCAGCCGATGAGCTGGGACTCACGCGGGCTTCCCTATACCGGCGGATGGAGAAATATGGGCTTTAACTGGCAATCACCTGTTGTTCCGCGCGTAGCCATGATGGCTGCCACAATTTTCCTGTTCTGTTTCTTCGTTTCTAAAGGCGACTGGATATACGCGATCTTCTTCCTCGGTATCAGTCTCTATCTGGTCAAACGCATTGTAAATTATCTCGATCGTACGCACCAAAACATCGCGTCCTTTCTCGACTCGATCCGATTCGACGATCTATCAAATTCATTCGAAACAGAAAGCGATGATCCTATCGTGAAACGGCTTCACGAAGAGCTGAACGAGGCTATGACCAGGCTGCGAAGTGCGCGGCATCAGAAGGACTCTGAATTCCTGTTTTTCAAGAACATCGTCATGCATGTCGGCATCGGCCTAATCATCTTTCGTCCTGACGGTACGATCGAGATTTTCAATGCTGCCGCACGCCGGCTCCTGAAAATGAACAACGCTGAAAACATTGACGATATCGGGAAAGTAAGCGAACCACTCGTACAAGTCTTCAGGAAATTGAAGACCGGAGGACGCGAGCTGCTTCGCGTTGCCGTGGGCGATGATATCATACAACTTTCAGTATATGCAATCGAATTGACACTCCGCGGAGAAAACGTAAAGCTGGTTTCGCTTCAGAACATTCAAAGTGAACTGGAGGAAAAGGAGATGGAAGCCTGGCAAAACCTGGTAAGGGTGCTGACACACGAGATCATGAACTCGGTGACACCGATCTCGTCGCTCGCCGGTATCGTGGAGGAGGAGCTACAACAACACATCGCGTCAAATCAATCGTCGCCACTAACTCCTGACCAGCTTCAGGATATTCACCTTTCGCTACAGACGATCAGTAAACGCAGTGAAGGACTTGTTCATTTCGTCAAAGAGTTTCGCAGTCTCACCAGTATTCCCAAGCCGAAGCTCGCTACGGTCTCCGTAAAACTACTCCTGGATGAATTGTGCCTTCTTCACCGGAAAGAACTCACAGAAAAGCATATCGTGCTTGAGATATCGGTCTATCCCGAAGACCTTACCGTCTCCGCCGACAAGAATATGATCGAGCAGGTATTGATCAATCTTATTCGCAATGCGATTCAGTCGTTCGACAACCAGGACCTCCGGCAGATATCCTTGAACGCCTATCTCAACGAGAAGTCCCGACCGGTAATTTCGGTCCAGGACAACGGTACAGGTATTGACCCTGACGCGCTCGAGAAAATATTCATTCCATTCTATACCACCAAGAAATCGGGCTCCGGCATTGGCCTGAGTCTCTCCCGCCAGATTATGCGGCAACACCAGGGCACACTTACCGTTAAATCTATTGCCGGAAGCGGGACACAGTTTACCATGCGGTTCTGATCAGTTACCGCCATGCCACCGTTTCGCAATAGTTTGAGGTATTGTAGTCATACAGGTCCTTTACTCTATACGACAGGCTCAGCTGGTCGCCATACAGCGTGCCCGATCCTTCGATCTCATATCCATCTACAACCTGATACGGAATTCGCAGATCGTTAAAGCTTATCACCGCGTAAACGCGCAAGTCTGCTGCATAGAAATTATTCAGATAAACTTCGCGGTCGTGGCGCGAGCGCGTAATCCGAATTTCGTAATAGGTATAGTCGCGGTAAGTATTGCTATACTCCTCCACGTCGTAGTAGCCGAGAAACTTCTCGCGCTGGTCATACCGTGGTTCGACATCGTAAAACGTACAGGATCCTGCGATCACGGTCAATAGCGAAAAGAGAATGTAGTTTTTCATAACAGTCAACGTTTCTACAGACTGTCTTGCAAGATTGAGGCCAGTTCTGGCGTGCACGAACACATTGAGCAAAAAGGCCAGGATAGTGCTGAAAGGTTGACCTTTACCAATCGTTTTCATACCTTCTTGTGCCGGAACACTGACCGCACTGTTGTTAAAATCCGGAGCGGACTATCCGGAATTTTGTTCCTGTCACCAACAAAAACACAGATGGAAAACAAGTCAGATCATCCAGGCGTCTACCTGCCGCCACCGCTTCTGTACGCCGCCGTATTTCTCGCAGGAGTTTTTGCGCAAAAGTTCATACCTCTTGGTAGGTCCTTTTTTCACACAACCACGTCAAGAATTGTAGGAACTGTCATAGTTGCAACGGGAGTCCTGTTCGTCTTCCCGGCTTTGAGACAGTTTTTCAGAACCGGAAATTCAGTCGTCACTATCAAGCCGGCAAACTCCCTGCAAACGACGGGCATCTATTCCATAACCCGGAATCCCATGTATGTCGGTCTGCTGCTATTCTATACAGGTCTCGTGTTCATTGTCGGCAACTGGTGGACCTTTATATTGATACCTATGCTGGTTATCCTTGTTCAGCAGTACATAATCAAACGCGAAGAGAAATATCTCGCCCGCCGATTCGGCCAGCCATACTCCGATTACAAAACAAAAGTGAGAAGATGGTTATAAGCATAAAAAACCTCGCGGATGCGAGGTTTTTAGGTTAAAAAATCATGCTTGTGCTTTACCCTCCCGTCCGGTGGGGGCACTCACATATTTTTCAAAAACATTCCGGCGCCGGCAAAAAAATATTTACCACCAACAACCACTACGAATGGAGTAAATGACCAGTCGCGCCGGAAATGTTATCTTCAATCCACGTTGTCGTGCAAAAATCTATTATTACCCAACAGCGTGTTGTCATCGTTAAGATTGTACTTCGAAATCAAAGACTCAGACGAATGCGGAACATCATTCATCTTGATCCCCCTTCGAAGGTATGCGGGGAGCGACCACTTTTCATTGAATTCTTCCTTGGTCATCTCCTGTTTTCTGATTTGCTTCAGGTGCTCCTTGCGTTCCTTAGACTGCTGCTGAAGCCGCTCGCGCGTATTTCTCGATTCCATCATACCCTCGTCGTTTATAACCTGGTCACCATATCGTTCAGCAGGATTAAAGTCATCTTCACCAAAAAGACCTTCGTCGTCCTCCGCGCTGGCGTTATCATTGTCGACCCTGTTAAACGGCCCCATGAATACCAGTTCACGCTCGTTTGACTTTCCCTCTTCCGATTCGCTGTGCGGATCCGGTTGAGGCTGTCGTGTCCTGATCTGCATTTCCTTTGAATCGTTGACGGAATTATCCGTCTGCGGATGCTGAAACAGCCAGCCCTGGGAACGATCCAGTTCATGTACTTTCTTTTGATCCTGATCCTGCCTTGATATCGGCAGTTTGGCTTCTGCGGGAAACCCGGTCGCGATCACCGTGACGCGTATTCTGTCGCCGAGGTCGGGATCCACACCATGACCAAAGATCATCTCGCCGTCATCGCCAGCCTGATCCTGGATATACTCTGTGATCTCGGTGAGTTCGTCCATCTGAAGCTCAGCATCGATACCGGAGATGATCGACAGCAGTATCTTTTTCGCTCCCATGATATCGCGGTTGTCGAGCAGCGGCGACGTAAGCGCGCCTTCGGCAGCCTTGCGGGCACGGTTTTCGCCGCGCGTCTCGGCCGACCCCATCACGGCGGCGCCTGCGTTGAGCATTACAGTACGAACATCCTGGAAGTCGACGTTGACATATCCTGCCAGTGTAATGATCTCAGCTATACTCTTTGCGGCTGTCGTTAACACGTTGTCAGCCTGCGCAAAAGCCTGGCCTATGGAAAGGTTTCCGTATATCTCCCTCAGTTTATCATTCAGGATCACCAGCACGGTATCACATGTTTTGCGCAATTCTTCGATACCGATCTCAGCTTGCGCAGCTTTCTTCTTCCCTTCAAAAGAGAAAGGCGCCGTCACAATACCGACGGTGAGAATGTCCATGTCTTTGGCGATCTTGGCGATAACCGGCGCAGCACCCGTACCCGTGCCCCCTCCCATTCCGGAGGTGATAAACACCATTTTCGCGCCTACAAGCGTTTCGCGAATCTGATCCTTGCTCTCCAACGCAGCGTTCTTGCCCACCTCGGGATTTGCGCCGCAACCCAGACCTTCCGTCAGGTTTGCGCCAATCTGAAGCTTATTGGGAATAGGGCTTCCGTTAAGTGCCTGGTTGTCGGTATTACAAACAACAAACTCGACATCCTTGATGCCTTGCTTGTACATGTGGTTCACCGCATTGCTTCCTCCCCCGCCAACACCGATTACCTTGATGATCGATTTGTAGCTATGTTTGGGGATTTCGAATTTGTATGATCCTGTTTCAAACATATAAATGTGATTAGTGGTTGTGATTCTCAATATTCATCAATACTCATTCTTGCCGTCAAGGTCATCAATCAACAAACTCTTGGTTTTGTTAAGAATGTCGTTGAAGAAATTTTTGGAACTGAGTGGTCTCTTCGAACGGGTGACCTTGACCACATCTTTGGACTCCTTGTAACGGTCTGCCCTCTCGTCGAGGGAACGGTAGCCTGCGAGCACCAGGCCCACAGCCGTTGCATACATCGGACTTTTTACGGCCTCCACCTTGCTCTTGCCAAGGTGTTCGTTCGGATAGCCGATGCGCGTATCCATGCCGGTCATATATTCTACAAGTTGTTTGAGACTGCTAAGCTGCGCTCCTCCCCCCGTTATCACTATCCCTCCTGCGAGCCTGTTCTCAAATCCCGATCCGATAATTTCCGAATGCGCCATCTCGATGATCTCCTCCATTCTCGCCTGAATGATGTTAGCCAGATTTTTCACCGAGATCTCCTTCGCGGGGCGATTGCGGATCCCCGGAATCGACACAAGCTCATTCGGACTCGCTTCTTCGGCAATCGCCTTCCCGAACCGGGTCTTCAACTGTTCGGCTTGTTGCGGCAGAACGC
>CAZBNP010000006.1:0-224170 GCA_964493505.1 uncultured Roseivirgaceae bacterium
TACCAAGGAAGTGCTCTACCACTGAGCTACAACGGCATTCCCTGGATATCTGACCATTAGTTATCAGGCGAATTCCCAATACCTAATACCCAATGCCCAAAGAGCGGGAGACGAGGTTCGAACTCGCGACCTATAGCTTGGAAGGCTATCGCTCTACCAACTGAGCTACTCCCGCATTATTGCATCCTGTCAAACTGGCTATCGATCTACCATCCCGATAGCTATCGGGAGAGCTACTCCCGCATTATTGCATCCTGTCAAACCGGCTATCGATCTACCTCCCGATAGCCATCGGGATGAGCTACTCCCGCATTATACTTCCGGGCGTCCAATCCCTGAACTTGAATCTTTGTGGGGGAAATAGGATTCGAACCTATGAAGTCATAAGACAACAGATTTACAGTCTGTCCCAGTTGGCCGCTTTGGTATTCCCCCGCAATTACAATAAAAACAATGAACTCACCTTTCCTGCCGGAAAAAACAGGAGTGCAAAATTATACCGTTTTATACTTTTTCAAAACTTAAACGCCGATTTTCCTACATTTTCGGGGGGAAGGTATGCTTACATGACAATAATGTCGCTGATGACCCCGGCTCCGAATTCCTTTTTGAACATTTCCAGAACCTGAGCCTTGTGAAGCAAGAAGTCCTGCTTCATTGACGGGGACTCCAATTCGACAAATAATACCCTGTCGCGAATGTAAAGTTTCCTGGTACGACGGGCGATAGGCTTTCCCGCCATCCTTTCCCAGGAGTTGATGAGACTGGCCTCGTCAAACTTCGTCGTTAGCCGGTAGGAGTTCAGCAATTCGCGAATTGCCTGCCCCATCGTTTGAATCTCTTTTTTTGGGCCCGCCATTATACAATTATCATAAAGACCTCAGGGTCAAGTGGACACCTGAAAGTCGCATCATTCCTAAACCAAATCAGCTCACGCCACCGCTCACTTCAAACAGATTCCTCCCGGCAACCGTTCTGCTCCACCTTAAAGAAACACGCTTCTATTCGCGATTCTTCAAGAAACATTCTGGTACGCTCCGGCCGTGCGTCGGTAATAAACAACTGCCCAAGTTCCCCATTATTTATCAGCATCAAAAGCTTCTCGATACGGAAATCGTCGAGCTTGTCAAAAATATCATCCAGCAGCAGTAATGGAGGGAACCCTTTGTGTCGCTTTATCAGGTCAAACTGAGCCAGTTTCATGGCAATCACGAAAGACTTCTGCTGGCCCTGCGATCCGAGCCGCTTCAAATCGCCGGTACCCAGCGTAAACTGGTAGTCGTCACGGTGGATGCCGAAGGTCGTGCGCTGCAGCATCAGATCCCTCGCTCGTCGCTGCGCCAGGCCATCTGCGAACGACAGGTCGTTCAACTCACTATTATAATGGAACCCGGCATCTTCATGTGCGACGATGATACTATAGTATTGCTGGAAAACCGGGCGATAATCTTCCACAAACTGCTTCCTCCGGTCGTGGAGGTAACTCCCGTGGCGAATCAGCTGATGGTCGTACACCTCCATGACGACAGGGTCAAACCGGTTGCTCTCGGCGAACATTTTCAGAAGTCCGTTCCGTTGTTTGAGGGTCTGGTTGTATTGAATAAGAGACTCGAGGTACTTCCTGTCGATCTGTGAAATAATACTATCGAAAAACCGTCGGCGCGCCTCGCTACCCTCCCTTACGAGGTCTGTGTCATCCGGCGCAATCAATACGACGGGATATTTACCGATGTGGTCGCTAATCTTTTGGTACTCATTCGCGCCTTCGCGGAAGGCTTTCTTAGACCCGACCCGGAAGCCGACGGAAAGCTCGCGCTCGTCCTGGCCTGCTTCCATCATTCCGCGAATGAAGAAATGCTGTTCACCGATTCGTATGCAATGGCTGTCGGACGCCGCCGTCGCGCTTCGGGTCATCGACAGATAATATATAGCGTCGAGCAGGTTGGTTTTGCCGCTACCGTTCTTACCAACCAGGACGTTTACTTTTGGTGAAAATTTGACTTTGGCTTCAGCGTAATTCTTGAAATTGACCAGCTGGAGCGTTTTTAAGTGCATAAATAGTATTTACATGGAAAGTTTTGCGAATGTTCGTAAGGGGGTTAATTTCGCAGTTCAAAATTAGGAATATGCCTACGACAACCAAAGCAAAGAACCCTTCTGCGGGTAAGCCTGAAGCGCCGGGAAATAAGGGGAAAGGCGCAAAAAACGAGTTTAGTAAAGAAACCTACCTTACCTGGTACGAGAGCATGCAACTGATGCGCAAGTTCGAGGAAAGATCCGGACAATTATACGGAATGCAAAAAATCAGAGGTTTTTGTCACCTTTATATCGGACAGGAAGCCTGTGTTGCCGGTGCGGTCAGCGCGCTGACGAAAGACGATAAATGGATAACAGCTTACCGTGATCACGCCCATCCCCTCGGGCTCGGCACGGACCCGAAAGCTATAATGGCAGAGCTTTTTGGAAAAGAAACCGGCGTTTCGAAGGGTAAAGGCGGCTCCATGCACTTGTTTGATAAGGAGCATAATTTCTTCGGCGGCCACGGAATTGTAGGGGGCCAGATCCCTCTCGGTGCCGGTATTGCCTTCGCTGATAAATACAACAAGACCAAAAATCTTTGCATGTGCTATATGGGCGACGGTGCGGTGCGTCAGGGCGCTTTCCACGAGACCCTAAACTACGCGATGCTCTGGAAACTGCCAGTCATATTTGCGATTGAGAATAATGGATACGCAATGGGTACTTCCGTGCAGCGTTCCTCCAACGTCACCGAGCTCTATAAACTCGGTGAAGCTTTCGATATGCCTTCGGAACCGGTAGATGGAATGAGTGTAGAGGCTGTTCATATCGCAGTTGCGCGCGCGGCGGAAAGGGCAAGGAACGGCGAAGGACCCACACTCCTTGAATTTCGCACCTACCGCTACAAAGGCCATTCAATGTCCGACCCGGCGAAATACCGCGAAAAAAACGAGGTAGAAGAGTACAAACAACGCGATCCTATCGAAGTGGTCAGGACCACGATCCTCTCCAAAAAATTCGCGACCGAGAAGGACCTTGAAGCAATAGACCAGTCAATTTTGGCTGTAGTCGAAGAGAGTGTCCGCTTTGCGGAAGAATCCAACTACCCCGACCCCTCCGAGGCGTTAAAGGATATTTACGTACAGGAAGATTACCCCTACATTCTCGATTAATCCAGCCTGGGGGCAGTTCGAAAAGGACTCTTTTTTTAGTATGCGCAAATTTGTAGTTTTGCGCCCCGAACTTTTGTTTGGTCGGGAAAAAGAAATATAACAACAATGGCTAAGAAAGTAGAACACAAACACGAACTGATAGAGAATCCGCAAGCGCTGGCGGAAAAACTTCGCGGCGCGGAAAACTGGATGGAACGGAACCCGAAAGCTGCTATCGGAATTCTGGCTGCCGCGGTTCTGCTTATCGGTGGATATTTCGGCTTCCAATATTATAAAGACAATCAGGAAGCAGAAGCCCAGCGTGAAATGTTTCAGGCTGTGTACTACTTTGAAGCAGACAGCCTGGACCTCGCGCTTAACGGCGATGGCAACAACCTCGGTTTTATCAACATAATTGAGGACTATGGCATCACAAATGCGGCCAACCTGGCGAACTATTACGCCGGCGTTTCTTTTCTGAAGCAGGGGAAATTCGAAGTTGCACGACTCTATCTCGAAGACTTCAAATCCAGAGATCTTCTCATCCAGGCGCGGGCTTACAGCCTCATAGGCGACACTTATATGGAAGAAGATAATTTCGAACAGGCAGCAACGTTCTACAATAAAGCTGCTAACTATAAACCCAACAAATACTTTTCTCCTGCGTACCTGATGAAGGCAGCGTTAGCGTTCGAAAAGAGTAACCAGGAAAAGAAGGCGATTGATACCTACGATAAGATCATCAACGAATACTTCGATTCACCCGAGTTCCAGAACGCCAGGAAGTTCAAAGCCAGACTGGAATCGCAGTCTTAAAATGCATTACAGGAAAGGGTAGCGGAGACTATCCCTTTTTTTTTGACCAATAATCAAGTCATCAATGGGTGGTACTCTGAAATCCGGACCTGTCAAGAGTAAAATTAATCTTTCGCGTAAGAAGATCGCGATCGTGGTGGCATCCTGGAATGAAGACATAACAGAGGCGTTATACGAAGGAGCATTTCAATCGCTGGTAGCTGCCGGTGTCAAGCGATCCAACGTGATCCGCAAGGACGTGCCGGGGAGTTTCGAGTTGCCACTCGGCGCCTTGTGGATGGCCGAGCGCAAAGACATTCACGCTGTTATCTGCCTCGGCTGCGTAATTCAGGGCGACACGCCTCATTTTGACTATATCTGCCAGGCCGTCGCCTACGGCATCACCGAAGTCAATCTCAAAACAAAAAAGCCGGTAATCTTCGGCGTACTCACCACCCTCAATAAAAAACAAGCACTTGAACGCGCCGGCGGCAAGTTCGGCAATAAGGGGGAAGAAGCAGCTATTACTGCTGTTGGAATGCTGACGGTATAAAAATAAGGTATAAGGGAAAACCCTCATACCTTACACTGCTTCATCTACATCCTGCTAACAATTTCCTGCGCAAATTCAGAGCACTTCAACAGGGTCGCTCCTTCCATCTGCCGATGGAAATCATAGGTAACGCGTTTTGAGGTAATCGCGCTGTCGAGTCCTTTATAGATCAGGTCCGCAACTTCCTGCCAGCGCATGTATTCAAACATCATGGCACCTGACAATATCACTGATCCCGGATTAACCTTATCCTGACCCGCGTATTTCGGAGCTGTTCCGTGTGTAGCTTCAAAGATCGCGTGACCGGTCACATAGTTGATGTTAGCTCCCGGGGCTATACCGATTCCGCCGACGATCGCGGCAAGTGCATCAGAGATATAGTCGCCATTGAGGTTCAACGTTGCTACGACAGAATATTCATCAGGTCTGAGAAGAATCTGTTGCAGGAAGGCGTCGGCAATGGCGTCCTTGACGATCAGTTTGTGACCATCTTTTTCTATTACCTGCCACGGACCTCCGTCCAGATCTTTTGCACCGAATTCAGACTTCGCAAGGGCGTAACCCCAGTCGCGGAAGCTCCCTTCGGTAAACTTCATGATATTTCCTTTGTGCACCAGGGTGAGGCTTGGCTTCTTCTGCTCAAGAGCAAACTCGAGCGCCGAACGCACCAGGCGCTCAGTACCTTCTTTCGACACGGGCTTGATGCCAATACTCGCCGATTTCGGGAACCTGATTTTTTTGAATGCTTTGGGAAACGTGTCCTCGAAGAACGTCAGAAACTGCTTGTTTTCCTCTGTTCCCGCCTGGAATTCAATACCGGCGTAGATATCTTCTGTGTTCTCGCGAAAGAGGACCATATCAGTCTTCTGTGGCTCCTTCACAGGAGAGGGTACACCTTTGAACCACCTGACGGGCCTTACACAAGCGTAAAGATCTAGTTCCTGGCGCAGGGCGACGTTCAGTGACCTGATCCCGCCACCAACAGGCGTTGTCAGCGGCCCCTTAATCCCGACGAGATATTCGCGAAAGGTTTGCAATGTTTCAGCAGGAAGCCAGTCGTTGACTTTCTTGAAGGACTTCTCCCCCGCCAAAACTTCTTTCCAATTGATCTTCCGCTTACCGTTATAGGCTTTCTCGACTGCAGCGTCGAATACAATTCTGGATGCAGGCCAAATATCTATACCTGTTCCATCGCCTTCGATATACGGTATGGTCGGATTGTCGGGAACCACCAGCTTGCCGTTGCTGATGGTGATTTTTTGATCACTCATTATTAGGCTGTTTAAGGTTTCACTGGCTTTCAAAAAGCGCACAAAAATAGTCAGTATTAACGGAATTTGCGGCCTGCTTACAAAAAAACGCACCCGTTCACCACATTAATTTTCGGCGCTGACCCACAAACTCCTCGGCTAAGAACGCCGGAACGACTAAATTAGAGCCGAACAATCGTTGACAGTGAACAGTGGATCGTAGACTGATCTTAATACTATTTGTGGTCTTCCTTCAGGCTTTCACCCCCGGCGACAAGGCAGAAGTCGATCTAACCGCGACATGCCTGTCTGCGGAGGAGATGAAACTGTATGACCTGATGATGGCCTACCGGAAATCGGAAGGTCTGGACGCGATTCCGCTGTCTTCCCGTCTCACCCTTGTCGCGCAGACGCACGCTCGCGACCTGGCAGACAACTACAAGTTCAATCCCGGCAACAAATGCAATCCACACAGCTGGTCCTCGAAAGGCAAGTGGTCATCATGCTGCTATACAGATGATCACAAACGAGCGGACTGTATGTGGAACAAACCGAGGGAGATTGCCGGATACGAAAGTCCAGGCTACGAAATCGCCTACTACAGTTCCGCCGGGGCTTCTGCCCTCGAAGGACTGGAAGGATGGAAGAAAAGTCCGGCCCACAACCCGTTAATTGTCAATGTGGGTATCTGGAAAAAAGTGAAATGGAAGGCTATCGGTATAGGCTTCTACAAAGAATACGGCATTGTCTGGTTTGGAGAGCTTGACGATCCTTCGGATCTGCCAATATGCCCTCAACCGTGATTTGCCAGTTGGAATATTCGGTAACTGTTCAATCGATCTTTCTGCTCCTCTTCCTTCACCGGCCAGTTCTCTGGCGGTCGAAGGGTCAGTATTTTTCGTCTTCGCTTGGAAAAGATTTTGATTTTACATCCGACACATAATTCCGCACAGCATCGGTCACGACCGTATCCAGGTCAGCGTAGCGCCGCAGGAACCTCGGCTTGAATTCCTTGTTGATGCCAAGCATATCCTGCATTACGAGCACCTGCCCGTCTGTATCCGGCCCCGCACCGATACCTATGGTTGGAATCTGTATTGACTCTGATACTTTTTTCGCGAGAACAGCCGGAATCTTTTCCAGAACAATGCCGAAGCAGCCGCATGCTGTCAGCAACTGTGCATCGTCTATAAGTTTTTCCGCTTCTGCTTCCTGCCGGGCCCTCACGGTGTAAGTACCGAATTTGTAGATAGACTGGGGAGTCAATCCCAGGTGGCCCATCACTGGTATGCCGGCACTGAGAATACGTTCCACCGATTCTTTAACTTCGCGGCCACCTTCCAGTTTAACAGCATGGGCACCTGCTTCTTTCATAATGCGAATAGCGGAACGCAAAGCCTCGCTTGAATTTCCCTGGTACGTCCCAAAAGGAAGGTCCACGATAACCAATGCCCTTCCCACTCCCCGCACAACCGATGCCGCGTGGTAGATCATCTGGTCGAGGGTTATGGGGAGCGTTGTCTCATACCCAGCCATGACGTTCGATGCGGAGTCGCCCACAAGAATGACGTCTACCATGGCAGCGTCGATGATCCTGGCCATACTGTAATCGTAGGCTGTCAACATCGCGATCTTCTCACCACGATTCTTCATCTCCTGAAGCTGGTGGGTAGTTACCTTTTTAATTTCGGGTTTATGCACTGACATGTAAGTGGGATTAACGTCTTTTATCTGACGTATACCGCAGTCTCTTTACCCACTATCACCTCAACGTGATCGCGGATAGTCGTCGCCAGCTCATATCCGGTATACTGCGGATAGATGGGAAACAACGTGTGGCTGCGGTTTACGAGTACCGCTGTTTCAATCTTCTTGACTTCAATACTCAGAAAGGGCTTGAGCCCGTACGCGAAAGTACGCCCTGTGTTGAGAACATCGTCCACCAGGATGATACATCTCTTTTGAAGATCTTTTACGTTACAATCAAGCGTAACATCCGATTGCTGCGGTGCTGACTTGTCGAGCGTCACCTTAACCAGCATCGTCTTGATCGGAGAGATCGACTCGACCTCCTTGATGAGCAGTCGTGCCAGCACATAACCCTGCCCGTCGATGCCGGCAACCACGATCAATTTTTCATTGAAGTTGTGTTCGAAGATCTCATACGCCATCCTCCTGATCTTTTGTTTGACCTGGACAGAATCGAGAATTAGAGTTCTTTCTGAAACCATAATCAACCGGGTATGGGCAATGACTTGATATCCTTAAAGGTTGAGAGGATCACCATTGACTGAAGACTGTCGACAACATCGATATTTGAAACATGCTCCAGCATTAGCTGCTGGTAGGCCGCGATGTCGACGCATACGATCTTGAGAATGAAATCACCTGCACCCGTCACGTGATGACACTCTATGATCTCCGGAATCCTCCTAATCGCCCCGATGAATTTTTCGATATTTTCCTTGTTATGACCTTTCAGCGACGCCATGACAAACGTGCTGACGCCGAGGCCCACGCTCGAAGGGTTTATTACCGCGTGGTAGCTCTTGATGACTCCCGAGCCTTCGAGTTTGTTTACGCGCTCCAGTGTGGGTGCCGGTGACAACCCGATCTCCTTGGCGAGCTGCGCATTGGTGATGTTGGAATTGGCCTGCAGGATCGCGAGTATTTTACGATCGGTGGCGTCTAATTTTACATTCCCTTTCATGGTTGTGGGGGTTTTCCTGGCACAGCGACGGGATTGATTGTTTTATACGGCCTCAATATTACCCGGCCAAATTTTATTTGGGCAAAAATAGTGGAAAAAGCCAGTTAATATGGAGTAAGTCTCAAAGAATTTAGTGCCGCAATGCCTTTCCGTCGGTGCTAATGCTCTTTAAGATTGAATCGTAGGTCTCTTTTATCAACTCCGGACGGCGATGCCTTAAGGCTATCGTTCGTATCGATGCAGCCAGTGCAGCGCGGCCCGTCGCCAGCATAACTTCTAGTTCCCTGAAAGCGATGTCGTATTTACCATCACTAACCACAACCCCTCCTCCTTCCCGGCTAATAATATCGGAATCATCGCCGATATCGGGTTCTATAATGATGGGAAGACCGCATGCCCAGTATTCACCATTCTTTACCGGAGAACAATACTTCCGCGAAGGGGCGGGCCGGACTGTACAAAATGCAAAGTCAGCGGCACAAAGCCATCCGTTTACAGCGTGATGCGGCACCGACTTCACAATTACTCTCCCAGCCGGGATCGAATAGCGTTGTAAATGAAGTATAACATCAACCGTATCGTGACCGGACAGCACAATGAGCCGGAAGCGGCTACCGAAGTAGTCGAATGCTTTCCGGTAAAGCGCAAATGCTTCTTCCTTGTAATATATATCACCGAATTTCCCGACGTAGATTCCAACGATGTGGCTATCGTCAAGGCCGTGCTCCGCCCGCAGGGACCGGCGAATACTTTGGTCAAACCAGAATTTGCCGGTATCGACACAACACGGTAGTATATGCAACCGGTTTTCATCAACGCCTTCGTCGGTCAGCTTTCGTGCATAGTTGGAAGAAACGGGTAGGAGAAAGGTGGCAGATTGCCTTTGTTGACGCTCATGAACAAACTGAATCAATGCCCGGGGACCGTAGCGGCTCCAGACCTTAGACTCAACCATATAGCTGCGATGGGGCTCAAACGACTCAACGATATAGGGAATCCCCAGCTTTCTCTGCAGGCGATGGCCAAAAATACCCGCCATTGAAGTCCTGCCAATCATCAGATCCACCGAGTGTTTCCTGCAGAGATCAACCAGCACGTTGAACACTATACGGTAATCCGAAAATTTTGTAAGCAGCACATTGCCTCTGTCCCTCGACGAAATCGGAACGTGTTTAACTTTCGGCAACGTCACAACCCCGGGTTCAGAGTTTCGCTCAATGGAACAATAAACAATCTGCCCGACCTCGGCGTAAGAAGCGAGAACTTCGAGACTTGGCAGCACCGTTGCAACCGTCAGGGGGTCCCGACTTCCCCAATAACCAAGATACAGAACATTCATATCCGCTCTTCCGTCATCGCACTCGTTACCGAAATCACTATTTTGGATTGAAAAGATAGCGAAAAGCTTTCAGAGCGCGCCCCGACCGGAGGTAACACAGAAAAACGATCTTCCTGATCCTGGTCGCCAGCGTCACTTTTCCCCAGATCGACATGCGATCACCATATATCGTTGTCATTCTCTCATAAAGTTGAGCATAGCCCCGCGCGAGGCCATCAATATTGCTCATCGCCGATCCCGGTGATGCCCGATAGCGATAAGTGGTTTCGTTTACAAATTCATACTTACCCATTGTCGAAATATCAACCAGGAACAATAAGTCCTCCGCGTGGGTCATGTCTTCGTGAAAATAATAGCGATGGCCTGGATCGACGCGGATCAGCCACGTCAGTGAAAAAAAACACCGTGGCTGCAAACGCAGCAGCGAATCAGTAACATCGCCTGAAAACGAAGGCTGCCAGGTCCTGACAAGTCTGGTCATCGTCTCGTCGTAAACTTCAACCGTGCCATCGACTGCATATACCGTGGGGTCGGAATCGAAACACTCCAGTCTTCCTGAGATAGACTCCTCGGGCAACACGTCATCAGCGTCAAGAAAACAAAGCAACTGTCCTTTCATCAATGCAAGGGCCTGGTTTCTCGCTGAAGAAACACCACGGTTCTCCTGTCGTAAGTATCGAATTCTGGGGTCTGTGTATGCGGCGACAATACGCTCGGTATCATCCGTGCTTCCGTCATTAACGAGGATGAGCTCGATATTTGAATAGCTCTGTGCCAGCACTGAATCAATCGCGGCAGCGACATACTTTTCACCGTTATACACTGGCATAATCACCGATACAAGGGGCCTACTCATACCTGCTGCAATTTAACTTGTTGTCATCGTTTGACGGCGTCATTCCCGATGCTGGTTGAGTTCCTTTATCCATTCTTCTATGATGTCGACATTGTGGCGGTAGGTATGCTCCAGGGCAAACGCCTTTCTTTTCTGCTGCGACACCGGGCTATTAAAATGTGAAATATTGTTCGTGACGTCGCGTACCAAAACAGGTAGCCCATCATTCGAATCAGGGACCAGGACGAGTTCAGGCTTGTCATTGTACTGCCGAATCCGCGTACTCATTACCACGCGGCCGGAGGCGAGATACTCCATGATTTTATGCGCATTGGATACCTCCCTCTCAAACCGGAGTGTGTCGTAGCACAACAGGAGTCCATCGCACCCGTTGAGAAATGCCGGCACATCGTGTGTCGATAGGCGGCCGACAAAATAAGCGTTGCTGAGTTCTCTGAGTTCATTCGCGACAGAAAGCTCATCGCCCGCAAAAACGAAATCGCAGTGCTGGTTCTCGTTGATCACCCGCCTTAATAAGTTTTGATCGAGATAATGCGACTGAAGGTTCCCAACATAGCCGATCTTAAGGCTATTGAATCCCGGCATATCCGCCCGCGCCGGGTTGCTGATAAAATGGTCGGCAAGAGCGTGGTTGATAAAATATTTCGGAGTACTCGTCTCAATCATATCCAGAAGCGAAGGTGAGGGACTTAATACGAATTGTACGTTGTTGGCTATCCGCCGCTCGAGGCCCCGTGACGCGTGAAAGTCGGCGGCGAAATAAATACAAGCCTGCGATGAAAACAGGTCGGGACTCTGAAACCTATAGGGATCGAAGGACCATACAACATCAACAGCTCCCCCGATGAGCGAGAGTATTCTCTTCACAACCGGCCTGCTTAATATCCGTGAGGCGAATTCAGGAAGGTAATTGAGACCTCTTATTCCGATCCGGTAGTCGACTACATACAAACCGGGATACGGCGACACTGTAACAGCATCTGCGCCGCCAGGGGGGTTGAGGAAAAAGACCGTATATCCACGATCAGCAAGTGCTATCGCATAGTGGTGTTTGGAGACAAAAAAATGCTGCCACGGCTCCGGCGAAATGATCAGTACACGTTTACCGGAGGGATCAAGGGCCGGGTTTAAACTGTTCAGAATCTGCCGATATTGCTCGCCGACCGCATCGGATGAAAAGCGTTGTTGCGCCGACCGCGCGATTCGGGTGTGATCAAAAGATGCTGAAAAAGATCTCCGCAGTGCGGAAATCCAGTTTTCGACAGTGTTGTGCGCGACGAGGATACCATTTGAATCGTTCACAAATTCAGGAATTCCACCCACAGAAGAAGCGACCACGGGCGTACCACAGCACAGCGCCTCCGCGCAGACAACGGAAAACGTTTCGTAGTCGCTGGCATGCACAAAGAATGAACACATTTGCATTTCCCTCGCCGCTTCTTCCCGACTCAATTTACCGACAAAGCTGGCCATACCTCCCATGCCCAGTTCAGATATCCTCGCCTTTAGCGTTTCTTCGTATGGACCGTATCCTCCGATACGCAACGAAAAAGAAGAACCCTGTTTTGAGAGCTCACTCAGCGCATCGATCACAACCAGCGGCATCTTCGGAAACTTCCAGCCTCCCAGCATAAAGAATCGCATGCCTTCCGCGGCGGCGCCAGGGTTCTCAACGAAACGTTCATCTACGACATTTGGCACAACAAGCGGCTCAATAGCCATGCCGGCAAAGCGTGCGATATCAGCGGCAAGTGATGCTGAAACGGTAATGACCGGAAGCCGGTTAGCAAATATTCGCTTGACGCGACCCAGATTCTTCGAAACGCCGAAATTAAAATAGTACGCACTCCAATGCTCGGTAATAACCGCCGGAACTCTGATCCATCTTTTGAAAAAATGATAGTAGGTCAACAACGGATAGGCGATATGAAAATTAATCAACCGGTACTTCGAGAGATCATATCGGACAAAAAGAAAATAAAACAATACAACCGACGTAAGAACCTCTTTTATAAACCAGGATTGAATCGGGCATTGAAATATCCAGACACGCTCCCGATCGGATGTCGCGACATTGATCAGTCTCGTTTTACCAAACCGAATCTGAATGAGTAGCACATCGGATTGAATCCGACGGTGAAGTGCGTCAATCTGGTCCTTGACAAACGGCGCCTCGTATGGATCCAGGGGGTTGGGATACCAGTTGACAATATGCAGGATCCGGTTAGCGTATTTCATCTCCGGCTCACTTCTTATTTCGTTGCATAGATCACGCCGATTGTTTCCGATGTGTGCTGGAAGAACGATGTAAACCCCGAAGACCGGAGCGATGTCAGCAATGTTTCGGGTCCCTGTTGATGCCACTCAATAAATACAATGCTGAATAAACCCAGAAGGTTGTGTTCCAAAAGGTTGCGAACTATTTCGTACTCCGACCCTTCGCAATCCAGTTTAAGCGCAAACGCCGTGTCGGGATGTCGGTTGAGCAACTCCCTCATCACGGGTGCCGTATCTTTCAAAACAATCGTCTGCCGTTCGACTTCCTCTAATTCGCTTCTGATGAACGTCGTTCCCCCAACACCTGCCTGCCCCTTGTTCGCATAGTCATAATCAACCACCAGCGTCTCGCTACGTGATCCCAATCCGATGTTTTGGGGAACAATGTTTTGCGAGAGCTTCTCATTCAGGCTAAGATTATACTTCGCGTGTTCGAATGTAGGCAGAAACGGTTCGAATGAATACACCTTCAGCACATTATCCAGTGATGAGAAGAACAGGCTTGCGATCCCAACATTCATGCCCACATCCACTACAATGCATTTACGGGGAAAGACAAAGTTGTATATGCCCTTGAAAAAGATCTCGTGCGTGATAAAGACCTCCTCGGCTGTCGTGGGGTTTAAGACCACACCCCGGATATCGATAAAGAGTTTCCCGTTTTCCGTGAAAAACCGCGCCCCGATCCGGCGCAAATCTCTGGCGAGCGGATAGTTGTCAAGCAGGAACCCGAACGAGTTTACCGGCATTGAGAGCCCGAGGTTACTTAACGTGACGGTACTTCCGTCCCGCGCAAATTCGTCGGGGAAGTCGTGCCGAAGGTTAAAGAATTTTCTTTCCCACCGGTCAGAGATCAAATTCCCTCTTACGCCACGGACCAGTCTGTTGAACACACGTTTCCCTTTGGCCATATCAGTGAATCACGAAACTATTGTCAAATTCCAGGTATCCTCTGTACCGGAGAGGGTACGGTACAAACACGCTGTCAGCGCCTTTCACTTCAAAAGACGCGATATTCAGAAAATCACCGCGGCACAAAAGAGACGAAACGAAAAGTCCGCAGCGATAAGTACCCTCCATCAGCGGCAAACCGCGAAGTTTTCCGTGAATTGTAAACTCTTGCCTCTGCGCAGATCGGCTCTCGAGGTCGCGATGACGAAGGTCCACAATCCCTACGCGTTCGTCGAGGTGATTGTAGACAAGCACGACCAACTCGGAAAATCGGTTCGGCTCTGTGCTTGCCAGGGTGATCCGGTACTCGAGATCGTCGAAAGCAGTGATCACCGACTGCGACAACTCAAAATTCTTCACCATTACACCATTGTCCAGCGCAACGTTCTCCACGCGCCAGTGCGAGCCCGGACTACCCGACTTAACATATCGATCGACCACGGATGAGACGTCTCCCGCCACGACCATCGTTCCCCGGTCGAGCAGGAGCCCTCGTGAACAAAGGTGTTCCACCGCCGCCAGGTTATGACTGACAAACAGTATCGTTCTTCCCTTTTCCTTGCTGACCTCGTTCATCTTGCCCAGACACTTTCGCTGAAACTCCGCATCTCCTACCGCCAGTACTTCATCTATGATCAAAATCTCCGGCTCAAGGTGTGCCGCGACGGAGAAAGCCAGCCGTACGCGCATGCCGGAGCTATAGTGCTTGACGGCGGTATCCAGAAACGCCTCAACGCCGCTGAATGAGACGATCTCATCAAATTTGTTCCTGATCTCCGCCCGGCGCATTCCGAGGATAGTGCCATTGAGAAAAATGTTCTCCCGGCCGGTGAGCTCCATGTGAAACCCGGTTCCGACTTCCAGAAGCGACGACACGCGACCATCTATTTCAAACCTTCCCGTTGTCGGTGCGGTGATACGTGAAAGTATTTTCAGCAGGGTACTCTTGCCCGCTCCGTTTCGACCTACGATACCAATAACGTCCCCACGCTTCACTTCAAAGCTAACATCGGCTAATGCCCAAAAGTCCTCCCCCCGTATCGCGGGGCTTACAGCGCGTCGCAGTGTCTGCGTGACCGCGTGTCGCAGATCAGTGCTTCGTTGACTGCCCAATACGTATTTCTTGCCAAGATTCTCTGCCCGGATAACTGTATCGCTCATATAAGGTCCGCCATCACACGTTCAACTTTCCGGAAATAGAACAACCCGCTCACGAACAGGATGATCACCATTGCAAATGAAACCAGCGACACGCTGTGAAGTGTCCCTGTCCCGAGTATTGACCACCGGCATCCTTCTACTATTCCCGCCATAGGATTGAGGTAGTAGAGCGTGACACCCGCGTCCGGCAGACTTCCGATAACAACGCTACCCGGATAGGCAATCGGCGTGACGTATAGCCCCAGTTGCACAAGGAAGGGTGTGATGTGCTGGAAATCGCGAAACCGGATGCTCAAAGCACTAAGCCAGATCCCTGCCGCCAATGCGCAGATCATCGTCAGCATCAGAAACACCGGCAGCCAAACGATGTTGGGCGATAGTGGCTGACGATAGTAGACGCACAACAGTCCCAACAGTAGCAAAGCAATTGCAAAATCCACCAGTCCCACAACAGCTTTGGATAATGGTATTACCAGGCGGGGAAAGTAAATCTTCTTAACCATATCCTGTGCTCCTATGATGGAGTTTCCCGACTGTGTCATGACAAACGAGAAGTAAGTCCACGCCGCCATGCCACACAATGCGAAGACCGGGTACGGAACGCCACCGGTATCAACGCGTATAAACCGGCCAAAGACGAGGGTAAAAATAAAAATGGTTGCCAGCGGCTGAACCACCGCCCAGGCGAGTCCCAGAAATGTCTGCGCGTATCTTACCCTCAGGTCCCGGTAAGCCAGGATAAGAAACAGATCCCGGTAGGAGAGCAGTTCTTTTAAGTTGAGCGAAAAGCTACCTTTACTTGCATCAACGACAATCCTGGCCATTTTGAAAAAGATTCTGTTTATCTGCCCCTACCCTACAGGCAGAGTTCCCTCTCAACGCTTTCGGTTCGAACAATACATGAGCCATTTGCGGGGAAACGGCTTCCATACAGTGATAAAACCGTTTCTTAATGAGAAGACATACTTCGCACTCTACCAAAGTGGGAATTTATTAGCGAAAATACACGCTATTGCCGAAAGTTATCTTCGCCGTATGGCACTTTTGTCTGAGGCGCGTTCATACGATCTGGTATTCGTCCATCGCGAAGCCGCGCCGGCAGGTCCGCCGGTTATCGAATGGTGGATCACTAAGGTCTTGGGAAAAAAGCTCATCTATGACTTTGACGACGCCATCTGGCTGACAGACAACAGAGGCGAGTCATCTTTTCAAAAAGCATTGCGTTGGCGAAGCAAGGTAAGTTCCATTTGTAAATGGAGTTATCGGATAAGTTGCGGCAACGAATATCTCGCCAGTTATGCCCGGCGATTCAACCCGGCGGTCGTTGTCAATCCAACCACTATCGACACCGGCCGCGAACACACGCCGGTCCTGCAAAAGCACCTGGCAGAAAACGCTGTCACCATCGGCTGGTCGGGGTCACGATCTACACTCAAGTACCTGAACGAGCTTTTACCCGTGCTGCAATCAATTGAGGAGCGATATCCCAAAGTACAAACACTTGTCATCGCCGACGCAAACCCCCGGCTTCCATTAAAGAACTTCCGATTCCTGCCGTGGATAGAGACCTCTGAGATTGCTGACCTTCAAAACCTAGACATAGGGCTGATGCCGCTGCCGGATGACGAGTGGACCAGAGGGAAGTGCGGACTCAAAGCGCTTCAATACATGGCCATAGGGATCCCCGCCCTCGTATCACCGGTTGGTGTCAACAGGAAAATCACGGAGCATGGAAAAGAAGGGTACTGGTGTACTTCACCTTCCGAATGGTACGACCGGCTGGAAGAGATGATCCTTGATCCCGGCTTAAGAAAAAACATCGGGACCCGGGCGAAAAAGAAGGTAGCCGAACATTATTCGGTCGCCTCCAACTCAGACAACTTCCTCTCCCTTTTCAGGTAAGCGTGTACGATACCGATACTGAGTAGGAAGTATGGCATCATGGGAATTTTATAGCGCGAAAGCGTTCCGAAGTTGAAGGTCGACACCCCCACCGCGAAAGCAAAGACGAGCGCAAACGAAAGGCAGAACAAAACGTCGGGACGTAGAACGTAACGGAATATCCGTCCGCGGACCTTCCAGAGAAGATATATTGTGAGCAGCAGCAACGCAAGAGATTCCAGCGCCGAGAACAACATCAATGGGTTATCCACTTCCCACAAGTAAGGCCTGTATAACGAAATATTGATCGCCTGAGGCGCCATGCGCAGCATACTTTCCCATGAACCGTCGAGCGTTCCCAGTGTATAACCAGACCCCTCGCCTGTGCGGGCACCCCACCCGTAGCGGATGTCGTAAGCCGTTATTCGCGCCGTCTCGGCGAGGTTGCTCACCCGATATCGCTTATCATCCTCCCCTACCTCCACAATCGCGTAGTAAGACAGGAAAGCAGCTATAAGAATAGCGACCGGTGTCACGATAAGTCGCAACATGACCAACCGGATTCTGGAAAGGTAGGTGATCACTACCCAGAAAAACAGGGCCGGCAGGAAGCAGAGCAGGATGTATTTCTTGATGGAGAATATCACCCAGAAAGCTGCCAGTACAAGAATGACAGTGCCTACACGAATGCGCTGGAGAAAGACAAGGCGGTAAAACCCGAACGTCGCCATTCCCAACGCCGCGAGTGTTATTGTGTCCTTGAATATACCCGATCCCCAAAACACAACCGATGGAATGAAAAGGGACGAGAAAGCGATCCAGCGATGTGAATCCGGATAGAGTCTGTAAAATGTCAGGAACAACATCCATGCCCCGGTAAAAGCGATGACGGCAAACAATACCGCTGTTCCCGAATAGGAGGAAAACGTCAGTAAGTCCAGAATGGCTGCTATCCTGATCACAAAAAACGATTGTGGATCATTCCAGTACCAGATCTGGCTGGCAGTGTCCCATACCCCCGGTCCGTATTCACCATTCGCAAACAACAGCCTGACGCCAGTCACGGGTGAATCGATCATCGCTTCCCAAAGCACCCTGCTTCCATGTGTGTGATAAGCAAACGTATCGCCACCATCGTAGTAAAACTGGTAGATTAGTCCCGCCACGAGCGCGCCGAGTATCCGCACAGTCAATGCAGGAAAGAAGTATCTGCGGTTAACGTCGTCGGTAACCCATGGCCGGATAACATACGCCACGGCATACACCAGAAAGAGAAGGATCGGGGTTACTATGAGGTCGCGCAGTTCCAAGGTCGTGAATCGTCAATCCCCTTTCTCCAGGTTCTTCAACTTCCTCTTGGCATCTTTAAAAGCCTCGTCTTTGCGGCCGGCGAGTTTTCTTACCATTTGGAAGTATCGCTTTGCTTCTTCCTTATTGCCCCGCGCCTGTTGAATTTCTCCCAATGAAATTAAGGAATACAGGTAATAACCCGATTCAACTGCCCCGATTTCTTCGGCGAATTTCACGCATAAAGAATAATATTTTTCCGAGGCATCGAGATCCAGGCGTGACTCATAGATCTGTCCGAGGAAAAAAGCGGCATAGCGGCCGCTTGTTGCCTCATAACCGATCTGCGCGCTATCAATCCGGGCGAGTATCTCCAGGCACACAGGCTCCGCTTCGACAAAGCGCCTGACCGAATACAGCATTCGCGCGTAGTACCTGTGAAAATACGGGTTGTCGGGGTAACTCTCGAACAGGTATTCACTGATACGCAACGCCTGAAGCCGGTCGTTCTCATAACTATTCAGGATGCGCATCAGCCAAACCATTGCCTCGGTGCGCGTATAGAACGCATTGTACGACACCTCCTTCAGCTGTTGTAATCCCAGTTGCTTATCGCCTTTGCGAAAAAACCAGAGCAAGGGCCGCAGGGCGGGATAATTTTCAGGCACCCAAACAGAGAAGTAATTATACAAGGCATCGCCGAAAACCAGCTCCGGGCTAAGGTGATGGTTACCGCGGCTTTCGTCAAGGTAGTCGAGAGCACTTTTCCCAACCGAAGCGGCTTTCCGCCAGTTCTTGCGCTCCTCGTCAGAATAAAGCCGGCCCTTAAACCCATACGCCGCGGCCAGAAAAAAGGCGGCTTCGGCCTTATAAGCAGGGTATCCTTTGTAAAGACGTTCGGCAACCTGAATGGTGGTATCCATATACGCCAAAAACGAGTCGTCATGCGCCAGATTCTTAGGATTCGGCATGATCTTCCACCATTCGCTCAATCCCATGAGAAAATAGGGTAGCGGATGCCAGCCGTACCGGCCTTTCAATTCAAGAAATTTGGCCTCCGCGGACTCAAACCTGAAATTGTAAAGGTCGTTGAGACTTTGCGTACACTCGAGCTGAATATCCCTGTCTGCCAGGAGTATAATGGTTGTGTCACTCCTGACGTCCGTCTGCCCGGCAACAGGCCTGGGTATCAGAAAACAAAGAGCGCCAAACAAGCACGCAGCCCCAAAGGCATAGAACCTGTCGATCCTGCTATATTTGCCTGAAAGTTTCATATTACCTTAACGCGCTACCAACGTGGTTAATTCTCAACCCATAAACGAAGGCGAAACTAAGTCATTATTTGCAGGCGACAAAAAACTGATTTTCGTTCTGCTGTGCCTTTGCACACTGGTGTTGCTCTTCATAAAAATCTCTTTCATCGAGAATGAGACCGCTGCATTTGAGTTTCTTCAGGATCGCCCTGAAGGCGCCGTTCTACGCGCTATTAACGGACTCAAATTCCTCTCGATACCGCTCGTCTACTTCTGGAAATTCTCCGTGATCGCGTTTGTGATCTGGGTCGGATGCTTTATGTTCGGCTATCGCGTGACCTATTCGCAATGCTGGGGTGTCGTCCTGGGAGCTGAGTTCATTTTTCTGATCCCCGAATTGCTGAAAATCGTATGGTTTCTCACTGTTGAAACAGATCCGAACTATTACGACATAAGGGCCTTCTACCCGTTATCCCTGATGCACTTCTTCGATTACGCTACGATTGACAGCAGGTGGGCTTATCCTCTGCGCGCATTGAACGTGTTTGAGGTGATCTACTGGTACCTGCTGGTGGTGGGTGTGCACCATTACGCACGCAAGGAAAAAAAGGTTGTGTGGTGGATTATCGTGTGCTCCTATGTCCTGATCTTCTTTCTCTGGCTGGGCTTCTACTTGATCGTTTATAAATAGCGAAGGGCAATAGGCAAAGGAGGAGCACCCAGCACCATTTATACAGGCTTTATAGTCAAAAAAACCAAAAATCTGGATATTCCTCGTTATTTTGGCGGCTCAAGGTTAGAAAGATCGGAACATGAATCATAATTTTCAAAAGATTAACAATCTCACCGGTTGGGTGGTTTTCGCGATTGCATTAGCTGTTTACTGGCTTACCATGGAGCCCACGGCGAGTTACTGGGATTGCGGAGAATTTATTGCGGTATCGTACAAGCTCGAGGTGCCCCATCCCCCCGGCGCACCGCTCTTCCTCCTGATCGGAAGAATGTTCTCCTTCCTTTCGTTCGGTGATACAACGATGGTTGCCTATTGGATCAACTTCATCAGCGTAGTTGCCGGCGCGTTTACTTCACTCTTCCTGTTTTGGTCTACCGTGTTGTTGGGTCGAAAGCTGATGAAGATCCGCACCCCCGAAGAACTCACCGCCGACCGCACCTGGGTGCTGATGGGCGCCGGTCTGGTCGGTTCGCTTGCGTTCACGTTTTCCGACTCCGCCTGGTTTTCGAACGTCGAAGCGGAGGTATATGGAATGTCGTCGTTCTTCACCGCGTTTGTGGTATGGGCCATGTTAAAATGGGATCTCATTGAAGATGAGTCGAAGGCAAACCGCTGGCTCATACTGATATTTTACATGATGGGTCTGTCGATCGGCGTTCACTTGCTCAACCTCGTCACGATTCCCGCGCTCGCGCTGATTTATTACTTCAAGAAGTACACACCCGGCACGTGGGGCGTTGTAGCCACCATGCTCGTCAGTCTTTTCATCATCTTCTTCATCAACAATATCATCATACCCGGCCTCCCCACAATGGCTGGAAATTTCGAAATTTTCTTTGTCAACAGTCTTGGCCTTCCATTTGAGTCGGGAGTAATCTTCTTCTCCCTGCTCATCATCGGTGCTTTAATCTACGGCATTTACTATTCGCAGAAAAACAACAAGGAAGTACTCAATACATTCCTCCTTTCAACCACTTTCATTCTCATCGGATACTCATCCTACGCGATGATCGTGATCCGGGCAAATCAAAACCCGCCCATCAATGAGAACGATCCATCAGACGTTATGAGCTTCGTTCGTTACCTCAAGCGTGAACAATACGGAAGCCGACCGCTGCTTTACGGCCAATACTTTACCGCTGAAGTGACGGGATACAAAGAAGGTGAACCTGTTTACGTGAAAGGCAAAGACAAATACGAAATCAGTGACCGCAGGATCTCCTACGAATATTCGGCAAACAATCAAACCATTCTGCCACGCATCTGGAGTACGGATCCTCAACACCAACAGGTCTACCGCGACCTACTCAATCTTGAACAGGGAGAAAAGCCCAAGTTCTTCAGAGACAATCTCTATTACATGTTTACCCACCAGATCGGGCACATGTATATGCGCTACTTCATGTTCAACTTCGCCGGCAGACAAAGCGATAACCAGAACTCCGGGTGGTTGAGCCCGTTGCACTGGTTCGAAAACATTCCAAAGTCACTGGCAGAAAACAAAGGCCGGAACAATTTCTATATGATTCCCTTCCTGCTGGGGTTCATCGGGATGTTCTACCAGGCTTTTCACAACACGAAGAGCTTCACGGTAGTAGCGTTGCTATTTGTACTTACCGGTGTTGCGCTCGTCATCTACCTTAACTCACCGCCTACGGAGCCGCGCGAACGCGACTATATATACACCGGATCGTATTACGCATTCTGTTTCTGGATCGGCTTCGCTGTCATTGCGATTGCCGAAGCCCTGGCAAAAACAACCCGAAACCTGAAGACGGCCGGAATCATTGCCACCCTGATATGCCTGAGCGCCCCCGCGCTGATGGCGAAAGACGGATGGGATGATCACGATCGCTCGGAGAGATACTTCTCCGTAGACTCGGCTACGAACTACCTGAACTCATGCGCGCCAAACAGTATCCTGTTCACCGGTGGAGATAACGACACGTTTCCTCTCTGGTATGCGCAGGAAGTTGAAGGTGTGCGAACCGACGTGCGGGTTGTCGTTCTGAGCTACTACAATACAGACTGGTATATCAAGCAAACCATGCGGCAGACATACGAGTCTGAACCGTTCCCCTATACACTTACCAGTACAAATTACCGTCAGGGCGGACCCAATGACTACCTTCCATACTACGATGCCAAGATCAATTCAGTCGATCTGAACCAGTATCTCGACCTGCTGAAGAGAGACCATCAGGGACTTCGCATGTTCGCTACCGCCAATGCCGTGCCGACGAGGGAGATCGTCCTTAAAGTTGATGTTGATAAAGTTCGTGCGCTGGGTATCGTTCCCGCTGAACTCGATAGTCTGATCGTACCGGAGATGCGTTTGCGCCTTCGGGGTAATGGGCTTGAGAAGAAAGACCTGGCGATGCTGGACGTACTCGCCACAGCAAAGTGGGAGCGCCCCATGTACGTAAACAATACATCCCTGTCGCAATTCAACGTAGACCTTACGCCTTATGTGGTGCAGGAAGGAAATGCTTACCGCATCCTGCCCGTGCTGAATCCAAACCCCGAGATTGAGCTGGTCAACACCGATGTGAGCTACAAAAACATCATGGAAAGCTTCCAGTTCCGCGGACTTGCCGACTCAACGGCGTATTTTTCTCCCGATTACCGTAGCTTCGTACAGAACCACAGAAGCAGCCTCAACTCAGTAGCATCAGCACTTATCGCAGGTGGTGACAGCGCTCGCGCAAGAGAAGTGCTATTGTACAGTATCGAAAAAATGCCCGATCATGGGGTACGGTATGACTATACCAATACCCAGACAGTGGAGTTATTGATGGCCGTTGGCGAAAGAGAGCAAGCGATTGAAATGGCTGATCTGTTGAGTAGCCGCTCTGACGAGCTTGCCAACTACTATGTCACACAGCGCGATTACGGGCGCAACCTCCAGATACCAATCGTTATCCTCGGGCAATTACAACGTGTGATGTTTGAGTACGGTGAAACGGAAACAGCTGAAAGAATCGAGGCGATGTATAACAAGCACTACGCAGCTTTCCAGAACCAGAGGGGGTTTAACAGGTCCGGGTTTTAGGTAGTTGGTGGTCAGTAGTCGGGATATCACTGCCGACTACTGACCACCGCTAACCTACAAATGAATAACTTCACCATACGCCGCGGCGGCTGCTTCCATAATAGCCTCGCTCATGGTGGGGTGTGGATGCACTGACTTAATAATCTCATGACCAGTCGTTTCCAGGTTTCTGGCAACGACTACTTCCGCGATCATCTCCGTAACATTCGCGCCAATGAAGTGCGCGCCCAGCCACTCGCCGTATTTCGCGTCGAAGATCACTTTCACAAAACCATCCGTCGCACCGGCGGCCTTGGCCTTGCCCGATGCACTGAAAGGGAATCTACCTACCTTGATATCATAACCAGCTTTGCGCGCAGCCTCTTCCGTGTAACCGACAGAGGCGATCTCCGGCGAACAATAAGTACATCCCGGCAGGTTATTGTAATTAAGCGGCCGCGGATTCTGACCGGCCATCTTTTCTACGCAGATAATACCCTCTGCTGAGGCAACGTGTGCCAGCGCGGGTCCTTTTACAATATCCCCGATCGCATACACACCCGCGACATTCGTTTTATAAAAATCATCTACAACAACTTTCCCTTTCTCGGTTTTAACGCCGGCCTCCTCAAGGCCGATACCCTCCAGGTTTGTGGATATCCCCACAGCGGAAAGAACAATATCGGACTCGATCTTGATCTCACCATCCGGCGTTTTGACCGTCGCAACGCAGCCTTTACCCGAAGTGTCTACCTTCGTCACTTCAGAGCTCGTATAGATAGTCATCCCGCTCTTCTTGAATGTCTTCTCCAGCGCCTTGGAGACCTCCTCATCTTCAACAGGAACGATTCGCGGCAGAAACTCAACAATAGTTACTTCCGCACCGAGTGTCTGATAAAAATACGCAAACTCGACGCCGATCGCGCCGGAGCCAACAACCAGCAATTTCTTCGGTACGGCATCGAGTATCATTGCCTCGCGGTAGCCGAGAATCTTTTTTCCATCGATTTTCAGGGAAGGCAATTCACGCGAACGCCCGCCCGTAGCGATGATCGTATTTTTCGCTTCGTAATCTGTCTTCTTACCAGCTTTGTCAGCCACTTCAACCTTGCCACCTTTCTTGATCTTGCCGGTACCCTCGATCAGGTCGATCTTGTTTTTCTTGAAGAGAAACTGAACTCCTTTGCTGTTGCTGGCTGCCACATCCCGGCTGCGTTTCACAATGGCTGTAAAATCCGCTTTCGACGTCTTCACTTCTATTCCATAATCTTTCGCATGGTTGATATACTCAAACACATTCGCGCTCTTCAATAAAGCCTTTGTCGGTATACATCCCCAGTTGAGACAAATACCACCAATTTCAGCTTTTTCAACAACACCTACCTTCATTCCAAGCTGAGAAGCGCGGATTGCAGCAACATATCCTCCGGGACCGCTTCCGATAACGATCAGATCATATTTAGACATAGAAGTAGAATTTAAATTTCGCTGCCAAAGATAAACCGGTTATCGGTCAATAAAAAGCAGTGCGTAGTGATTCGTAGTGGTGGCATTATCCCCCAAAAAACCTATTTTTGACGGCAAACACACTACCAGCTGTCAAACTCACGAACCATGAACTTACTGAAGGGGAAAATCGCGCTCGTCACCGGCGCATCAAAAGGCATTGGAAGATCCATCGCTGTTAAATATGCCGAACACGGTGCCGATGTCGCCTTTACTTATTTATCGAGCGTAGAACAAGGCAAGGCCCTGGAAAGTGAGCTCACCGCGAAAGGTGTCAAGGCCAAAGGCTACCGTTCGGATGCATCCGACTTTGCACAGGCCGAAAAACTGATCAACGATGTCATCGCCGACTTTGGATCGATAGACATTCTGGTCAATAACGCCGGTATCACGATGGATAACCTCCTGCTTCGAATGACGGAAGACGCGTGGGACCGCGTCATTAACATCAATCTCAAGTCGTGTTTCAACACCGTAAAAGCGGCGACAAAACCGATGATGAAACAAAAGAGCGGATCCATTATCAATATGACATCCGTTGTCGGAATCAAAGGAAACGCAGGTCAGACCAACTACGCTGCATCAAAATCGGGGATCATCGGATTCACGAAATCGGTAGCGCTGGAAATCGGATCGCGTGGAATCCGCTGCAACGCGATAGCACCGGGGTTTATTGAAACAGAAATGACCGACAAACTCGACGAGAAAACAATTCAGCTCTGGCGCGATGCTATACCGCTGAAACGCGGAGGCCGGCCGGAAGATGTCGCTGATGCGTGTGTGTTCCTCGCCTCCGACATGGCATCGTATATCACCGGTCAGGTTCTCCAGGTAGACGGCGGAATGCTGACGTGAGAGGGTCCTCCTTTGCCCATTACCAACGGTGGTATAAAAAAATAATTTAATCTGTATTTGGAAACCAGCCCTTCAGGTTCTACGTTTGCAGTATCAAAGTCGAATAAGCACACGCTTTACCGATTTATAAAGAAGCGCGGAGAGACAGGCTCTGTGAAGCGCTAGCAACCCTCCTCCCATCCCGGGGAAGAAAAGGTGCTAAATCCTGACTCTGATTCGGAAAGACCGGATCAGGATATATAAACCGATTAAAAATGAAAGACATCGTCGACAATTTCTGGCATTCGCTGTACAGCAGCGACGTTCAGAGCACCTCTTTCCAACACCCCGGAGCAGTCAACTTCCGCAACGACAACATGTGTTGCTGTTGCCAGAATTGTTGCTGCTAATTCCCGGCGGAGCGCTTCCAGCAACAAGATAGCCTATGACCTTGTCAAGTGACAGGCAATGGTTACGGCTATATCCGAATTGAATCAACAGTTTTAAATCATACAAAATATAACCTTATCAATCATGTCCAATTTACGTTTTGAAACACTTCAGGTACACGCAGGTCAGGAAATAGATCCCACAACGGGCGCACGCGCCGTGCCTATCTATCAGACTACCTCGTTTGCATTTAAAAACTCCGAACACGGCGCAAACCTTTTTGCGCTTAAAGAATTCGGTAACATCTACACACGGATCATGAATCCGACCACTGATGTGTTCGAGAAACGCGTTGCCGCACTCGAAGGAGGAGTTTCCGCACTCGCAGTGGCCTCCGGCCAGTCAGCGCAATTTATCGCAATCGCCAATATCGTTGAGTCAGGACAGAACTTTGTAACATCACCCTATCTGTACGGAGGTAGCTACAACCAGTTCAAAGTATCATTCAAGCGCCTGGGTATCGAGGCCCGCTTCGCAAAAGACGATAAGGCGGCATCACTCGAAAAACATATCGATGAGAACACGAAAGCCATCTATGTCGAAACAATCGGCAACCCGGGCTATACCATCCCTGATTTCGAAGCTCTCAGCGCGCTGGCCAAAAAGCACAATATCCCGCTCATTGTCGACAATACCTTTGCAGCAGCGGGGTACTTATGCCGCCCGATAGAACACGGCGCCAACGTCGTTGTTCAGGCAGCTACAAAATGGATTGGCGGTCATGGAACTTCCATCGGCGGTGTTATTGTAGACGGCGGTAATTTCAACTGGGGCAACGGCAAATTCCCCCAGTTTACAGAACCATCGGAAGGCTATCACGGACTGAAATTCTGGGAGGTATTCGGCGACAACAATCCGCTTGGCTTGCCAAACATTGCGTTCATTATCCGCGCACGCGTAGAAGGTCTGCGCGACTTCGGTCCCGCACTAAGTCCGTTCAACTCCTTCCTCTTCCTCCAGGGACTGGAAACACTGTCTCTTCGCGTTCAGCGCACAGTAGACAATACACTCGAACTGGCCAAGTGGCTCGAAAAGCATCAGCTTGTGGAGAGTGTGAGCTATCCCGGTCTTGAAAGCAGCCCGTACCACAAGCTTGCGAAAAAATATCTCCGCAACGGTTTCGGTGGTGTGTTGTCATTCACACTGAAAGGATCGAAGGAACACACCACGCAGGTAGTTGATAACCTCAAGCTCGTGAGTCACCTGGCCAATGTTGGTGATACGAAGACGCTGATCATTCAGCCCTCCGCTACAACACACCAGCAACTCACTGACGAAGAACAGCTCGCGGCAGGTGTAACCCCAAGCCAGCTCAGAGTCGCCGTTGGTATCGAACATATCGACGATATCAAGGCCGACTTCCAGCAGTCGTTTGAAAAAGTGTTCCAGGGAGAACTTATAGTGTAATAGTATATTGTTCGCGGATCGAAGTTATGTTGAAGACCGATCACACATTTCATCATAAAGATGAATTTGAGTTGGAATCAGGGGAAAAACTCCCCTCTTTCCAGCTTAAATTCACCACCGTTGGAAACCTCAACGAAGAGCGCACCAATGTAGTCTGGGTGTGCCATGCCCTGACCGGCAGTGCTGACTTTACCGATTGGTGGGCAGGATTGTTTTCACCAGACGGTCCGTTCGATCCCTCGCGATATTTTATCATTTGCGCCAATATGCTCGGTGGGTGTTACGGATCAACAGGTCCGCTCAGCAACAACCCTGCAACCGGACAGGCATACTATCACGATTTCCCGGCACTGACAAATCGCGATGTGGTGCGCGCCTTTGATTTGCTCAGACTTGATCTGAAGATCCCAAAAATTCATACACTCATCGGAGGTTCACTTGGTGGACAACACGTGCTGGAGTGGGCCATCTTGCAACCACAGGTATTCGAACACATTATTCCCGTCGCATGCAATGCATGGCACTCGCCCTGGGGTATCGCGTTCAACGAAGCGCAGCGGCTGAGCATCGAAGCCGATCCCACATGGAAAGGGAACGATGCACGCGCCGGCATGGAAGGCCTCAAGGCAGCGCGCGCAATCGGTATGCTCTCCTACAGACACTACGACACTTTTCTCGAAACACAAGCGGAAAAATCCACCGAAAAGATCGACGAGTTCCGCGCGGCTACCTATCAACGCTATCAGGGACTGAAGCTCGCCAGCCGCTTCAATGCTTTTAGCTATTGGCTTCTTTCCAAAATGATGGATAGCCACAACGTCGGCAGGAATCGCGGTGGAGTAGAAGCAGCATTGAAAACAATCCAGGCAAAAGCGCTCGTCATCGGAATAGAAAGCGATATCCTTTTTCCGTTACAGGAACAGAGGTACATCGCGACACGAATCCCGGGCGCTTCTCTCGAGGTTATTCAGTCGCACTACGGACATGATGGATTTCTTGTCGAGTTCGATCAGCTGAAGACCATCATTCATCACTATTTCAATAAATCGCTTAGCAAGGTTCTTATATGAAAAAGAAGTTAAAACTCGGACTGTTTGGGTTCGGCTGTGTAGGTCAGGGGCTGTACCACGTACTGCATGAGACTCACGGCGTAAAGGCTGAGATCAAGAAGATATGTGTGAAGAGCCCTGACAAAGCAAGACCCATCCCGGCAAACTTCTTCACCTACGACAGGGAAGAGATCCTCAACGACCCCGATATCGACATCATTGTTGAGTTGATCGACGACGCTGATGCCGCATTCGACATTGTGGAAAGCGCACTCAGACATGGAAAATCCGTGGTCACGGCAAACAAGAAAATGCTCGCCGAACACCTCGAAGAGATCTATAAACTCCAGCGCCAATACGGGAAAGCCGTACTGTATGAAGGCTCCGTTTGCGGCAGCATCCCCATTCTCCGAAACCTCGAAGAATATTACGACAACGACCTGATCAAACGCATTGAAGGAATTTTCAACGGCTCTACAAACTACATCCTGACGCGCGTATTCGAAGAAAAGAAAAGCTATGAATCGGCACTCAGGCAGGCCCAGGAACTAGGATTCGCCGAGAGCAACCCCCTGCTCGACGTCGGAGGCTTCGATGCCAAATACAAACTCGTAATCGCCATCACACATACGTTCGGGGTATTTGTGAAGCCCGACGACGTCATCAATATCGGTATCGACAAGATCTCCGATCTCGATCTGAAATTCGCCCGTGAAAATGGGTTCTCAATCAAACTCATCGCACGCGCTTTCAAAGAAGGCAACCGTATTTACGGTTTCGTGGCCCCGCAATTCATCGATGCCACTAACCCCTTCTCGGCTGTGCGGAACGAATACAACGCCGTGCAGGTAGAAGGCGCTTTCGCCGAAACGCAAATATTTATCGGGAAAGGTGCCGGAAGCTACCCCACAGGATCCGCTGTGCTTTCTGACATCGGTGCCCTTACGTATGACTACTCCTACGAGTACAAGAAACTTCAGCAGGAGCACGGACTGGAGTTTTCCAACGACCTGATTACAGAGGCCTATGTTAGCTTCGACGACAACATCTCAATCTCGATTGACGAGTTTGAGGAGTTCAGATCAGGCTATGCCGCTAACGGCAAGCAATATATGTTGGGCAAGGTCTCTCTTGAAAAGCTGAGAAAGTGGTCTGAGATGGAAGGTGTCGGGGTGATCCTGGCGCCGGGCGCCATTCTCAACGCAAAAGAACAGGAGCGAAAATCCACAGGCTACGCCGCTATCTCGGGGATGGTGAGTTGAACCGTAGTGCCTTTACCCTCCTCGGAGTCGATCGCGATGGAACCATTCAGCTTGTCGACGGCTTCCTTCACGATATACAAGCCCAGGCCCGATCCCGCACCGTCATCGGTGGCGCGATAGAACATGCGAAACACGTGCTTGAGGTGCTCGCTCGCTATTCCCTTTCCATTGTCTTCGATCTGAAGCCGGGCGCCAACATCGGTCACCTCAACACTTATTTTGATAACAGGATCCCGGCCGTTCCGATACCGGATTGCATTTGAAATCACATTATTGAGAATAACTTTCAACCTCCATCGGTCACAATAGAAGGGCCTGCTCTGGCGGATGGAAATAACCCTCTCCACCGCTTTTCCTGTGGGCGTGATCGAGACCAACTGGCTAAACGTCTCATCGATGATCGGCTCAAACATGATCTCCTCCCGCTTCACATCAACCCTCGCGTTGCGCGATTGATCGAGAATCTCACTGATGAAGTAATCCTGCTGACGCGCACTCGCATTCATCATGTCAAGGTATGTATCCTTCATCACGGCATCCTTGTCTTTCTTGGCAAGGTTGATCAATCCCAAAACCGAGGCAATCGGGGCGCGGAGGTCATGTGAAACGCTGTAGACGAAGTTGTCGAGCTCGGTGTTCCGCTTACTCAGCTCATCATTCGTTTTCTGTAATTTCGCCTCCGCTTCCTTTCTCGTGGCGATTTCCCTTTGCAACTCCTTTGTTCTTTCGGAAACCTTCGCCTCAAGATTCTCATTAAACTCCAAAAGCTTATTCTGGGCGACACCTCTCTCGGTTACCGTTGACGATAAAACAAGCGAGGAGATACTGAGGACCGCGATAAAAATCTGTAACAGTAGCGTAGATGAATACGTATCGTCAAGCACAAACGGACCCTGGCCACGCACTGTGAAAAACATGGAAAGCAAAGACACAATTAACACACCACCTACTGCTACAGTCAGCGGAAACCGAAAAGCAAGCCAGAGAAAGAACGGAAGAATAAGGAAAGGCATCGCGCGCTGCATAGCGGCACTGAAATATTCTACCTGAAGAAGAAATACAATAGCAACCGCTCCCATCAGGAAAAGGCTAACCTCAATGGCCTTTTCAGTTGAAAAGCGGAAGGACTTTGCTCTCGAGATCGCCAGGATGAAAGGAGCGAACAAAAGGACCCCCACAACATTCCCTACGAGCCATGTAACGCAAGTCTTTAGGATGTCGCTCGACAAAGTTGCTCCGCTGAGATACAGACCCAAAGTCGCCACTACAGCACCACCCAAACACATCAGGACGGCGATAAACAAGAACCGGAAGGTATTTTTCGACGAAGTGAACGGATACGAATCGCGAACCCAAAATTTCAGGAGCCAACTGCCCACAAGAGCCTCAAGCGTATGGGAAAGCGCCGTAAAACAGGAAAAAATAATTATCGATTGTACAGAAATGGAAAATCCGCTGCCGATCAGTATCAGACCAGAAAGCAGCGAACCAATAGTAACCCCCGGCCACACCTGCCGCCCCATCAATAAAATAAACGCAAAAGCCACACCCGACGGAGGCCACGCGGGGAGCGGTAGTTTCTGATCAAACGTCAAAAAATATCCAAGGCACGAAGCCAGACAAAACAATAAAGCCACACAGATTATCTGCGCGTCTCGATTGTGTTTAAGCACTGATTTAACAGGCGTCGGTAAGGGGCTCATGCTCAGGTATTAATGGCATTTCCAGCGGCAGTATAGTCATTAACAACAAACCGGTCCTAACGCCTGGCGACCGGTGGTCAAATAGACGGTTAAACGGCGTAAGAACGGTTCAATCAGCAGGAGAACCCGGCCCAAACCGTGAATTTAGGAGGTCTAAGCTGTATATTGAAGGCCGAATTCCACAGACACTATGGACCTGACAATCCTCTTTTCGCCGATCGACGAGTCGGTCTATGCCGACATTACTTCCGGTACCAGTTTTTATAAAAGCATACGAGTCTTCAGCGACAAGATGCCTGACTATAAAGATGCCCACATGGCGATCATTGGTGTGAAGGAAGAGCGCGGCAACCTCGACAATGCGGGCACAGCGCAGGCAGCAGACGAGATTCGCAAAAAACTCTACAACCTCAAACGCGGCACCGGCACCTACAAGATTGTCGACCTTGGCAACCTGAACATCGGCCACGACCTGGGCGAGACCTGCACCCGTATCAGCGAAGTCGGGCGCATGTTGTTGGAGAATAACGTCCTGCCGATCATTATCGGCGGCACCCATGACCTTGACTACGGCCAGTACTGCGCCTACGAAACTCTTGAGAAACTGGTGAGCTTTCTCAACGTAGATGCCTTCCTCGATCTCGAAGACCAGGAACGATCACCTGACAACCGCAAACACATTCACAAAATCCTCCTGCACGAACCCAACTACCTGTTCAGCTACACGCATCTCGCATACCAAAGCTATCTTATTGATCCCTTGTCGGTCTCGGTACTCGAAAAGCTTTACTTCGAAGCATTCCGCATCGGGCAGATGCGCACCAATATGCAGGAGATTGAGCCGGCTATCCGCAACGCCGACCTGCTCTCCTTCGACATCACCGCCATCCGTTCCGCCGACGCTCCCGGCAACGCCAACGCCCAGCCCTTTGGATTAACCGGCGAAGAAGCGTGTCAGATCTTCTGGTATGCCGGGCAAAATGAAAAGCTGAGCTCCGTGGGGATCTACGAGTATAATCCGCGTTGGGATGATGAGCACAACAAGACGGCTTCCGTCATCGCGACGATGATATGGTATTTTGTTGAAGGCTATTACTACCGCAAGAACGAACAGAACTTTCGCAGCAACGACTTCCTCAAGTACACCGTTTCCATGCCCGTGGAGCCGGAGACATTATCGTTCTACAAAAGCAAGTTCAGCGAAAAGTGGTGGATGGAAGTTCCCAATTCCCTCGGACGAGAGAAGTACGCCCGCAACAGCATAGTACCGTGTAGCTATTCCGATTACCAGACAGCGGTGAAGGGAGAAGTTCCGGAACGGTATATTAACACGCTGGCGAAGTTGGTGTAAGGCTCCGCTGCAGAGGTTCTCGAATATTGACTTCCTCAGATACACCGGTAGCCTATCCATCCCCGACATGTTCTTCAACACGCCTACGTGCCGAAGCACTTCGGCGCGCATGTACAAACAGCCTCCAATCCAGGTCGCTCTCCAGTTCTTCTTCGCCTTTAACAAAATTAACCAATTCCAGGTAGAAAAATTCCAGGTACTCATAGAATACTTTGCCTGTATTCCGGTCGCATAAGCAGATGGCTGCAAACTTTGATAGGAACTAGGCGGCGATCGGCATCAAACCGCGATAGGACCAGACGCAGTCGAACCGGGCCGCAATAGACACCAAGTCGCCATAGCGACGGACAATATGGTAACCGGGCTTTCAAGCCCTTCTCCGAAACCCGGAACTCAAAAGCCCGGAACCCGCAACGGGCCTGAGACCCGTCACACTACATTATTCAACTGCTCTTTGATCTTCTCCAATTCCTCTTTCATCACCACTACATGCTTCTGTATCTCCGCATCGTTTGCTTTCGATCCGATCGTATTGATCTCGCGGCCTATCTCCTGCGCTATGAAGGAAAGCTTCTTCCCGTTTGACTGGGGCTCGCGCAATGCCTGCACAAAATAATCCAGGTGCGATTTCAACCTGACCTTCTCTTCATTGATATCGAGCTTCTCGACGTAGAAGATTATCTCCTGCTCAAGCCGGTTAGTATCAAATCCCTCCTCACCAAAAAATGAGGCAACATTTCCTTTCAGCCGCTCGCGGATACGGGTTACTCTCTTCGGGTCAAGCAGTTTTACACTTTGAAGGTTCTCTTCAATCACATGACAGCAATTTTCCAGCATTGTTCCGAGTACCTGCCCCTCGTCCAGGCGAAAGCCTTCGCATTTTTTCAGCGCCTGCAAAACGAGGTCCTTCACTCTCGCCCACTCCTCCGCACCTGCTTCCTCGCGTACATTCCCCTGGATAACGTCCGGTGAATTAAGCGCAAGCTCAAACAGGTTGTCATAAGACGCCAGCACGCGGTCTGCAAGCTTTTTCAACTCTGCGTAATAGGCGGTAAACAGTGGCTCGTTGTACGTTTGCCTGATGGTACCGTCGCCTGTTCGTTCATACTCGATCGTCACAGAGACTTTTCCCCGCTCCAGTTTCTCACTGATGAGATTCCGGACTTCCAACTCCTTGTCGGAAAAGATCCGGGGAATCCGCAGACTGAGATCCATGAACTTTGAGTTCAGACATCGTATTTCAACGTATATTTTTGATTGGCCATCGTCGGCAGAAGCCTGCCCGAAGCCGGTCATTGATTTAATCATAGATAAATATTAGACACGCCACACCTGAATTTTCAGGGGCATACGTTTGCAAGATCGCAATTGTAAGGAGAAATCAGAAATCAAAGCCCAGCGTAAGGTGACCCCGCGGCTTTTCTACCTTATAGTTTTCGACCGGCCAGGCAAGGTCAAACTTCAGGTAATAACCGAATACGACAGATCGCACGCCAAAGCCGTAGCTGTACAACCACGGATTGATATAGTTTTTGATCTGTGCGCGAAACGGACCATCTTCGATTACCTTGTAACTTACACTGGTTTCAGAAGTAAACGGCGGCTCGCCCGACCAGCTCGTTCCAATATCGTAGAAGCTTGTGAACTGCAGGTTTCGTATGAAGTTCGATGAGATCGGTCCGTTCGTCAAAGCTCTGATCAGCGGAATACGTAGCTCGGCATTGAACAGCATCACACTGTTGCCAAACAACGTTGCGTAGTTAAATCCTCTGAGGTTAGTCGCATATTCAACGAACAGGATTTCCTGTGTCTCACCATGGAACCCGAGTGGATTAACGTTGCCGTGGCCATCAGTGCCCTCACGCTCGGTCTTGCCAAACGCCCAGTTGTCCATGCCGCCCAGCATAAACTTCTTCGGAGATTGGCCGAAGAAAGTACCTGCGAATCCCCTTACGGCAAAGACTATCTCGCGATATACTTTCTGGTAGTGTCGGAGATCAATTGAAGCCCTGCTGAAACTAAGCCGCTGATCGTTTAAGCCCTGGTAATGCAGAAAGCTGACCTTTCCTCTCGTTCCTTCCCTCAGGTTCATACCGGTGCTTACAGAATTGTCATACACAATCTCCGATGTTGCGCCTCCGTAATAGTTGTTGGTTGCCGTTGCCGAAGGAGGGTCGACAGGAAAGGGTTGTTCGCCAAGGTCCAGTGATGTTGTAATTGCCGCAAATGGCCTGACCGATACGCGTAACCTGTCCGTAAATGGAAGCGATGCGCCCAGTTCAAATCTATGCATCGTGTATTTATAGACATTTTCGTCGGTGAATTGATCCCAGCGGATAGCCCTGCGGTCGAACCGCGCGCTGAAGTCCATGAGATATGGCAAGTATTCGAATTCGGCGAATACATCACCCTGTCTTAGATCCAACGTTGACATAATACCACCGTGGAACCGGTAGTTCTCGAGCATATCATTCATCTGCGTTTCAAGAAGAACGCCCAGACCACGCATCGGATCCACAATCAGCGAGGCGATGAGATTGTCGGCGCTGAATTTCGATTCGTAGGGAAACGGGCCCGCTATCCGGCTTTTCTCGCGCGCCTTCATGTAGCGGCTCAGGAATGACTCGCTGGGTTGGTTTTCTTTGACGGCATCATCTTCGAACTGGTAATTATCTGTTCGCACCTGCGGTTTTTGTGGCTCCGCGACGTCGAACTGGTAATTATCGGTATCGACGACCGCCTCTGCTGAATCTTGTCGTACCACGGGTGTCTCCTCCCTGTCCTGAAGTGTATCCGACTGGGCTGAATCTTCGCGTGCGTCTTCTCCCTGCACCTGCCTGAGTCTTGCGTTGAGCAGATCCTTGATGCTCATATTCGTATCCTCCTCCTGTTTACGTCGATCGCGTATAACGCGCGCCTGCTGCAACTCCCGCCGGCGGGTCGGAGGTGTAAATATCTGACTGTGGAAATTAAAATTCCTGTTCACAAAGATGTCTTGCTTGCGATCTTTGGTTGTCACGTAGGCAAGCGTGTTATTCTGGAAGTTGGCGTCGTAGTCTTTAAGACTGGACGACAGATTTGTGACCTGCGTATAAATACCACTGCTGAGGTTGTACCTGAAAAGATTCACAATGCCGCGTTGATCGCTCAGGTAATAGACATTGTTAACATCCGAAGCCAGTGGCTTGTAATCCTTGCTCAGTGTATTCGTGACGCGACGTACAATATTCTTCGTGGTATCGAGGTCAAACACAAACAGATTGTAGGTCGACGGCAGCGTATTGAAGTCGGGAGTAATCGTTGTGCGCAGTGAATCCGAGGGACGGTTCGAGCTGAAAATGATACTGTTTGTTCCCGGCACAAAACTTGGATCCAGATCATCATACAGATCATTGGTTAGTCGCCTTACGCGGTCGCGGCGGGTGCTGAGCAGAAAGAGATCATTTCTTCCATCGAAATCAGCGCTGATAACCGCGAGTCGCCCGTTATCTGAAAAGTGGAGACTGCGGATATTGCTGAAGCGGTCGAGTTCCCGCGGCAGCTTCGATCGCGTGCTGAGGTCATACAGCCAGAATACATATTCACCGTACTTAACCCCGACAACCCCGAGGGTGTTTACATCCGCCCAGCTAATCAGCGGTTGATTGTAGTCTACCCGCTGATTGAGCACTTTACTCCCTCCGGTAATGATCGTCCGCTCGCGCCCGTTCTCCAGCGAGCGAACCTTGACGATATAGCGGCCACGGTCGTTTTCAGCGAAAGCGATATATCGCCCGTCGGGACTTACTTTCACGGTTGTATAGAGTGTGGTCTTATTGTGATTCTTGCTAAAATGCGACGAGTCGGGAGCGACAACATAAGACGCCGATATTCGCGCATCCATATCGCGGTAGTACTGGTGCCATTCGTCTATCAGCTGTTTGAATGTCACACCCAGTGTTATCTGCACACTCTTTTCTTCATTGCGTGTAATACGCGTATAGTTCAGAATATTCCCGACACTACTTCGCCCGTATTTCTCAGCGATGAAGTTCCACACCGACTGCCCCGCCAGCGCTGCCTCTTTTCCTTCGAAGCGGGTGATCTTTTTCGGACGTCGGGCATTCATCACCTGCCTGATAAAATCATCCATCTCAGCGCTCCAACCCTTAGATACATACAATGCCGCGCCATCCACAAACCAATCGGGGAGATTCATCAGTATGGAACTCTGGAAAATATCTTTCAGGCTACCCCCAAACATCATCTCGTTGACCATTAGATTAGAGATCTCGAAGAGAAGTTCTTCTTTAAACTCAAGGGCAGTTCCCACGTTAGCCACTTCGACGTAAGGCTTGATAAACTCCGTCTCGCCGTTAGCGGTGTAGATCGTGCGATTCAGTCCGACGTTGCTCTGACGCAAATCCGAAAGGGAATTGTAAAGGAATACTTTGGTCTTGAAATATGGCGGATACCCGATCAGGTCCGTGATCCGGTCAAATTCAGATTCCAGAAACTCCATCGCATTTTGCGCTACTGCCTTGCGGGCATCGTAATAATACACATCGAAGTTCTCGCTACTGAGATACTGCCAGTTAAACTGGCGATATTGAATCCGGTTCTTGCCAAACGTCTCCGATACATACTGGGCATTCACGGAAATCGCCGACATCAGTAATGCCAGCGACAGAAGGGCATGGAAAGTGGTTTTGGAGGCCATATTCATGTTGGGAGACCAATATAATCAATTAAAACGACTCAAATCCGCTTCCTTGTTTATCATTCCATCACCTTCCATCCAGCGGATCAATACTTCCGAAAAATAAGGTGCCAGACTCACTCCTTTGGTGCCCAGGCCATTAAAAATGATGAGCGATTCATGTTTCGGATGCGCACCCAGGAGAGGTCGGCGGTCGGGCGTTGTTGGCCGGAATCCCCATTGCTGACCCGTTACCCTGTACGGCAGGCGAATAAGGTCTTCCAGCTTCCGGGTTAGTTCCTGCCGCGCCCACGCACTTGCATCAGGCTGATGATCGTCCCGGTTAAACGTCGCCCCCACACGCCACTCTCCTACCCAGGGACCCGGCACCATATAAACGCCGCGATTTAGAATAACGCTGTTTTCCAGTTCACATTGTATCGTCAGAAACTCTCCCTTCAGAGATCGAACAGGCAGGGTGCCAAACCAGGGGTTGGAGGCTCCGTGTACTCCCTGGCAGAATACAATTTTCCGCGCTCTTACAGGCCTGGCACCGTAACGGACATGCGTGAGCCCGATTTCCAGTTTCAGGGGATCAAACCGGTGCTCAATGTACCCCGCGCGGGTGGTGAGGTGCTCACGCACTGCATCCAGGTATCGTTGTGTATCCAGGTACCCGCACTGCTTCAGCGTCATGCCCCCCTGGCGGTCATTCACGTTATCACCAAAAGCCGGGCCCGTAGACACTGAATCGATGTAAGCGTCGTAAGCATCCCCGGCGCTTTTGCCCATCCACTCGTTTTGCTCCTCCGCTGAGCCGAACGCGCGGTAAATAGGCATAGGGTAAAAGAATCGCTCTCCGGTCAGCTGTTCAACTTCAGTATAATAGCGGTGAAGGCTGGGAAAAAGCTCGTCGGCGAGCCAGGTTTTCGACATTTTTCTTCCGGTAACCGGATTGAACAAACCGGCTGCTACGCGGGAGGTGATATTCCGACCTGGCTCATCCATCACCAGCACCTTGTAATTTCGTTGCAATGCCCGCATGGCCAGCGCAGAGCCGGCAAGACCCTGACCGATTACCAGCAAGTCGACTTCATCATCCTTTTCCACAGGTCCAAAAATGGAGTAAATAATTGGGGTGGAGTAGAAAAGCCACCTATTTTTGACCCAAATTGCTTTTCATGCTCAAGATACATTCATTCGTGTTCAACCCGCTTCAGGAAAACACATTCATAGTGTACGACGAGACAAAGGAATGTGTCATCATCGACCCGGGTTGCTCCGACGAAAGAGAGAACCTCGCACTCAAACAGTATATCGGGAACGAGGATCTGCGTGTAAAACTGGTGCTCAATACCCATTGTCATGTCGATCACGTGCTCGGCAACCGGTTCGCCCGGGAGACGTTTGGATGTAAACTTCTTATCCCCCGGGGCGAGGAGGCTACACTAAAGGCCGTGGAGGCGTATGCTCCCAGCTATGGGTTTCATCAGTATCAGCACCAATCCGCTGATGGATTTCTCGATGATAACGACGTTATCCCCGTGGGGAAGCGGTCATTCACCGTATTACTTGTTCCGGGGCATTCTCCGGGACACGTCGCCTTCTACTGCGAAAAGGAAAGCACACTGATTGGCGGCGATGTTTTGTTCTACAATAGTATAGGCCGCACCGACCTGCCGGGTGGAAATCATCAGCAGTTACTGCACAGTATACACACGAGGCTGTTTACGCTACCCGACGATGTGCGCGTTTATCCCGGACACGGACCGGAAACAACCATTGGTTATGAAAAAAAAACAAACCCGTTCTGTGCGGTCGACAATCTCAATATCCCGTAGGCACGCCTCGCAAGGCGATTTATCGCTATGAAAAAACATCTGCCGAACTTGCTCACGTGCTGTAACCTCTTGTGTGGTTGCTTTGGGATCGTGTTCGTACTCGAAGGACGGGAGATCCCTGCCGCATATTTTGTCTGGGTTGCGGGGCTTTTCGATTTCTTTGATGGCTTTGCCGCCCGAATGCTGAAGGTTACATCACCTATCGGCAAAGAACTCGATTCTCTCGCCGACGTAATCAGCTTCGGACTGCTTCCGTCGCTGGTGATGTATAAAATGATCGGCGACACGACACATTCGTCCTGGCTGCCCTATGTCGCCTTCATGATCGCCGCATTTTCCGCCTTGAGGCTTGCCATCTTCAATGTTGACGAAACGCAACGCGATTCCTTCCGGGGGCTCAATACTCCGGCAAACACCATCTTCATCACCTCCCTGCCGCTGGTGTACACCCAGGTGGGGCCGTGGCTATACCAACCCGTTGTTCTGGTCATTATTACGGTGGTGTTTTCATTACTGCTCGTTTCCCGCCTCGAGTTTTTTGCCCTGAAGTTCAGGAATTTTACCTGGCGCGATAATCGGATAAGGTTTACTTTTCTTATCCTTTCGATATTATTGTTAGTTGTCTTGAAGTTTCTTGCAATACCGATTATTATAATACTCTACATCGTTTTGTCGTTGTTGGATAGTGGATTCCTGAAACAAGCGAAAACCGCCTGATACCCGTGACAGCCCTGAAAAAAATAATCGTTGTGACCCTGCTCTGGGGGTCGGCGCTCTCGCTGTCAGCGCAACCTTCGGTATTGCATACGGGCGAATGGTACAAATTCGCCGTGGAAAGAAATGGGATCTACAGCATCTCATTCGACATGCTCAAAAAAGCCGGCGTCGACCCCGGCAAAATCGATCCGCGTCGTATCAGCATCTATGGCCTGGAGGGTGGCATGCTGCCACAACCCAACTCGGTTGCGCGTCCGTCCGACCTTATCGAATGCGCGATCTTTGTCAGCGGTGAAAGCGACGGACGGTTTGATCGTGGTGACTACATCCTGTTTTACGCCGAGGGTCCCGACGATTACGAATACCACGAAGGGCGGGGTATTTATCGCTACGAGAACAATCTGTACAGCGAGCAGAATTTTTACTTCCTGACCATAGGACCCGATCCGGGCAAACGCATCGCGACTTCGCAAAATGTGCAGGGCAACTTCCACGTCATCACTCAGTTTAACGCGTTTTCGTACTACGAAAAAGACGCCGTGAATATCGAACGATCGGGACGCGAGTGGTATGGCGAACAGTTTGGCGCCCAATCCGTGCACACACTCACATACGACCTTCCCGGTATTACTCCGGGGAGCAATCTCAAGATCGTATCGGATGTATTGGGGCGATCACACACAGACGTAACTTTCAAGCTGTCGGTAAACGACGTACCGATAGCCGAGCAGGAAATCGGCTCGGTACCCAACGGTCGCTATGCGCTGAAAGGCCTGCACAAACGCGATACCCTGGTGGTCTCCGCTGACGAAGTTACCGCTCCAACCCGATCATCGCAGCAGGTGAAATACGAGTTTGTACAAGGAACCGGCTTCTCTCAGGGACACCTGGATTTCATTCTGCTCGATTTTGTCCGCGAATTGGCGCTCTATGGAAACCAGACCTTTTTTCTTTCAGCTGAATCAACCGGATACCCGACATGTACATTTCAAGTCGCCTCGGTCACGAGTGACAGCCGGATATGGGATATCACCGATCACTACAACGTGAAGGAACAAACGTTCGAACTATCCGGTACCACCGCGAGGTTCTCCTCTCCTACAGCCGAACTAAAGAAATGGATGGTGTTCAACAATCAGCGGCCGGAGCCTTTGTTCGTCGCGAAGGTCGCCAACCGTGACTTGTCAGGAATGGCTACGCCAAATCTCCTTATTGTAACCCATCCCGATTTTCGCAATGAGGCCCAACGACTGGCAGAACACCGCACCTCGTTCAGCAACTTATCGACAGCTGTAGTCACAACGGACGAGATCTTTAACCAGTTTTCATCGGGAAGGCAGGATGTTACTGCGATACGTGATTTCGCGAAACTACTCCGCGACAAGAATCCCTCCGCGCTCCGGTCTGTTCTCCTTTTCGGCAGGGGATCGTACGATTATAAAGACCGACTTCCCGAAAACACAAACTTCGTCCCGACCTATCAGTCGCGCAATTCGCTTCACCCTCTCCAGACCTATTCCTCCGACGACTATTTTGGATTCCTCGAAGACAGCGAAGGGAACTGGGGCGAGTCGCCTGCAGAACATCACACCCTCGACGTAGGAGTCGGAAGACTTCCGGTAGTATCAGCAGCGCAGGCGCGCATTGTTGTTGACAAGATTATTCAATACGACACCGACGCAAAGACCCTGGGGGCATGGCGGAAAAAGATCGTGTTTGTCGCCGATGACGGAAATACCGAAGACGGCTTCACAAGCCTTCACCAATACCAGGCAGACCAACTGGCCACCACCATCGAAGAAGACAATCCCGCATTTGACGCACGGAGATTGTTTGTCGGTTCCTACGAAAAAAAATCTCAACCGAATGGTGAAGTCATACCACGCCTTGAAGATGACCTGAAGAGAACGTTCGATCTCGGCGCACTGATCATCAATTTCACCGGCCACGGCTCCGAAACCGTCTGGACAGATGAACGAGTTCTTACCGAGGCCACCATTGCAGGACTCAGGAATGAGCGCTATCCGTTTCTCGTCACCGCTACCTGCGAGTTTGGGAGACAGGACGATCCGATGCGCATCTCCAGCGCCGAACGGTCGCTGACCCACAACGGTGGTGGATCAATCGGACTGGTAACCACGGCACGCCCGGTGAATGCGACGACAAATTTCGGGCTCAATCGCGCCTTCTATGAGGCGCTTTTTCAACGCGACGACAACGGCTATGTCAACATCGGCGAGGTATTCAGGAATACAAAAAACAACAGCACGAGTGGAGTCGCCAACCGGAATTTTTCGCTTATCGGAGACCCTTCAATGGTGCTGGCGTTGCCGGAGTATGAAGCAGAGGTGACCTACATGAAAACAGCGTCGGGCTCCGACGTCATAAAGGCGCTCTCCACCGTTATTGTGAAAGGACAGATACGCTCGCCCGGGGGCGATGTTGCCACCGACTTCAACGGCATCGTAGAAGCGACACTATACGACAAGCAGCGTCAGTTCTCAACCATCGGAAAGAACGATCCTCCATTTGCCTATGCACAGTGGGACAACGCGGTATTTCGCGGAAAAGCCTCGGTTAGAAATGGCCTGTTCGAGTTTCAATTCATCATGTCAAGTAATATCTCCGCCGACGTAGCGCCCGGCCGGCTGGGACTCTATGCTCACGATCCTACTTCCCGCCGGGAGGCAAAGGGGGTACACACATCGACGCTTATTGGCGGCGTTGAAAGCGAGACCCCGTCCGATGTCACGCCGCCGGTTATTCAGCTTTTCATCGGTGATACCACCTTTGTGAGCGGCGGCATTACCGCCCCAGACACCTACCTGGTAGCCCGCCTCAAAGATCTCAACGGCATCAATATCTCGGGAACGGTTCCCGGTCATAGCATAATAGCCGAGATGGACGGAGAGGAACAAACCTTTGAGCTGAACGAATACTTTATCAGCGACGTCGATACCTGGCAGGCGGGAACGATACGTTTTCCCATGCCCGGGCTCGAGCCCGGCCCGCACATGATCAGACTATATGCCTCCGATGTTTATAATAACCGCGCTCAGGCGACAGTTCATTTTATCGTAACCGACGGTAGTGCGTTGGAAATCGAAGAATTTGGCAATTATCCGAACCCTTTCACCGAAAAAACCACACTCTTCTTCACACACAACCGATCCGGAGATGATTTGAGAGCACAGTTATTTATCTTTAATATTGCGGGCCAACTGATCACATCTTCGGAACTCTCCGTTGCGCAAAGTGAGTACCACATTGATTTGTTGGAACTGAACGCCGCCACAGGCGCCTCGGGCAAAAAACTGCCGCCGGGACCATACTTGGCAAGGGTGGTTGTTCGTTCAATGAGCAACGGTTCTAAAAATGAGAAGGTTACCAGACTAATTGTCCTGAATTGACTATCTTTAACGCCTATAACTACTTTTGATGAAGCTTCGAGAAGGATTTCTCCTCCTGGTATTTACGGGTGCTGCCCTGCAGATATTCGCGCAAACCGATCCGGTATCCCAGCCAGGCGAACTAGTCGGGCAGCAGCGCGCTATTACAACCGCCGTACCTTTTCTGGGGATCACACCTGACGCACGGCATGCCGCCCTCGGCGACGCCGGCGTGGCAACCTCACCCGACGCAAACTCGGCTTACTGGAACGCGGGGAAGCTTGTATTCATATCCGGTCATAAATATGGCGGCAGCCTGTCGTACACACCCTGGCTCGGGAAGATCATCAATGACATGTGGATTTCTTCTCTCGCTGGTTTTTACAAGATCAACCGTGAACAAGCCGTTGCCGTTTCGCTGAAATACTTTGACCTCGGGGAGATCAGTTTCCGCGGACCACAAAACGAAGCACGGGGAGACTTCAACCCGAAGGAAGCCGCATTCGACGCGACCTACTCCCGGATGCTGACAGACAATTTCGCCATCGGTATTACCGGTCGATATATTTTCTCGAACCTGACCGGAGCCTTCACGGGCCCGGATGCCCAATCAGGGAATAGTGTTGCCGCTGACCTCGGCGTGTACTATACAAAGCCTTTGCAGACCGGTGCACGCGGCTCAACGCTTTCGCTCGGCGCACAGATCTCCAATATCGGCGCGAAAATTTCGTATACAGACAATAACAACAAAGACTTCCTGCCTACCAACCTGCGAGTGGGTGGCTCGTTTCTGACAGAACTCGACGTGTACAACACCCTCACCTTTGTGATCGACGTCAACAAACTGATGGTGCCCAGTCCCGGGTCGGGGCGTGATACCGTATCACTCCTGAGTGGCATGTTTGGTTCATTCTCCGACGCGCCCGGCGGTGCCAAAGAAGAGTTCCAGGAATTCACGATTTCAGCAGGTGTCGAATACTGGTATCGAAATACATTCTCAGGTCGCGCAGGGTACTTCAATGAGAACGCCAACAAGGGCAACCGGAAGTATATGACCCTCGGTGTAGGTTTCAGAAAAAACACCTTCGGCGTTGACCTTGCTTACATTGTTCCTACAAATCAGCGGGAACATCCGCTGGCCGAAACGCTGCGGATAACAGTGCTCTTGCAAATCGGCTCCAACACGTTGGAGGAAAGTTCCGTTACCGACTAAACCCCATGCTTGACAGAACAATCGCCCCCGGATTTGCACGAACCAATTCCTTTGAACTAGCCAAACCCGACATACATAATCTCCCCAACGGGCTACGCGCATATTTCATCGGCGGCGGCGCGCAGGACGTCCTGAAGATCGAATTCGTCTTCGAAGCGGGAACCTGGTATGAAACCAAAACGGCAACAGCATACTTCACCACACAACTTCTCTCCAAAGGAACCGCAGCGAAAAACAGCTTCGAGATCGCACACATCTTCGATCAATACGGTGCACATCTTGACGTGAGCCCCGGGCTGGATTTTGTGTCCATCAGCGTCTATACTCTCCGAAAAAATCTTACTGTGATTCTCCAGCTGCTAATGGAGATCCTGTCGACACCCGCATTTCCGGAGTCGGAGTTCAGCCAGGCGAAATCAATGTTCGTTCAGAATCTTCAGGTAAACAACGAAAAGACAAGCTACGTTGCCTCGAAACAATTCAGGAAAAACCTCTTCGGCGAGCGGCATCCATACGGAATGATCGTGGAGGAAAAGGATCCCAATCAGCTCGTCATCGCAGACTTCAGGCACTTTTTCGAAACTCACTTCACTTTACCACACGTGTACGTGTCGGGGAAAATCACCAAAAGCGACAAAGCGGAAATACTGGAACACTTGAGCCTGCACCGCAGCGGTAAGCACGCGATAGCCCCTTCGTACGATGCACACGAGGGACCGGCCTACGAACATGTCGACAAGAAAGACAGTGTACAGTCATCGATAAGGATCGGCAAACGGTCGATTTCGCGTTCCCATCCCGACTATGTTTCGATATTATTGGCAAACCATATTCTCGGAGGCTACTTCGGGTCCCGGTTGATGAAAAACATCCGTGAAGAGAAGGGCCTTACTTATGGTATCTCAGCCTCCATCCACGGCATGAAGCGAGATAGTTTTCTGATTATCGGCGCAGACGTGAACCAGGAGAACACAGAGCTGACGTTCGAAGAGATCAGCAAAGAATTAAAACGGCTGAGGTCGGAGCTGATCACCGCGGATGAACTCGAAACCGCGAGAAATCATTTTATCGGAAGCCTGCAATCTGAAATCACCACGCCCTTTGCACACGCTGATAAGATAAAGACGATCACACTCCACAATCTGAAGTGGGGTCACTACCAAGACATCATCAAAAAAATCGACGCCATGACGCCGTCGGAGATTTCCCGCGTTGGGGAACAATACTTCCATGAAGACAGTTTTACCCGCGTGGCCGTCGGGTGAATTCTATCACCTGGCAGGGTTAGCTCTTTCCAATCGCGCACCCACCGCGAGTATTCCCGCAAGTGTATCGGTGCGCATGTACTGCTCAAACGAGACGTTGAAGTTTCCGGTGTACGGAAATCGATAGCGTTGTTTCAGCGGGATCCGGTGATCGTAGATATCGCCGAGGCCGCTGTTTCCGAAAGGCTCGCCTGTTTTCTCATCAAACAGTGTGTACTGCGCCAGACTTTTCTCCAGCACAGTGCCTGTTGAATCGCGAAGGGCCCAGGTGACAAAAATACGCGCATAGGGGTAGTCCAGGCTGTTGCGAACGTTGCAGTAGAGATTGTACGATTCAAGCGAATCGGTTACCGCAAAGTCAAAAACCGGTTTTTCGTCGACCTGCCAGAAACGCGACCTGAAGTCGGTGTTTTTTTCAAAAACCCGCTGATCATCACAGGAGACAAGCAAAATGCTGACGACCGCAAGTGCAAGCAATGATCTCATCCCTGGTTGCGCGGTTTATTGCTGTTTGGGTTGGAGCCGCCGCGCCCGCGCCGGTTGGCCGGACGATCAGGGCGGTCAGGACGATCGCCAGGACCTTTTCTCTTCTTCTTCCGCTTCTTGGTCTTGTACTTCTGGTCCATACGTTGCAGGTCGCTGTTCAATACCTCCACCGTTGCTTTTTCCTCCAGCACATCCTTATCGAGCGTAGCGGGCTTCCTGCCCTCACGGTTCATGTGCAGGATCTCGTTCACACGCGACACGTTCAGCGGAAACCAGGTATTCTCCTCACGGAAGCCGAACCACATAATCTTTCTGAAGATATCAGTTTTCTGCAGCGTAGCCTCCCCTTTCTCAGTAAGGAGCGGACCCTCCACTTTGGGGATATCCTCCAACGCTTCGATGTAAGTTTCCAGTTCATAGTTAAGGCAACATTTCAGTCGCCCGCACTGACCCGAGAGCTTACTTGGATTGAGTGACAAGTTCTGGTAACGAGCGGCACTGGTGGCAACGTTCTTGAAATCGCTGAGCCATGTCGAGCAACACAACTCCCGCCCGCAAACACCGATCCCGCCCAGGCGGCCCGCTTCCTGCCGCAAACTTATCTGTCTCATTTCGACGCGTATTCTGAATTCCCCCGCGAGCAGTTTGATGAGTTCACGGAAGTCGACACGGTCGTCCGCCGAGTAAAAGAACGTCGCCTTCGTATTGTCTGCCTGAAACTCGATGTCCGAAAGTTTCATGTCGAGCCGCAGGTTGCGGATGATCTCACGTGTGCGATAAAGTGTCGGGAGCTCGCGCTTCTTTACTTCTTCGAACTTCTCCAGGTCGCGCTGATGCGCAATACGGTATATCTTCCGAATGTCAGCATCGTTAGACACTTTCTTCTTTTGCATCTGAAGCCTTACGAGCTCACCCTGCATCGATACATATCCGATATGATGCCCGTTGGGGACTTCAACAACTATGGCATCACCCGTCGTCAGATCAAGGCCTTCGCTGTTGCGGTAAAAATCTTTCCTTCCGTTCTTGAATCTTACTTCAGCGATATTAAATCTGTCTTCGACCGGGATCGACATATTAGACAACCAGTCGAAAACATTCATCTTATTACAGCCACCGGTACCGCAGGCGCCGTTGTTCTTGCAGCCTGAAACTTTACCATCTTTGACCGAACCGCATGCACACCCCATTACTATATTCCGTTATAGTTCAGTAAATCCATTCCAATGTCATTTCTAAAGAAGCGTTCTTCCCACTCAATTTTTGACGCGATGCTGTACGCCTCGCGTCGTGCTTCTTCAAGTGAATGACCTTTTCCCGTGACAGCAACCACACGGCCGCCCGCGTTAACGAGGCGGTCGCCATCGGCCTTTGTACCGGCGTGAAAGACCAGCTCGTCTTTTCCCGACTTCAGGCCGCTGATGACATGCCCTTTTTTGAACTCGCCGGGGTATCCTCCGCTTACCATAGCGACTGTTACGGCGTAGTCGGGATCGATATCAATCGACTTTCCGTGCAACTCGCCCTTTGCTGCGGCCACGAGCAGTTCGAGGAAGTCGCCTTTGATACGAGGCAAAACCGCCTGCGTTTCCGGGTCACCCATGCGGGCGTTGTATTCAATCACGTATGGCTGTCCGCCAACATTCATAAGGCCCACAAAAATAAAACCTTTGTAGGGAATACCCTCTTTCTTAAGGCCGGCAATAGTGGGTTTTACTACTTCGTTTTCAACCTGGGTCATGAAAGCCGGCGTCGCAAACGCCACTGGTGAAACAGCGCCCATACCACCCGTATTCAGGCCGGTATCCCCCTCGCCGATACGCTTGTAGTCTTTTGCTTCCGGTAGCAGGACATAGTCCCTGCCATCGGTGAGAACAAATACCGACAACTCTATGCCGGACAAAAACTCCTCGATAAGTACTCTGGCGCTGGCTTTGCCAAATTTCTTGTTTACGAGCATATCGGTAATCACCCCTTTAGCTTCAGCCTGCGAAAGGGAGATCACCACCCCCTTGCCCGCCGCCAGGCCATCGGCCTTAAGCACGATCGGGGGTTTGCAGGTAGCAATATAGTCGAATGCGCTCTCGAGTTCCGAGACGACAAACGACTTTGCTTTGGCTGTCGGAATGCCGTGGCGCAGCATAAACTGTTTGGAGAAATCCTTGCTGCCTTCAAGTTGCGCGCCCTCCTTGCCAGGGCCCACTATCAAAATGTCTTTGAGCCCGGAGCTGCTCTCAAAATAGTCGCGGATGCCCTCTACCAATGGGGCTTCCGGTCCTACAACCATCAATTCGATATTTTTGCTTTGACAGAACTGGCCGAGGCGGTGAAAATCGTCTGCCTGAATGTCTACGTTTTCGGCGACCAAAGCTGTTCCCGGGTTACCCGGGGCCACAAAAAGTGAGTCGCACTGAGGACTCTGGGCAATCTTCCACGCCATTGCATGTTCCCGGCCACCGGCGCCAATGAGGAGTATATTCATTTAATAACTTACCATTCGGTTAATCACCAAATATATAAGTTATATGTTATAAATCGTTGGCGTGGAGCTAAAGCTGTATGATAGATATAAACCTCCCGGGTCGCGGCACCCGGATCCGTTGCCCGCGAAAGAAAGCGACCGGGGCACGGATGACCTCCGACCGCGCCGTCGCCAGCGTTATCAATTCGCGTATTCAGACAGGAATTTGATCCTCATCAGACGAATTTCCTCTTCCGAATAATCAGCGATAGCGTCACTGTTAAGGGCATCCTCAAGACTGTCGGTTTCCGCATCCATGAAGTAATCGTGGATATCTTCCTGCTTATTCAAATCAATTATCTGGTCGATATAATACGTCAGATTCAACTTGGTTCCCGAAAAGCAAATGTTCTCGATCTCCGTGAGGAGGTCTTCAAACGACAGGCGTGTCGATTCGGCGATCTCTTCGAGATCAATCTTCCGGTCAATCTGCTGGATAATCGATATCTTAGTTTTCGATTTGTTGACCGACGATTTCACCACCACCTCGCTGGCTGTTTCGATATCATTCTCGTCGACGTATATCTGAATCAGGCTGAGGAAGGGCGGCCCGAACTTGTTGACCTTTCCCATGCCCACGCCGTTGACCTGCGCCATTTCCTCCTTCGTTGTCGGGTAGGTTGTCGCCATCTCTTCGAGAGACGGGTCCTGAAAAATAACATAGGGGGGCAAGTCCTTCTCTTTCGCGATCTTCTTGCGAAGATTCTTCAGCATCTCGTACAACTTCTCATCGTACGCTTTCGAGTTGACCACCCTTTCGCTTGACACCTCCTCGTCTTCGATCTCCGTCGTAAAATCGTGATCACGCGCAAGCTCAATGGCATACGGCTTCTTGAGGAATGATTCACCTTTCCCCGAGATCCTCAACGCACCGATATTGTCGATATCCTTTTCGAGATACTGATAAATGAGTGCCTGACGAATAACCGACTTCCAGAAGTCGGTATCTTCATCGGCACCTTTTCCATATACTTCCAGATCGAAGTGCCCGTAGCTCTTCACGTATTCATCCTCGACGCCGCGGATAACGTGTACGAGGTGATTGAGGCCAAATCGTTCGTTTGTTTGTTTGACGGCGCGAAGCACGATCTTGACGTAGTCGGTTCCATCAAACGTTTCACGGGGATGGACACAGTTATCACACATCCCGCAGTTATCTTCTTTGAATTCCTCACCGAAATAGTGTAGCAACTGGCGCCGGCGGCAAACCGGCGACTCAGCGTAGTACTCCATTTCCTGAAGCAGTATCCGGGCATTCTCGCGCTCCTGTACGGGTTTATCTTTGTTAAACTTCTCCAGTTTGTTCAGGTCGTTGTGACTATAAAACATCAGGCAAAGTCCTTCAAGACCATCACGACCGGAGCGGCCCGTTTCCTGGTAGTAGCCTTCGAGAGATTTCGGAACATCATAATGAACGACGAAGCGCACATCGGGTTTGTCTATACCCATTCCAAACGCGATAGTGGCCACAATGATATCGGTCTCTTCATTGAGGAAGTCATCCTGGTTCTTCATGCGAATATCCGGATCGAGCCCTGCGTGATAGGGAGCTGCCTTGAAACCGTTGACATTGAGTAACTCTGCGATCTCCTCTACTTTCTTACGGCTTAGGCAGTAGATAATACCTGACTTTCCTTTGTGCTCTTTGAGGAATTTGATCAGTTGTTTTTTTGTTTCTTTCTTCGGCCGTACTTCGTAGTACAGATTCTTTCGGTTAAACGACGACATAAAGACGTCGGCGTCTTCCATCTGCAGGTTCTTTTGTATATCGATCTGTACTTTCGGAGTTGCTGTTGCCGTGAGCGCGATGACGGGCATGTCGCCGAGATTCTGAATCATGGCTTTAATGCGTCTGTATTCAGGGCGGAAGTCATGTCCCCATTCTGAAATACAGTGCGCCTCATCAATAGCGACGAACGACACATTTACCTTCTTCAGAAATTCAATAGTATCTTCTTTGTTCAGCGATTCCGGTGCCACGTACAGTAACTTCACATCGCCGTTCATACAGTCCCTCTTCAGGCGAGTGATCTCTCCTTTACTAAGCGTTGAATTGAGGAATCGGGCGTTGACCCCATACGCATTCATCTGATCCACCTGATTCTTCATCAGAGCGATGAGCGGTGATATAACAATCGCGAGTCCATCGCGAACCATTGCCGGCAACTGGTAGCACAGTGACTTACCCGCGCCGGTCGGCATAATTACAAAAGTGTTCTTTCCGTTTAAAAGATTGCGAATAACTCTCTCTTGATCACCGCGAAACTGACTGTAACCAAAAATTTCCTTCAAACTTTCTTTTAAAGCGTCTTTCTCTTCGACCAGCATCATTTTCTACTTATAAAAATCTTAAATTGTATCTTTGTACTTTGGTTAATAATAAATTTTAAAAACCATTGAATATAGCGAAAAATATCAAAAACATTGCACGGGATGTTCTTTTAAATGAATCGCGGGCAATTGAAAATTTAATCGGTTATATAGACAATAATTTTGAAGCATGCGTACGTCAGATTTATACTGCTAAAGGGCGTCTTGTCATTACAGGCATTGGCAAAAGTGCCATCATAGCCAATAAAATTGTGGCGACCTTAAACTCAACCGGCACACCATCACTTTTCATGCACGCTGCCGACGCAATCCATGGCGATCTGGGTATGATACAATCTGAAGACATGGTCATGTGCGTTTCAAAGAGCGGTAACACACCGGAGATAAAAGTTCTGGTACCACTTCTCAAACGCAGAGGGTCCAAGCTTGTTGCGCTGGTAAGCAACACAAATTCATACCTGGCACAACAAGCCGATTTTACACTCAATGCAACGATTGCGGAAGAAGCATGTCCCCACAACCTGACACCTACAACCAGTACAACAGCACATCTCGCACTGGGCGATGCCCTGGCGATGTGCCTTCTCAACCTGCGCAACTTTAGTACCCGCGACTTTGCCGAATATCATCCCGGCGGTTCGCTGGGGAAGCAACTCTATTTAAAAGTCTCCGATATTTACCCACAACATCAACTGCCGGCAGTTAGTGCCAATACACCATTAAAAGATGTAATCTTTGAAATTTCCAGCAAACGATTGGGGTGTACTGCCGTCCTTGAAGGAGGCAACACACTACTGGGAATCATCACCGATGGCGATCTTCGCCGCATGCTTGAGAAAAATGAGCCGCTGAATGAGATCAAAGCCGCCGATATCATGAGCCGTAATCCCAGGACAATTCAAAAGGACGAGTTTGCCGTGGAGGCATTGCACCTTATGCAAGAGGCTAACATCACCCAGCTAGTCGTTATGAATGGAGATAATATCGCCGGTTTTGTTCATCTTCATGACCTTCTCAAAGAAGGAATTGTATAAAAAACAGGAAAATACTTTTATAACGTTTGGTCACTGACGTCTTTTGCGAAACCTCTTACTATAATTCAAAGAATGAATAAAGATTTATATGTCGTGTTAATGGCAGGAGGAGTGGGCGTCCGTTTTTGGCCCTACAGTCGCAATGCCAAACCCAAGCAGTTTCTCGACGTATTGGGAACGGGGAAGACCCTTATACAATCCACCTTCGAACGATTTCTTCCAATCTGTCCCACGGAGAACATTTTTGTGGTGACAAACGAGGAACACGAAGCGATTGTGAAAGAACAGCTCCCTTTGCTTACCCCCGGCCAGATACTCACCGAGCCCATGCGCAAAAACACTGCGGCATGTATCGCATACGCCAGCTACAAGATCCAGCAAATCAATCCCGACGCCGTGGTTGTCGTCAGCCCCGCAGACCACCTCATAATCAGAGAAAACCTTTTCGTCGATATCATCAAGAAGGCAGTAGACCAGGCCATTGCCGATGACAAACTTATCACCCTCGGCATCCAGCCCACACGACCGGAAACAGGTTACGGCTACATTCAGTACCTCACTGAAAAAAGCTTCGCCAAGAAGGTAAAGACCTTCACTGAAAAGCCCGAGTTGTCACTGGCGAAAAAATTTCTTGAAAGCGGTGATTTCGTATGGAATGCCGGGATTTTTATCTGGCGTGTAGCCTCGATCATCAAAGCGATACAGCTGCACATGCCGGAAATGGCGGAAGTATTTGAAGAGATAAAAACCAAACTAACCTCCGATCAGGAGAAGGCGGCGATCGCAGCGGCCTATCCTCAGTGCAAGAGTATCTCGATCGACTACGGTGTGATGGAGAAAGCTTCAAATGTCTATGTATGCCTCGGTGATTTTGACTGGTCAGACCTCGGGTCGTGGGCTTCTATCCATGAAATTTCCCCAAAAGACGACAACAACAATGTGATCAGAGCCAACGCGCTGATATATGATTCACGGAACTGCATCGTTAAAGGCGCCGACGACAGGTTGATCGTCGTACAGGGCCTTAACGGATACCTCGTCGGCGAATTCGGGAATGTTTTCATCGTCTGCGAGAAAGACAAAGAAGAACAGTTCCGGAGGTTCGTGACCGACGCAAAGGGCAAACCGAATTCAGGTGAATACCTTTGATCCGCTGATTGTCCGGCGCTCTAACAAACCAACGTATAATAGACCAGCATGTCCGAAACCATTTATGGAACCCGAGCGGTTATAGAAGCCATTCGCGCCGGCAAAGAGATCGAAAAGATCATGATACAGTCGGGACTCTCAAACGACCTCCTGAAAGAACTCATCGCACTTGCCCGCGAACAAAAGGTACCCTACACTTTCGTGCCGGCGGAGAAGCTCAAACGATTGACAGCGAAGAATCATCAGGGTGTGGTTTGCCTTCTATCGGCCGTCAGCTACGCGTCGCTGGATAACCTGATCGATCGCGCGTACACAGAAGGACGCGAGCCATTCCTGCTGATACTTGACCGAATTACCGATGTCAGAAATTTCGGTGCAATAGCGCGGACTGCCGAATGTGCCGGAATAGACGGAATTGTAATCGGAGAAAAGGGTAGCGCCCCTATTACCAGCGATGCGATGAAAACTTCTGCGGGAGCATTGAATCACATCCCGGTATGTCGCGAAAAAGACCTCAAGAACACAATGAGCTACCTGCGCGAGAGCGGCATCAGGATTGTCGCCTGCACGGAGAAAGCGAGCACCAACATCTTCGACCTCTCGCTCACCGGACCCATAGCCCTTATCATGGGCTCGGAAGAAGACGGCATTTCGGATATGCTCCTTCGCGAAGCCGACGACCTCGTGAGAATTCCTATGAAGGGAAAAATCGGATCCCTGAATGTATCGGTCGCGGCAGGCGTTGTGATGTACGAGATTGTGAGAAGGCGTGAATCGTGAGTGCGGCGTCTCACCTTGCTTTGTCAGTGCGGCCTCATCAGAATCGGGCATTCCTCCACAGGTCGACAATTTCATACCAGGTAGCCTCGTGCTTTTTTTCGCGGATAAGAACATAGTTATCCGGGTCGAACAAACTGCTCGATCTTGAAAACGTAAACGAAATATCAATCCGGTCGTTCTCATAATTCCACACCTCGCGGTTGTCAAACTTGTAAACCTTCTGCGGAATACCAAAAACGATATAGACCATCCCCCGGTCGGTTTTCCATCCTTCCTTATAAGAAGTGAAATAGCGATTCGCAAGTTCAACCCGTCTGAAATAACTGCGCATCAATGATCTTGCCCGTTCTGTGTCAGACACGATACCCAGAATAACGCGATCAAATGCACGCTTGTTTCCCCTGCTGGACTCGAGGCGGTCATACTCCTGCCTTGTGGTAATATACACCAGCGGACCAACAAGATTGGCGACCTTCGAATACTGGGGGTAATCGTCCTCGCTCCTGACTGCCAGACCCGCGATTGCATTCGTGTCTTTTTGAATAAGATAGAGTCCCTTTGAGTCGAACAAGAACTCATCATCAGCCGATACAGCAAATACCGAATCCACATCCATCCCACGCGCTACCCGTGCCTGCGCTTCCGAAAACACCGGCGCCGCTGCCGGAAATTCATCATTATAATAAGACACAACCCACGTCCCTGAGCCCCGTCCGAGTTCGATAGGGTCGGTGGTTCGCACATATGAGTCTGTCACGGGAAATCCATTTCGCACCACAAAATTGTTGACCGGGTAGTTGGACTGCAGTGCAACATAGAACATCCATGCGCGACGAAGAGTAGTGTTGACAACCTTTGCTACGAGGTAGCGGGTCGTGTTGTCTGGCTCCAACGTACCCATCCCCTGGAACCCGGAGGCATGGCGGGAGAACACGAGGTCCTCAAGTGTTACCGCTCGTCCCTCCTTATCGCTGAGTAGGTTTCTGGCCTCCCACTGAAGCGAGTATTGACTCATCAGGCTCGCAGTATCATTCACGAAAAGGCTATAGAGAACGGTAAACGAAGATGAGTCTGTTCGCACAGCCCGCAGGTCGAACCTGACGGCCGCATCGGGGTTATATGTGTACTCGTAATTGATATCGCGTAGCGCCTGTCCCGAAGAAGCAATGGAAAAAAAGAAAAGGACGATAGTCAAGTATCTGGTCATAGCTAACCCTTAAACTTCAATTTCTGAACAATAGAACTGATAATCCCGGATTTCGAACTACAATATCAGCAGAAAAGTTTAATCTTTAAATTCCTTTGGACCTTTAACATCTATGGTATTTTTGCGGCTATGGCAAAAATCTTCACCACCGAAATCACCAGCGAGGAAATTCCGTCCGACAATCCTATTCATCAACGGCTGTTTAAGGCGTATGTGGCAGCCGAATCCTACATTGCCGGCGATGTTTTGGAAGTAGGCTGCGGTGAAGGCCGTGGCGTAGAGGTACTGATTAGCAAAGCCGGAACCTTTACGGCGGTTGACAAGATCAAGTCAGTGATCGACAACCTCCGTAAGAAATATCCATCTGCAACCTTCCGCAGTATGAATATACCACCATTAGAGGGCCTTCAAGACGACTGCTATGATCTGGTGGTGAGTTTTCAGGTAATCGAACATATTGACGACGACCGCTTGTTCCTCCAGGAAATACACCGCGTTCTCAAACCCGGCGGAACAGCCCTGATCACAACACCCAATCGCCGGCTTTCACTCACGAGAAACCCGTGGCACGTCCGCGAATATCTTCCCGAAGAGCTCAGATCCCTCGCCGCGGGTATTTTCCAAAGCGTAGAGATGCGCGGCATCACCGGTAACGAGAAAGTGATGGCGTATTATAAAGAGAACAAAAAGTCTGTGGAACGAATCACCCGCTGGGATATCTTTGATCTGCAACACAAGATCCCGGCGCCACTGCTTCGCATCCCCTATGAAATACTGAATCGGTGGAATCGAAATAAACTCCAATCGTCTGGCGACACCCTCGTCACCAGCATCAGACACGAAGACTATTTACTGACAGACGATGCTACCGATGCGCTGGATCTGTTTCTCGTTGCAAAGAAGAGCAGTGGCTGAACCAGGATTTACCGCCGGTACAGCGCCGTCATTGGCCGGGAATAGCAGAAGTTAGCCGGAACAATCAACAATTTTCATTTTCCAGGGCAATTTTTCCGGGACTTCGATAGTTAAGAAAACATGATCTTACGAACTACACTACTCGCTGGTCTTTTGTTTGTCGCTGCCGACACGCACGCGCAGTTCTGGAAAAAAAAGCATAAAGTCGAAAAAACAAACCCAGCAGTTGAGCAGCCTACATCGCTGAATCCCACATCCGCCCGGGCGGAGGAAGCCAACATGCCTAAGGCCGCGAGGAAGTCGTTAAAGGGGCCGACGTATGGACTGGAGCAGAAGTATTACGAACGCGTAGAGGCGGTAGCCAAAGAGCGGCGGAAAGCCGAAAAGATGATGCTGAAACCCCAGTACTCAGACCCGATGTATTTTGGTCACAAGCGCCCACCCAAGAAACGCAAAGCATCGAAGATGAAATACTGCAAAGAGTGCGGCATCAGGCACTAGTCCCGTCACACCCGCGGACCGCGGTTGGTCGGGCGTTGTCAGAGCAGAGAGCGGTTTGACGTGTCAGGCGACCCGCCCCGGGGGCCGGAGAGAGAAATTGCTATTGAAAGGTCTATCTTTACCGCACGTTAGTGGATGAAATCTGCAAATCCATGCGTACATTGCGTCCATGTTGCCGGAAATCTTACACGTTAAATATACCGACCCCCATCCTCTCCTTCGGGTCAACGAAGTGAGGCTTGGCGCCTCTCCGGTGACGAAACTGCCCGCACCGATGTTGCCAACCCAAGGCAGATCCAGGGCAACAGCCTCCTATCAACCAGTCAACAGTAAAGTTTAAACAGCGATGAGCCAACTACTTCAGAGCATTTTCCCAGCGGAAGATGCCATCCCAACTCAATTTAAAATCGACCAACCTATAACGCAGCGAGAATATCTCATCAACGGCGAGCTCAAGGTCTGGGAAGGTAATCTGAACCCCGTAATGAGTCCTGTGTGCCTCAAGCAAGGAGACAAACTGGTACAACAAGTTATAGGACACACTCCGCTGATGACAACGCGCGAATCGCTTGAGGCCCTCGACGCCGCGGTAAAAGCGTATGATCTGGGGCATGGATTGTGGCCGACCATGAGCGTGACACAACGTATCGAACATGTGGAAAGATTTCTTCAGGCGATGCAACAGAAGCGTGACGAGGTTGTAAAACTTCTCATGTGGGAGATAGGAAAGACCCTGAAGGACGCCGAAAAAGAATTCGACCGCACAGCCGACTATATTGTAGACACGATAAAAGCGCTCAAAGACCTCGATCGGAATTCAGCAAAGCTCATTGAAGATCAGGGCTTCATGGCCCAGATACGGCGTGTGCCCCTAGGCGTCGCGTTGTGCATGGGACCGTATAACTACCCGCTCAACGAAACATTCACCACACTCTTTCCGGCGCTGATCATGGGCAACACGGTTGTGTTCAAGCCCGCAAAGTACGGGGTGCTTCTCATCAGGCCACTGCTCGAAGCGTTCAAAGACAGCTTCCCTCCTGGTGTCATCAATATTATTTATGGCCGCGGGCGTGAAACGGTAGGCGCCCTGATGGAATCCGGAAAAGTAGATGTCTTCGCGTTCATCGGCACAAACAAAGGCGCCAACGACCTGAAGAAACTCCACCCGAAACCTCACCGCCTGAAAGCCATCCTGGGTCTCGACGCAAAGAATCCCGCGATCGTACTCCCGGACGCTGATATCGACAACGCGGTGAATGAATGCCTTACAGGTTCACTGTCTTTCAACGGACAGCGTTGCACCGCGCTTAAGGTACTGTTCGTCCACACCGACATCGTCGAGGCTTTCATCAAGAAATTCAACGCACGCGTCAGCGCGCTGAAATCCGGCGTCCCGTGGGACAACGGCGTCGGACTTACGCCACTGCCCGAGCCAGGGAAAGTCGACTACCTGAAAGGACTGGTGGAAGATGCGCAATCGCATGGAGCGAAGATCGTCAACGAGAACGGGGGACAAACGCTGGAGACATTCTTCTACCCGGCAGTCCTCTATCCTGTGAACGAGAAGATGAAGGTCTACTATGAAGAGCAGTTTGGTCCGGTGATACCCATCGTTCCATTCACTGACGACGACGAAGCCATCCGATACGTTGTGAATTCGAATTTCGGTCAGCAGGTCAGCATCTTTGGCACTGATTCCGTGCGTGTAGCCAGGTTAATGGATGCTTTTGTCAATCAGGTTGGCCGTATCAACATCAACACACAGGCACAACGCGGACCGGATTCGTTCCCTTTCAACGGGCGCAAAGATTCCGCCGAGGGCACGCTGTCTGTCTCCGACGCCCTGCGGGTGTTCTCTATTCGCACGCTGGTAGCGACCAAAGACACGGAGTCAAACAAGCAGATGATCGCGAATATTATTCGGAACAGGGAGTCCGCGTTTTTGAGTACGGAGTATATTTTTTAGGTTCCGGAACCTATTCCCTTCACATCAAAAAACTGACTGATAAAAGCATTCATCCGGTTGTCTACCATCAACACAGGACTGTCGACGGGATAGAATACCGTAAGATCAAGAACAGCACGGAGGAAATTATGGTGCTGACAAAACAGCTTTGTCCACTCCTTAAATTGCGCTGACCACTCGTGCTGGTACTGCTCGAACGGCTCCTGTCCGCTAAAACTAAACTCGAGCTGGTTGTCTCCGTAAAACTTGTATCGAAACACGCCCATAAGATTCACGTAGAAGTTGTGCAGATGGCGATAGTCTGTACCGCCGTGATCGCGGATCTTCACCGCCATGTCATCCATCATTCCCAGCGGATTGGAGCGAAGCAGATATTCGACCTTCACAAAGTCGACAAGGTATTGAAGGAGGGTTGACTCCAGAGACAACTGTGCCTCCTCCAGGATATAATTCTTATCTAACGGAAAGAACTTTCGAAGCACTCGGCAATTGGTTTCCCAAAAATAGTAAAAAAGACTTTCTTTTTACAGAAACGCTTTTCAAAACGAATAGCCCCATCAGAATTTATCAGCGCTGGCAGCTTCGAACGATTTTTCATACGGAGAAGACACCACGCCGTTTAACATTGACCCTACCGGGATCGAAGGATAGATCTCCTCCAGCGTTCTCACTTCGTTCATAAACACACGGCGGTAGATCTGGTGACGGTTGAGCCTCCGCGGTGCATCAAGACCCGCGGCAGCGATGAGTTCCACGAAGCTCTCCACGGTATGCTTATGGTAGTTCGCCACACGAGCTTTCTTATCATTGACCACCAGCCCGATTGTGAGAGCCGGATTCTGCGTAGCCACGCCGGTGGGACACGTGTTCTTGTTGCATTCAAGAGCCTGTATACACCCGACCGCCATCATCATGGCTCGTGCGCTGTAGCATACATCTGCGCCGAGGGCGATCGCACGGGCCATCTGAAAGCCTGTCAGTATCTTTCCGGACGCGCACACGGCTATGTGTTTCCGGATATCAAAGCCTGTCAGCATATTATCGACGAACGCGAGACCTTCAAGCAGTGGCATGCCAACGAAGTTTGAAAACTCAGGGGGTGCTGCGCCGGTACCTCCCTCGCCTCCGTCGACGGTGATGAAGTCAGGGTAGATCTCAAGTTCCACCATCGCCTTGCAGATAGAAATAAATTCGCTTTTACGGCCGATACAGAGTTTAAATCCTATTGGTTTACCTCCGCTGAGTTCGCGCATTTGCCGGATGAAAAGGACCATCTCCCGCGGTGTTTTGAACGCATTGTGAAATGGTGGCGAAAAGATAGTCGTGCCCGGCTTCACACCGCGGATTGCAGCGATCTCGGGTGTATTCTTTTTACCGGGAAGGATCCCCCCGTGACCGGGTTTTGCTCCCTGCGATATCTTGAGTTCTATCATTTTCACCTGTGGCAGGGTGGCGTTCTTTCTAAATGCTTCGGGTGAAAAATTGCCACTTTCGTCACGCGCTCCAAAATATCCGGTGCCAATCTGCCAGATAAGGTCGCCACCATATTTGATGTGGTGCGGACTGATACCTCCTTCACCGGTGTTGTGTGCAAACTTGCCGATAGCAGCTCCGGCGTTCATTGCCTCGACCGCATTCCCACTTAGCGACCCGAAGCTCATCGCGGAGATATTCAGAACGCTCGCGTCATACGGCTGTTGGCAATCTTTATTGCCGACACGGACGCGAGGGTGATGATCCATCGAATCAAAGTCAATCGGGACGATGGAATGACTCATCCACTCATAGCCTTCGGCATACACGTTGAGCTGTGTACCAAACGGCGTTGTATCCACCTGCTTCTTCGCGCGTTGGTAGATCACCGAGCGGTCTATACGGTTGATCGGCGCACCATCGGTATCCGACTCCACAAAATATTGCTGGATCTTCGGACGCAGGTCTTCGAACACGTAGCGAAGTCTGCCGAAAAGCGGAAAATTCCTTTTCAGAGACTGCCGGGTCTGCACCATATCGGCAATGCCCATATAGATGAATGGTCCGGCAAGCAGAAACAAAAACAAGGCGGCGGGTGTGAAGTACGCCCAAGCGAGAATTGCCAGGGTTATAACAACGCTGATAACAACAAAAATTCTTCTCATAGTGAGGTCGGTTGATCCAAATATACAAAAAGCGTGACAAGGTTCTCAGAACAGTGGTTTGATCCCTGATAAGTTGGGTCACCCCAGGTATTGAACTTTGAACCGGATACAACTCAATTATAGCGCACAAATCCAGGGGCGCGAACAAAGCCGGCGCTGTATTTAACCCGAAGGTTGCCGCTCAGCCTGATGTTGAAAGAGCTGATGTCTTCCACTGTTCTCGGGTAATACAGAAACCTGAGCTCGATCGTTCCGAAAATAAGGTTCTCATTTCGAGTGCGAACGCCGCCGCCGAATCCAAAATACGGTTTGTCATAAAGAACACTGTGTTGATCGCCGGAGATCATAGCCATCTCCGCGAAGGCGAAAGGCGCAAATCGAAAGCCCAGAAGCTGCCATGGAGAGAAAGCAACGGTTTCACTCTGCAGGTGCAAGCGTTTTGTTCCCCAAAGACTATCGGCGCGAAAGTACTGCAATCCGAATTCGTCATTGATATCGAGTGGCGGCGATGTTTTTTGCCTGAACACGCGGGTGTAATCTGCCTGAACCGTCTGCCTGAAAAGGAACTGTCCTTTAGGCACCAACTTGCTCAGCACTGTTCCGGCGACCATGACCGTGGCGTCTTCAAGACCGTTGTCGCTGATAAATCCGCCTCCTTTGAATCCGAAGGTAAAAAATTCACCGACGCGTTCCACCGTGGTTCGTTCTGCATCAAGGCCGATATACGTTCTCGAGAGCCCTTGACTTCGGGCCCACCCTGTGGTGACCGAAATATTATGCCCATGCGGTACGTCTTCTGTCCGTCCGAAGCCGTAGATATAGCGGGCCGTGTAGAAGTCTCGCCTGAAAAAAGTTGCGGACGCCAGAACGAATGTCTGGTTGTTGTACAATGTGCGTTGCCTTTCCGACGTCTGGCTTGGTACGCGGGTAAAATGCTGTTCGAATGCTCTGATCGCCACAAAATGCCGGCTCCGATCGTGATTGCTGTTCGCACCGAAATTATAGCCTATCCAGAAATCGTTGATAACGTACCTATAGTCGCGAAACAGGGAATCATGCCGATCAAGAAAATTTTGCGACCAGTTTTTACTCAATTCCACACCACCCGCATATCGCGTGTAGGGAGAAACGAGTGGCCGGTCGAACCGAATGTAATATGCCGTTTCCTCCTCTTCGCCGTAGCTGCTCCCGGTGTTAAGTTGCGTATAGCCGATCGTTGCGTTGATAAATGATCCTCCGAGGCTGTTTTTGCGATACAGGAACTCATAGAGAAAGTCGGGATTTCGGTCGGGCTCGATCAACCCGTTAAATTCGAGTCGTTGTCCCCACCCTGCGAGATTCGCGTCGTATAATCGCAACCGCGTCTTTCTCGGGTTGGATGGATCGATCGATCCTCCGAGGCTGAATACGTCGCGGGTAAGCACAAGAATATCTACCGAGTCTGATTGCTCCCCGACGGGAACGACATAGATCTTCGCGTCGAGAAGAAAATCGCGGTCCCGGAGGTGCCGTTCGTTGTCTGCAACTTTGTATGGGTTCAGTGGCCGGCCTTCCCGAATAAAGAGGTTGTCGCGAATTACCCATTCCTTTGTGGTGTTGTGAAGCTTGTTACCCAGTCTGGTGACGGTATTCCGGATATTCTTCGTCGTATCGTAGACGGTGCGTTGAAAGTCGAGATGGCTGATATTGATTTTTCTGATGATCTTTCCCTCATAAGGCAGGAATGCCCCCTCACTCTTTACGGCAGCGGCCGGGTTGGAGGTTTGCTTGCGTGTAATGGATTTCATGATCCGCTGGGTCACACCGCTTTCTTTGATATTCGATATGATTCCGCTGCGGGTGGAGTCCACTTTCGTCGAATCCTGTTTCCGCTGAGCACAAAGAAATCCTGGTACCAGGAGAATACCCGATAGATTGACCAATATGAAAAACATCCGCATCCTGAACGCTGACAAAATTGCTGTGCCCGTCAAGGCTTTCTGTTGGCAAGATACACGCCAAAAAAGATCGCTGCCATGCCGGCAATGTGTCCGACAAAGAGTTGTTCGCCGTCAAACAATCCCCAGACCACTGCAACGATGGGCGTAAGGTACGTAACAGAACTCGTGTACAGCGGCGAGCTGATCTTTACCAGCTTGTTAAACAAAATCGTTGCCAGCGATGTACTCATAAATCCCAGGAGAGCCAGGTAGCCAAACGCAGTCCAGGCTCCCGGGTGGTTTTGCATCTTTTCGAGAAAGGGCGTGAACCGCAACAGGTGTATCATCGCGGGGAGTCCGATCAGCGCGAGGGAAACACTGGTTATTGTCAGCGCATTCAGATCCGCTATTTTGTATTTAATGAAATTGAGATTTGTGGCATACAGCACACATGCTATGATCACGAAGATACCGAAGTAGTTGACTCCGGCGATACCGCCATTTGCGTTGGCCGTTATGAGTAAAACCGTACCTGCCAGGCCAATCAATATCCCGAAAATAGAGCGCTGTCTAAAAGGTTGATGAAAAAACCACACGCCGACGAGAAGGGTACAGACGGGTGTAAAACTATTCAAAATACCGGTCACTGAGCTCGATAGTCTCGTCTGAGCAATAGCAAACAGAAATGCAGGTAAGAAAATACCCATCAGACCTGAAAGCAGAAGCTTACCGTAGTGCTTTGGCTTAAGGCCGTGTAACTTGGCTAAAGCAATTGGCAGGAGGAACAACGCGGCGACCGCAATGCGGATCGATCCGAGTTCCCAGGGGGAAAAAACCTCCAGCCCCCTTTTCATTAGAATAAACGATGTGCCCCAAATAAGTGCCAACAGCGTCAGTAATATCAACGCTTTTATTTTGTTACTCGCGACGTTTTCCATATACGATTTACTTGTCGCTGAAAGGTTGATGGTTCAAAGGGCGGGCGTTAAATTTCAGGCGATCAGTTTTAGTGGTTCCGCGACATCTGTGGCATAGGCGTCCAGGACTTCATCGAGGATGTCCTGTACCTGCGAGAGGTCGTCGGCTTCCACCAGCCTTGCGCGGAATGGTTTGAAGTCGGGAATAGCCTTGAAGTAATTTGTATAGTGACGGCGCATCTCAAAGATACCCGTACGATCCCCTTTCCAGCGCACCGAGAACTCCAGGTGTTTTCTCGCCACCCTTACCCGTTCAGTCACCGAGGGAGCCTGGGGGCGCGACCCGGTAGCGAGGTATGCCTTGATCTCTTCAAAAATCCAGGGATAGCCAATCGCCGCCCGGCCGATCATGATACCATCCACTCCGTAGCGATTCTTGTACTCCAGAGCTTTCTGCGGCGAATCTATGTCGCCGTTACCAAACACCGGTATCAGCATTCTGGGGTTTTCCTTTATTCTGGCGATCAACGCCCAGTCTGCCGACCCTTTATACATCTGCACGCGTGTTCTTCCGTGCACAGTAAGGGCTTGTATTCCGATATCCTGAAGCCGCTCGGCTGCTTCGACAACGTTTTTCGTGTTGTCATCCCAGCCCAGCCGGGTCTTTACAGTAACCGGGAGGTGTGTCGCTTTCACGATTTCAGCGGTCATGCTCACCATCTTCGGAATATCCTGCAACAGAGCGGCACCGGCCCCACGGCAGGCGACAGCTTTTACGGGACATCCGTAATTGATGTCGATAAGGTCAGGGTTTACCTGTGTGGCTATGCGCGCCGACTCCACCATGCTCGAAATCTCTCCGCCAAACAACTGAATTCCAATCGGGCGCTCATACTCGAAAATATCGAGCTTCTGCCGGCTTTTCGCGGCATCGCGGATCAGGCCTTCCGATGAAATAAACTCGGTGTACATCAGATCGGCGCCGGCGTCTTTGCAGACCGCCCGAAATGGGGGATCACTTACGTCCTCCATCGGAGCCAGCAAGAGCGGGAATTCGCCAAGTTGTATGTTTCCAATCGTTACCATCTGCCAACTAAACAGCTATCGGGCATAAAAAGCTGCCTGCCTTGTGTATATTTGTCTGCAAAGTTAACTTATTTCCGGCAGATGTTGGATTCTCGTCTTGGTGCCCCTTCCGAAAAACCTCCGGTTATAAACCTTATCGTAATTCTGCTGATGGTTGCGCTCGGTTTTGTGATCGTGGGCCCTATTATCGGCTATTTTCTCGCTATGCCGTTTTATGACGGAGACGTCGAGCTAATGGACGCCATCCAGCGGGGAGAGTTCACCGACGACCTCAAGATACCGTTCTATATCATCCAGGGAGCAGCAACCGTAGTAGGCCTGATCCTGACTCCCGCCGTGTACCTGGCGGGCAAACGCAAAAGGCTCGGCGACCTCTTCCCTACCGGCGTAGAATCTCTGCCGGTACTGATCACGGTGGTCGTCGTGATCATTTTTATGGGTGTAAATTCCATTTTTATCGAGTGGAATGCCAACTTCCATTTTCCCGATTTCGCGGAGGGTTTTGCGCGATGGGCACGCGAAAGAGAAGATATACTCGCTGAACAGACAAAGTTTCTGACCCAGCTCAACACCGCCGGCGAGCTTATCTTTGCATTGGTCGTGATCGGCATTTTACCCGCCATCGGCGAAGAGATCGTTTTTCGCGGATTGATTCAAAACGAACTGCGCCGCGCAGCAAACACCCACGTAGCGATCTGGTTTGCTGCTTTTCTCTTTAGCGCAATCCACTTTCAGTTCTTCGGTTTTGTACCGCGTTTACTGCTCGGTGCCCTGTTCGGCTACCTGTACTACTGGTCGGGTAACCTCTCGCTCGCGATTATCGCACACTTTGTCAACAACGGCGTATCGGTCCTCGCCTTGTATTTTTACCAAAGAGGCGCTTTTGAATTCGACATCGAAAGCACTGAAGCATTGCCTTTGAATGCCGTTATCATCAGCCTGATACTAACGATTGGGCTGCTTTACTATTTTCACAAATACTATCAGGACCGAAAAATCGCTACCCCTTGACAGCCAATTCTCCCGTAAGTAAATACAGCAACCTTACCCAAAGACTTATCACCGGTATCCTGGGGTCTGCGGGGATTATTGCTGGTGTATCGTATAGTGAGTGGACCTACTTCATCGTCTTTTTTATCATCTGTCTGCTCGCGCTGATCGAGTTTTATAACCTCGTGGGCCTCGACGGCCTGGCGCCGCAAAAAGCGTTTGGAACCATTTGTGGTATTTTGATTTTTTGCCTTTCCTTCCTTATTGAAGGAAAGGTCCTGCCAACCAAGTACTACATTCTTGTCTTTCCATTGGTTTCGTGCGTGTACATGATCAAACTGTACAAAAAATTTGAGCGCAAACCCTTTACGAACATCGCGTTCACATTCCTCGGGATTGTGTATGTGGCCTTGCCATTCGTATTGCTGAATGTCATTGCTTTCGAGGGCGGGCACTACAATTATGAGGTAATTCTGGGTTCGTTGCTCATTCTGTGGGCAAGCGATACAGGTGCTTACTTTGCGGGTACGCGCTTCGGAAAGCGAAAACTATTCGAACGTATTTCTCCAAAAAAATCGTGGGAGGGCTTTATCGGTGGTGCGTTGCTGGCGATGACCTTTGCGCTGCTTTCCTCTCATTACATGCATTCACTCAGTTTTCAACAATGGATGGTCGTGGGTATTATCATCGTGGTGGGCGGTACTTTTGGCGACCTGATAGAATCCCTGTTAAAGCGCAGTATCGAGATAAAGGATTCCGGGCAGTCTCTCCCGGGGCATGGAGGATTTCTGGATCGATTCGATGGCTTGCTGATCTCCGCTCCCTTTATTGCCGCGTATCTCGAAGTATTCTGATATTTAACAAAGCTCTTCGAATTTCGATTATCTTTGCTATCGTAATTTTCAGTTATGGCATACATCGAACCCGCTCCTTTAAAAGATCACGAAAATCCTTTTGAAGCCATGATGTCGCGCTTCCAGGTAGCATCACAACTTCTCGGCTTGGAGGATGAGATTTACAATGTTCTTAAAAACCCTGCACGTCAGGTTATCGTGTCGCTTCCCGTAACCATGGACGACGGTGCGATCCGTGTGTTTGAAGGCTACCGCGTGATCCACTCCAATATCCTCGGGCCGTCTAAAGGCGGTATTCGTTTCGACCCGGCGGTGAACCTCGACGAAGTCAAAGCGCTGGCAGCATGGATGACCTGGAAGTGTGCCGTTGTTGACATCCCTTACGGGGGAGCGAAAGGTGGCGTTGCCTGCAATCCCCTGGAGATGTCGGCCGGCGAAATTGAACGTCTCATGAGAGCGTATACACTGGCCATGGCTGAAGTATTCGGACCGGATAAGGATATCCCCGCCCCGGACATGGGTACGGGGCCTCGCGAGATGGCCTGGCTCATGGATCAATACTCACGCACCCGGGGAATGACAGTCAACTCTGTAGTAACGGGAAAACCAATCGTACTCGGCGGCTCGCTGGGAAGAACCGAGGCTACAGGTCGCGGTGTGATGGTAGCCGCCATGGCGGCGATGGAAAAACTGAAGATCAATCCTTATAAAGCAACCTGTGCCGTACAAGGATTCGGAAACGTCGGGTCGTCTGCCGCTCGTCTCCTCAGCGAACGCGGCTTAATTGTCCAGGCGATCAGCGACATCTCCGGAGCGTACTACAGCGAGAAGGGTATCGATATACCCGCTGCCGTCCAATATCGCGAGCAAAACAAAGGATCACTCCTCGGATTTGAAGGTGTCGAAAAAATCACTAATGATGAACTGCTCACGGCTGCTGTCGACCTGCTCGTGCCAGCGGCAACAGAAGACGTAATCCGCAGTTCGAATGCGCCGAACGTTCGCGCGCGCTTAATCGTTGAGGGCGCAAACGGACCGACTTCTTCGAAAGCTGACAATATCCTCAATGATAAAGGTATAATGGTGGTGCCCGACATTCTGGCAAACGCCGGAGGAGTAACGGTCTCTTATTTTGAGTGGGTACAAAATCGCCTCGGATACAAATGGACCGCCGACCGGGTCAACCGTCGCTCGGACCGTATTATGAAAGATGCGTTTTCAAATGTCTACCGCACGGCAACCAAGTATAACGTATCACTGCGTATCGCCGCCTATATGGTAGCTATCGAAAAAGTAGCGAAGACTTACAAATACCGCGGCGGCTATTAACCACCGGCGCTTTTCCCGAATACTAATGAATGATGTAACTTGCCATCACAATTGATAGTTTAACGCTTTACTACCACATGACGATTCACCGCGAAGGACATAAAATTCTGTTTGTACTGTTAGTTCTACTCTTCGGCCTTAACTGGATCGTGTTCGCGTATTATCCCGAGAGCCCACTGATTCAGAACTCTACCATCCTGATAAGCATATTGTTCTACCTGCTGATACTGCAGTTTTTCCGCAATCCTGTTTTCTCTATCACACCAAACACCAGCCACGTGCTGGCACCCGCCGATGGCAAAGTGGTTGTGATTGAAGATACTGACGAGACCGAATACCTCAAGACAAAAAGGAAGCAGGTCTCAATCTTTATGTCGCCCGTCAATGTTCATGTCAACCGGGCCCCCGTATCGGGAGTAGTGAGCTTTTTCAAATATCACCCCGGGAAGTACCTCGTTGCCTGGCACCCCAAGTCAAGCACGGAGAATGAACGAACAACGGTGGCTGTACGAATGTCGAATGGTGTTGAAATTCTGTTTCGGCAGATTGCCGGCGCGCTGGCAAGACGTATTAAATGGTATGTTCAGGAGGGTCAGCCAATCGAGCAGGGACAGGAGTTTGGCTTTATCAAATTTGGATCGCGGGTGGATATCTTTCTTCCACTCGACGCCAAAATCACTGTAAAGGTTGGTGATATCACTAAAGGAGGGCGTACAATCATCGCGGAGCTTCCCTGATCAGAGGAACCTCACTCCGACTTTCGCGCCAAACCACATCTTCAGATTGTAGTCGCCGCCTACGTTCCGATCGAAAAAAACATCAGGCTGGTAATGGGTAAACAGTTCGGGATAGCCATCAAACGACGTCTCGGTGATGTGACCGTTTAACGTTACCCCTACACTCAGAGACACTTTTCGGAACGCCTGGATGTCAACTCCGAGATAGGCTTTGTTTAACAGGTTCAGGGCTTCGATGGTATTCCCGTCCACAATCTGATTAGATATGAGATCGAAATCAAGGAACAGCCATCGCGTCAATCTGGAGGATGTCCCCAGTCCATACCCGAACGACCAAAGCGTTTTTTCATCGCCATAGGTAGACGGGTTCGCACCCACCGTGAGGATGTTGTAAAACTGACGAACGCCGGTGCGGAACGCGATGTTGTTATAGAATATCTCATCGGCGGAGACCTCTATTTTGTGGTATCCCCTCGCAACAAAACTCAGCAGTCCGACCGGAACTCCCCTGAGACTATCCGCTACATTGATCAATCCGATCTGAGTCCCGTAAACCCTGGGGGCAACGTTAATGACCCCAGCTATCTGCGCGCCCCACACCTCCTGGCCAACGACATTAAGCACGCCTGAAACCTGAGTTCCTTTAAGCTTTTTGCCAGCGAAGTTAAAGACCCCCCCAATCTGCGCCCCTTCAACTTCCCTCCTGGCGACGTTGAACACCCCGGCAAGCTGCCCGGTGGCCCGCGGTCCCCATGCAATATTTCCAACGCCGGCAACGGATAGTCCCTTTGATTCATCCGCATTAAGATTCAGCACACCCGCGAACTGAGAGCCCCGCACCACCCCTTCGTTAGCGTTCGCAACTCCCGCCAACTGAAAGCCGTTCGTTTCTCCGCCAACACCGTTAAATATACCCGCGGCCTGAAACCCGCGAACATCGCCGCGCACCAGGTTGATTACCCCGCCAACCTCAACCTTTCTGACACCGAGGGAATAACCACCCACCAGATTAAGCGAGTAGTCGTTCGTAACGTGCGCACTCATTTTATGATTCGTTCCAACGAACGGAACCAGTGAAGCCTGAAAAGTGCGATAAAGTGAGTCGTCAATATTGCGGAGATTAATATTATTAAACCACGTTTCCTGTTTTCTCCAGATCCGTTTCAACTTTTGGTTTACACTGTCGGCGAAAACGGCAAGTTTGTCCTTATTAACACGAAGCGGAATGTTTAGCAGCCGCTTATCGTCAGACACTGCAAACACCGTGTCCGTGTAATGCTGTCTATTCACCGACAATATTATATCAGACGCCGGCCTGTCGACCTTAATCTCGAAATAGCCATAGGAATCGGTTATCGTCGAGGTCAGTGTAACCGGGTCATAAACACTCACATCTTTCAGGCGCTCGCCGGTAGACTCATCCACAACATACCCACTGACAACCGCGGGCTCTTTTCGTGAAGACGTTTTCGGTGACTTCGTAAGAATAATATACCGGCCCCGCGCCTTGTATTGAATATCTCCCTTAAACAGTTCGTCGAGCACTTCACGCACAGATCGATTGACGAACTCGTGCGTCAGCAATTCATCCTGATCCAGGATATCGGGATTGTAGGAAAACACGAATCCACCGGCCAACGAGACCTTCCTCAACGCCGATGCGGCGGTCTCTCCCTTCAGCGAAACGGTGACTTTTCTCTCCATATAGGGTGTTTGGCCAAACACCATACTGGCAACCAATACAAACAATAGTAAAACAAATGATCTCATTTCAACGGTGCCTCCCCGCACCCACTACCTCGTAACCAGAGAGTGTCACCCTCGGCGGTCACCGATAAGGCAAGTGTCTCTGCTATTACGTTGGCGATCTCTTCGATGGCCTCTTCATTAAACGACACAGTAAGTTTGCAGCCTCTCAATTTATCATCGATGCGAATCGGCCTGTCGTACACTGCATTCAATACGCTCACCACGGCTTCAAGCGAATGATTGTTAAAGGTGAAAGAACGCGTTTTATACGCCGTGATATTGGGGTCGGATTCAACCACGGTAAACGTGCCGGTTGCCCGTTCATACAGACCTCTTTCCTTAGCTCTGAGACGAATTCCGGATTGATGCTCTGTATAGAACTGAACTTCTCCTTCATCGACAGCCACCTCTATCGTATTTGACTCCGGATAGGCGGTGACATTAAATGAGGTTCCGATATCCCTGATGAGCGTCTCCCCGGCCGCGACGATAAAGGTCTTTTCGTCATCGTGACGAATATCGAAGTAAGCCTCGCCGGTCAACGTTGCGATATGAGTGTCACGTCTCTTGTCGAGTACGTATTCGATCGCGGTATTGCGGTTAAGAAACACGCGGCTGCCTTCGGGCAACGTATCTGCACGGGTTTCCGCCACAGCCAGTATTTCAACCGGGATTGTATTGTTACGCGAGAAAAACTGATAGGCGAAGATTCCGGCTACCGCGAAGAGGGCTAACCCCGCGGCGATCTTCATCAACGAGAATCCTGTATCGTTTCGCTGAATACGAACCGTCTTCGACGAACTCTTGATGTTATTCCTTACGCGATTCCACGCCTCGTCGGTATCGAAAGAAATCACATTTCCAACGGATGCCGCTTTCTCAAAGATCATCCGGAAGTGATCGAAGTAAGCCTGGTTCTCATCACTGCTCGCTCTCCATTGGTCGACTACCCTCATCTGCTCCGGGGAAGCTTCACCGGCGACATAATTGCCGATCAGTTCATCAATATTTTCAGGTGTGGCTTTCACGCTAGTTCAAAAATCCGCTCATGAATAAGACAATTACCGGCAAATAATCCCTTAGCTTCTCCCTCATTATCTTCAGCGCCTTACCCATGTGGCTCTCTACCGTCTTCACTGAAATGTTCAGCTGCTCGGCGATCTCGGAATACTTGAGTTCTTCGAACCTGCTTAGTTTGAACACCATGCGGCATTGCTCGGGCAGCTGCTCAACGGCCTCGGATATACGACGTTCGAGTTCGTTTCCGGCTAATACCTGGCTTACTGACTCGCTGCTGCGCTCCGCCAGCGCCATCTCCTCAACGGCGTGTCGCTGTTTGATCTTTTCATGCTTCAAGACATTGAGGCATGCGTTTCTGACCATTGCATATAGATATGACCGGGGTGAAGTGTGGATTTCTACCGCTTCGCGCTTCTCCCATACGAGCAGGAATGTCGTTTGTACGACCTCTTCAGCACCCTCTTTGTCGCGAAGAAAGCTGTAGGCGTAATTACACAACGGTTGATAATACGTCCTGAATAACATTTCGAAAGTTGTTACATCGCCCTTTGCCAGAGCTTTAAATCGCAAATGTTCGGCTAAATCCACCGTTATTACAGTCGTGTGGTGCAATTTACGGGAATTTGGCTACAGGGTTATGACAACTGCCGTTCAATTCACCCTTATGTGGAAGAAAAAAATTAGCTTAAATTTGGCCTTCATGGCTACATATATGCTTCAGGCGGGTGATTGTTATCGTATTTTTCAGAAAAGCATCAACGATTATCACATGTGGGATAATGTCGATTTGCCTATCGCCAACCCGTTTCCAGCCGGATCCTTCCAGTCGCTCCTGTATCTAAAAAACTGGATCGATACCGTGCAGTGGCATTTGGAAGACATCATACGCGACCCGAATATCGACCCGGTCGCCGCACTCCAGATCAAAAGACAAATTGACAAGTCCAATCAGGAACGGACCGACACCGTCGAGAGAATGGACGATCATTACCTGGCCATGTTCCGGGATGTAAAATTTGCGCCCGAAACGCGGATCAATTCCGAAACCCCGGCGTGGCTGCTCGATCGTATGAGTATCCTGATGTTGAAGGTATATCACATGGAAGAGCAGACCGAAAGAAGAGATGTCAGTATGCCGCACATCGCCAGGTGCCGCGAGCGACTTACCGTGTTGCAGGAGCAACAGGTGGACATGGGGTTGGCTTTCGATCAACTCATGGAGGATATCGGGGCCGGCGCGCGCCGGTTTAAAGTGTACAGACAGATGAAGATGTATAACGACAAAACACTGAATCCGGTCCTGTATAAGACAGCCGATAACTGAGTACCTGGTCATATTCCACACCCATTACTATCGCTGAGGTGCCTGTTACAAAGATCCTTGTTTTGCGCTTTTCGGCCATGGGCGATGTAGCCCTGGTCGTTCCCGTGCTCCGGTCGCTGGTCCATGCTTACCCCGACGTAGAAGTTACGGTCGTTACGAGACCACGGTTTGCGCCGTTCTTTTACGACATCGAGCGCGTTTCCGTGTTTGTCGCCGACGTAGACCATACGTACAATGGCTTTTTTGGCGTACGTGATCTCTTCCGTGCCCTGATCCGGAAATCTTCCTATGACGTGGTCATCGATCTGCACGACCACGTGCGCACGATGGTCCTGAGAACTTTTTTCAAGTTCTCCTTCACGGATGTGGTCATCTTCGACAAAGGCCGTGCTGAGAAGCGGGCCTTTTCCAGAAAGCAAAATAAGATAACCCAGCCCCTGCCCCATACGGTAAAGCGCTATCGCGACGCATTTGCCAAGGCAGGCTTTCCTTTTGAACTGACTCCGGGACCTCATCTCATATTAAACAATGAGCTCCGTGTCGTCGCCGATGACTGGCTTTCACAAAAAGGCCTCGAGAAAAAAGAAACATGGATCGGTATTGCACCATTTGCCGTGCACCGGACGAAGATCTGGCCACTGGAGAATTATCGTGTCCTCATCGAAAAAATACTCCGCCAGGGACCGGCAAAATTTTTTCTGTTTGGCGGAGGTGAGAACGAGGCCGCGTTTTTTGAAACTCTCCAGGATGAGTTTCCTCAGAATTGCGTAAGTACGGCGGGGCAGCTCAAGATCCGGCAAGAGATCGCACTCATGAAACACCTCGACATGATGTTGTGTGTCGACTCATCCAATATGCACATGGCCGCGCTCGCGGGTGTGCCGCTGCTGTCGATATGGGGTGGCACGCATCCCGATGTTGGCTTTGCTCCCTTTTCCGACAACGTGGGGATTGTGCAGATCGCGCGCGAGGAACTGCCCTGCAGGCCTTGTTCAGTCTATGGCCGTGAAACTTGTTACGTCGGGGGATATCCCTGCCTGACACGCATCACGCCGGATCGGGTGGCGGACGAGATAGGCCGCATTACCGGTCACAGCCAAGTGTAACAACTGCCTGCCTACTTCACGTGCGACAGCACCACCTTTTCGATGATATCGCAGCATTCATGGAGCTGTTCATCCGTGATCACCAGTGGAGGAGCGAATCGAATGATATTTCCGTGTGTCGGCTTAGCGAGAAGCCCCGCTTCCGCGAGTTCAAGGCAAATATTCCAGGCTGTATCACTGTCCGGCGAATCATTGACGACAATGGCGTTGAGCAGCCCTTTGCCGCGAACGAGCGTGATAAGATCGGATCTGCGGATCAGGTCGTTCATGCGGTCGCGAAATATTACGCCGAGTCTGGCAGCATTCTCCTGCAACCGCTCGTCTTTCACAACCGCAAGTGCTTCCATGCAAACAACAGCCGCCAGCGGATTCCCTCCGAAAGTAGAACCATGTTCGCCCGGTTTGATGAGCAGCATGATGTCGTCGTCCGCTAACACACAGGATACGGGAAGTACACCCCCTGAAAGAGCTTTCCCAAGAATGAGGATGTCGGCGCGCACATTCTCATGATCGGCAGCCAGCATTTTTCCGGTGCGCGCAATTCCGGTTTGTATTTCATCCAGCATCAACAGCACATTATGTTCGCGACATAGCTGCCGGGCTGTCCGGAGATAGCCGTCCCGCGGAACATAGACACCTGCTTCGCCCTGAATGGGTTCGATCCACAGACCACACACATTCGGGTTCGACAATGCATTTGCGAGCGCTTCGGTATCATCGTAGGGAATTATCTCAAACCCCGGCATATACGGACCGAAGTCGCGACGAGCATCTGCATCCGTTGATGCCGAGATGATGGTGGTTGTTCGTCCGTGAAAATTATTCCGCACAGCAACAATCACCGCCTGGTCGGCAGCGATCTTCTTCGTGCGATAGCCCCATTTCCGCGCCAATTTGATCGCTGTCTCATTTGCTTCAGCCCCGCTGTTCATAAAGAGAGACTTCTGATAGCCGAACGTCTCGCATATATATTTCTCCGCCAGTCCGAGTTTGTCGTTGTAAAACGCGCGCGACGTCAGGGTAAGCTCTTTTGCCTGGGTAGTCAGCGCGTGGATGATACGCGGATGGCAATGCCCTTGATTGACGGCGCTATAGGCAGAAAGGAAATCATAATAACGCTTACCGTCTACATCCCATAAAAATACGCCCTCGCCGCGGGACAGCACCGCCGGCAGCGGATGATAGTTGTGCGCTCCGTACTTTTCCTCCAATGCTATCGCCTCCCGGCCGGATGTAACTGATGCTTCCATAGTTGCCTAGTCTAGGGTTCAAATTTACTGACTTTTGGCGAATTTTCGCGGATTCTCCCGCTATACTACGCGACGACACAAGTTGTCAAACGAAAAGCTCAACTTGGTAAAAAGGAATTGGGTAACTTTGTAAATATGGAAATGGCATTGGCAATCATCAGTCTGGCAGTAGGTATAGCATTGGGCTGGCTTTTTGCCCGTAGTCGCTTCACATCTGAGCGGCAGGCGGATTATGCCACCATCCGCATCGAACAGGAAAAATCCCGGAGCTTATCGCAACAAGCGGACGAACTGAAGCGCTCACTCGACAGCGAGCGGGAGAAAGTAATTGCGCTGAATAATACGCTGTCGGCTACTGAAGCCGACTATCGCAATCTGGAGGAGAAGCTGGCGGAGCGAAAGAAGGAAATGGATCTGCTCCAGGAGCGCTTTACGGCGGAATTCAAGAACCTCGCTAACGACATCCTCGAAAAAAACAGCGCCAAATTTACGGACCTCAACAAGAGCAGTATGAGCGAGATCCTCTCACCTCTGCGGGATAAAATACTGACCTTTGAAAAGAAAGTAGAAGAAGCTTATGACAAGGAGCTTCGCGACAAGATCAGCTTGCGCGAAGAAGTGAAAAAGCTCTATGACCTGAACAGCAGGATCAGCGAAGAGGCCAACAACCTGACCCGCGCACTTAAGGGCGATACCCGCAGGCAGGGCGATTGGGGCGAGTTTATCCTCGAAACTATCCTGGAGCGGTCAGGGCTAACCAAAGACCGCGAATACCGGAAGCAGGTGGTGACCACCAATGCGGAAGGCAGCACGATCAAGCCCGACTACCTTATCATGCTGCCGGATAAGCGCCATATCATTGTCGATAGCAAGGTGTCGCTTATCGCCTATGAGAATTTCGTCAACAGCGACGATGAGGTGGCAAAACCGCGATTCCTGAAATCTCACCTCGATAGTCTGAAGAACCACGTTAAGGCCTTGAGCGAAAAGAATTACTTCAGCTCGCTGGAGTTCAACACGCCCGATTTTGTACTGATGTTCATCCCTATCGAGTCATCTTTTTCCGTAGCACTACAGGCGGATCAGGACCTCTTTAATTTCGCCTGGGAGAAGCGTATCGTGATTGTAAGTCCGACGACGCTGCTCGCTACTATGCGGACGATCGCCAGCATGTGGAAGATGGACAAGCAAAGCCAGCATGCGTTTCAGATCGCAGAGGAGAGCGGAAAGCTGTATGACAAGTTCAAGCTTTTCATGGACGACATGGTAAAGATCGGCAACCAGTTGAACACAACCCGAAGTTCATACGACGAGGCGATGAAGAAGCTGGTTACCGGAAGGGGCAACCTCGTGACTCAGGCGGAGAAACTACGCGAAATGGGTGCGAAGAACACCCGGAAAATAGACGATAAGATTATTGAGCGAGCACTGGATCAGTAGGTCAATAGATCCTTCCCAATGCATCCGCAATAATTCTCTTCATCTCCAGCGGATCGATGATGCCCTGACGGGCGTAGATAATCTCCCCGCCCGGCGCGATGAATAACGTGTACGGCAATGCGCCCTGCCAGTTCTTGTCTATTGCTTCAATAAAGTCATAGCGATTGCCATTGATAATGTAATTTTTCATCGACGCTTGCTTTTTTACCAGGAAGTTAAGCGCGTTCTGTTTCCTCCCGGGATCGTCGAATGAAATCGAGATCAGTTCGAATTCACGGTTGCGATACATTCTATGCATATCCACGAATGAAGGAAACTCAATTACGCACGGTCCACACCATGTTGCCCACACGTTGACCAGCTTGTAGTTTATTCCGTCATTTTTGATCACGGTGCGAAGATCAGCGAGATTCAACTCCTCAATGGCAACCTTCTCCCTGGCATAGCGGGCTACTTCGGCTTCCACATACTCCCGTTTGTCCGGCCATTTAATCGAGCATCCGAAAGTCCTGGTGGCTTCAACGGCTACGGGCCTGCCTGCCAACAATGCATCCAGCGCATTCTTCGTATCGTGGGTCCTTGCTGTACCCGGCTTCTCCCCATCGTCAATTCTTCCGGTATACCGGAGCTTGCGTGCTTCGTCAAACACAAACACGTGCGGTGTCGCCTGAGGGCCGTACTTCATAGAAGCCTGCGATGTTTCGCCGTCATAGAGGTAGGGAAAATTGAAGTCCCGGTCTTTCGCGCGGATTTTCATCTCATCAAACGTATCGCCGAGGTCGGTATACCCCAATTCACCAAGCGCCACAGCTTCCGGGTCGTTGGGAGAGATTGCCACAACGGCAACCCCGCGTCCTTTGTAGTCGTTCACCAACTGTTTGATCCGCTCTTCGTAGGCCTGGGCCGTGGGACAGTGGTTGCAGGTAAAAACAATCACGAGTACTTTTGAAGCTACGAAATCCTTCAGAGTATAGGTTTTACCATCTGTTGCGGGGAGCGAAAAGTCGGGAGCGGACGACCCGATAGCGAGCGGAACGGGGTCAGCTGTGAACGCAACGGAATACGTAACCAGCGAAAACAGCGACAGGGAAAAAATTCTTTTCATAGTTCAGCGATTTTACAGGGGAAGTTAAACAATGCTGAGATATGTTGCGCCCGGTATTTTCACATAAGTGTTTTTGTGCGACATTTACGGGATTCAGAATCATTTGAACAATGAAAATAACTCCGGATAACAGGCTCAGGAAACTAATCGTAGTAGGTGACCGCGTGCTGATACAGCCTGTCAAACAAACGGAAAAAACCGAAAGCGGGCTTTACCTGCCACCCGGTGTACAGGAAAAGGAGAAGATTCAAAGCGGCTATGTTATCAAGGTCGGTCCCGGCTATCCCCTGCCGCTCCCGGCAGACGAAGATGAAATGTGGAAAGGAAAAGAGGAGCGGGTAAAATATCTCCCGCTACAGGCGCAGGAAGGCGATCTGGCGATATTCCTGCAGCGTGGTGCTGTGGAGGTAAACTATGAAAAAGAGAAATTCTTCATCGTCCCACAGGCATCCATTTTGATGCTTGAACGCGAAGAAGAACTTTAAATCCGTATAGCATGGCCGGGCTCTCATTTGATGTTTTGCGGACAGGAAGAAAATATCGCCTGACAAACTACGGCGAGAAACACGAGTTCGTAATAGAAAGCGTGCTGGGAAATGGCGACTTTAAGGTGAAAGACCTGCTGACGCTTGAGCGCTTTCGTTTGAAAGAACTCATCACGTACGGGCGGGGAAAAGACTATCTCCTGGAAGAACTCTAGCATGCGCCGGATCCGGATCTGGCACGAAGATCGCTGGTTTGTTGTTTCTGAAGACAATAGAATTGGAATATTGATGAGACTTAACGTCCTCTGTTATTATGAAACCTGCACTGTATCTGATCCTGTTATTTTCCTCTGCCAACGTCTATTCCCAGAGCGATAAAGATCTTCCTTCAGACTTCCTGTCACCGGAATTTCATCAAGACCGGCGCGCCAGACTGAGGGAGCTTCTACCGCCAAATTCGGTAGCAGTATTTTTTGCTAACCCGGTGCGAAACCGATCCAACTCGGTAGATTACAGCTACCATCAGGACCCTGACTTCTATTATTTCACGGGCTACCGCGAGCCAAATGCAGTCCTCTTCATTTTCAAAGACAAGCAGACTACTTCCAATGGACAGCAATACGATGATATCATTTTCGTACAGCCGCGCCACCCGCTGGAAGAACTGTGGAACGGACGCCGGCTTGGCACCGAGGGAGCAAAAAAACAACTCGGACTAGACCAGGTTTTCGCCAATGTCGAATTTCAGGAATACGACCTCGACTTTACCAAATTCGATGAAATACTGTTCATGGACTTCAACAATGACGTCCGCGACGATGGTACCGATGCCGCCGACCTTTTCGACCTGATCCAGCAATTCAAAGCGAAGGTCAACTACCCGTCGCCCTATAACACCATCGTTTCCCCGGAACCGGCAAAAAAAAATCTGAATACCCGTGACCTGACGTCTATCATGAACAAACTACGGGGAATAAAGACGGAGGAGGAACTGACGCTCATCCGCAAGGCCGTGCAGATTTCATGTGCCGGACAGGTTGAGGTAATGAAGGCTATGAAGCCGGGCATGTCAGAACGCGAAGTTCAGGGTATTCACGAGTTTGTCTACAAAAAGTACCAGGCGGAGGATGTAGGATATGGTTCCATCATCGGCGGTGGCCATAATGGCTGTATCCTACACTATACAGAAAACTACAAACCGAGTATCACCTCGCGAGAGCTCGTCCTGATGGATGTAGGGGCCGAGTACCGTGGGTACACCGCTGATATAACCCGGACGATTCCCGCAAACGGGAAATTCTCACCCGAACAAAAGCAGCTCTACAACATCGTATTGAAAGCACAGGAAGCTGCTATGAAGATCTGCAAGCCCGGAACAAAATTTCATGAATTCACGGTCGTTACCACGAAAGTGATAAACCAGGGACTGAAAGAGCTGGGTATAATCGCGCACGAGAACGCGCCACACAACTACTACCCACATCGATGCTATCATCATATAGGCCTGGATGTTCACGATCGCGGTGAATACGACGTGCTGCAGGAAAACATGGTGATCACTATTGAGCCGGGGATCTATATCCCCGAAAATGCAGACTGCGATAAGCGATGGTGGGGAATCGGAATCAGGATTGAAGACAACTTTCTCATTACGAAAGACGGGTACGATCATCTTTCGATATCCGCCCCCCGCACGGTGGACGCTATCGAGGCTATGATGAAACTGCCGAGTCCACTCGACAAGTTTGTGCTGCCGGAGATCGGTGGTCAACAGCTGGAAGGGCAGTAGTCAGTACCGGCAGGCGATGCGCAGAACCGTACAATACAGCTACGCCAACGGTCGCCATACGGCAGCAGTGACCTTTTTATCCTGAATATACACCACTCATACAAATTCGGCCAAACTTAAAGATTCCTTCAAAATGTTTCCGGGTATGCTTCAGACGGAAATGTGATATTTGCGTTATTAAAAATACGATTCCTCCAAAAACCTATGATGCGTAGTCTTTTCTTTACTCTAACATTTATTGCATTCCAGCTAACAGCCTTTGGGCAGCGTACCTATATGATCACCGGCGCGGTTATGGATGATCAGAACCTGTCGGTACCGTTTGCAAACGCAGCTTTATACAGCAGTCTTGACTCGACATTGGTCGGCGGGTCCGCATCCGACGAAACCGGCGGGTTTGCCATTACCGCAGCACCGGGCAACTACTACCTCAAAGTCACTTTTCTCTCCTATCGGGAGACTGTCATACCAAATGTCAATATCACCAACAGCAACCTGGGCCTGGGCAATATTGTGCTGCTGCCTGATTCGCAGGTACTCGATGCCGTGGAGATCGTCGGCGAGCGGTCGCAAATGGAACTGCAGCTTGACAAACGTGTATTCAATGTAGGAGCCGACCTCACCAGCAGCGGCGGAAACGCCGCAGATGTGCTGAATAACGTTCCTTCAGTCAGCGTCGAAGTAGACGGAACCGTGAGCCTGCGGGGGAACCCGAACGTCCGTATTCTGATCAACGGGAAACCCTCCGGCCTTACCTCGCGCGACCCCGATGCCCTGAGGAATCTCCAGGCGGACCTCGTTGAGAAGGTTGAAATCATCACAAACCCTTCATCGCGATATGAAGCTTCCGGAGAAGTGGGGATTATCAATATCGTTCTGAAGAAAAACCAGAACAACGGTTTACATGGTACGTTCACGGGTGTTGTTGGTCACCCTGAATACTACGGAGGATCGTACAGTCTCAACCTCAGGAGGAAGAAATTCAATGTGTTCTCCAGCTACGGCGCCAATTACCGGAAAAGCCCGGGGTACTCGTCCCTTTATCAACGGTTTGACGATGGGGAAAGGGAAACCTTTCAGGAAGGTGATCGCAGCAGGTCGGAGCTCTCTCACAATCTCATAGGTGGAGTTGACTACTTCATAAATGATAAGAATACCCTGACCGGCTCTATCATGTATAATTTCGGAGATGGTGTGAATAAGTCCGCCTTGACGTACAATGACTTTCTGAACGGCGCCGCGTCGGGTACGACCGTCAGAACCGACCGCGAAGCAGAGGACGAAGAAAACATTGAGCTCGCCCTTAACTACAGGCGGGAGTTCGAACGCAAGGATCAGGTCTTTACGCTGGACTTTCAGTACAACAAGTCGTATGACGGAGAGCGGTCCGATCTCACCGAGACCGAAAATGAAGTAACGACGCTCCAGCGTTCGACTAACCTCGCGGAAGATCAGAACTGGCTGTTCCAGACAGACTACGTGCTTCCTTTCGCGACCGATGGTAAAGCCGAAGCCGGACTGCGAAGCGCGAGCCGGCGGGTAATAAACGAATACGGACTCGAAGAGTTGGAGGAGGATGATTGGGTTGTCTTCCCGGCGTTCGACAACAACATGATATACACCGAACGTGTTCATGCCGGATATATAATGGCAGGCAATAAGTTCAACAAGATCTCTATTCAGGCAGGAGTTCGCGGTGAATATTCCGATATCACCACCGAACTGACCAAAACCAACGAGGTCAACCACCGCAAATATTTTAACCTATTCCCGAGTATCAACCTCGGATACGAAATCACAAAAGACAAGACACTGCAGTTGAGCTATAGCAAACGAATTAATCGCCCGCACTTCCGCTCGCTGCTGCCTTTCTCCAACTTCAGTGACTCACGAAACTACTTCCAGGGAAATCCAAATCTCAATCCCGAGTACAGCCATTCATTTGAAACCGGATACCTCGTCAACTGGCCCAGCGGATCAATCTTGTCGAGCGCGTACTACCGCTATCGCATAGGCGACATTCAGCGCGTTGTACAAATCGATAACGACGGAACCACACGCATGTTTCCCGTCAACGTGGGGACAACAGACGCCTACGGGCTTGAATTCAACCTCTCCTATACGATCGGAAGATGGTGGGATATCAATGCCAACTCAAACTTCTATCGTGCTATTACAGAAGGAACGTACGAAGGAGAGGATCTGGGCCGCGACACGTATGCATTTCACGCGCGAACCACATCAAAGATGAGGTTTGGCGGCGGCTTTGAATTCCAAACCTCCTTCTATTATCGCGGTGGGCAAAAAACGTCACAGGGCCGACAGCTATCTTCGTATTCGCTCGACCTGGCGCTCGCGAAAGACATCCTAAAGGGGAAAGGTACTGTCTCGGCTACCGTACGTGATCTTCTGAATACGCGAAAGTGGCGAACGATCACTGAGATCGAAGACCAGCAATACTACGCGGAATCGGAAAGGCAGTGGGGGCCCCGACAAACACGGGTCACATTCACTTACCGTCTTAATCAAATGAAGAACCGCGAAAAATCCAGAGGCAACCGCGGTGGCGGAGACAACGGTGGCGAGGGCTTTGAAGAATTTTAAGACGAAGGAAACCGCCAGATCCGATCTACTTTGCCAGCAATAATGACACCATAACGGGAAGGTGATCGGAGGGATAATATACGCCGTCATTATCGGTAATTACCTGATAATTTTCGGCGTTCCATTCAACGGTATGGAAGATGTAATCGATGCCGTTGCAGTGACGCGCGTCCACGGCAAAGCCACAGAAGGTTCCGGTAGCGGCCGTCGCCCCCGGATCGACGAGGCGAAATCCATCGGGATCCATGATCAGCTCGTAGGGAGGAGCCTCCCTTGTAAAATTGAAATCACCGGTGATTACCACGGGGAGACCGTCACTCAGTGCATCTGCACGTTCTTTAATGAGCGCCGCACTCTGCTTCCTTGACTCCTTGCCGATGTGATCAAGGTGAGTGTTCATTACGAGAAACTTCTCACCACTCGATTTGTCTGCCAGCCTGCCCCACGTCGCCACGCGGGTAAGAGAAGCATCCCAGTCCTTACTGCCGGGAACCTCAGGAGTCTTGGAAAGCCAGAAAGTGCTCTGATCCAGTACAGTGAAACGACTGCGGCGAACAAAGATCGCTGAGTGCTCACCCTTTTGCTTTCCATCGTCACGGCCAACTCCGAAGTAAACATAGTCTTTGAAGTTACTGGCAATGTCCTGCACCTGGTTATACACGGCTTCCTGCACGCAAAAAATGTCAGGATCGTATTTTCTGAGCAATGAGAATACTTTCTCTTTCCTATTGTCCCACCGGTTTACGCCATCCCGCTGTGTGTCGTAGCGAATATTGTAGGTCATCACCTTGACTGGCTGGGCCAGCAGCGACGAAGTCGTACAGACCAGAAGGAACGCGAGTGCACGCATTGTCTTAGCAGATTATGCCATAGCCTCAACAGCTTGAACCTCGTCGGGCATCATTCGCTTGAAGAGATTCTCAATACCGGCTTTCAGCGTTATCATAGACGAGGGACACCCACTGCATGAACCCTGAAGGCGGACCTTCAGTATTCCTTCGGTGAACGAATGAAATGTGATCGCTCCTCCGTCCTGCTCAACAGCGGGGCGGATGTATTCGTCCAGGATAGTCTTAATCTTCTTGACGGCTTCCGTGTCGCTCTCTTCCGCAGAAGCGTCACCCGCCTCCTCTCCTACTTCGATGATAAACCGACCAGATTCAAGGAAATTCTTGATATGGTCTTTTAGGATACCCTGTACTTCAAGCCACTCAATGTCTCCTTTCTTAGTGACCGTGACAAAGTTGCTCATATAGAACACCCTGTCTACGAACGGGTACGCAAACAACTCTTTCGCGAGCGGAGCGTTTCCGGTGGCTTCGATATCAGGGAAATCGAAACTCATCCCCTCCGGGACCAGCATTTCGTTGACCACAAATTTCAGTGAATTCGGATTGGGATTCGACTCCAGATAGATATGGATATTCTTCGGAACAGCCTGTAACATATTTTCCTTTTAGTGCTTAAACAAAAATAGGCATTTTAAGTTCGGAGGTCCACCCACAGCCGCTCTTTTTCAGAGTGCGCTAATCAAAATCGCAACTTTCCTATATTCACGCCCTAAATTCGTTTCCATCACCCCACTGAAACACACAGCTGGTGCCCAAAAAAGGCGTTATCCGCATATTTCTGGTCCTGTTCCTGATTCCTCAGCCGTCTTTTCAAACCTCTGATATCGACTACGGTAGTCGTGACGTTCTCGCCTGAAGGAGAAAATCTGCGATCACGAGCGCGGCCATGGACTCAACGATAGGTACAGCGCGCGGCACTACACAGGGGTCGTGCCGACCCTTACCGGACACCGTCACTGCGTTACCCTCAAGGTCTATACTCTCCTGATCCTGCATGATCGTCGCAACCGGCTTGAAGCCAACGTTGAAATAGACCGGTTCGCCGTTTGATATGCCTCCCTGGATACCCCCGCTGAAGTTGGTTTTGGTTCTTACCCGGTCACCCTCTTTGTAAAATGAATCGTTATGTTGCGACCCGCGCATTTTGATACCTTCAAACCCACTGCCATATTCAAACCCCTTCACCGCATTGATACTCAGCATAGCCTTTCCAAGTTCGGCGTGCAGCTTGTCAAATACAGGCTCGCCCAGGCCCGGAGGCACATCCGTGACAACACACGTTACGACTCCTCCGATCGTATCGCGGTCGAGCCGTACCTGATCGATGAGTGCGATCATCTTCTCAGCCGTAGCTGCGTCAGGGCAACGCACGATATTATCTTCCGTCCGGGACAGATCGAGTTTCTGGAAATGCGGTGCCTGCACATCTCCCACCTGCGACACATAGGCATTAATCGAAATACCACTCTTGCGAAGCAATAGTTTTGCGATAGCTCCCGCGGCTACACGTGCTGCGGTTTCCCGTGCCGAACTACGTCCGCCGCCGCGATAGTCGCGAACGCCGTACTTAGCTTCGTAGGTATAATCTGCATGTGACGGCCGGAAGCTTGAAGCGATGTGGCTGTAGTCTTTGCTGCGCTGATCCTGGTTCTCAATCAAAATCGAAATAGGCGTACCCGTGCTGACGCCTTCGAAGACACCACTAAGTATCTTCATCGTATCTTCCTCTTTCCGCTGTGTCGTAATGCGGGATTGGCCCGGTTTCCGGCGCGCCAACTCGGCTTGAATGAAGGCCTCGTCAATTTCGAGGCCCGCGGGGCATCCATCGATAGTAACACCTATGGCCGGGCCGTGCGACTCGCCAAACGTCGTGATGCGAAAAATTTTTCCGTAAGAATTCCCCATGAACCGGTGACTGTAAATTTCGAAGGGCCAAATTAACTATTTCCTGAATACCAGATATGCCGCCGAAGCCAGAACAACCAAAATAAAGATACTAAATACCGTCTCCTGCCAGTTGCTCTCGTGCATCATCGCCAGTGAGTTGTCCGCAGCCTGAATTTTATCATAGAAACTACCATCGTCGTTAGCTTCGATAACCTCGTTCTTCCTGCTCTCGCCTGTGACATAAAGCATGAGTTTCGACTGAAGGGTATCGTATCTTTCGCTTTCAGGGTTGAAGAAAACCCACTGAAAATAATCCTTCAGATCATAGCGGCCCGGCTCTTTCGGAATCATGTAGTAGTCGAACGACTTGGTACCGGTAACCCTTCCGTTCTCCCGCTTTATGTTTGTGCGAATATTCGGGTCGTAGAATTCAAAATTCGCGTCGTCACGGACATCGGGTTTTTGAATAGCTGAAATATTCCCCTCGCCGAAGATGTTGAAGCCGTATGAAACGCTCTTACCGGTTGTGACATCGGTTGAAGGCATCATCTCAGACAATTTATAGTTACCGACTGCGACTACATCGCGTAGCGGATGGGGAGGTAGCTGTCGTACCCGCACCGTTTTGGATTTGCTGTGGAATGTCTTGAAGCCCTCTTTTCGATTTTGTCCGAAGAAGGAAGGATTCTTCGCAACTTTGTATTTGATCATCTCCAGCGACACGCTTGGAAACACAATGGGTTCCGTATTTAGCGGATAATAGGTTGCCTGGTAAATCTTATAGCGTGTGTAATCTTTATTACCGATCACAACCGCTTCCCCCTGAATATTCTCAATGTTAAAATTCTCCTCCCAGCAGTTGTTGGGTTTTATCTTCTTGAGGATTTCCGATAACTGTCGTCCCAGCTCATAGAATTGTAACGGAGCCCGGTTGCCTTCCGCTACAAAGAACGCAAGTGTCGCATTGAAACCTTCGCCTGTATACACCTCATCCTTACTGGTAGACAGCGCCAGAAATGCGTCGGCGTTCACATCGACGAACTCAGTCTCGCCGCGTCCGAAAAAATCGTCTCGGCCACGATCAAAAAAACTGCGGAAAGGGTCCGACTGTTGTTGAGCCGGAGGACCAACCTTGACGCGCTTCCCATCCACGTGAATAGACTGATCGTTCACTTTCATCGTGAAGGAGGGAATAGCATAGGTTCCCTGGCTCATAGGGAGGTATGACATGATAATACTTTGCGAAGACGACATCTGGCCGTTGATAAAATTCTGAGTCGACTGCGTGGACGTTCCGCGTTTGCGAAATCCCTCGATCTCGGGGAAATTATCATACGACCGCAAACGATCATCCTGAACGGTGACGGTAATGGTCCATACCTGGTTCTCTCCTATTTCATCGGGCCCGAGAGTGATTTGCACCTTTTGAGCCTGTGCTGTAATAAAAACCAGAGAAAACGCTGCTAAAGTGAGTAAACGCATGTGCGATTATGAATTAAAACTTCAGATACAAAACTAAGTTCCGGGAACAAAAATTGCCGAAAAAAGCGAAATTTTACCTTAAAACGACTCGCCAATCTCAAAAAAGAGATCAGGAAAACATTTTTAGGTTTTTTCTTCACCTTGTTGCCGGGAAATTATAAATTCATTCATCAATTAAAACACTCAAATCTTTGCCATGTTGAACTATGTCAAAACTGTGCTCACCAAAGTGAGTTTTGACGCTCGCTTATTCGAAAAGGAGCTCCGAAAAGCCATCAAGCTATTGTTGGCAGATGACCTTAAAGACCTCAAACACTGGTGTTACACCCGGTTTGGGAATCAGCACGAAGCAATCCTCAACAGGTGTTTCGTAGTATCGTGATTTGGTGGAGAACAAAAATCATCGATTTATGAGCCCAAAGGGACAAGGATTATCCTTGTCCCTTTGTTTTTTCTATCTTTAACTGTGGTCAAACGTCTTCCGATTGAGGCTATTGTCTGGTCAACCGGCCTTTTGATGCTCGGCATCATGGGCACCGGAAGTACCGGCTTTTCAATTTGTCCGTTGGCGAATACCGGTCTCGCGTTTTGCCCGGGGTGTGGACTGGGGGAGTCAGTCGCACTCTTCTTTCGCGGTCGCATCGCCGATTCACTGGCAGCGCATCCGCTCGGTATTCCCGCGATCCTCATTTTGTCACACCGAATACTAAAACTTACGAAACAATACTCACAAACTTATGGCAAGAGTTATTGATGTTCTCCCCGAGATATCCGGAGAAGAAATGTTGCATGTTCAGTCTCTGATCAAAGATCTCGACGACGACACGGCGCGAACCTTCGCGAACGTTTACCGCTCCCGGCGAAGAGATCCGCAGATCATTCTGATCACCGCAATTATCGGGTTCTTCGGCGTAGCGGGCATTCACCGTATGCTGACGGGAGAAATCGCCCTGGGGCTGCTATACGTATTCACCGTTGGATTGTGCTGGATCGGTACGATCGTAGACCTTATCAACTATCAGAAGATCGCGGCAGACTATAATCTGAAAATCGCGAACGAGGTGATTTCTATGGTACGGTAGCAGCCAGCGGCCCTTATATTCGATACTAATTCAGCTGGAAACGAATCTCACATTCCGTTTAATCCCTTCAAACTTCGTGCGTTTCAACGGCGAATGACGAAAAAGCTTCTGAAACACTTCTTCGGTCATTTCCCTCCAGTCGCTTTTCGTCAATGCGCTTACTTCATCTGACAGGTTGAATCGGGGTTCATTGTGGGGCGCCGCAAAACGATTCCACGGGCAAACTTCCTGGCAAATATCACAACCGAATATCCAGTTCCCGAATTTGCCGTTTACTTCGGACGGAATTTCATCCTTAAGCTCGATCGTGAAATAGCTGATACACCTACTGCCATCGACGACATACGGCTCGGGTATCGCGTCAGTCGGGCAGGCATCCATACACGCAGTACAGGTACCGCAATAGTCCTTAACCGGTCCATCGGCTGTCAATTCAAGGTCGATGATAAGCTCGGCGAGAAAGAAAAAACTTCCCGCCTCGCGGTTTAGAAGCAGACTATTCTTGCCAACCCAGCCTAAACCGCTCTCCTTCGCCCAGGCCCGCTCCATCACTGGTGCCGAATCGACAAACACGCGCCCCCCCACGTCGCCTATCGCGCGCCTGATTTCGTCCATGAATATCCTGAGCTTGTCTTTGACCACAAAATGGTAGTCCTCGCCGTAAGCATATCGCGCAACGTTGAAACCTGTCTCGGGAAGCTCTTTCGCGGGAAAATAATTGTAAAGCAAGCTGACTACCGACTTCGCTCCGGGCACAAGCAACGCAGGGTCCAGGCGTTTGTCGAAAAAATTCTCCATATACGACATGCTGCCGTGGTAGTCTTTTTTCAACCACGCCTCAAGCTTAGGCGCCTCTTCCTCCAGAAACCGTGCGTTCGATATCCCACAAAAAGAAAAGCCCAGCTGACGAGCTGTGGCTTTAATAAAGTTAGTCCGTTCAGAAATATCGATCAAAGTCCGATTTTTTCCCGCTTCGTCCATATCTCATCTATCGGATCCCCCTTACTGCTCAACCCTTTGTGACGCCAGCCTTCATTTTCGATTGCGAAATCGAACGTCAGATCGGCACCGACTCTGGAATTATCCCTGGAAAAGAATTCTATGTGCTCCGTGTATTTACCGTCCCTGGTATCATACGTACCCCCTCCTGTTCCGGAAAACTCTCCGGTCTGGGCATTGTAGGCAATCCATTGGAAACGCGTGCCTGACAATATTTTCATTGTACGGCGCGCACCGGGTGTGATCTTCGACATCGCTCCATCCCGCACACGGCCGGTAATAAGCCACGCACCAGCCAGTTTGCCCGGTGTGCCATCGTCTACCTGTTCCCATTGCCGGACCTGTCCGTCTTCTTCAATTGCCAGCTTTCCATTTTGCATTCTGAGGCTGCCCGCTACATCAGTGCCTACGGTTTCCGGATTCAGGGTATGAAACTCAATCTTTCCCGAGTATCCTTCTCCCTGGAGGCTATACGATCCTCCGTAGGTGCCGATAAACCTCTTGTTCTTCAGGTCATACACCGCAATCGAGAAGTATTTGTCAGAGCAGATCATTGTGCTCCGGTATTCCGGCGTACCGGTTTCCCACGCTCCCAGGATACTCTTTACCTTTTCCTGTGCGAATACCGCTGAAGTTGTAGCGGCGAGTAGCGAAATAATCAAAAGTGATCCTATTTTCATCGTCTCTGGTTTTACCTGGTGATTGTATAGTCAATGGCCCACACCACGGTGGAAACGAATTTACCAAAGTTTTATTGGATATTCCCCGTTTGAAACCAGTTCTTTGATCTTTTGCGACACCCGTTCCTTGTCTTCGCGGTAGGTTACACCAAACCATATTCTACCGCCGCCCAGTACCTTGACTTTGCCTTTTTGCCCATGGATCATTTCATTTACAACCAGGGGGATGTAAAACTCAGCTTTTATGTTCTGATAATTTTCTTTTACAAAGTCATCAAACATTTCTGCCGCCAGGTCGAAAACACTAGGGTGGAACCCCCAAAAATTCATGGAAGTCGGGGCCTCTGGGCTTAATTCGACATCACCTTCTTTCTCCTTCGATATGATCTTGCCGTTCTCGATCACAATCGTTGTTCGTTCCACCACTGACCTGAGATATCCCTGCGCGTCGGTTTCCCCCACACCTCGCGAAACACTGCCGTGTTCCGACAGCACATCTGCCAACGTATAGCCGACCATCGCATGCGCGCCCGAACGATCGGCTGCAAAAAAATCAGCCATCGACCTGAATGTGTCCGGCCCGTAAAAATCATCGGCATTGATCACCACAAACGGTTCGTGAATCTTGTGCCGCGCACAGAGTATCGCGTGGCCTGTGCCCCAGGGCTTAGAGCGTTCAGTGTTCTGATACTGCGAAGGGATAAATTTATCGGGCGACTGAATCACAAAGTCGACTTCAATTTTGTCTTTTACCCTGGCAACAAATTTCTCCTGAACCGCTTCGAGTATTTCCTCGCGCACAATAAAAACCACTTTTGTGAAGCCGGCGCGAATAGCATCGTAGATCGAGTAGTCCATAATGGTCTCTCCGCTGGGCCCAAAACCGTCGATTTGCTTTATTCCACCATAGCGACTTCCAATTCCGGCTGCCAAAATCAATAATGTGAGTTTATTTTGATCGTTTTTTGGTGAGTCCATTGTCTTTTTCTTTATTTTTCGTTCTGTGTTTGCGGTAACATACGCGCCAGGCGCCTATTTTGCACCGAAAGTCTGTAAAATTCTTTCCGGCGCAGCGCAAAAATAAAGCTTTACCTGAATTTGACTGCGTTAGAATCATACAACTTCGGGCACGAATAATAATCAACTAAACTAACAGTAACCCCATTTCATGGATTCAAACCAGCGATCGTATGTGTTTCCGATGATCATCATTGGAGCCTTGTTCTTCATTTTCGGGTTTGTTACCTGGCTGAACAGCGTACTCATTCCCTTCCTCCAGGTAGCCTGCCAACTCACTGATTTTCAGGCATACTTCGTCACACTGGCTTTTTACATTTCCTACTTTGTAATGGCGATTCCTTCTTCGGGGATCTTGAAACGCATCGGTTTCACACGAGGCATGTCAGTAGGATTGTTCGTGATGGCGATCGGCTCCCTCGTATTCATCCCCGCTGCAGAGATACGCTCCTATCCACTTTTCCTCGTCGGGCTTTTTATTCAGGGCACAGGCCTTACCCTGCTGCAAACTGCGTCTAATCCGTATGCCACCATTCTGGGGCCCATCGAAAGCGCGGCAAAAAGGATTAGTATCATGGGTATCTGTAACAAGATCGCGGGTATGATCGGAATCTTTATTCTGGTTGAATTGCTCTTCAGCGATGCCGATACCCTATCGACAAAAATTGCCGGCCTCAGCGGAGCCGCACTCGAAGCGGAGCTTGACCTGCTCGCCTCGCGTGTTATTGTCCCTTACATTGTTATGGCTATCGTACTCGGTGCCCTGGCGCTGATGATCCTGAAAGCACATTTGCCCGAGATCAATCCTGAAGAAGAAGAGATTCCCGCATCCGGCCAGCCCGTTGTCGAAAAGACTTCCGCACTGGCATATCCTCATCTCATGCTGGGTGTGCTGTGTATCTTCGTTTACGTTGGTGTCGAGGTAATCGCCATCGACACTATCGGACTTTACGGTGAATACCAGGGTTTTGACCTGAGCGTTGCCGGGAAGTTCAGTATCTACAGTCTCATCGGGTTAACGATCGGCTATTTGCTTGGAATTGTTCTCATCCCGAAATATCTGTCACAGCGAATGGCGCTCGTTGTCTGCGGAGCACTAGGTCTCGCGTTCGCGGTCGCAGCATTGATGACCAGCGGGTGGGTATCTATCGGGTTTATTGTGCTCCTTAGTTTCGCACATGCGCTGATGTGGCCGTCGATCTGGCCACTGGCGCTTGACGGACTCGGGCGTTTCACAAAAATGGGATCCGCATTTCTGGTTATGGGTATCGTCGGTGGCGCCTTGTTTCCCCTGGCATACGGTGCGCTGGCAGATGAGACAAACAGACAAGTCGCCTACTGGGTAACAGTACCGTGTTACCTGTATATCCTCTACTATGCGACAAGAGGGTATAGAGAGGGGAAAAGGCAATAGGCAATAGGCAATAGGCAATAGGCAATAGGCAATAGGCAATAGGCAAAGGGCAAAGGGCAAAGGGCAAAGGGCAAAGGGCAAAGGGCAAAGGGCAAAGGGTGCTCCCTTTGCTTATTGCATTTTGCTATTTTGCTATTTTGCCTTTTGCCTTTTGCTATTTGCTATTTGCCATTGCCCTTTGTCCTCGCCTTTCTCCTCCAATTCCACAGTCCGAATGCGGCAATGACGCAGAATACGGCGTATTCCAGCGCGACAAAGCGAATACCCTTCACAAAGTACATGTACGTCGCGATGATGTCTATGACAATCCACAAGATCCAGGATTCAACTTTTTTGTTGATCATCAGGAAGGTGGTAGTGATGCTCATCACCGTTACAAATGAATCGAGATAAGGAAAAGCGCTTGGTTCGGGGAAGATTGCGGGGAAGATGATATGAATCCTGTCGGCAAACGAGCCAAGCAGAAACGTACCCGCCAGTCCGATACCGGCAATCATAAGAAATTGTGAACGCTTCATATAACTGACACGCAGTTCCTGCCTGCTGTCAGCCTCCGACTGCTTTGGGTGAGTCCACCGCCACCAGCCCATGATATTCGTCACGAAGAAAAAGACCTGAAGGAACATGTCGGGATAAAGCCGAACCTGGTAGAACAGGAAAAAGAAGAGCGCTACGTTAATAAGCCCGACAGGCCAGCCCCATACATTTGCTTTAGCTGACAACGATACCGCTATTGCCCCCGCGAGTGTACCGAAAAATTCGATGTAGCTCATCGGGTAACCTAACACGGAAAAGAAAATATTGTTGGTATCCAGAAAGTCCATTCTTCCTATTTCCGCGTAATCTTGAACTCTACGCGACGATTGAGCCGGCGGTGTTCTTCGCTGTCGTTTGAATACTTCGGTTGTGAGCCTCCGAGGCCTTTACCGACGATCCGTTGTTCCTGAATACCTTTTGAAACAAGATAATCTTTTACGGCATTCACCCGCATCTCCGAAAGCTCGACGTTCGCAGCCGGATCACCCCTGCCGTCGGTGTGGCCTTCGAGTTGAATCTCCAGAGTCTTGTTATCTTTCATGATCCGCACCAGCCTGTCGAGTTCGGGATACGATTCGGAAAGGAGCACTGCCTTACTCTGCGCAAAGAAGACATTCTTCAACTGAATGGACTCACCGATCTCAATTGGCACGAGCAACAAATCCCTTCGCAGTTCCCCATATCTGTCAAGATCTCCCAGCGAGAGATGTTCGCTTACCGAAAGGTAACCGGGTGCCGCAGCGTGATACCCGTAGTTCTTTCCCTGTGTCAGCACAATCCGGTAGTCACCCGACCGCGGATTGGAGCGTGCCTCTCCTACTTCCTCACCGGTTCGGAGATCATCAAACCGGATAACAGCCTCAAGTGGCTTCTGTGTTCTCGCGTTCAGCACTTTCCCTCCCACCAGCACAACGGGATCAGGCTTTACTTCGTCAGGAAGTTTGAAACGAATAATATCGGTAAGGCCATAGCTGTCAATATTGCTCACCATGTAACCATATTCACCCGAAGCGGGGATAGTATAGTAAGCGTCAAATCCGACGGTGTTGACTCCCAATCCGAGGTTCACCGGTTCCGACCATTGGTCCCATCCCTTTGTCAGCCTGCGTGACATAAAAATATCGACATCACCGTACCCAGGCCGACCGTTGGAGGCGAAGTACAGCGTTCTGTTATCAGCCGAAAGAAACGGAGAGTATTCGTCGCCGGCGGAATTCAGGACTTTACCAGTGTGGATCGGCAAACTCCATTGGCCGTCGGCTCTTTTTACGCAGACATAGATGTCGCGTTCCTTCTCATTGGCGCGGTAATACGCGTTGGCCTTCAGCTTAGCTACAAAGACAATAGCTTTCCCATCGGGCGACAAACTCCCTTCGAGATAGTCAGACTCGTTTTTAAAGCGGATACCCAGATCTTCAAGTCCCGACCAGCCTGTGGCAGTACGATGTCGGAAAGCGAAGCCATCGTTGATGTGAAAGAGAAGACTGTTGTTGTCAGTGCTCACCGAAACGAGGTTATTGGTGGTAGCGGTATTGATCGGTTCTCGCATATTCACACTTTGTGACCAGACGATCCCATCCTGGGTGTGCGATTCCCAAATGTCTTCGCGATCCTTGACACCTCCAACATTTGCCGGGCTATGTTTGCGTCCGAAATAAAGCGTTCGTCCGTCAGAGGAGATCTTCGGACTCACTTCATCGTAACGCGAATTAACAGCCGGCCCGAGGTTCTCTCGTCTATCTACAGCCCCCGAGTGCTTCGCGAGGTTGATCCTGATATCATGACGAAAAGTATAATCATCAATAACCAGCTTCGCCCGTGTATAGGTAACGAATCCCAGATACTTGCCGTGCCACGGAAACGCAGGCGTTGTCATCAGCTTCTGCCCGTTAAGATAAAAATTGAGCACATCGCTGATCTGTTCAACCTTGAGTCTGTTCTCCTGCCCCATCGGCCGGGTATGTTCTGTCTCTCTCCATTGACCGGATACACCCAGGCGTTCGTCGCTGCAAGAGATGCGGTAGAAGCCACTGGAGGTGAAGGTAAACGTATTCACCCCTTCGTCACCGTCGAATCCCCAGAGGAATCCCATGCCGTTGTTATCGTCTCCGTTTACCTGCGTGAAGGTAGCCTCCAATGAAAAATCTTTATCTTCCTCTATATAAGGCGCCAGGTAAGACATCCACCCCCCATCGGGCGCGTCGATCACATATTTGCCGTTCTCAAGTCCTATGTTGTAATCTTTTGTAGTACCCTCGAACCATCCATACCGGTTATCGTCGAAGGTTTCATGAAGGATAACCGGGGGTTGTCCCTGAGCAGAAAAACTAAATAAAACGAGGAATAAAATAAAAATAATCATAAAGCCGTGGCAATCTACAAACTTCCCATTCGTCCTCCATCGACGGGTACGTTAATTCCATTGATATAGCTGGCTGCAGGTGAAGCCAGGAAGGATACCGCTGCGGCTACTTCGTGCGGTGATGCGAGCCGACCCGCGGGAATCTGATTTTTCATCTCCTCCACTACTTCATCAAATGTCTTGCCGGTTTTCTCCGCCTTCTCGCGATTGAGCTCATTCAACCTGTCAGTCATTGTCGCGCCGGGCAAAACATTGTTGACAGTAATACCAAAAGAGGCAAGCTCGATCGAGAGCGTCTTTGACCAGTTGGCTACAGCGCCGCGGATTGTGTTTGAAACGCCGAGGCCCGGAATAGGAGCTTTGACCGACGTGGAAATGATATTGACAATACGGCCATATCCTGCCTTCTTCATGCCGGGCACCACTGCCTGGGCGAGAACCTGGTTGCAGAGCAGATGTGCCGAAAACGCATTCACATAATCCTGGAGCGCGGCATCTATCGCTTTCCCGGGAGCAGGACCGCCGGTATTATTAATCAGGATGTGAACGTCGTTCTGTTTAACGTAGGATTCCACGACCGCCTTCAGCACATCCGGAAATCGGAAATCCGCAACCAGGTATCCATGCTGCTGGCTACCATTGGAGGCGAGTAGTTCAACGGTATCGCGCAGCGTATCTTCGTTACGCGCGATTAGCGTCACCTGTGCTCCGAGCAGCGCCAGTTCGATCGCAACCGCTTTGCCAATACCCCGCGTGCTTCCGCAGACGATCGCTCTTTTTCCTGTTAAGTCGAGATTCATAGTTAGTTTCAGTATCCGGATTAAGATTCAAAGATCCTCCAGTTTTCATCCAAATCGCTTCAATATTCAAATTCTTAGTAATTTTAATCAAATATTTGAGTTTATCATTGAGCAACTTTTCAATGATTCGTTGCCTCGGCAACGAGGCACAAGCATGGGAACGTACCCGCGTATTATATGACAGAAGGTCGCGATTATTTTTCTTCACCGGTCGGTGAACTGCTGATTTCCTCACGTGGAGACAAGATTACAGGTATCCACTTTCTGAAAGACAAGCGTCAGGAATCAGCGCCTGCGCCTGTCATCGATCAGTGTATCCGTGAGCTTGGCGAGTATTTCTCACGCGGGCGCAAATTCTTTGACGTCGAGCTTGAGCTCGACGGATCGCAATTTCAAAACAAAGTCTGGAATGAGTTACTGACCATTCCCTACGGGCAAACGATTTCCTATATGGAGCTGGCGATCCGAATTGGTGACATAAACAGTATACGTGCCGTTGGACTCGCGAACGGGCAGAACCCTATCGCCATCATAGTGCCTTGCCATCGTATTATCGGAAAAGACGGTGATCTGGTGGGATACAGCGGAGGAATGGACAAGAAACTATGGTTGTTACAACACGAGGGCGCCTTTGCCGAGCAACTGAAGCTTTTCTAGCTCATGACTTCGCCTAGCTGGCGATGTGTATCTTGTATTCTTCATAGCGCGCCAGGATATCGCGGACGTAATTAATCGGTTCTTCACACTTGCAATAACCTGCCGTCACAACCGGGTCGCGATAAAACTCCGGTTCAGACTTCTGAGTGAGGTAAAACTCGACATTGTCAAACCAAACCTGCGGATCTTTTCCATACTTTTCGGCAAGGCTTCGCGCGTCAACGACGTGGGAAAGGCCTGCATTGTAGGACGCCAGGATAAATTTTAGTCGCTCATTTGGATCGGGTATCTTCTTCATCCAGTAATTCTGAAGAAAATTCAGGTAGCCGACACCCGCGCGAATATTCTGTCTTGGATCCTCCAGGTTGTGAGCGCCAAATTCGCTCGCCGTCCGGGGCATGAGTTGCATAAGCCCTTTGGCTCCTGCCCACGACTCGCCCTGCGGGAGGAACCGTGATTCCTGGTATATCAGCGCAGCAAGCAGCCGCCAGTCCCATCCCAACGAGCCTGCTCCGCGCCTGATAAGACTGTCAAAGGGAGACAGCATATTACCGCCCATCGACGAATAATCACTGGTCATCCTCACCAGCGACGTTCGTGGACTTCTGAAATAACGGTTATAAATGACCATAAAGGTGGCCTCTTTCTTAATGCCGGCAAGCCATTCATTCATCGCTTCCAGCAAATCGGGTGAATTCTTCCGTGTCGCCCAAGCTACCTGCTGCGCAACACTGATCGCCGTGCTGATATCCAGGTCAGGATAATATGAGGCATTAACACGCGCAAGCATGTGGTCAGCCACGGTGTACTCGATCTCGCCATGCGCGACTTTTCGAATCAGAGACTCACTTTCAAGAGCGGACGAGTCATAAAGGATAACCACATCGCCGCCGATCTCCTCCGAGAGATGCCTGAGCCGTGTCTCGTAACTAGATCCTTCCAACACATAAACACGCTTTCCGATGAGATCGATAGGGTTGCGTATAAGCGTATCATTGATAGCATCCAGCGTCATCCGGCGCCAGTTGGCGGGTTTGCGTTGTACAAGTACCTGATGGGAATTGAAATGTGGCCTGCTGAACGAAACATACTTGGTCCGCTCCTTTGTGATGGTCAGGGGAAACGCAATGACATCACCCACGCCTGTATTAACCTGATCGATCGCGCGATCGATCCCCGATGTGACAGTGATCTTCAAATCGACACCAATGTATTTCGCAAACAAGTTGAGGAGCTCGTACTCATAACCCATCGGCTCCCCCTTGTAGATAAAGTAACTGAGTGAATTGTTGTCGACCAACGCATTGATATATCCGCGTTCTTTTATCGCTGCCAGGTCCAGTTCAAGCTCGGGACCAGTGGCAAAGCGCATCCGGGTCGAGCGATCACACGACGACAAAAGGGCAAAAAACAAGAGAAAGCCAGCAAAATGTCGAATCCGTAACACCATCACAGGTTTGAAAATTACTGATTCCGGTCCAAAGCAAAAAACGCTCAACACTATAGCTACAATCAACGCTGAAAATGGCAATTTTGTTCGACAGAACCCCGGGCTGTACCTGTGGACTTTCGACTACTATTGATTAACATTGTCGCTCAACGATAATATCCTAGCTACATGAGACTGACACTTTCGGGGATACTAAAAACGTCCATGATGACCTTTTCGGGCATCTTAACACTCTTCTTCTCAACAGGAATATGCCAGGCACAACCCGCCCTTTCATACTACCTGCCCGACGAAATCACCTACGACACTCTTATCCCCACACCACAATCAGTTATCGGCCATCAGGTCGGAGAGTACCACGTCACGCACGACAGATTAATTCAATACATGTATGCACTCGACAAGGCGTCCGATCGCATATCGCTTGAAGTCATCGGATACACGCACGAGCAAAGACCCTTAATTCTGCTGACGATCACTTCACCCGATAATCATGACAACCTTGAATCGATCCGGACACAGCATGTGCAGCTTACCGATCCTTCGCGCTCACAAAATCTGAATACCGCGTCAATGCCGGCCGTGTTCTACCTCGGGTGCAGTATCCACGGAAACGAACCGAGCGGCACGAATGCCGGACTGTTGATTGCGTACTATCTGGCCGCCGCGCAAGGAGAAAAGATCGAAACTATGCTGAGGAATACAGTCATCCTCTTAGACCCAAGCTTTAATCCCGACGGCCTCCAGCGGTTCGCCTCCTGGGTTAACTCGCGAAAGAGCAGGATGATCTCTCCGGACCCCAACGATATGGAGCACCGTGAACCCTGGCCCGGCGGACGAACAAATCACTACTGGTTCGACCTGAACCGCGATTGGCTCGTGGCCCAGCAACCCGAGTCGGAAGCACGTATCAAAAAATTTCATGAGTGGAAACCAAACCTGCTTACCGACCACCACGAGATGGGAACGAACAGCACCTTCTTCTTTCAGCCCGGTGTTCCCTCGCGTACTCATCCGCTGACACCGGCGAAAAACACCGAGCTCACCAGAAAGATCGGGACGTTCCACGCAAAAGCCCTCGACGCGATAGGCTCGCTCTACTTCACACAGGAAGGCTACGACGACTTCTATTATGGAAAGGGGTCAACATTTCCCGATATACAGGGCGCCGTTGGACTCCTTTTTGAGCAAGCCAGCTCACGCGGTCACCAACAGGAAAGTCAAAACGGTATCCTGACTTTTCCCTTCACAATCCGGAACCAGTTCACTACTGCCATGAGCTCACTGGAAGCAGTCAATGCGTTGCGGCAGGAACTTCTCGACTACCAGCGTCAGTTCTACCTCGACGCCGCAGCAGAGAGCCGAAAGGAGCGCACAAAGGCGATCATCTTCGGATCACGAGACAAAGCAAGAGCCTATCACCTCGCTGAAATCATCGCCCGTCACGACATCGCGGTATTCCGCGCATCGGCCAATCACACCTTCGGTGGAAAAAATTTCGACGCTGTGTCAAGCTTTATTGTACCCGTCAATCAACCACAGTACAGGCTTCTGAAAAGCATGTTTGAAACAAGAACAGAATTCAGGGACAGCATCTTCTACGACGTATCCAGCTGGACATTGCCGCTGGCCGCGGGCGTTGAGTACGAAGAACTCAGATCAATTCCGGCACCCGGCGAACGAATCACAGATTTTTCAATCCCCGCGGGAACGCTTATCGGCAACCGAAGTGAATACGCCTACGCTTTTGAGCCGACGGGATACTATGTTCCGCGGACTCTTTATCGCCTTCTAAAAGAAGATGTACTGGTAAAGGTCGCTACTGAGTCGTTCAACCACACAAGTGGAAAAAAATTCGGGCCCGGATCAATCCTGATCCCGCTCACGGGACAGAAAAAAACGACGCAGCAGATCGGGTATATCATCAATGAGATCATGCGCGAAGACGGCATCGACGTCTATTCATTCGAAACCGGACTCGACTATAAGGGTGTCAGTCTCGGAAGCAACTCTTTCAGGATCGTTCAAAAACCTGAGATCGCTGTGTTAGTCGGCGACGGGGTTACGTCCAACGATGCCGGTGAAATCTGGCACCTGCTCGACACGAGGTTCGAGATCCCGGTGACCATGATGCCCCTGCAGGTGTTCAATTCAGCCGACATCAGCCGGTACAATACGATCATTTTTCCCCAGGGAACTTATAACAGTATTTCCGATACGGCACTCGAAAAGCTCAAGGTATGGATCCGCGCAGGCGGCACTGTGATCGGTCTGGAGAACGCCCTCAACTGGTTTCAGTCGGCCGGTCTGGGTAAGTTCGAAATGAAAAAATCCGATGACAAACAAAGGGGACAACCCACGCGCCCTTACGCAGAGATCGGCCCAACGCGCGGCGCACAGACAACCGGAGGCGCCATTTTGGAAGCGACCGTAGATCTCACGCATCCGCTACTGTACGGCTACTATCGCAATTCGCTCCCCATCTTTAAAGGAAACAATCTCTACCTGGAAAAGTCCGGGAATATTTTTGCGAACCCAATCACGTTCACGCAAAATCCATTGCTGAGCGGCTACATCTCAAAACCGAATTACGAAAAAGCGAAGGGAGCATCCATAGCAGGTGTAAGCGTTATGGGGCGCGGCCGCGTTATCGGGTTCACTGAAAATCTGACATTACGCGCTTTCTGGTTTGGCACCAACAAAGTGCTGATGAACGCAATCTATTACGGACCGGTGATTGACGCGCGGTCAGCGCGTTGACGCCTTTGCGAACTCTTTGGCAAAATACGTCAATATGACGTCGGCCCCCGCCCGTTTCATGCTGAGCAGTGTCTCGTGAATAACTCGCGGCCCATCAAGCCAACCGTTCAAAGCCGCGGCCTTGATCATGGAGTACTCACCGCTCACGTTGTAAGCGGCAATCGGCAGATCGGAGTGCTGCTTTAAGAGTGAGATCACATCCAGATAAGCCAGCGCAGGCTTTACCATCAGGAAGTCGGCGCCTTCTGCCGCATCAAGCTCTGCTTCAATCAGCGCTTCACGCTGATTGGCTGGATTCATCTGGTAAGTTTTTTTGTCGCCGAATTTGGGTGCCGAGTCGAGCGCATCCCGGAACGGATTGTAAAACGCACTGGCATACTTGGCAGTATAGCTCATGATGGAGACGTCCTTGAACCCGTTGGTATCGAGCACCCCGCGAATGTAGCCGACACGCCCGTCCATCATATCGGACGGACCGATAATATCGATGCCGGTTGAGGCTTGCGCGAGGGCCATTCTCCCGAGAATTTCCAGTGTCTCATCATTGAGTATGCGGCCATCCCTGACAACACCATCATGGCCGTCTGAACTGTAGGGATCCATCGCTACGTCTGTCATAATACAGGCTTCCGGAAAATACTCCTTCACCTGCCGCAGTGCCTTGAGGTAGAAAAACTCCGGGTCATAACTTTTTGTCGCGGCCGGGTCCTTGAACTGATCTTCAACAGCGGGGAAGATATCGAACGCGCGGATACCGAGATCCATACACTCCTCCACTTCCTTCAGCATCAGGTCCGCGGAATACCGGAAGATGCCTGGCATCGAAGCGACCTCCGTTCGCTTATTTGTCCCGTCGATGAGAAAGAGCGGCAGGATCAGGTCCCTGGTCGTTACGCTGACTTCTTCAACCATATCTCGGATGACCTGGCTTTTTCGGTTTCTTCTCGGACGGCGTAGCATATCAGTTATCGGTTAGTGCATTCAGGTGCAAAGTTAGGAATATCGATCGACGATATTTTGGCTGATAACACGATAAATTTCCGCTATTGCTTTTTCGTTCTTAAGCATTTCCATGTGCATATCCAGAATCTGCAGGTCGCCGCGCCGCGCGGGGCCGGTTTGCGAGGCTTCCGGTCCTATCGTCAGAGCTTTGTTGACGGTTTCGAGGATCAAGGGTTTCAGCCAGTCGAAATCAAGTTTGTTTCCAGTCATGATATCGCGCGAAAGCGTCAGCATGTGGTTGGTGAAGTTCGAACCGAACATCGCCGCGAGATGCAAAGCCTTCCTGTCTTCGGATGAGACTTTATTCACTTTCCGGCTAATTGCCCTGGCAGCTGCCAGCAACACCCGGCTCGTCTCTTCGCTGTTGCCTTCCACCAGTATCAGAGTTTCATTGAAATCCACCCTCCGTGTCTTTGAGAACGTCTGAAAAGGGTAAAAAACCCCCAGCCGCGAAGTTGCAGCATCCTCAAGCAAGCTCAGCGGCTGGCTTCCGGATGTGTGCACTACTATCGCATCGTCGGGCAGAACGATCTCCCGGACAACCTCCACAATGGCCTCGTCGGGCACCGCGATGAAAAACAGGCGCGAGCTACTGCCGGAGAAATCGAGCGAAGAGCAAACCGCAGCATTGTACAAACGCCCCACCAACGCACCGGCATTACGCGATTGAGGGCTGTACACCTCACGCACCGGGTAGCCAGCGTTGTCAAGAGCCGGCGCAAGGTGCCATGCAAGATTTCCAGAACCAATAAATGAAACCTCCATATAATTGATTATTTGAACTGACTTACCGACCCCCGACCACCACTCTCCCCTTACCCGACAGATCGCGAATGAGTTTCACGTCGTTCCATCCATCGTCGCGCAGGAGTTGACAGACCTCCCGCCCGAATCTCTCGTTGATCTCCAGGGCAAGCAACCCCCCGCGATTCAACGCACTCCCCGCTTTTACGGATATCGCCTTGTAGAATATCAGCGGATCGTCATCCGGCACAAACAAAGCATTGTCCGGCTCAAAGTCCAACACCCGGCGGTGCATACTACTGCTTTCAGCGGCAGCAATGTACGGAGGATTACTGACCACCACACGCAGATCTGTCACAGGGATGATATCGTTTAGAATATCTGTGTGAAAGAAGTTTACGTATGCTCCATGATGCCGCGCGTTTTCTTTTGCTACAGCAAGGGCATCGGCACTGAAGTCGACGCCGAACACCTCCGCACCCGGCCACTCAAGAGCTAACGTGATAGCTATACAGCCACTACCCGTACCGATGTCGAGTATGCCGGTTGATCCTCCGGGCGATTGAGATTGCTTCCAGTCGAGCACAGTCCGCACCAGCTCCTCCGTTTCCGGTCTTGGTATCAATACCGAATTATCCACTTTGAAAATACGTCCGTAAAAAAACGCTTCCCCCAGAATATACTGAACAGGCTCATGATTGTTTATCCGCGTCACATAGCCGTCGATCAACCGCGAAATCCCGGTTGTCAACGCGACCTCTTTTCCTGCCATGATATCCGATCGCGCTATATCAAACAGCTTCTCCAGCAGCAGCGCAACAATCGCCTGCATTTCTGGCAGATCGTCGTGCAACGCAACCCGGGCCACGAGCTCATTAAACAGTTCCTTCGAATTCTTCATGACCACGGTTCCATTGTCTTTGATTTCTGCAAAGGAGGAGAATTGTAGCGAAAACCAGAACCCGATCGACAAAAATCAGCGATCGAAATTGTCTATTATCCGTCGAGGCATTAAAAACCTTGCTACCTTCATGCCGATTATGTCATCAAAAAACGCAGAATATCCCGCCGGTCTGGCCGAACGCCGCGCTCACGAGGTTTACATGCGCCGCGCGATCGAACTCGCCCGAATCGGTTCCGGCAACGTCAGCCCGAATCCGCTGGTGGGATCGGTGGCTGTGTACAACGACCGGGTTATCGGAGAAGGGTGGCATAAGCAGTATGGCGGTCCTCATGCTGAAGTCAATGCCATTGAAGATGTGAAAGAACGCAGCCTGCTCAAAGACTGTACGCTGTATGTCAACCTCGAACCATGCTCACATACGGGAAAGACGCCCCCCTGCGCCGACATGATTATCGGTCTCGGTATTCAGCACGTCGTTGTCGCCAACCAGGATCCCAATCCGGTGGTAGCGGGAAATGGCATCCGGAAAATGCGTGAAGCCGGCATCCGCGTCACAACAGGCATACTCGCGCACGAGGCGTACCAGCTTAACAGGCGCTTCTTTACCTATATGCAAAGATCACGGCCCCATATCATTTTGAAGTGGGCCGAGACCGCCGACGGGTTCATCGCAAGAGAAAATTATGACTCCCGATGGATCAGCGACGAATACTCCCGCCAGCTCGTACACAAATGGCGAGCGGAAGAAGATGCCATCCTCGTTGGATCAGGCACAGCAAGACATGACAACCCTTCGCTGAATGTGAGAAACTGGACCGGACGAGATCCGGTACGCGTAGTGATAGACCGGCATCTACGACTCCATTCCGACCTCAATCTTTTTGACAGGAAGCAGAGGACAATCTGTTACAACCTCGCGAAAGATGAAGCGCGTGAGAATCTTCTTTACGTAAAGGTGCCTGAATCGGACCTGCCCGAATCGATTGTAAAGCACCTGTTCTCAGAGAAAATTCAATCCGTGATAGTCGAGGGGGGCGCTCAGATACTTAAGAGTTTCATCGAAGCGGACCTTTGGGATGAGGCCCGAATCTTTATTTCGCCCAAAACGTTTGAGAAGGGGATACCGGCGCCAGCGATCAGAGGTAAATCAAACGATCCGGTGAAGTTGTCGAGTGACTGGCTCAGGATTATTGAACGTGTACAATAAAAAATAATTTGAATTGGCCGAACTCATGGCAGAAGACCTGATCGTATCATCATCGCCTGAAAAGCGAACTCGTTATCAAACACTATTGCCGCAGTTAAAGGCGATTGTAGAGGGCGAACCCGACCTGGTTGCCAACCTTTCCAATCTGGCCGCCGCATTGAAGCAAACAATGAACTTCTTTTGGGTGGGGTTCTATATTGTCAGGGAAAATCAATTGGTTCTTGGGCCGTTTCAGGGCCCGGTAGCCTGTACGCGCATCGACTTCGGTAAAGGAGTGTGTGGCACTTCATGGAAAGAAGGCCGGGCAATAGTTGTTCCGAACGTCGATAAGTTTCCGGGACATATTGCATGCAACACTGCCTCTCGCTCGGAAATTGTCGTGCCCGCGTTTCGAAACGGCGAAGTCGCAATGGTGCTGGATGTTGACAGCGACCGCCCGGACGACTTCAATGCCGACGATGAAGAATTCCTCGGCAAGGTCATGAGGATTGTTGAACAATTATTGTAAGTGTACATGACCGGAAGAGAATTGAGGAGCTTTTACGACCAGCGGAAAGCATCCTTTTCATCAGCGTTGGCATCGACAAACAAGAAAATCCGGCAGGTATCAAACCTGCGGCTTACCGTAGCCGTTTCTTTTATCCTGATCGCATATTTCGGGTTCAGCAATCACGCACTGCTCTACGCGCTGCTGCCCTTGCTGGCGCTGTTTGCCGTCCTGATGCGCAAGCACAGCGGGTTGTTCAGCAACAAAACACACCTCGAGCGGCTTATCGACATCCAGAAATTCGAGTTATACACAATCGAAGGCGAGTTCTCCCACAACAGTAACGGGGCGGAGTTCATCAACGTCCATCACCCATACAGTCATGATCTTGACGTCTTTGGAGAAGGGTCGTTGTTCCAATACATTAACCGAAGCAACACCCGTGAAGGGAAAGCCCTGATGGCAGAACGGCTTTCTGGGAAACCGGATTCCATCGAGACAGTCAGACGGTGGCAGGATGCAATTGCGGAACTTGCACGCAAACCGGATTTCCGGCAGGAAGTTCAGGCATTGAGCATGCAAATTGATGAACAGCCGGCTGACCGGCGCCAGCTTGAACAGTGGCTGACAGAGCCATCCTTTGTATATGGGAAAAATATCTACCGCCTGCTGCTTACTGTATTTCCACCGATTACGGTGATACTGGTAGTTCTCGCTTTTTTCATCGAAGGTCTTTCTCCCTTCGCGATTCTCGCTGCCGGATTTCAATGGGTATTTCTCGGCTTCCATCTCAAACGCATCAACCAGTTTCACCAGCAGATCGGCTACAAGAAAAATGCGCTGGAAAAATATGCCCGGATACTCAACTGCGTCAGCCAGGAGAACCACACCTCCCCTGTCATGCAGGCAATCGGAAAGCGCGCAGGTGTGGGCGGTGACGCAGTGGAGAAACTCGCTGCACTGGTGCGGGCATTCGATGCGCGTTCAAACAGCATGACGAACCTGGTGGTAAACAGCTTGCTCCTATACGATCTTCAATGTGTATACCGTCTCGAAAAATGGAAATCAGGTAACGCACCTCAGCTGATCAACTGGCTTGACACGATTAAGGAGACTGAGACGCTGTGCAGTTTCGCTACGTTTGCCTTCAATAATCCACAATTCATTTTCCCGGCTCTCAACGAAGAACGTGTCCTCGAGGCAACGGGGCTTGGCCATCCACTACTGCTGAACGATGCGCGTGTCGCCAACGACGTATCGCTCGGCCGCGATGCATCGGTCATGATCATCACCGGCGCGAATATGGCGGGCAAGAGTACGTTCCTCCGCACGCTGGGAGCGAATGTAGTACTCGCCCTGGCAGGAGCACCGGTATGCGCGGTGGAGTTTACCTGTCCTTTTCTCGACTTGCGCACCGGGATGCGGACGGCCGACTCGCTAAAAGAAAACCAGAGCTACTTCTACGCAGAGTTGGATCGCCTTAAGTCGATCATGGATGAACTGCGCAGTGGCAAACCGCTTTTTATACTACTGGACGAAATACTAAAAGGTACGAACTCCAATGACAAACAGGCGGGCTCCGTTGCATTGATCAGCCAGCTCGTCGATCAACCCTGCCTTGTCGCCATTGCAACGCACGACCTCGCGCTCGGCGAGATGGAGAATACGTTTCACGGAAAAATCATCAATTACTCCTTTGAAGCAAATATTAAGAACGATCAGTTGTCGTTCGATTACAAATTGAAGCGCGGTGTCGCACAGACCATGAATGCGACGTTCCTGATGAGGAAGATGGGAATTATCGGGGATAGAGGTACTGGGCTGCCGCCATTTGCATCAATTCCGGGTCAGTGAAGCTAAATTAACTACTGCTGCGTCGATATCTTCGGGGGTGTTATACTTACTGAATGAGAACCGGACGGCGCCGCGTTTCGAGCCGGGATAAAGTGCTCCCAGCACATGTGATCCCTGCGTCGCTCCGCTGGAACACGCGCTCCCCCCCGACGCTGAAATACCCTGCAGATCGAGATTGAACAACAGCATGTTGTTTTCGTCCGACTCCGGCAGACTAACATTCAAAACAGTGTAAAGACTTCGTTCGACGTTCGCTGAATCCCCGTGGAAATCAACTCCGGGAATCGCGTCGCGTAACTTTGAAATCATTCGCGCCTTCAGGCCCCCAATGTATTCAGCGTGTTCGTCCATGTTGCGATAGGCTATCTCCAGCGCTTTCGCCAGTCCTGCAATACCGTAGACATTCTCGGTTCCCCCACGCATATTTCTCTCCTGAGCTCCTCCGTAAACAAGAGGCGCGACCTTCCTGTCCTTCCGCAGAAACATAAAGCCCACACCCTTCGGTCCGTGAAATTTGTGCGCGGCGGCTGCCATGCCGTGGACCCTGAGCTCCTTAAGATCATGCCTGTAGTGCCCGACCGATTGTACCGTATCCGAATGAAAGTATGCCTTGTACTGTTCCGCCAATGCGGCGACACGACCGATGTCCAGCAGGTTGCCGATTTCATTGTTGGCATGCATGAGCGATATCATGGCATTGTCATGGGATTGAAGCAACTGCTCCAGGTGCTCCATGTCAACATGCCCCTTGTCATCGAGGTCGACCATGTGAATAGTCACGCCGGCATTCTTAGAAAGGTGTTCGAGCGTATGCATCACCGCGTGATGTTCAATCGGTGACGTGATGACATCTTTTATGCCGTACGTATAGACCGCGCCGGTCAGGATCGCATTGTCAGCCTCCGTACCCCCCGATGTGAACAGAATTTCACCCGGTGTGCAGTTGAGGAGCTCAGCGATCTTTTTGCGCGCTGATTCAATAGCCGTCCGCGCTTTGCGGCCATGAGAATGAGTAGACGAGGGGTTGCCAAAATCCTCAAGCATGAATGGCTTCATCGCCTCAAACACCTCAGGGTCAATCGGTGTCGTGGCAGCGTTGTCCAGATAGATGTTCATCGGCTCATTTCTGTAATTTTTCGGCAATAATTTCTTTTATATCTGTTATGATCTTTCTCGCCAGATTGTCGGCTTTGGTTTCAAGGTCCGATTCCGCGTAGATACGGATAATGGGTTCGGTGTTAGATTTTCTCAAATGTACCCATTCGCGATTAAATTCTATCCTCACCCCATCGGTGGTATTTATGGGTTGCCGCTCGTATTTTTCTTTAATGTGTTCGAGAATTTTGTCGACGCTGATGTCGCGGGTGAGCTCGATCTTGTTCTTCGAAATGAAATAGCCGGGATACTTTTTCCGCAGCCGCAAGGCCGATAGCTGCGACTTGGCCAGGTGTGTAAGAAACAAGGCAATACCGACGAGCGCGTCTCTTCCGTAGTGCAGGTCGGGGTAAATGATCCCGCCATTCCCTTCGCCGCCGATAACCGCTTGCTTGTCTTTCATCAGGGCAACCACATGAGCCTCCCCTACCGCCGAGGCATAGTATTTTCCGCCGGCCTTTTCGGTAATGTCCCGCAAGGCGCGCGTACTCGAAAGGTTTGACACTGTGTTTCCATTCTTAACAGGGCCGGCGTTTAACACATAGTCGGCCACCGCTACCAGTGTATATTCTTCACCGAAGGGAGACCCGTCCTCACAAACGAAGGCGAGACGATCGACGTCAGGGTCGACGACGATACCGAGGTCGTAGTTTCCGTTTACCACCTCGCGGCTGATATCGGTGAGGTGTTCAGGAAGTGGTTCAGGGTTGTGAGGAAAATGCCCGGTCGGTTCACAATACAATTCCTTGACCGTCACCCCGAGGTAATCGAGCAGCATCGGCACCGCAATACCGCCGGTTGAATTTACCGCATCGACCACTACTTTGAAGCCGCGGTCGCGAATAGCGTCTTTGTCGACCAGCGGAAGCGCGAGGATATCGGCGATGTGTTTCTGGATATAGCCCTCCTTCTTCTCGTATTTACCCAGGCGAGTGACTTGCGCGAATTCAAATTCTTCGTTTTCGGCGATACGCAAAACCTCCTCGCCATCAGGCCCGGAGATAAACTCGCCTTTCTCATTCAGCAATTTCAGGGCATTCCACTGTGCAGGGTTGTGGCTGGCGGTCAGGATGATACCGCCCGACGCCTTTTCCGCCGTAACGGCTATCTCTACGGTAGGTGTTGTCGACAGTCCCAGGTCAATGACATCGATGCCCAGCCCCTGTAGTGTTGCACACACCAGGTTACTGACCATTTCGCCGGAAATGCGTGCATCCCGCCCTACCACAATGCGCTTCTCCCCCGGCCTTTTTGCCATCCACGTGCCAAATGCCGCTGTGAATTTAACAATATCGACAGGTGTCAGGTTGTCGCCTGTTCTTCCTCCTATCGTTCCGCGTATTCCTGAAATAGACTTGATTAATGTCACTGGCTTGTGGTTTTAGAGACGGCAAATCTAAGAAGTTTACGGGATTTATTACCTTGAACCCGCTATGAAGAAACCCGTTGTCATACCCGATCTGAATCGGAAGGAAAAGCTACAGGCATTTGACCGACTGCTGACGATCATGGACGAACTCCGCGAGAATTGTCCCTGGGATAAGAAGCAAACGCTTGAAAGTCTCCGTCATCTCACTATTGAAGAAACGTATGAACTGTCGGATGCTATCCTCGACGGCGATCTGCAGGAAATAAAAAAAGAAATCGGAGATCTGATGTTGCACCTGGTCTTCTATTCGCGCATTGCTTCCGAAAGCAACGCCTTCGATATCACCGATGTCTTACACGGGATCAGCGATAAGCTTATCGCGCGACACCCGCACGTCTACGGCGACGCCGTGGCAGAGGACGAAGAGGCAGTAAAAGCGAACTGGGAAAAGCTCAAGCTGAAACACGGCAACAAGTCTGTACTGCAAGGCGTACCGAAAACGCTGCCTGCACTGGTAAAAGCCATACGCATTCAGGACAAGGCGCGGGGAGTCGGTTTCGACTGGGAGGACCGCGGGCAAGTCTGGGAAAAAGTAGAGGAAGAAATGCAAGAGTTCCGCGCAGAGTTTAACGTGGGAGAGGCAACCTCCATCAACCGCGACAAAGCCATGTCCGAATTTGGCGACTTGCTGTTTTCGCTCGTCAACTATGCACGGTTTATAGATATCGATCCCGAAGAAGCCCTTGAGCGGACGAACAAGAAATTCATCAAGCGATTTCAGTATCTCGAAAGCGAATCCGCAAAAGACGGCAAGAAGCTCGGCGAGATGACGCTGGCAGAGATGGATGAGTATTGGAACAGGGCGAAAGGTGTCTAGGAGGGAATGGAAAACTCGCGGTGCTGGACCCAAATGATGGGCTGTCGATCACCAGGCCAGAGGACGTTGTCCCATTGGCAATTTGCGTTGCAATAGCGCTGAGAAGACTGACTATATCAGGATTGGTCTCATTCCGGCCGATGTACTTGGCGTACACCTCAGCCCTGACCGTATCCCCAGGCATCACGCTCAAAGACCGACCGAGGCCGTATATCTCGTTAGTTCCGCCACTCAGACGCTGGGCATACCCCGGCGTAGTCGTCGGAGATATCCCTTTACTGCGATCGAGGAGATACGATTGGACTTTCCGCGCATTGCCATATCGAACGAAGGTCGCGTATTCTTCATCCGAGTTTTCCGGCTCCAGTGTCCCGGTCCCCAATTCAGTGTCGGACTTCGTAGTAAACGTCAACCGTACATTGCCCAGGTGGTCTTTCAGGTGATACTGGTATTCTGGCTCCTCCCCGGTCATCAACACGCGCCCTTCCTCGTGGCTGATAAACTTCAGGGTGTCGTTCTCGTAGAAAAACCCGATAGCTATCGGGTCGCCTACATAATCAGTTTCTTTAGTTAAGGCGCCGTCAATAACGGACTGCGCCAGCTTCCTTCCGGTGGCATCGTAAATATACCTTATGACCTGCGAGGTCGATTTCTGAACCTTTTCGGGCAGGTTGAGATAGTTATAACTAATGTTGTTGCCTGCGCCGCTGATACCCTTGTTCTTATCAAGAATCATATTGCCATTCTTGTCATATACGTACTCCCCCGACACGTTGTTTGTGAGCTCTGTAAATCCTGCCTGGCCTGGCACGCTCGGCACGGCATCGTCTATCCGGGTCACCTGATTGCCGGTATAAGTTACATAGTTCAGATCATCGATCTGTCCGTACGCCGTCTCGCTCAGCTTTCCATAGCGCTGAAGCTTTTTGATGTTCCCATTCAGGTCATATCCGCTATTTGATCCATCCTTGATAGTCTCATTATAACGACCATTGGCATTCGGGGCAGTGTGATTGGAATAATCAGCCTCGGTCAGGCGATTCATCGGATCGTACTCATAAGTATATGAGGATTCATCTCCCCCGGCGGTTCGCCAAGTCGTCTGGCTGATGTTGCCATTGAATTGAGCTCCGGTGCCACTAATCGTCGGGTCGTTGTATCTCAGATTAAACTGAAAAAGACCGTCAGGATTGATCGCCGGATCGTTGATGCTGGTAAGCCAACCCCGGATAGTATACCGGTAATCAACTGTCTGCGCGTAATCCGTTCCATTGCTGGAGTGAAGCCCTTTGTTGATGAGTTGTCCAAGTTCATTATAACGGTGCCTCGATAGAATAACAGCATCTTCGGCGTCTACTGTATGATAGGTATTCAAAAGTCTCCCGGCATGGTCGTAGTCGAATCGCTTGATTATCGAGTGCGTCTCTAAAGCAAACGAGGCGGTGACGTTGACAACTGTGGAAGCCTTGGAATTTAGCGAAATGTCAACCATTAGCGGAGTGGACGAACTCGTCAGGGAAGTATACACCAATGCATCGTTCCGGTAATAGTAAACAGTCGTCCCAACACGCGCGATTTTTAGGCGGTCATACATCTTGAATCCTCCACTAATCGTCGTTTTATTCGTACCATTCTCGTAGACCCGCAATACGCCGGTCGCAAGCAGGTAAAACGCGTAGTCTAGCGAGGTATGGTTTGCATCGGTATTCTGGTCGGACAGGCCGACCATCCGACCCAGATTGATCTCGGATGCCGTGAACTCCATCCACCCGTCCAGTCCGGCAGGTAACTGCTGAACGGATGCTGCTCCGGCATTCCAGCCCGCACTCCCAGTCTTATAGATTCGGTTGCCTTCCTCTTTCACGGCAACTTTGTCCTTCCAGGTTACCAGGGCCGTTGTGACCGTTGTCTTCGATATCAGTGTCTTCCCCGAGAAATCATACAGATTTGACACCCGGTCGATACCTCCCCGGTAATTTCCGCTGACATTTTGGATCAGACGGTACCGGTCGTCATAATAGTTTGCGGCGCTGAGCCAGACGTATCCGCTCCGAAGTCCGCCGTCGAGAACTTTGGTCTTGGTGCCGGTGATTTGTCCGATGATTCGTGGAAGTGCATCCTCCGGTTGCGTATACGCTGTCCCGTTTACAGTTTGCGCGAGTTCATCTGACAGGTAGGCATACGCATCCGGCCAATCGTCCGCAAAGGCGTAGTTATCATAATAGGTCGCAGTCAGGTAGTGATCAGGATGTGCAGCCGTTCCGGTGGTGTAGATGGGGTATGAATAGTTGGAATACCCGTGAATATTTCCTTGGGCATCGCCGACATATTCCTCACTCCATTTGGCACCCGGCTTTTGATAATGAAGATTTACCACCTCTTGCATCTCCGCCTGCGTCAGATTGCTGCCCCCTGATGTCGCCGTATCTCTTATCCCTGTGAGCACAGGTCTGTTAAGCGCATCATACTTGATAAACGACCATAGCTTCGAGGTGCCGTTGCGCTGATTGCCATCCTGCGTCAGCACCAGCCGGTCTCGTTTGTCGTACACCATGTATACAGGGTCGGCACCGGGTACTTTCTTTTCAACCATCCGTCTTCTTCCATCGTACTTGTATTGAAAGGCCCAGGTATCCAGGTCGCCGGTTCCCGCGGTCGTTGAGGGGTTATAAGAATCGTTTTGATAGATTTTGTAGGTCAACTCAGGGGGGAGCACATACCGCAAACTGCCAAAATCATCGTACACATAGTAGGTTTGTGCCCAGTGAGCCCGGTTGCTAAGCGAAAAGCCGGGTGTAGATGTGGAGACCGCCTGCACTTTCTTTAGAATGATCTGCCCAGACTTATTGGTGTACTCCCGAACCTCATTGCCCTCCTCGTCCTTCGTGCTGTTGACATACAGCTGCCCGGTTGCGTAGTAACCGCCTGTCTCAATGTAGCCTTCGAGCTGCCCGGCGCGTACCGGGTATCCCGATCCATTGATCTCCCAGGCAATAATTTTCTCCTGTCCCGTGCTCGTTCCATGCCGGTTCACCAGGTACCCGTGCTGGATGAACCTGTCGTTGCTACGCCAGGCAGCACCCGCTCCATATTGTTTATCGGGACGGTTTAGCGGTGAGGGCTCGAACACCGTCTCGGAATAAGGGTGGGTGTCCTGCGCTATCGTTGCGCTGGAATGGTTGTAAAAAATATACTGGTCACTGGTGGTGTAGCCGGGGTCATCCTTCTTGACAAAGTCCCTCTTGAACCACCCATTCTCTTCACCCGATACATACGGCAGATACTGGACCGCTTCTCTCCCAAACGCATCGTACGCAACGGGCTGCACCAGGCCGCACTCAACTTTTACCGAGATCATCATGGCTGTGTTGCGGAAAACAAAAAAGCCCATCCGATCTCCTCCGCGGAAATCAGTGATGGGCTTAGGACTAAGATAAAATGGTTTTTCTATTATTGCAAACAGCAAAGAATAAATGGCAGCCTGGTGTAAGGCAATATCCAACGACACAACCTTGGGGGTATTGGGTTTCGGGTTCTAGGTTCCAAGTTCCGGAGAAGGGCTTGAAAGCCCGGGCAATTATATCTTTCATCCCTCCGGGATTTGTGGCAGCAAAACTGCGATAGCAACCAGACGGCGATCGGTACCAAAACCTATCCCATATTTCCCTATATTTGCCCCCCTATGGCAACCCAGGAAGACAACCTTTTAAAGAACATCATTTCCCACTCCAAGGAGTACGGATTTATCTTTCCCTCAAGCGAGATCTATGACGGCCTCAGCGCGGTGTATGACTACGGGCAGAACGGTGCGGAGCTAAAGAACAACATCAAAGAGTACTGGTGGAAATTTATGACCTTGCTGCACGACAATATTGTGGGCATAGACTCCGCGATCTTTATGCATCCGACGATATGGAAGGCCTCCGGCCACGTCGACGCGTTCAACGATCCTATGGTCGACAACAAAGACTCGAAGAAACGCTATCGCGCCGACGTATTGGTAGAAGATGCTATCGCCCGATTAGAGGAGAAAATACAGAAAGAGATCGACAAGGCAGCCAAGCGTTTTGGTGAATCCTTCGACAAGGAAATGTTCGCCAGCACTAACCCGCGGGTGGTTGAGTACCAGAAGAAGATCGATGAGGCAAACGAACACCTGAAAGCGGCGATGACCGACGGCGATATGGCGGCGATGAAACAACTCATGACCGACCTGGATATCGCCGATCCGGTTTCCGGCACCCGGAACTGGACCGACGTCCGACAGTTCAACCTTATGTTCTCGACGGAGATCGGTTCACTCGCGGAAGACGCGAGCCGCATCTATCTGAGACCGGAGACCGCCCAGGGGATCTTTGTGAATTTCCTCAACGTACAGAAAACCGGTCGCATGAAAATTCCCTTCGGCATCGCACAGATCGGGAAGGCATTCCGCAACGAGATCGTGGCTCGACAGTTCATCTTCCGCATGCGCGAATTCGAACAAATGGAAATGCAGTTCTTCATCCGCCCGGGTGAAGAAATGAAATGGTATGAGTTCTGGAAGGAAAAGAGAATGCGTTGGCACAAGGCCATCGGACTGGGTGACGAGAACTACCGCTACCATGATCATCTTAATCTCGCGCACTACGCAAACGCGGCCTGTGATATTCAGTTCAACTTCCCTATGGGATTTAAGGAACTGGAAGGTATCCACTCGAGAACAGATTTCGATCTGAAAAGTCATGAGGAGTACTCCGGTAAAAAACTGCAGTATTTCGATGGCGAGACGAATCAAAGTTACATACCCTACGTAATTGAAACATCGATCGGACTCGACCGCTGCTTCCTGGCTGTACTCTCAAAAAGCTATCGCGAGGAAAAGCTGGATGATGGCAGCACGCGTATTGTGCTGGCAATCCCTCCTGCGCTCGCGCCAAACAAGGTAGCGATACTGCCACTGGTGAAGAAAGACGGGCTGCCGGAGAAAGCGGAAGAAATTATGGATGATCTCAAATACGAACTGAAGTGCTACTATGAAGACAAGGATACTATAGGCAGGAGGTACCGCAGGCAGGACGCCATCGGAACGCCGTTCTGCCTCACAGTCGATCATCAGACTCTGGAAGACAACACCGTTACGATCCGCGAGCGCGATAGTATGAAACAGGAACGGGTGAATATCGCCGACATCAAGGCGAGAATGATCAACGCCTGCTCGATCAATAACCTTCTGAGAAAGATATAGGCGTGGCGACCCTTCTGGTTCTGGTGGTCATTCCGCCACGCTGGCCGGATTTGACTATCCTTGCAAAAAAAATCTGAATGATCTGGAAAAACCTGCTTTCCGCCAAACGCAAAGGTCAGAAGTCCGGCGCCTCGAACGAACCGTCGAGGAGTGCCTTTGAGCAAGATTACGATCGCATCATCTTTTCACATCCCTTCCGACGGCTACAGGACAAGACCCAGGTACACCCACTTCCCGAGCACGATTTCGTTCACACGCGTCTTACGCATAGCCTGGAGGTTTCAAGTGTGGGGCGTTCATTAGGCAAACGTGTTGGCGATGTCATCCTGCAACGTCATCCGGAATTGAGTGCCGACCTCTCTTTGTTCGACTTCGGCGCCATTGTAGCGGCTGCAGCGCTCGCCCACGATCTGGGCAATCCCCCCTTTGGCCATGCGGGCGAAGATTCCATCTCCGACTTCTTTCTCCGTCATCCTGCCGGCCAGCGCTTTCAGACTAACGTCTCGGAGGCTGAATGGCATGACCTTATCCGGTTCGAAGGCAACGCACAGGGTTTCCGCATCCTCGACAAGGAACAATACGGGCTAAAGCTCACCTTCGCTAGTCTTGGTGCTTTCACCAAATATCCCTGTCCGGCACTGCTGCCCGGGCGGGACAAGAGCCGTAAAAGCCAGAAGAAATTTGGATTCTTTCAATCGGAAAAAGCAGCGTTTGGCGATGTGGCGCACGAGCTCGCGCTCATTTCCAACGGGCCCGATAGCTGGTGCCGTCATCCACTGGCCTTTCTCGTTGAGGCGGCTGACGATATATGCTACAGCATCATCGACCTGGAAGACGGATGCCGGCTCGGCCTGGTATCGTTCGACGATACTGTTGAACTGCTGTCGGGCATCCTGCGGGACAAACTTGACCGTAACAAACTGGGTTTGCGACGTGATCTCAACGAAAAGCTGGGGATCTTGCGGGCTATGGCTATCGGCGAGCTGATCGATGCTTCGGTTGAGGTTTTCCTCGCGAACGAAAACAGCATCCTGGATGGCTCGTTCGATCAGGCATTAACCGAGCTTTCTTCTTTGGCCGTTCCTTTGAAAGAAATCAGCCGCGTATCGATCGACGCGATCTATCACGCCAGGCACGTAGTCGAAATCGAGGCGTCGGGTCACCAGGTGCTGCCGGGACTGCTTGAGGAGTTTACCGAGACGGGTCTACACCTGCTGGAAGGCAATCGCACCAGGAAATACCACAACCTGAGTCTGTTACTGAGCCCTGATAACGTTTCCGCTATCGGCGATCACCCCGACGACCACTACCACATGCTGCGGAATGTCATAGACTTTGTCTCCGGCCTTACCGACAGGCACGCGCTTTCGCTATTCAGGAAGATCAAAGGAATCAGTTTATGAGTAAATTACGGTCGAACCATTAATTTCGTATCGAAACATTTGCCGCCCCCGCCGGCAGGTTTTATGAAACTGTCAACCGTTCCAAATATTGTTTTCTTTGTCGTAGCCGCGATCAGCGTACTGCTGGTAGCGAATGTCGCGATAAGCTATTACAATAATGAATCGAGTCAGGCAGTCCAGTTGCTGGTACTCATGGTCTGTGTCCCCACGCTGATATTCACGGCATTTTATACGCGCATCGCATTCAGGCTATCCGACCTGGTGAAAAACTCCGAGGAGGAAAAAAACAATATGCTGCGTGAGCAGAACCTCTTGCTGGAAAAGAAGGTTGTGGAACGCACGCGTGAAATCCGCGCCCAGAATCTCGCGATCGGGTCACAGAACGAGGAACTGAAGATACAGCAGGAAACTCTCTCGCGTCAGAACAAACAATTGCAGGAAGCACAACATACGATCAACCAGCAGAGCGAAGAGATCAAATCACTGAATGACCATCTCAAGATCGAAGTCGACAACCGCACACGGGAGCTGCGGGAGACGAATCAGCAATTGATAGAGCACAACAATCAACTCGAACAATTCGCTTTCATCGCCGCTCACAACCTGCGCGCACCATTGGCCCGCGTGCTGGGTCTTGCCAACCTGATACAGATGGGAGAAACGAAAGAGGACAAGAAGACCGCCCTGGACAAGCTCATTACCTCAGCACATGACCTCGACCAGGTCGTGAAAGACCTCAACGCTATTCTCAATATCAGGCGCCACACCGGCAACCTCACCGAGGTGGATCTCAACGACTCTCTGTCGCGGACGAAACGTATCCTCGAAAAGGAGATCGAAGAAACCCATACGCGCATTATCAACAATTTCGGCGAAGCCGAAAAGGTGTACGCCGTCGCGCCGTATGTGGAAAGCATCCTCTACAATCTGATCAGCAATTCAATCAAGTATCGCGACCCCGGACGTCCACCCTATATCGCGATCAAGACGACGCACGAAAGCGATTTCGTGTGTCTGGCTGTTATGGACAATGGGCTCGGCATCGATCTCAAAAAATACAAGCAAAATCTGTTCAACCTCTATAAACGGTTTCATCTTCATGTGGAAGGTAAGGGCCTCGGCTTGTATCTCGTGAAAACACAGATCGAGGCACTCGGCGGTCGGGTGGAGGTTCGAAGCGAGCCCAACGAAGGCACCACCTTCCTGGTGTATTTCAAACGATACCTGATCTGATACACCCCTCCGCGGGGAGTTAAATTATCCAAACTGTTAAACCGGTTTTTAAGCATTTGCCTGTAATTTCACTACTTTTGCCCACCTGAAATAGATTTTCCTTATGTGGGATACCGTTGCGCGGCTGATCATCAGATACCGTCTGCCGCTAATCCTTTTTATCGCGGCCATCACCGGCTTTATGGGGCACTATGCAACAAAGGTGCAGATGAGCTATGACTTTGCGCGAACCGTGCCGCTGAACGATCCTGACAACATTATGCTTCAGAAATTCAGGGAGCAGTTCGGCGAAGACGGAAACATCATTGCTGTGGGGTTCCGGGACAGTTCCATCTACCAGCAACGGAATTTCGAGGCCTACCGCGATTTTGCGCGTAGTGTGAAGCAAATCAGTGGTGTGAGCGAAGTCATTGCCCTGCCTCTCCTCAAGATAGGCCTGAAGGATACCCAGAACGCGCGTTTCTACCTCGCCAATATTTTTCCCGAGACGATCAAGGCCAACGAGTTCGACAGCCTCATGGGTGTTGTCCGCGACCAGTCACTGTACATGGGCCAACTCATCAACAGCAGCAACGGTGCGACGATGATGATTGTGTCTGTCAATAAAGACGTGATGAACTCAGCGCTGAGAGAACCCCTTACCGCGTCTCTGCTCGACGCCGGCGCCACCTTTCAGCAGGCAACAGGCATTTCGCCGCATTTTGCCGGCCTGCCCTTTATCCGCACCGTTGTTACCAATCAGGTGAAACACGAAATGAAAATCTTCCTGATTGCATCGGTGCTGATCACAGGATTTATCATGTTCATCTTCTTCCGGTCATCGCGCGCCGTGATCTTCTCCATGATCATTATCGGCATTGTCGTGATCTGGACTGTGGGCACCCTTGCTCTGTTCGGATACAAGATCACCATGCTCACCGGCCTTATCCCACCGGTAATTGTCACTATCGGGATCACCAATGCCATCTACCTTCTCAATAAATATCATCTCGAATTTGCCCGGACAAACAACAAGATGGAAGCCATTGCGTCGGTCGTGAACAAAATGGGGCTGGCCACATTCCTGACCAATCTTACTGTTGCAATTGGGTTTCTCACATTACTTTCGACCGACATACTGGTGCTGCGTGAATTCGGGGTCGTAGCCGGCCTGAACATTATGGCCCTGTTTTTTGTCAGCCTGGTGATGATACCCAGCATCTTCTCCTGGCTCCCAACACCGAACGAACGACACCTGCGCCACCTCAACTTCAAAGTCATGGGTGGGTTTCTCAGGATGGTCGACAGCCTGGTAACCCATCAGCGCGTAACCATTTATGTTATATCAATAGCGCTTGCATTGATATCGGCATACGGGATCTGGCATCTGCGATCAGTTTCATTTATGGTCGATGATGTGCCCGAAGACAGCATTGTCAAGAAAGACCTGCAGTTTTTTGAGAAAAATTTCAGCGGGATCATGCCGCTGGAAATGGTTGTCGAGTTTCAGACAAAACGCCGCAGACCTCTGTTGGAAGTGAGGAACCTGCAAATGATAGACAGGTTTGAACAGTTCCTGGATTCCATCCCGGAAGTCTCGAAGCCGGTATCGCTTATCAGCTTTGTGAAAGCTTCAAAGCAGACCTTCTACAACAACAACCCCGACCACTACTCACTACCCACCCAAAATGAGCGCGCGTTCATCCTGCGCTATATGCAAGGCCAGACGGACAATACCGGGCTATTCAAATCATTTGTCGATTCCACCTTCAGCAAGATGCGTATCTCCGCACAGATGGCCGACATCGGCTCGGAACGTATGGACTCACTCGTGAATTTCGTAATAGAACCGAAGATGAAGTCAATCTTCGTCGCCAATGGAAGCGACACCATCATCACTTCAATCACAGGCACTACCAAGCTCTTTATAAAAGGAAACAAATTTCTCATTGCAAATCTGAAGGAAAGTCTGTTTCTGGCATTCCTGCTGATCACTCTTTCGATGGCTGTATTGTTTGCCAACGTTCGGATGATAGTGATCTCATTGATACCGAACCTGCTCGCACTGATGATTACCGCGGGCATCATGGGATATTTTGATATTCCGTTAAAAGCAAGTACTGCCCTGATCTTCAGCATCACCTTCGGGATCTCGGTCGACAACTCGATTCGTTTCCTCGCCAAGTACCGACAGGAGATCCTTTCAAATAATTTCAATGTACCACTGGCGGTAACGGACAGCATACTGGAAACAGGAAAGAGTATCATCTATACCTCGACGGTACTGTTTGCCGGTTTCATCATCTTTGCCTTCTCCGACTTCGGAGGAACGATTGCCCTCGGCGTGCTTACATCTACCACACTGGTCATCTCGATGTTCACTAACCTGATACTGCTGCCCGCGCTCATTCGGACATTTGACAGGCCCCGGACGCAGAAAGGAGGACGCCTGCTCATCGATGATTTCGACGCCACTTTCTACGGCGAAGGCGAAGATGAAGAGATCGATCTGAGCAAGATCAGGATTCGCAATCGGGTGTCAAACAACGGTACTCCATCCATTGTCGAACGCCCGCGTCCCGCAGACTCAGCCGCAGCCAGCGACAACTAGCCAGTCAACTTATTTGCCCTCAGCACTTCGAACTTCACCTTTTGAAACTATCTTTGCGCTCTTATAGGTACCGAAAAGGCGTTTTTTAGGGTATGAGTAGTAAATACCAAGAATTTAAGGATCTTAATTTTGCCCGGGTCGCAGATGAGATCCTGCATTTCTGGCAAACAGAGGGGATTTTTGAAAGATCTATTAGCGGTCGGGAAGGCGCGCCATCCTTTACCTTCTACGAAGGGCCACCGTCAGCGAACGGCACACCCGGCATCCACCATGTTATGGCCCGGACGGTCAAGGACATCGTCTGCCGCTACAAGACACTGCAAGGATTCCAGGTCAAACGGAAGGGCGGATGGGACACGCATGGCCTGCCGGTAGAACTTCAGGTCGAAAAGCTTCTTGGCATCACCAAAGATGATATCGGACGGAAGATATCCGTGGCCGACTACAATAAGAAGTGCCGTGAAACCGTGATGATGTATAAGGACCAGTGGGATGATCTCACCCGCAAGATGGGTTACTGGGTCGACCTGGAGAATCCATACATCACCTACGAAAAGGAATATATCGAAACCCTCTGGTGGCTGCTCAAACAGTTTTATAACAAGGGTCTGTTATACAAAGGCTACTCAATCCAGCCATACTCACCTGCCGCCGGAACGGGCCTTAGCTCGCACGAACTCAACCTTCCAGGGTCCTACAGAACGGTAAGGGATACCTCCGTTGTCGCTCAGTTTGAAGTAAAACGAGACCAGAAGTCGGACTTCCTATTCGCAAAAGCCCCGGCTGTGTATTTCCTCGCATGGACTACCACCCCGTGGACACTCCCCGCCAACACGGCTCTGACCGTCGGCGAAAAAATTGCGTACGTACAGGTCAATACATTCAACCCATACACCTATAAACCGGTAAGCGTTGTCCTGGCCCGGGATCTCGTATCGCGGTACTTCCCCGATAAGAATAAAGACCTGAAACCCGGCGACTACACTCCGGGTGACAAAGCAATTCCCTTCGAGATCGTCAATGAATTCAACGGACGCGACCTTGTCGGTATTCGCTACCACCAACTGATGCCCTACGTTCAACCTGCCAACCGCGCAGACAGCGCTTTCCAGGTTATCGCCGGCGATTTCGTCACAACGGAAGACGGCACCGGCATCGTACACACAGCGCCAACCTTCGGCGCTGACGACTTCCGGGTAGCCCAGCAGCAGGGAGTCCCCCCCATGACAGTGAAGGACGAAGCCGGCAATGAGCTGCCCATCGTCGACAAGAAAGGAAGGTTCATCAACGCTGTGGGTGAGAAACTGGACGAAGGCGTTTCACGTTACAAGATAAAAACGCACAGAACCATAGGTCCTGACGAGTTCTATGTAAAGAATTACACGGGAGAAGATGAAGCGCATGCGGACTACAAGAGCACGGATGTTATCATCTCGATCATCCTCAAGGAAGAAAATAAAGCGTTCAAGGTTGAGAAATACGAGCACAGCTATCCGCATTGCTGGCGAACCGATAAACCCATACTCTACTATCCCCTTGATTCATGGTTTATCCGTACCACCGCGTTGAAGGGCAAGATGGTGGAGTTGAACAAAACCATCCACTGGAAACCGGAGTCGACGGGAACAGGGCGTTTTGGGAACTGGCTTGAAAACCTTGTCGACTGGAATTTATCACGGTCGCGCTACTGGGGAACACCCCTTCCTATCTGGAGGACCAAAGACGGCAGCGAAGAACGATGCATCGGCTCCCTTGAAGAACTCAACCGCGAAATAGAGAAGTCGATCGCCAAAGGGCTGATGGAAAAATCACCCCTGGAAGCGGGCGACCTTCACCGTCCTTATGTAGACGATGTGATCCTGATCAGCGACGGCGGTGAGCCTATGTATCGCGAAACCGACCTCATCGACGTGTGGTTTGACTCCGGCGCCATGCCGTATGCCCAATGGCACTACCCGTTTGAAAATAAAGATATCTTTGAGAAGAACTACCCGGCCGACTTCATCGCGGAGGGAGTAGATCAGACAAGGGGCTGGTTCTTCACCCTTCACGCAATAGCCGTACTCATCAACGAATCGAGCACCGAGATTCAGGCGGTGAACAAGCGGAACAACAACGCCGGCATTGCATTCAAAAACGTAACATCCAATGGTCTCGTGCTCGACAAAGCCGGCAACAAGATGTCCAAGCGGTTGGGCAATGCGGTCGATCCTTTTGAGACACTCTCCAAATATGGCCCCGACCTGGTACGGTGGTACATGATAGAGAATGCTCCTCCCTGGGAAAACCTGAAATTCGACTTCGACGGGATCGTCGAAGTGCAACGAAGATTCTTCGGCACATTGCTCAACACATATTCGTTCTTCGCCCTCTACGCCAACATCGACGGGTTCGTCATGAACGAAATGAGTCTCGTCGCAGACAAGCACAAGACCAACCTCGATCGCTGGATTCTGTCACGGCTGCAATCACTCGTAATAGAGGTCCGGAAGGCGTTTGAAGAATATGAACCCACACGCGCAGCACGCGCGATTCAGGAATTTGTAAACGACCATTTGTCGAACTGGTATGTACGGCTCAACAGGAAGCGTTTCTGGAAACCCTCCAACAATATCACTGCCGGGTATGACGACGACAAGAAGGCCGCGTACGAGACCCTCTATCAATGTCTCATGGTTACATCGCAATTGATGTCGCCGATCGCCCCATTTTTCAGCGAATGGCTTTACAAAAACCTGAGTGACAATATCCGCGGCGACGCCGCGGCGAACAACACACCGCTGCGTCATCCGTCGGTACATCTGACCGACTTCACGAAAGCAACTGAAACGCTCATTGATTCCTCACTTGAGAAGTCGATGGATTACGCCCAGCGTATCTGTTCGCTCGTACATTCGATACGCAAAAACAATAAGATCAAGGTTCGTACTCCGTTGCAAAAAGTTCTGCTGCCGGTGATCGAACAGTCATTCGCCGAGAGTGTGCGCACCGTTGAAGCGATCATTCTCGCGGAAGTCAACGTGAAGCAGGTTGAATACATCGACGATACCTCCGGGCTGCTGGTCAAAAAAGTGAAACCGAACTTCGCGAAACTCGGAAAGCAGTATGGCCCCAGAATGAAAGAGGTGTCTGCGGTTATCAATGCTTTTGAGCAGGAAGAGATCAACGCGATCGAAAAGACGGGTAAACTCAACAAAGGTGGCTTCGATCTGACGATTGAAGATGTAATTATCAGTTCTGAGGATATTCCCGGATGGTCAGTAGCCACTGAGAACGGCCTTACCGTGGCGCTTGATGTGAATATCACCGGCGAATTGAAGCGCGAAGGGATTGCCCGCGACTTTGTCAATCGCGTTCAGAACCTCAGGAAAGATCGCGGATTGGCGGTCCTGGACAAAATAGATATTGAAGTTGAGCGCAACGGTGAAGCGCTGGATTCCGCGATTACCGCGCACAAGGAATATATCAGCATGGAAACACAGGCGATCAGCCTCGAACTGAAAGACCAGGTCAGCGATGCTGAAGAGATCGACATGGACGATTTTATGATGAGAATAAGAATCAGCGTGAATAAATAAATAATGAAGGGGCAATCCACACAAGTCTACAAGTATTTTCTTCTCGCGCTGATCATCATTATCATCGATCAGACATCAAAACTGCTCGTCCACGAGTACATGTACCTCCATGAAGAAATCAATATCATCGGCGAATGGTTCAGGTTACACTATCTGCTCAACCCCGGCATGGCGTTTGGCATCCGGTGGAACAATGAATTCGGGAAGCTCGCGCTCACCGCGTTCCGCATCGCTGCCATGTTCGGCATTGGATACTATTTATGGAGGATGGCGCATCAGAAGGCCCATCCCGGTTTCCTCTGGTGTATGGCGTTGATTCTGGGAGGTGCTGTGGGCAACGTGATCGATAGTATTTTTTATGGAGTCGCCTTGAACAATCACCCCGCAGGTTCACCTTCACCATGGTTCCATGGCCAGGTCATAGACATGTTGTTCTTTCCCATATTTGACTTTTACTGGCCTGAGTGGGTTCCCTTTGTGGGTGGCGATTACTTTCTCTTTTTCAGTCCGGTTTTCAACATAGCTGACTCGTCGATATTCGTCGGCGTCGTAATCATACTCATCTGTCAGCGGGCTTTCTTCAAGGAAAAGGAGGGAAAACACAAGGCAGAAAGTACTCCTGAAGCACCGTCGCAGCCAGAGACGAGTGACAGCGACGACTTTCAGGATTCTCTGAAAGAAGAAAACAGAGCCCAGGATCAGTAATACCTTGCTAAGCACCTCATAGCAGCCCAATTCAAGGAGCGGCGGATACTTCCTATTGCGATTTCGGCTCAAGTTCTTACTTTTAAGAGTTCAAGACAAACGCATTACAGAAATTCCACATGAGTCTGTTCATCAAAAAACCCCTGGCAAACTTGCTCGCACAGGCAGAAGATTCAAAAGATCTTCATCGCACCCTCGGACCGGTTAATCTCATCGCGCTCGGCGTAGGAGCGATTATCGGAGCGGGATTATTCTCGATAACCGGTCTGGCGGCGGCAAACAACGCGGGCCCTGCCATTACGATCTCTTTTGTAGTAGCTGCTTTCGGCTGCGCCTTTGCAGGACTTTGTTATGCAGAGTTTGCCTCGATGATTCCGATCGCAGGAAGTGCATATACCTATTCGTATGCCACCATGGGCGAATTTATCGCCTGGATCATAGGTTGGGATCTCGTGCTTGAATACGCACTCGGCGCGGCAACGGTAGCGATAAGCTGGTCGGGGTATCTCATCAAGTTCCTTGAATATTACGACATTTACTTCCCCCCGGAGCTAACGATGTCGCCGTTCCAGACTGTCACGCTCGCAGACGGCAGTATAGTGACGGGTATCATGAATCTCCCGGCCGTCGCCGTCATCGTTTTTGTGTCGCTCATTCTCATCAAAGGAACACGCGAATCAGCGTTGGCCAATGCCATTATCGTAGTCCTCAAGGTCGGCGTAGTTTTGACGTTCGTAATCCTCGGATGGAAATACATCAACCCTGATAATTACGTTCCTTATATCCCCGCCAACACCGGCACCTTCGGCGAGTTTGGCTTCAGCGGAATTATTCGTGCCGCGGCGATTGTTTTCTTCGCCTACATCGGCTTCGACGCCGTTTCTACCGCGGCGCAGGAAACCCGGAATCCTAAGCGAGCTATGCCTATTGGCATTCTCGGATCACTCATCGTTTGTACGATCCTGTATATATTGTTTGCCCACGTAATGTTAGGGCTTGCAAACTATCAGGAGTTTGCGGGTAAAGATGGTATCGCTCCCGTAGCGGTCGCCATTGCGCATACCCCCTACGTATTCCTCCAGCAGGCGGTGATCCTCGCGATCCTTGCCGGCTACGTTTCGGTTATCCTGGTGATGCTAATGGGCCAATCAAGGGTGTTCTACTCGATGTCACAAGATGGGCTTCTTCCAAAATTCTTCTCGGATGTTCACTCAAAGTTTCGCACTCCGTGGAAGTCGAATCTGCTCTTTATGTTATTCGTCAGCCTTTTCGCGGCGTTTGTCCCTGCCAATGTTGTGGGTGAGATGGTCAGTATCGGTACTCTCTTCGCGTTTGTGCTGGTATGTGCCGGTATATGGGTGTTGCGCGTAAAACAACCGGACGCTCCCCGTGGATTCAAGGTTCCTTTGGTTCCGCTGATTCCCATACTCGGTATAGCAACCTGTCTCTTCATGATGGTATTCCTGCCCCATGACACCTGGCTGCGGTTACTCGCGTGGATGGCGATTGGTGTCGTGATCTATTTCCTGTATGGCAAAGGGAAGAGCGTACTGAGGAATGGGAAGTAGATAGTCAGACTACCTGCTACTCAAGACCTTTGGCTTTCATCTTGGAGAACTCACGGTACCGTCGCACGATAGCCACGGTGAATCCGACGATGAGCATAAGTGTGCCGAGCCAGAGTACGTTGATCAGGGGCTTTTCCATTGCCTTGAGGATTACGTAGTCTTTCTGACGTGTGCTGACTCCAATACTAAACTGGCCGGTTTCGGGATGAATATTCAACAGTGTCAGCTGAACCCCGAGGTCTCCGATCTCGTAAGGGATGCGTCCAACCATACGGTTGCGGATAAGGAAGATCGGTTCTGCCGTATAGTCCTGATATTCGCCCTTTACCACGATATGCGCCCTCACGGCAACATCGGCGGAGTCGAGCACTACCGATCCGATTGAAAAGACCCTTTCAACTTTTTCGACAGCGGCGATATAATCGTTCGCAAAGAATTGCTCGTTAGCGCTGACTCTCAATTCCTCCACTTCACTCCATTCCGCTTTCTCAGGATCGTTCAGATCGACGACGTGAGCATAGAGATCCTTGCCGAGATCGCGCTTGATGTCCGGCGACGCCGCTATACCCATTCGCGGGTTATCCTGAATGCGCGGGTACAGACGATGCTCCTTCCCCTTCTCACCCGTCAACAATATTTCGTAGTACCTGTTTTCAGGGAAGATCTCAAACGTGTCGCCAGCGTTATAAAGCTTTTTCCGCTGAAAGGTGATATCTCGGCGAGCCACTACGGTGAACGGATCATCCGTGAATTCAACATCACTTGGATCAACATATCCCGGCTTGTCGCGGGGTTCCAGCCTGTCGCCTTTGAATTCAATACGATAACCAGCCATCGTACGCGGCTCGTTGATGAACAGAAGCAGGTTATCGCGGTTGAATTCGTCACCCGCCTCACGGCTATACAAAAGGCCGGTGTTGTTCAGCGAAACTACTTTCGAATATCCGGAAGAGAACAGGATCCCTACCAGCATCAATCCTATACCGATATGCGCAATCGCGCCTCCGGAGAGTGACGGACTCTTTTTCAGCAGGTTAATCAGTATTTTACCGTTTGCCGCTATCGTGAAGGTGCCGCAAAACAAGACTACCCAGTAGCTGAAATCGGTAAGGGCATCGGAGCTATACGTGAACAGGATGAATTGAAGAGCCACGACAAAAACCACCAATGTGATAAGAAGCGGTCCGAGCAACTCCCTGCCCAACTGGCGGATATCGATCTTCTTCCACCAGAAGTACTGTCCTATTCCCGAGAGAAGGGCGACGGCGACTGCAAACCACAGCTGGAACCTGGTATAAAATCCGACCTGGTCTGCGGGGGGTGCCATGTTTGAGGATCCGCCGAAGATGTTGTTGACGATGCTGTTCCACACAGGGATAGACGTGGGCACCAGCACCTGAAAGCCCATAAGGCACAGCACCAGCACACCGATAAATATCCAGAATTCACGCGAATAGGTGGAGACCTCCTCGTCTGTCGTCGGAACCTTCTTCCATCTTACGATCAGGAGTACTACCGAAACGAAAAGGAAAAACAGTAAATAGATCAGCAGTTGTCCGTTAAGTCCGAGATCGGTGAAGGAGTGAACCGACGAGTCACCGAGAATTCCGCTGCGTGTGAGAAACGTTGAGTAGAGGATCAGCACAAACACGGTTATCACCAGGATCATGGAAGTCTTGAGAGCCATTCCACTGTTTCGGTAGATGATCATGGTATGGATCGCGGCGACGAGGATCAGCCACGGTACATATACAGCGTTCTCGACCGGATCCCAGTTCCAGTATCCACCGAAGTTCAGCGTCTCATACGCCCAGTAGCCACCCATCAGGATTCCAAGACCGAGTACCGCGCCAGCGAAGAGCGACCACGGAAGCGCCGGGCGTATCCAGTCGCGGTATTTGCCCACCCACAATCCGGCGATACAATAGGAAAACGGAACCAGCGTGGCGGCAAATCCAAGGAAGAGTGTCGGAGGATGGATCACCATCCAGTAATTCTGAAGAAGCGGATTCAAACCATTACCATCAGCAGGGATGAAATCGGGCTGTGTGAGGAAGATCGGCGCATCGTGCATCACCTCCCTCAACAAAACAAAGGGTGAACTTCCGACGCGAATGTCGGTGCCGGGCAATACCACACCGAGGATCATAGAAGCCAGAAACGCTTGCACCGCGGCAAACACTGTCATCACCGGGGCTTCCCAGAACTTGTTCGTGTTGATAATAACTATTCCGAGTATCGCATGCCAGAACATCCAAAGCAGGAAGCTTCCCTCCTGTCCGTTCCAGAATGTCGAGACCAGGTAATGATCGGGCAGCTTGCTGTCCGAGTAGCTGTAGGCGTAGTGGTATTCGAAGTAATGGTTGGCGATAATAACAAAGAGGCTCACGCAGATCCCGAGAACGGAAGCAGCGTGGATGTAGAAACTGGCGGCACCATTTTGTTTCCAGAACTCCGCCTTGTCGAGCGAGGAAGCCGCGGTACCCTTGAAGTATGAGAATGCCGATGCCAGCGCCGCGACAAAGGAAGTAATTACAAAAATGTGACCGAGGTCACCGATGAAATAGTGGATCATGCCAGACTGCGAATAACAAATGACGAATTACAAACAACCAACACAGAAGAGCCCTTAGACGCTGACATTCTGTTCCTGGTACTTGGAAGGGCACTTCAGAAGGATCTTGCTGGCCTTAAACACTTCGCCTTCGTACCGGCCGATCACGACGACTTTTTCCGACTTAATAAAATCCTGAGGCATGGGTTCGTTGTATTCGACCCGTTGTGTTTTACCCTGCTCATCTACCAGCGAGAACGAAAATGAAACCTTGTCGAGTCCCGGTTCGATACCGACAATATTGCCGGAAGCATCTTTTGTCAGCTCGCCGACCACGTGAATATCCCTTTTATTTCCGGCGGTTGCCATTTCATACGCCTCGCCAAAACCAACATACGTACTGGCATCACCTGCCGTAGACACCAGGATACCGATGGCGGCTGCAATAACAACAATTATAAGGATGTGTGATTTCTTCATGATGTCAAGCAAAAATTAGGTAAAAATGATCAACAGCTTCCGGCATCACAACGATTTCCCTTCCGCTTTAGTTTGTCGTTTTTGACCAAGAAGTTTCTCCAGTCTGGTCAATTTCCTGTCCATCAGAAACAGGTACGTAATCAGCCCCGCCAGAACGATCAATATGATCGCAACAACAACATAGATCTTTCCATCGGCACGGAAGCTATCCGCCATTTCTGCATCCTGTGCGGCGAGGTCGGTAAAAAAAGCGCTTAGTATAACAGCAAGCGCACATTTGAGTAGTGTTTTCATTCTGAGTCGAGTATTCTTTCTTCAAGGGTCTTGTAGCGAATCCGCAGTGTTGCGATCCAGTAGCCCAGCAGTATCCACCCGGTCACGGCCAGATAAAACACGGGTCTCATCCGGTTGTCGAGATCATACATGTTGAAGCCCGGATTACCGCCACTTCCCGGATGCAGGGAGTCCTGAAGCCGAGGGATTATAAAGATAAGGGGGATCATCGCCGCAAAAGCAAAAATATTATAAACGGCGCTCAGGCGCGCCCTCTGTTCCTCGTTGTCAACCGATCCGCGCAGGACAAAATAAGCGAGGTACACCAGCAGGGCAATTGCCGAACCGTTTTGTTTCGGGTCGCCATGCCAGGGCGAGCCCCAGGTATAATTCGCCCAAACCATACCCGTAAAGATCCCCAGGATTCCGAAGGCGGTTCCCGCATGGGCGAAGCTGACCGACTTGCGGTCTGTTTCAATAGAGGGATTTCGGAGATACAGAATGGCGTGATAAGACGACAGCACAAAGAGGAATATCATACCAAACCACATCGGCACATGAAAATACAATGCACGGATGCTCTCGTTGAGGATATTCAGTCGCGGTACGTCGAGAAGGAGGCCCCCCGTATGTACAAACAGCAGGATCCCAACAGCCAGGTATTTCATCCAGTTCTTCATAATCAGCGTGGGTCTCTCAGAGAATTCCCAAAAAAGTCGCAAGCCAGTGCAATTGCACCGCAAGGTAGCCACGAAACGACGAATAACGAATGACGGAAAGCGAATTAATCAATATCTAGCTGCGCCAGATATAGGGAAACAGCAGCCAGGCAAGTGCAGCCAGAATGCCGTTAATAGCAAGCAGATTGAGTAGTTCGTCGTAGCTGGCAGAGCGGTCAATGCCATCGAGTATGTTCTTGGTAACGCGAATAGCCATCAGCAGAATACTTATCACAATCGGGAAACTCAGTACCGCCATGAGGATATTGCTGTTGTTCGCTCGCGCCGCGATACCCGAAATCAACGTAAGAGCACCTGAAAAACCGACGGAGGTCAATATTAACAGCAGGAGAAAAAAGCCGTGGTCCTCCACGGGGTTGTCGATAAATACCTGAAACAGCACATATCCCGCCACAGACAGCACAAAACATAATATGGCATTGTACAGTATCTTCGAAATAATAATTACCTGTGAACTGGCAACCGAATAATAATATATCGTCGCTCCTTTTTTCTCGCCAATAAAGCTCTTAGCTACCGAGTTGACGACAGAAAACAGGATCGTAAGCCAGAAGAGCGCAGACCACGTGGCTTCATTGATAGTATCGCGGCGGAGACTAAACGTCAGGTAGCAAATGAAGATCAGGCTCAGCAAATAGAGAGCGATACCGGAAATAACCGACTTCCGTCGCAATTCAAGCCTGAACTCTTTGAGGAGAAGTATTTTAAGTTTTTGAGGCACCGTGCTTTTTTGTCGGGTAGTTTGCCAGCATGCGATCAAAGCGGTAAGCCCCCAGGATCAGGTATCCTACTACGATTGAAAACAGTACGGATGCAGCCAAAACATCGGCAAGAGCGGCGGTCTCCGATTTCTTGAAAGAAGTAAAGCCATCGACCACCTCAAAATCCGGCAAAATCTCCAGTTTCTTCCGCACATCTTCCAAGTCAGCGTAGAGACTCAGGTCTATCTCGAATATCCTCACAGGATCAGCCCATCCTTCCTCTCCCCCAACCACGACGTTGTTCGAGCCGCTACTTTTCTGCGCGACAAAGCTATAGTTCTGAAACATGGCTAGTTTGAGACTGTCGAGCTTCCGCAGTTCGCTCTCCAGTTTGGCCTTGCGTCGTACAAGCATCTCCCGGTTACTTTCGATTCTTGTTCTTATATAGGGGCTGTTCCGGAAGTAATCCACAATGGCCTTCTCCAGCGACTGAACGATATCGGGATCATAAACGAAGACAATGATTTCATAGGAGTCCTTGTTTTCGACTTTGAGACGGTCAATCACCTTATCAACGAGTTCCTCCTTTTCCGTGGTAAGATTGTTGAGTTGTTCACGCAGGACTTCCATCTGTACAACGTCCTCCTCCAGGTACAAGGGTCGGAAATCAAAGCGCTGAACATTACTGGCGGTCGCCGCATCGATACCGAAGGCTGCCTGGAGTCCTTCCGTATCTCTTTCAGACGATAAAAGATTAAACTTGTCGATCGCATTCCTCAGACTTTGCGTATTGAGGTAGTCACATCGCAATACCATAGACGACCTGTAGTACTCCTTCCTGACTAGTTCAGTATAGAGAGCGCCTGAGATCAGCCCAACGACAATAATAGCTACGAAGAAGAGCTTGTTTTCTAAGAACTGACGGCGTAAGCCCGCCATACCAGCGATTATGGATGTTCCCAGCTTTGAGAAACCACGTCCGATCCAGCGAAAGAATTGCGTGATATCGATCTCATCTCCGCTGACGGGTCTCTGTTTTTGCTCTTCCATTCCTTAATTTACTAATCAAAGACGCAATTTATACACAATATGGTGAATCTTCATATTTTTGCGATCTTCTAAAAACGTTCTGAACTTACAACCAATGTCCTCACACGGGAAAATTCTAATTACAGGAAGCGCTGGCTTTATCGGGTTCCACCTGGCAAAAAAGGCTATATCGCAGGGTTACGAAGTAGTCGGTATCGACAACATGAACGATTACTACGACGTTTCGTTGAAGCAATCGCGTCTGGCCGTCCTCAAACAACTCGCCGGGTTCACTTTTATACAGCAGGACCTGGCCGATGCCGCGGGACTTAACCGGCTGTTTTCAGAACATTCGTTTGCATGCGTCATCAACCTGGCCGCCCAGGCGGGTGTCAGGTATTCTTTGATCAATCCTCACGCTTACCTCGAAAGCAACCTTCACGGCTTCCTGAACGTTCTTGAGGCATGCAGGCACCATAAGGCAGGGCACCTTATCTATGCATCTTCCAGTTCCGTTTATGGCGCCAACACGAAGATGCCGTTCTCTGTTCATCACAATGTAGACCATCCCATATCGCTTTACGCGGCCTCCAAGAAAGCCAACGAACTGATGGCGCATACCTATTCGGCATTGTACGACCTGCCCACAACCGGCCTCCGGTTCTTCACGGTATACGGTCCCTTTGGCCGGCCGGATATGGCACTCTTTCTGTTCACAAAAGCTATACTGGAAGGAAAGCCGATTGATGTTTACAACAATGGCAAAATGAGACGGGACTTCACGTATGTCGAAGACATCGTTGAAGCGATCGTTCGACTGATCCCGAGGAAGCCAACGCCCGACCCCGAGTGGAGTGGGCTGGCGCCGGATCCATCTTCCAGCTTTGCGCCTTACCGCATATACAACATCGGCAACAATAAACCCGTAGAACTGCTCAGGTTCGTCGAGGTTATTGAAGAAAAGCTTGGAAAGAAAGCAGTCATCAATTTCATGCCTCTCCAGGATGGGGATGTTCCGGAAACGTATGCCGACGTAGATGATCTTATAAGAGATGTGGATTTCAAGCCTGCCACACCCATTGAAACAGGCATCGAGAACTTTATCGACTGGTATCGCGAATATTACAAAATACAAAACTGAGAATGGACAAGATAAGTATCGTTGGCTTGGGCTACGTCGGCCTTCCCCTCGCTGTAGAATTTGGAAAGGTAATCGATGTAATCGGATTCGACATTAACGTTGAAAGGATCGAAGAACTGAAACGCGGCATAGACAGAACGCGGGAAGTCGAGCCCGACGAACTCAAAGCCTCGATTAAGCTTACCTATTCATCCGACACGAAGGACCTGGCGGATGTCAATTACTTCATCGTCACCGTTCCGACACCTGTAGATGAATCCAAGAAGCCCGACCTCCGGCCACTGATGAGCGCCAGCCGTACCGTGGCGAGTGCCCTGAAGAAAGGCGACATTGTCATTTATGAATCCACCGTCTACCCGGGCTGCACAGAAGAAGTCTGCGTCCCTATTCTCGAGGAACTCAGCGGCCTGAAATTCAATACTGACTTCTTTTGCGGATACTCACCCGAGCGCATTAACCCGGGAGATAAACTCCATCGCGTAACCACGATCAAGAAGGTGACGAGTGGCAGCACGCCCGAAATCGCGGAGAAAGTCGATCAGCTATATAAACGGGTAATCACAGCGGGAACCCACAAAGCGTCATCGATCAAGGTAGCAGAAGCCGCCAAGGTAATTGAGAACTCTCAGCGAGACATCAACATCGCCTTTGTTAACGAGCTGGCACTGATCTTCTCCCGCATGGGAATAGACACACACGAAGTACTGCAAGCCGCCGGCACAAAATGGAATTTTCTCCCCTTCAAACCCGGACTGGTTGGAGGGCATTGCATCGGCGTAGATCCCTACTATCTCACGCACAAAGCAGAAAGCCTGGGATATCACTCACAGGTTATTCTCGCCGGCCGGAAGATCAACGACAACATGGGCATCTATATCGCCAACAGCGTGATCAAACTAATGGCGAAACAGGATACCGCTATCAACAAAGCAAGGGTACTTGTGCTTGGTATCACCTTTAAAGAAGACTGCCCTGACATCCGCAACAGCCGGGTAGTGGATGTTATTCATGAACTTGAAACGTACGGGACACAGGTAGATATATATGATCCGCATGCCGACGCCGACGAGGTGAAACACGAATATGACCTCACCATCGTGCCGGCTCCCGGCAAGGACTATGACGCCATCGTACTGGCGGTCGGACACCAGGAGTTCCACGATCTCAATTGGGGAACCCTGAAACACGAAAAAACGATTGTGTACGACGTCAAGGGATTTCTTGATCAATCAATAACAAGCGCGCGCTTATGAAGAAAAAAATTCTCGTCACCGGTGGAGCCGGCTATATTGGCGCACATACTGTCGTCGAACTGTTTAACGCCGGTTATGAATCCGTAGTTGTCGACAATCTTTCACGAAGTGATCGCACCCTGCTCAACGGGGTCGAAGAGATAACAGGCACAAAACTCAACTTCCACGAAGGCGATTGCACCGACGAAAAATTCCTCGATGAAGTATTCCGCACACAGGGACCTATCTCGTGCGTACTTCACTTCGCTGCCTACAAATCTGTCGGCGAATCGGTAGAGGAGCCGCTGATGTATTACGAGAATAACCTCGGGTCACTTGTCGCGTTGCTAAAAGTGATGGTGAAACACGGCGTGAGCAACCTGATCTTTTCATCGTCATGCACGGTATACGGACAGCCTGATGTAATCCCGGTAAACGAGCAAGCGCCTTTCAAACGCGCCGAATCTCCTTACGGCGCAACCAAACAAATGAGTGAGCGGATTCTCGAAGATGCGAGCAAGCAAGGACTGCGCGTGGTTTCTCTTCGGTACTTTAATCCCATCGGCGCTCATCCAAGCGGATTGATCGGCGAATTGCCGATCGGCACACCCAATAACCTCGTCCCCTATATCACCCAAACCGCCGCGGGCAAAAGGGAAAAGCTCACGATCTTCGGCAACGACTACGATACACCGGACGGCACAAACATCCGCGACTTCATTCACGTAGTTGACCTGGCGGTCGGTCACGTGAAAGCGATGGAGTACCTGGCAAAAATAAAAGAAGAAAATACTTACGAGGCTTTCAACCTCGGAACCGGCAGAGGTGTCTCAGTGCTGGAACTCGTCACCCAGTTTCAGGAGGTCACGGGCGTTACGCTTAACTTCGAGATAGGCCCCCGCCGGACGGGTGATGTCGTGAAGGTATACGCAGACCCGGCGTTAGCGAACACGAAGCTGCAATGGCAAACTCAATACTCCAGCGCCGACGCTCTGCGGGATGCCTGGGCCTGGGAGAAGAGGGTGTTTTAGGAGGCCGGGTAGTACAACTCATTAAATGATGGAAGAAATAAAAATGGTCGACTTGCACAGGCAATATCTCCGGATCAAACCGGAGGTCGACGCGGCCATTGAGGACGTCATCACTTCAACCGCATTTATTCAGGGGCCGCAGGTAAAGGCATTCGCGGCGGCGCTGGGAAAATATGTCAACATTGAGCATGTCGTTCCCTGTGCCAACGGCACCGATGCCTTGCAGCTTGCCATGATGGCGCTCGGGCTTGAACGCGGCGACGAAGTAATCGTTCCCGTTCACACGTATGTCGCTACCGCGGAAGTAATCGCGCTACTCGGGTTGACGCCGGTATTCATCGATGTTGACGAAGAGACATTCAACATTGACGTGCGACAAATCGAGTCACGGGTTACGGCGAAAACAAAAGCCATCGTACCCGTGCATCTCTATGGCCAATGCGCAGACATGGAGCCGCTGCTGGCAACAGCCCGAAAGCACAAGCTTCATGTTATAGAAGATGCAGCCCAGGCGTTGGGCGCCGAATACCGGTTTTCAGACGGATCGCGCGCAATGGCCGGTACCATGGGAACTGTTGGAACTACCTCATTCTTCCCTTCCAAAAATCTCGGCTGCTATGGAGACGGAGGCGCGGTCTTTACGCGAGATGAACAGCTTGCCGAAAAGCTGAGGATGACGGCGAATCATGGACAACGCATCAAATACCGTCACGACATCGTCGGAGTTAACAGCCGGCTCGATACACTCCAGGCGGGAATACTCAATGTCAAGCTAAAGTATCTCAAAGACTACGAGGAACGTCGCAGACAGGTGGCCGACTTCTACGATCAACACCTGCGGTCGGATTTTGTCACCGTCCCGGTGCGGAGCGAGCTATCAAGTCATGTATTTCATCAATACACGGTAAAAATAAATCACAGGGATCGCGACGACTTTCAAAAATATCTGACATCGCACGAGATCCCTTCCATGATCTATTATCCGGTGCCGTTGCACATGCAACCCGCTTATCGTTGCCCGGGTATCGGTGAAGGGTCGTATCCTGTTACCGAAAGACTCTCAAAAACAGTAATTTCGTTACCGATACATACAGAGATGGAGCCTGGGCAGCTTGAGTATATATGCGACACGATCAACAGCTTCTGAGATGGGAAATGAAGAGACCTACTATGCGCACCCTACCGCGGTGATTGACGAAAGTTCCGAAATCGGGGCTGGTACCAGGATATGGCATTTCTCCCACATCATGCCCAACTGTAAGATCGGAGAGAACTGCAATATCGGACAGAACGTTGTTATTTCTCCGGACGTAGTGTTAGGGCGCAATGTCAAGGTACAGAACAACGTTTCGATCTATACTGGCGTGATATGCGAAGACGATGTGTTTCTCGGCCCTTCGATGGTTTTCACGAATGTGATCAATCCACGGAGCGCGGTAAACAGAAGGAATCAATACGCGCGAACAGTTGTGAAGCGCGGCGCGTCGATCGGCGCCAATGCCACGATCGTATGCGGGCATGATATTGGTGAATACGCGTTTATCGGCGCAGGCGCGGTTGTGACAAAAGACGTTCCGGCTTACGCTCTGGTGATAGGCAACCCTGCGCGGCAGGCGGGATGGATGAGTGAGTTCGGGCAGAAGCTGGAGTTTAATAAGGACGGAATTGCAAAGTGCGAAGAGAGTGGCGACCGGTATCGGCTTCAGGATAACCGGGTAACAAAAATCGCGCAGGTCTGACAACCGCCAGTCACCCTCCGATGGCTGTAACTGAATAAGGATTCACCTTTTTAACTGATTTCACAATCATGAAGAATTTTGCGCTCATTGGCGTTGCCGGATATATAGCCCCCAGGCATCTCAAGGCTATCAAAGACACAGAGAATAATCTCGTGGCAGCGCTGGACAAGTTCGATCAGGTCGGCATCCTCGACTCGTACTTTCCCAAGTCAGACTTTTTTACCGAGTTTGAACGATTCGACCGGCACCTCGACAAGTTGAAAAGACACGGGATCAAAACTGACTTTGTCAGCATTTGCACGCCAAACTATCTGCACGACTCTCATATACGCTTCGCCCTCAGGCACCACGCGAATGCGATTTGTGAGAAACCCCTGGTGCTTAATCCCTGGAATGTAGATGCACTGTCGGAAATTGAGAAAGAGACCGGCCAGCGTGTGTACACAATTCTTCAGCTACGCCACCACCCCAGCATCATCGCTTTGCGCGACGAAGTACAGAAAGGCCCGAAGGGAAAGGTGTACGATGTCGACCTCTCGTACATAACTTCCAGAGGGAACTGGTATCAGATCAGCTGGAAAGGCGACGAGTCCAAATCGGGCGGCGTACCGACCAACATCGGAATCCATTTTTTTGATATGCTCGATTGGGTGTTTGGCCCCGTTAAGAAAAGCGAAGTACATGTTCTGACAAAGGAGCATGCCGCAGGGTATATTGAACTCGAGCACGCCCGCGTGCGCTGGTTCCTCAGCATCAACTATGATCACCTTCCTGTAGCGGTCAAGGCTGCCGGAAAGCGAACATATCGATCGATTACCATAGAAGGCAGGGAGGTTGAATTCAGCGAAGGGTTCACCGACCTACATACAGAGAGCTACAAACAAATTCTCGCCGGAAAGGGATATGGGCTACAGGACGCAAGAAATGCCATTCAACTCGCACACGAGATCCGAAAAGCAACACCCCTCGGGGTTAGCGGCAAGAACTATCATCCATTGTTAAAGGCTATTGCCGACTAAGCCCTTCAGAAAGATGAAGGTCGCGCTGAATACTGCATTCCGATATCTTACCAATGCTCAGATTGGGTTTCTGGCTCTGATCTTCACGCTTCCCTTATATCGCGGCTTTTTTGGTGTACTCATAGGCATCATCATCGGAGGATCGCTCATTCGCCTCCGGAAATCCGGGGCTGTACACAATTTCAAAATCGACTGGTTTCTCCCCGGACTGTTTGCATACTATATGGTATCCGGTCTGCTAACGGGGGAGCCGTTTCCGGTTATGGAGAAACGAATTGCGTTGCTTGTTGTCCCGTTGATGTTCGCGTTAAACTTCAATCTATTCGACCGGGCATTCAGAAACCGTGTGCTGTCTACTTTCATTCTCGGCAATCTGCTGGCCGTTGCAACCTGTCTTGCGCGCGCGGTTGTACGATCGATCCGTTTGACCGATGGAACATGGAGTTTCAATTCACGCGTGTATACAGATCAGACCTTCGACGTATTCACCTCATCCGTTATGGGAGGGAATCATTTTTTTGGCAGTGAACTTTCCTACTTCATCGACCAGCCCACGTATTTCAGTATTTACCTCATCCTCGCGCAGGCCTTCATTTATGTGCTGTACAGGGACCTGAAACGTACCCGGATCAGGATCACGCTCATTGCGTTCTATGTTTTGTTCTCCGCGGCATTGTTCCTGCTCTCGGGGAAGGCCACCCTCATCACATTCTTCGCACTCACCGTCTATATCGTTTCTTCCATGACAAAGAGCCGCGTAATGAAACCCGTAGTCATTGTTGCCGCGCTCCTTGCGGGCATTGTGTTCTTTTCCGTAAATCCCCGGTCAAAAGTATTTCTCGAAACGGTAACTTCTTCGTTGGAAAAGGTCGATCCGAATGCCAAATACGGTCACTCCCTGAGACTGCTTTCCTGGGATTCCAGTCTTGATGTCATCAAGAACAACTGGCTGTTTGGCGTTGGCGAAGGAAATAAAGAAACCAGATTGCTGAGTGTGTATAAACAAAAGAACTACGTGTTTCCCGCCGAACGACGGTACAACACGCACAATCAGTATCTCGATTTTCTACTGGGGGGCGGTGTTGTCCTGTTGGGTTTCTTTCTTTTTGGAATTACTCGGCTGGCTGTGTCGGCGGTAAAAAAACGGAATGAGCTACTCCTGATCTTCCTCGCTATCATTACCTTTAACCTGCTGTTCGAGAATCTTCTCTCACGACATTCCGGCATCGTCATTTTCGCCATATTTGTTTGTTATTTGGCTGGGGTTCACAAGGATTTTAACGAAGTCCCGCGAATCGACGAGAAGGTGAACACCTGATTTCCATGCGCCTAGTAAAAACCGTTCTAAAGTCCGAGTTCTTCAAAAACGTATCCTACCAGATGATGGGAACCGCGTTGGGTCAGGCGTTGCCGTTCCTGGCATCTCCTCTTCTCACCCGCCTCTATTCAGAAGAAGACTTTGCACTGTTTACATCGTTCTTCGCAGTATCCAGTATACTGATTGTCGCCGCGGGCGGTCGGTATCAACTCGCTATCCTGTTGCCGCGCCGGAGTCGTGACGCCACCAGGCTATTCTTCCTGAGCTTCTATATCACGGTTGCATTTTCTGTCGTCCTGCTGTTGGCCGCGCACCTTCTGCTTACCCACCCGTTCAACATCCTCGGCTCAGCGGCCTATCTCGTGCCGGCCTACGTCCTCTTGTTCGGTCTGTGGCACGCGCTCTCATACCTGGCCATCCGGAAGAAAAAATACTTTCAAAACGCCGTTAGCAAGATATGGCAGTCCGGCACCTATGTCGTAGTCGGTATTGTGCTGGGTAAGCTGCATTTTCTTATGCTAGGTCTGATCTACGCCCGAATCCTGGGGACACTGTCAGCAACGATCTTTCTGTTTCGAAAGATGATGGTGAAGCTGGCGGTCGTTAAGTTGTCTACTTTGCGGGACGTTGCAAGGACCTATTCAGACTATCCGAAATACAGTCTCCTCCCTGCGATACTCGATGTCATGTCTATGCAGGCATTGGTATTAATTCTTTCCTGGTATTACTCCGTGCCCGACCTCGGCCATTATGGATTGACCGCATTGGTTTTAAGCGCTCCGCTGGGACTGATCGGAACGTCTTTCCGGGACGTATTCTTCCAAAGAATGGCTACCCTTGTTCGGAACAACGAACCTCGTAAGTCGATGCACTTCTTTCTTGTTTCGGCGACGGGTTTGTTTGCGGCGGGTCTTCCTGTTCTCATCATCCTACATTTTTTTGGGCCGGAAATTTTCGGAATCATTTTTGGTGAAAGATGGACCCGCGCCGGAGAATTCGCCTCCATACTTTCCATCAGTTTCGTCCTCCACCTGGTGGTAGGTCCGTTGTCGTCGGTATTTAATGCGACAAATTCAATTAAAAAAGCCTCCGCCTGGCATACCTTATACTTTATAACTACGTTCATAACGCTGGGAATCACAGCGAAGCTATATGAGGCAAGGGTCGAAGTATTGTTCTCGGTTTATGTAGTTCACGAGCTCGTATTGTATTCGCTCTACTTTATACTTCAATATCAGACACTAAGAAATTACAGCGATGGCAATGCGCGGAGTATCGGGGGTAATCGAGAAGAAGGGAGCGGTATGTCCTGACGATTTGGCGCGGATAAACGATTGCGCGCAGCATAGACTCAGCTATTTCGACTGTAATCGTGCCCGGATAAGTACAGACCGATAACCCGACGTATAGGGGACGCGGAGGGCAATGTTCTTTCGGCCAATCAACTTCTTTACCAGGTTCTTGGAAAACTTCAGGAGCCCGTCTACCCTCATTTGCTTAACCGCTACGATCTCAAATCCAGCTTCCCCGAGGAATCCTTTGAGGTGGTGCAGCCCGGCGAACACAAGATGGTCAGGTAGATCAAGGTCGCCCGGCACGTCCATCTTGCTCTGCAGATCAGCTGTGTTTCCCGTTTCAATGAGAACTTCGCCATTGGCATTCAGTACACGCTTTACGTCGAGGAGAAACTTTCGAAAATCAGGGATATGTGAAAACACGTTGATCAGCGAAAGAAAGTCGAACTTCTCCTCTACATCATTGAGATATGTTCCCCGCATGTCGAGACCGCGAGCTTTTGCTGCCTCAGCCTTGGGTGTCATCGGTTCAAGACCCACTACCCTGCTTCCCTTTGCAGACATCTCAGTTACGGCCTCGACAAGCTCTCCAAAACCCGCCCCGACATCAATCCAGGAGACCGGCGTTCGCGCTTGCCAGACGTCTGAAAACATTTCTCCGAGAAGTGCCTTGTACCTGGCAACCTTCGAGGGCGACCGCACGCCAATGACATCGCGACCGTGTTCGACGTCTCTATGAACGCCCGTTTTTACAGCTTCATCAATCAGCATCGAAGCCGGTCGTGGATTGACATAAATCAGCCCGCACTGCCGGCATTTTACAGCAGTGTAACCGTTTTCGGTTGCCCATACGTCGCTCTCAGGCCGACCACAAAACAAACATGTAATTTGCTCCTTTTCAACCGCGACCGATTTCGTACTCATAGTGCTGAACAAAAAAAGTTGACAAGCTATTAACCCGCCCAACCGGCAGGAAGATGCACCCTCAGGCACTCGCAAATATGGTGAGTTTCACCGAGTCCCTCAAACCCAAATGCACTCAAAATTTGTCAGCTCTTTTTAGATCGACATGCACCAAAATCGTAACTTCGCAAATTCCAACAACCGGAAATTCTCAACGAGATTAGATGTTCACTACGAGTGTCCCAAAAACAAAATACAATACTCTAAAGTGGCTCCTTGTCCTGTATATCACCCTGATCGTTTGTTTTGTGCTGGTCGTCCAGCATGAGTACGCCTTTCAGCGGGCAAAACTCGTCTACGAGTTAGATCTTCCGAGACTGGTGCTCAGCTCAGTGGTGATCTTCGTTAATATCTGCGTTCTTACACTGTTTAAAACGAGGGATTTCAACTACGCGATTTCAACAACCATTCTGATCTTCTTTGTCTTCCCCGCCGCGGTTATGTTCTCGTTTTCGGCCGATTACGACGCGCGCGCCTTTCTCTCACACAATCTCCTTTTCATCTCCGTTCTGCTGATGAGCAAGATCCGAATAAAGGTAAGATCGGGCAGGCTTCAACCTCATCGGGCAAAGTGGGCGCTAATAACCATCATCACGATCGGGCTCATCCCCTTTATTGTCATTTACCTGCCGCACGTCAACCTCAAAAACCTTCTTCTGAAGGAGATATATGAAACCCGGGCCTTTATGGCTGAAAATCTCAAAAACATCTACACTGATTACTCGTATTCATGGTTCAACAAGTTCATCATCCCCTGCTCCCTCGTTTTCGCCGTCTATTATAAAGACCGGGTTTCAATTATAGTTGGTTCAGTTGCGCTGATCTTCCTGTACCTCTGCGGCGCTCATAAGGCGGTATTCGCGGGCCTGATCGTAACATTTGTACTCTACAAATATGACTACCTGAAAAAAATAAACTTCTTTATCAAAGTTCTCGTAGCGATAAGTCTGTTTTCCCTGGCCGTGGCGTTGTTGTTTCATTATGACTTCTTCATGACAATGAGTGTGCGTCGTGCGATGCTGTTGCCCGCGCTCCTGGACATCTTCTACTTCGACATGTTTGACAACAACCATCTACTGTGGTCAGAAACGTTCAATGGCCTGTTCAGGGAGTATCCTTATGATGACGACCACGCGTATGTAATTGGAGAGAACTATTTTCACAATCCAATATGGGGCGCCAACAACGGTATCATCTCCGAAGGATTCATGAACGCTGGCATGCTGGGGGTCGCAATAAATGTCCTTTTTATTTCGTTCTATTTTTCAATTCTAAACCAATTAGATATCAGTCCGAAATTCTTTGGCATGTTCTTCCTCTTTATCTTTCTGATCCTCAGCGGATCGTTGACCACAGTTATGTGGACGCACGGCGGCCTTATACTCCTCCTTCTTGCCTTTTTCTTTATGAAGAACACGAAACAACAAATGCTCTAGTCAAATGAAGAAGGTTCTGATCATAACAAGAACAAACTGGAGCGAGCCCCCGCGAATCCGGCATCAGATCACACGACTCCTGCTGCATCACGGCTATAGCGTCACATACATTGAGAAAAACGCGTATAAAAACGCCCTGATAAGAACCCGGGAAGAGGAAGGCATCACCTTTTACTCCCACGCAGACCTTTTGCATCACCAGCTTCGCTATTTTCGTATAATACAGGAAGCAAACAATTTCGTTGTCAAACGATACCTGAAAAAAATTATAAAGTCAGTGGAATTCGACTTCATCCTCAACTTCTGCTATGAATATTCCTTCCTGAAAAAACTCGCGGCAGGCAGGAAAATCATCACCATGATCGAGGATGATTTTGAAAGTCAGGCTAAATTCGGGATGAAACAGGCCATTCGAAACCAGGTAAGACGCACCTGCCAGAACTCCGATCATGTTTTGACAGTCTCGTACCCCCTATTGGAAAAACTAAAGACCTACAATTCCGACGTGCGGCTTCTTTTTCCCTGGAGCGAAAACATCTACCAGCGGCCAAGACCCTTAGCCGAAAGAAACACAGTGCTATACTTTGGGTATGTCCACAGGCTCAACTGGCCTCTCATAGAAGAGCTCGTTCGCGACACACCGCATCGTTACCGTTTTGTCGGTCCGATCGCGAAATCACTCGGCGAGCAAATGATCCGGCATCTCGCAGAAAAATACCACAACTTCGAATATATACCGTACAGTCGCCTTGATCAACTAAATATCGACGACGTCTTCTGCTCCATCCTTCCATACGATCCGTCGATCCAGAGCGTACAAGCCTGTACGGTCAGCAACAGGGCATTCAACCTGCTTTCGCTGGGATTACCGTTGGTGTACGCTGATCTCCAAAGTCTCATTGAAGCACCAGACACGGTGATCCGGAAGAATGCAAGCGCGGATGACTACAAAGCGAGCCTCCAGACATTCAGAGAAAATTTCGACAGCATCCAACGTGATATCGAAAATTTTCTGGGCAACCACTATGCGGAGGATCGATGGAGAGTTCTGGAACAAGTCATCAATGAACCTCAAGCCAACACGTAAAGACCATTAATAAACCGGATTGTGATCGAAAACATGAACAACACCAAATACCAAGTCTGTACAAACTGCGTGATGGACACGACTGATTCAAAGATAACCTTTGACGACAACGGTGTGTGCGACCATTGCCGGGTGTTCTATAAGAGTATTCTACCCAACTGGCACACCGACGAGCGCGGCCGGGCGGAACTTGAGGTTATCGTAGAAAAAATAAAAAAAGAAGGACAGGGAAGGGATTTCGACTGTATCATGGGAATGAGCGGTGGTATTGACAGTTCCTACCTGACGTACTGGGCGAAGCAACTTGGACTACGACCGCTCGTATTCCACGTGGATGCCGGATGGAACTCCCAACAAGCCGTGAACAACATTGAAGTGCTGGTCGACAAGCTTGAGCTGGATTTGTACACTGAGGTAATTGACTGGGAAGAGATGAAGGACCTTCAACTCGCCTACTTTAAAGCCGGCGTACCTCACATCGACGCGCCGCAAGATCACGCGTTTTTTGCAACTATGTACAAGTTCGCTGAAAAGCACAAAGTAAAGTACATCCTCACCGGAGCAAACTATTCCACCGAATGCATACGGAATCCAATAGAGTGGATGTACTACCAATCCGATCTGACGCAACTCAAAGACATCCACCGTCGGTTTGGGAAAAGACCGCTGAAGAATTTCCCGATGACAAGCATACTTCGTCATCGGATCTATTTGCGATACTTCAAAGGAATAAGGGTAGTGACTCCGCTCAATTACATTCCTTATCACAAAGAGAAAGCCATGCAATTGCTGGTTGAGAAATTCGGATGGCAACGTTATCCGCAGAAGCATTTTGAATCCCGATTCACAAAATTCTACGAGGGCTATTGGCTGCCGGTCAAGTTTGGATACGACACCAGGAAGGTTCAGTACTCAAGTCTGATCCTTACCAAACAGATGACAAGGGACGAGGCGCTGGAGAAACTCACGAAGCCACCCTTCGACGAAAATACGATTCAACAGGACTTTGAGTACATAGCCACAAAACTTGATATATCCGTCGATGAGTTAAGCGGGTACTTTAACGCGCCGAACAAGAGTTACAAAGACTATAAACACCAGGAAGCTATTTACAATCTCGGCGCCAAAGTGGTCAAATCTCTGGGTCTTGTAAGAGGAGGTAAACGATGATCACGATCGTCAACTACGGGTCAGGCAATATCCTTGCTATCGGCAACATCTACAAGCGTTTGGGAATTCCCTTCGAAGTCATCTCGGAACCCGACGCCCTGCAGTCGGCCAGCAAGCTTATTCTGCCGGGAGTCGGAGCATTCGACAAGACCATGACACAATTGATCGAGTCTGGTCTAAAGAATTCTCTGGACGATCTGGTACTTCGAAAGAAGGTGCCTGTGCTGGGAATTTGCGTTGGCATGCAGATACTGGCGAACGACAGCGAAGAAGGCAACCTGCCGGGACTTGGCTGGATAGACGGGCACGTCAGGCACCTGGACACCACAAAATTCACTCACAAACCGCATGTCCCCCACATGGGATGGAATAACATTGAGCCGTTGTCCGATCACCCAATGCTGAAAGAGATTGACCGCGAACAAGGTTTCTATTTTCTTCACACCTATTACTTCTCCTGTACCAATCACGGGAATGTGCTCTGCACAACAGAATACGGTGGCAAGTTTGCCTCGGGTGTCTACCGCGACAATATATTTGGTATGCAATTTCACCCTGAAAAAAGCCATCAAAATGGTATCCGGCTCCTGAAAAATTTCGCCGAACTCTAAACTATGCTACGCCCGAGAATCATACCCTGTCTCCTGGTTCACAATAAGGGACTAGTCAAGACGCAGAATTTCAAAGATCCCAAATACGTGGGTGACCCGATAAACGCTGTCAAGATATTCAACGAAAAAGAAGTAGACGAACTGATCGTTCTTGACATCGACGCCTCTGTTGAAAATCGAGAGCCCGACTTTACATTAATCAGGAATCTCGCTGCCGAATGCCGGATGCCGCTTTGCTACGGGGGAGGGGTCAAGACAGCGCGGCAGGCACAGACTATTATCAGCCTCGGCGCGGAAAAGGTAGCGATTGCATCGGCCGCGGCGGAGAACCCCGGGCTGATCAAAGAGATCGCAGAAGCAGTGGGCAGACAGAGTGTGATAGCGGTCATGGACGTCAGGAAGAAAGGGTTTCTCGGGAAGTACGAAGTCTATACACACAATGGAAAAAAGGCGACGGGGAGGAGTCCCAAAGAATTTGCGCGAGAGCTTGAAGAATCAGGTGTCGGCGAAATCGTCGTTAACTCCATCGATAACGACGGAGTAATGAAAGGGTATGACCTCAAACTGATCACAACTATCCGCGATGCAGTGAATGTGCCGATCACTGCATTAGGTGGCGCCGGCAGTCTGGCCGATATCAGGACGCTGATCGATCAGTTCGGGATCATGGGTGCGGCGGCAGGAAGTTTGTTTGTCTTCAAAGGGATTTACCGCGCTGTCCTGATAAACTACCCGAAACGCAGTGAAATCCGTGCGCTACCGGGCGCTTCCTGACGCCCCAAACACGACATTTATTCCTGAAAAATAAAGATTAATTTAGCGGTCTCTGTAACTCAAAAAACAACCAATTGAAACAAATCATTCAGGACCTGAAGACAGGAAAAACAATCCTCGCGGATGTACCGGTGCCCGTGGTCAGAAAAGGATCCATCTTGATACGCTCGAAGATGTCGCTGGTTTCCCTCGGCACAGAGCGCATGCTGGTTGAGTTCGGGAAGGCCAACCTGATTGACAAAGCGCGCCAGCAGCCGGAGAAGGTCAGGCAGGTGATCGATAAGATCAAATCGGACGGCCTGCTGCCCACGCTCGATGCTGTTTTCAAAAAGCTGGGTGAGCCGCTTCCCCTGGGATACTGCAACGCCGGGGAAGTGATCGCTGTCGGTGATGGTGTGACCGAATTCAAAGTTGGCGACCGCGTGGCATCGAATGGCGCTCATGCGGAATTTGTGATGGTGCCGAAGAATCTTGCCGCCCGGATTCCCGACGACGTATCGTATGAACACGCCAGCTTTACCGTCATCGGATCGATCGGCCTGCAGGGTATCCGTTTGATTAACCCAACCTTCGGAGAAACTATTACGGTTATCGGGCTGGGGCTCATCGGCCTGATCACCTGCCAGCTACTGAAGAGCGCGGGCTGTCGCGTCATCGGCTATGATTTTGATAAAGAGAAAGTAGCTCTTGCCACATCTTTTGGAATAGAAGCCTTCGATGTTTCCGCCGACACTGATCCAGTAAAATTGTGCATGAATGCCACCAACGGAATCGGTGTTGATGGCGTGGTCATTACGGCTTCAACACAAAGCAATGATGTAATCTCCCAGGCCGCTCAGATGTCGCGGAAGCGAGGACGGATCGTACTCGTAGGCGTAGTCGGACTGGATATCAAACGCTCCGACTTCTACGAAAAAGAACTGAGCTTCCAGGTTTCGTGTTCATACGGACCCGGAAGGTACGATGACGAATATGAACAAAAGGGAATTGACTATCCTCTGCCCTATGTGCGTTGGACTGAAAAACGCAATTTCGAAGCAATACTATATGCCCTGTCCGCGGGAACGTTGCGCGTAGATTCATTGATCACGAACATTCACGCACTCGCTGACTATGATTCTATCTACGGCAATATCGGCGCCAGTCGATCAATTGCATCCCTGATCCGGTATAAGGACGATGAAACCGAAATGCACCGAAGCATTCACGTCACGTCCGGCAGCTTTACACCCGGGCAAGCCGTCTTCGGCATCATCGGCGCCGGCAACTTCACGAAGATGATGATCGTGCCAACCATGCGGAAGCTAGGATACAATATAAAATACATCGCCAGTGAGAAAGGTCTCTCCGCCGTATCGCTTGCCCGGAAATACAAAATAGCGCAGGCAACTTCCGACTACAACCAAATCCTGGGCGATAAAGAAGTCACTGCCGTCGCTATTACAGTTCGCCACGATCTTCACGCCCGTCTTATTGTAGAAGCACTGCAGGCTGGCAAGCATGTTTTTGTCGAAAAGCCACTTGCCTTAAGCTTTGACGAAATAAATGAAATTGAGAATGCACACCGGGCGACCGGAAAAACAGTTACGGTAGGCTTCAACAGACGCTTCTCCCCATTTTCAGTCAAAGCGAAGGAACTTATCGGAAACACGGGGCCAATCAATGTTATCGCCACCATGAACGCCGGCTTTGTTCCACCGGATTCGTGGATACATGACCTCAAAACCGGCGGTGGCAGAATTGTCGGAGAGGCCTGTCACCTGATCGACCTGATCTCCTACCTGACGGGAGGTCTCGTAAAAAGTGTAGTCATGTCAGCCACAGGTCAGCATCCCCAGGAGAATACGGACAATGCGTCGTTGCTTTTGAAGTATCACGACGGTAGCCTTGGTGTGATCAACTATTTTTCCAATGGCAATCGGGCTTACTCGAAGGAACGCATAGAAATCCATTCACAGGGAAGGACACTGATAATAGACAACTTCCGAAAATTGAAAGGCTTCGGTTTCCGGTCGGCCAGCTTGTCAAAATCCCAGGACAAGGGGCACCTGGACCAGTTCAGACTGCTGCAGGAAAAACTCGCAACGGGCGGACCGGAGTTGATTCCTTTCGAGCAGATCGTCAATACTTCCAAAGCTGCCCTATGTGCAATTGATTCACTGAAACAAGGAACCTGGATAGAGGTCTGATGGCAGCGGGGCGATTGACATTACTTTTTAATACAGTCCGCTACCTGAAACCCCGGCAGGTCTTCTACCAGGTCTTCTATCGCCTGAAGAGAAAGCTATCGGGCGCCACTCCTCCCGTGGTTGAACGTTCCACCCGGACACTGGAGTTGGCCCCTTCAATACCGAACCACACAACTTATCTCGGCGAGCATACTTTCGCATTCCTGAACAAGGAAAAATCATTCGAAACAGGCATTGACTGGAACTACCTCGCATTCGGAAAATTATGGGCATACAACCTGAACTATTTTGACTTCCTGAACCAACCGAATATTTCCGAACAGGAAGGCACATCACTGATCGCCACATTCTGCCGCAATCATGCGACCATCCGGGAAGGTATTGAGCCTTATCCAATTTCCCTACGCGGCATAAACTGGATCAAGTTCTTTACGAGGCATACCATTTCAAATCGCGAGTTCGACGCTGTCTTATACTCACACTACCGGTTTCTATCCCGGAATATCGAGTATCACCTGTTGGGGAATCATCTTCTGGAAAACGGACTCTCACTGCTCTTTGCGGCCTTCTACTTTCGAGACCGTGGATTCCTGCGCAAAGCTGAAACGATCATAAGCGAGGAACTGGAGGAGCAGGTCCTCAAAGACGGCGCTCATTTCGAACTATCTCCGATGTACCACTGCATCCTGCTCAACCGCTTGCTGGATTGCCTGAACCTGGTAAAGCACAACCCAGGGCCGACGTCAGGCGTAGAGGAGTTAATGATGCGCAAAGTATCCGCTATGCTCGGATGGCTCCGACAGGTTTCATTTAAGAACGGTGATCTTCCGCTTGTCAACGACGCCATTGCGGAAGCCGCACCGACAACGGAAAGTCTACTGCAATACGCTAAACGTCTCGGGATCACTCCTGAAACGAAACCGCTGTCAGATTCCGGGTATCGTATGATCCGGACACCCCGCTTCGAATTGTTTGTTGATGTTGGCAACATCGGACCTGACTATATCCCCGGCCATGCACACGCCGACACATTCAATTTCATTCTCCATACGGGAAAAGAGCCTATCGTTGTCGATACGGCGACGAGCACGTACGAAGAAAATCAGCGAAGGATAGAAGAACGATCGACCGAAAGTCACAACACCGTCACCGTTGATAACCGAAATCAAACGGAGGTATGGAAGAGTTTCCGGGTTGGAAGAAGAGCCAGGGTCACCGGCCTTCGGGAAACCAAAGACCAGATCTCCGCGACTCACAACGGCTATGAGTTTCTCGGCTACACACACCGGAGGATCTGGCGCTGGAATGACAGCCAACTTGTTATCAGCGATGAGATTTCAGGTGGCTCACGCGAGCCAAACTCCGTCGCCAGAGTACATTTTCATCCGGAGCAAAACGTGACAACGGAAGGATCCCACGTCTATGCCGGCGACATTCGCATTACGTGTCAAAGCAGGTTCGATATCGAAAAGTATGAATACGCAGCCGGATATAATACAACCGTATCCGGGAAGGTTTTGACTGTATACTTCAGCCGGGAACTGGTAATTGAATTTAGTTTCGATCAGCCGTCAGATTCAGAATAACGCGGACGATCCGTTCAGCCGAACGACCATCCCAAAGCAGCGGAATGGTACCCGCCTTCCACTTGTTGGATAAAATATCCCCGATCGCCGATTTCAGTTGCTCCGGGTTATCACCCAACAATTTGTTAGTTCCCAACATCACCGTCTCAGGTCTCTCAGTATTATTCCGGAGGGTAAGACAGGGAATACCAAGTACCGTCGTCTCTTCCTGGACGCCGCCGGAATCTGTAATGACACCACGCGATTCCTTCAGAAGGTAAATGAATTCGAAATAACTCAGCGGTTCCGTCGGGATGATATTCTTCAGCGAATGTTCGATCTGCGCGAAGTTCTTTGCGGTTCTCGGATGAACCGGAAACACCACCTTCTTTTCTGTTGCCTCATCAATCGCAGTCATGATCCGCGCGAATTTTTCCGCATCGTCCACGTTCGATGGCCTGTGGAGGGTGAGCAGGAAGTATTCCCTACTTTCCAGACCTTGTGAACGCCATAGTTCCGGTTGCTGAAGATTCTCCAGGTTGGCATTCAGCGTATCGATCATCGTGTTCCCCACGAAAAAAATTCTTTCCTCGTCTACTCCCGCTTTGAGAAGGTTCTCATTGGCAACTTCCGATGTCGTGAAGAAATAGTCGGCGATGGAATCTGTAACGAGACGGTTGATCTCCTCCGGCATCGACATATCGAAAGACCGGATACCACCTTCGACATGCGCCACCCGGGTATTGAGTTTTTTTGCGACGATGGTACAGGCCAGCGTGGAAGTCACATCGCCGACAACCACCACGAGGTCGGCAGGATGGGCCACAAGTTCGCGTTCAAACTCGATCATGATACGGGCCGTTTGTTCCGCTTGCGAGCCGGACCCCGCACCCAAATTGACATCCGGTTCAGGTAGTCGCAGCTGACTAAAAAAAACTTTGCTCAGTTTATCATCATAATGCTGCCCTGTATGAACCAGCCGGTAGTGCAGGTCGGCGCCATTCGCTTTAGCCGCGTTTACAGCATGAATGATGGGCGCGATCTTCATAAAGTTTGGCCGCGCACCTGCGATGAGTGAAAGCTTCATAATTTATCGTATGAACCCAATTGTTCGTCAGACAGAATTTGCAACATCTGTCGTGCCAGGTTTATCCGGTTGAAGTCGTGTGACATCGTCTGGCAACCCTCCGTAAAAAAATCGCGGTCACTATCAATTTTTTCCTTCATAAGGCGGAGTTTTGCCAGGAAGTCCTGTTCGTTTTCAGGTTCAAAATAGATTCCGGCGCCATACGACTCGATAATCGACCGTGTCTCACCGTTAACGCCGAGTAAAACCGGGATATTCATTGCCACCGACTCAAATACCTTGGAGGGTATCACCGATTCGAATGTCGACGATTTTCGCAAAGGAACCAAAGCAACATCAATAAAGGAAAGATATGATACGATCTCCGATTTCACGACCGGATCAACGAAAGTCACATTTGTCAGATGAAGTTCTTCTACAATCCTTATCAGGCTTCCTTTTTCCGCACCATCGCCAATAAATACGAAATGGAATCGCGCATCATTCAACGCGGCAATACTTCTGATGATAAAGTCAAGGCTGTGAGCAAGACCGTGGGTTCCTGTGTACCCCACAATCGTTTTGTCCGGGATGCCGAGAGCTCGCATCAGTCCCAGATTGCGGGAAGTGGGCGCGTACACAGAGAGATCAACGCCGTTCTTGATAACGAAAATCTTGTCAGGAGGCACTCCTCTCCCCACGAGATTTGCTTTGAAGGAATCGGTTACAACTACGACTCTCCAGGCGCTCTTATACAAATGAAGTTCAATTTTTTCCAGAAGGGAGATCGCCCAACCTGCTGACGCGGCTCCCACGGCTACAATAGACTCGGGCCAGATGTCTCTGACCTCCATAACCCAACGCTTCCGCTTAAAGAGTCCGAGAGCGCAACCCGAGAGAGCCGTAAAAAACTGTGGCGATGTAGCAACGATCAAGTCACACTTTACAAACAAACCGGCAAGGAAGCAGGTTACAGCAAAACTCAGAAAATCGAGAGATCTTCGGAATGTCCCGCTATTGGCAGTCACATAGCTCCACACGCGGATCACCCTGATGCCATCCATGTAACTGACCTCTTTCCATCGGTTCTTGTAACCCTCGAAGACCTCTCCCTTAGGGAAATTCGGGAAGCAAGTTATTACCGTAACCTCGGCGCCCTGTTTGACCCACTCCCTGCAATGTTCAAACGTTCGCGTAGCAGGCGCGTTGTACTCGGGAGGAAAGTTGTCAGTTAGGAACAGTATTCTCATCTACTCAGCGCAAAACTAGTTATGGTAACGACGTCACAATACAAATACCGGGAGCAGTCGTTGAAGGAGCTTGAAGTCATTAGACACAGGTAAAACGGTTTTGGTTGGATCACGTATAATATTCATACAATCAGGCAACGGATCCTATTTCTTTGCTATTTTTGCTCCTTATTCCATGAACCATGGCTACCCACCTAGCGGCCGCAATTACATCGTTCGTTATTTGCTTCTTGATGATTCCCGTAATCATAAAATTCTCCATGGCGAAGAATTTACTCGATATTCCAGGACGTCGAAAAATTCACAAGAAAGTGACGCCATCGCTGGGTGGTATCGCGATCTTCTTCGGGTTTTCCATTGCCTCGCTAATATGGGTTGATCTTTCCACCTGGTCAGAGATCAAATGGATCCTCGTGGCGCTCTTTGTTATCTTTTTTATCGGCGTCCGGGATGACCTTATACCCCTGCGCGCGAGTCTCAAACTTATCGGGCAGATTCTTGCCGCAACAGTGCTCGTACTTTTTTTTGATCTCAGACTGGGATCGCTCTATGGGATGTTCGGAGTCTTCGCGATTCCGGAATGGATCGGCAACATACTCACGATAGTAACTATCATTGCGATCACCAATTCCTTCAATCTCATCGACGGACTCGATGGATTGGCAGGTACGATTTCCATCGTAGCGCTCTCTTGCTTTGGTGTATGGTTTTATCTCGTGGGTGAGACAACGTTTGCAATCCTCGCCTTCACCATGATCGGCGCGATCCTTGCCTTTCTGATCTTTAACTGGGACCCCTCCGAAGTATTCATGGGCGACACCGGCGCGCTGGTCATAGGCATGCTCCTTGCCATTATGGTCATCTTTTTTATTAATATCAACTTCTATCTCCCAACCGATTCGCCCTACCGGTTCGCCTCATCGGTTGCTACGGCGGTAAGTTTTATCGCCATTCCCCTGATCGATACCTCTCGCATCATGATCCTCAGGCTACTTAAAGGCAAATCACCTTTCAAGCCGGATAAAAGTCACATTCATCACACCATCATGCGTCTTGGCAAAACACATAGCCAGACAACCATTATCCTGGTAGGCCTGCACGTGTTTTACATCGGCATGGCGATTCTGTTTCGCGACCTGGCGGAGCGATATGTCTTCCTGGCTATCGTGGGGCTCTCGGTTATCCTCAGCGTTACGCTCGACCTCCTTGTTCAGCGAAAAAAAATGTGAAAGAAATCCTTGAATAGACCTATTTTTGCCCTTCACCATTTTTCACATGCAGGAACGTATCGAAACATTACTCCGGGAAGTCAAAGAATTTGCAGCGGAAAACCGGCAGAACCTGGAAACTTTCCGGCTGAAATTCATCAGCAAGAAAGGCGAGATCTCCGAACTGTTTGAAGAACTCAAAAAACTTCCCCCGGAAGCCAAAAAACAGTCGGGAAAGATTCTCAACGACCTGAAAAAAGCGGCGGAAGCTAAATTCAGCGAATTATCGCAATCGCTTGAGGCGGTCGCGGAACAATCAGCCGATATAGACCTCACCCTTCCACCCATTCCCAACAAGACCGGGAACCTCCACCCGCTGACGCTGACAAAATACCGCATCATCGAAATATTCGAACGCCTGGGCTTCAACGTCGCCGACGGACCCGAAATCGAAGACGACTGGCATAACTTCTCGGCGTTGAACTTCCCGCCAAACCACCCGGCGCGGGAAATGCAGGATACTTTCTTTATCGAAAAGTCTGATGGAGAGGGTGGCGATATGCTGCTGAGAACGCATACGTCCAATGTGCAGATACGGCTGCTCGAAAATCAAAAGCCTCCCGTTCGGGCTATCATGCCGGGAAGGGTCTACCGCAACGAGGCGATCTCGGCGCGTGCACACTGTTTCTTCCACCAGGTTGAGGGTCTTTACGTCGATCGCAATGTGAGTTTCGCCGACCTGAAACAAACGCTGTTTCATTTCGCGAAAGAAATGTACGGCAAGGACATACAACTCCGTCTCCGCCCTTCGTTCTTTCCTTTTACTGAACCCAGCGCGGAAATCGATGTAACTTGCCTGATCTGCAAAGGGGCGGGCTGTGTAGTCTGCAAACGCAGCGGATGGGTGGAGATCGCCGGCGCGGGAATGGTTCATCCGAACGTACTCCGGCACTGCGGCATCGACCCGGAAGAATATACAGGCTTCGCTTTCGGCATGGGTATCGAACGCGTCACCCAGCTGCGCTACCAGGTGAATGACCTGCGATTGTATTCAGAGAATGATATACGGTTCCTGAAACAGTTTCAGGGCGTTGTTTAGGTGCCGGGTTCTGGGTTTGGAGGGACATACGAGTCCCCACTTTGTCAACTGTTCATTTGTCAACTGTCAACGTTAAACCAGTTCCTCCTTTGCTTTTATGCCAAAATGAACCATCGCATCTTATACATAATAATATTCGCATTGGCTGGATGCCGGCCCGATCTCTCTGACGATGCTATTCCGTGGCAGCCGTTCGACGTTATTCAACTCAACCTGAATTTACCGGAATACATTAATCTCAAGACGGATGGTGGGTACAAGGTCCTCGATGACGCGGGTGTAAGGGGAATCATCCTCTACCGCCAAAACGCATCGCAGTTTATCGCCTACGAACGGAATTGTTCCTTTGAGCCCAACAGCGCATGTGCAACGGTAGAGGTACACGTATCTACTCTTTTTCTGTTCTGCGCTTGTTGTTCATCCAACTTCGACTTCGCCACCGGGCTCCCTACCAGCGGCCCGGCCTGGCGCCCGCTGCGGCGTTACTATACTTCGGTCAACGGCTCTACGCTTACTATTACCGATGAGGTAGTTGAATAGGGTTCGGCACCCAAAACCTTAAACCAACCTTCCGATAATCTCATCGACACTGATCCCTTCAGCTTCGGCTTTGAAGTTCCGCACGATGCGGTGGCGCAAGACAGGTTTCGCGATAGCCTGAACATCCTCTATATCAGGTGAGTACCTACCGTTGAGCAGCGCATTGCATTTCGCCCCGAGAACCAGATACTGCGACGCACGCGGACCAGCACCCCATTCGAGATAGTCATTGGCAATAGAAGATCCCCCTTCAGCACCCGGCCGCGTTTTGTTGGCAAGCGTCACGGCATACTCGACAACATTGTCGGGAACAGGCACGCGACGGACGAGATGCTGAAACGCTGCGATGTCGTCGCCGGTCAAGACTTTGTTTACCGTGCTGGTTTCGTCAGACGTGGTGATCTTGACTACTTCAACCTCATCCTTGAATGATGGATAGGTCAAAAGGATATTGAACATGAAGCGGTCGAGCTGTGCTTCGGGCAGCGGGTAAGTTCCTTCCTGCTCGATGGGATTCTGCGTTGCAAGAACGAAAAAAGGCCGCGGAAGTTCGTAGCGCATTCCCGCAATGGTTACTGCCGACTCCTGCATGGACTCAAGCAGCGCCGCCTGCGTCTTTGGCGGCGTGCGGTTGATCTCATCAGCGAGTACGATGTTAGCGAATATCGGACCTCTTACAAACTTGAAGTTTCGTTCCTTATCCATTGTCTCTGCCCCCACAATGTCTGACGGCATCAGGTCTGGAGTGAACTGGATGCGCTTGAACTGAAGATCCAGCGCGGTTGCGATAGTATGTACCAGTAATGTTTTCGCCAGCCCGGGTACACCGACCAACAGGGAGTGACCCTGGCAAAAGATCGCTATCAGTACCTGCCGCACCACCTCTTCCTGCCCGATAACAACCTTGGAGATTTCCGCCGTGAGCTGCTGAAAGGAGGTGGCGAGTGCGTTGGCCGCCTCGACCTCCGATGAATATTTTGTCATGTATAGCTGGTTTGCCTTCCCCGGTTCAAACACGATGTCTGCTTCCCGAAAATAAGAAAGATTCTAAAATTATACCCGCCGTGATGAACCGGGAGAATCCGCCAAACGGCAGGTCTACACCGTCATTATTTCGGCTTCCTTCTTCTTCAACTGTGCATCAATCTTAGCGATGAACTCATCGGTAAGTTTCTGCACTCCCTCTTCCGCTCGTTTCACATCATCTTCGGAAACACCCTTCACCTTCTTGAGTTGTTCGTTCGTCTCTTTCCGGATATTCCTGACACTTATCCTGCCATGCTCGCCCTCCTGTCCGGCCTGTTTCACAAGCTGTTTTCTCCGCTCTTCGGTGAGCATCGGAATATTGATGATGATCTGCTGACCATCATTCTGCGGGTTAAGCCCGAGGTTGGCGTTAAGAATACCTTTTTCGATTTCCGGAATGAGTCCCTTTTCCCAGGGTTTGATAAAGATCGTCCGGGCATCAGGTGTCGTCATAGACGCAACCTGAGTGAGCGGTGTCATGGCACCGTAGTATGAAACCTGCACCCCGTCGAGCATCGCGGGATTTGCCTTACCTGCCCTGATCCTGGAAAGTTCTGCGGACAGGTGGTTAAGGGCTTTATTCATAAGATCCCGGGCTTCGTCAAGATGTAAATCAAGCTCGTCCATAGCGTAAAATGGTTACGTAAATATAGAAATTGTTTGCAGGAACCGGTCAGTGGTAAATGCTGAACCCAGGATCACAGGAGTGATTTTGCCTGACTTGTTCCGGATCTAACTGATCAATGTTCCGGCCTTTTCTCCCTTAACAACCTTCAGCAGATTACCCCTCTTGTTCACGTCAAAAACAATGATCGGTAATTTGTTCTCCATACAGAGTGTGAAGGCAGTCATATCCATGATATTGAGATTCTTTTCGTAGGCCTCCTGGAACGACAGGGTCTCGTATCGCGTAGCAGTGGGCACTTTTTCAGGATCAGCTGAATATACCCCATCAACCCGGGTACCCTTGAGCACCACGCTACATTGTGTTTCTATCGCGCGCAGGCTGGCCGTTGAGTCGGTGGTAAAATAGGGGTTTCCTATACCCGCGCCGAAGATCACGATCCTTCCTTTTTCGAGATGTCGTATAGCGCGGCGCCTGATAAACGGTTCGCATACCTGCTCCATCTTGATGCCGGACATCAGGCGGGTGTAAAGTCCGTGGCGTTCCAATGCACTCTGCAACGCCATACCATTGATAACAGTCGCGAGCATTCCCATGTAATCGCCCTGTACGCGATCTATTCCGAGTGTTTCGGCCTGGCCACCACGGAAAATATTACCACCACCGATCACAATCGCTACCTCCACGCCTTGTTCAGCAACAGCCTGGATGTCGTCGCAGTATTGCTCAAGCATATCCGGGCTGATATTGGTGCTCTTCGAAGCCCCTTGTAACGACTCTCCACTCAATTTGAGTAGAATACGCTTGTATTTGACCATAGATTTCTGAGGATCGTTTTCCTGATTTACGTCGATTTCAACCTCCTTTTGCATCCGGAATTATTTTCGAATCGTGCAAATATAGGGAAGTAATAAAACTTAGACAGGGCTAAATTCAATCAACACCTGATTTTTTTCGACACCCTCGCCCATAGTTACCTTGACGGATTGCACAACCGCATCGCCCGGTGCCTTGATAATGTTCTCCATCTTCATTGCCTCCAGCACCAGCAAGGTATCGCCCGCCTTGACGGCATCGCCATCCTTCACCATGAGCGCGATGATGAGACCCGGCATGGGCGCCCGCACAAGGTTCACCCGCGCTCCGCTATTCGAATTCATGCCCATCTTTTCCAGCAGTGCATCAAGCTTATCCTTCAGGACTAAAGGATAGCTGCGGCCATTTACCTTTACAGTCAGGTGCTTTCCGGTATCATCAATATCGACAATCTCTACCCGGAAGCCGCGCTCGCCCATCATTACATGAAAATAGCCATCGTAAATAGCGGCAATATCACATGAAACCGACTTTCCATTGACCATGAGTGCGTCATTGGCAACAGTGATTTCGAAGGTGTGCTCCCCTGCCCGGACGGTGTACATAGAGCGCTAATTAACGATTAAAGATTCAAAATTCAAGGTTGAAGATGGGAAGCCGCATGCGCAGAACTATCCAACCCCATGCGAAGCGTCGATCGTGAATTTGATTCCTCGATCTTAAATCTGTACCTTTGCGTCATCCTCACCGTTTTGGAGAGGAAGGGGGTGCCTAAAAATAACGGGCTGAGATTATACCCATTGAACCTGATGCCGGTAATGCGGCCGAAGGGAGGCAAGGTTAAACGTGTACGCAGTGTATTCCCCTGTACCTGCAGGTTTAAACCATTTTTCAATCATGTTAAAGTTTTTCACAGCTGCCATAACCCTATGGTTATTGGCTGCAGGTGCTTTTGCACAACACACACTCTCAGGCATCGTGCGAGATGCCCAATCAAATGAACCGTTGGTGAATGCAACGGTGCAACTAAAGAGCAACGGGCGCTATGCGGTCAGCGATACCGACGGGCGTTTCTCCTTCGGAGACGTAAGCGGCGACGTCGTTCTTGCAGTCTCCTATTTAGGATATCTTGATCACACGCAACCGGTATCCATCAACACGGATGTCTCCGTGGAGATCTTGCTTGAACCGACGGCCATTCTTACCGACGAAGTAGTGGTGCGGGCCACCCGGGCTACCGACAAAACACCCACTACGCACAGCACCATCAGCAAAGCGGATATCGAAGCGCAGAATTTCGGACAAGACGTCCCCTTACTGCTGAACTGGACACCTTCCGTCGTGACCACATCCGACGCCGGGACCGGTATCGGATACACCGGCATCCGTATCCGGGGAAGTGATCCCACGCGTATCAACGTTACGATCAATGGAATTCCGTATAACGACAGTGAGTCTACGGGAACATTCTGGGTCGACATCCCCGATATCGCCTCCTCATCCGAGAGCATACAGATCCAACGCGGTGTCGGCACATCGACAAACGGCGCCGGCGCTTTTGGTGCAACCATCAACCTGCAGACCAATGTAAGAAGAGACGACGCTTATGCGGAAGTCAGCAATACATTCGGATCTTTCAACACACGAAAGCACACATTCAACTTTGGAACGGGCCTGTTGAACAATCACTTTGTTGTCGACGGGCGCCTTTCGAGAATCGCTTCCGATGGCTTTATCGATCGGGCATTCAGCGACCTGAATTCCTACTACTTCTCGGCTGGATACTTCGGGAGGAAAACGATGCTCAAGGCGATATTCTTCGGTGGGAACGAGCGCACATACCAAAGTTGGTACGGCGTGCCCGAGTCAAGGCTGAAGAACGACACCGAAGCGATGCTGACGACGGCGATGAATGAGGGATGGAATGAAGAACAGACCGACAATCTCCTCCAGTCCGACAGTCGCACGTTCAATCCATACCTGTACGAAAACCAGGTCGACAACTACCGGCAAGATCACTATCAACTGCATTTCTCGCACACGCCCGGTAGCGCGCTCACGATAAATACGGCACTGCATTACACACCGGGAAAGGGATACTACGAGGAATACCGATACGACGAAGATCCGGCCAACTACGGTCTGGCGGGCGGCGCGTCCACGGATCTCATTCGAAGAAGGTGGCTCGACAACGACTTCTACGGACTCACCTGGTCTGTCAACTACGACAAGCATAACTGGAATCTCGTCGCGGGCGGCGCGTGGAATCGCTATGACGGCGACCACTTCGGAGAGATCATCTGGTCGCAGGCAGGCGGGGTTTCCTACGAACATCCGTACTACTTCAACAACGGAGATAAACGCGACTTTAACGTATTCATCAAAGGAAACTACCCGTTGGGGGAGCGCTTAAATGCCTTCGTTGATCTGCAGTACCGCCGGATTGACTATACCGTCGCCGGAACAGAAAATAAACTCAACGATATTCTGGTCGACGCGACCTTCAACTTCTTCAATCCAAAAGCGGGTGTCACCTATTCCGTTACCGACAACAGCCAGCTATACGCGTCTTACGCAGTAGCCAACCGTGAACCGGTCAGAGATGATTTTCTCGATTTTGAAGGCAGCGACCCCGAGCATGAGACACTCAACAACCTGGAGATCGGATATCGCGGTACAACCGACCGCCTCTCCTTTCAGGCAAACTATTACCTGATGAACTACACCAACCAGCTGGTACTCACCGGTGAACTCAATGACGTAGGCGCCTACGTGCGAACAAACGCCGGCAACAGCTACCGAATGGGCATAGAGTTGCAAGGAGCTGTGAAACTGGGCGAGAAAGTCACCTGGAATGCTAACGTCACGTTCAGCAGAAACAAAATTAAAGACTACACCGAAGTGCTCGAAGACTACGGCGAAGACTTTTCGGAATTCAACCTGATACGTACAACCTTCAAGGATACCGATATTGCCTTCTCACCTTCCATAATCGCCGGATCGACACTGACGTTCCATGCGTTCCCCAATGGGGAGGTCAGTCTGCTAACCAAGTACGTAGGCAAGCAATACCTCGACAATACCGGCAATGATGCCCGGCGTATCGACGCCTATCTCGTCAATGACCTGCGCCTCTCCTGGTCGTGGCAACCCAGCTTTCTGAAAGAAATCCGGTTAAGTTTCCTCGTGAACAACCTTTTCGAGGAGCTTTATGAGTCAAACGGCTTCACCTACGGATACCTGGCCGGTTCTGCCGAGTATCGGGAGAACTTCTATTTCCCCCAGGCGGGCCGGAATTTTATGGGAACAATAGGAATAAAGTTCTGATCTGAAGATCTGATGAGTTTTTAAGGAGGGGCAGGATATCTTGCCCCTCCATTCCAAAACCGTAACTTTGAGCCTAAATATGGTTCATGGCCACTTTTCGTTTCAAGAGATTCCTTATTTCGTTCGCCCGACTCACGCGCGTGTGGAATCTTTTTATCATTGCGCTCGCGCAATACCTGACCGCGGCCTTTCTCATCGATTACCGAACCGTTCTTGACCCGAGGTTATTCATGCTGTCAGTATCGACTCTGCTGATCGCCGCCGGCGGATATGTTATAAACGACTACTACGATGTCAAAATCGATCTGATCAACAAACCCGGCCGTGTTGTTATCGGGAAGAGCATTACGCGCCGTTACGCCATCCTGTATCATACCCTTTTTTCGATGGCGGGGGTATTGCTCGGCTTCTTCCTCAGCTGGAAAATCGCCGCCGCCAACTTTGTGTCAGCAACCCTGTTGTGGTGGTACTCCAATAGTCTCAAGAGACAGCCCTTTATCGGCAACTTCGTGGTAGCGTTACTCACCGGCGTCGCCATCTGGCTCGTCGACTCCCTCTATAAGACCGGGCACATGCTCATCATCACCTACGCGTGCTTTGCGTTCTTTATCACACTGATTCGAGAGATCATTAAAGACATGGAAGATCTCAAAGGCGACCAGACATTCGGTTGCCAGACACTGCCCATCGTATGGGGTATGCGCAAGACCAAATATTTCATCTATTTGATCGTATTGGTTTTTCTCGCGACCATTACAATACTGAATTTGTATTACATCAAATTGCCGATGGAATACTTCACGATATTTCTGTTTGTACCGGTGGTGTGGTTTCTTCTCAGGCTGTCTACCGCCGATACCCGGAGGGACTTCTCCTGGCTGAGTGGATTCTGTAAAATCATTCTGGTGCTGGGAATATTCAGCATGGCCTTCATTTGATCGACGCTATCTTTTCCGTTCTTTGCAGAAAATTTCCCATCGTCCATGCCTTCAAAAAAAATCAGACTCGCCATCTTTGCTTCAGGCAGCGGCACAAATGCCGAAGAGATCTTCAAACACTTTAAGGATCACCCCGACGTTGAGGTGGCGCTATTGCTGAGCAACAATCCCGCGGCGTTTGCCCTCCAACGCGCGGAGAAGTATGGAATACAGAACGCCGTCTTCAATCGGGATGAATTCAGGGATGGCGCCACAATCCTTTCCCTCCTTCGCCGATCCGGCACTACACACATTGTTCTCGCAGGCTTTCTCTGGCTGATACCGTCTTATCTCCTCCATGCCTTTCCCGACAGGATCATCAACATCCACCCGGCGCTTCTTCCCCGATACGGAGGCAAAGGAATGTACGGATCACGGGTTCACGAAGCGGTAAAAGCAGCAGGCGACTCCGAGTCAGGGATTACTATCCACCTTGTAAACGAGCACTATGACGAAGGCGCAATTCTCTTCCAGGGGAAATGCGCCATCGACGCAAATCATACTTCCGAAGAGATCGCGGCATGTGTACACAAACTGGAGTACGAGCACTACCCCCGCGTCATTGAAGAGTGGGTAACAGGTGCCCCGGCTCAATAGGAGAAGAGAAAATTCCCTAACCGGGGAGCAACTCAAAGTCAGGAGCTTTCGGGAATTGCCTGAAAACATCGGCGATAAGCTCACCCGGCATCGCCAGCTTTCGCTTGCTGAGGTCGATCCACGCGCCGTCGATATTGATGATCGCCGCCAGTGACCCATCCGCCTTCCTAAGATGATGACGCAGGCTCCACCGCGAAAAATCTTCCCGCGCTTTTACGACTACCACATCGATGGTGACGGTATCTTCAAACAGGATCTCGCGTTTGAAGATCGCCTCCTCGCGAAAGAGCACTGGTCCGATGTCGAGTTCTTCAAGCTTCTTCATGGAAAGACCCATCGCGCTAAGGGCATTGATCCTCATAGACGCTCCGTAATCGTAGTAAACGGAATGACGAAGATGGCGGTTGGCATCGACATCCGCCCAACGGATTTGTATTTCTTGTGTATGCATTTCTTTTCCTACGAAGAAGCCCATTCACATCTCCGACCGCTTCAGCTCCGGGATTCTGTCGAACAGCCGGATAGCTGACTGGAACACTTCATTTGTTTCATTGAAGACCGGGTAGAACCCTTCATTTCCCCATATCTTTCGCGCAACCTGCGCTTTGACGTGAAGTTTGAATAGTTTCTTCTTCTCTTTCAGTTCCTGATAGTCAGACTTGACGCCGTTGCGTTCGCCGGTCTTGACCAGTTCGTCCAGCATTTGATCGGTCACCACAAAGAGGTTGAGGTAATCTCTGAAACCCTGCGATTCCAGTTCCTCCTTATGCTGTTCGGCATAGTTGAACGTAAACTCCTGGAGTGCGGAAGATGTGTACAATTCATTCAGATAGTGGCTGTTCAACGTGGTATCCAGCGGCACAAAATAGTCGGGCATTACACCTCCCCCACCATACACCGTGCGTCCGCTCAATGTGAGGAACCGCAGTGAGTCATTTACCTTGATACTATCGGCGTGAAAAAATTCTCCGTGATTGTAGCGACTGATGATGTCGCGTGCGTATTCATCGCCATCCTGATAAGGTTTTTGAATAGACCTTCCACTTGGCGTATAATAGCGCGAGATAGTGAGTCTCAGTTCAGAGCCATCGCTGAGGTCGAACGGCGACTGCACGAGACCTTTGCCGAAGCTGCGTCGCCCGACAATAAGAGCACGGTCATTATCTTGTAAAGCACCGGCCACGATCTCCGAAGCGGAAGCGCTACCCTCGTTTACCAGCACAATAAGGTCACCGTCTTCGAAGTCGCCCTTGCCTGTCGCAAACGCCTCAGCGCTGTAGCGACGTTCTTTCCCCTTCTGTGAAACGATCTTCTTTCCATCGGGCAGAAATTCATCCGCCATCTGGATGGCCATATTCATGTATCCACCCGGATTGCCCTGGAGATCGAGTATCAACTTCTTCATACCCTGATCCTTGAGTTTCACCATAGCCTGCTGGAACTCGTCGAAGGTGGTGGCGGAGAACCGGTTCACTTTGACGTAGCCGATTTCATCGTTCACCATATATGATACATCGACGGAGTACTGAGGAATTTTATCGCGAACGATCGTATAGTGTATCGTTGCGTTGCCGCGCAGAATGGTCACTTCCACTTCCGTACCACGCGGTCCCTTGAGCGCTTTCATCACCCCGTTATTGGTAATGCCGACCCCGGCAACAGACTTCCCGTCCACTTCTATGATCTTGTCGCCCGACTGCACGCCAAGTGCTTCCGAAGGTCCCCCGCTAAGGGGAGTCAGCACCACAATAGTGTCGTCGAAGATATTGAACTCCACACCGATTCCATCAAAATTCCCCCTCAGGTCCTGATTCGCCTCGATCCGCTCGGATGCGGGGATATAGGCTGAGTGCGGGTCGAGCTTGAGAAGCATCTGCCGGATCGCGTCATCGACCAATACAGAGGTATTGACGGTATCAACATATTCCTCATCGATCTGGGTAAGCACTTCCCTGAGTTTCTGAACATCCTTGTTCACCTCAGAGCTGCTCCTTCCTTTACTCATCGTCGCGCCGACGAAAACACCCACCGCAAGGCCCAGACACAAAACAATAGGAAGACGGATCTGATACTTTGAATTCTCGCTCATATCGAAATTTTGCAACCACAATAACGCAAACCGAAATTAAAAAGTTGGCATGAATATCTGTGCATTAACGGCAAAACCCTCGTTTAGGGAAAAATTTTTTCATTTAGCTACGTCTTCTTTCTATCTTTACCCCTATTGATGGACAATTTTGCGCTAAAAAACACACCGATTCAGGAACTGGTTGAAAAAAACTATGTTCACGGCTACGTCCTGTATTATCTCGGAATTCGCTTTTACGAATACTCCGAACAGACGCTTACGCAGGTATGTGAGCAGCGCGGTATGAAGCTCGAACAGGTTATCCGTGAACTGGAAGCGCCCAGCCACCTGAGGGAAGCAGACCTGCCGCTGGTCTCCTACCCGGTAGACCTCATCATTGAGTACCTGAAACACTCCCACTTCCTGTTCATCAAGCACAAACTTCCCTACATCGCCAGACTGGTCGAAGTGTTCAGAGCCCAGCACGACGATTACCTTCAGATTGAACGCGACCTGAAGATCGTATTTCCGCTGTTCGTCGCAGATTTTATTGAACACATTTACGAAGAAGAAGACACGCTCTTCCAATACATACTCGCGCTTGAAAAAGCCTCAAAAGAAAAATTTTCTCCGGGAAAGCTATACTACATGATGGAGAAAAACTCCGTGCAGAAATTTGCTATGGAGCACGAAGCACACGATGACGAGATGGAAGGTATCCGAAAAATCACCAAAGACTACCAGCTGGCGGCAACGGCCCCCTTGCACGTCAAGGTGATCTACAACGAACTGAAGGCATTTGAGGCCAGCCTGATCACCCATGCGCGGATCGAGAACGAGATCCTTTTTCCCAAAGCCATGGGCATCGAAAGCAAAGTCAGGAAACAATTCTTTGAACTGATCAGATTCAACTGAACACTCCGGCGAATCCCGGGAAACACAGCATGGGCAGGGTACTAGCCATTGATTACGGGGTCAAACGAACCGGCATTGCGGTCACCGACCCCCTCCGGATTATCGCCACACCCCTGGAAACAGTTCCGACCCACCTCCTGATAAAGTTTCTGGAGGACTACACACTACGGGAGCCTGTCGACGAATTCGTTATCGGGATGCCCAAAACACTCGCCAACAAAGATTCTGCCATCGCCCCGATGGTTCGAAAGTTCATCACCCGGCTCACCACAAAATTCCCGGACAAACCGGTACGCGAAGTTGATGAACGGTTCACCAGCAGTATAGCCCAACGCACAATGATTGAGGGGGGTATGAAAAAGAAAGACCGGCAGGTGAAGGGGAATGCCGATAAAATCAGTGCGACTTTGATACTCCAGACGTTTTTGCAGGGGAGATAGGGTTTCGGGTTCCGGGTTTCGTTCCCACATTGCCTTTTGCCAACTGCCCTTTGTACCAGTTCCTCCTTTGTCAATTGTCAACTTTGCCAACTGTTTACCTCATTTTCGCACCGGCGCCAGTATTCTGTACTCCGTGTCCACTTTACCTTTTGAAATATCGGAGAGTTTCCCTTTCAGGAGGCGCTTTTTTAGCGGTGTGAGATAATCCACGAACATTTTGCCTTCAATATGGTCGTACTCATGCTGAATGATGCGGGCTTTCATACCGTCGAACACTTCTTCATGCTGCTTCCAGTTTTCGTCGAAAAAGCGAATGCGGAGCTGCTCCTTGCGGGAAATTTTTTCCCGGATACTGGGGATACTCAGACACCCTTCTTCAAACTCCCACGGCGCACCATCTTCTTCAACGATTTCGCCGTTGATGAATACCCTGCGGAAATCTGCCATTCCCGGCTCCTCGTCTTCCAGATCTGTGCCGTTGACGATGAAAAGACGGATGCTCTTGCCGATCTGCGGCGCTGCCAGCCCGATACCATTCGCTGCCTCAAGGGTTTCGAACATATCTTCAATCAACTGACTAAGGTCAGTGCCAGGCTCTATCTCTTTCGCCCGCTGCCGCAACACCGGGTCTCCGTACATTACAATAGGGTAAATCATCATGCAAAAATACAACTTTTGCATTTTAAACAAGTAACCCGCTGACGACCGACTTCCGACACCGGACACCCGGCTACCGACCCTCCCGCAACCGACCAACTAACGACAACCACCCCACCGCATACCATTTTTACTAGTCTTTTTCCTTTGAAAGGCCTTTCTTTGCATCCCGACTTTCCCGGAAAAACCACTACAATATCATGCAGGACTTAAAGATCACGCTTATCCAATCCGACCTTCACTGGGAGGACATCGAGGCTAACCTCGCGATGTTTGAGGAGAAGGTATGGCAGATCGGAAATAACACCGATGTGATTGTCCTGCCCGAAATGTTCACTACCGGCTTTACAATGGCTACTCCCAAGCTGGCCGAGCACATGAACATGCGAACCTTCAAGTGGATGAAACAAATGGCTGACCAGACCGGAGCGCTGATGCTCGGCAGCTACATAGCCACCGTCCACGAAAGGTACTATAACCGGCTGTTGTGGATGGAACCGGGCGGTCATTTCAAAACCTACGACAAGCGCCACCTCTTCCGGATGGCAAACGAGCAGAAAGTCTTTTCCGCCGGAGAAAGCCTGTTGGTAGGGACCTGGAAAGGCTGGCGGATCTGCCCCCTGATTTGTTACGACCTGCGTTTTCCGGTTTGGAGCCGGAATCGCTGGGACGCGCATTTACAACGCCTCAACTACGATGTAGCCATCTATATAGCCAACTGGCCCACCACCCGCATCGACGCCTGGGATACATTGTTAAAAGCCAGGGCGATTGAAAACATCTCCTACATTGTCGGCGTAAACCGGATCGGGCAGGATGGCAACGGCGTGGAGTACAACGGACATTCATCCGTGATAAGTCCAAAAGGAGAATACATCTATACAAACGACGGCACCGAGTCTATCCGCACGGTAGATATTAGTTCCAATTCACTTGAAGCTTTCCGCGACCGTTTCCCCGCGTACATGGACGCTGACGACTTCGAGATTGAATTCGAACAGTTTGAAGAAAGCGACCGTCTGACAGGCCCATTCTGAAACATTTCCCGCGCATCTTTATTAAAGTTCTCAATCATACATGTCAACGCTGAAAATCAAACGCGCCCTAATCTCTGTTTTTTACAAAGACAATCTTGAACCCATCATCCATCAGCTCGCCAACGCCGGCGTCGAATTCATCTCGACGGGCGGTACCCAGGAGTTTATCGAGAAGTTAGGCTACGCCGTTACTCCCGTAGAAACACTGACCGGATTCCCGTCAATCTTTGGCGGCCGTGTGAAGACCTTACACCCGAATATCTTTGGTGGTATTCTTTTTCGCCGCGACGACGCCGGCGACCAGGAACAATCCGCATCATACGAGATACAGCCGATCGACCTGGTCATCGTCGACCTGTATCCCTTTGAAGAGACGGTGGCGAAGGGAGGGAGTGAAGAAGATATCATTGAAAAGATCGACATCGGCGGCATATCGCTCATCCGCGCAGCCGCAAAAAACTACCGGGATGTGTTGATTGTATCTTCCCGCGATCAATATCCCGTGGCATTGAATGTCCTGGAGTCGTCGGGTAGCACCTGTACGCTGGAGGAGAGAAAGCATTTTGCCGCCCTGGCCTTTGATGTAACATCTCACTACGATTCTGCGATTTTCTCCTATTTCAACGCTGACGGAGGCATTCCGTCGTTCAAAAAGAGCATTCCCAACGGCCGTACCCTTCGGTATGGCGAGAACCCGCATCAGCAGGGAACATACTACGGCGACCTGGCCGGCCTGTTCGGGCAGCTGAATGGAAAGGAGCTCTCGTACAACAACCTGGTGGATGTCGATGCCGCTGTTCATCTCGTCAGTGAATTCCGAGACGAAAACGTCTTCGCGATTATCAAACACACAAACGCCTGCGGGGTAGCTACCGGCTCCTCAACGAAGGAGGCTTACCTGAAAGCATTCCAGGCCGACACGATCTCCGCCTTCGGAGGTGTGCTCGCGTGCAATACCACGGTAGACGAGGAGGCCGCCGAAGAGATCAACAAACTCTTCTTCGAAATCCTTATAGCGCCTGATTACGATCCGAAAGCACTTGAGCTGCTGCGCTCGAAAAAGAACAGGATTCTTCTCCGCCAGAACCAGAATCTCTCGGAGAGGAAGCAGTTCAAGAGTCTCCTGAACGGTGTTATCGAACAGGATCTCGATCTCAAGACCGATAGCCGCGACGACCTCAAAGTCGTTACGAAGCGCGCGCCAGGGGAAGGCGAGATCGACGCACTGCTTTTCGCCAGCAAGATCTGCAAACACACCAAATCAAACACGATAATCCTGGCAGTAAACGGACAGCTTCTCGCCAGCGGCGTAGGTCAGACGTCGAGAGTAGACGCTCTCCGGCAAGCGATTGAAAAAGCCCACGCCTTCGGGTTCGACCTGAAGGGTGCGGTCATGGCGTCCGATGCATTCTTCCCTTTTCCCGATTGTGTTGAGATCGCACATCAGCATGGCATAGATGTCGTTATTCAGCCCGGTGGTTCGGTGAAGGACCAGGATTCGATCCGGTACTGCGACGCCAATGGAATGGCTATGGTGTTTACAGGGGTGAGGCATTTTAAACACTAGTGGCCGGCAGTCGGTGCCCAGTATCAGTGGGCGGTTAGTCGATGGTAATGGCTACTGACTCGCGCGCGTAAGTTTTTTCACTGGATTGTACTGCTGAAACAACCTAATATTTACGTAATTTCGGGCCATCATCTAAAAAACTACACTTTAGCCTCCTGAACCCCATGGGATTTTTTGACTTCTTTACCAGTGACATTGCTATCGACCTTGGCACTGCAAATACGCTGATTATTTACCGGGACAAGATCGTAGTCGACGAACCTTCCATCATCGCAATCGACAAAGCTGCAAACAAGGTACTGGCTATTGGCAGGGAGGCCATGCAAATGCATGAAAAGACCCACGAGCATATCAAGACTATTCGCCCGCTTAAGGAAGGAGTGATCGCTGACTTTCAGGCTGCAGAGATGATGATCCGCGGACTGATAAAAATGATCGACACGAGCAAGCGGATGTTTCCGCCGTCTTACCGCATGGTCATCTGTATCCCGTCAGGTATCACAGAAGTCGAAAAGCGGGCGGTGAGGGATTCAGCAGAGCACGCCGGAGCGAAGGAGGTCTACATGATCTACGAACCCATTGCCGCCGCGATCGGTACCGGGATCGACATTGAGATGCCGGTGGGAAATATGATCGTGGATATCGGCGGAGGAACAACCGACATCGCCGTCATCGCCTTGTCGGGCATTGTATGCGACCAGTCAATACGCGTGGCCGGTGACACCTTCAACCGCGATATACTCGACTACATGCGACGCCAGCACAATCTGCTCATCGGAGAGCGTTCGGCCGAAAAGGTAAAGATCGAAGTGGGCTCCGCCCTTACCGAACTTGACGAGGGTCCGGAAGACTATGAGATCCGCGGTCGCGACCTGATGACAGGTATTCCGAAGACAATCAAAATTTCGTATTCCGAAGTCGCGTTTGCGCTTGACAAATCTGTGTCAAAACTTGAAGAGGCGGTACTCAAGGCACTTGAGACTTCACCTCCGGAACTTTCCGCCGACATATACGAGCGCGGCATCTACCTCACCGGTGGTGGTGCGCTGTTGCGCGGGCTCGACAAACGCCTGGCGCTGAAAACGAAATTACCTATACACGTGGCCGAAGATCCACTCAAAGCGGTGGTACGGGGAACCGGCGCCGCCTTAAAGAACATTGATAAATTCCGGGCGGTTTTGATGACTTAGCGAATGCAGCGGCTCTTTCTATTCTTCTATCAATACCGGGCCTTCTTTACGTTTCTAATTCTTGAACTTATCTGCGCGGGGCTCATCATTGGGAATGATCCCTATCAGGGCGCGCGCTTTTTCAACTCCTCCAACGGGGTGGTTGCAGCTCTCAACAATGTATCACAGGGAGTGCGTGAATACTTTCTGCTCCGCCAGGTCAACAGCACACTCGCCGAAGAGAACGCGCAACTGCGCAGTCGCTTCGAAGCGCTAAACCAACTGCGCTACATCACCAGCACGCCTTCGATCCAGGATTCATCAGCCATCAACCAGTTCGACTTTATCAGCGCGAAAGTCGTCAGTAACTCAGTCAATCGCTTTACAAACTTCCTTACGATCAACAAAGGCAGCAGCGATGGTATTGAGCCCGGAATGGCCGTTATCAGTTCGCTGGGAGCTGTCGGAAAGATCAGGACTACATCGGAGCACTACAGCGTAGTAACATCTATACTCCACGTCGACGTGCAGGTATCGGTACTGCTAAAGCGCACCGGCCATTTCGGAACCGTTCAATGGGATGGGTATAACCCCGACTACGTAAAACTCAAATTCATCCCTCGTCACGTCGAGCCTGTCCCCGGCGATTCGGTCGTTACATCCGGCTACAACGCCATATTCCCGGAGAGCATTATGATAGGGAACATCGAAGAAGTACACCTCACCGATGAATTGTTCTACGATCTCAAAGTGAAGTTATCGCAAGACTTTCGCAAACTAGCATACGTGGAGGTAGTAAAGAATTCATTGCATCACGAACTGGACTCACTTATTCAAACCGTCGAGGAGGAGATAGAAAAATGAGCCGGATCACTATCATACAGGTCGTCACCTTCTTCATCTACCTGTTCTATCAGGTGCTGATCCTGAAAAACATAGTGTTGTTCAACAGCTCATTCTGTTTCCTCTATGTCGCATACCTCTTGTTCCTGCCGGTAGACTCAACACCGGTTTTTCTCATGATCGCAGGGCTAATCATGGGATTCGGTGTCGACATCTTTTACGACAGTCTCGGCCTCCACGCATCCGCATGTGTCATGGTGATGTATGCCCGGAATTATTGGTTATCTTTAATCACGCCTCAGGGCGGGTATGACATCAACACCACGCCGTCCATTGCTATCAATGGAATGCAGTGGTTTTTGATATATACGTTTCCCCTTGTTTTTTTGCACCATGCTGTTCTGTTTTTTGTTGAGGCAGGGGGATTCGGCATGTTCTGGTTCACACTCTGGAAGACGCTGACCAGTGCTATCTTTACCACCGTGGTGACAGTGGTCGTACAGTTTTTGTTCCCCAGCGGCAGGTATCGATAAATGCAGTAGTAGCATTGCGAATTGACAAGGATCGGGTAAGGAAATGAACGAAGGAAGAAAAGAGATCATACAGGTGACATTCGTTGCAGTCGGGATACTATTCCTGATCAAGCTGTTCTTTGTCCAGGTAGTAGACCAGCGCTATGGCGAACTCGCCAACAGCAATGCGATTCTCAAAGAAATCGATCCGCCGGTAAGGGGGTTGATCCGCGACCGGAACGGTAAGCTCCTGGTATACAACACCCCGGAGTTCGATCTCCAGATCATACGGAAGGAAGTAAGAAACCTCGATTCAGCAAAGTTCTGCGAAGTATTCAGCCTGACACTCCCCGAGCTGCGTCAAAAATTCAAAGAGCTGAGAGCCCGCCGCGAATACTCGCCGGTGAAGCCAACGATATTCCTCAAGCAGCTGTCGAATCTCGATTTCGCACAGATACAAGACCGCATCGATGAGTTCAAAGGGTTCTACATCAAACCCCGAAGCACACGCGCGTACACCACCACCGCGATGGCAAATCAACTCGGCTATGTAAGCGAGATCTCGAAGAGACAGTTAGCCAACGACGACGAGAACATCTACCGTCAGGGAGATGAGATCGGCCAGAGTGGGATTGAATCGTACTACGAAAAGTACCTGCGCGGAAAGGGCGGAGTTCGCTATTTACTGCGAAACGTCAACGGCATCGTTATGGGTTCCTTTAACGGCGGCACCAGTGATACTCTCTCGGTACCGGGGCAGGATCTCATCAGCACCGTCGATATCGACCTCCAGGAATACGGCGAATACCTTATGAACGGCAAGGCCGGCAGTGTGATCGCTATCGAGCCCGCCACGGGAGAGATACTCGCAATGGTATCAGGGCCGTCTTACGACCCGATGATGCTGACAGGAAGACATTACAGTGAAAACTTCAAACTGATCAGTTCCGATACAAACAAGCCGTTGTTCAACCGGCCGCTCATGGCACAATACCGGCCGGGGTCGATCTTCAAGATCGCCCAGGCGATGGTCGGGCTCCAGGAAGGCGTTATCACGCCAGACACACGGATACGATGTGACCGCTCGATCATCAATTGTCACGGGTCTCATACCAACGAAGACCTCCGGGGCGCCATCACACATTCCTGCAACCCCTACTTCTTCCAGGCCTTACGGCGAATGGTCAACCAGGGCAAGTCGGACAACCCCTTTGACGATACGCGCGTAGGATTAGCTGAATGGAGCGAACACATCGCCAGCTTCGGCTTCGGAAAGCCATTGGGCGTGGATCTCCCCAATGAGAAAGGCGGATTGGTTCCCAGTGTCGCCTATTACGACCGCGCCTATCGCGGAAGACCGTGGAAATTCTCAAACATTTATTCGATTGCCATCGGTGAAGGCGAAAATCTTGTGGTGCCACTGCAAATGGCGAACTTTGCGGCTACCATTGCAAACAGAGGGTTTTACTTCACGCCTCACTTGATCAAGTCCATAGGCGAATCGGGGGAGCCTCTACCTCAATACCGCGAAAAGCACTTCACCACCATCTCTCCCGAGAATTTTGACATCGCCGCGGACGCTATGGAAGCTGTCGTCGCGGCAGGAACAGGACAGTACCGGGCAAAGCTCAAAGATATTGTTGTGTGCGGCAAGACGGGGTCTGTGCAAAACGAGCCCCGCCCGGATCATTCCGTGTTCATCGCATTTGCTCCTAAAGAGAATCCCAAAATCGCCGTCTCCGTGTATGTTGAATACTCGGGACAGGGCGCGCGGGCTGCGGCGTCAATCGCCAGCCTCATGATTGAAAAGTATTTACTCGGCGAAACCAAACGGCCCTTTATTGAGGCGTACGTGTTAAAAGGAGATTTTTTGAATTGAAGCGGCGCGAAGAAGACATAACGCAAAAGATCGATTGGTGGACTGTTCTCATCTACGGCACCATTGTGTTTCTCGGATGGCTGAATATCTATGCCGTCACGTACGACGAAGCCGCGGATACGTCCATCTTCAGCCTGGGTCTGAACTCAGGAAGGCAACTGGTGTTTATCGGCGGCGCGGTGATCATTATCCTGGCAATACTGATCATCGACCGCCAGTTCTACGAGACCTTCGCCTACATTATTTACGGGGCGCTAATGATACTACTGGTTCTTGTTCCGCTGATCGGAAAGGAAGTAGGCGGAAACAAGGCGTGGCTTGGCATCGGATCATTTGGCGTGCAACCCTCCGAGTTTGCGAAGTTCGCGACTGCACTTGTGATTGCCAAAACCATAGGGTCTATCGGATTCAAGATGGACAATCTCAAAAACCAACTTGTTCTCTTTGCACTGATCGGTGCGCCGATGTTGCTGATCCTTCTTCAGAAAGATACCGGTACAGCCTTGGTGTTCTCCGTTTTCACCCTGGTGTTCTTCCGGGAGGGAATGTCGCCATTCATCCTGATCATCGGCATTTCATGTGCCGTGATCTTCGTCCTGACATTGCTGGTGGAAAACGAATACTACCTGTATCTGGGAGTCGCCGCTTTGCTGGTTGCAGCCATCATGATGGGCCGCAAAAAATTCAAACGCATTGCCACCCTGACCGCGGGGGCGCTGGCTATCGTAATGTTAATCGGCAGCGTAGATTACATTGTTACGGACATCCTGAAGCCGCACCAGCAAAATCGCATCAAGGCGCTGATCAATCCCGATGCCGATCCGCTTGGATACGGCTGGAACGTCACGCAGTCGAAGATAGCGATCGGCAGCGGCGGATTTCTCGGCAAAGGATTTCTCGAAGGAACACAGACCAAGTTCGACTTTGTGCCGGAGCAAAGCACCGACTTCATCTTCTGCACCATTGGGGAAGAACACGGGTGGATCGGAAGTCTGTTTACCATCAGCCTGTTCATCCTGCTCCTGCTGCGTATCATCTTTCTGGCCGAACGCCAAAAGAACCGGTTTGCGCGCGTGTATGGCTACTCCGTCGCCTGCATCCTGTTCTTTCACTTTGCTGTCAACATCGGTATGACGGTAGGGCTTTTCCCGGTTATCGGTATTCCGCTTCCCTTCTTCAGCTACGGGGGATCGTCGCTGTGGGGCTTTACCATCCTGCTTTTTATTTTCCTGAAGCTCGATGCCCACCGCGGACAGGTGTTGCAGAGACTTTAGTTTGTTCGCAATCTCTTTTGACTGCAGGCTATTCGACAAACCTCTTCTCGACCATCTCCATAAATTCATGGAACTCACTGCTTTCACGGTCCCAGTCGGATGAGTGCGTCTCGAGGTATTTCATGGCAGACTTCATGTCAGCAAGCCGGTCAATATCATCCACGGTTCGACTGAAAGACTCAAAGTCGCCATAGAACAGGACCTTTGTGAACATGAATTTCTGGTTGATTGTCAGGTGATCCTTTATTTTCTGAATCCGTCGGAAGGTGTCGTACACAGCCGGACGGTGATCGCCCTGTATCCGGTCATTGAGCGTTGGCTTTTCAGGATTACCGGCTTCCTCCGGTTCATCCAGGACCAGTCTTTTTTCATTCCGTGGTTTCCCGGAAGCGGGTTGTTCCGCCGGTTCGGACGGTGGATAAAATGTTCCCGCGTCCAGCGGCAGCGTAAGTGAAAACTGACGGATATGTTCCTCCAGGTCTTCTGGCGTGAAGCTGACTTCCTCGAGGATCTGATCCAGGATGGCAAATGCCTCGTTGCCCGTGACTTCCTTCACTTGCTGTTCCTCGAGTTTCTGAACAAGGCGTACAATGGGCGCCCGGTTGATCCGGAGGTATTTGATCTCTTCCTTGAACTGAGAGACCTCCACGCGGTTGTTGTTCCCCGTCACGAGAATCGAAAAGAAGTCGTAAGGATTGAAGATCACCAATAACGAAAGGCGCACCGCCTTCTTCAGAAGCGGGTCGAAATCCGCCTGAGAGACCGCTATATTGTTAGACAACACCGTCATCAGGCTATCAATCGCTTCCTTTACCTCAGCGTTATCGTAGTCGAAGTACGGACTTCTCATTTTCGCCGACTCCTCCTTCCACGCCAGCAAGAGTTCGCGAATCACGAACATGTTTACCTGCGGCACCTTTGTCAGCTTGAGGATCTCAGGCCCTGTGATCTGGCTCTTCGAAGAAAAATAGTCTTTCGAAATTTTATCGGCATACGCGTCACTGTAAGCAGCTATTGCGTCCAGGCTGATTTTCTCGTCCATATTTACTATCGATTCCGTATTTTCGTGCTAAAGTTAAGGTTATTACCTCAAAGTTTTATGCCCGGGAACGCCGCCAGGACGGCCCACTATTTTTCCCGCGAATTGTACGAATTAACACGAATCATTACTAATTTCTTCATTCGTGAAAATTGGTGTAATTCGTGGATCAAAATTGCTCTGAACAGGCCGGAGCCGACAAATGATACACAAAACCCGCGGCGTCGTTTTCAGATTTACCAGGTTTCAGGAGACTTCCATCATTGTGACGATCTTCACCGAACAATTCGGACTGCAAAGCTATATCGTCAACGGAGTGAGGAGCAAATCCGCCAGGAATAAGATTGCACTCTACCAGCCACTCACCCTTCTCAACCTCATTGTCTACCATCGGGAAAATGCGAATATCGAGCGAATCAAGGAGGTCTCCTGCTTTCATCCCTTCCGCACGCTGACTTCGGATATCAGGAAATCAACGCTGGCGATCTTCATCAACGAACTGCTGAACAAGACTGTAAAAGAAGAGAGCCACGCCGCCGAGGTATTTCAATTCATCTGCGACTCCCTCATCGCACTCGACACCCTCGACACACGGTACGAAAATTTTCACCTGGTATTCATGCTCAAGCTATCCCGATATATCGGTTTCGGAGCGACACAGGTAAATGAGCTTGTTGGCGGCCGCGTAGCCGGAAGTGATGACGAAAGCGTGCTGCTGCAACTACTCGCCGCAGACTATCACACGCCCCTGAAGATTTCAAACGCTCAGCGGAGGTCAATTCTGGATCTACTGGTGAAGTTTTACCAGGAGCACGTTGAACAGCTCGGGGAGATCAGATCACTGCCTGTGCTGCGGGAAGTGCTGTCATAGGCGCCCGCGGCCTCTGCCGTTTGTACAACTAATTCGCGTATTCTCGCCGATCGATGTGAAGATTGCCGCTATTTGATAAATTTGCACCTACACAAACATCATACATGGTCACAAACTACAATCAGGCCGTCTCTACGCGGTATCATATCTACAATAGTCTATTCCTGAATCTCCCCTATACAGGTATATACCGCACAGGAACACTCCTGCCCCTCCTGCAGCAGTCGTGCGAAATCGGCTTTAACAACGGCAAAGACCCCAGCACCATCATTAAGAAATTTTTCAGCGATTTCGTCCCTTCGGCTTCAGAAGAGGAGTTGTTCGGACTGCTGTTCAACTTCATTCAATATACCGAACGCCAGGTCGTGCTCTTCGACTCAATAGAAGACGCTGCTTTCTCGCAGATCAATGATCTGAACGGCAAAGGAACGCTGACCGAGCTTTTGTTACGGGCCGAGTCTGATGGCGTCATCGACGAGCTCAGGAAAAAACTGGACGACTTCAGCATCCGGATCGTTCTTACAGCCCACCCCACGCAGTTCTATCCCGGCCACGTGCTGGCTATTATCAACGATCTCGAAGAAGCAATCGGCGAGGGTAATCTCGAGCATATCAACCTCCTGTTGCGCCAGCTCGGCAAAACCGCCTTTATCAACCCTGAAAAGCCGACCCCTTACGGAGAGGCCAGTAGTCTCACCTGGTTCCTGGAGAATGTGTTTTATGAAGTGATCCCGGCGATCATTATCAAACTCATGAAAGGCCTCGGCATCGCACCCGAAGGCTGGACGAATTTCGACCTGATCAAGGTCGGGTTCTGGCCAGGTGGCGACCGTGATGGAAACCCGTATGTAACACACGAGACTAGCCTGGAAGTGGCACGCCTCCTGCAGCAAACGCTGATGCGTTGTTACTACCGCGACATACGGTTCCTGAAAAGGCGACTTACGTTTAAGGGCGTCGATCGCCTCATTGCAAAAGTTGAAAAGCACATCTATCCGATGGCCTTCGGCTCGGGAGAAGACGGTTATAAGACGCCGTCAGACCTGTTGAATGACCTTCTGGAGGCGCGAAATTTACTCATCCAGGAACACAACGGCCTCTTCCTCGACCTGCTGGACGAATCTATCATCAAAGTCAGAATATTCGGCTTCTACCTCGCCAGCATGGACATCCGCCAGGACAGCCGAAAACACGGTGAAGCCTGGGACGCTATCATGGAAAAGCTTGGCGCGAAAGACACCAAGCTGAAAGACTATCCCAAAGCCTCCGAAGCGGAAAAAATCAAAACCATTCTCAACCTGAAGTTCAAGCCCGACACGCTTGAATTTGAGAATCCCTTCGTCCCCGAGTTGATGGAGAGCATTAAAGTGATCAGCAAGATCCAGCAGTTGAACGGCGTGGAAGGCTGCCATCGCTATGTGATCAGCAACTGCCAGTCGGCGCTGGACGTGATCCGGGTATATCAGCTGGCCAAGCTTTTGCTGGTAGACGGCGACGAACTGCCACTTGACATTGTACCACTCTTCGAGACCATAGACGATCTTGCAAATGCTCCCGGCGTAATGGAGGCTTTGTACAACATACCGGAATACCGCGACCACCTCAGGAGGCGCGACAACAAACAGACCATCATGCTCGGATTCTCCGACGGAACAAAGGATGGTGGCTACCTCCGCGCCAACTGGTCGATCTTTCGCGCGAAAGAGAACCTGACGTTGCTCACCCGCGAACACGGTCTTACAGTGGTGTTCTTCGACGGACGCGGTGGCCCCCCGGCAAGAGGTGGTGGCAATACACACGACTTCTACGCTTCTCTCGGCGACACCATCGAAGACAGGGAAGTTCAGGTCACGGTACAGGGCCAAACCGTCAGCTCAAACTTTGGAAAGCCGGTGTCATGTATGTTTAACCTCGAGCAGTTGCTGTCTGCCGGGATCGAGAACGACGTCTTCCGCAACAAGAAGCCACTGTTAACCGACCACGAGAAGGGGCTTCTCGAAAGTCTCGCCGAGGAGGGACACCGCGCCTATCTCGACCTGAAACAACACCCCAGGTTTGTTCCCTACCTGGAAAAAGTCACACCTCTCTCGTTCTTCGGCGATATCAATATTGGCTCGAGACCGGTGAAGAGATCGCAGGGTGGGTCGCTTAAGTTTGAAGACCTTCGCGCAATCCCGTTTGTCGGATCGTGGGCGCAGATGAAACAAAATATTCCCGGATTCTACGGCGTCGGAAGTGCTATCAAACAAATGAAGGACAGCGGAAGAATGGAGGAGCTGAAAGCGCTTTACAAGCAGTCGCTCTTCTTCCGCACACTGTTGGCGAACAGTATGATGTCGATGACAAAAAGCTACTTCCCGGCAACAGCCTACCTGGCGAAAGACGAAGAATTCGGAGAGTTCTGGAAGAAGATGGACGATGAGTTCAGCCTTTCCGTTGAAATGGTACTCGAAGTTACGGGTTTGAAGGAATTGATGGACAACAATCCTGTCAATAAGGATTCCGTAAAACTGCGCGAAAGAATCGTGCTGCCGCTCATTACTATTCAGCAGTTTGCCATTCAGCATCTGCGCGACGCCGAAAGTGCCGACAAACCCTCCAGCGACGTGTATAAGAAGCTTGTGCTGCGATGCATGTTCGGGATTATCAATGCGGCGAGAAACTCGGCTTAAGGGAAACCACGATGCCGCCTCTTAAGGTGGTCATGTAGGTTACTATGGTTGATAAGGTTTGGTTACATAATGTATGTTCCGAAACCCGCCGGGTATAAGGGAAGAATAAGCCTGCCCTAGTCGGAGAAATTCACCGAGAGGCTCGTAGCCACGCCAATCCTGAAGCCATAGCCGACATACTTCCCGCCGCGAAAAGCAGCAGCTCCTTCAAGGCGGAAGAAACGCAGTATCCCGTCTATCGAATAGCCGAGCTCCGTGTAGTTATCGCGAACCGGCGTCGCCAGATAGTTGACAAAAACATTCTCGCGAATGCCCGTCAACCGGACAATGGGAATGGTAGTAACGAGAAACTTGCGAAACTGGTAATGAACATTTCCGGAGAAATACTGATCGTGTGTGCTGTGGAGATAGTAGTCGAGCAGCCTGAAACTCCCGACGGGGTCAGTGGTACTAAACGGAGTCTGGTTGCCGGTGAAGTGTTTATAGTCCATAAAGAACACCCGGTCGTTGTTCAGGAACGTTCCTCCTCTCAGCCAGAACTTCAGCGACCCTCTGACACCGAGATAGAACTCGTGCTTAACACCTAGTTCGAGCCGGTCGAAGTCGACATCACTTGCCAGCACATCCCGAAATCCCTTCTGATAATCGACTGTGAATGCAGGCGACGAGCTTGGTATAGCGCGCTTCTCACCGTTCCTTATCCGGAACTTCAGCCACGGGCGCATGGAAACCCCGATCGCGCCGACAAACGCCTGGTGTCGCGGGAATCCCGTATCCTCCATCGTCTCGGCTACGGGCCGGTTTGGTGTATAGTCTTCGATACGTTTCCGGTCGATCAGCTTGTAGTCCGACTCATTGAAGAGTTCGCGACGATCACTCAATGACCAGTTTGTCGTAACGGTAATAAAAGGATTGATCTTCCTCCTGTAGCGAACTTCTGCAAAATCGCGTTCATACAGCTTCATGAGATTCCTCTCCAAAAACAAAGTAGTGAACGTATTGACGACCGGGAGTATGGGATTCTCGGCGTTGAACTGACTCACATATCTACCCGCATCAACATCCAGCCTGTGATTACTGTTACGCAACGACATGTTGAGGTAGCCCGACAGTTTCTCCCGCGAGAACGCATAGCGCGCCACGGGGCGGAAAGTCAGTTGTGTTCTGTTTGTGTCTTGCAGCTTAATACCGTAGGCAACGCGGTAAACCAAATTGAAACCCTCGACCGTATTGAAGCCCGGTATCGGAAAATAGATCCGGAAGTTTGAATGCTTTCCCACCCGATAGTTATCTCCGATCAGCAGGTCCCAGGGCTGAAAACCCTTGTGCCGGGAAGGCTTCAGGGTGTCTCCTTCCTTCCGGGCTCGCTCTACCTTCGCCAGGCTGTCCGCCTTGTCATAACCCTTTATCTCTTCCATCGTCAGCGGGATCGGCCGCACGTCGGCCCAATAGAGTGAATCCTTTCTGTAAGCCGCGCTGTCGATAGAGAAATTCACATCCGACAATACTTCCGGCTCTTTCCGCTCTTTCCGCTCTTCCTTTTCATATTCCCTGATGATCGTCTTCAGTTCCTTACGGGTGATCTCATCACCTGCCGCAAGACGTTCCTGAAGCTGAGTATTTCTATCAGGATTTTTTTTGTCGCGCGCGTGCGACTTTTCTATTTCCTTCGCTAGCGCCTGTTCCTTCTTCTCGTCTATCACCTCCATTTCTTCCACATATATCTTCGGATTGAGCGCGATCTTGTAGTCGCTCACACCGGCGAGATAGGTGTACAGAAATTCGAACCCGAAGACTTTTCCGTTTACTTTGAACTGATGAGACACGGGAAGCCATACCTTCCCTTCGATAGGCGCGCAGGTCGATTTGATGTCTACTCCAATACCTAGCATGGAAGTGTGAAGATCGAGGCTGTGAAGGCTCCAGTCGTTTTCAACTATATTGAGAATCCCGTCAACAACCTGATCTCCCTTTGATCGGGGTGTGACACGGATCCTGCTCACCTCGTATTGTCTGTCCTTGAAAGTTCCGAGATACTCAAACCTGTAGTAAGAAAATGCCTTTGGCGAAAAAGGCGTGACTGTACCCGCGATCTCCGGTTGATAGAAACTGCCAAAGATATATCCGTTGGGCGAGGTGTTGTTGTCTTTTCCGTCGCTGCGTATTGAAATAACTTTTTCCTCGAATTTGTTTGGCCGCGTAAATTTTATTTCGCTTACCGACTCGGAGATAAAGACCCTCCCCTTTTCGATTCCCTCCTTCCTGAGTCTTCCCTTTGCCAGCCACGGAAAGTCTACGAGTTTACCCGTTCCCTTTATATACACACGCGCCGAGTACGAGTCGAGCACGTTACGGTGATAATCGGCCTTGGCAATTGCCCTGCGCATGATGCTATAGGCCGGATCCTCGTCGTTTGCGTCGACCGTAACCGACGGGAGCACGATCTCTTGCGGAGCGAGGATGATATCCAGTGATTCGAGGCCGCTTTGCACTTCGATAACGCGGACCTCAGTCTTACGACCCAGGTGTTGAAAGACGAGGTCATAGCGACCTGGTTCTAAATGAATCTCATACCTGCCTTCAGCGTTCGCCGTCGTGCCGGTTCCCCTTTGCTTGACGAAGATGGTTGCGTACGACAAAGCGTTTCCGGCCTCATCGGAAATACCTCCCCGTACGCCGCCGGATTGACCTGCGGCCTGGGATACTGTCATGGCGAGTATGACCGTACATAAAGCAAGGGATAAGAATTCCCGAAAGCTGACATTTCTATTCCTCACCTAAAGGCGTTTTAGTTAGGGCCGGAGGAAGAATCCTTTGGCACGAATCATCTCCTCCACAGCATCCGGGACCATATAACGCACCGACTGCTGCTTTCGTACACATTTTCGAATGAAAGTCGCCGAGATATCCAGCAAAGGGGCGTCAACCACTCTAACGTTAGGATGCGTTCTGAGCTCAGAAAGTTGCGCGCCTGGTCGGGGATAGATATAGATTCCGTAGTCTTCCAGGATTCTTTGATGGTTTTTCCACTTGACAAAATTGACCAGGTTGTCTTCACCCATAATCACCCTGAATTCCTTATCAGGATGTCGTTCGGTGAGATGAACCAGTGTATGGATCGTGTAACTTGGTTTTGGTAGATGAAACTCTATGTCAGAGGCTTCAATCTTATAGTGATCATACACCGCGGCGCGCACCATATCGTAGCGATCGAACTCGTGCAGCAATCCTCTCGCGGGCTTCAAAGGATTTTGCGGAGACACGACCATCCAGACCTTGTCGAGGTCGGTCGTTTCCGCCATGATGTTCGCGATAATCAGGTGCCCGATATGAACGGGGTTGAAAGAGCCGAAGAAGAGACCGATTTTCAATTGCTTTACTGAGTTGGTTTCAGATTACAAGGGCTTCGTTCACTCTACCGCAGTCCGTGGATCATTTCCCCACAAACTCATCATAGAGTCGCTGCGCGTCTACCAACGACTTATCCAGATTCTCATTCACAAGAACGACGTCGAATTTATTGGCAAACTCCATTTCGAATTTAGCTTTAAACAGGCGTCGCGAAAGGCTTTCTGAAGTTTCCGTACCCCGGTCGTGCAGGCGTTCCCGGAGTACTTCAATGGACGGGACTTTGACAAATACAGCGAGTGCCTTGTCTTTAAAAAAATTCTTGAGATTCAATCCCCCCTTTACGTCGACATCAAAAATAACATCTCTTCCCTCACTCCAGATGCGCTCGATTTCCGATTTCAGCGTACCGTAAAAATTTCCTTCGTAGACTTCCTCCCATTCCACGAACTCGCCATTGTCGATTTTCCTTTTAAAGTCTTCGGGCGTAAGAAAGTAATAGTCTTTTCCATTCTGCTCCGTCCGGCCGCGTCGGTCGCGGGTAGAAGCGGAAATTGAAAACCCCAGGCTGGGATTGTTTTTGAGGAGATGTTTTACAATAGTGGTTTTTCCGGAGCCGGAAGGAGCTGAAAAAATAATTGCCTTACCAGCCATTTAACGCGAAAGATTTTGCACGACCCGTCTTTTAATGTCTTCTACAAGTTCTTCAGGGGCGTGACTTGAACATTTGGACTTCAGCAGTTCGCGTATAGCTACCTCAAGATGGTAGTTTCTATAGCAGGGCATACAGCTTTCGAGATGAACCGTGAGGAAGTTGTCCTTTTGCTCCTGGGTTGCCTCGCCATCGAGGATCAGTTGAAGCATCTCAAGACATTCGCGCTGGTTCGGACAGTCGTGCTTCCTGTTGCCTGGTTCGGAGAGATTACTCATATAAATTATGCGTTTTTATAACCCATTTTCTTTGCGTATTCACCTAATTTTTCCTTCAGAAGATTACGTGCCCGATGCAGACGGCTTCTGACCGTACCGATCGGTATATCGAGAATCTTTGCCATTTCTTCATACTTGAACCCCTCCAGATCACACAATATAATCACCGTTCTGAAATCAACATCAAGTGAGTTAAGTGCAATTGAGATCTCATCCCCGATCATATCCTGAAGCGCCTCCACACGGAGATCGGGTGTTATTTGTCGGTCAACGTCTTCGGAGTTATAAAAAGTTTCAACTTCCTGATAATCGACTTTCGAAGGCTCTTTGCTCTTCTTGCGATAATCATTAATGAAGCTATTCTTTAAAATCCTGAACAGCCAGGCTTTTGCATTAGTTCCTTGCTGAAACGAATCTATAAACCGGAACGCTTTCAAATAAGTGTCCTGCAGAAGATCCTTCGCGTCATCTCCATCGAGGGTTAACCTGTAGGCAAAGTTATACATGGAGTTTATATGGGGCATAAACTCCTGATTGAAAATATCTAGCTTCGCTTTCTCCGAATACTGCTGACGGATAACCTCTTCTTCCATAACTCGTAAAAATAGTGAAAAAACCAATTAAACTACTGCTCCCTCCGAACCGCGCCTGCTGATTCCAGTGCAAAAAGAATACCGCGCATCGCCGTGTGAACCTTTTATCGCAATATCCGTGCGAGGAGCAATTCTGTGTTAAATACACGCCTTTTGGCCGGATTCTGACGCCATACCGCCTATTTACCGGACATTATTACCGATTAACTGACGCTTGAATTCACATTTGAGAAGCGAGTATATCAATTGGGAGGTGCCTGTCCGACAATCGCGGACAGGCACCTGATATTATCGCCCGTATTCATCCCGATTCGCGTAACCCCAACGATCAGGGAGTCCTCGCAGACAAAGCGTGTGTTCTTACCAGGTTAATAAACTCACTTCGATATCCCTCCACGTCTGCTCCGCGGGCAGCAAGAGCCAACGCGATCACATCATCATACGTGAGATCGGTAGCGTACTGAGATTCGGTTAGCATCATTCCAAACGCAGCTACCGCAGCTGACCACCTGAAGTCATCGCTGGTTTGTGCAGCTGCGCGGAGATCGGCATTCAATACGTGCTCAAACACATTGCTATGGCTTTCTCCCGGGCGCTTGTACCGCATCTTGACCGTAAGCCAATCGCGTGAGTTGGTTCCCGACGGTTCCGGACGTTCCTGATACTTAAGATCGTCTATGGAATAGAAGCTGCTCTTCACACCAACCGGTATAATTTCGTACAAGGCGGTTACCGTATGTCCCGAGCCTAGATCACCGGCGTCTTTGCGGTCGTTGTTGAAATCTTCGTCGTTCAACCTTCTGTTCTCATACCCGATCAGCCGGTATGCCTGCACGCGTTCCGGATTGAACTCCACCTGGAGCTTCACATCGGTCGCGATGGTAAACAACGTGCCTCCAAACTCGGTAACGAGAACCTTGCGCGCTTCATTCAGCCCATCGATATAGGCATAGTTTCCGTTTCCCTTGTCGGCAAGCAGCTCCATTTTCGAATCTTTAAGGTTTCCCATACCGTATCCCAACACAGTGAGAAAGATTCCATCCCGCCGTTTCTCTTCTATCAGATCTTCCATTGCGTCGTTGCTCGATTCGCCAACATTGAAGTCGCCGTCGGTGGCAATGATTACACGGTTATTGCCTTTCGGGTTAAAATGCTCTTTTGCCAACCCATAGGCCAAACGCAAACCCGCTCCGCCGGCCGTAGACCCCCCGGCCTGAAGATTTTCGATAGCAGACAAAATCCTGTTCTTCTCGTCGCCGGCCGTTGGTTCCAGAACAACACGCGCCGCCCCGGCATAAACAACGATGGCGACATGGTCTTCCGCGCGCAACTGGTCAACCAGTATCCCGAACGACTTCTTCACCAACGGAAGTTTGTTCGGCTGATTCATCGAGCCCGATACATCAATAAGAAACACAAGATTTGACGCAGGCAGATTATCGGTCGGAATACGTTTCCCCTGAAGCCCGATATGCACAAGCTGATGCTTGTCGTTCCAGGGAGCACGGGAAATTTCAGTATAGACATTGAAGGGATGCGCACCAGTCGGTTGTCTATAGTCGTAGCTGAAGTAATTGATCATCTCTTCAATCCGCACAGCATCCTTTGGCGGCTGCTGACCACTGTTGATAAACCGGCGAACATTGCTATAGGACGCCGCGTCTACGTCGATCGAAAAAGTGGAAAGAGGTTTGCTCCTGGCGCCGTGAAAAATGTTCTCCGCGATACCCGCGTATTCCTCGGTATTGACATGTGGCGGCGCATAGTAACGACTCCCTGCGTCATGGGCCGGCATCGCCATCGTACGCGACATGTCCTGCTCATATCTCCTTTTATCCTGGGGGCGGGTAACAACAACCTCTTCCAACGTCACCTCCGCGGCCATTAGCAGCACGTCTATCTCATTACTCTTTCCAATCCTGACTTCCTTCGTCGCATAGCCGGCAAAAGAAAAGGTCAGTATCCGCGTCGAGGCAGACACAGTCAGCGAATACCTACCCTTCGCATCCGTAACGGTAAAAGTACTCAGCCCCCTGGCCGACACACCCACGCCCGTTAGCGGAAGGTTGTCTACCGCGTCACGCACAGTACCGGTAATTGTCCTTTGCTGGTTGAGGTCGAATCCGGACAATACAAAACCGACCAGCACACAAAGAATAGCAGTTTTCATAGTCAAAATATTATGGTGAATTTTTATGGAATCGGATACCCGATGCCATCTTATAATGTTGAAGAGTGATATGCGTATAGCATGATCTTTGTTTTGATATGAGATGCGGCGGCGGAAACTATTCCACAATAATCCGGATGATTTTTTCTAATTTGAGCCAATGCATTTGAATTCATCATACAAGAACCAAACCGATGAGGAGTTGATATTGCTCTACAAAAAGAGTGAAAATCTCGAGATCGTTGGCGTTCTGTATGAGCGTTACACCGCGCTGACGTTCGGTGTTTGCCTCAAATACCTGAAAGACCGGGAAGAAAGCCGCGACGCCATGATGCAGATATTTGAGAAGCTGATTGACAACCTGAAACACCATGAAATCAACGTATTCAAATCATGGTTGTACGTCACGGCGCGAAATCACTGTCTCATGCAACTGCGCGCGAAAAAGGGAAAATTCTTTGAAGAACTTTCTCCTGTGAATGTGGAAACGAGCCTTAACGGGCATCCGGATGAGGACAAGGAAACGGAGCAAGACCTTACCAGGCTTGAAAATTGCATCAATTCACTTGCACACGAGCAACAGCAATGCGTCCGTCTCTTTTACCTTCAGCAGAAATGCTATAAGGAGATCACGGAGAGCACCGGCTATGACCTGAAGAAAGTCAAAAGCTACATCCAGAATGGAAAACGAAACCTGAAAATATGCATGGAGCGAAATGAGAAATCGTAAACACGATATCGAGAAGTATCTACGCGGTGAACTATCACCGGCAGACATGCACGCGCTGGAGAGGGAGGCGTTAAACGATCCGTTCCTTGCGGAGGCCCTGGAGGGAGTTGAACATACCAACGCAGACAGCTTCCTGTATGACCTGCACCAGATCAACCGGTCGGTACACGACCGTATGAGAAGGAAGCCACGTAAAGATGGCAAGGTAGTCCGTATATGGGGATGGACATCCGCTGTGGCGGCCACCGTGCTGCTGCTCGTCGTCGCCGGATTTCTGGTCCTGAACTTTCTTCGGGAGCAGCCCGCTCAGCCGGAAGCTATTACCCGTGCGGCTGAAGTTACACCCGCAGATAGCGTTCCCGTTGCTAGTGAGCCCCCCGGTCCCCTGGCCTTTGCGGAAGAAGGCGCGCCACCCAAACAGCAATCATCGGCTCCCGTGCCTTCGCGAAGGGAAACAACCCGTCGCCCGGAGATCACACCGGCCCCCATCGTCGCGGAGGAAGTGCCAGCCGAGGCGCCCGCCGAACGGGAGAACGCATATACTGCCGGCGCGAAGCGTGAAAGATCCACGGCTGCTGTTGCAGAAGAGAGTGTTGCGTTTTCCCGTCCTGCCGTCGCAGACGAAGTTATCGACACGATAACGATCCTCAGCAAGGTCGCCGACGAGAGTGGTGAAGAGGAAGTGGTCATGCTCAGCGAAGTAGTGGTTGTTGGCCAGGGTGAAAAGAAAAAATCTGGCGGCAACACTTCAGCGGAACCCGCTGTCGGGAAGGATGCATTCAAGCGCTACCTGGCCGAAAGCATACAATACCCGCAAGAGGCTATCGACAAAAAGATCCAGGGAAGAGTCACCGTCAGATTCACCGTTTCGCCCACAGGTGAGTTAACCGGTTTCGAAGTAGTAAAAGGCATCGGATCGGGCTGCGATGAAGAACTCATACGCGCAATCCGCGAAGGGCCGGATTGGCAACCCGCTGTCGCCGGAGGCGAATATGTGGAGAGCAGGGTCAGGGTAAGATACAGGTTCGCGCCGTAATTCGCGGCGGACGGACGGCTCACCATTCGCTCTCAAACTGAGACTGTAACGGCGCGTGTTTTTCCAGGTCTTTGAGAACCTGTTGGTCAAGGGGTGTTTCCTTGATCACATTGTAGTTATCCCAAAAATTTTTGTTGTAAGGCTGATCCTGGAACTGTAGTCCATAGTTGCGCATCTTTTCCGTAGACCGGATTCGCTCCTTCGCGTTGGGAGTCACCCTGTTGATCAGCAGCTGCTGAAAGAGCTCAGTCTCAAATTTGAGCGCCTTGGTTTCGATGTCGTACCAATTGATCTTTGAGTTGATATTGATAAAGTTCGGGTACATCTTGCCATTAAATCTCCTGTACTCTATCGTCTTTTTGATACCGGCGAATCGGCTGATAAGATCATTGCGTTTGCCGAGATAGTTGTTATCCATACCCTGTTCGAATTCAAAGCGAATGATGGAAAAATCTTCGGTGTCGATATAGAATTTCATAAAGTACTTTCCGCGATAGCAAACCACGTACGTCTCGTGATCGTTGTAGTATGAGTTGTTTTCGCGTGACATTTTAGAGTACACCTCCTCGCCGTCGTCGAACTGTCGGTAGCGAATATTATTGTGAAGCAGCAGGTCTTCCAGCAGGTTATCCTGGTCGAAGTAGGTAGTGAATTTGCTCTCATACCCGAGGCTTTGTCGCACTTCAATCAGCCGGACACTTTCGCGAAGCTTGAATTTATTTCGGGGAGCTTCGTAGTTCTGGTCGTAGATGCGAACAGCGGCTTCGAGCAGGGATATGTACGTGCCTCCCACTTTCTTGACGTCACGATAAAAGCCATCGAGAAGAAACGGCTCCATGGGATAGTTTTGCTCGATCCGCGAGAGGGCGATCTGCAGGATCTCGTTACCGCTAAGCGTGTCGGAAACGACAATTTCTTTCAGGACAATGGGCGACTTATCCATCTTGATGACCTGCGTTTTGTCAGTCAGGGACCACACGGGGGCTTCGAAGTTTTTGTAGCCGAGCATGCTGACGACAAGCACCTCGTTGCGGTAGGCGACAGGCATGTGAAAATCGAATTCCCCGTTTACGTTGGAAATAGTGCCAATGGCGGCCGACTTCAGGCCTATCGATGCGTATCCGAGCGGTTCATTGGTCTCACGGTCGACTACCGTGGCTGACACGGTTATATCCTGGCCGCTGACAGCGGCAGCAGAAGCACAGAAGAGCACGGATACCAATAGCCACTTTCTCATAAAAAATCCGTCTAAGTTGCTCATTTAGAGGTTTTTTTCAAACGGGATGTAGGATTATCGTACACTTTTGCGGATTTGTCGGGCAAAGCCCCGGCTTAAAGGCTTTTCCTTTCCAATGCTTAACTTTAGAACGAAATTGGGCGCCTTGAAACTTTTTGATGACATACCTAAGGTCTGGAAGAGAGCGTATCTGCTCCTTTGCGTATGGTACGCGATAAACTATTCCGTAGGCTCTATCCTTGAATACAAGCTCGAAACGCCCCATACCTACATCTTCTGGAACGCCCTTTCGCTGTTTGAGGCCCATTGTATTCTGATGGCAGGCATCTTTTTTTACAGCAATTGGCTGTTCAAATTCAATGTACCTCTCCAGATAGCGGGTCATGCGTTAGGTGTTATGTTATATTTCCTAATCATCGGTTCTCTTTCGTACTATCTTGTAGACTACGTAGAAGGGTTCACATACTATGAGAACTGGGAGGCCCATCTGGTCCAACTCCTGAGATGGGAGGGCCTGCATTTTCACGACCAGTATATTATTACTGTTGGGGTTTACTACGTGATTCGTTACTTCCAGGGACTACAGAATCAGGAAGAAGAGAAGAGCAAATTAAACATTAAAAACCGGGAAATGCAGATATCTTTGTTGAAATCGCAGATAAACCCCCACTTCCTGTTTAATACGCTGAACTCGATCAACACCCTGATCGGGTCCAGCAAAGAGCAAGCACGGCGTGTTATCACCCAACTCTCGGATATCTTCCGCTACGCGCTGGATTCGCATGGCGACGAGATGGTGAGGCTGACCCATGAACTTGACTTTATTGATAACTATATTCGTATTCAACAAGTGCGCTTTGGTGACCGGCTAAAATTCGTCAAGCAGGTCGATTTCTCCTGCCTGGGGGTACGGATACCCCCGATGATCCTGCAACCGCTGGTAGAGAACTCAGTGAAGTACGGTATTGCGCCAAAAGAAGACGGAGGCACAATTGTATTGACCGTGAAGCGTTTCAATAAAATGATCTTTTTCGAAGTCAAAGACGACGGACTGGGTTCAAACGCCAAGAATGTAATGGACGGCACCTCCAGCGGCGTAGGAATCAAAAATACCGATCAGCGTCTCAAGAGTATATTTGGTGCCGGCGCAGGGTTGCGCATCCGGTCGAACGAGTGGGGCTACTCCGTGAGTTTCTTCATTCCCTACCAGGAGGAGAATAGCCAGGCGCCCGAGGATGTCAGCGAAGAGATCAAGATAAAGACAGGATAATCACAGCAAACTAACCTACCAGCAAAATAAATTTAAACAGAATCCAATGAATATAACCTGTGTCATAGTTGACGATGAAAAATTGGCCCGTGATCTTCTTGTTGAATACCTTCAGCAAATACCGAACATTCAGATAACCGGCGAAGCTTCCAAAGGAAAGGAAGCCGTTGAAGTCATTGATACACTCAAGCCCGACCTCGTGTTCCTGGACGTGCAAATGCCCGGAATGACCGGTTTCGATGTACTCGACGAGATCACCCACGACCCCTTTGTGATCTTCTGCACAGCATACGACCAGTATGCCATCAAGGCTTTCGAAAAAAATGCAGTAGACTACCTGTTGAAGCCTCTGGACCAGGAGCGTTTCAAGGCGGCGGTAGAGCGGGCGATCAACCGGATGAAACTCGAACAGAACAACGTCGGCGAGTTGCTGCGCAGCATCAAAACAGAAAACAAATCGTCATACGACAATCATATCTTCGTACAAAAATCCGAGAAGCTTCTCAACCTCCCCGTCGAAGAGATCGTCTACCTCGAAGCATCGGGCGACTATACGATCCTTACCACCAAAAACGATCAGTTTGTAAGTTCTTCCGGGATCGGGAAGCTCGAAGAAATTCTTAATCCCGAATTATTTATCAGGGTCCATCGCAGTACGATCATCAACATCAACTGCCTGAAAGAGATCGAAAAGCATTTCAATGGAGGCATGGTGGTGAAGATGCAAAACGGGAAGAGCTTCCCCGTGAGCAGGACTTATGCAAAGCTAATCCGGAGGAAGGTTGTTTAGGTGAGTTTCGGATTTCAATGCAACAACACCCTGGTGCAACCGGGATAAATTTTAATCAAATGATTAAAATATTTGGATAAATCAAAAGGTCATTTCTATCTTTGTCCCGGAAAAGAAATTCTAATATAAAATGGCCAAAAGTAAAGAAGTAAAGAAATTAGACACTTCAACGGAAGAAAAAATAAAGAACGCTGCCCGTACCGTATTTCACAAGAAAGGCTATGCGGCAACACGTACCAGGCATATCGCAGAGGAAGCAGGCATTAACCTTGCTTTGCTCAACTATTACTTCCGCAGCAAAGAAAAACTATTTGAAATCATCATGACAGAGACAGTATCAGGCTTTGCTCAAAATATAGCGGTTGTGCTGAATGATGAAAAAACCACACTGGAAAAAAAAGTGGAGAACATTGTTACGAGATATATAGACCTGATAACAATAGAGCCGGAAACTCCGGGTTTCATCGTAAGTGAAATCCGAAATAACCCCGATGGTCTGTTGGAGAAGCTACCCGTTAAGCAATTATTTCACAATTCAGTGTTTATGAAGCAGCATCAAAAAGCAGTAGCGGAGGGCAAGATTACTGAACCCAATCCATTGCAGTTCCTCATGAATATGATAGGGTTGGTAGTTTTTCCTTTCGTCGCAAAACCTTTGCTCTCTGCCGTCGGCGGCTTAAAGGAGGCTCAATTTAACCAATTGATGCAAGACCGTAAAAAACTGATACCTGTTTGGATAAAAGCAATGATGAAAGCGAAGTAAATTTTTTTGACCTCTGATTAATCAAATGATTGAAACGTAAAATTAAATACAATGATTAAAGCGGCTTATAAACAAAAATCAAAATGGCTGATTAGCCTGTTGCTCGTGTGCAGCCATTGGGCTATGGCACAAACGGAAACCATGTTAAGCCTTGACAATTGCCTCGCCATGGCAAAACAGAATTATCCATTGATAAAGCAGTACACGCTCATAGAAAAAACAAAGGAGTATTCCATCGCCAATGCTCAAAAAGGGGTTTTGCCTCAATTCCATGTAGCGGGGCAGGCAACCTATCAATCGGATGTTACACAGGTCCCGATTTCATTGCCCAACATTGACATCCCCACCATGAGCAAAGACCAGTACAGGCTGTATGGCGAGGTATCGCAGTCCATTACCGACCTGTTTACTGTGAAAGACCAAAAAGGATTTATCAACAACAAATCGGAAATAGAAACCCAAAAAACAGAGGTCGAACTGTACCCGCTAAAAGAACGCATTAACAACCTCTATTTCGGAATATTGTTGATTGATGCCCAAATTCAGCAAACAGACCTGCTCAAAAAGGATATTCAAAGTGGCATAGACAAAACCAATATCGCCATTGCCAACGGCGTAGCATTGAAAAGTACAGCCGACAACCTGAAAGCCGAATTGCTGAAAGCAGACCAGCGCACCATTGAATTGAAAGCCACACGCCAAGGCTATGCAGATATGTTGGCTTTGTTCATCGGTCAGCCGATTGACCAAAACACCGTACTTGAAACGCCAACAAGGCAAACGCTTTCAATCAATTCTATTAACCGACCCGAGTTAAGGCTGTTTGACCTGCAAAAGCAATCCTTTGACGTACAGAACAAGTTGATTACGGCTAAAAACCTGCCGCGTTTGAGCGTGTTCTTTCAAGGCGGTTTAGGCAGACCCGGTTTAAATATGCTGGATAATGATAGCAAAGGTTACTACATCGGAGGGCTTCGTCTGAATTGGAATTTTACGGGCTTCTACACGCACAAGAACGAACGGAAAATGCTGGCCCTCAGTCAAAGCGCAGTAGACGTACAAAGGGAAACATTCTTGTTCAACACCAGCCTCACCTTGAGACAGCAGAATGCTGATATAACCAAAATGGAGCAATTGATTGAGACGGACAAAAGCATCATAACCCTTCGTGAAAGCGTAAAGAATACCGCGCAAAATCAGCTTACCTACGGTACGGCAACCACCAACGACTATCTCATTGCCGTGACTGCCAAAGACATTGCAAAGCAAAGTTTGATTTTACACGAAATACAGCTTTTAATGACAGAATACAATGCACAAACAACAGCGGGAAATCAGTAACAATAAAAAAAGTGGAACAATGTATACAATAAAAACAATCGCATTAGTAGCAGGCCTGGTTACATTGCTCACTGCCTGTAACGACAACAAAGTTCACTTCGATGCTACGGGAGCATTTGAAGCCGAGGAAACCATCATTTCATCGGAAGCCACGGGAACTATCAAACAGCTAAGCATTGAAGAGGGGCAAACGCTGGAAGCCGGGCAAGTTATCGGCTACGTCGACAGCGTACAGTTGTATTTGAAGAAAAAGCAACTGGAAGCACAGGTTATCGCCATGTTGGGAAAAAAGCCCAATATCAATGTTCAACTGTCCGCTTTGCAGGAACAGCTTAAGAATGCCGAAAAGGAACGGACGAGGGTCGCCAATCTGGTAAAAGGCGATGCCGCCACACCCAAACAACTGGACGACATTAACGCACAGATTGAAGTGCTGAAAAACCAAATCGAAGCGCAAAAATCTACGTTGAGCATTTCCAGCGAAGGCATAGGCAAAGACGTTGTGCCTTTGCAGGTACAAATTGAGCAACTGAACGACCAGCTTGCCAAAAGCAGCATCGTCAACCCCATTAAAGGAACCGTGCTTACCAAATATGCCGAAGCCAACGAAATGACGGCAGCAGGAAAACCCCTTTACAAAATCGCTGATTTATCCAACATCATGTTGAGGGCCTACATTACAGGCGACCAGCTACCCCAGGTAAAGTTGAATCAACAGGTAAAAGTGCTTACCGACGACGGCAAAGGCGGCTACAAAGAAACAGAGGGCATTATTACGTGGATAAACGACCAGGCGGAGTTTACACCCAAAACCATCCAGACCAAAGACGAAAGGGCAAATATGGTGTATGCCGTGAAGATAAAAGTCACAAATGACGGCTCATACAAGATAGGTATGTATGGCGAAATAAAATTTCACTAACATGGCAGATGTTGTATTAAATAACATTGTAAAGACCTACAATAAAGGCGAAGTAAAGGCAGTAAACGACGTCTCATTCGAAGTAAACAAAGGTGAACTCTTCGGCTTGATCGGACCAGACGGAGCGGGCAAAACAAGCATTTTCCGCATACTCACCACATTGCTTTTGCCCAATAGCGGTACAGCTTCCGTAAATGGCTTTGACGTGGTAAAAAGCTATAAAGCCATTCGCAAAAATGTTGGCTATATGCCAGGCAAATTTTCCCTGTATCAGGACTTATCCGTTGAAGAAAACCTAAGCTTCTTTGCAACCGTATTCAATACCACCGTAGCAGAAAATTACGATTTGGTAAAGGATATCTATGAACAATTAGAGCCGTTCAAAACACGCCGGGCAGGGAAATTGTCGGGCGGCATGAAACAAAAATTGGCATTGTGTTGCGCATTAATTCACCGTCCGGCGGTATTGTTCTTAGACGAACCGACCACAGGCGTAGATGTCGTTTCACGAAAGGAATTTTGGGGAATGTTGAAAGCCTTAAAGCAGCAGGGTATTACCATTTTGGTTTCCACGCCCTACATGGACGAAGCCACGCTATGTGAGCGCATTGCCCTGATACAAAACGGCAGTATCATGTCCATTGACACGCCCGATGCCATCATAAATCAATTTCCCGACAAGCTGTTTGCCGTAAAAGCAGATAATATGGGCAGGCTGCTGACTGCTTTGCGCACCAACAACCAAATAAAAAGCTGTTTCTCATTTGGCGACTTTCATCACATCACATTTAAGAGCAGCAACGAGTCGTCAACAAATGAAGTGACTAAAGCATTGCAAGGGTTAAGCCTGCCTGAAAAATCATCGGGCTACCCGCAAGTAACCGAACTGATCCAGACGCTGCAGGACAGCAACCTCCAGGATATTGAAATCAAACACATCACACCCGGCATTGAAGATTGCTTTATAAATCTGATGAACTGACATGACAAACGAAGTAGTAATAAAAACAGATAAGCTCACTAAGCGTTTTGGTGATTTTATCGCCACAAACGAAGTTACGTTTGAAGTGTACGCAGGGGAAATTTTCGGCTTTCTCGGTGCGAACGGTGCAGGAAAAACAACCGCAATGAAAATGCTTTGCGGGCTCTCTAAACCCTCATCGGGCAACGCCACCATTGCGGGTTTTGACATTTACAAACAGACCGAAGAAATTAAAAAGAACATCGGCTATATGAGTCAAAAATTTTCGCTGTACGAAGACTTGACAGTCATGGAAAACATACAATTCTTTGGCGGCATATATGGCTTGTCTGATAGTCAGTTGAAAGAAAAAAGCCGGGAATTGATTGATACGTTGGGGCTGCAGGGCGAAGCAAAAAAACTAGTCGGCTCATTGCCTTTGGGTTGGAAGCAAAAACTGGCTTTTTCAGTAGCGGTGATACATGAACCAAAAATTGTCTTTTTGGACGAACCCACCGGAGGCGTTGACCCGATTACAAGACGGCAATTCTGGGATTTGATTTACACCGCCGCAGACATCGGCATCACGATTTTTATTACCACCCACTATATGGACGAAGCCGAATACTGTAACCGTATTTCTATGATGGTGGACGGAGTAATAGAAGCACTGGACACACCAGCCAGCTTAAAGCAAAAATATTCAACATCTTCAATGGACGATGTATTTTATGCGTTGGCAAGAGGCGCCAAACGAAAATCAGACTAGAAAATGAAACAGTTTCTATCATTTGTAAGAAAAGAATTTTATCACGTATTCCGTGATAGCAAAACCCTGTTAATGCTGTTCGGCATACCCATTGTGTTAATTGTATTATTCGGTTTTGCTGTAACCAACGAAATCAAAAATGCCAAAATCGTTGTTTGCGATTATGCGAAAGACCCTGCGTCACAAGAAATTATCAATAAGCTATCCGCCAATGAAACCTTTCATCTTGACAACGCACTGCTTAGCCATTCGCAGATTGAAGAATCATTTAAAAAAGAAAACATCAAGCTGGCAATCATTTTTCCCGCCAATTTCTACAGGGACCTATTGCACCAAAACAAAGTCCAGGTACAGATAATTGCAGACGGCTCCGATCCGAACACAGCCAACACGCTTACCAAGTATGCCGCATCCATAATAACGGAATATCAGCAAAAGCTAATGGAAAACGTCAATATGCCTTACACGATTTCGCCCGAAGTGCGAATGCTGTATAACCCCGAACTGAAAGGAGCAATCAATTTTGTGCCGGGGATTATGGCTTTGGTATTGCAATTGGTTTGTGTGCTGATGACAGCCGTTTCCATCGTTCGGGAAAAAGAAACAGGCACAATGGAAGTGCTTTTGGTCTCGCCATTCAACCCTTTTTTGGTGATCATTTCCAAGGCCATACCGTATCTCGCGTTGTCTTTAGTAAACCTGGCGGCAATACTTCTCTTGAGTATTACGCTTTTGGATATGCCAATAAACGGCAGTGTACTATTACTGTTCGGAGCAAGCACCTTGCTTATTATTTGTGCGTTGTCGTTAGGGCTATTGATTTCAAACGTAACACAGTCGCAACAATCGGCAATGCTGATGGCGGTAATGGGTATGATGTTGCCTACCATGCTGTTCACAGGCTTTATGTTCCCCCTGGAAAATATGCCCAAAGCCCTGCAGATATTCAGCAATATAGTCCCCTCAAAATGGTATTACATCATTGTAAAATCAATAATGATAAAAGGTTTGGGCTTTTCCGCTATATGGAAAGAAACATTAATCCTCTTCGGGACAACCTGCTTTTTTCTACTGGTAAGCTTAAAAAAGTTTAAAATCAGATTGGCATGAGAACACTAAAATTTCTATTGCGAAAAGAATTTAAACAGATATTCCGCAACAAAGCATTGTTACCGATGATATTTGTAGCACCGATCATTCAGCTGCTCATACTGCCGTTGGCTGCCGACTACGAAGTAAAGGGCATCAACATATCCGTCGTTGACCACGACCGTTCCACCTATTCGCAACAACTGATTTCAAAAATCACCGCTTCGGGATATTTCCAGTTGACAGATTACGGCAATTCATTTCAGGGTGCGTTTAGACAGATTGAAAGCGACAAGTCCGATTTGATTTTGGAAATACCACAGGGATTTGAACGGAATTTGGTACGTGAGAACAAAGAAAAACTGTTTGTTGCCGTTAACGCCATCAATGGAGTAAAAGCTGGTTTGGGCGGTGCTTACCTCGCACAGATTATTTCGACATACAACAACGACATTCGTATGGAATGGACGCAACAGTCGAAGTTCAACCCGATGCCACAGATTGAAGTAACATTTTCCAATTGGTTCAACCCTCATTTAAACTACCGCCTTTTTATGGTTCCGGGCATATTAGTCGTATTGGTAACTATGATAGGTGTGTATATGTGTGGTTTGAACATTGTAAAAGAAAAAGAAGTAGGAACAATAGAGCAAATCAATGTTACGCCCATCAAAAAATATCAGTTCATAGTAGGCAAGCTGTTACCGTTTTGGATAATCGGGATATTTATTTTTAGTGTCGGCCTATTCTTAGTTGCTCGTTGGGTTTACGGCATTGTTCCGGTCGGCAGCCTGCTTTTGCTGTACGGCTATATGTCCCTTTACCTGGTAGCATTGTTGGGCCTGGGATTGCTCATTTCCACCTTTTCCGACACACAGCAACAGGCAATGTCCATCACATTCTTTTTCATCATCATTTTCATGCTGATGAGCGGACTTTTCACGTCCATTGAAAGCATGCCGGGCTGGGCTTATTACATCGCCAAACTTAATCCCGTCACCTACTGTATTGAAGTAGTGCGAATGATAGTTTTAAAAGGAAGTGCTTTGTCCGACATCAAAGGTCATATCGCAATTATGATTGGATTTGCCGTATTCCTGAATGGCTTTGCGATTATGAATTACAAGAAAACGAACTGATAATAAGGGTATGGAACTTCATCAACCCAGGCCTCCCGCAATGGAGAGTGGTACAAAGGGCAAAAGGCAAAGAGCAAAAGGCAAAGGGCAAAAGGCAAAAGGCAAAGGGCAATATGGAACCCATAATTCATATGTCCCTCCGATCCAGAACCCAGCACCTGAATGGAACCCGGAGCGTAAGGAACTCCTATCCCGGTTTTTCAACCTCCTCGACATCTTCGCCCTCATGGATGCATTCTTTTCGGTTTGCGTTCGAGCAGGTGTTCAAGTTCCTGGGTTGAAAATATATCTTGTAGCTGTATGTTTCTTCTCCTCATATCACGAAGAGATATACTTTTGCACGGGTGATCTTTTCGCGAGCCGGTATAAAGCAGGTAATCGTAATATTTCTTGATGGCCGCTAAAATGCGACTCACTGTCCTCGGATCGCTGTACTTCTTTCTCAGAACTCCGATCACGTCCATGATCTGTTTGTAAGTAGCTGTACCTGGTCGTGCATGCCTTCCGGCAGCCAGGTTCAGATGAAAAAAGAAGAGTTGTAAATCACGTTCATAGCGTGCTACAGTCGATTGGCTTAGTTCCTTTTTCAGATAGGTCCTTAAATCCGTTCCACCTGGACGACAAGACTAAATCGGTGCTCTTTAATCTCATCGATACTTATATACGTAATGCTAAAACACGTAAAGCCCATGCGCCTTAAAAGCAAAAGCCCAACCGATAAAATCGATTGGGCTTCTGTTACCAACAATATTCTAAATCTCAATCTTCTGAAAAGTATACAAGTAAATCTTGTCTCTCTTTACAAGTTTCAATGTATCCGAGTACGCTGGCTTAATGATCTTGTCGCCTTTCTCTGCAACATTATCGAATATATTATTATCATTCAATTGACTAGTTACAGGATAAAAAATATAAGTAGTGCTATCATCATTCAATTTCAGAGCAACACCCTTATAAGCGATGTAAATCTTTTCGATTTCTCCCCTTAAATCAGAAGAATTAAACGTTGAATAAAATTGCTTACCACGATCTCTAGTGTAAGACCCACCAAAATATACATATCCAGTTACTACCAAGACCAGTATAAAGGCGATCATTATCATTTTGCGTTTGCTCATAAAATCAGCGATGGAAGTCATAAATTATCCATGTATTACTTACACCTCCTGATGCATTAACAGGAACAGGCCCCGCTGGCAGTCCCGCTCCAACGTTTAAATAACGACCTATTATTCCATCCCCTGTTTGTGTTGGAGTATACGTTCCTGTTACTCCGATTTTACCACCAGCTGCAACTCCCGCAGATCCCCATATCGTAGGCAAATCTCCATTAGGTGTACTTGTTTGAAGCATTGTTTTTCTTATGTCGCGAACATTCCCTAAGTAATTTGCTCCACCTACATTTAGTGTGGCGTCTATTGAATATCCACCTCCAATAGCCTGAGTAGTCGTTATTAGGGATTTCCACGAAGCATCAGGGCCACGTAATACCCAATTCATTTCTATGCTTGATCCACCGCCAAATATTGCTATGCCATTGAAGCCTACTCCGACTGTAGCGAAATCAGAAATGTGATATCGTGTGAGGGGATGATTCCAGACATGCTCACCAAAACTCTTATTGCCACTCCCATAGTCAAAGACTCGCTGATAGGCAACACCCGCTCCTTCACCTGTATAGTCGATCTGATTGCCAACATACCATTCACCTTTATTGACACCACCTAACGCCTGCTCAACATCACCACCTCCATGCCAGAAGGAATACCACTGTGCTCCAAACTTAGTCTTGAACGCTCCATCAGGATCAACACCATTAACAGGATCGTTACCCATTCCAAGATATGGGCTCCAGTACTGCTTAGCAGCATCCATCGCCGTCCACCTCCCAATCACCGCATCATACTCCCTTAACTCAAAATGATTCCACCCTGTCTCCTCGTCCTTCTCCGCGTACTGCCCCTGGTATGCATAACGGTAAACACTCGTGTCTGCCTTCTGCTCCCTGATCACATCACCCCACCCGTCTACGCCGAGGCTTCGACGGGCGAGGCACTCCATAGTCGGTGGCCTGCACCAGCAGGTTCCTTGTATGCATGATCTTCAGATCATCAAACCACACGCTGACATTCTCACTCTCGTTGCTTACCTGCCTTCGCTAGAAAAGCTAGCGCAATCAATGACGGCTTCGGCAGGCAGGCCCAAATATAGATATATCCGCTCTCTTCCGGAATAACAGGGGCTTCGAAAGCAACACGAGCATGCTGGTCGGGCAGTCCCTCGTCGCCCGGATCAAAACCAGCCTCCACAGGCACACGCTGCCAGCCGGCATCGACCATCGTCAGTTCCTCATCGAACAGTATGAAATTCAGATAAGCGAATGGCCTCGTGTCGTCCGCGCCGTCGCTTCCAAACCCGCCCGCAGACAACGCGCTGCTGAATGACCCCGATGTCTGCGCTAGATTCGCTCCCTCAAATCCGGCCTGCCCTGAGAACGTGCTTCCCAAAAGCCCCGAAAGTATTTGCAGCGGTATATCGTTCGTATAGTCTGTCTCATTCCGGTAACGTACCCACGTTTCCAGTTCGATCTTGTCTCCGGCGTTCACCTGCAGCGCCGCGGCGGGACCAAGTGCTTTATCTTCGGCCTCTATCCCCGAAACCCCATCCTGCCAGAACAGGTAGGCCGACATCGACGGTTCTTCTACTAGGGTTGCCTCAACCGGTGTATGATTCATGTTCGCATCATCCACCTCGGTCTCAAACAGGTTTTCAAACAAAGCCATCTCCTGCACTCTCGGGTTGGTATACTCCACCTGCCCATTATCCTCCATCGTAGCGGTAAAAATGCTGATATCATCCCGCAACAGCGCGCGTACATTACCTAAGTGATCGGTGATCTCGTAGGCCATCGAACCCTCTTGTCCGGGATAAAGTGTACCTAGCTTCCCGGAGCCGTACACCGGGACTTCCTTCTGATCAAGTGGATTCTCATTTTCGACCGGAACGCCGTCCGCTATCTCAACCACACCTTCCTGCCCGTATATGCTGATCACGTTTCCGGAAGCATCACGAATGTACCAGGTAGTACTCTCCATCTCATGGTCCACCTTCGCCAGCCGGAAACCGCGGTCGTCGTACATAAACTCAACTTTTAACTGCGTTTGCTGCACGTCACTATAAACCTTCCGGACTTTGCCCGTGACGTCGTATTCCACATATTGATCCGCGGCCTCCGGATCAGACTTGTCTTCACCGGTCATCTGGCCAAGGGCGTTGTACGTATAGGCGGAATAGCCGGTCACTTCCTCAAGCCGGTTGTTCCTCGGCTGCGCGGAAATCGTATTGTACTGGTAAGTAAAATCGTGTACAGGAGATCCTTCATCATTAAAGCGCTTCAGCGACAAAATATTCCCGTTGGGATCATAGGTCATACCACCTGTGCGGTATTGGTTGCCGGCAAGGGAAAACGTTCCTAGCGCATGGTCTGCCTGTGCCCACCGGCCTTCTTTGATCTGATACCTGTCGTCATAGTTATACACATACATCCCTTCAAAATCTTCACCCTCCACGCCTGTAACCTTTTCGGTGCGCCACCGTGCCGCTGTGATCAGACCGTTGTATAAGCGATCCACAGATTCTGTGTTTACTACCTGCACCTCAATAGTACTACTACTGATGTGGATATCCGGAAGCCAGCTATTAGTGACCGTATACCGATATTGACCATCATGGTCAGCAGAGGCCGATGATATGCTGAATATGTGAGGCTCATAACTTTCATTCTGGCTGCTAACGTCTGTCCACTCGCTTTCTATCAATTTCTCCCATAGGTAAACGCCATGCGCACCCACATCGGGAGCTTCAATACGAAGTTCCGACAATTCCGTTGCATGCTGGATGGATTCCGGCTCCGGCAACCGCTGATTGCCATAAAAAAGTGAATCAAAAGGATGAGTGTCGGCAAAATCAGACGGGAGGCCTGATATGACATCGTCCATATAAATACGCGCCGTGCGTCACAACGTCAAAAACGCACGAACGATATGTCTCAATGTTATGGCGTAACAAAACTAGACGACGGAGGGTACGGTAGGGGTCCTTCATAAACTCAGGGTCTCTTCCTAGTAGAACAAACGAAACAATGCCGCTTCGATGAGTGAATCTACATCTTTCTTTTCTGGCAACATTCACTCTGTGTCAAATTGTCATTTATAATTCAATCCGTCTGGAAGACAATGTAATTCTGACTCCAATCATTACTTAACATACACTCACCTATCTCCATAATTCCCAACGATTAAGTAAACGAAAACCAAAATTGAACGCCAAACCCCTAAGGCACCCTTAGGGGTTTCTGTTACCAATCTCACTTCGCTCTCGATGCCACTATCCAACACTGTCAACAAAAAAACATATCTTCACAACGTGAACAACAACATTCTCCTACTGCTTTTTGCGCTCTCGCCGTTTGCAAGTCCGGCACAGGAATTGGATTCGCTCCGGCATTCTCCGAACATTGTTCACAGGGTTGACTCGCTTTCACAACAAATCCAATCCCTGCCGGATTCGGTATCATCTGTATATTCCGACGCCGACTCAATATTAAACGACTTCAACACCCGTGCTGACTCACTCCAGGATCAGTACCACAAAACGATCTCGGATATCAATGCGCGGATGTCTAACGTCAACAGAACGATCGACAGCCTCCGGGAGCTAAAACTCCCGATAAGAAAGCATGAGCGAACGCTGAAGAAATTGTCCGCGCTCAAAACAAAAACAGAAGCAGGATTCTCCGGAAAACTAAATACATTGAAATCCGGCGCAACTGAAAAACTGGCTGCGCTTGACCTTCCCGATGAATACAATGAGCCGTTGCTGAAGCTCACCAGTCAGATCGATAGGGTCAGCCTCGACGGTAACTTTCGGGTTCCGGAATTGGAAATTCCGGGCTATCATATACCAGAAGTCGGTGGTCTTGATGAACTTCCCGTAGGTGCTATCGGTAACCGTGCTGCTATGCCGCAATTGCCGGACGCAAAAACTCCTTCACAACTCACGGAAGTTTCTCAACAGGCGCAGAGCTATCAACAAGGTATCAGCGACATCGCGTCAGGTGACATCGCAAATCCGCAGAAGTTGCAGGAAACAATCGAATCGCAGGCTTCCCATATAGAAGGTCTGGAAGAGCTAAAACAGCAATCCGGTGTGATCGATCAGCACAAAACGCAACTCGACAATCTTGCCGATCCAAAAAACGCTAAGGAAAAGCTGTTGAAATAGGGCGAAAGGCCGCCGTCGATCACTTCGCAGGCAAGGAGGAACAACTCAAGGCGGCGATGGACAAGATCGCGAAATACAAACAAAAGTATTCTTCTGTGTCGAGTATCAAGGATCTTCCCAAACGTCCGCCGAATGCGATGAAGGGAAAACCTTTTATCGAACGCATAGTCCCGGGGCTGTACTTGCAGTACCAGCAAAAGGGGTATTACCTCCTCGACATCAATCCGTATGCAGGCTACAAACTCGGTGGACGAATTACAGCGGGACTGGGATGGAACTACCGTGTGGTACTGAATAAGAACTACCATCCGGGATCCCGGCGCGCGGTGATCTTCGGTCCGCGTAGCTATGGGGATTTTAAACTAGGCAAAGGTTTTATCGCACACCTGGAGGTCGAAACAATGAATAGCTTTGTTCCTTCCGTGCTGACGGGCAATCCCGATGCAGGCCAGCGCGAATGGGTATGGAGTTGCATGACGGGGATCAAAAAAGAATACAGGATCTACAAAAACCTGAAAGGCACGGCACTGATCCAGTACAATTTGTTTAACAAGCTCTACAAAGCGCCGTATGTCGACCGGCTGAATTCACGGATCGGGTTTGAATATGTGTTGAAAAAGAAAAAATAGGGTTCCGGGTTTAGGGAACTAATCAATAGGGATTTCCAGGTGCTGGTTGCTGGGGGGTCTTCTAATCCGGAACCTTGAATCCGAGACCCCAAACCCGGAACCCGAAACCTAGGACAACCTCGCAAGCGCTTCTTTCATTCTCTTCAATGCTTCGCGGAGGTCTTTCTCGGACGCTGCATAAGAAAGTCGCACGCAATTCTCGTCGCCAAACGCACCTCCCGGCACAAGTGATACGTGTGCGTTTTCCAGCATATACAGACAGAAGTCGTCGCCATTTTTGATCGTCATGGCACCCGCCGATTTTCCGAAGTACGAGCTCACATCCGGGAAGAAATAGAATGCGCCTTCGGGATAGTTTGATTTAATACCGGAAATCTCTTTCAGGAGATTGTAGACAATCTCGCGGCGCTTGCGGTATTCCTCCACCATCTTGTTCGTCGGAGCAAGGTCGCTCGTGATCGCTGCGAGGGCTGCGCGCTGAGCGATGGAACAGTTTGCGGAAGTGATCTGGCCCTGCACCTTGTTACATCCATCGGCAATCCACTTTGGCGCAGCGATATAGCCGACGCGCCAGCCCGTCATAGCAAAACCTTTGGCGAAACCATTTACCGTAATGGTCCTCTCAAACATCCCCGGAAAACTCGCAATGCTTACCTGTTCGCCGGTAAAGTTTATGTGCTCATATATCTCGTCTGCAATAGCGATGAGATTGTGTTTCACCACCACAGCGGCAATAGCTTCCAGTTCCTTCTTTGAAAATACTGTTCCGGTCGGGTTACACGGCGACGAGAAGATGATAGCTTTTGTTTTGGGGGAAATCGCCTCTTCGAGTTGTGCCGCGGTAACTTTGAAGTCGTTTTCAATATCGCCCTTTACCACCACAGGCACTGCCTCTGTCAATCGCACCAACGCGTCATAGCTTACCCAATACGGTGAAAAGACCACTACTTCATCACCGCGGTTCAGCAATGCGAGCATGGCATTGGCAATCGATTGTTTCGCGCCATTTGACACAACAATATTTTCGGCCTTGTACGGCACGTTATTCTCCCTCTGATATTTGGCGGCAATTGCCTCGCGCAAATCCTGGTAGCCCGCGACCGGAGGATACGCGAAATATTTTCCTTCATCGATCGCGTTTTTTGCGGCCTCGCAAATATGCTGAGGCGTCTTGAAATCAGGCTCTCCCAGGCTCAGGGCTATAACATCAATACCCTTGTTCCTGAATTCACGCGCTTTTGCGGCCATAGCCAGGGTTGCTGATTCTTCAATTGCGTTAATGCGATCCGATAACTGGTTCATATAAATCTGTTGTTTTGAGCGCGGTTGATGTACCTATAGCCACTTCGGCCAGGCCGGCGCAAAGGAAAGAATTTTTGTGCGAACAAGGAAGAATGGATTCCGGTTTTTGATGTGCGTGCTAGTCGACCCAATTTGTTCTACCCAGAATACTTCGCCCCAGCGTAATCTCATCGGTGTATTCCAGGTCTCCGCCAACGGGTATGCCGCGGGCGATGACACTGATTTTCAAAGGCAGGTCTTTGATACGCTTATTGATATAGAACGCGGTTGTGTCTCCCTCCATGGTAGGGCTCAGCGCCAGGATCACTTCCCGGATTCCCGACTCACCGGTCAGTCGCGCGATAAGTGATTCGATCTTCAACTCACCCGGGCCAATTCCGTTGATCGGGGAGATCACGCCGCCGAGTACGTGGTAGAGACCCGTGTACTGCGCTGTATTCTCGATCGCCATCACATCGCGGCTGTCTTCGACGACGCAGACAATTGAGCGCTCTCGCTTATGACTTGAGCATATCTGGCATACCTCGGCATCGGAGATATTATTGCAGGTCGAGCAAAACCTGATCTGCGCTCGCAGCTTGTTCAGTGATTCGGTAAGCGCAAAAGTATTCTCAGGGCGCTCCTTGATCAGGTGCAACACCAGTCGCAGTGCGGTCTTTTTCCCAATACCCGGTAGTTTCGAGATTTGGTTGACCGCATCCTCAATAAGTTTGGAGGGAAATTCCACGTCAGTTTCTTCAGAGCTTACACTATCCGGGCATCAATACCCGCTTCGCAAACACCTTCGCGGAACGGCTTCAGGAATTCCAGGCTACCGGACTTCACGACGCACTTACCTTTATGATGGATTAGAAATGTGCATTGTTCCGCCTGTTCCGGCGTGTGGTGGCACACTCGTATCAGCGTAGCAATTACGTGATCGAATGTATTTACATCATCATTAAAGACAACCAGATTCATTAAATCAGTAGTCTCAACCGCCTCCATGACGTCCACCAGCTCCTCTTCTTTGTGTAATGGTTTGTGTAATGGGTTCATAATGGATGATGTTTTCGAAGGCAAAGTTAATGAATTTGGGGGTTATCGGCTCCCGGAAACGGGCTTTGGGGGATTTTTTCATCGGAAGTCCGTGAGAATTTGGAATTATAAGCAATTCCCTTTTCATTGGCGTCCGATTCACCGACCGTTAAGCCGAATGACCCCATCGCTCGTCGTCACCATCCTTGCCATTTATTTTGGAGCTCTCATTGTCATCTCATACGTGACTTCACGGGGAGCAGACACCAATACATTTTTCACCGCCAACCGGCAGTCGCCCTGGTATCTCGTTGCCTTTGGCATGATCGGCTCATCGCTGTCGGGTGTTACTTTTATCAGCGTGCCGGGCAACGTAGGCGCCACCGGATTCGGTTACTTCCAGGTAGTGCTTGGTTACCTGCTCGGATACTGGGTTATCATCGGCGTGCTCATGCCGCTGTACTACCGGCTCAACCTCATTTCAATCTACACCTACTTTGAAAAGCGGTTTAACTTCTGGTCATACAAAACCGGCGCCTTCTTCTTTATGATCTCCCGTACACTGGGTTCAGCACTGCGGCTCTATCTCGCCGCCGCCGTATTGCAGCTGTTCCTCTTTGATGCGTGGGGAGTGCCTTTCTTTGTAACCGTGGCAACGACGCTCTTTCTGATCTGGATATACACCATAAAAGGAGGGATCAAGACAATCGTATACACCGATACCTTCCAGACATTCTTCCTTGTAAGCGCAGTGTGTGTTGCCGTATGGCAGATATCCGATGACCTCGGAATGTCGTTTCCCAGTATGATCGACGCTATCCGCGATAGCAAATACTCGAAGATGTTCTACGTCGACGACCCCAATTCGCCGATGTTCTTCTGGAAACAATTTATCGGCGGCGCACTGATCACCATTACCATGACCGGTATGGATCAGGAAATAATGCAAAAGAACCTCACGTGCAAAACACTCGGCGACGCACAGAAGAATATGTTCTGGTTCAGTATTATCCTGGTTGCTGTGAACCTGCTGTTCCTCGTACTGGGAGCGCTGCTGTTCCTCTACGCCGATGCTAACCATGTTGCCATCCCCGCGGCGACAGACGACCTGTTCCCCATGATGGCGCTCAACGAGTTCAGTCTGGTCGTGGGCATCTTCTTCCTCCTGGGTATCACAGCCTCGTCATACGCCAGCGCCGATTCCGCACTTGCCGGACTAACTACATCGTTTTGTATCGACTTCCTCAACTTCAAAGACAAACCCGAAGATGTCAGGAGACGTCAAAAGTTTCTGGTCCACCTCGGCTTCTCACTGTTGTTCCTGGTTATTATTGTCATTTTCCGGGAAATCAATGAAAAGGCAGTGATCGACGCGGTACTGGGAATTGCAACCTACACCTATGGGCCGCTCCTCGGACTTTTTTCCTTTGGGATATTCACTCGTCTGCAGGTGAGAGACCGTCTAGTCCCGGTTGTATGTGTATTGTCACCCATTCTTTGCTACATCCTGAGCATCTACTCACCCTATCTGTTCAATGGCTACAAACTCGGTCTTGAGATACTGCTCATCAATGGCATCTTCACCTTCATCGGACTCGCGCTGATAAGCAAAAAAGGGGAGCGCGTGCAGGTGTTGTAGTCCCATATCAGGATCATTGTTTCCCATCTGCGGAATAAACCGCCCTGCCAATCCTACCTTCAATGCTACAAAACGTAGAAATCAATGCGTTTTGCCACTTTATCGTGGCCAGGCTATTTCGGCACGCAGTGTGTATAGTTCTGGTGGGTTTGAGTTTGATAATGAGGGGTTGGTTTTAGTCAGGTTAGGCCGTCTGCGCAAGCGGGCGGCCTTTTCCGTTTTAGATGTTACAGCTCCTTCACCGGATCCCAGAAGCGTTCCCTGAAATCCACCACTTGATCATTCTGTACCCTTACCCCTTCTTTTTCCAACGCCTGCTGCATGGCAGCCGGAGGATCAAAATGATGTTTTCCGGTTAGTAAACCCGACCGGTTTACCACCCGGTGCGCAGGAACGTCGCCGGGGCACCTGTTCATTGCCCAGCCTACCATCCGCGCACTGGACTTCAAACCCAGATAGCTGGCGATTGCTCCGTAGCTGGTTACCCGGCCTTTTGGAACAAGTTTTGCAACTTCGTAGACGTCTGTAAAGAAATTATCGGTAGAATGCCTGTTTTTAATACGTGCCATCTCAAATGCCGCGTTGATTTGGCTAAATTTACGAGTGTTTACCAAATGTACCTGATGAAAAAAGTGACGAACCGGTTAGCTGTTATTGTTGCGTTATTTGCCAGTTTGACATCCTATGCACAGCAAGGCGACCAGGCATCGGGCCAAACTGGCGCTAAGCTAATCCTCCCTGATTCATCTGGATGGAATATCCTGAGAGAAAATGAGGTCCTTTCTTTCCAGGTAAGGACAACTGCCGCTGACCCTGCGTTCTTTTCTATTGAAGGAGCAGAGGATCTTGATATCTCTTTTGACTCACTTGGGAATTTCCGCTGGCAACCGTCATACGATCTGATCGATCGCGTTACCCGGATGAAGGATTTTACTGTGATGATAGAAGCCAGCTGGCCGGGACAACACGCGAATACGCGAATACGCGAACCCCTGACGTTTGTCGTCAGCCACGTCAACAGGCCACCCGTGATCGAGCAACTGCCGGTGCTTTACGTGAAACAGTCGGCAACAAACACCTACCAGTTACCTTCTGAATTTATCTACGACCTCGATGGCGACCCGATGGTCTTCCGGCCGATTCTCGACAAGATGCCCGAAGGATCATCGCTCTCTGAACAGGGTCAATTCACCTGGAGACCTTCGCGCAGTCAGTTTGTTTCGATGAGAAAGGAACCGCTCGTCGTGGACTTCATCGTTCAGGATCAGCCGGAAAAGGCGGAATCTATCGGACAGCTGAAGATAGCGCCTACACAACAAGACCTTCCGCCGGATATCCAATTGGTACCCGGCATCCCCGCCGACTCAACGTTCACGGTCAAAGAAGACGAGACATTGAATCTCAAGATCTATGTCTCCGACCCCAACGGCGACGACGATGTAAGCACAGCAGGGTTTGTGTCGAACGACAATCGCGTACCAACCACTGCGTGGAAAAGCAATACCGCGCTGCAACATGAATTTATCTGGTCGCCGGGCTATGACTATGTCGAAGAAGTCAATGGATTTTCTGATACAGAGGTCGTGTTCTACGTGCTTGACAAATCCAACAACCGCACACAACGCACCGCGCGAATCCGTATTATGGATGCCGAGAACCTTATAAAGAAAGACGCACAGCTTTTCGAGAAATACCGGAACTATCTCATCGAAGCGGGCAAGCTGATCAAACTGCTCGATGCAAACCAAAAGGTCCTCAACAAGGAATATAAGCGCGCGAGAAAAGGAAAGCAGAATCGCTCCATCATCAACGCATCACTGGGTGCGGTGACGGGGCTTTCACCGGTTGTCATCGAAAAGCCCGACCAATCGAAAATTGTTTCCGGCGTTGGCGGTACCACGGTACTCACCCTCGGAACGCTCGAAGCCACAGAAGTAATCGGCAGGTCGAAGGACGGCATCATGGACAAGATCAAGACGGGTATCGATATCAGAAATAAAGTACAGTCAGCCGGCGATGAATTCGCGCGGAAGTACGCGCTGAAGGCGATACGGCGTAACCCGGAGTTCGACAAAGACATTGAAAAACTCCGCTCCACACTTACCGACCCGCGCATCGTACTCCTCGAACTCGATGCCCACGAGAAGAACGTCCGCGTAGAAGAGAAAGACCTTAGGCGGATATTCCTTGACTATGGCGGGGAAGGGAAGTGAGGACAAAGGGCAAAAAGCAAAAAGCAAAGGGCAAAGGGCAAAGGGCAAAAAGCAAAGCGGGTGCATGAAAGATGCAGCCTGGCACCCAACCCAGCATCCGGCACGCAGTACCTATCTCCCCATAACCGGATCACTAATACTATCAACCCCCCATTCCAATCTTCCGGCGTATTGCGCGGTGAAGGCAGCGGAGCTGATAGAGAAGTCGTACCATCCGCTGGTGGTGGTTGTGTCAACGGCGATGGTTTTGCGCTTTCCGGATTTCAGCGATAAACCGGCCTTGTTCTCCGAGAACTTCAATTGCACTGTCTGGTCCCCGGTGTTTGTAACGTCGACGTTCAGCATTCCGGAGCCATTCTTTCCGCGGCTTGCAGGAGATACCACCACTTCGACACCCATACCAGCGCTACCCGTGAATTCCCTGAAGAACCCGTTCGGCCCGTACACTCTGAGATGATAGCGTCCGTCTTCGAAATATTCCAATGGCCATGTGTATTCCAAATCCCCTCCCGCCTTCACCGCAAAGGCCCACGACCGTGAAGCCTCGAACGGCCCGGCCGGCTTGTCCCGGTAATTGCCCGGGGCGTAAACATTAAAGGGCGAGCCCAATGACTCGTCGCCAAAGACATCACTCCCCGCCACAAATCGGACAACAAAATGCTTTCCATCTCCGCTGATCCGGCCATCTACCCGCAGGTCGTACTTCAAAGCATTAGAAGGTTTTGTGCCAGGCTCCTGCGCCGGCACAGCCATGCGCGGATTCAAAGCGAGTTCCCTCACTTCCCCTTCGCTAAGCGCCTTGTAGTTGTCGGGTATCTTTTTAAAACGCGCGTTGTAAATGTCCTGCATGTGCTGGTTCCTGTCCAGCCAATCCGGCAGCGCGATCTCCTCACCGTTATACGGCCTGAACACAGAAGTGAGATTACCGGTTATCGCCCGCCGCCATGAACTGATGTTAGGTTCTTCGATCTTTTTACCGGTTTTCTTCGAGAGAAACTTCTCCATAAACTGAATGGTGGAAGTGATATCGCAAACCTCGGAGTTTACCCATCCCCCCCGCGACCAGGGTGACGCTATGATCAACGGCACGCGATAACCCAGGCCTACAGGACTGGTCCGTGAGTCGCCCTCGTCAAAACCGAATTTCACCTCCTCTTCGCGCGTCACAAACTCACCCGTCACATCGAGGCCGGGCGACGCTTTGCCGTTTCCCGGGTCATTCGGGTGAGGTGCGACAAACGGAGGAATGTGGTCGAAGTATCCATCGTTCTCATCGTAGTTGAGAATAAAGATTGTCTTCTTCCATACCTCCTTGTTCTGTGTCAGGATATCAAGCACCTCCGACACATACCAGGCGCCATACCACGGCGCACTCGGATGGTCGGAGAATTTTTGGGGAGCCACCAGCCAGGTGACAGTCGGAAGGTTACCCTCCTTCACATCTTTGCGGAACTGATACAGCACATCGCCCTTCGGAACCTGTGTCACCCGTTCCTCTCCGTCGCCGACATACTTCATATCCTCGACCTTGTGATAATCCGGACTGCCGATATTGGTTGTAAAGGCCTTGTTGTGAAGGTTCTGTTGCCGCGCAGAAAGTTTCCTGAACGCCTCCGGGGTCCATCTCTCAAGATTCTCTCTGACCGTTACCAGATCTTGCTTCATCTTATTCCATTCATCCACCAGTTCCTGCCTGTCAGCTCCGGCGGTACCGATCTTCTTTTCGAGTTCGCCGATCCGTGCGGGAAGTTCCTCCACCTGCGTTGTCAGGTATTTGTGAAATCCGGTACTAAAGCGCACCTGGTATTGTGAGAACCATTCCAGGTTGTTGTTAGTGAAGTTCGCAAGCAGCGACCTGTCTTCCACATTTGTCGGGAGGCTGATTTCATTTTGATATACCCTCCAGGAGATACCGTGATCTTCGAGTCGTTCAGGGAACGTAGTCCAGGACGCTTCCCTGGAATAGGTCACCTCTCCATTTCTCACCTTTGCCTTATCGCCGGGGCCGCCATGTGTTTTTCCCGTCCAGAAGTAGCTACGATTGGTCGTTGTGCCCGTAAGCGCCGCGCAGAAATGCTGGTCGCATACAGTAAACGCATCCGCCAGCGCGTAGTAAAAGGGGATATCTTCACGCGTATAATATCCCATAGCCATCGGGATATCTTTGAAATCCTTGTTGCCCGGTCTTTTTGCTTCAATCCATCCATTGTACTTCCCACCGTTTCGCGCATCTACCTGATCCGTCCACGAGTGAGGAACTCCACCCATCCACGCCGCCCGCGTATCCTTTATATTGAGACGAAAGGGCAGGAAGCGATGGCCCTCCTTGTCGGGCTGAAACCACACCGGGTTTTTGTCCGGCAGTGAGATAGCGCGTGGATCGTTGAAGCCGCGAACACCCCGCAACGTACCAAAGCAATGGTCGAACGATCGGTTCTCTTGCATGACCATGACAATATGCTCAGCATCGTAGAATGTAGTTCCCGGATCGGGAGCGATAGCGAATGCTCTGTGAATCGACGGCGGCAATGCAGTCCACGCGCTCGCGCCCCCCGCGAGCAAGGCTGCCTTTTTTAGAAAGTCTCTTCTGGAGTTCATTGTTGTTAAATTACCCAATCCCTCTATGACAATAATATCCCTTTTCAACAACCTAACATACCCGAAAACCGGAATTGTTACACGCACGATGCGCACCCGTGCGATGGCAACGATCAAAGTATCGCCGTTGCAGGAATTCACTATATTGTGCGCCGTATCAGATCCAAAAACCTGTGACAACACCCACCACCCTGCCAGCCACAACCCGGTTCATGGCACTCGATATCTTTCGCGGAATGACCATTGCCGGGATGGTCCTCGTAAACACGCCCGGTAGCTGGCAATATGTGTACGCGCCGTTACGGCATGCACCGTGGAATGGATGCACGCCCACAGACCTGGTATTTCCCTTCTTTCTCTTCGCAGTCGGAAACGCATTAGCCTTCTCGATGTCAAAATACGAAGCACTGGGATCGGGAGAAGTGCTCAAGAAGATTTTCATTCGCACCGCCCTGATCTTCGGTATCGGATTGCTGCTGCACTGGTTTCCTTTTGTGCGATGGAGAGAAGGAGAGCTTGTATTCAGATCTCCGGAAACGCTCCGAATCTTCGGTGTACTTCCGCGTATAGCCCTTGCGTATATGGGAGGAGCGCTGATCGTTCACTACCTCAAACCCGTCAGGGCGTTCGTCGCCGGCGTAGTATTGCTTCTCGTGTATTGGGGCGTGTTGTTGGCTTTTGGTGACCTCACCCTGGAAGGAAATGCGGTGCTGAAACTCGACCAGTGGTTGTTGGGAGGAAAACACATGTACAGAGGCTATTACAGCGAAGTCTTTCAGAAAAATATACCGTTCGACCCGGAGGGGCTGCTGAGTACCATTCCTTCCATAACCTCCGTGATCTTCGGATTCCTCGTTGGGAAATTCCTTCGCGTAAAGGGGAATTCATACGAGACCCTCTCGTGGCTGTTCACCGCCGGACTATCGCTAATCTTCGTCGGGCTTTGCTGGGACCTTGTATTCCCCATCAACAAGCCGATCTGGAGCAGCTCTTACGTAGCCTATACAACAGGACTCGCAACAGTCATACTATCAATGATCATTTTCGTGACCGACCTGCGAGGACATAAATCATGGAGCCATGCGTTTGTGCTGTTCGGAAGAAACCCCTTGCTGCTCTATATCCTCTCCGGTGTCATTGTGAAGATATACGGACTGATCCGTATCGATAATACGAATGCCTACGGCGCATTGTACCGCTACGTCTTTCAACCCCTTGCCGGAAACTATTTCGGATCGCTGTTGTTCGCGTTGTTTCATGTGCTGATACTACTCGGAGTAGCCTGGTGGCTGGACAGGAGGAGGTTGTATTTTAAGGTGTAGGGTGGTCGCCGGTCTGCCCGTTACCGGGTTCCAGCTTTCCGGTTTTGCGGACGGTAACTGGAACCCGGTCAGACTGACGATCTCTCACAGTGATTTCAGGAATTCATCCGTGTGATGGTTCAGGAATTTAGCCGCGGCTCCGTAAACACCGTCCTTGTATTTTGCCAGGTCGATGCTGATAACTTTTGCGCTTTCCGTCACTTTGTTATCCGCGCTGTAGAATGTGCCATAGATAGAGCTAGTCCCGTAAAAGTCCGCACCACCCCGGGCATAACTCGTAATCTTTTCATCATCGATGACGCCGGTGATCGCGAGTGGTTTCGCGAGCGTGCCACTGTACATCGAGACGGCACCCGCGCCTGCCCTGCCCTGGTAAAACCCAACCGTGCTGGTGGCCATCGTGACTTTGTTGGCGCCTTTTACTTTAAACTTCGCGTTGGATGTCATGGTTACCGCTTCCACTCCGACTAGGCGGAGCGATGTCTTTACCTTTACCTTCGCGCCGAAACCTTTAAAGCCACCCTGTTCGGAGATAAATAAGACCGTAAGATCCACCGTGCCGATGGTAGCGCCATCGAGATCGGACGACAGCTTCGGGAACATCATAGCCTGATTGCCCATAAACCCTCCCGTCTTCTCCCTACCATCTTTCTTAACCTTCTTAATGAAGTACTCATAGCCTGTCGGCGTACTGGTCATTACACCGGGAATCTGAGCGTGCGAAATCCCACCGCCTTTCATCCGCACGAAGTCCGCATAGGTATCCGTCTTCGCCGCTTCATCCGGGCTGATGATTGTGAGTCCTTTTGCCTTAAGTTTGGCGATGTAATCGTTGTATAGCTGATCCGTGATCTCCTGCACGGTTTTCTCATCCAGGCCTTCCAGTCCGACGGAGACTTCAGCCAATGCATCGCCGCGCACACCGCCACCGACCATCCTGCCTCCTTGCTTGAAATCCTGTTTCTCATTGTAGACCTGGAAGTTGACATCGAATCCGGCGATATAGATCCGATCCGCCCCCTTGGCCTTTTTCAGTTTGTTAAGTCCGTAAGCGGTGTCTTTGGGTTTGAATTCTCCCAGAGACTGAGCGGAGATTATGCCGGTCATTGCGCAAAGGAGCGCGGTGATAATAATCTTGTTCATCATGCGTAGGGTTAGGTTACCTGTATATTGTGCTGTAAAGTTGTTAACAACACCATAGCCGGTAAATACCCAAGCGCTGGGATTTCATGTACCCACTGGTACGGATCGGTATCGGTAGTCGGTAGCCCCAACCGGCTACCCCCTACTAACTACTAACTACCGATTCAGCGGCAACAACACGGGGAACGGATAACGTAAACGTACTCCCCGCGCGGCCGGGCGTGGAGTCGATATCGATCACTCCGTTGATCAGGTTCATCCGCGACCGGATGTTGTTCCACCCGTTTCCCGGTCCGCCGTTTAACCGCTCCACATCAAAGCCCCTCCCGTTGTCCTCAATAAGGATCACAAGCTCATCCCGGTGTCCCGTCAACTGTATCTCTACACGCGTAGCATCCGAATACTTCAGTATGTTGTTCGTCCACTCCTGGGAGACACGATACAACGAAACCTCAGCCAGTTCAGGCAATCGTTCGGGAAAAGCGAACGCCGTCACCGAAAACACGGTTCTGTTCATCGCGTTGAGCCGGTTCACCATCTCCCCGAGCGCTGCATGAAGACCATAATGGATCAGCGTATGGGGCATCAGGTTGAAAGCGATACTCCGGAACTCATGATTGATATCTTTCATAATCTTGTCAGCGCGATCCAACACGTCCAGCTTTTGCTCATCGTTTTTCGCCTCCTGCAAACCGGCAAGGACCACCTGGAGCGACGAAATCCACTGCCCCATGCCATCGTGAAGATCACGGGCGAACCGCTTGCGCTCGCTTTCCTGCGACTCGATCGTCGCCCTGATAAACGCTTCGCGCAACGCGATTTCACTTTCTTTTCGCTGGATATCCGCCTTCCTGCGCTGGCGATTGCGCAGCAACACGAAAATGACGATGGACAGTGCGACCGTCACCGCCAGGGCGATGATGATAATGGCATCCCGTTCGATACGGGCCTGTTGTTCCGACAACTCCGCCATCTGGAGACCGATCTGCTGCTCCTTCTTTTCGGTGTCGTATTGTACCTGCATGGCCGCTACTTCCTTGCGGCTCGTCTCGTTCAGCAGGGAGTCTCTGATCCCGGCGAATTTCTCATGAGCCTCCAGGCTTTTCTTCCATGCGCCCTGATCCTTGTACAGCTCATAGAGATTATGATAGATGCGTCCCTGCAGATCGAGTATCTGTTTTTCAGCCGCCAGTGCGAGGCCCTCGTTCAGCGATCGTTCGGCGGAAGTATAGTCCTTACGCTTTGCATGAATACGGCCGATCATATTCAGGCTCGAGATGATTCCCCCCGTGTCGCCGATAGCCCTGCGGAGCGTCAGCGCCCTGTTGGCGAACCACGCAGCACTGTCGTACTGTTCCGACACCGTGTACATTTCCGAAAGGTTGTTCAACGCGATCGCCCTGTTCGATTGCTGTCCATCCTCCGGCAACAACTCAAGCGCCCGCTGATACCTTTGTTGTGCTTCCGGGTAGTTCTTCCTTTGAAAATGAATATTACCGATATTGATAAGCGTCGTGCCCATCTCCGTCATCTTCTGGTCACCCTCCTGCAACGCATAGGCCTTTTCATAATACTCCAGCGCCTTGTCCAGGAGATTTTGTCTTTCATACACAGCGGCGACGTTGCTCAACGCCAGGCCTATCCACTGAGGAACCCCTAGCTCCTCGTAGCTGCGCAGCGCCTGCAACTGATACCGCAGCGACTCGTCGTAGTCGCCCAGGCGATAGTAAATCGCACCAAGTTTCATCTGCAGGCTCGCTACCCCTGGTTTATCCTCAAGCGCTATCCGAATCTTCAGCGCCGATTCCCAAAGCCACGCAGCGGAGTCGAGGTTACCCTGGTCATAGTGTACAAAACCAGCATCGTTGGAAACCTGGGCGAGTCCGCGTTTGAACGCCAGCCTCCGGGCAAGCGCCATACCCTGTGCCGCATACTTCAACGCCGAATCCTGGCTGATCATCCTGTATTCGTAGCAGAGGTCCGCGCAGGCGAGCACGCCAAGCGTATCCGCAGGATGATCCCGCACAACCTGCTTCAGGCTGTCGAGTTGTCGTGATGCGTCCCGCGCCACGGCGTCAGGAAACACGGCGAGGAAGACGGTAAAAAGAATAATGCTCATCGGCCGGTCATTTACTCTATTCGCGTTATTCCCGACCGTACAATTATTTTTACTATGGTACACTAGATCAGGTTATTGGCGTAAGCAAACTTGATAAGCCCAACGAGCGAGCTAGTGCCCGTCTTGCGAAAAATGTTCTTGCGGTGTGTCTCCACTGTGCGTTCGCTGATAAACAGCTCCTCGGCGATTTGTTTGTTGGAATATTCCTTCGCGATGAGTTTGAGGATCTCCCGTTCGCGGTCCGTGAGCAGCTTTCCCTCGTCGGGATTCTGCATGTCGCGGATCAGCATCTTGCTCACGTCGCTGCTCATGAACATCCTGCCCGCCATCACTTCCTCAATCGCTTGTACCAATTCCTTATGAGAGTCGTTCTTGAGCACATAGGCGTGTATACCAGATTTGAGGATCTCCTTAACGAGATGCACTTCATTGTGCATGCTCAGTACCACCACCCGCATATCCGGCCTGATCCTTCTGACAGTATGAATGAGCGCCAGTCCGTCGATACCCGGAATGCTGTAGTCGGTGATCAGCAGATCACACTCCTCCGTTTCCAGGTATTTCAGCACATCCTTTCCCGTGTTGAAAGTCCTGTCGACCTTCAGTCCCTCTACTTTTTCTAACAGGCTTTTGATCCCATCCAGTACAATAGCATGGTCATCAACAAGCACAACCCGTGTCAACATTCGGCGCTTAGGTTTGAAGAAGCTAAAAATACCTGCGTTTTCCATACCATACAAATTACGGATCCCATCAATTCCCGCACCATCAGTGGTAGTGGGTATTTGGGCGCAGGGTTCCCGAGACCGGAAAGCCAGCCCGCGACGGACATTTTTTCCCGTATTTCATTCCAGCGACTATCTTTACCGTATGCCCGGCATTCCCGCCACCATCCTCCTTATCCTCACACTGGTTGTCAACGCCAGCGCACAGCGCCACTTTACCCTCCGCATCCTCACCTACAACATCTATCACGGAGAAGCAACGGACGGCACCGTAGATATGGACCTGTTTGCATCCATCATCAACGAAGTAAATCCCGACCTGGTGGCCTTACAGGAAGTGGACAAAAACGCCAGACGCACCGGCATCATCGACATCACCGAAGAACTAAGCAAGCGCACCGGACTCAAGGGCTACTTCATCAAACACCGCGACTTCCAGGGCGGAGAGTACGGCAATGCCATACTCTCCCGCTTTCCGGTAACTGACATCCACGTCATCGAAGGCTATAAAACCGGCGAGAGCGGCATAACCATACCCTTCGCCACAGTTCAGCTTTCGAAGAAAAGACAACTTGTATTTAACTGCACCCACCTGTCCACCCGGCCGGAAGACCGCAAAGCGCAGGTTCGGCAACTGCTGGACTACTACAACGCATCAGACAACGTGCCAATGATTATCACAGGGGATCTCAATGCCGAGCCTCACCACGAAGAAATCGAGATGCTGCTACATGAATTTTATGAAGCCGACACCACCTACCAGTACACATTTTCATCCAGAGCTACCCCTACGAAGAAGATCGATTACATCCTGTATCCACGCCGCGGGCAGTGGAAAGTGCTCGAAACGAGAGTTCTATGTCGCGGTGACGCCTCGGATCACTGTGCTCTCCTGGCGGTGGTGAACTACCGGCCTTAGGATACCGAGCCAGGCATCGCTGGTGCGAGACGAATCACAAAACACGAACGCGGCAGCAATGAATTTCCAACAAGCAATCTACGTTCTGAAGCGAGCGGTTGTTGGCAGCGCCTTTGCGACCCATCTTTACGTTTCTTTGATGGCTACGGAAGTCATTCAAGTGGGATGCAAGCACTATTTTGCGTATCTTGATCCAGGACCATAACCATTCATAATGAAAAAATCTATTTTCTCAGTGTTTTTCGCTTTTGCGTCGGTTGTTGCTGTGAACGCTCAGTGTAACGAATATTATGTCATGCAGGACGGAAGCTCCTGGGAGTATCAAACGTTCAACCCCAAAGGAAAAGTAACAGGCAAAAACCAACAGACAGTCACCGCATTCACGAAAAAAGCGAATGGGTATGTCGCGACGGTGAATTCAATCATGCTTGACGGAAAAGGGAAGGAAGTGATGAAAGGTGACATGGAATTCAAATGCGAGGATGGCACAATGTATATGGACATGCGGAATTTTATTTCCGAGGAACAGCTCAAGGCGTTCAGCAGCTATGAAATGAAAATTGAGGCTACGAGCCTTCAGATCCCGTCGAAGCTTTCGGCAGGCGAGTCGCTCAGCGATGGAAAGCTCACTATCACCGCTTCCGGCGCGCCGTTTCCGATGAAAATGATTGTAACGATTACAGATCGCAAAGTCGAGGCGAAAGAGACGATCACGACTCCCGCAGGCACTTTTGATTGCTTCAAGATCACCAGCAAGATGATCATGGAGAACCACATGGGCATAAAAATCACGAACCAGATAGCTACAATAGAGTGGGTTGCGCCAAAAGTCGGGACCGTTAAAAGTGAATCATTCAACAAAGGAAAGAGCGCCGGATATACGGTACTGACGAAGCGGGTCAATTAGCGCGCTTCGTTTATAGCGGCTCTGCAGCTGCCAACGGCGTGGCACTGCGCATGCCCAAAGCACAGCAGGTAATAACCGGCGCCTGCTTGTTGGCCAGCGCGAGAGGTTAAGCAAATTTACTTTCTTGTTAGCCGCCGGTCCGCGATAGTCCTTATAGATGGCTGTGAGGACGGAAAGAACCGCAAACGTCGTACTAGCTGAAGGGGGTGGGAGCGAGTCTGGGAATAAGCCCGGTACGAGTGCACCTATTGCGGAAAACTGAAGTGGAAATCACGAATGTATTTTGCGAACGAGGCGAAAAAGTCTATTTTTGCGTCCCTGAGAACGGTTTTGGCCGATTTTGGGAAAATACAGAGGAGTGGTAGAGTGGTTTATTGCACCGGTCTTGAAAACCGGAGACCCTTTACGGGGTCCGGGGGTTCGAATCCCTCCTCCTCTGCGAGATAGATCATTAACCCATTGAATATCAATGGGTTAATTTTTTTAGGGTGACGAGATGGGGTGACAAATCCACCTCCGTAATTGGACACCAGCAGTGTGAATGGCAAGCGATTTCAACCAGTTGTGACAGTGCCTGTCTCATGGCTGATATATCTTTATAAATTGTAACTTTTGAAGTCGCAAGTCCTATTTCCCTCGCATGACCTATCAGGATAACTCTTACGTCACAACCCAAGACTTATACTTTCGTGGTGTTCTCCACGACATAAAGAAATCCAAGACGGCCTTGCAGCCGATCTACGAGGCTTTTACCAATGCCTTGGAGGCCATCAAGATAAAGGAATCCGGTTTATCCAGCTTTAGGGGAAAAATTAGCATTCGTATTGACGCTGCGGAAACAACAGATCAATCAACCGCATTCAAGAGTCTATCAGTAACAGATAATGGAGTAGGTTTTAATGATATTGAGTTCAAACGATTTAATACGTACAAGGATTTTACGAAGGGGTTCAAAAATCTTGGATCAGGTCGAATTCAATATGTTCACTATTTTGACAACACCGTAATCCGAAGCACATTTGAGGATGAAGGTAAATTTTACGAAAGAGAATTTGTTGTTTCGAAGGATGAAAAGTACTTGAATCACAACGCAATAGTCCTTCATAAATATTGTCGGGAGTCAAATTCAAAGGAAAGTGGGACAACTGTTGCGTTCAATGGATTACTTGAGAACAGTAACATTTATGACTCCTTAAACGAGGAATCTTTAAAGGAGCATATCATTCAAAGGTATATCCACTACCTGTGCTACAATCTAGGTTCACTTCCCGAAATCGAAATACAGTTTTATGTTCAGTCTAAACTTAGTGGCACTTCAAGTGTTAACGATTCTGACATTCCTAATATTGATCAATTCAAAATTATACCTATTCATTACTCAAGGATCTCAATTGATGGAAAGTCAATCGAAAAACTAGATAAAAAGGAAGACTTTAAGATAGATGCTTTTAAAGTCCCAAAGGACGTATTGAAATCTAACAAATTACATCTTGTAAGCAAGGGCGAAATTGTAGAAGAGTCGCACGTCACCTTGCAGAGCCTATCCGAAAATGATCACATTAAGGGTAGTAAGTATTTGTTTCTTCTTTCAAGTGAATACATCGACTCTAAGGACACCAATCTTAGAGGCGAACTCAACATTCCAGACAGGGAATCCTTTTCGAGAAATTCGAGTCTCTTTACTCAAGAAGAAATATTGCTTGAGGAGATTCAGGATAATGTAAATTTAGCAATCACATCCATGTATCCTGAAATTGAAGAAGTTAAGAATCTTCATGAGGAACAGCTTGATGAATTAAAAAGAATGTTTCTTCTTGATGATGAAACCGCAAAGGAAATAAATCTTTCAATCAATGACTCTGAAAGCAAAATTCTAGAAAAGTTCTATGAGGCAGAAGCTAAGAAGGCAGCTAGCATAGATGCTAGCATCAAGCAATCACTTGACAAACTTGATCAGTTAAATCCAACTTCTGATACTTATAGCGAAGACTTGCAAAATGAAGTGGAGCAATTGGTAAAAACCATTCCTCAGCAAAATAAGATGTCATTAACTCACTATGTGGCGAGAAGAAGACTGGTACTGGAATTGTTTGGTAAGATTTTGGAACGTCAGTTAATAATTCAAAAAGACTCAAACAGAAATATTGACGAGAAACTCTTACACAACCTAATTTTTCAACAAAGCACCACGAATCCGGAGGAAAGTGATCTCTGGTTGGTCAACGAAGATTTTATCTATTTTAGAGGTACGTCAGAAGATAAATTGAAGGATGTCAAGATTGATAGGACAACGATTCTGAGGGATGATCTAAGTTTAACTGAAGAAGAGAAAGAATTTCGTGTCTCACTGGATGAAGATCGGTATGCTAAAAGACCCGACATTTTATTATTCCCGGACGAAGGAAAGTGCATTATAATCGAGTTTAAGAATCCGAATGTTAACACCTCAGAACATCTCAATCAAATTAACAACTATTCAACGCTAATCCGAAATTTCTCCAAGCCTGAGTTCAACTTTAGTACGTTCTATGGCTATCTGATTGGCGAGAAGATTAACAATTTTGATGTGAGAGCCTATGATGCTGACTTTAAAGTGGCATATCATTTTGACTATCTCTACAGGCCACACAAAGCTGTACCAGCTTTCTTCTCAACTGATAAGAGAGATGGAAGTCTGTATACTGAAGTAATACAATATTCCACGCTGCTGGCACGTGCCAAACGAAGAAACGACATCTTTATTAACAAGCTGACGAAGTAAGGATATTTTATCTCCCTTCTGTAAGGCGCTCCTTAACCTTATAGACGTAGTTGGGGGAGCACTCAAGTACATTGCAGATAGTTCGGACACTCAAATCCTGCTTCTGTAGGCTCCCCCTTTTTAGGACAATCCAAAATTAGACAATTTCATTTGTAATCA
>CAZBNP010000007.1:0-204672 GCA_964493505.1 uncultured Roseivirgaceae bacterium
TAGGACACCAGATTTTCATTCTGGTAACACGGGTTCGATTCCCGTACGGACTACCAATAAAGCAGACAAGCCGGCTAACGCTGGCTTGTCGCTTTATTGTCCCGGAGCGACCGACGAAAGGAGGCTGCTCCGGACGTCTGCGTTATTTTCTCGCTACCGACCTGCTCACCTTAAAACGACTTACGCCAGGATCACCCATGTTCTCGACCTCTTTATTCATTGAGTTGGAACATGAAGTTCTCAGGAAAGCGCTCCTGGTTACGCTTTACCTGCTCCCTTAGCCGTATTGCCCTCACACCATAGAGCTCAGACAGGTCGCGGTCCAACATCACTTTCTGTCCCCGGATCAAAAAGATTTTGTTCATCACGATTTCGTCGGGGATGGTAAGATTTTTCGACATTTCGAGGGTCGGTTAGGTTTATAAAATATAGTAACGCGATTTGACTACCCCCAAGGATGGAACTTCCTGAGCTGTTCTTTCAGATCTTCCAGGTGTGTCGCCTGATACCGCTCGGTGCTGCTGACGTATTTGTGTCCAGCGTAGCAGAAGATAAGGCCGCTAAATGGAGGAATAGCCACAAAAACTTGGCACTCTATCAGTTCACCTGCCGATCGTCCACGTAGTGTAGCTTTTTACCGGCAAAGTCAATCATCCCCAGATTGATATGTGCGGCCTCGCCATGTGCTGCGTGAAGCGTTGGGGCAAAAACCGTGACAGAAAAAAACTTACCTGCCTGCGCGCGTTGGCACTGCGCTCCGGCAGACAGGCAGAAGGGTCGGCTGTGCGTGGGAGTGCGGTGGATGCTCTAACCCTGTTCGTCTTTGCGTTTAAATCCGACTTTGGGCATCGGCTCGGTCTTTGGATTCAGTAGTTCTCTCAGGTATTTGAAGATTAGCTTAATGTCATCGTCGTGGCTTACGACTTTCTTCTCGAGTTGTTCGAGCTTTAATAATACGTCTCTGTGCATCAGAAGCATCTCTCGTAGTTTCACAAAGATCTCAATGATGCGTATGCTCATCGTGATAGCCTGTTCGCTTTTCAACACATTTGCCAGCATGAGAACCCCGTGCTCTGTAAAGGCATATGGCAATGATCCACCCAGGTGCTGCTTTGAAGGTATCGCATTTTGCGATACCATGATTTCGACTTCTTTTTCAGTGAGCTGGAACATGAAGTTCTCAGGAAAACGCTCCAGGTTACGCTTTACCTGCTCCCTTAGCCGTATTGCCTTCACACCATAGAGCTCGGACAGGTCGCGGTCCAACATCACTTTCTGTCCCCGGATCAAAAATATTTTGTTCATAACGATTTCGTCGGGGATAGTAAGATTTTTTGACATTTCGAGGGTCGGTTAGGTTTATAAAATATAGTAACGCGATTTGACTACCCCAAATACTGCCACACCAAAGGCTTAGTGATCTGGCTATCTTATGCTTAATGTATGATTCCGCAGCCAGAGTTTCAGAGGTTATCAATTTAACGCCTTCAATGATACGTCTGGAAAAACCATACACGATCAAACTGATCGGTAAGGGGAATAATGCAAGGATAGTCCCGATGATGGAACCCGATATTGCCATTCTGAGGCAGTACATGACAAACAACAAGTTGCTTGACAGTAATGTTGATCAAAACCATTGTTCTATAATGCCCGCAAGGAGAAGCTGACCCGCTCAGGACTTCATTATATCCTTCAATGTTATGCCGGTATTGCCAGAAAGCAAGCTGCTAACCTCATTCCCGTTCGACTGAGCTGCCATTCGCTTCGCCATTCAAGGCATTTCATCTACTTCAAGCCGGAGTGAACCTGATTTATATCCGGGATATTCGCTTGATCCGGCAACCAAGATTGACCTCAAGGTATTCCACGCGGAGATATTGAACGATCACGCAGCCCTTAAAAAGGAAGATGAAGGTTACTGCCCCATCCCGTCCGTGAGGCGGGTCAGTGCCTCTGAGATACAGCAGAACTATTTGAAGATAAAGGAAGGCGTTCAATTCATTATCAATGATCGATTGGCCGATGCCACGTAACCTCAAAATATCAACACTATGGGTATTATTACATTTTCCGAGGAACTCCAACAGCGACTCAAAGCCATAGGCGATCTCGATTCCGGCGAAGGGGACTTGCTCCGGGTGGGGAAGGCGGTTTCGGACATCAGGGAGATCATCTCCGAATTAAAACAATTTACCGTTAAGTATTCCTTCAGGGACGTGGATGAGGAGGTACAGTTCTTCAAGGAGGTGAAGCCTGTATTCCTGAGTCAGTATACTTACTACCGGAAGATGTTCTCCGTACTGTTTCATAATTCTTTCCAGGACCGTGAAGGGCAAATTCATAATTATTACAAAGTTCTGAAAAAGCTCCAGGCGTTTTCCGTCAGAAACCAGACATTTTGTGAATACTGCATGTCGGGGGCCACCTACCTGGATCAAAATTACTTCACGAGGAAGGCGCAGACGCCTCCCGCTGTCGCGCTTGATGAGAAATTTTCAACCGGATATGATCTCAAGCTGTCAAAGATTCTCGCCCACGAATTAATGAAGGGGTATATCATTGATGCCCTCCGGAAATTACGGGAAAATAAGGCCTCTCCGGCTGGAATGGACCTGACTTGAACGGATTCAAAAGTTTCCCTCATCGAGCTTATCTACGCCCTCCACACATCCGGGGTGTTCAACCACGGAAAAATCGACCTGAAACAGATTGTAAGATGTTTCGAAGAGCAGTTTTCCGTTGAGTTGGGGAACTATGCCAGGGTATTCTCAGAGATTCGGATTCGAAAGAGCGGGCAGACGAATTTTCTGAATCACTTAAGGGAGAGGCTGGTGAGGTTGCTAGAGGTTACGGATTGATTGATCGCAAGAACAAAAGTTAAGCTGAGTATTTCTTCCGCGAAATATATTTTGCTTGAATCGTGTCATTGGCGCTGGAACCCTTTGACTGGACTGGGTTCTGTGGTCCACCAAAATCACCCTTAGGGAGTTCGCCCAAAGGTTACGTTACCTAGAAAGCCTTTTAGAGGCGGCGAAGAAATAATTTTTCATTTTGCGGGTCCTAGTCTTATTCGGTGCTGGTGCACATTCCTCTGCCCACCGCTTGTTTCAGATGCGAGACGACTGAGTTATTCTGAATAATTTGTGCTTAGAAAGAAAGTTCCTTAGGGGAGTAGTTTCCAGTTTCTCGCGTGTTGTTTGTCTACAGGAAAGGCGGGGCCTTAAAAAATCCAATACAAAAATGCAGAAATATCTGGCTTGTAGACTTGAATTTTCTAAATTCTAGTGCTCGTGACGGCAGAACTTTCCTTTGAGTGCAAGGAATTGCAAGGCGAATGCGTGAAGCTAGCTCTCTTATAAAAAAGAAGAGAGATGGGGTGGGAAAATTAATTTGAGAGGCGAGCGTTACCATCGCACTATTCGAAAGGTTTTCGCCCGGTTAGAATTTCCTTTGATGTTTACTACAAATATGACGAGAAAATCGAAAACCATTTAGCATTTGTATAGTTCACTTGGCTTGCTTATTATCAACTAGTTATGGTGATACCGCTAAAAAAAAACCTTAATTGTCCTTTAAACTCATGTTCAATAAAATGTGTCTAATAGTTTAGATGAATAGATTCTTTTAGAAATAGTAAGCAACAAATTAGTGTATTAGCGCATATACTTGTTTCAAACTGCCATCATATCGGTCATTTGTAGCAAGGTTCGTAGGACACCGTCGATTAGGAGGGATGGAACATTTGTGTACTGTTACGACCTCGTACGAGGCCAAAGCAAATGGAAAATTAGCGATAGTATTCAGAAGGAAAGAGATTTCAATCGCAGCATGTATCAAACTCTAAACCAATAAGTGTATGAAAACCATAGCACTTTTTATTTTTTCTATTGGACTATATGCCTTTAGTTGTGACAATCAAACTCCGATTAGTACGATAGACTCCGAGGGACAGAGTGAAGTATCAGGTATCGTCGTCTACGCCGGTGACCCCGCTGTAGACGGTTGTGGATGGCTAGTTCAGCATCAAGAAAATGTGTACTCACCAATCAACTTAGATCCTAGTTTTAACATAGATAGTCTTAAGGTAATACTCAGCTTTAAAGTCCTTGACTCTACATGGAAATGTGGCTGGAGGGAACCCGGCTACAAGCGAATAGAAATTTTGAATATAAAGAAACAGTAACAGCATGAGACTGTCTTAGCCCCCTGAAAGACTGGACAGAAATTGTAAATCAATTTAGGTACAGTAAATTCAGGAAACAATGTCAAAATCAAGACGACAATTTAGTCCGGAGGAGAAGCACAGTATCCTCCAGGAAGCAGAGCGGGAGGGCCACAGTGAGACCTGCCGCAAGTATAATTTAGCATCCTCCGTGCTGGCGTATTGGAAAAGGAAGTACCTGGCCAAGGGAAAGGATGGCTTGAAGCCTGGCGGGGGTCGACCTCAATATTTTTTCTAAAAAAGCTATATCATCTATTGATTTAATAGACAAAACGAGTATGTTTGCTCCTGTAATCACAATCAATTCCCACCAGGGTTGATTTTATACAGGGGAAAGAGAAGAAAAAGGGGGAGATCGTTGTCCGTGCAGGTGTGTCGCTAGCGTAATTAGTGCGCCAGCGTGGATAAGAAATCGCTCGTGCCTAAACAAATGGCTACCGGATGCACCTGACCGGAACTGGGACTTTTTGGTGGAAGCTTCCGCGAAAGGTCGGGTGCATACCGTGGCCGCCAATCCAAGGTACACAATAATATCTGCCTGACAAGACAGTAGTGAAATACTTGCGGCTACTCACCTCGGTGCCGCATGTCGTGATAGACATCTTCATCTACTCCCAGTCGCCAGTAACCCACGGCATGAAGTTCGTGGGCTTGTAATACTGTCTGACGGGTAATCAGTTCCCGCATTGCTTTTGTTTCAGTCGATTCCGCCGCCAGCCAGACGTACCGGCTTCCGGTAGCGGGAACCGTGAGTTCCCGGACCGCATCTATCAGCAGGTTACTTTTACCCGCCGGGGCGCTCCCGCGATGTAACCATGAAACCACTATGCCCGCGGGATGTTGTATAACCTGCTCTTCACGTTCATCCGGCACTTCTATTAAGGCGAGGCCTTTGGCATGACTCTCCAACTGTTCGAGCATTGAAGCAATCGCGGGCAGTGCAGTATGATCACCGGCGAATAAATACCAGTCTGCCTGCGGCAATATCTTCACACTTCGCACGGCGATACCGATGCGGTTTCCGGGCTTCACGCGTGCTGCCCATGCGGACGCGGGTCCTTCATCACCATGCAATACAAAATCAATATCCAACGCGCCCTCCCCTGCCTCATAGGCGCGGACAGTGTAAGTGCGAACCAGTGGCTTTACCGCACCCGGCTTATACACGGGTCGTCCATCTTTTATGACCGGGCATTCCGGTTGATCCTGTCCTTCGCGGGGAAAGAGTATTTTCAGATGCTTGCCCGGAATAAATACGTCCTTTTTGCCTGCGAAATTGCCGCCCGTGAAGCGGATGCGACGCATCCGGGGGGTGACGTCCCTATAACTGATAACTTCTGCCATGAATAATTCCATACTTCCACTGATTATCGCTACTCATCCACAATCACATGCAGTTGTCCTTTGCTGCAGGGTTCTATACGAGCCTTTACATGGTAGATACGCTCGATGATAGCCGGCGTAAGCGCCTCTTCCGGTTTACCAAAAGCGGCGATAGCTCCGCGGTCCATTACCGCGAGGTGGTCGGCAAACCGCAGTGCGAGATTGAGATCGTGCAGGATAATGATCACGATGTTGCCGGAACGAGCGTACGCCTTCACGAGCCTCATTACCTGTACCTGGTGTTGCAGGTCGAGCGCGCTGGTGGGCTCGTCCAGCAACAGGACCCGTGGTTCCCGCACGATCGAACGCGCGAGGCTCGCGAGCTGGCGTTGTCCACCGGAGAGTTGATCAAGTTGTTCGACAGCAAGATCGATGATACCCACGCGAACCAGGGTATTCATCGCTACTTCGTGAAGGTCTTTCTGTCCGACGGCAATGTGATCTATCGGCGAGGCTTTCAGCGCGCTCACCACAGACTCGATCACAGTCAGACTGACATCGGTGGGCACTGCCTGAGGCATAAACGAAAGCCGGGCCGACCGCCGCAAAATACTCGCGGCCAACAGGTCTTCGTCGCCGAGGGACACTGACCCGCTTCGTGTCTTCACCAGGCCCGCGAGTGCGCGGAGCAGCGTCGATTTTCCCGCAGCGTTTGGACCGATAAGCGCGGTTACCGTGCCGGGCTGTAACGCAGGAAGTGACACGTTGCTGACCACAACTTTCCTCCGATACCCTGCTACAATGTTATTTATAGTAAGTGTGGGTGTCATCATCACTTCCTTTTACTCAAAATAAGGGCAACGAATACCGGCACACCAATCAACGCTGTAACGATACCCACAGGCATCACCACGCCTGGCACCAGCGCCTTACTCGCGATGGATGCCAGCGACATTATCAAAGCGCCTGACAACATACTGGCAGGTAAGAAATAACGGTGGTCCTCGCCTGTTAACAGTCGTGCAATGTGCGGCCCGACCAGACCGATAAACCCAATCGTACCAACGAATGCTACTGCTGTGGCGGCCAGCACGCTTACGCGCAGCAGCGATGTAAAACGAAGTCGCTTTACGTTCACTCCATAACTCCGCGCACTGTCTTCACCCAATCGAAGAGCTGTCATCTTCCACGATGCGCCCAGTGAAAAGGGTGTTACCGCTGCGAGTACGATCCCGATGATGAATATCTTGTTCCAATCAGAGCGCGTGAGGCTGCCCATGCTCCAGAAAACCATCTGCTGCAAGGCCTCTGCAGAGGCGATATATTGAACAATTCCCGTAAGGGCATTGAACGTAAATACCATAGCGATACCGAACAGTACGATCGATTCAACCTTTGCTCCGCGAAGTCTGGAGAGAAGTTGTAGTAGCAGCATCGAACCAAAAGCAAAGAGAAAAGCGTTGGTCGCAATCATCCATTCATCCGGTATACCGGGAATACCCAGGTTGAGGATGATAGACAACGCGGCACCAAAGGCGGCAGCAGCCGAAACCCCCAGTGTAAAGGGACTGGCCAACGGGTTATTCAGGATCGTCTGCATCTCCGCGCCTGCCAACGACAGCGCGGCTCCTACAAGTATAGCCATCACCGAATAGGGAAGCCGGATGTCCCACACAATGACCCTTGTTCCAGGGTCTGCCTGTGACGCATTCACTATGACGCTGATGACGTCTGCAATATTGAGCATGGATGGCCCTGCCGCGATGTCTGCGCAAAACGCTACGATTACTCCCGCCAGCAATGCCACGAGTAACCATACCCGCCTCCTTACCAGTTTCCTGTATTGAGCATTAACTACCTCGAAGATTTCTTTCTTGTCGTGCATTATCACCCGGGCGGGAGGAAATATCTGATCCTCCTTCAACGCTCCAATATATATAATTACTTCAACCCGGTGTTGTACGTTCCGCGAAAGGGAACTGCCAGGAACTTCTCGTTTATGACCTTCAGTGTTTCGTCCAGATCCAGATCCTGAAACAAATCAGGATGAAGCCACTTGGCCAGCGACTCGGCCGCGATAATATTAAGAGGTGAATCGTAGAAGAGGTGCCACAACCCAAACACCTGTCCGTTCCTGACCGCGGGCAGTGTGGCCGTTGTGCGACGGCCCGCCAACTGGGCGAGACTCTCTTGCGTATCGGCTTTTGAGATCCCATAACCGATCTGCAGACCGGGCTGGCCGGGCGTAGCGATGCCAGTGGCAATGTAGATATCGGGCTGTTGCATAATCACATACTCCATGTTCAGCGTACCGACTTCGCCGGGCAATACATCTGCCCCGATATTGTGGCCTCCCGCAAACTCTATGAACTCTCCGAGATTGCCTTTCCCTGGTGAACCTACATTCTCGCCGCGGATCATTTCCATATAAACCTTGGGGCGCTTCAAATTCTTGCTGCTTACTCGTCTTTCAATCTGGTTGAAGCGTTCCTGGTAGAAGCTCACGTAGTCATTTGCCCGCTGCTCCGCTCCCAGTACTTTTCCGAGTATCTGCATACTGGGAATAGTATTAACAAAGGGGTGCAATCTGAAGTCGACAAAAACGATAGGGACACCCGCTGCCTCCAGTTGCCGGATCACCCCCACTGAACGCGCATCGGGGCCATGCGAGCCGGCTCCGAAAATGGCAAGGTCGGGCTTTAACGAAATGATCTTTTCAGTAGAGACCGTCTCCTTTCCGCCACCACCGACTACCGGTATCTTCATCATCGCCGGAAACCTCCGGGCATATTCGTCAAACAGTAACCCTCCCGATTTCTGAAAATCACCCGTCCAACCCACCACCAGGTCAACCGGGTTGTCGCTTAGCAGCGAAAGGGTGATGAGCGCGCGACCTTCGCCTAGAATAACACGCTTGGCCGGTGCTTCCAGTGTAACCTTGCGACCCACTATGTCAGTGACGGTTATGGACTGCGCCTGAACCGCACCGCTGGTAACTACGTAAAGGCACGCGATACCTACCAGCACAAACTGCTTAAGAGAAATTTTCATCATGATCTATTCTATCTTTTCCAACAGCCGTTCACTGTGGAATTGCTTTCAATTCGTATACCTACCATTTAATGAGTGTAACCGTATCGCCATTGGGATCAGGCGGAACGGGAGCAGGATCTCCCCGGCGTCCGGACTTCGCTTTGTTGGACACGTATGCTTCTCCACTCTTCTGGTTGACCGCAACGGTATTCGGGTAGGTGCCGGTGCTTAAGGAGCCGAATATCGTATAGTCTTTACCGTCCACGATCGTTACCGTGCCTGCCTGGCGGTTTGCTACATAGATTCTGTTTCTTTTCACATCGAAGCTTACGCCGAGCGCGCCTTCGCCTGTCTTTACATTTCGAAGATGCTGCCCGGTAGACGCCTGAAGTATACTCACATCTCCCGATTTCTGGTTAGCAACAAAGAGGCGATCGTCTTTAGCATCGAAGATTATATTGGTCGATCCTTCACCGCCGGAAGGAAATGTTCTTACGACTGCTCTGGAAGCGAGATCAACCACAGCGATCTCATTCGTACCCAGGTTGGTGACATAGATCTGCTTCCTCTTTTTGTCGAGCGCCATACCCGTGGTGGTCTTACCGGTGTTTTCAATCAGGTGGCTGAAGGTATTGGTCTTACCGTCGATCACCCAGATGCTGCTCGGATCACCGACATCGGATACGTAGATGAGGTTCTCATCTTCGTCGACGATGAGCTCTCGTGTATGCGATTTTTCTTTGCCATGTGTAATCGTCGCCAGCAACTTGCCTGTTTTCAGGTCAATCGCGCTTACCGAATTGCTACGGGTATTAGATGTGTACAGCGTTTGTGTTTTCTGGTTGATGATCACGCCAAAGGGCGGATTTTCCTGCAGTGCGATACTATCAACCTTTGCCAGTGTATGAGGCGCGAGCTTGAAAATATATCCGCCGGGAGTTGTACGCGATCCGGCGGAGGCTATATACACGTGGTTGTCTTTTTCACTTACGGCCAGTTCGTACAATCCGTCAGCGATCTTCTCCGATTTTGCCACGCTTTGCGCGTTGCTTATCCCCGTAGCCAATCCTACGCACACCAGCATAGTTGTTATTTTGTTCATTATGATTGTCATATCAATCCTGTTTGTATTTGTGTCATTCAATTTCCTGTAAGTCGTCCGTCAGCCATTCATAGAAAGCCGGGAACGCAATTCGCCAATACCATGCGCCGTGACGTCCGCGTGGCGTGATCGTTGTCCTGATCCCGGCACCCGACTTTTCTTTCAAAAGCTGAGTCGCTGCATTAACATCCACGTGCATTTGTACAAATCCCCCTTCGGGCTTCGCGCGGTTCTCGTTGTCGCCTGCGTAAAAATAATATCGTTGCGTCTGAATAGATCGGTTCGCCCTCAACTCGCGAATGGTCGTATTGATGTTCCCGTGGTCTAACCAGATAGACGGAGACAACACGCCCAATGCCCCGAACACATCGGGATATGCAAGACCGGCGTAGAGCGTAATCAACCCTCCCATTGAGCTTCCTGCCATGAAGGTATGGCGCTTGCCTGGCAGCGTCCGGTAGTTCCTGTCTACATACGGTTTCAGGTTAGCTACGATGAAGTCAAGATACTTTTCGCCGTTCGCTACCGGTTGGTCGGGGTTTTTGTTGACAAAGTACTCCTCCAGCCTCGTCTTTTTATCCTGATGATGTTCAATAGCCACCACGATACATTTTTTTTGCGCGCCGTCAATCACTTCGTCAACGCCCCACTCCAGCGGACCTATGCGACCTTCCGACGTGGCTTCATCAAACAGATCCTGCCCATCGTGCATATAGAGCACGGGGTACCGCAGCGATGAACTTTCATATCCCGATGGCAGGTATACCCATATCCGACGATAGCGGTCGAGTTGCGGAATGTAAAAAGCGGAGTCGAGGAGGTGTACCTGTGCCGATGCTGTAGACTCCGGAAAGTCGTCGCGCCAGCCTTCGATCACGCACGTAATAGTAGTATCGCCGGTAATGACTGCGCTGCGTGGCGCTACCAGCCTCCCCTCCTTCGTGCTCTCCAACGTCCGCCAGGTGCCGCGATTAAACTTGTACTCAAGGAGGAACTTGTCGCGGATGTCTTTCAATACTATCCGGCAAATACCATTGCCGGCTTGCATTGCCCTCGCGGGCTCGGCTACCGTCCAGCGGTTAAAGCTGCCTGTAATATAGAACGCTTCTGTCCGGTGCGCAGATGGCATTTCCGTAACCTGAATGGTAACGGTGTGCTGGGCAAGCAAGCTTGCCGGTATTACCAGGAGCGCTATCGTCCAGAAGCGTGTCATATACCGATTATTGAGGAAGAATTATTTTGTGAAATCCAGAAACCGACCCGCCGGCTGTTACATTGAACAGTTGCGTAGCGGTCGTACCGTTCAGTTCATAGTATCCATTCACGTCTTGCGTATTGGTAGAGCCTCGGAGGAGTATTTTGCCGTCAACCTCGATCACAGCGTGAGCAGCCCCCGGATTCGTACCAACGGGGATACCGGTGATTTCCGTAAAGTTTTTGGTCGTGACATCGACAGAATAGAATTTCCAGATATCGTCAGTGTTAATGTTTCCCGTGGCACCTCCGGTCAGCGATTCGGTATTTACCGTGAGGATCAGCTTACCGTCTTTTGCGAATACTCCTACGAACTTGCCGTTGTCTTCCGCGCGGAAATCAGAAAAATTCAACTCCCATGTATCATCCACGGATGTGCTGTTCGCTTTGATACGCGCGATCTTCGATTTACCGCCGAGCGCGGAACGTCCCTGGCATACGATATACAGATCGCCGTTGGTATCGAAGTCGTACATTTCGTTTTCATTGATATAGGCGATGCTGCCGGTGTCTTCTATAACGGTAGTGCTTTCGTAGTTCCCGGTAGCGATATCTATCACAACAATGTACACGTCTTCATAAAAGTCATCGAAGAAGCCCTTCTGTCCGGCGTTGGTTTTGGCATAGGTGATATTGGCGAACAGCTTACCGTTCTTCACCGCGAGAAGCTTTTGTCCGACCGACCGAAACAGGATATTCTCCTCATCGGCACCGCGTTCGTTCACAGCATCAGACAGGTCAATAGAACCTGTATTTTGCAGGGTCGTGGGGTTGAATTTCTGGATCGCCAGCGGGCTTGCCCCGTCCCAGTAAAATCCTTGTGTTTCATTCACGACAACAAAGTTGCCCGAGCCGAAAGTAGATTGGTCAACCACGAGGGCATTATCTACGGATACGACACCCGCCTCGTTGACGGCAATACGTTCGATTGTCTTGCTGTACGCTTCCGTATCAAACATCTTGAAAATCCAGTTTCCAAAAGTGCGCCAGCCGCCCATTCCATAGCCGTTGAGGGAATTGGCGTTAATGTTCGAGACATCTCCGCTGGGGATTTCGTCAAAAGCGGTGATATAGCCTGGTTTGTTCTGGTTCGTGCGGTCGCTCATGGTTAACAACAGATACTTGGTTGTGCCGGCTGCGACCGGCTCATCGTCATCGGAGCATGATACTAACAGCAAAGGCGTTGCGATGAAAGCGAGTATTGCTACGCGCAGGAGTATTTTCGGGTATTTCATGATCTGTTCGGTTATTTAAAATTGATAATTGATTTTCAAGTGAATACTTCTCCCCGCGCGCTGTATCCTGTAGACATCATAAAGGTCGGCGTCGGTAATGTTTTTTACTTCGAAGCCCAGGGTGTAATGTGTGCCCCATGGGAGATACGCGAATCCGACGCTGAGCAGATGCTGATCCGGCACGAGGTTAAGTTCATTGATCCCCGCGGGTCCAAACAGCCCGAGAAAGCCATCAGGCTCCATCTCCTTCGGAATGTTGTCGAGGTAGAATTCGCGAACAAAATTGAAATGAGCATAGGGTTTAAGCCGGTCTCCCTGGAAGAAAAGTCCGCTGATGTCGGCGGTGATACCGAGGTTGGCAAAGAAATACGGTGTGTTACGCAACCGCGTTCCGTTTTTCCATCTGTCAATCGGACGGTCTATGCCAGTCATACGAATATCCTGCCATGTAAAGTTGGCGTTCAGCGTAAAATATGAAAGCACATCACGCAGGATGACATCTGTTTCCAGTCCATAGCCGCGAACATCGTCCATGTTCACATACTGTGAATAAGGCGGCTGCACCGGAATCAGCAGGATCAGTCCTTCCGTCTTCCGGAAGAACGTGTTGGTCTCTACCGTAATTCGGTCTTTCTCCATCCGATAACCCGCGTTAAAATTCAGGCTGGTCTCAGGCTGGAGTCTGAAGTTCGGCACACGCCACACGCCATCACCAAACAGTTCGTCCTGTTCCGGCAAACGGTTGGCGTATTCAACCGAAACACGCACCGAGCTAAATTCGTCAAACTTGTATTTGATTGCATTCCCGACACCATAGGTGTCGTCATGGAGCACGACCTCATCCTCCAGGCTGGCTCCGCTGGCATTCCAGGCATCGGTGCCGCGCGATCCATACCGGTAATATTTTCCAATGAGACTATTGGTGAGACGCTCATCGAGCAAGCGCAGTGTCCAACCTGCGCTGACCACCTGTTTCTGGTAGTCAGCGGGGATTGAAAGTACGTCGATGTTCGTGTTCAGGAAGCGCGGTCCCAGCGGATCGCTGCCCTCGCGCTTAACCTGTGCGTGCACCATATTCAGCTCAACCTCGTTGGCCGTATTTATGTGGTAGCGAATGTTGCTGCGCGAAATAAAGTGGCGAAAGTTCACATGCGAGTTGGCCGGCTGTACGCTCTCTCCCGCGCGACCGGGCACACGGGTAAAGTTTCCGTACCAGTCATACCAGCCTCCTACTGTATCAATCCGGTTGCGAACAATGTTGTTGGCTACCAGGAACTGGTCGATGTGCAATCGCTTTTTGAATGCGCTTTTCTTGTAACGCAATGTGGGCACAAGGGATTTCTGTTTGCCCATGATCCCACCAAACGGTATTGTCATCATAGCCGGGTGCTGCTGCTCCCGCTCGATAGCGTAAGACGACAAGCCGAACCTGAGTTCGTCTGCCCAACGGCGGTTCTGCAATCCTGCATAAACCTCCGCATAGTAGCTTTCGAAGCCATTATGAAACATTCGCATGTCTTTGCGCACGGCGTTGCCTGATGGGGTGGCCACACGAACATTCGCGTCATAATCATTGTCGGAGTGATTGTAGAATGCGTCGGCACCGATAAACCAGCGCTCGTTTGCCGGCCTGTACGTTCCGCCTACCGAGGCCCGATGGGTGTTGAAGGACGCAACTTCATAGGAAGCATTCAGTGAAATGCCGGCGGTTTGTCTTGATACCATGTTCACCGCCCCGCCAAGTGCGTCGGCACCGAGCATCACCGGCAACACACCTTTGTATATCTCAATGCGCTCCAGCATATTCAAGGGTACCGTGGCAATTGTGTACCCATCGCCGAGATAGTCTATCGGTATGCCGTCTTTAAAGTAGCGGACCGCCCGGCCCTGAAATCCATTGATCGATACGTCAGAAGAACTTCCGAGTCCTCCGCTCTGCCGGATGCGTACGCCGGCCGTGCGGTTCATCAACTCCGCCAACGTGGCGGGCTGCACTTCCGCCACACGGGTATCAACGACGGCTGCGCGGATCAACTGATCTTTTGATTCTTCTGTCCCGGATTTACCGACGATAACAACGTCTTCCAATTGTTGCGTCTTCTCAGTAAGCTGTATGCGGTATTCATCGACCGACTGGCGGATTGTCAATGTTTTTTGAAAAGGTTCGTAGTTGATATGGCTCGTGGTGAGGTCGTATGTTCCCTGCGTGATCCCCGTCATGCGAAATTCACCGTTGGCATCGGTCTCTACTGCCTCGTGCACGCCCGCGCCGGCAAGCATAATGATTACACCCTGAACCGTCCTGCCTTCCTGGTCTGTGACTACGCCGGTCAGGTACAACGCCTGTTCACCGTGGGCTGAAACCAGGGATAAAACTGCCAGTAGCAGGGTGGATACACACGATTTTACGTTCAAACCGCTCAAAATGCCATTATTAATAGAGGGTCGCAATTTAGACTAAATCTAAATAGGTATCAAGCAGGATAGGAAGAAGGGAGGCTGAACAAGATCTTTTTTACCGCAATCGTTTACAAAACCCGTTGCGTGCGGCGAATAATATTTTCCGCTAAACCCTTTTCCAATTGTATTGGTTTTAGAGGGGAGGTCTTATATTTTTGCTGCCTCCTCTGCCGACCGGCAGAGAATCAACGGTTTAAAAAAATTGCATCATGACGAAAGTTGGTATTAATGGATTCGGGCGGATCGGCCGCCTCGCCTTCCGCGCTGCCCTCGACAGGAAGGATATTGAAGTTGTCGGAATCAATGACCTGGTCGATGTCGACTATATGGCCTACATGTTGAGATATGACTCGACCCACGGCAAGTTCGAGGGTACCGTCGAAGCAAAGGATGGCCAGCTTATCGTCAATGGAAAGAAGATCCGGGTTACTGCAGAAAAGGATCCGGCAAACCTGAAGTGGAACGAAGTCGGTGCTGAAATCGTCATCGAGTCAACAGGCCTCTTCCTCACCAAGGAGCTTGCGCAGAAACATATTACTGCCGGTGCAAAGAAGGTTGTGATGTCTGCTCCCGCAAAGGACGACACTCCCACTTTTGTTATGGGCGTCAATCACAAGGATATCTCCGCCGAACATACAATAGTATCCAATGCATCGTGTACCACCAACGCGCTGGCGCCGGTGGCAAAAGTACTAAACGACAAATTCGGGATCACCGAAGGGCTGATGAGCACAGTGCATGCGGTTACCGCAACGCAAAAAACTGTCGACGGGCCTTCCGGGAAAGACTGGCGTGGTGGTCGCGGGGGATATCAAAACATCATTCCTTCATCAACCGGAGCTGCAAGAGCGGTTGCCCTTGTTATTCCGGCGCTGAAAGGAAAGCTCACCGGTATGTCATTCCGCGTTCCCGTAGCCGATGTTTCGGTAGTCGACCTGACCGTACGCCTCGACAAGAGCGCCAGCTACGAAGAGATCAAAACTGCGATGAAAGAGGCTTCTGAGGGCGACCTCAAGGGAATTCTCGGGTACACCGACGAAGAGGTGGTTTCACAAGACTTCCTCGGAGATTCAAGAACTTCAATTTTCGACGCCAAAGCAGGTATCGCGCTCAACGACAACTTCGTTAAGGTGGTAGCCTGGTACGATAACGAGTGGGGTTACTCAAACAAGCTCATCGACCTCGTGCAGGAACTGGCGAAGAAGTAGATTCTTTAAATATTTTTTTTCAGAAAGCCGCTTTTCAGCGGCTTTCTGCGTTTCGGGTATGAACATTTTAGAGGATTCCTGTAAGGTTTCAGGCATTTTTTGATTTTTTTTCGTTATAGAGATCAGGAGGTTCAGTATGCAGGATTATTACGAAGCCCTCGGTGTATCCCGGAATGCGACTCAAACGCAGATAAAAGCTGCGTTCAAGAAGATGGCTATGCGGTACCACCCCGACCGCAATCCAGGCAATAAGGATGCTGAAGAGATGTTCAAATTCCTTAACGGGGCCTACCACACACTTTCAGACCCTGTAAAGCGGTCGCGCTACGATTCGCGTTTCCATATTATCACCGACGAGGTCAATAATGCATACTGGCAAGAGATCAAACGCCGGCGCTATCAGCAATGGCGACAATCGCACAATAGTTACTACTACCGGCTAGACAGGAACTACTTCAAAATACAAGGACTCGCCTTCCTCGTATTCCTGCTGATCGCAGGGTTCTGTTTTGCGGTTATCAACACAGCGCACTATTACGTCCGCCAACAACAAATGGAGAAATGGCGCGCGAACAGTATCCAGTTAAAACAAGTTAATGGACTTTTCGGCGAGGGCCGGTTCCACGATGCCTTCACGATGATCGAGACAATGGAAGATAACGACCCGCTCGACTTCCGCTTCGGGTTTGTGCGCGACAGTCTCGTAGGCGAATTGCGAAAAAAAGCGGATAGCGAATACATCAAAAAAGATTTTCGGTCAGCAGTCTCGCATTATCTGGTGTTGAAGAACTACGAGAACCCAGTCCGTTATGAGACCCTTCAGAACATGTCGATGTGCCAGTTCTATCTCGGCAACTTCAAAGAATCTCTGGAAGCATTGAAGCATCTGCACAATCAGCAACCCGGCGACCTCGGCCTGGTCTACAAGATCGGTATCATCAACCTGGAGAACCTGGACAACCCCCAGGAGGCCTTGCAGTACTTTACGCTGGGCAAGACACTCTTTAAAGAGAACCTCAGCCGGGTGTATGGCAGGGCCTTCCAGATTGTAATGAACCCGCGCGATGTGCCCGACATCTATTACAGCATATTCAAAGGGCGTGCGCTGGCCAACATGAAGGTAGGGAACTACAGCGAAGCGGTCACCGATTGCAACTGGACCATCTTCCTGCGCCCGGAAAACGGCGAAGGCTACTACCTCCGCGCGATTGCAAACGTCAATACCCACGACTATTCAGCCGTCTGCAGTGATTCCGGTAAGGCCCGCGAACTGGGATACACACAGGCTGAGGCGATCAACAAACGCTACTGCCCGGCGCGGGGCTCTGCAACTCACCGATAATCACGCCCCTTCAACGACGGTTTATCCGTTGCAACCCGGTCCATCACAGCGTCCCACAAGATCTTTAACAACTTCTTAACAAGTAGATTATCAATTTATTAGGTCATAAATGTTATTTCAAGACTTTAGGATACTGATGTAGGATTTGCCTTCCATTTTAACGGTATCCCCCTGTTCCATTCCGCATCTTTGAAGTATTAAACAGAACAAACAAACCTTCAAGACAATGAATAGAGTTGACTTCAGAGGCAGTGCACAGGCACGGATGGCCGCAAGGCTGAGGCAGGTTCTTGTACTTTTTGTCGCCGTCATCGTAGGAATACTGGTGTCGGTATCCGTGAATTTTTAACACGACAAGACCCCTCGGGAGGCAACTTATTTTTAGTGATGAAGGTCCTAATTGAGAATTTAGGTTAATTGACTGGATTAGTTTCTGAAAAGCCCCGCCAAAAGCGGGGCTTCTTCATTTCGCGAACCACCGGCCGTGGGTAATTCCGCAATCGCTTCTATCTTTAGCGAATGAATTCCGACGTCTTTCTCAACAAACTGGCGCAAACATCACACACTCCCTTTCTGATACCTGTAAAAAAAGCGGAAGGTCTCTACCTCTACACGCCTGACGGAAAACGCTACGCCGACCTTATCTCGGGAATCGGTGTAACCGTTATCGGTCACAGACACCCGAAAGTTGTCGAGGCGATCAAAGACCAGGTAGACAAGCACCTTCACGTCATGGTATATGGGGAGTATATTCAGGATTCCGTCAACGCGCTTGCCGACGCTGTAACAGCCTGCTTACCTCCGAAGCTAAACTGCTGCTACTTCGTGAACTCGGGGGCAGAAGCAAATGAAGGAGCGCTAAAGCTCGCCAAGCGTTTCACGGGAAGGACCGAGATCGTAAGTTGTCGCGGGTCTTATCACGGCAGTACTCACGGAGCACTAAGTGTGTCGGGGAATGAAACCAAAAAACGCGCGTTCAGACCCCTGCTGCCTGATGTACGGTTTATCCGCTTTGGAGAAAAAGAAGACCTTGAAGCGATCAGTGCACGAACAGCCTGTGTTATAATGGAGACCGTTCAGGGCGATGCCGGTGTGCGGATCCCGTCAAAAGAATATATGCAGGCGCTGCGGCAACGCTGTGACGAAACGGGCGCGTTGCTTATTCTGGATGAAATACAGTGCGGAATGGGCAGGACCGGAAAGCTCTTTGCTTTCGAACACTACGGTATTGCTCCCGATATCCTTACCGTTGCAAAGGCGTTTGGTGGTGGCCTTCCCCTCGGAGCTTTTATTTCCGACCACGACATTATGAAGACGCTGACGCATGATCCGATGCTGGGTCATATTACCACCTTCGGCGGCAATCCGGTGTGCTGCGCCGCCGCGCTGGCGACATTATCGGTCATCCGGAACGAAGGCCTCGTAGCGACAGTAGAGGAAAAAGGACGAACCTTTGAACAGTTACTCTCCCACCCCCAGATCAGGGAAATTCGCCGGATCGGCTTGCTGTTCGCCGTCGACTTCGAATCGGCTGAAAGGGTATCCAATATCGTAAATTACTGCAAAGACAAAGGTGTAATCTGTTACTGGTTCCTTTCCAATCCCAACAGTTTTCGCCTGGCACCGCCTCTTAACATCACCGCTAACGAAATAAAAGAATGTGGTGAAATTATTCTGGAGGCGATAGAAAACACCTAAATTACCTTCTATGGCTCAAAACTGGAATCGACTCGACTACACTTTCAAGGTGATGGTGATCATCGCGCTGTCTATCTACGGAGTGGTCCTGTGCCGCGACATCGTCATCCCGTTGTCTATCGCGCTCTTTCTCGCCTTTGTTTCGCTTCCGGCTGTGAAATGGCTTGAACGAAAAATGGGAACAATCCTCTCTGTATCAATTGTCGTCGTCGGGGGTACACTGATCTTTTCACTCTTTCTCTGGATTCTCATTGACCAGGTACTGAGTCTGGTTGCCGATCTCCCGAATCTGCAACAACGGTCCGATAAGTTCGTCAACGACATTAAAGGAATCTTGTGGGAAGAGTTGAATATCGATCCTGCAGAATTGAGACAGATGGTCCAGGACATTATCAAGAGCATCAGCGTTTACCTCGGCGAGTTTATCCTGACAACGGGCACCACGCTGGCAACGCTGATCCAAATTCCAATCTATCTATTCCTGCTATTGATCTACCGCGACAAATTCAGCGCATTCTTTACCAAGATCATCCCCGGCGATGATGAACAAGAAATGGTATGGAAGCAGGAAATTGAGGACGTGACTCATGCGTATATCACAGGTCTGTTGTTTGTGACACTGATCGTAGCCGCTCTTAATACCACCGGGCTGCTGATTCTCGGTATTAAACATGCTGTCTTCTTCGGAATCCTGTCGGGTATTCTGACGATTATCCCTTACGTTGGGATCTTCATCGGCGCTACCCTTCCCGTGGTGATGGCGCTTATCACAAAAGATAGCGCGTGGTATGCAGTTGGTGTGATTGGTGTATTCTCGTTCGTCCAGTTCCTCGAAGGAAATTTTATCACGCCCAAGATCACGGGTTCCAAAGTAAGTATCAATGCGCTGGCGGCGATCATCGCCCTGGTGCTGGGCGGGAAAATACTGGGTGTTACCGGAATGATCCTCGCAGTTCCCGCCATCGGTATTCTGAAGATCCTATTATCATATTCGCGACGACTTAAACCGTTCGTAATCCTGCTGGGCGACACCCCTGAGAAATGACCGGGGCAGCCCGCTTCAGGGAAGTTTTTCGATAACAATATTATGATTCGTGTAGATACAGATATCGGCAGCGATGTGAAGACTTTCGCGAACGATATCTTCCGCCGACAGATGGGGAGCGTGTTTCTTGAGCGCTATCGCGGCGGATTGAGCAAACATGGCTCCCGATCCTATTGCGGCCACTTCGTTGTCGGGCTCCAGAACGTCGCCGGTACCTGAAAGCACCAGGAGCTCATCCTTGCTGACCGTGATCAGCATCGCCTCCAGCCTCCTCAGGAACCGATCCATACGCCAGTCTTTCGCGAGCTCGATGGCTGCTCGTTTCATATTCCCTCCGTAGCTGTTCAACTTCTCTTCAAAACGCTCGATAAGTGTAAACGCGTCGGCAGTAGATCCTGCAAACCCCGCGAGGACCTTACCCTCGTAGAGCCTTCGGATCTTTTTGACATTGCTCTTGGCAACGTAGTTGCCCATGGTAGCCTGGCCATCGCCGCCTATTGCCACCTCACCGTTGTGAATGACGGCGACGATAGTCGTTGAGTGTATCTTTTCCATAGAGGATATTAAATTCAGAGGCGATCAACCTGGATCGCGCAGCGTCGACCGTCTGTTAAATCAAAATCCGCACAGGATCTTCCAGCAGGCCTTTGAGGGTCTTGAGGAATGCGGAACCAACCGCGCCGTCAACAGCCCGGTGATCACAGGACAACGTGACCTTCATCACGTTTCCAGGAACAATCTGGCCGTTTTTCACGATCGGCGTTTCCTTAATACCACCCACGGCAAGGATACACGCATCGGGGGCGTTGATGATCGCGGTGAACTCCTCAATACCGAACATGCCGAGGTTGGAAATGGTGAACGTGCTTCCCTCCCACTCAGATGGCTGCAGTTTTTTGTCGTGTGCCTTCTGCGCGAGTTCCTTTACCTCGACGGCTATGTGCGACAGCGACTTGTTATCGGCAAAACGAACCACCGGTACCAGGAGCCCTTCTTTGACCGCAACAGCAACTCCGATGTGAATGTGGTGATTCTTGCGAAGCTTATCACCCAGCCAGGAAACGTTGACGTCGGGATTTTGGCGCAACGCGGCGGCTACCGCCCCTATGACCATATCGTTGAATGATATCTTAACCGGACTGACTTCGTTGATACTCTTCCGGGCCTCAACAGCCTTATCCATGTTGATCTCCATGGTGAGATAAAAGTGCGGAGCGCTGAACTTGCTTTCCGACAAACGGCGCGCGATGGTCTTCCGCATCTGGGAGGCATTGACCTCCTCGAAGCTCTCTTCTCCGACCACGGTGGGCAATACCACAGGCTTGCCTTCCGCAGATTTTGACGCCGCAGGTTGAGCAGCAGGCTTGAAGTTCTCCACATCCTGCTTTGTAATCCTTCCATTATCTCCCGTTCCGGGAATCTGGCTGATATCGAATCCCTTGTCTTTCGCCAGCTTCTTCGCAAGTGGCGATGCTTTTATCCTGCCGCCGGCTTCGGAATCAACTTTTGTCGCCTCGGCTACCGGGGCAGCAGCCTCTGCCGGTTTGGAAGATTCGGGTTTCGCCGCCTCCTCTTTTGCAGCTCCGTTGGCCGGAGATTCCTGTGCTTTCAACAAGGTCTTCCAGTCGGCATCTTTTTCACCGATGATCGCGAGAACACCGTTTACCGGGATGCTTTCACCTGCCTGGGCACCGATATAGAGCAGCGTACCGTTGTTGTAGGACTCGTACTCCATCGTGGCTTTATCGGTTTCCACTTCGGCTAGCAATTCGCCCGACTTCACACTTTCGCCTGTTTTCTTGTGCCATGCGGCGATCACACCTTCTTCCATAGTATCGCTCATCTTCGGCATCAACACAATCTCTGCCTTGATACCCGAGGTGTCTACCGCAGGCGCAGAAGCCTTCACGTCAGGCTTCTCTTTGGTTTCTTCTTTCGATTCGGCTTTCTCTTCTCCGCCTCCCGATTGACCCGCTTCCTTGAGCAAAGCCTCAAAATCTTCACCCTTTTCGCCCACAACGGCGAGCACATCGTTAATCTGGACCGCGTCGCCTTCCTTAGCGCCGAGATAGAGTACCGTTCCGGTGTTGAACGACTCATAATCCATCGTAGCCTTGTCGGTTTCGATTTCCGCCATCAGCTCTCCCGACTTCACGGTATCTCCTACTTTTTTATGCCACTTCGCGATAACCCCTTCAGTCATGGTGTCGCTCATCTTGGGCATTCTAACGATTTCTGCCATCTGTGTGTTTGAAATTATGAATTAGACCTTGAATGAGCCTCAAAAATAGGCTATTCGAGGTGATTTTCAATACTTGCGGTTCTTTTAGAAATTAAAGGTGCCGATCAGCAGTTCCCATTCTGTTACCGACGGTTTCAGGCCCTTTGAAAATCGTATTCCGATGTCTAGCTGCGGCAAAAATCTCAGGATATTCAGATCAAGCTTTGCCTCAACCCCTACCGAACTATATTCCCGGCTGGTCTGGTGAAGAAAATCCGGTCCCTGCCCGAATCCATAGTCAAAAAAAACATTGGCGCGCAGTCGTTGCAGGTTCAGCAACGGGCCGATTGCAATATCGGGATACCACACCGGCATGGTGTAGTTGGCCGAAACGGTATAAAAATCCTGGAACCTGAATACCGAATGCCCGCGGGGTACAGGAATCTGGTTTCGGAAGGTGTACGTATCCAGCGCCCGCTCAAATTGAGTGTGCTGATACGCGCCGTATCCCCACAATGAATGATGCCTGCCCAGGCCGGGGAAATACAGCATCCCGAAAGCAGAGTACAGTCTACCCCGGAGGTCACCGCCGAATGGTGTGTCAAAATACTGCAGTTCCAGGAACTGTCCCCACCTGCTGTTGATATCGCGGTGGCTTTGCTTTAGCAACCGGTGAGCCGAAAAACTGAAGTTGTTGTAGAGCAGTCTTCCATTGCCGACATAATCATAAAAAGGATATGTGCCCCAATAAAATGGCGACACGCCCCAATCCGTCGAAGGAACGAAACGTCCGCCTCTGTCGATATTGTTTCTGAACTCCGAGACCTCGGTAAATCCGGTTGAGTTCCCGATAGTAACGCTTCCGTGGTATTTCGACGACGTCGTTATGAGCGGCACCCGCAGACCTACCTGAACATTCTTCTCTCGCCATTTGAATACAATATCCCTCAGTTCCGATGTAAATGCGTTGCCAATGGTATCATAGAACCGACCTTTCCCCTCATTCACCGACCGTGTCGCATAAGAAGCTGATACATCGATAATCGGATACCATCCCTGATAACTTACCTGGCCCTTCAGTGCTCCGGTGCGTTCGTGAATATCGAAGTAATATCCGAGGTTAATCGAGGTGGTGCTCAGGATATCGCGCGAAGTGAGTCCGATGCTTGCCTCCGTCAGGTCGCTGTCAACCGCGAAACCCCAGTTGTAAGGATTGATGATACCGCTGATCTTTTTGTATGGTGCGTGTGGGTAGGCCGTTGTGGGCAGATCCTTAAATATGTCCGGATGTCCTTCCTGTTCGACGAGGTGACCGAAGAAGAGCGTTGTCTTTCTCCTCTCCTCGTAAGGAACCCAGTCTGAGGGCGTGAAGGCAGCGCTTACAACATCCAGGCCGTCTTTTGTCTGATCGTTGTAATAAAGGGTCGCTCCATCTTCCGATACCGAAATATTGTACGCGCCGAGCCGGCTGCTCGTAACCTGAAATCGTTTACCCTCGCGAAGATCAATGGCGTATACATTATCGATGCCGCTTACCGGCGAGTTGAAGAACAGGTAGTCGCCGTGCAAGACAGGATAGCCAACATTCTCCTGCGACACCGGGAGCACATCGCGCGATGCTCCGGTTTCAGCGTCGACAAGGGAAATCGTCTTACCATCCTCTACCGTCTTCACTACCGCAATTGTACCGCCATCTTCCGACCAGCGTGGCATGGAGTAAAAGTCGTTGTCTTCGTTTGGAAACTTCTTCAAAACCTTGCCATCGGAGGTATTGAGCACGACGATGCTGGTCCTGTAGCGGGTGTCTGTTTCGATCGTCACAATCTTGTCTCCTCTCCGTGTGACAGCCGCACTGGCGTAGCGCGAATGTTTCGGGCCTATTCTCCTTTTTTTTCGCGTCGAAAGATCATACGCTTTTACCTGCGAGTAGTTCTTCATACGCCACCGCGGATCGAAACCGTATTCATTCCAGACTACCAGATCACCCTCGGCCGACAACATTCCGGTATTGTTCATGATGCCGGGTGTGAATACTTTTTCCTCGCCGTTTATCAGCAACACAAACTGCGCGATATCTCCGATTCCCCTTTTCATCGCGAGTACATTTCCGTCGGGCAGGGCTTGCGGATACAGATAATCCGTGTACGCTTGTCCGCGACGGCGGTTTACGCGGACAAACGGCGTGAGCTCTACGGCGGCAATCTCACGCTTCCACTGCGCGGCAAACTCATCAGCCATGCCGTTGTAAACATCCCGTACATACATTCCCGTTTCCTTTTTTATTGCATTCGAGAAAGCGAAGGGAATAATGGGAAGATTCCAGGAGCGCGCGGTTATTTTACCCCAAACATCAGCGTCGTTGGTTTTTCGTCGCAGAAAGCTGACCATGTGATAGCCGAACTCATAGTGGTCAGAGATATTGTGCTTATACGATCCGAGCATCTGCTTGTGGTAGTTGAACCTTCTGCCTTCGACAAGATTGGTCTTCAGCAGGAGTCCGAAGTGAGGGATCTTTCCCCTTCCGCTGGGGGTAAGAGCTGTTTCGGTGGCCACGGCGTCGCCTTCCCAAAACCACGGTGGCGCTGCAGCCTGCGCCATACCGGCAAGTGAGATCGAGCCAAACAGGTAATAGATCACTTTGTTAAAACCACGTGTCGCATGCTGGTATTGAACGGCATGCCTGTATTCATGAGCCGTCAACATTTCAAGCCAGTCGTTCGTACCCACGAAGTTGTAGTTTTGCGCGGGCATTGCGTAGAATTCAGACCGACGCGGCAGTATTGATACCATGCCGTTAGATTCGGACGACTGGTTTTGCAGGATAAAAATCATCTTCCTGGGCCGGGTGCCAAGCGATTGAGCTCCCGCATCGCGCACGCGTTCCAGCGCGTTGGCTACCCGTTGGGCCTGACCATCAAACCCCGTACTATAAAGCACCCTGAAGTTCGGTGTCGTTACCTTATGCCATTTCAGCGAAGGCGGGTTGTTTTCAAGAACCGATTGCGCGCGGGTGGAAAGAGCGAGAAGACACAGGAATACGAACAGAAGTCGGTTTCTCATACTGTCGGATTAGATCAGAAAACCCGGACTACACTCCCGGATCCATCTTGCCTCTAAAATAGAGGAAAATTCAGATCATTCCGGGAAAATTTCAAAAGCGGTGCCGTTACTCAATGAGGGTTTCCGCCTCCCTGATAGCGCTGACCTGGAAGAAACCCAGCGCGCCATTGCTGATATTGCTCCTCGGCGCAGCAGGAATAGGCCCAAACATTCCGCCTGCATCGTTGTTCAGCACGGAATAGAGATCATTGTAGAACACATATCCACGCCGGGTCAGACTGTAGATCTCAAGACGCGCGATGTCTCCCTCTCCAAAGTACACCGGCGACGCAAGCCCGTCTATGATCTCCCCGAACAACTCGTCGTTGCTGTAGTAAATATCCGTAGGAGTATACAGGACCAGCGAGTCGTTCCGATAGTACCTGAACAGGTAATAGTTCTTTTCGTCAGGAGGTTCCCTGGTATAAAGAAGCATCTCGTAAATTTTTCCCGGCTCGTTGGGATCTTCCTCCTGAAATTCATTCACCTTGAAACCGACCGAATCAATGGATGCCACACTCAACATCGGATCAGCCGCCTCAAACAGTGTTTCATCTGTCTGTACATGCAGGGTATAGGTTCTTCCAACACTTCCGACAAAATTGGCATCCAGCGGAAGATAAATTCCCGCAGAATCAGGATGATTGCGTGGGTTGTGGATGAAAGGATATTCAGCACCGGTGTCGTCGGAAATGGAGACCACAGCGTCTGTCACCCTGGGCGTGTTTCCTGAAACGTAGAACGGGCTGGTACGCGATACCTTCACATACTGGTATGAGGGCTTGCTGGTGACCTGGCCTTCGATAACGATTTGCGGCGCCGTTTGCTTTGCATCGAGCTCAATGGTTTCTTCGCACGAAACAAGTACAACAGCGGTAAGCGCGAGGGCGATAGATTTGATAGCAATACTAATTTGAGCCTTCATAGTCATGTCTTCAGAACTTGAAATTGTACGTAACGGAAGGAAGGATCGGGAACAGGTATATCATCCTGGCTTCCTTCTGCGAGCCGTCGCCGACTATATTTCCATCCTCATCCTGCTTCGAGCGGGTGTACACGGTAAATGGATTCTTGCGATTATACGCGTTGTAGACTGAGAAAACCCACTGCCCTTTCCAATTGCGATTAGCGTTCTTCCGGGGATTCAGTGTTAGCGAGAGGTCCAGGCGATGGAAAGAAGGCAGGCGATATCCGTTCCGCTCGGTCAACACGTCGGGATTATAATTTCCATATTCATATCTTCCGGCAGACGACGTAGTGGGCCGTCCGGTACTAAACGTGAATGTTCCTCCGAACACCCATTTGTCATTCAAGTCGTAAGCCGCCTGGATATTCACAACATTTCTCCTGTCATGATTCGCGTGAAACGTATGTCCAAGGTTAACACCTTCGGCTTTGCGCATCGTTTTGGACCAGGTGTAGCTCGCCGAACCGGTGAGTCTACCCTGGTTCTTTGTCAGGAAGAATTCGAGGCCGTAAGCCCACGCATCGCCCTGCCTATACTCCGTTGAGAGATCCTGATTAAAGAACAGTTCGGCGTTATCGGCGAAGTCGGTTATGTTGTTCATATCCTTGTAATAGATCTCCGCGGATAGCTGATAGGCGTTGTTCCTGAAATTCCGGAAGTATCCGGCGGCAACCTGATCAGCGACCTGTGGTTCGAGGTAGTAGTTGCTCGGTGTCCACGTGTTGAACGGCACGGGGGCCGTCGCAGCGGAAATGAGATGCGTGTTCTGAACCATCCGGTTATACGAAACCTTCAGAGATTGTTCCGGTCCCAGCATATATCTCAGCGCAAAGCGGGGTTCCAGATTAACCCATGTTTTAACAGACTGCCATCTGTCGTAGTGCAATGTGTCCGTACGAACGATCTCAACATTATCCCTGGGATCTTCGTACAGGTACACCTCACCCGGCCCGATGTTCTGAAAGATTGAAAGCCTCACGCCGTAGTCGAGCGTGATTTTGTCGCTGAGGTTTTGAACATTGTTAACATACAAGCCATGATCCAGCGCGTACATTCGCTGAAGGTCCACGGTCTGGAATATCGATCCCGCGGTGTTGGGTGATATCCTGCCGGGAGCAAATCGCCTTCCGGTGAGGTGATATCCGAATGAGATCTCGTTTCGCGAATTGAGTGAATAAGACAGGTCGTTCTTGAAACTGTACTCCTGGAGGTCTGATAGCCAGCTGAATCCGTTGACGGCGTCTTCGAGTTCAAGCCCGTAATCAAAGTTGCTCAGGATAATCGAGGTATTCGAGAACAACCGATCACTGAACAAATGATTCCACCGGAAAGTACCGGTCATGTTACCCCATCCGAAAGAGAATGTATCGTCAAAACTGAATACATCACGTCCCGCGTAAAAGGCGACGAAAAAGCGATTTCTATTGTTAGCCCTGAAGTTGACCTTGGCATTTACATCATAAAAGTGGACGAGATTCTTCTCGTTCGCCAGCCTGAGAAATCCATCGACATAAGAGCGTCGTGCCGAGACGATAAACGAGGTTTTTTCCTTCACGATAGGTCCTTCAACAGCGATCCGGCTGGCCAGCAATCCAATTCCGCCACTGACGCCAAAGTTCTTGTTGTTACCATCTTTGGTTCTCACTTCGAGAATTGACGACAGCCTTCCTCCAAAACGGGCCGGGATCCCGCCTTTGTAGAGCTCTGAGTCCTTGATTACGTCGGCATTGAATACCGAGAACAATCCAAAAAGATGCGAAGGGTCATAGACCGGGGCTTCGTCGATAAGCAACAGGTTTTGGTCTGAGCTGCCGCCGCGTACGAAAAATGTCGATGTACCCTCACCGGCTGTGATCACACCGGGCAACATCTGAATATTTTTGATAATATCTATCTCCCCAAAAAGCGCCGGTAACTTCCGCACCTGATTCATATCGATGGTGTTCTTGCTCATCTGAATAGAAACTACGTTTTCGTCAAGCGGCCTTTCTTCGATGACGATCTCCTGCATCATCTGCGCATCTGTTTCAAGGTTAATATTAAGCGACGTGTTTGACTGAAGGTCGAGAGTGTGAACCTGGTCCTTGTACCCCATATAGGTGTAGCGGACTTCATAAGTACCCGCCGGTACAGTAAGTGCATAGAACCCGTAGTCATTAGTAACTGTGCCGGCTTTCAGCTCGGGAATGTAGATGGTTACCGCCAGGAGTTCCTCTCCGTTGGCGCCATCTCTGACATAGCCGTTGATGGTGACTTTTTCCTGGGCATACGCCGATGTGATCAAAAAAAGTGAGCTGAGTACAAGTAGGGTTCTTCGCATATCTGATAGAGACAACTGAATCCGGCATTATCCTTATTGCACCGGACAAAAAAAGTGCCGGATATCACCGACCAAACATCAGACGTAAAAACCGGACAAATAGTTACCTTTGCCTGAATGAATTTTTCGTCAGCCGAATATGATCAAGCGAATCAAAGAACTATACAAAGAGTATAAGCCTTACGTCAGGATTGACCTCATCATGTATGGCACCACCATCCTGATGATCATACTCTACTTTATCGCCATGACACTTATCTGATATTAAAAGACTTAAGGGTTTGAAGCTGCCGGAAACCGGAAGGTCGAAGCCCCACGGAAAAACCGACTAATTTTTACCAATTTTCTGATTATCCAGTACCTTAGCCTTCATGTTATCTATAAAGAAGAAAATTGCCGGGCTCACTTTGGTTTTTGGAGCATTCCTGGTTCTGGCATCGGGAATAGTAAGTGCGCAGGACTACGTATTGACCGCCCGTGGAGATTCCCTCACGGGAGAAGTAAGACCATTGTTTTATGGGGCCGAGAAACGGGTACAACTGATTGCCGACGACAAGGAAAAAACGACCTATTCAATATTTCAGGTACGTGCGTTCTCCAGCGAAGGAGAACTCTATCATCCCGTAAAAGGCGAACGTGGATATGAGTTTATGAAGCTCATCACGCCGGGTTATCTCTCCCTTTACGCATTCCAATTGGAGAATCAGTCCCGGTTTGACGGACTGTTACTCAAAAAGATGGACGGTGAATTTCTCGTGGTACCGAACCTCGGATTCAAAAAATACGTATCACGCTTTCTCGAGGATTGTCCGGCTGTCGTAGCGGGAATAGACGATGGTACGCTGGGAAAAAGAGACCTTGACGCCATCATCGAAACTTACAATACATGTATAGAGAGCCGCACACCAAACCTGACATCCGAAGCGGTGACACACCGGCAACAGGTAATAAAAGTGTGGACCGCGCTTGAAGAAAAAATCAGGGAAAAAGAATTTGACAGCAGGAAAGACGCTCTCGATATGGTGGCGGAAATTCGCCAAAAACTTGAACGCGGAGAAACCATACCCAATTTTCTTTCAGAAGGTCTGAAAAGTGCTCTCCGCGATACCGGTCTGGCGGGTGATGTGGATAGCGCCCTGAACCAGACCAAATGACGGAGCGCGCTAACGTAAATCTCCCTTCGACGAGAGGTCCCAGGGGAGGGTCTGATCATGGAAGATACCGCCATTCAACACGGTAAGTGGCGACGCGAAGTTGTCGGAGTAAATGCTTCCCGTGCCCAGCCCCTGAGGGACAGACGGCCTGAACTGCGCGGCAAACTGGCATATCGCGTTCAAACCAATACTTGACTCCAGCGCCGAAGTCATCCACCACCCGATTCTCCCTGATTCCGCCATCGATATCCATTCTTCACATCCCGTGATTCCTCCGTGCAGGGTAGGTTTCAATACAATAAACTGTGGTTTTATTCTCGCCAGCATGTCGGCGCGTTGTTGAGAAGAGTGCAGGCCGATCAATTCCTCGTCGAGCGCAACGGGGATTGGAGATTTACGACAGAGCTCCTCCATTTCGTCCAGTCCGGCGCGGATCGGTTGTTCAATTGAATGGATACCGAACTTCGAAAACTCTTCAAGCTTGCCGAGTGCATCATCTGGTTTGAACGCCCCGTTGGCATCAAGACGCAGCGTAATATTCTCGCGGAAGTACTTCTTCCGTATATAGCCGAGAATATCACATTCCCGTTCGAAGTCCAGTCCACCCACCTTGATCTTAATACACGTGAATCCCGCCGCGATCTTCCGGTTGATCTGGTCCATCATAAAATCCATCTCCCCCATCCATATCAGTCCGTTAATGGGTATTGGTAAGCCCTGCAGGAACTCATTCTCAAATACCACCCTTATTCCACCATTTCTCAGGTCGCGAACTGCGGTTTCGACGCCAAACATTACAGACGGCATTTCAGGCGGGATCTGCGCATACAACCCCTTATCATCCGAAGTTGAAATCGCCGCCCGATTGACCGAATTGATGACGTCTTCAAGTTTCGCGGTGAAGTCAGGCGTGTAGTCGATGCTCAGGTCGGGCAGCGGACCGCATTCACCGAAGCCACTCACACCGGGCTGACCGTCGTCTTCCGCCCTGACAAACCACGATGTCTTGTCGTGCATTGCGCCCCGTGAAGTGCGGGCTTTAAAATTGAAATGAAAAACCTTCTGGAAGTACGATAAGCGTAAAGACATAATTCATATCTGTTTTTTCATTCACGGGTCGGCCGGAAAGTATTACTTTACAACTTAATCAGGAAATTTGAATACCAGCGATTATACCTACACACTTCCTCCGGAAAAAATTGCGCGATACCCATTGCCCCGACGCGATGATTCCAAACTGCTCGTTTATGACGGGGCCCGCATAACGCACAGTCAGTTCCGATCGTTGCCTGACCACCTTCCAGGCAACGCCTTCCTGTTTTTCAACGATACAAAAGTAATCCCCGCCCGCGTTCATTTCACAAAAGAGAGCGGTGCGACCATCGAAATATTCCTGCTCAATCCGCTCCAGCCATCGATATTGCTCTCAGAGACGATGGCGTCTGCGCAGAGCTGCGTGTGGCAATGTACTATTGGCAACCTGAAGAAATGGACCGGAGGTATAGCCTTGCGCAAGCCCGTGGGGACCGATACCCTCACCGCTGTACTGATTGACCGCGACAAGGGTGTGGTTGAGTTTACCTGGAACAGCCCTGCGACTTTCGCCGAGATCATCCGGCTGGCGGGCGAGACTCCACTTCCGCCCTATATCAAGCGCAAGGCCGAAACCAGCGATGCCGAACGCTACCAGACAGTCTACTCCCATGCAGAAGGCGCCGTGGCTGCACCAACGGCCGGGCTGCACTTCACCCCCGCCGCCTTTTCCGATCTTGCGAAAAAGAACATCGGCCATGACTTCCTGACGCTTCACGTCAGCGCCGGCACATTTCAGCCAATCAAAGCAGGCAACCCCGACGAACATGTTATGCATGAAGAGCAGGTAATTGTCAGCCACAAAAACCTGGTAAATCTGCTGACTCCTGATCGATTCATCGTGGCTGTCGGAACAACCTCTATGCGCACCCTTGAAAGCCTCTATTGGTTTGGCGCAAAACTACTCGCCGACCCCGACGCTCAATTCCGGATCCACCAAAATGACCCCTATACCCTGTCACACCCGCCGTCATCAGCGGACGCGCTGGCGGCTGTAGTCCGGTACCTCGATCGCAATGGCCTTGACCACCTGGTAGGCGAAACCTCCATATTTATCCGTCCCGGGTACCAGTTCGGCCTTTGCCACGGCCTCATTACCAACTTTCACCAACCTGCATCCACGCTGATATTGCTGGTCGCTGCTTTTTTGGGCGAAGATTGGAGGATGGTTTACGACGAAGCGCTGAAAAACGATTACCGATTCCTGAGTTACGGCGACAGCTCATTGTTGATTGGCGACCGGTGGGCGGATGGCGCAACCAGGCCCTGATAGGCTGCCGGGATGTGGTATTTTTCGGTGAATCCGCAAAAAAAAGGTAAAATATTACTCTTTTACTACCTGTCATACACCGCTTTAAGTGTTGCGCCGGGCCTCAAACGGCCGCTTTATAGGATATTTGGCCGGTTATATCGAATTTTATACAGATTAGGCGAAAAGGATGAAGGCTAAATTGCTCAAAATGCTGGATGTTGAAGAGGACGAGACCGAACGGGTCTTGTTGCTCTTTCTTATGGGCTTCTCCATGGGGATGTTCATAGCGACGGTCAGTGTGGCTTCCCAATCACTATTCCTGCAGCATTTTGATGAGAACTACGACCTCCCGGTGGCGTTCGTCGTATCGGGTGTATTTGGCCTGATAGCGACAGTCATATACAATTTCCTGCAAAACCGGATTTCATTTCCGATGCTGGCGGTGCTATGCCTTCTTACCATCGGCGGTATTACAGCTTTTATCGAATTTGGCGAAGGGATCTTTGTCGACCCCAACCACATGTACGCGTTCAGTTTCACGCAGATCCTCCCTTTCACTTTTATCATCCTTCTTCTGTTCTGGGGAGCTTTTGGCCGGCTTTTCAGCCTTCGGCGCGCAAAGAGGCTGGTGGGAACCATCGATATCGGGGCGATGATCGCCACGTTTATTTCCTTTTTTTCAATTCCGCTGTTGTTACGCCTCTTCGACCAGCACATTCAGTCGCTCTATGCTTTCTCCCTCGGCAGTATCATCGTATTCATTGCGGTCTTTATCTACCTGAGTACCAAGTACCTGAATAAGACCCGATCGTTTTCTGAGGAGAAAGCCATTTACAAAAAACTGAATGTTAAGGACTTTCTCAACAACCGGTACATTGTCTATATGTCGCTGTTTGTCATTTTTTCAATGATGGCGGCGACGTTTGTGGAATATTCATTCTTTAACGTAACGACGCTCCAGATGGAGGCGGAAAACCTGGCGGGCTTTCTGAGTTCATTTGAGGCCGTAATCATCGTATTCAGCTTTCTGATTCAGGCGCTGGCTACCGACCGCATCCAGGCTATTTATGGTATGAGAGTGTCGCTGTTGATAAGCCCGATCCTGATCGGGCTGTTTACAGCGATTGCGCTCGCGCTGGGCTTTCTGTTTGGCTTTAGCGCCGACAAAGACTTCTTCATTATCTTCTTCCTCGCGATTGCCGCGAGCAAGCTCTTTATCAAGTCCCTGAAGGAAGGTCTCGACAGCCCGACGTTTAAACTTTACCTGCTCCCCATCGAAAGCAAGTTCCGCATCGACGTACAGACAAAAATAGAAGGTATTGTCAATGCAGTCGCGAGCATTATTGCGGGTGGCTTCATCATTCTCATTACACAGTTCGAGATTTTCAATCTGCTGCACATCACCTTATTCACCCTCCCGCTTATCGTTCTTTGGTATTTCGTAGTGAACAAGATGCATCAGAGCTATCGTCATACCTTACAGGGCACGTTGACACAGAATAAGGAGGTCGCCGAAGTTGCGATTACCAAACAGTACACCATCAACGAAGTACTCGAAAAACAGATCACCAGCACCACTGAAGAAAAAGTGATCTACGGACTCAGGCTTATGGAAAAACTCGAGCCCGCGCTTTTCGAAAACGCGATCATCCGATTGACAGACAGCGACAATCAACGAATACGGAAATTCGCTGAAGACAAAGTGGCGAGCCTCGGCATTGAGAAAGATACCACACGCCGGGAAGTGCGGTCGCTCGCAGCCCGCGCAGCCTCGGAAACAGAAGACAGTGACCTGCTCTCTATTTCACCCGAGAAACTGATGAAGCTGAGTAAGTCGCCAAAACAGCAGGATCGACTGCTGGTGACCAAATTGCTCCGCAAGCTCGTCAGCCAGAAGACGATCTTTGTGTTGCTCGAACTTCTCCGTGATCCCGATCCCAAAGTGCGATTTGAAGCGTTGCTGACCGCCAGAAAGACCAGGCGGATCGAAACATGGCCCGTATTGATCGAGATGCTGAACTCTCCGATGTACGGCCTTCACGCCGCTGCGGCGCTGAAAGCGGCGGGCGACCGCGTGCTGACTACACTGGAAACAGCGTTCCACAAATCAGGGCAATCAGACCTCGTGATGTTGCGTATCGTGCAGATCATGGGCCGCATCGGAGGAGACCAGGCGCTGCAACTATTGTGGCGCAAAGCCGACTTCCCCGATAAGCGTATCGTCAAACAGATTCTCTATTCACTCCGATACATCAACTATCGGGCGCAAGGCCGCGAAGTCCGCGATGTGATGGACTTGCTTGAAACCGAGATGGGCAAGACACTCTGGAACCTCGCGGCGCTGGAAGAATTGCCGAAGATACCGGAGATGAGTTTTCTTCGCGAAGCGCTGGAAGAAGAGATCGTAGAAAACTACGACCAGATGACTATCCTGTTGTCGATTCTGTATGACCCTCAGTCGGTGGCGCTGGTCCGCGAAAATATCGAATCCAACGACCCTGACAATACGTCATTTGCAATCGAGCTTCTTGACCTTTTCCTCGATCCCGAACTCAAACCAAAGCTACTACCGCTTCTCGATGATATCCCGACAGCCGATAAAGTTCAGCAACTACACTTGTATTTTCCACGGGAAAGCTATACGCCAATCCAGGTGATCAACTACATTCTGAACCGCGACTTCAACCTGAGCAACCGGTGGACAAAAGCCTGCGCAATCCATGCGAGCGCTTACATGCCTGAGTTCCGGGTTAGCCGTGGGCTCGTGGCGCAGGTCTTCAACAGGGACAGGCTTCTTCAGGAAACCGCCGCATGGGTGGTCTATAACAAAGATCGCCGGATCTTCGCGGATGTACGCGAACGCCTTCCGGGACGCGATAAGAAGTTTCTCGACTCCAGCATCGAGAACAACCAACTCCTCGACGGCCTGGAAGATGGCTTCTTCCTGGAGATTGAAATGGTTATGTTTATCAAGCAACTACCCATTTTCAACGAGATACATGGGGCGCTCATTTGCGATCTGGCGGATAAGATCACACCGATAGAGCTTTCTACGGGGAAGAGAATGAAGCTTCCTGGCCAGGAAGAGAACAGTGTGATTCTGATCGTCGCACACGGCGAAGTGAAGTTGCTTAACAACGACCAGCCCGTGAAAGTCATCAAGAAAGGCAGTATCTACGGAGACTTGTTTCAGGAGGGTCCCGCCGGGGAGGCGACGGCCGTAGAAGCAACGGAGCGAACGATCTTGTTCCGGATCGAGATGCTTGATTTCTATTTCGTGCTGGCCAATCATCACGAACTGCTTCAGGGGCTCATCAGGAATACGACAGAACAAAAAGAAGAACAAACGCAACCTAACTAACATACACTATATATGGTATTTGACATCGACGTATTAATCGTATTCGCAGACAGCGATAACCAGTCGACAAACAACGACGATCTGGGTTGGGTATCGCAGTTCCGACGATTTCTCGGCCTGATGTTAAACCAGGTACTGGGCGAAAAAGCCAACATCATGCTAAAAGCGGAACACGACAATATGACGTCTCCGAATTTGGATAATGTCGGTGTACTGGTTACTGTCTTATCGCGTGACTTCACCCAGTCGGGTCCATGCCTCGATCACCTGGAATCATTTTACAAAGCCATTGAAAACAGCCCGAAGAGTCGCAATCGCGTCTTTAAGGTATTCAAGTCACCGCTTACGCAGCAAGAACAACCCCGGCGACTTCGCGAGCTCCTGGGTTATGATATGTACCAGCTCGATCCCGATTCGGGCGAGATTCGCGAGTATACGGACTACTTCAGCACAGAGGCAGAACGCCAGTACTGGATGAAAATGGTTGACCTGGCTTACGATATATACGATACGCTCGTCTATCTGAAAGATGACACGAAGCAGGCGGAAGTCAGAAATATCTACAAGCGAAAAACAATCTACCTGGCGGAAACCGGACACGACCTTTCCGTGCAGCGTAATATTATCAAACGCGAGCTACAACGGCACGGTTACGTCGTGTTACCCAACCAGACTTTGCCAGGTAGCTTAGGTGACCTCGAAAAACTGGTAAGGAAAGATCTTCAAGAGAGCAACCTGTCTATCCACCTTATTGGAAGCGCCTACGGCGAAATTCCTGTCGGGTCGGAACGCTCGGTCGTCGATCTTCAAAATCGCCTCGCCGCGGAAAAGAGTGCGGCCGCAAAAGGAAGTAACGAAGAGTTCACCCGGCTGATCTGGATATCCCCGAACCTGTCTAACGCCAGTGAACGGCAGAAGAGCTTCATTGAAAATATCAAACGCGACGTTGAAGCCCAGGAAGGTGCCGAGATCCTGCAAACTCCTTTGGAAGATTTCAAAAATATCATGCGCGAAGAGTTGCTGGAAGCTGAAGACAGGAAGAGTGCAGAAACCATTGATGGCCGATCCGTGTATCTCGTATACGATCGCATAGACCTGGTAGACATTAAGCCGATCAAAGAAGCTTTGGAAAAAGCGGGGTTCCGTGTTCTGGTTCCGGAGTTCGAGGGTGAATTACTCGACCTGCGAAAAAAACATATTGAGAACCTGAAGAACTTCGACGCCGCCATTATATATAAAGGAAAGGTAAACGAGCAATGGGTCCGGATGAAAGCGCTCGATCTTTTGAAAGCTCCCGGGTTCGGACGAAAGAAACCGATCATCGGAAAGGCGATCCTCGCCGCACCCGGATCGGCCCTGGGCCCCGACAGTTTCCGGAATCAGAACCTTCGCGTTATTGAAAGTGAGCCCGACAAAGCGGATGCCTCGCTTAAATCGTTTTTACAGGAATTTAATTCCTAGTCTATGAGTAAAACATCTACGACTCACGAGTTACTGTCTACCAATCCGTTTCCCGGATTGCGTCCCTTCAAGATCGAGGAAAGTCACCTCTTTTTCGGTCGTGAAGGTCAGAGCGACGAGGTGTTGCTGAAGCTTTCCAAGAACCGGTTTGTGGCCGTCATCGGTCCGTCAGGAAGTGGTAAGTCATCTTTCCTTTACTGTGGTGTATTACCTATTCTGTACGGAGGATTTCTCACTGATGCCAGTCCCAACTGGCAGGTGGTGGTGACACGGCCTGGCGCCGGGCCAATAGACAACCTTGCCGAAGCACTTCTCAGGCAGACGCCCGATTACGAACAGGCCGAACCGGAGGAAAAGAAGATCAAGCGTACTATCTCTTCAACCCTGCTGAAAAGCAGTTCGCTCGGTCTTGTCGAAGCGCTGGAGCAGAGCCGGAAGGACAAAGACATCAACTATCTCATCCTTATCGATCAGTTCGAAGAACTGTTTCGCTTCAAGGAAAGCACCGACGCCAACTCCGTAAATGAGACGTTGGCGTTTGTGAACCTGCTCATCGAAGCAGCCAACTATCCTGACGCGCCGATCTACGTCGGTATTACCATGCGTTCGGATTTCATTGGCGATTGTGCTCAGTTTCCCGATCTGACACGCAAGATCAACGACAGCCACTATCTCATTCCGCAGCTGACACGCGATCAGAAGCGCAAGGCCATCGAAGGTCCGGTGGCGGTTGGCGGTGGAACGATAGCGCCACGACTCACACAACAACTGCTGAACGACCTGGGGGATAACCCGGACCAGCTACCCATCCTGCAACACGCGCTGATGCGCACGTGGTCTTACTGGACCGAATATCGCGACTACGACGAAGAGCCCGTAGACCTTAAACATTACGAGGCTATCGGAACAATGGGTGAAGCGCTATCGCTTCACGCGAACGAGGCGTTTGAGGAACTGACGGAGGAGCAGAAAAGGATCTGTGAGGTCTTATTCAAGGCGATCACCGAAAAACGCGGCGAGAATTTTGGTATACGACGTCCGACGCGGCTCAATGAGATCGCTGCTATCGCCGATGTTTCCGAAGAAGATGTTTTCGCCGTCATTGAAAAATTCCGCGAGTCGGGGCGCTCCCTGCTGACGCCCAGCCACGGAACACCGCTCACGGGCAAGTCGATGGTCGATATCTCGCATGAGAGCCTCATGCGTATCTGGGTTCGTTTGAAGAACTGGGTCGACGATGAGGCGGAAGCCGTTCAGATGTATTCGCGACTGGCCGAGGCAGCGTCGATGTACCAGGTTGGAAAAGCGGGGTTGTGGCGTCCGCCGGATCTTCAGCTTGCGCTTAACTGGCAGGCAAAACACAAGCCTACACTCGTGTGGGGCCAGCGCTATAATCCCGCGTTCGAACGTACAATGATCTTCCTCGAGTATTCCAGGAAGGAATGGGAAACCGAGCAACGCGCAAAAGAGCTCGAACAGAAGCGGAAACTAAAGAAAGCGAGGATCACCGCGCTGATTCTGGCTTCGGCTACCGTCGTGTCGATCGTGTTTCTGGTGTTTGCGTTGCTCAAGCAGGCTGAGGCACAACGAAATGCCGCCGAAGCACAGCGGCAAACTGAGCGCGCGGAGGCTGAACGCCAGGAGGCCGATATCCAGCGGCAGAAAGCGGAAGAAAACTCAAAGATAGCGGAGGAAGCGCGCAAGGTTGCTGAAACGCGTCGATTGCAGGCGGAGTCAGCGGAAAGAGCCGCAAACGAAGCACGGATGAGTGCGGAACAACGACGCATCCAGGCGGAAGAAGCGCGCCGGGAAGCCGACCTTCAGCGTGACCGCGCCAATGTGCAGACCGACCTCGCTCTTCAGCGTGAAGAGGAAGCCATCCAGGCACGTGAAGCTTCACAGCGACTGCGCTACCTTTCGATAGCCAAAGCGATGGCCATCAAATCCAAGGAACTCCAAAGCGATCCCGAACAGCAGTCGCTACTCGCGCAGCAGGCCTACAATTTCAACACAGACCACGCCGGATACAAATACGACAACGATCTCTACAACGGACTCTTCTCAGCGCTCAGAAACCAGAAACACCCGCTGACGCTGAGTCTCGAAGGACACCTCAAAGGGGGTGCGCGCGCGCTGCGATCGCGACCAAACCATGACTTCATCTATTCCGGAGGCAGCGATGGCAAGATCATACAATGGAAATTTGATGGTTCCCGATGGAACGGGCAGGTGATTGTTCCCGACCGCATTCACGACAACGACCGGACAAACGACTACCTGGTGTTCACCATGGACATCAGTCCGGATGGGAAACTGCTTGCGGCCGGAGGGTTATATTCCCTCAACCGCGACAAGAACTACGTTGAGCTCTACGATCTCACAAACCTGACGGCGGCACCCAAGAAAATAATGGGTTACCAATCCGACATTGGTGATATTCATTTTACGCCCGACGGCAAAGGTTTTTACGCTCGTGACAATTCAGGGCAAAGTATCCGGTACTCCGATCTAAACAGGGCTACTGAAGTGATCGCCACCAAAGAAAAGATCAGTGCTCTCGTTTTGAGCTCCGATGGTACCACACTGGTCGGGGCGGGTACAAACGGAACCGTGTTTCTCTGGGATGTAAAGAACAACTATAGCGAGACGCGTATCCTCTTACCGAATACCTCGCTGACCGCGGTCAGCTTCATGCCGAGTTCCAAATCGCTCGTCGTCGGAAGCACAACCGGCCAGGTCTATGTTATTGAAAACGGAAAGGTCAGCCGGACGCTTTCAGGACACACAGCCAGTATCACGAATATCCGATTCAACTTCAAAGGAACATTCATGGCTACCGCCAGCAAAGACTGGACGATCAGATTATGGAATTATGAAGAACGCGCGACCCAGCAACCGATCGTACTGAGTGACCACGACTGGGTTTGGGACCTGGCGTTTACCCCTGACGATGAGCAGCTTATAGCGGGTATTCAAAGTGTAAAAGAGACAAGAATAGGTCAGATCGACCAGACCATTCATGCCTGGCCAACGAAGATAGAGACCATGTCGGGCCTCTTATGCGGATCGCTGAAGCGCAACATGAACAAAGAAGAGTGGGAAAGCTACGTGGCAAACGATCTGCCATACGAGAAAACGTGTGAACAGCTACCCGGAGGATACGAGTAACGGATCATGCCCTGTAGAATGTAATATATGAGGAAACTTTTACTATTATTCATTGCGTCGTCTTTAGCTTTGACCTTCGCCCGGGGACAAACCCAATCGCCTTGTGCCCAGACCCTGCGGCTTGCCCAATCGATCTACGATCAGGGAAGGCTACACGAACTTCCTCAGCTGTTGCAAAACTGTCTGGACAGAAACGAGTTCAGCGCCGAAGAAAAAGTTAACGCCTACAAGCTGCTCACACTCACCTACATCTACCTGGAGGAGCCCGCGAAGGCCGATGAAATGATGCTGGCCGTGCTGCGAGCGGATACCGAGTTTAAAGTCAACGACGCAGTCGATCCCGCGGAATTCGTCGCATTGTACTCAACTTTCAGAACGCACCCGATCTATCGTATCGGTGGCAAATTGGGTGCCGTGGCAGCCGCGCCTTCAGTCATCAGTGCCGAGTTCGCTAATGATGGTACCAACAAATACACCTATAATTTCGGGTTCAATGCGGCGGTATCTGCGGAGATACCACTCGGTGTGCTGACGAATAAGTTCACCCTTAGCCCCGAGCTCGCTATTCAGATGATGTCATTCAACTCAACGAACAGCGGTGCCGACGCGGTGAAAGTTACTGACGGGCATGAAACGCAACTATGGGTATCCTTGCCTGTGTCTGTGCAATACAAATTGTACGAGCGAAATATTACCAACGTGTTCGTCGCCGGTGGCCTTTCGGCCGACTACCTTCTGTCGTCGTCTATCAGGATCTTTACAGACCGCGGAGACGACAACGCCACGGTATCTGAAAACTCGTATCCCGTTATTGAACAACGTAAACGCTTTAACTCAGCATTCCTGCTTTCCGCCGGCTTTAAGCGGAAGATCGGCAATGGATACCTGATCGGGGAAGTGCGCTACAAACAGGGATTAATACCGTTGCTGACGGAAGCCGACGTCTATGAGAATTCAACGCTCGTTCACGAATATCACTACGTCGACGGCATCTTCCGGCTGAACAGCCTTTCTGTTTCTGTCGGGTACATCATCAATCGCTACAATCCTAAAAAACTTAACATACGATAGGTCATGCGCGGAAGAGTATATCTACAGGTGTTAGTGATAACGGTATTGTCAGGCTGCACCGCTTTTGATGACGCGCCGGTGACGAACCGGAATACATTCGTGTACTTCTACAGCAGCGATACAGACTACGCCGGCTCCGTTGCCGAGTTAGACACCGATGGCGGTTTCATTATCGCGGGTGAAATACAAAAAAACAATGGTGAACGGGATGCATTGATTATCAAGACAAATGCACGCGGTCAGAAAGTCTGGGAAAAGGTCATCACCAATAGTACGATCAACGCGATAAAGCCCTACAACGGTGGCTACTTGCTCGCAGGCGACACCATTGCCCTTCGTCCAGGTTCCTCGGATTTACCATTGAGTGAGCTGGAGAACACCTATGCGCGGATAATGATCCTGAACGCACAGGGAGCCATCGTAGACCAGCACATCATTACTTCTTCGGTAAAAGTCGATGCCGATACCCTGACGGTCGACTGCCATGCGAATGCGTTTGACATCACCACGGGAGGCAACATCGTGATGCTCGGCAGTTTTCGTGCGCCGGGAGGACGCGAAGCCGCGTTCATCACCGAGCTCAATCCCGCAGATCTCAGCAATCCGCGTTGGTACCAACCCTATCCATTTCTCGACTATGATATCGATGTTGCCAACTGCAACGCGGTTCATGCAACACCTTCGGGCAAAGTTGTGTGGGCAAGCAGTTTATACAACACCGGCGTGGGCGATATCACTCGGGAGTACGTGGGCGTTTCGAGGGCTCCTGAAAATTCGACCTACGATGCCTTCACGCCGATCGGCGATTCCGATACACGCAATCATTCAGTAGCCGACATTCAGAAGTCGCCGGTAGGTTATTGCGTCGTGGGGACCTACGCCGAAACCAACGGCGCCAACGGGAACATTTACTTCCTCCACCTTGACCAAAGCCTCAGCGTACTCACTGAGAATTATATCGATGGCGAACGCCTGATGCTGAATAACACTATTCTGGATCCTGCCAACAGGACGACATCGAACAGCATTGACGAAGGGCAGGCTATAACATCGACATCGGATGGTTTTGTGATTGCCGGCACCATTACCAGTACCCCTGCCGTAGGAAGGGGCGGTACGGATATCATACTCATCAAACTCGATGGCAGCGGAAAACTGATATGGAAAAAACTGATTGGTGGAGGCGGCGACGAGCGTGTATCTTCCATACGCGAAACACCTGACAAAGGGTTGTTGATCTGTGGTACCAACACAGTCAATGGCCTGTCAACAATATTACTGATAAAGACAGACCGCAACGGTAACCTGGATAATTGATGCAGACTCTGACCCCTATGAAAATAGCTATTCGTGTTGCTTTTGTCCTCCTTCTCCTTTCCGGTTTTCAGACCGCGTGGGCACAGTGCGACGACAGCCCCGACCTTGATCCGTGGCCAACGGTTTCAAGCAGGGGAACAACTACCGCGACACTCAGCGGTGAGGTTGATAGTGATGGCGGTGGTGACGGGTGCCAGATAACGGCGACCGGCGTGGAATGGGCAACGGTTCAGGGTGGCCCTTATACCGTTGTAACCGGTACTGAAAACGACGAGGGACCTTTCGACGTAGATGTAACCGGATTGCCATCCGGGAGCGTAATCTATTTCAAGACGTTTGCCGACAATGCCGACCATCCACGGGGCTATTCCAACGAGGTTTCCTTCTACACGTATTCAACTGAGCCGGGCGCACATGCCGCCACGCTCACGGCAACCGCCCTGAGCCACAACTCCATCTCTCTGCAGTTCCCGCCCGCCAATAGCATCTCCGATGCTGCAGGCTACGTCATACTCTTTGAAGACGGATCGGATCCAAACCTCAACAACCTCTACGACGGCCAGGCACCGACAGGCGCAAGTGACTATTATGATATCATTACCGATGCTTCAGCCACCAGCTACACTGCCAGCACCGGCCTCTCCGGAAATCAGGAGTATCGCTTCACCATCATTCCCTACAACCGGCAGGGTCACGATAACACTTACAACTACCTCACCATTGCAGGATTTCCGATAGCCAGTGCGACAACGCAAGCGAGCCTCAGTATCAGTCCACTCACTGGTGGCCTCGCCGCTGCTACACTAAACAGCAACACAAACAACCACGCACTGGCAGGTTTCAGACTCGACGCAAACGGCCCGATGACTTTTCAAGCGGTAACTATCCACCTGTCATCAACAACTACCGAGAAATTTACAAACTTCCGTTTATGCGCTTCCTCAAACAACACCTTTGACGGAGTCGGCACAGATGCCCCGATAGCCGGAGCCAGCTTCGCGATCACAGGTTCCGACATCACCATCACGTTTTCAGAGTCGCTAACAGCGTCACATCGCTACTTTCTCGTCGCTGACGTCGAACCTGGCGCGACAAACAGTATGCCTTCGGTGACATTCAGCTACACGGAATCGGATTTTACATTCAGCCCGAGCAACCTCAGCGGAACGGTAACACAATCACGCAACTACAGCTTCAACGACGTCACTCCCCCGATACTTGTGAGCACCGTACCGGCAGACAACAGCACCGGGGTCGATTTCAACATCAACCAACTCGTGCTGACGTTCAACGAAAACGTCAATAACCTGACCGGTGCATCTTCAAATTCTTCCCACCGGGTTATCATCTACAACGCCGCCACCGGGTTGCCGGTATTGACAGTCAATCGCTCAAACGTCGATGGCGACGGTACACCAGTCGTAGAAGTGCCCGTCGCTGCCGGCACCCTCGATCCCAACACTGCCTATTATGTACAGGTTGGCGGTAGCGTTATAGAAGACACCTCCCCTGACAACAATAACTGGCCTGGAATCTCAAATCAGACCAGTTGGAACTTTACTACCTCGGGCGTCGCCGTCAATAACGTCACCTCAACGGTATGTACCGGTTCGTTCCAGTCGATCAGCGATATCGTTATCAGCGAAGTAGCCGCCGGTGATTTTATCACCTCTGGTACTGTCTATCTCGAATTCTCCGATCCGAATTTTGTTTTCGACATCAGCAGCGTAACCGTTACCGCCGGACCAGCTGGTAATACTGACATCACTTCGATATCACTGAATCCAAAGACTCTCACCCGTCTTACACTCAACTATACACTCGACGGAAACAACAATAGAGTCGATGAAATCACCATCAGCGGGCTACAGGTTTATGCCAGCGCCGCGGGTAGTACAAACATCATCGCCGGTAACAGTGTTTCTGCGATATGGGCTATCGACGAGCCCGTGACTTTCGCAACGATCAATGTGGGTTCCGGTACGCCGGCGGCGCCTACACTACAGACTGCGCAGGATCTGCTATATTGCCTCAATGAAGACATCAGTAGCGCTACCGTTGCGGTAGATGACGACGGCGGAACGTTTACATGGTACAGCAACGCATCGTTGTCGACCCCGCTGGCGTCAGGCCACGAGGTTGATGTACAAGCCGACCTGGGTATAAACACCTCCACGGTTGGCACGGTAACACGGTACGTAGTTCGCATTGATGGATGTCAAAGCAGCGCCCTGCCAGTCATCTTTGAGATAGCACCGGTTCCGGTAGCCGACGCGGGGCCCGCAACGGCCAGTGTATGCGCCGGTGCTTCGATTACGCTGGGCGGTTCGCCTACACTCATAACTCCTTCCGTAAGCGGAGCCTATCAGTACTTATGGTCTGCGGAGTCACCCGTGGGATTCACCGTTATGGGTACCAACCCCACAGTGTCCCCTGCCGGTAGCGTGAGTGGTTCCGACACCACCTACCACTATACGGTCATGATCGTTGACGCAAATGGCTGCGCATCGGATATCCTCAGCGCCGATGCCACCATCGCCGTGCTGGTGCAGTCAACCGATGAGGTCATCACGTATAACAGTCCGCTCAGTACGTCGTTCACGTTGAATTCGGATCCTATCGAACTGAGCGCAACACCTTCTATCAACAGCTATTATTCCGGAAACGGCGTTTATCTGTCGAATGGAAAGTATTATTTCGATCCCGACCTGGCGGAAACTGACGGATCGCCCCATACCATCACATACACAACAGAACTTTCCAACGGTTGTGTTAAAACAGAAACGCGCCAGTTTTCGGTGTCGAGTTCATCGGGAACCATCGACAATGTAGCGGGGTCGTATTGTGTGAATGAAACCGCAGATCCTCTGAAAGTACTCTCGCTGGGAGAAGACTGGGAAAACGACCTGGCAGCCAACAATGTGCTCTATGCTTCTACCTACGGTTATACCTATGAGTTGTATGACTTTCAAACCTACATCGGGACCAATGTCCCCGGCAGCGGTGTAAAGGGCTCCATTGGAAATCAATATATCGACCCGCAGGAACTTGAGCCCTATCCTCTCGGAACGGGGACGTATGCCTATGTAGGAATGCGCGTACGTCAACGTACTCCGGGAATTCTGGGCCTGCCGGACGTCTATGGTCCGCCGATTTTCTGGCAAGTCAAATATGTCAACCTGTACGCCATTCCCGATATGAAAGTCGGTGGAATCAGAGTCGACCAGGTTCTCTGTGATGTGAATGAAGCCATAGAACTGGAGGCCAATTTTAACAGCGGCACCTATGAAATCAGTCGTGACAATACTAACTGGACATCCGGTTCGGGCGTAGGCCTTGTTGAAAGCCCGCCAAACTCCGGAAAGGCACTGTTCAATCCGCACAGCGCCTACGTCAGCACCAGTTTCGCCGCACCTAACAACAACGCGGCTACCGGAGTAGCAGACTTCTATCTCCGGTATACCTATGTAGTACCCGGAACGAGTGGAAGCAATAGCGCCGCTTGCGAAGGAGTACTGATCATTCCGTTCAAGATCAGCAACAATCCAACTGTGAGCCTGGCCGCGCTCGCCAAAACCCAGTTTTGCTACGAAGATGCGAATATCCCGGTGAATACTATCGCGCCCAACCCCGCGGATCCAATGCAGACCGATGTCATTACAGGATTCGGCGTCTTCGACAACAAAGACCGCACAGCTTTCTTTGACCCCAGTGAAGGACTCGCTCAAAAAGCATTTGCGAACAACGTTCCGCTTTACACCAACTACAACGCGCCCGAAGATATTGTCATCTCCGCGACGAGAACCGATGCCAACGGTTGCCATTCAACGGTCAGTCAGACTGTGCAGGTACGCCCGGCTTTCCCCGCGTCATTTTCAGAATCAGATCTCAATGTGTGTTATGAAGACGGAGCCCAGGATATCATAGGCGATCAGCCAAATGGATTCTTTGTGTTGGCACATCCGAATATGACTCAGAATTTTGCGCAGACGACTATCAACGACTTCGATCTTCGCACCTATTTCGACCAGGCGGTAACCAATGGCGCGGACGGATCGGTCATGCAGTCGTTCCACCTTACCTTCAACACCTCCGATCCCGTGCTGGGATGCCAGAACGCAGTGACGAAGACTTTCACGGTCAATCCACCCATCCCGATGGACATCGGCGGAATGACCGATGGTATGATTGTCTGCGGAAACGGCCAGACCTTCGAACTGACGGGCAACCAGCCGAGCGCAGGAACGTTCGAGATCAGCACATCGGAGACAACCGGCTTTGTCAGCAATGCGCTTGGGCTCAGTAATACTGGTTCGGGTAAGGCAACGTATTCGCCACCGGGCGCCGGCGTACCTGCGGGAGATCCACAAAAATCGTTGTACATCCGGTATTCGTTCCTCGGAGCAGGATGTGTTGGCAGCGCAAGTACTACGGAAGAACTGATTATCAACCCGCAACCTGCAATCGCGTTCTCCGGTAGTACACCAGCTCCTTATAGCACCTATTGCCATGAGCAAGGCGCAACGCCCACAACAGTAACATTGAGTACCAATCCATCGACAAACGTCTCCTTCTCCGGATTCGGTGTCACAGACAATACCAATGGCACGGCGGTGTTCAATCCTACACTAGCCTATCAGCAAAGTTCCCTTGCCAACAACATGAACCCCCTGATAGATCAGACGGTCAGGGATATCACCGTCACGGCTGTACGCACAGACGCATTGAGCTGTTCTAACAACACCCCCATTGTGTACACAGTCAATCCGCTTCCGACCGCGAACTTCAACACCCCGGTCAGCGAATTCTGCTACGAAAACGAGACGCCCATTCTACTGGAGGGTTCTCAACCAATTGTGAAATGGGAGTTCATCTATAGAAATACCACACCACCCAATTATAGTCCGGCTCCGCTATTCCAATCGAGCGTTCTGTTTGATCCGAGAGTATTCTTCGACGACGCCGTTGATCATGGCGCAAATGCGTTGGCGACAATACAATTCGACGTGATCTATACGGCAATTAATAATAGCACAGGATGTACTAATCAACTCACTCCCGTGCCGCTGACGGTGTCGCCGAAGATACCGGTCGCGATTTCAGGAGTCGAAAGCCAGGAAGTATTTTGTTCGAACTCCCCCAACAGGCTTCTCGAGTTTAGCCCGCCGGGAGGGACGTTCCGGATCAACGGCGCGAACGAACCATTTTCCAATAACCAGTATATATTCAATCCGCCGATTGACGGGCCTGAAGGAGGGACCGATTATGCTTTCCGGTATACGGTCATCACCGGTAGCAACTGTACGAACACGGAAGTGAAAACCGTCAGGGTGCTACCCAGCCCCCGCGCTCTTTTTGATGTTCAACCCCAGTGCGATACTGCGTTGATCGCGTATGATGCGCAAACTTCAACAAATCTCCCGTCGGCCATCTACAGCTGGAGCTTCAGCGGCGAGCCCATGGCAGGTCAGAATGTGGAGTATCGCTTTCCGGGGGTCAGCACGTATTACGCCAAACTGAAGGTGGAGCATCCCCCCTACTTTGACATCAGCTCAGGAAAAACATTTGTATGCGTCGATAGCCTCCAGCGAGATCAGGTGGTTGGTCCCTATCCAAAAGATCTGAGATTTGAGTACTTCAATACCTGTGAAGGCGACGATACCAACTTCGAAGTGACCTCCCCCGTGCCGATCAACCGGGTATCGTGGGATTTTGATGACGGAGAAGTCACACCGCTGGGAATACTGTCGAACAGTGTCACCGGACTTCCGCAAACAACCGGAACTTATCAGCAGCCTGTTCATCGTTTTACTGGCGCGCATGACGCCCTGAACATAACCGTGGAAGGCAGGACCTCCGAGGCGTTTGGCGACTGCCCGGCTACCTACACAAAAACAATCGCGATCCTCAAACGGTGGATACCAACGGGAGGCGAAAACAGGTACAACATGGCGGCGCTCGACGACGGAAAAGGCTTCTGGGTCGCCGAAGACCAGGGAGGGCACTCCACATGGGAGTTCAACACAGCGGCAAAAACAGTTATTCAGTCCAATCAAAAGACGTGGGTTACCGGGGCGGCCGTACCTTACAACGGCCAGGATATTTCCTATGTCAATAGTCCTTGCTTCGACCTGTCCGACTTCTCGAGACCGGTGATATCACTGCGCCACTGGACAAACACAGAGTCATCCGATGGAGCGGTACTCCAATACTCCACCGACGGCGGGGCGAGCTGGGGACGACTCGGCGGTGTCGCAACCGGGCTCAACTGGTATAATCGCCTTTCCATCTCCTCCAACCCCGGCGAACAAACCGCAGAGTCATCTGGATGGTCGTCGCTCGAACAGTTCAACTGGGCTATTGGAAAGCATGCATTGGATGTACCTCCCGCAGAACGGGAAAAAATCCGGTTCCGGATAGCGTTCGCCAGCAGTTTCGCTAATCCGGAAAATCGCGATGGATATGCGTTCAACAATGTGATCATTGAAGAACGTAACCGGACAATTCTCGCAGAGAATTTCACTACACTCAATGCTCCGGAGGCGGCCAACAATGTGGCCTTCCGGGCATTCAAAGCTGATGAAGGTACCGGTCAATTCGATACGGAGGAGATCGTCAAGCTTCAGTACCATCACTCACCGGCGCAGAACCCTTTACCGCCAGACAACCTTCACCTGGCCAACCCGACAGATCAAAATGCACGGGCCGCATTTTACGGCGTCACCAGCCCCAGCCGGGCATTTATCGACGGTGGATTCGGTCAGAGCTCAGCGCTTTCGAACTACCAGTTGCCCGCTATCGACCTCTTCTTCAGCCTGCGATCGCTGGTGACATCTCCTGTCACAATAGCGCTGGATTTTGAGCCCGAACCTGCCGACAGGCTCAACATACGGGCATCCATCCAGGCCACAGAAGCTCTTGACACCGTGGGACAGTTTAACATCTTCATTGCCGTGGCGGAACAGTCTGTCGAGGGTCAGGTATTCGTTCTGAGAAAATTGCTCCCCGATGCATCGGGTACGCTGCTGACATCACTGTCAGCGGCCGATCCGGCACAGGAGGTTCAGGTTTCGTACGACATGCGGCATGTGACGCGACTTCCCGACGGATCATTCGCGCCTTTCGCAGTCATCGCCTTTGTGCAAAACGTCGTCACAAAAGAGGTACTACAAACGGTAGTGCGCCTGGATGGCTCAGCATCGCCTCAGGTTGTGACGGGCCTTGAAACCCGTTACGAAAACTATGTTCGCATATACCCGAATCCAGCAGACGAGATAATGAACATTGTGCTGCCAGCACCCGCCGAACACGCAATGCCTGTGAAGATATTCGACATGTTTGGCAGGGAGGTTTACAACAGCGCGTTTGAAGCAGGGCAATACAGCAGGACCGTGGCAACCAAAGATCTGTCTGCCGGAGTCTACCTCATACAACTATCAACACCGGAGGGAGTTGTGCAGAAAAAAGCTATCATAGCGCACGACTGACAGCACCCAACAATAGTATTATGCCATAGAAAACCAATGGATTATGAAGAATTTTCAGCCTTGTTAGATATTATTACTTCGCTTACTTTTAGCAATCTTAAAGCCTCTTAAGCCTCTCAAATGGAAATCTTCCTGGAACCGGAAGCCTGGTTGGCCCTGCTTACTCTCACCTTCTTCGAAGTCGTACTCGGTATTGATAATATCATCTTCATCTCAATAGTTTCTAACCGGCTTCCGGTAGAATTACGGGCAAAGACACGCAACATGGGTCTCCTCCTGGCAATGGGTGTCCGGATCCTTTTGCTACTCACCATCACCTGGGTAATGAAGTTTCAGGAACCACTATTCTGGGTGCCCGTATGGATCAGTACCGATGAAGCGATAAGCGGACGCGACCTGATCCTGATCTTCGGCGGCATGTTCCTGATCGCGAAAAGTACGCGGGAGATCAACCACGAAATGGAAGGCGACGAAGAGACAATTGAGCAGGAAGTAGGGAAGAAAGTAAACGTCAGCGGTATTATCGTTCAGATCATCCTCCTCGATATTATATTCTCCTTCGACTCCATATTAACCGCTGTCGGTCTGACGGAACATGTCATAATTATGATCATCGCGGTCATTTTTTCGATCGGTATCATGATCATCTTTTCAGGAAGAATCAGCGAATTTATTCACAAACATCCTTCGATGGAGGTACTGGCACTGGGGTTCCTCATCCTCATCGGTTTTATGATCTTTCTGGAAGGTCTGGACAAGGATATTCCGAAGGGATATATTTACTTTGCGGTGGTATTTTCAATGCTGATCGAAATGGTCAATATCCGCGTGAGAAACCGAAGAAAAAAGGCGGCAGCCGCTTCCCGTGAATCAAAAACCTGAAAATTATCTCCCCCCCTTTTTCCTGTTTAACCCACATCTGGAAACAATTTTTCCAGCGCTCCTCCGCCGGGTATCACTCGCAAGCTACTCACGTGAACGAATCGATACACCCGACGATGACTTCCTCGACCTCGACTGGCTCAAACGAGGTTCAGATAGTATTGTGATCATTTCCCACGGACTTGAAGGAAACACTACGCGCGCCTATATCAAAGGCATGGCGAGAGCACTGCATGCCGCGGGCTTCGACGTTGTCGCCTGGAACTTCCGGGGATGTAGTGAAGAGATGAATCGTCGTATTCGCTTTTACCACAGCGGCGCAACGGACGACCTGCACACGGTAGTCGAACACGTCGCACAAAAAAACATTTACAGGTCAATATCGTTCGTCGGGTTCAGCCTCGGTGGCAACCTGACATTAAAGTACCTGGGAGAACGCACCCCCCATCCCCGCATAGACAAGGCCGTGGTGTTCTCGGTACCGCTACACCTGCGGACAAGCTGTGAAAAGATTTCGCGACCTTCAAACCGCATCTATTCCAATCGCTTCCTGCGAAGCCTGAAGAATAAGGTCATGATTAAATCCCGATACCACAAAGAACTCGACACTTCACGATTGGCCGGAATCAAAACACTGACCGGGTTTGACGACTTGTACACGGCTCCGCTGCACGGCTTTAGGGGAGCCATCGACTACTACGAAAAATGCAGCTCCCTTCATTTCCTGCACAGCATCCGGACACCAACACTGATCGTCAATACCTTGAATGACCCGTTTCTCAGCGAACAGTGTTTCCCCGTCTCCCTGCTAAAAGACCACGAATACGTGACACTTCAGGTTCCCGAGCGTGGTGGCCACGTGGGCTTCACACAATTCAATAAAAATGGCCTATATTGGTCAGAAGAGCGGGCGGGGGAGTTTTTGGGAGGTGTAATCCGGTAGGGATAAACGATAGAGTGGCCCGGGCTTTCAAGCCCGGAAAAAAACAAATGGTAGACAGATATAGTATAACAGCGACGGGACCAGAGGTAGCGGAGCGTTTTGATGTGGACGTTCCTGATTTCTACAGGGCACACTACAATGCTTCACCTACGCACTTGTTGCCGGTTATTACCAGCGCGATGCCGCTGGGGCTTTCCAACTTCTATTGGGGTACCGCGCCGGAATGGGCAAAAAATAAGACGGTGAGCGAAAAGATCGTCAACACGCCGGTAGAGCACTTCGACGAGCGCACAAGCCTCAGGAAAACGCTAATGAAACGCCGCTGCATCATTCCCGCGGATGGGTTTTACGGTTGGAAGAAGGTTGGGAAGAAGACCAGCATCCCCTACCGGTTCGTACTTAAATCCAAACAACTTTTCTCTTTCCCGGGTTTATGGGAAGAATTTGAAGACGCTGACGGAAATCAAATCCAGACATTCTCGTTGATCACCCAGCAAGCCGATACTATCGTCAGCAGTATACAGGAGAGAATGCCAGTACTGCTTTCGCCGCAATCAGAAAAAATCTGGCTCAGCCCGGAAACGCCGGAAGACACTTTGCTGAAGATCATTTCAAACTCCGACACGAAAGACCTGAATTACTATCCCGTGTCGCCGCGTATCCGTCAACACGACATCGACGTTCCATCACTGATCGTCCCGACACCGCCGTCTGACCAGCATGGAAACCTCACGTTGTTTGATTGACCGCTCAAAATCCCTGTTCTGTGGCCGGCCTCTCTTCGGGCTCCACTTCCTCCTCTTTGATAGCCTCATCGGCTGGTACCGCTTCAACGGCCGTGTCAGACCTCCTTTTTCTTGCGAACAAACCTCTCTTCCTGGGCTCGGGGTCCGGCTGAGGGGCCGCCTGTGCCTGGGGCTCTATATCGATAAAGTCAAATTCATCGCGCGGCGGCGGAATGACCTCTGTTGAATCTGCCTCTTTCGGCTTTTTCCTGAACAGGTTTTTGAAGAATCCCTTCAGGCCTTGTTTCTTCTTCTTCACCGCCGAATCGCGGGCGCGGTTAGTTTCCTGCTGCTGTCTTGCCAGCTTGACATCGGGCAACACCAGGTACTGGCGCAGGTACCACATGTAATTGTCCTGGTCAATGTTCAGCCTGACATCTTTCACATAGTACGCCGGCTTCTCGGGCACGTATTTTCCGGATACCGGATCGTAGATAAGGCTGTCGGGCGCATCGTATTTCAGCAGTCGCAGCTCGCGGTCTTTCGTAATAACGTAAATACTGTCGTCTGCCGCAGCCAGTTCCTGATTGTCAGGCAGGTCGGGAATGAATGTACTGTCGATTACCGACCGCGCAGCGCGATCCAAGTCCTCCATAGACACGCTATCGCCGCTCAGAAGAGAGTCGGGCACGATAACCGGCACGGGTTTCATAGCGATGGTCTGCAGGCTTTGGATTTTCCTTCGGTATGAAGTCGGCTCCACTACCAGATAACGGTTCTTGCTGGCAGAGAGGATCTTAGGTGTTGAATCTTCCTGGAAATAGCTGAATTGCTTGCGCAGGGCATCGCGATCATGAATATAGGCGCTTTGAAAGGCAGGGCATATTGCACGCTGGGTGCAGGCCCCCAGAGCAAACAAGCCACCCAAGAAAAGAATCAAAGCCCTGGTCATAATGGGGTAATTCTCTCAAAAATAACTAAATAAGTGGAAAAAATGGCAAAAAGGGCCAATTGCCGGGCGAAAAGCCAGGATCCGGTTTTTTAACGTTCCCAGGGGTTTTTTAGTATTTCCGTTAGCCCGGTACGGTCCCTGGCTATCATAGTAAATGCTTGATAATCATATAAATAACTCCGAGGAGGAATACCACGATCGAAATCTTATTGATCCCGTGCATCATTTTAATGTTGATATTAGTAGGCCTGGAGGGGTCTTTCTTCCGGAAAAAGTAGCCACCTACTTCACCCAGAGTGAAAAATTGCTTCCAGCCAGCTTTCTTGCCGGTGTCTTCTTGCTGATGTGCTGTCATAGGTCTGTTTGTGCCGCCGGCGACTCCATCCAGTTGCCATCATTGCGGATAATGTCAATCAATTCATCAACAGCTTTTGCGGACGGAACGTTTCGCTTCACGACTTCCTTCCCGCGGTAAAGTGTAATACGGTCCGGTCCCGAGCCGACGTATCCATAGTCAGCGTCGGCCATCTCGCCCGGTCCGTTCACGATACACCCCATGATACCGATCTTGATGCCCTTGAGGTGAAAAGTGCGGGCGCGGATCCTGGCTGTCGTCTCCTGTAGGTCGAACAATGTGCGACCGCACGAGGGACACGATATGTACTCTGTTTTCGAAATTCTTGTTCGAGTAGCCTGTAGGATATTGAAGGATGTCTCATTTAACCTGCGCCGGTTAGCACCCTGATTCCCGCGCAGAAAGATCCCGTCTCCGAGTCCATCGATGAAGAGTCCGCCGAAGTCTGTCGCCGCATAGACCTGTAACAGATCGTGTTCGATATCCCGGTACTGTCTTCCGATGATGACAGGTGTTCCGGAGTTGCGATTGATCAGTTCCACGAATAGCCTGCGCTGTTCGGCCATACCGTGCAGGTTGTTTGTCTCGATTATCAGGACAGTGCCAGACACGTCGTTCAGCCGGGAGATAAAGTGATCGGTGAGATCGTCCAGACTCGCACGAACGAAGTTGATTTTTGGAGAAAGTACTTTCTCCTGAAGAAGATCAGCGGCCTCGATGAGCGGGTAAACGCGGGCATTGTCCTGTTGAGAAAGCCAGGTTCTATGATTGTAGATGACGCCCAACGTTCCGGGAATAGCAAAATCGATGATATTGTCGCCCAGGTAGATATAGTCGCACGCCATATCCGTGATATTCCACTTGTCGAGGGCCGGCGAATAGGTATATCCCACGGCGAACAGTGAGGCTGCGGTAACTCTTTCGCTGGAAGAAAAATCGGCTACCACGCGAGGCACCTGGTGCCCGCCGATATTCACGACCTCGCGTGTTTCACGACGCGCATAGGAATATGGGTTGATCGGGTAGTGTGTTATCAGCGGGATAGGTGCGTGACCTTCCCTGCTTTCATATCGTTGTGCTAACGCGATGGCTACTGGCGCTTCGGCTTCAGGTTCTTCCGTGAGCGATACACGAACAGTATCGCCGAGTCCGTCTTCGAGCAGTGTGCCGATACCGACGCTCGACTTGATTCTTCCATCTTCGCCATCGCCCGCTTCGGTTACGCCGAGGTGAAGCGGATATGGTTTCAACCCTTCTTCGGCCAGCTTCTGAACGAGCAGGCGGTAAGCCTGTACCATGACCTGCGGATTGCTTGACTTCATAGACAAAACGATGTCGTAGTAGTTGAGGTCTTCGCATATCCGCAGAAACTCCAGCGCACTCTCTACCATGCCGAGCGGGGTGTCGCCATAGCGACTCATGATCCTGTCTGAAAGCGAACCGTGGTTGGTACCAATTCGCATTGCCGTCCCGTATTCCTTGCAGATCCTGACCAGCGGTGTAAACTTCTGACGTATGCGATTCAGTTCGGCCTCGTAAGACGCGTCGGTGTATTCGATCTCCTCAAATCTCTTCTTGTCGGCGTAGTTGCCGGGGTTAATACGAACCTTTTCAACGATGCGCGCCGCAAGTTCTGCGGCATTCGGGGTAAAATGAATATCCGCCACCAGCGGCACATGGTACCCCCGGAGTCTGAGTTCTTTCTTTATCGCCTCCAGATTTTGTGCCTCCTTGACGCTGGGCGCAGTTATCCGCACATACTCACAGCCCGCTTCCACCATGCGGATCGTCTGCTCAACAGAACCCGCCGTATCCATCGTGTCAATTGTAGTCATAGACTGGATGCGGATAGGATTATCCGCCCCCATCGGCACCTCCCCCACCCTCACCTCGATCGTTTTTCGGCGGCTGTACGATACGAGGCTGTTACAATACTGCGCTACTGACGCTATCTGTGTGCTCACTGAAACTAATTTTCACAAAATTAAACCTTTGCCCGTTCAAACACTAAATCGAGGCATCGGGTTTCCAATAACCCGGAACCCAGCACCCAGCCCCCTCTAAACATCCCCCTCCTGAGGCCGGATGATGATTTCCTCGACAACCGATCCCGGCGCCATCGAATACGCCATATACACCGCACTAGCCACATCTTCGGGCTTTATGAAACGCTCACTCGGGAGCTCTGCACCGGCCCAGCTGCGGGTATTGGTAGCCCCGGGCATAATAGCTGTCACACGGATGCCATAGCTCTTGAGCTCTTCGCGCAGACACCTGGAGAAGCCCAGCAGGGCTGCCTTGGAAATGGCGTACGATCCGCCATTTTCATAGGCAGTGATACTGGCAATTGAACACATATTGAAAATATGCCCGCTCTTTTGGCTTTTCAGGTAAGGCGCAAGCGCGCGTGTGAGGTGGTATGCGCTATACAGATTGACGTTAATCATACTTTCGAGGTTCCCCTCGGGTTCCGTGGTAATTTCACCGGGAACGAAGTAGCCTGCATTGTTGACCAACCCGATGACAGACCGGTCGATTGACAGGACAAAGTCGGCAAAACGCCCTACTTCCGAGGCGATAGACACATCCGCCTGGTGTGTAAAAACGGTGCTGCCGGGATACAACTTCTCAACCTGAATCTTCAGCACTTCGAGATCACCTGCATGTCGGGCGCAGGTTGCTATATCGAAACCCTCGGCCGCAAACCTGGAAACGATAGCCCGTCCGATGCCCTGGGATCCTCCCGTCACGACGATTAGCTTGCGCATTGCTGATGTTTTATTTTACAGTATATTTAGAACTCATAATTTACACCCTTTGGAAATGAGTTCTGGCAAGTTAACAATTGTGTGCATTTCTTGCAGTCATGATACGAGAGATCGGTAAATACTTCATCTTTCTCGGGCGCCTCTTCACCAACAGAGAGTCATTTAAAACGTACTACAAGCTTACGCTTGAAGAGTGTGTTACCGTTGGTATCGGATCGATCCTGCTGGTGGCGCTGGTATCGACATTTATGGGAGCTGTGACAACGGTGCAGACGGCCTATAACATGGTCAGCCCGTTGATCCCCAACTATGTTATTTCGCAGGTTGTGAGAGAGATGACGATACTTGAGCTCGCACCCACGATCATTGCGATCATTTATGCCGGTAAAGTGGGCACTGGCATGGCCAGCGGATTGGGTACCATGCGCATTACCGAACAGATAGACGCTCTGGAGGTTATGGGTATTAACGCGATCTCCTACCTCGTTCTCCCGAAGATCGTCGCCTCTATGCTGATGTATCCCCTTTTGGTTATTCTGGCGGGCGTCTGTGCGCTTGCGGGGGGGCATCTTGTAGGCACTCTCACGGGAATCATCACGCCAAACGATTACGTGTACGGGATACGCTTCGGCTTCAACGAGTTCACCATCACCTTTGCGCTTATCAAGTCGGTGGTCTTCGCATTTCTTGTGGCATCCATATCGTCATTTAAAGGATATTACACACAAGGAGGTGCGCTTGAAGTCGGTATCTCAAGTACGCAGGCTGTCACCAACAGCGTTATCGCGGTATTACTCGCAGACTATCTCCTGGCTCAGCTACTCCTTTCACCATGATCGAGGTAAAAAATATTTCCAAGTCATTCGGCGACAAAGTTGTTCTGGCTGATATTAGCGGAACATTCGAGAAAGGTAAACCCAACCTGATCATCGGCGCCAGCGGCACGGGTAAAAGCGTCTTGCTGAAATGCATCGTCGGCCTTATCCGTCCGGATGAAGGAACGGTGACCTACGATGGACGTGACTTCTTCGCCGCTGACCGCCATACGAAAACGGAAATACGCCGGGAAATCGGCATGCTCTTCCAGGGCGGAGCACTGTTCGATTCCAAGACTGTGGAGGAGAACGTGAGGTTTCCTCTCGATATCCTTACGCGGATGCCCCACGACGAGCGTATCGAACGTGTAAACGTTTGCCTCAAAAGGGTCGGACTCGAAAACGCGAATAAGAAAATGCCTTCCGAACTCAGCGGGGGGATGAAAAAACGCGTAGGCATCGCACGCGCCATCGTCAACAACCCAAACTATCTCTTCTGCGACGAGCCAAACTCGGGCCTTGATCCCCAAACATCTATCGTGATCGACGACTTGATTCAGGATATCACAGAAGATTACGACATTACTACGATCGTTGTCACCCATGACATGAACTCAGTGATCGGGATCGGCGAAAACATACTCTTCATCTACAAGGGAAGGAAACTGTGGGGGGGCAACAAAAACGACATCACCCACTCGGGTGTCAAGGAGCTCGACGACTTCGTCTTTGCAAACAAGGTGATGAGCTCGCTCAGGGAAAAATAATTCTCCTCACGCTTCCGGAAGCTCGATCGTAAAGGTTGTCCCCTGCCCTATCCGTGTTTCAAAAAAGATCGTACCGCCCATCTGTTGGATCGCCTGTCGCGAGATCGCCAGCCCCAGGCCGGAACCGGACTTCTTTGTACTGAAGTGCGGGAGGAATATCCGGTCTGCAATCGTCGGATCAATACCCCTGCCGTTGTCCTGAAAACGGATCCTTATCTTTTTTCCCACCCGTTCGAGAAACACGCTGACACGCGCATGCTGTTCGGGCTTCCCCGATTGCAGTCCATTGAGTATGAGGTTTGAAAAGGTTCGGCTCAACAACTGCTCATCACCTGAAACGTACACTTCCCTCACACTGCTGCGCAGCGCGATATCGCCGGTCGGACTGTGAAGACCCACAACGCGCCTGAGGAGTGACGCTACTTCCAGTCTGACAATCACCGGCTCTGGCATCCGCGCAAATCCGCTAAACGACGAAGCAATATCATTCAGTGTATCAACCTGTGAGAGGAGGTTCTCAATGGCCTTCTGCGTTCGTTCAGGCGACCCCGTGCCTTCCCGGACAGCGCGCTCGAGCTGTTGCAACGTCAACTTCATCGGAGTCAGCGGATTCTTGATCTCATGGGCTACTTGCTGGGCGATCTCCCGCCATGCTTTCTCGCGCTGTGTCTGCTCCAGTTCAAACTTGCTTTCGCTGAGTTTGAAAAGCATCGCGTTGTATTCCTTCACCATCATACCTATCTCGTCTGTTGCCGTCCAGGTGAGCGGCTCGTTTGTCCGCGTCAGAGAAGTTCTTCTCAGCGACTGCGTAATAAACCGCAGCGGAAAGGTCAGCCTGTCTGACACGAAGTAAGAAAGCAGAAGCAGTACCGTAAAGATCACCGCGAATATGTTCAGGATGTTGGCGAGGATGGTCGTCTGTACACGTTCCAGCAGATAGACTGACTGGAAGAAAGGGATACCCAGGATCCCGATGAGATCGCCCGTCTGCGGCGACTTCAGGGCCGTATAGGCAATATAGTACCGCAACTTCCCCACACGCTCAGCTTCAATAATCAGGTTTTCCCCTCTGAGTACACGGAAGAATGCGCCTGAATTGATATAGCGCGACACGAGATTACTCTCGAAGATCAGCGGCTGGCTTGTCGCCAGCAGCTGCCCCTGGGTATTGTACACATTGGCATCGAGATTCGACAACTGCGCAAGATCGGCAAGCTGATTCGTCAGGGTAGTCCGGTTCTCCTCAGCATCGCTCATATAGTCGTCGAGGTAGCCGGTAATATGCTGACCAAACACGCGCGACTTATTAAGATATTCAGCGTCGAGCTGCTGCTGGGATGAACGGCTCGTCAGGCCCAGGGTGGTGACGCTTACAATGATCAGCGGAATGAAGAATGCGAGGTTGAGATACAGCTGTATACGCGCTGAAAAAAAGAGTCGCCTCCCGATAAAGTAGTTGTACACTCCCTGGATGAAGATCAGGACCAATATGATCAAAAGGCCGAGAACAAAGAGAAACGAAAAATTCGCCACCCGGTAAACCAGCGGAGCGCGTGGAGATGACACGACGGCAACGCGGCCGGCCTGATCTTCCTGCGCAATGTGGTCGTAGTCATTCAACGTGATACCAACCGAATACAGCCTGGGGTCGTCCAGCCATGACCGGTCAAAAAATCTCTCATAGTTGTATTCTCCCGAAGTGTAGACGATATCCTCATCCGAAAAAACGGCGTAGTTAAGATCCTGCGTATGATAGAATTGCTGAAAGGTGCGGTCTACAAGCAATTCGGGATACACATTCTCGGGTATGATCTTCTTCAGCGACAACTCTACGATAATGTACCCATGAATTGTAGACGACCGCGTTATCGGCACCACCATGATATACTTCTGCGTGATATCCGTCTCCGGATTTGTTACGAAATACAATCCTTCGTACTCGGTGCGATAAGGGTCCTGCGTGAAACTGCCTGTCATTTCCTCAAAGGACACCGGTGTTTGATTGTCTGCGGGGGCACCAAATGAATTGAAAATAAATATCCGGATATCGTACTTATTGAAATAATTCGGGAGAAAGAACTGCCGGATCTTTTGCCTGACCGGCTCCTTCCCGAGAAAGGGGCTCATGATCCGGGTCTGGATGAAGGCATCGTCTGCGATCTTTTGGGAAGCGTCGTTCAGCAGGTATTCGGCAAAGATGTCGCGGTCGATAAGGAATGTGCTGGCAAACCGGAACTGGCCGTCTATCTTTTCCTTGTTCGTGAAGTGCTGTATAGCCCACGCTCCGTTAGCCGACAGAAAAAAGATACTCACAAAAAGATACGCGAAGGTCCCGTATGACAGGACCTTCAGTTTCCTGAACAGCTGCAAATACCAGACGATGAAAAAATTAACAGTGCCGCAAACCAACGACGATTGATACGTTTGTCCTGTAAGCTCATTGATCCCCGCGAAAAGTGCCACGACGATGACGAACGAAAGGATTGCCTGATTTTTCTTGCTTTGCCATGCCAGTATTCTGATAAACGGATGGGCAAACAAAAACGCCGACACACCCGACAGCAATACGGAAAGCAATGCCACCACCCGCAGGCCATCGAATTGCAGCGATTGAGAGATATCGAGAATGATGGATGAGTTGTTGTACAACGTCTGTATGACAATGTATGGATAGAGCCATGCGAACAGAATCAATAGACCACAGAGTATGGAGACGATCCATGATCGGATGCCGGCATAGCGCGTGGTGAGTGTACGCGATCTGAAAAAATTCCTGAAGATGTAGAGGCACAAGACGGATATGGCCAGTACGTTCAGAAACATATCGCCGAGCGAAGCGTTGATCGCCGACGATGCGAACACCTGTGGATCGAAGAAATTGCTGCGAATTAACCGCGAAGGGAACTGGAACCCGGTCATTGCCCAGCGCAGGAGCAGGAGAACAACCAGTAAATACAGGAAACCCGCCTCGACAGACCGCTCCCGGATAGCCGGCAGGATCGAGGAGATCGTCAGTATAAACGCCGCAATCGACAGAACGAAGAACAGTATTGCCACGGTGCGGAAATTGTCATTCACCGGAAACTGATCCTGGAGAAAGCTGATCCGGAAGATGCACGTGCCTTTAATACAAACCGGAACACCCAGGGTAGCGCTCGTCTCGAGAACGGTAAAATCCGGTGAAGGAAATACCGCTTCATTCCATTCGGTGTTGAGATAGTCGTTGCTGATGGCGTATTCTTTCATCAGCGTGATCAGAGAAACGATATAGTGGTCCGCATCAATGCGATCTTTTCTGATGAGATACGCGTCGCGTCCTATGCGTAGCAGGCGAAGATCAGACGTGTCGGTAGCGAGCTGGGGTGGTGGAACAAAGTCGTTGTCCGACCAGTATTTCAGCCGGATCTTGTCGTAAACAAAAAAAGGATAGGTCGTTTCCGTGGCAATTGCACGTTCTAGGTCGAATGGCTGACCGAGCAGTGGCTTGATATCGTCGCTGATGACGGCTAGCTCGCCGGCGAGGCGATCGGCAATCCGGGCGGCCATTGCGTCGGCTGAGGCTGCCCGCGATGACATCCACGCAAAGAACAGTCCTGCGATAAGCAGGACCACGGAGAGGGTAAGAGCAACAAAGTAAAAGGACTTTGACTTCAACCTTGTTCCGGTTAGCGTACCTGAAAACTACTTCGAAAGTTCGGGGTTGTATTTAATGCCACCGAAGGCGTAAAGGTATACAATTCGTGAATAACGGTAGTTCAGGGGTACCAGCAAAACAACAGCCGCGATTGACACGCCGACATAAACCCATTCTGACACCTCGAAGGGAAACCAGGACAACAGCAACCAGACGATGACAAAGATCGGCACAATAAAGGCGTACTGCACATACATCGCGCCCTGGTAAAAACCGGGTTCAGGTTGGAGACGCACCTTACAGTGGGGGCACTCCGCATTCATCTTCATAAACTTCGTGGGGTGGGTCACCGAATAGGGAAACATATCCCCTTCCCGGCATCGAGGGCACTTACCCTCAAGCAATGCCCCTGCCAATGTTCTTGTTGTCATTTTTCGTTGTTTTAAACCACAGAAACACGATTACCGCCGCAGCGAGATAGGGCAATACCAACAAGTAAAGAATACCCGTATTGATACCCGCCGCGATGCCGGGATCGCCATTGCTGAAGTTGTTCTCAAGCGTCGAACGACACATGGCACATTGCGCCGATGCCTTCGGGCCCAGCGCGATCAGACCGAAAATCATCACCATTAATCGTTTCATACGTAGTAAGGACTGATCATAAGATATACAATAACACCGGAAACGGCAACATACAACCAGACAGGAAAGGTGATCCGCGCCAGCTTGCGGTGTCGCACATAGTCACGGGTCAGGGCCCTGACAAAAGTAAACAACACCAGCGGTATAACACCAATTGACAGTAAAATGTGCGTTATCAGCACAAAAAAGTAGACATAGCGTATAGTTCCCTCGCCTCCGTATGGAGTCGATTCGCTGGTGATGTGATAAACGACATACAGCATCAGAAATACCGCCGACAACCCGATACACGTCTTCATGATCCGCTCGTGCAACTCCCGCTTTCCACTCCTGATGGCGATCAAGGCGATTATCAGCAACAAGGCAGTCAGCGCGTTAATGGACGCGTAAATCGGCGGAAGAAATGACGTGTCATAGCCACCTATCCTGGGCATGCCGAACAGAAGAGCAACAACCAGCGGAATAACGACAGACAGCACAACAATGGTCCTACGGTACGGATCCTTCTTCGCCCTGATCTCGTTATCGGTCATTTAATACTGCTTTAGAATGATCTTGATCTCAACGATGAGGCGGTCAACTTCGTCGCGGTCACTCCCATCGTAATAGCCCCTTATCCGTCTCTGGCGGTCAATCAGCACCACTGACGTGTTCTTCTCCATAATAAAAACACAATCGTGTAGATATCCGGCATCGCTACCTGTCACATTCACAGTCTGCGCGGCACCGCCAAACTCATTCGAGATGCGTTGTTTCCCCGATTCAAAAGGCATCCCGAAATTGACAACATAGACATCGGCTGCCTTGTTCGCCCCGATGCGTTCCATCACCGTGTCCACTATACGATAGGGAGTGGTATATCTCAGGTTACACCCTTGCGGCGACTCGATATCACCGTGTTCGTGAAAAACCGGTACTTCGAATTCGTTTTCCCCGAAAATCTTCAGGAATAGGAATATCATAACCGGGAAGAGCAGCGAAAGAAAGAGGAACAGGAGCTTTTTGCCTTTCATCGGAAGGAGATTTCCGTCGGGGCGATTACCCGCCAAGACGAACGTCTCCTATCGCCGAGCCTTCATAAATCAGCGCAATAATCAGCCAGACGATGAAGATTACGGGGATAAGGATCGACCAAATAAGAACTTTGGCCTCATGCCGCAAGTGCATGAACTCGCCGACAATGTAGGCCGCCTTGACGATCGTCATGCCGATAAAGAGCCAGATACGAAGGTCAGCAAATCTGTGGGGAACCAGGAAAGCCACAGCGAATTCAATGGCTGTGATGATACCCAGGATAAGCGCCACCTTCCACAGCTTTCTGATCTTCTCTTTGTTGGGAGGAAGCACTGTTACCTGTGAAGTCTCTTCATGATGTATTGAAGCCATATCTTTCTGATTTTGCTATTATTTCATTTTTGGTGCGGTAGCCAGGCTCCTACACGAGATAAAAGAAAGTGAACACAAACACCCATACCAGGTCAACAAAGTGCCAGTACAAACCGACCTTTTCCACCATTTCATAGTGACCACGGCGTTGATATACACCGGTCACCGTATTGTAGTATATCAGGAAGTTGAGACACACACCGCTAAATACGTGAAAACCATGGAAACCTGTAATAAAGAAGAAGAATCCGGCAAAGTCAGGCGGTCCGTATTGGTTCTGCCGCAGGTTAGCTCCTTCAAAGTCATTCAGGTCTGGAGTAGGAACACCGTGAATAAAGTGCGCCCATTCCCACGCCTGGCACGAGAGGAAAGTCAATCCACCGATGATTGTCCAGAGCATCCACTTCTCAACCGCTTTGCGATCCATGCGCTGTCCGGCCTCAACGGCTAGAACCATCGTCACGGAACTCATGATAAGGATAAATGTCATCAACCCGACAAACACCAGTGGTGCGTGAATGTCGAAGAATGGAATCGCTTCGAAGACCTTCTCAGGAATCGGCCAGTACTGTTGCGAAAAGATGAAGTCCTCGACGGCGCCGTCGTAGGCGGGATGCGAAGCACGCACCAAACCATACGTGACGAGCAGCGCTGAAAAAGTAAATGCATCAGAGAGAAGGAATAACCACATCATGAGTTTGCCATAACTGGCACCCATGGGTGAAACTCCACCGTCCCATACACTTTTGCCCGGAGCCTGAACGCTTGTCGGAGTACTTGCCATTGTAAGATTAATTTATCGGTTCAATAATAAGAATACAAACAAATATAGCCAAAGCCCTCCCAAAAAATGCCAGTAGGTCGAGCACAATTCAATCCTTAGCATGTTTTTGGCATGTACCTGAAAGCGAAATGCCGCCGTCAGCGTTAGTGCCAAGACAATTACACCGCTGACGATGTGCAGGCCGTGAACGCCTGTCAGTACATATATGAACGAACTTGACGAATTACTCCCGGAACCTGCAAAGTAGTGGTTCATTGCCACCATCTTTTCCCAGGCAAACCACTGCCCAGCCATAAAAGCGATACCCAGTATCATCGTCAGTGCGAGACCTGCCTTCACCTGCCCGATGTCATCACGCCGGGCAGCGCGCTGCGCCCATATCATGGTGGCGCTACTGAGCAGGATAATACCCGTATTCAGCCAGAACTGGCCCGGCAACTCGAACGACGACCACCCCGGCTCCCCTCGTTTGACGATATATGCGCTCGTCCAGGCTCCAAACAACATGACAACACTCACCATAAACAGCCAGAGTGCGAACTTCCTGGGGTTCATACTGCGCGGCTTCGCCGCCTCCTCCACAATTCTAATATCCGGTGCCATACTCTTATCCATCTCTCAAACTTTATCCAACAAATAGGCTATCTGAACAACCGGAAGATAAATAAAGGAGCCGAACATGATCTTTCGCGCTTCCTTCTTTTCTCCCGACTTCATCAATGAAAATGTCTGCGCCAGGAATAACACCCCGCAAACAGTGACTACTATTGCCGAGTTGATTCCGGTGATACCAAACGTAGCGGGGAGCATCCCCAGTGGAATCAGGAACAACGTGTAGATCATTATCTGAATCGCAGTATCGAGATCTTTCGCACCACCGGAAGGCAATAGTTTGAACCCGGCCTTCCTGTAGTCTTCATCCGCCACCCAGGCAATCGCCCAGAAGTGCGGGAATTGCCATATAAACTGAATTCCGAAGATGATCATCGCCTCATGCGAAATGAAGCCCGTTGCGGCAGTCCACCCCAGCAGCGGCGGCAATGCGCCCGGTATCGCTCCGACAAATACAGCTATGGGCCCAACACGTTTAAGCGGTGTGTACACAAAGCTGTACAAGATCATCGAAATGACGGACAGCACGGTGGTAAACACATTCGTATAAATCAGCAGGATAGTAACGCCTGCCGCAAGGCACAGCACGCAAAATACAATAGCTTCGTTTACTGACACCCGGCCCGTCGGTAGTGGACGATGACGCGTGCGCGACATGATCTTATCGAGATCGCGTTCCGTTATCTGGTTAACCACGACGGAAGCACCCGATACCAGAAACCCGCCGGCGAAGAGCATAGGCAATACAACCCAATTGACGACCGGTGACGCAAGCATGTAACCAAAGACGCAGGAAAATGCTACGAGCAAAGACAAACGCGGCTTGAGAAGCTCCCACAACGCCCTTGCCTTCGCTGTCGCCAGCGGAAGACCTGATAGTGTATGTATTGGTTCAGCAATCATTTCAATTCATTTGCGCTATGGGCGCGGCTCTCTTACTCGTCTTCAACAAAAACAGGAACTCCACACCGAAGCAAACGGTAGCCAGCAGAAGGTGTATCGGCTGAAGAAATGCCGGCACCGCAAACCACGCCATCCCTACGCCCGTCAGGATCGTCGCTCCAATCAGCGCTAACAGCGCGAACTGAAAAGTTCCGAAGCCGTGCGTTTTCCTCAGTTGCAGTAACAGCCCGATGTGCAGCAACAACACGACCCACGAGAACGAACGATGGATGACGAACTCCGTTTGTATGGAGGCGATCCAGTCTTCCCGTGCCGCTATCCGGGCAACCTCGTCTATCGCCTCCCTGACTTGCGTTCCAAGAAGTATCTGCAACACCAGGCAAACGATACAGGCTATCAGCCACAAAGATCCGGCAAGCGAAACGGCCGTCGTTTTTTGTGTACTGCTTTTGTATACCAGATAGCTGATCATCGCCACGATCAGCAGCGCCACAAACATGTGCACGGTGATAGTCCACGGTGTCAGGTTACTCGATACTACAAAAGATCCAAGCCACCCCTGAAACGAAACCAGCACAAGCGTCAGAAACGAGACGACCGTGAGTTTTCGCTCCGAGTTCCAGAATTTCAAAGAATACACAAACACCAGGAAGATCAAAAATCCGATGATCACGCCGGTGATGCGGTTAAAATATTCAATCCACGTTTTGGTCGGATTAAAATCCGCTTCCATCAGGACCGACTCGTCACTCAATAACTGGTCGGCTGTCGATCCCATGCCGATCAGTCGGAGATACGCTGCGAACCGGACATTTTTTTTGTGCCGGTAGTCAACATAGTTCTCCTTGTAATCAGGCGGCAGTTGTGAAACATCGGTTGGAGGAACCCAGCTTCCGAAACACTTCGGCCAGTCAGGACATCCCATCCCCGAACCGGTACTCCGCACTACCCCGCCTACCAGTATCAGAATGTATACAGCGACTAATGTTGAGAAGCTGAGCTTATAAAAAGCTCTCAGCGCGTTCATCAGTCTAGTCCTTTTTCTCTACTACTATAGCACCTTGCGTCCCGGTAGATTCCAACCTGATGAGTTCATTCTCATGAGGCAGATTCGATTCAGGCGTTTCGGAGTAGGGAATTGTCTGCGGAATAAAGTCATCCTTTGCACCTGGTTTGCTATAGTCATACGGCCAGCGGTATACCGAAGGGATTTCGCCCGGCCAGTTTCCATGTCCCGGAACCCGCGGTGTAGTCCACTCCAGGGTGTTTGAATTCCAGGGGTTGGCAGGGGCTTTCGCTCCGCGGAACATGCTGTAAAAGAAGTTGAACAGGAAAATAAATTGCGCTGCAAACGTAACGATCGCCGCAACGCTGACGAGCGTGTTCAGATCGTAGAACCCGCTGAACGTGTCGAAGTTCGTCCACGTGTAGTACCTTCTCGGGAATCCGGCGATGCCGATGTAGTGCATAGGGAAGAACACCAGATAAACACCGATGAAGGTGATCCAGAAGTGAATGTACCCCAGTTTGGCATTCATCATTCGCCCGTACATCTTCGGGAACCAGTGGTAAATACCCGCGAGCATCCCAAAGAACGCCGCACTACCCATCACCAGGTGGAAGTGAGCTACCACGAAGTAGGTATCGTGCACCTGAATATCGATCGCGGAGTTTCCGAGGAAGATACCCGTGATACCTCCCGTCAGGAAGTACGATACCATCCCGATAGAGAACAACATGCCAGGTGTAAACCGGATGTTACCCTGCCACAAAGTAGTGACGTAGTTGAATATCTTCACCGCCGACGGTATTGCGATAAGCAGAGTCAGCAACATGAATATCGATCCGAGGAATGGATTCATCCCCGTGACAAACATGTGATGAGCCCATACGACAAACGAGAGCACCGCGATAAACAGCAGAGAGCCGATCATCGCCTTGTATCCGAAAATCGGCTTGCGCGAGTTTGTTGCAATAATTTCAGAGGTAATCCCCAATGCGGGAAGGATCACAATATATACTTCCGGGTGACCGAGGAACCAGAACAGGTGCTGGAACAATACCGGGCTTCCCCCTGTATTGGCAAGCGCCTCGCCGGCGATGTAGATATCCGAAAGGTAGAAGCTTGTTCCAAAGCTGCGATCAAAAATCAGCAACAGCACAGCCGCAAACAGCACAGGGAACGAAAGCAGTCCAACAATAGCCGTAAACAAAAGAGCCCAGATAGTGAGCGGCATGCGTGTAAACGACATACCATGTGTTCTCAGGTTAATAATTGTTACGATGTAGTTAATACCGCCCATCAGCGTACTGACGATAAACAAGGCCATTGCTGCCAGCCACAACGTCATTCCGAGGCCGGAGCCCGACATTGCCTGTGGCAGCGCACTTAGAGGAGGATAGATAGTCCAGCCCCCGGAAGCAGGTCCTGTTTCAATAAACAGCGAGATGAACATTACGACGCTGGCCAGGAAAAAGAACCAGTAGGAGAGCATATTGATAAAACCGGACGCCATATCACGCGCACCGACCTGCAGCGGAATGAGGAAGTTCGCAAATGTACCGCTAAGGCCCGCTGTAAGCACAAAGAATACCATGATGGTTCCGTGCATGGTAACGAGCGCCAGGTAGAACTCGGGGTCTAGCTTGCCCTGTTCGGTGATCCATCCTCCGAGAATCGGCCGGAGCCATTCCAGGTTTGCATCCGGGAAGCCCAGTTGGAGCCGGAAGATGATGGAAAGAGACCCTCCCAGGAGCGCCCAGATGATACCCGTGATCAGGTACTGCTTGGCGATCGTTTTATGGTCTTCGCTGAACACCCAGGTAGTCCAGAAGTTCCCATGGTGGTGCTCATGATCGTCGTGGTGGTCTACCCCCGTATGAGCGTGAATATCAGTTGTTGCCATCGCTTAAGACTTTAATGTTGTTTTAACTAGTTCCCAGCCGCTGTCAGGCCGGGATCATTTTCAATACCTGCTTTAATCAATGCCGCTTCACGAAGGGCGGGCGGCACTTTCTTCAGGTAGTCGGGGTTTAGTTTCAACCACGCCTCCTGCCCCTTTTTCCATCGTTCGTACGCCTCCGGCTCTTCTACCACGACAATCATTTTCATCGAGAAGTGAGCCTGACCACACACCTCAGCGCAGGCGAGCTCATAGTTGAATTCAGGATTTCGGGTTTCCGCACGCATCTCTTCTGTAGTCTTGGTTGCTGTAAATTTAAATTGCGTCGGCATACCAGGAACGGCATCCATCTTCACGCGGAAGTGAGGAATATAAAGACTGTGCAACACATCCTTCGCGCGGATTTTAATCAGCACTTCCTTACCCTTCGGAAGACGCAACTCCAGAGATTTGAAGTCATCGAAAGAATTTCTGTCAGTCAGATCAAGGCCGAACTCATTCACAGCGTCGATAAGCTTGTAGTTATAGGCGCCAAGTACATTGTCATGGTTGCCCGGATAGCGCGCGGTCCAGGCGAACTGCTGCCCGATCACTTCAATAACTTCGGCGTCATCCGCCGCAGGCGACGTGATGTCGTTCCATGCGCGGAGGCCGGTAAAGATCAGAATCGCCAGCACAATCGCCGGGATAATCGTCCAGGCGAGCTCGAGATAATGGTTATCGGGATAAAACTTCGCCTTGCGTCCCTCCTTGTGTTGAAATTTGAAGATAAACACCGCCATCACAATACTCACAATAGTAAACGCCACAACGGTCACCGCCATGGTGATCCAGAAAAGCGTGTCAGTCCAGGCGCCGTGAACGGAGGCTACCGGTAAATTGTAATCGTCGAAGTGGGCAATTGAATACCAAAAGAATGCTATTAACGCAGCGATCGTAACAAAAAGGAACATAGACGCATTCGCCTTGTTGCTTCCATCAACACGTTCGTCGGTTGTTACATCACGAACCTTGGCAAGATTTACGAGGCTGCTAACGCGGAAGATGAGATAAAGTATGATAAGGATTAGAACAACACCTAAGCCTATGATCAGATTCGTCATGATTTCCTATCCTTTTAAATGTGATGATTCAGACTTTCGGCCAGTGTCGGATGATTCTTACCAACGAGAGGTACCTTCGCCAACGCACTGAGCACGACTAATAAAAAGGCAGCGAGAAAGACCATCGCTACACCAATCTCCAGGATTCCCAACGCACCGTGATTCTGCATAACTCCTGGCGTCACCATATTGTAAAAATCAAACCAGTGGCCGACGACGATGATGGGGCAAACTACCTTCAGCATCGCTATCTGCCGTTTTGAATCCCTTGTCATGAGTAACAAGAATGGTAACACAAAGTTCAGTATCAGGTTGGCATAGAAAATCCAACTGTACGGACTCGTCGTCATCCTTTCAATGAAATACACCGCTTCCTCCGGAATGTTGGCATACCAAATCAGCAGAAACTGGCTGAACCATATATAGGTCCAGAAGATCGTAAACGCGAATATGTACTTGCCGAGGTCATGCAAATGATTGGAATTCACAACCTTGAGATATCCCGCCTCCTTAAGGAATGCGCAAATCAGCGTGATCACGGCAAGGCCGGTTACCCACCAGCTTGCGAAAACATACCAGCCGAACATGGTACTAAACCAGTGTGTATCGATACTCATCACCCAGTCCCACGCTGCGATAGAAGAGCTCACCGCAAAGAACACGAGAAACCAGGCAGCCGTAGAGCGATTCTTGTACCAGTAGATGGTCTTGTTTTCCAGGTCTTCAGCAAGCATATTCCTGCGGATGACGACGTAAAATGCATACCACATCCCAAAGAAGAGCACCATTCGAAGGATAAAGAAAACCGGGAAACCACCGCCTTCACCAGGCCAGAAGAAGAACTTCGCCTTGTGTGAAATGAGTTCATCGTAATGCGCACCGCCCACTTCATACAGATCGTGATGTGTCCAGTGGAAGATTGTATGGCCCGTTACAAAGAAAAGTACGATCGAAAGAATCCCGGCAATCGGGATCCATGATCCCATCGCAAGTGGAATCCGGATAAGACCTGCAGACCAGCCGGCCTGTGCCGCGTAGTGGATCGCTACGAAGAAAAGGCCGATGATACCGAGGCCGGTAAAAAATACGTTGTTCATCCAGAGGGTCGTATAGAGTCGCTTCACTGCGTATGCAAAACCATCTCTCCCATCATGTTCTTCATGCCCCGCGACCGCCTGCGCCGTGCTGGCCACAAGCTCATGCTGGTCAGCCATTGCATGATGGTCAGCTCCCGTGGAGGGCGGATTGCTCATGACAATAAAAAAGCCGGCGATCAGGAGAAATAACCCTACCCCGAGAAGAATAAAGAACGTAGTTCGGGTTTGCGGCCTGAATATATATTGTTCGTCTTCAATAATTACATGAGCCATTTCTATAAGTCATTAGTCATTAGTCCTGTTTCTGAATCTCGTTGTTCTTGCATCTACTTCCCCTGCAATTCCTTCACATATTTCGCGATCTTCCAGCGATCCTCCGGAGCGATTTGAGAACCGTGAGGCCACATCAGATTCTTCCCGTAAGTGATCACGTGGAAGATATGTCCTTCGGTCATATCCTTCAGCGCGTCAGATTTATAGGTAGGCACACCCGCGTAAGCGCTCTTCTCCTGTCCGTCTACCGTTACGCCCTGCGCCACTTTGCCTTCACCTTCGCCCTTTACACCGTGGCAGTGTTCGCAATACCGCTCATAGAGCACTTTGCCCGCTGCCAGGGCCTCCTTTGATCCTTCCAAAGGACTTTCGACGCGGCCCGACAACCGCAACCCTGTGGTGTCATTCGGCAACCGGTAAGGCAGCCATCCCTGCTGATTTCTCTTCACTGTATTGGCAGGGGGAACACGCATATTCATACGGTGTGGGTTAAAGAGGTTCGAGTTATAAAACTCTGCGTGGCCCTCATTCTTTCCGGGCATATTGGGGTAGTCGATAGAAGTTACCCATCGCCCGGCATCCGGATCGGTAACCTGAGTGAAGGGATCGTAGGGAACCGAGTGATACATATTCGGCGCGTACTCAACGCCGGGGTTATCGCCACTCGCGCTACAGCCTGCGAGAAGCGCCGTTGCGGAAAATGCGATCAATATCTTGTTCAAAGTCTGCATGTCGTGAAATCGTCTTGTGCTTATTGCTATGCGTATTCCCCTCACTGAAAGTTTTTCTTGTTGACCTCGGTAGCGCCGGATTCCTTAAGCAACTGTGTAATTGCCGCAGGGTCCTGCGTCTTGTTGGCATCCACGTCAATGGCCACTATGAGTTTGTCGTCTGTACTGCGCACATCAAATTGACGCGGCTTGCCGTAAGGCTTCATGTCACTAACGATAAAGAAAGTCGCAACCATTCCCAGGGCTGACAACAGGACCGTCATCTCGAAAGTAACCGGAATAAACGGAGGCAGCGAAGCGTATGGTTTACCCCCGATAATCATTGGCCAGTCGTAACCCAGCATCCAGAACTGCATGAGCAGTGCAAGCGACGTACCCAGCAATCCAAAGCAAAAAGCTGCGATAGGTAGGCGGCTCCTTTTGTAACCGAGAACCTCGTCAAGTCCGTGTACCGGGAAGGGAGTAAATACTTCGTGTATCTTCACCCCTTTTGACCGGAGCGCGCTGACAGCACCGAGCAATACGTCTTCGTCGTCGTAAACTCCTACCAGAAAATTGTTATTTGCGGCCATTATCTATCAAAAATTAAGCTCTTGTATCATTGACGAGTACTATCCGCTTCACCTGACGCGCCTCCGGGTTTGTCGCCCGAAGTCGCTTTCAAAATACTCTTGATCTCCGCCATATTAACCACCGGGAAGAACTTGGCGAAGAGGAAGAACGCAGTAAAGAACAAACCGAAAGTGAAGATGTATTCTCCGATATCATAAATCGTCGGGTGGAACATCGTCCAGCTCGAAGGAACAAAGTCGCGGTGCAGCGATGTCACGATGATGACAAAGCGTTCGAACCACATTCCAATATTCACGATAATCGACAGCACGAACGTTGCGACAAGGCTGGTGCGGATCTTCTTGATCCAGAATAATTGCGGTGAGATCACGTTACACGTCATCATCGACCAGTATGCCCAGGCGTAAGGCCCCTGAACCCGGTTGAAAAACGCATACCCCTCGTATTCAACACCGGAGTACCATGCGATAAACAACTCGGTAATGTATGCGATACCGACGATCGAACCGGTGACGATGATGATGATGTTCATCAGTTCGATGTGGTAGATCGTGATATAATCTTCGAGTTTAAAAACTTTTCTCGTGACCAGAAGCAGGGTTAACACCATCGCGAATCCCGAAAAGATCGCACCGGCAACAAAATAAGGAGGGAAGATGGTAGTATGCCAGCCGGGAATTACCGATGTGGCAAAGTCCATAGATACAATAGTGTGAACCGACAACACCAGCGGTGTTGACAAGCCCGCGAGGATCAGGGCAACGGACTCATAGCGCATCCAGGTTTTAGCGCCACCTGACCAACCAAAACTCAGCGCATTATAAATAGTGGCGCGTGTCTTGGCCCCCTGCACGATCGCGCGGTCGCGTATCGTAGCAAAGTCGGGGATAAGGCCGATATACCAGAATACCAATGAAACCGTGAAGTATGTCGAGATCGCGAACACATCCCACAACAACGGCGAGTTAAAGTTCACCCACAGCGATCCGAAAGTATTGGGTAGCGGAAGTGCCCAATAGAATCCAAGCCACAGCCGTCCCATGTGCATAAGCGGGAATGTCGCGGCACAGATAACGGCAAAGATCGTCATCGCTTCCGCGGCGCGGTTGATAGACATTCTCCAGCGCTGGCGGAACAACAGCAGGATCGCGGAAATCAACGTACCAGCGTGACCGATACCAACCCACCAGACGAAGTTTGTGATATCCCAGGCCCAGCCGACGGTCTTGTTAAGCCCCCATACACCTATTCCTTCCCAGAGAAGTACACAAACACAATAAAAACCCAGGGCAAACAACACAAGCGATACTGCCATCGCCGTCAGCCACAGCGTATTCGGTTTGTTTTCTACGTGGCGGCTGATGTCTTGAGATACATCTTTCAGTGTCTTGCCACCGGTGATCAAAGGGTCGCGGATCGCGGAAGTTACTTGCATCGTCTTGGTATAGCTAATCCTCTAATTTCTTCTGTAAATCATTAAGCGTTTGCAGCATCGCGGTTTCTCACCTTCGCCAGGTAGAAAATATTCGGTCGTGTATTGAGCTCTTCAAGCACCGAGTACGCGCGGATGTTGTCTGCGTCTTTATCATTAATATGAGGTCTCTCAGGATCCAGCGGACGCACTTTTAGGTGCCTGGCGATCTTGCTCTCCGGATCGTTCATATCTCCAAAAAGGATAGCACCCGTTGAACAGGCGGCCGCGCACGCGGTAACGACTTCGCCGTCCCTGAGTGTTCTTTTCTCTTTCTTAGCAGCAAGTTTTCCTGCCTGAATCCGCTGTACGCAGAATGAGCATTTTTCCATCACACCGCGTGAACGAACCGTCACATCAGGGTTCAACACCATCTTGCCGAGGTCGGTATTCATCGACGTGTTGACGTTCGCAAACTGTTTGTTGTCGTGATATTTAAACCAGTTGAAACGACGTACTTTATACGGACAGTTGTTGGCGCAGTAGCGTGTACCGATACAGCGGTTATAAACCATTTGGTTGAGTCCCTCGGTGCTGTGAGTCGTCGCGGCTACCGGACATACCGTTTCACACGGCGCGTTGTTACAGTGCTGACATAGCATAGGCTGGAACACCACTTCCGGATTTTCCGCAGCGTATTCCGCACCGGTCCAGTCGTCGGCAGGTGCATCGCTGCTGTAGTAACGGTCGATCCGCAGCCACAGCATTTCACGACGGTTGATAACTTCCTCACGACCGACCAGGGCCACGTTGTTCTCAACGTTACAGGCAACCACACACGCACCACAACCGATACATGTGTTCAGGTCTATTGCCATTCCCCAGTGGTGACCGTGGTAGTCATGGTTCTTCCAGAGCGTGAGTTTCTCAGGATCCACTTTATGATCCTCAGACTTCCACGTATTGATCATCGGCTTGAACTTCTCTTTTTCGAAGGTGCCGTCCGTGAATTCTTCCAGGGTCGTTTCCTGGATCACGGATCTACGTCCCATATAGGTGTCCTGGGTCTGGGTCTGAGCCAGTTGATAGTCTTCGTTGTAGTTGATCTCAAATTGAACATTCGCAGCCGCGTAGCTGAGTGAACCATTCACGAGACTGACAAAAGGATACGCGTTCGCACCGATACCATCGGCGACGCGGCCGGCCTTCGTGCGTCCATATCCAAGTGATATCCCAATGGTTCCCTGAAGCTGTCCCGGCTGTACCATCACCGGCAACTGTACTGACTTATCACCGACGGTGATCGTCGCCTTCTTAGTATGGCTTTCGTCAAATGAAATCCTGGCGGCGTCTTTGAGTGATACCGTAACATAGTTATCCCAAACAACTTTGGTTATCGGGTCGGAGAGTTCCTGCAGCAGCGGGTTGTTGGCTTGTGAGCCATCTCCCACCGTACCGCTCGGGTAAATCACCAGCTCAAACTCAGAAGGTTTGTAGTTAGCGGCAATAGCCGTTGCGGCAGCGCTTACATCGCCATTGAAAGCCGGGGGTGCCGCTTCCGGTACAGATTGTTCGAAGACACCATCGTAGAGACATTTGTCCCAGAACGCCTGGAAGTCTCCCTGGCCGCCCTGATAAAAGCGTGTTCGCCAGTTTTCCCTGAGGAATTCAAAATAGTTGGTTTGTTCTTCCCCAGCCCATACCAGTAAACTTTCCTGCACCTGGCGGGTCTTGAACAATTGCGTGATCACGGGCTGCGAGAGGCTGAAATGATTGCGCTTCGGCTCCGCGTCATTCCATGATTCGAGGTAGTGATGATCAGGAGCCAGATACTGACAATGAATGCCGGTTTCTTCCTCCTTGTATCCCGTAGCAACAGAAAGCGATGCAGCTTTGATCGCATCGGCTAATTCAGCTCCTCTCGGATGATCGTAAACAGGGTTACAGTTATAAAAGAAGATCGCAGCAATCCGGTTATCAACCACATCGCTGACAAACTTGTTCATTGCCTCGTCATTTCCCTGACGGTAGTTGACAGGCAGGTTGGGCAGGATAGTGGTTCCGTAGCTACCCAGCATATCGTTGATTCCGTTTACCAGCACCTGAACGGCGCGGTCGTTAGAACCCGCCACGACGAGAGATTTACCGCGGTTTTGCCACAGCTCGTCAGCCGCGCGGGAGAGATTGCCTTTATCTGCTCCTCCACTAACGGTTGGTCTACCAGCCTTCTGCGCGATATAATTGTACAACTGAACCACAACCGCGGCTTCTTCAGAAGGCTTAATCGGTGTGCGGTAGTCAGCATTCGCACCTGTAATCGTCAGCAATGCCTCGAACTGATAGTGGCGCGACATATCCTTTTTGGTCTCGCTCACCTCACGGGTCGCCGCGTATTGCTTGGTGTGTTCGATCGTCGCTCCCCAGCTTCCGAGGAAGTCAGCGCCGACACTCACGATCGTGCTTGCCTTGCTGAAGTCGTAGGACGGGATGGCAGCGGCTCCGAAGCTTTCTTCATTCGCCTTCAGGACACCGTATTCGGAAACGGCGTCGTATTGAATGTGCTGTGTCGCAGGATATTTGGCCACGAACCGATCGATAGCTAGTTTGGTTGTCGGGCTTAGTATTGAATGGCTGACGATGCGAATCTGTCCACCGCTGCGGGCGATTTCGCCCAGCTTGGAGATAACCTGCGCGTCAAGTTCTTCCCAGGTGATACGGGCGCCTTTTGCTTTAGGGCCGCGAAGGCGGTCGTTGTCGTAGAGCGACAGCACCGAAGCTTCTACCTGTGCGCTGGTTCCGCCGCGTGTAACGGAAGAGAGCGCGTTGCCGTCAACTTTAATAGGACGACCCTCGCGCGTTTTCACGACGATACTACAGTAGTCGCCGCCGTTGACATACGTCGAAGCGTAATAATTAGGAATGCTCGCCAGGTAGTCGTCCGGCTGATTTACGAACGGAATAGCATGGCGGACCGGCGCTTCACAGGCCGCGAGCGACGCGGCAGCGACTCCAAAGCCCATCATTTTTAAAAAATCTCTCCGGGAGTGCCCCAGATCCTCTTCCGGACCAGGGTCGGGGCCGAACTCGTCCTGTGCATTCTTCACAAACGCTGTGCGATTCGTGAGTTGCCCGATACCCTTCCAGTATACTTTCTTAGATTCCATATTCGTTTTATCGCGACTTAAAAGCTTGTGTTCGTTCAGTTAGATCTCAATAATTGCCAGCCATAAACCATTTGAATCGGACCTGTAAACAGTTCCTAATAGTGGCATTTGGCACACTCGAGACCACCGATATCCTCGACAGTCATATCAGCTTTGCCCGACCCTTCGTGTACCTCCAGCAACTTGTCATAGTATTCGTTGCCCTGCGCATTAACTTGCGTTGTCCGGTGACAGTCGATACACCATCCCATTGTCAGCAATGAGTGCTGGCGAACGACATCCATTTCCTGAATAGGACCGTGGCAGGTTTCGCATTCTACGCCCCCGACGGTCACGTGCTGAGAGTGGTTGAAATACGCCAGATCTGGCAGGTTATGGACACGCACCCATTCGATAGGTTTGTTTTCATTGTACGCGCGTAAAATCTTGCCAATTTCGGCTTCACCTGTAAGCGTTCCACTTTTGATTTGATTGTGGCAGTTCATACAGACGTTCACGGAAGGTATCGTTGCGTTCTTGCCAATAGAAGCACCGGTGTGGCAGTATTGACAGTCAATTTCGTATTGCCCGGCGTGTATCTTGTGCGAGAATGCGATGGGCTGCTCGGGTGCGTACCCTTTTTGAACACCTATAGAGAACAGTGTGTTAATCACTGATTTAAAGCCCAGCGCGGCAACAACAAAAGCAACCACGAAAATAAATCCACGGCTGCGGGTGATTGTTCCGAGGTTGATCGGCGAATGAATAAGTTCTTTTTGATCTTCCGACAGTTCTTTTGTATCGAGAAAACGCTTGATTGCCGAAATAAGGAAGAGCAAAATGACAACAAGCAGTGCCAGAATGATGACCATCCCGATCAGGATGAGATTTAGGTATTGCGGAGTTCCGGTTTCGCCGCCAGCGACCTGAGCGCCTGGCACAGGCTCAGCCACCGCGGGCTTCTCATCCTCACTTTTGATGTACGCGAGAATATTGTTGACATCTTCATTCTTCAAAGAACTGAATGATGTCATCAGCAATTTGTTGTACTCATTAAACAGAGCAACCGCATACGGATCGCCACTTGCAATGACTGCCGACGAGTTTCGAACGAAGTCCTGAATCCAGGATATCGACGGAGCCCGGTCATAAACGTGTCCAAGCGGAGGCCCGATCAGTTTGGAGTCGACGCGGTGACAGGTTTTGCAGTTTGTATCAAACAGTTGTTTACCCGCGGCGATAGCAGCATCGTCGGTAGGAATCTCTTGAGCAAAGGCTGATAAACTGAAGAATGCGAGGACTATAGAAAAAGTAAGGGACTTGAGAGCGGAGCAATGGTAATTTATAGTCATGTCAGGTTAGTGTCCGTTTTCCAAAACAAGTGCGCACAAATCTACTATTGGAATGCATTTTTTCAAATTTATTTGCCCCAAGACTCCATTTTTTGAGCCTCTGGGCAACATTCTGATAGTCTTATCAGACCGCGAGCGTCAACAGAAAATCTGGTGGCGAAAGTAGTTAAGAAAGCGACTGCCTTCGAAGAAAAAAATAATTTAGAATGGTTTTAAATAATTAACCATCCCTCCAAAAGCCCTAAACACCGCACATCAGTTAAACAATACCGGTGGCCACATCCTACTTCAACCACGCGCCACAAAGTATTCGTTAAATTCTCTACCTTAACGGATTCGTTAACTACCACATCCTCACTTGATACGCACACAAAAGGTAATACTCCCTCTGTTGTTTCTGGCCAACTGTATCACAGCCTCGGGGCAGAACACCTATGTCGAAACCGGTATCCGGAACATCATGGCAGAACACCAGGTAGTAGGATTATCCGTTGCTGTGGTAAAAGACGGACAGATCGTTTACACCGGTGCCTTCGGCAAGAAGAACATCGAAAACGACGAGCCGCTAACCGAAGTCGACCTCTTCCGCATCGCCTCCATCTCGAAATCGTTCTCCGCGACATCCATTATGCAGCTCGTCGAGGCGAAAAAAGTATCGCTTGACGACGACTTCAGTAAACTTATCGGCTTCCCCCTCCGAAACCCGGCTTTCCCTGACAAGGTCATCACACTGCGGATGGTACTGTCCCATACATCCAGCATCAACGACAGCCAGGGCTATTTCAACCTGGACGTGATCAACCCCGCCAAAAATCCCGACTGGAGGAAGTGCTACAACACCTACGCGCCCGGCGAGGGCTACCAATACTGCAATCTCAACTATAATATGGCAGGTACGGTGATTGAAAAGCTTTCAGGAGAAAGGTTCGACACCTACGTCAGCAATCACATCCTTCGTCCCCTGAAACTGAATGGAGGCTATTGTATCGACTCCCTCGATAACGCACTATTCACTACCCTGTACGAATTCGACTCGGCGGCGGGGTTCATTCCTTCATCTTCAGCTTATGCGCCGCGCACGGAAGAGATCAGCAAATACGTCATGGGCCATTCAACACCTGTGTTCTCCCCCACCGGCGGAATGAAGATCTCCGCGCCCGACCTGGCCCGTTACATGATCATGCACATGAATTACGGGCAATATGAAGGAATGAAGATCATATCCAGGAAGAGCGCCAGGACAATGCAAAAGGCCGTAGCCTCCAACGGTTACGCATTAGGGCTCCTCAACACCGATACGCTCATCGAAGGCAAAGACCTTGTGGGGCACACAGGCTCCGCGTACGGGCTCTACAGCGCGATGTTCTTCCATCCAAAGGAAAAATTCGGAATCGTCGTCATTACCAACGGATGCAAACCCTCCTACTCCGCGGGGTTCATAACGCCATTAAAAGAAATGATCGGGCACCTCTACCGCAATCTCATTGAGAAAGGATAAACCGCGCAGCCACCATCCTCCACACATGGAAATTCGGCCCTCCAACACAAAAAATCCATTACCTTTCCGGAATATTTAAGTGTCTGTCTGCTATGAAATTCCGGCTGCTCCTGCTTTTGCTTTGCTTCGTTGCCTTTGGGGCAAAGGGGCAAACTAGTGGAAAAGAGCCTCTTCCCGACGCGCTGCGCTTCATCGACGCCTGGCTCGAAGCCCAGCAGGTGTACGATCGCATCCCGGGACTGTCTGTAGCGCTGGTGAAAGATCAGGAAGTAATATGGAGTAAAGGATACGGACTGGCCGACGTCAAAAGAAAAATACCGGCAACCCCGCAAACAGTCTACAGTATATGTTCGATCACGAAACTGTTCACATCAATTGCCATCATGCAACTGTACGATCAGGGGAAACTGAGACTCGACGATTCGCTCTCAACTATATTACCCGAACTGGAAATCCGGCAACAGTTTTCCGACAGCGGCCCCATCACCATTCGCAGCCTTCTCACCCATTCGTCCGGCCTGCCACGAGAAGCCGACTTCCCGTATTGGACCACGCCCGCGTTCGACTTTCCGACCAGCGAGCAAATTTTAACGAAACTGGAAACCCAGGAGACGCTATATCCCGTCAATACATATTTTCAGTACAGCAACCTGGGGATGGTCCTGCTGGGCCAGGTCGTTGAAAAGGTTTCGGGCGAGCAATTTGATACCTATATTCTGGAACATATCCTCAAACCCTTGCGGTTGTCAGACACGTATTCCAGGTTGCCCCAGGATCTTTCGGGCAATAGTCTCGCGACAGGATACTCTTCCCTGAACCGGGAAGGGACACGTGAGGTCCTTCTCCCGTTCGACACCAAAGGAATCCAGGCAGCAGCCGGCTACGCCTCCACGGCTCTCGACCTGGCGCGTTTCGCATCGTGGCAGTTCAGACTCCTCGCCAACGGCGGCAAGGAAGTACTGACATCCGCGAGCCTGAAGGAAATGCAGCGGGTTCACTGGGCCGACCCTGACGGAAAGATAAACTGGGGACTGGGATTCATTGTATTCCAGAACAACGGGAGAACACTTACCGGCCATTGGGGCACTTGTCCGGGATACAGAAGCCTCTTGCTGATGGATCTCTCGGAGAAACTCGCCTGCGTCGTTCTTATCAACACGATGGAAAGCCCCTGGAAGTTTGCTCACCAGATGCGAAACATCCTCTTGAAGGGATCTAAGGAAAAGAACCATCAACCCAGCAGTATCGATCTCGAAGAATACACCGGTACCTATAGCGCTCAGCCATGGGGTTCGGAAAAAAAGGTGTTATCGTGGTATGGCAACCTCGCCATCGTCGATCTCCCATCCGATAATCCGCTCGAAAACATGGTATTGCTCCACCACGTCAGCGGAGATGTATTCAGGAGGATCCGCCGCGATGATAACCTCGGTGAAGAAATCCGTTTCGAACGCGACGAAAAAGGGAAAATCACGCGCCTGTGGCGACACAGCAACTACTCCGAGAAGCTGCGGTAGCAATGGGATGGAGAATCGAAAAGCAAACTCATATTCAAAACAGACACATGGCCACAAGAAGAGATTTCCTCAAAAAATCAATACTAGCCGCGTCAGCGGTACCTCTTATGCACACAGGCGTAACGAACGTTAACAGTCAGCGACCAGCCAGTGCACTGAGTGTAAATATCTTTTCGAAACACCTTCAATTCCTGAACTATCATGATATGGCGAGTGCCGCCAGGGAGATTGGGTTTGACGGCGTAGACCTCACGGTGCGGCCAAACGGTCATGTCTTGCCCGAGCGGGTTGAATCAGACCTGCCGAAAGCTATAGAAGCTATTCGTCAGGCAGGGCTTTCGCACACGATGATGACAACAGCGGTAGACGATGCCAGCGATGCCGTCGACAAGCGGGTACTCGAAACAGCGGCCACACAGGGGATAAAGTTTTACAGGATGAACTGGCTGACCTATCCGCCGGGATCCAGTATCCCGGAAGCGGTCAAACAGTTCCAGCAAACCATTCGCGGGCTGAGCATCCTTAACAGGAAACTCGGAATAGTCGGTGCCTACCAGAATCACGCCGGGCCTCGCGCGGGAGCATCTATCTGGGAATTGCACGATATGGTGAGCACAGCCAGGAAGTCGCACATGGGCGTGCAATACGACATCCGCCACGCGGTCGTGGAAGGTGGTCTTTCGTGGAAGACCGGTCTGCGACTTATCCACCCCGAGATCAAGATCCTGGCGATAAAGGATTTTATCTGGGAGAAAAGAGATGGCCGCTATTACGTGCAGGACGTTCCACTCGGTACAGGCATGGTTGATTTCAAAAGCTACTTCACGCTCCTAAAAGAGTACGGCGTCAATGTCCCGGTATCACTGCACATTGAATACCCCGTGGGTGGCGCCGAGCACGGCCTCACGAAAATCACAGTCGATGAAAACGTTGTGTTCGATGCCATGCGGCGCGACCTCAAATGGTTGCGCGACACCTGGAATTCTATCTGACTGATCCGCACCCCGGCACTGCGTTCCTATCCCCGTGCTTGGATTCCACCACTTTGTGGAATAATCCTACAATCCTTCAGCGACTTTACCAACAGAGGCGCGACCCATAAAACTGTCAACCAGTGAGTTATCGAACAGGCGGGTGGACTGGTATGCCATTAGAAAGAACAAAGTGGAAACCAGTCAATATGTTCAACTTAAAAGAAAATGTTATGAAAAAGTTATTGTTAGCAGTTTGTTTGATGTTTGGTGGAGCCACGCTCGTAAGCGCACAAACACCTGCCCAGACGCAGGATCAGGAGCAGATCTCGATTAGTGAACTTCCTGATCAGGTAACAGCAAAATTAGAAAGCTCTGATTATGCCGGCTGGACCGTAGGCAGCGCCTTCAAGAAGATGAACGATGCCAACCAGGAGATTTTTGTTATCGAACTCAGACAGGGCACCGAAACCAAAAAGGTAAAGTTTGACAGAGACGGAAACGAGATAGAAAAGGATAAGCAAGGAAAAAAATCCGACAACTCAAACTATCGCGATCTGTCTGAGGATCCAGCAGCGCCTGAAGAACCCGTACTGCCAGAGCCCACAACGCCAGAGCAACAGTAATTCCATGAACGACAGTTCGTACATGGTTTCTGTAAAGCAGAAGTAACGTTCGGATTACATAACAGTAGGCTGAACATAGAAAGGTGTCACTTGATAGTGACACCTTTCTTTATGGGCAAAAACGGCGGCGGCCAATTAATTTGAATCATTTGCCACCTCATTGGCTTCAAAATAATTACTTTTGGGCCGCTATGAATTTCCATGCATTAAAACAATCACTTGATGGAGAACTGTTTATAGACGAAGTAACCCGACGGCTGTATGCAACCGACGCCTCTGCTTACCGGGAGGTACCCGCCGCGGTCGCATTTCCACAGACAGAAGAAGACATCGCCAGGCTTATCAGGTTTGCATCCGAAAACAACACTTCCCTGATTCCCCGGACCGCGGGCACATCACTTGCCGGCCAGGTTGTGGGGCCGGGAATCGTGGTAGACGTATCGAAACACTTTGGAAAGATCGTCGAGATCAACACGAATGAAGGTTGGGCTACAGTGCAGCCCGGAATCGTTCGCGACGACCTGAATCACTACCTCAAACCACACGGCTTCTATTTCGCGCCCGAAACCTCTACCGCGAACCGTGCGATGATCGGGGGTATGATCGGGAATAACTCGTGTGGGTCAAATTCGGTAGTCTACGGCAGTACACGCGAGCACTTACTCGAAGTAGAAGGTTTTCTTTCAGACGGATCGAAGGTGCGCTTTCGCTCAATAGCAAAGGACGAAGTTCTTGATCGGGCGAACCGAGATAGCAGCATTCTTGAAGACCAGCTGTACAAACACATATACACAGTACTCTCCGACCCCGAAAACATCCGGGAGATTGAAGAGCATTTCCCAAAACAATCCGTTCATCGCCGCAATACCGGTTATGCTATTGACCTCCTGGCGCGAATGGAGCCGTTCTATCCGGGAGGACAACCGTTCAATTTCTGTTCGCTGATCGCCGGGTCGGAAGGAACCCTCGCATTCATAACATCGGCGAAGATCCGTCTTACACCTCTCGAACCACCGCATAAGCGACTGGTCTGTGTCCATTGCAGGAGTATAGACGAGTCACTCCGCGCAAACCTGGTGGCTCTGAAACACCGCCCATCGGCGGTTGAACTGATGGACCATTACATTTTTGAAGCGACAAAAAGAAACACCGGACAGATCCCCAACCGGTTCTTTGTCGAGGGCGACCCACAGGCCGTATTGGTGGCAGAACTAACCAGAGCCAGCGAGGAAGAAGCCGACGCTGACGCGCGCGCGCTTGTCGACGAGCTCAAGACCCTGCAGATGGGGTATTCATGGCCGATCGTCAGCGGCGAAAACATCAAGAAGGTATGGACACTCCGCAAGGCTGGCCTTGGATTGTTGTCTAATGTTCCGGGCGACGCAAAACCGGTTCCCGTAATAGAAGACACCGCCGTAGACGTAACCGACCTGCCAGCATACATCGCTGAATTCGGCGAGATACTGAAGAAGCATGAGTTGTATAGTGTCCATTATGCACATGCAGGATCCGGCGAACTCCACCTGCGTCCGATCATCGATTTGAAGACCTCCGAGGGTGTGAAATTATTCCGGATCATCGCCGAAGAAACGGCATTACTGGTCAGGAAGTACCGCGGATCGCTTTCAGGTGAACACGGCGACGGCAGACTGCGAGGTGAGTTTATCCCGCTGATGATCGGCGAGAGAAATTACAACCTCATTAAAGACCTTAAGAAAACCTGGGACCCCGGCAATATCTTCAACCCTGGAAAAATCGTGGATACGCCACCGATGGATACCCATCTGCGGTTCGAACGTGATCAGGAAACGAAGCAGTTCGATACCATTCTCGATTTTTCGGAAAATCTCGGAATCCTGCGCGCGGCGGAACAATGCAACGGATCGGGCGACTGCCGGAAAACTGAACTGAGCGGTGGCACCATGTGCCCCAGCTATATGGCTACCCGCCACGAGAAAGATACGACGCGAGCCAGAGCCAACATCCTAAGAGAGATGATCACGCGATCTGACAAGGCGAACCCGTTCGCACATGACGAAATCGCCGAGGTTATGGATCTGTGCATCAGTTGCAAGGGCTGTAAGTCGGAATGTCCTTCCAACGTCGACATAGCCAAGCTGAAACAGGAATGGCAGTATCAGTACTATAAGGAAAAGGGAGTTCCGCTGAGAAGCTGGCTCATCGGGAACTTCGCTCTGGGCATGAAACTGGCTTCGGCTATCCCATGGGCTTACGATCTTGTTTTTGGTAACAAGACCCTGGGCGGCATCGCGAAGAATATCATCGGTTTCGCGCCGCTGAGAAGCATGCCTCACATTTCACGTACCAGCTGGCGGAAATGGTTCCGGCGCCAGTTCAGGCCCACAACCACCAAACCCATTAAAACAGTATATCTCTTCGTCGATGAGTTGCTGAACTACAACGAAGCGGAGATCGGAATCACAACAGTGAGGCTATTGGACCGGCTCGGATACGGCATCCGATTCCTGGATCACCATGAATCGGGACGGAGTTTTTTGTCGAAAGGCCTGCTGAAGCAAGCTCATAAGCTGGCAAAAAAGAATGTAAACCTGTTTAAGGATCACATCACAGGCGAGACGCCGCTTGTCGGCGTGGAGCCTTCAGCGATATTGACGTTCCGCGACGAATATCCCGATCTCCTGCGCGGCCAGGAGAAAGAAGATGCCCGGCGGATCGGAAGTAATACCATGATGATTGAAGAATTTCTGGCCAGTGAACTCGAGGCGGGGAACATCACGCCCGGACAGTTTTCTGACCAGGGTGTTTTGATCAAGCTACACGGTCATTGTCAGCAGAAATCATTGTCGACCCTGACCCACACAAAAAAGATCCTGACGCGTTTGGGCAACAATCAGGTACACATCATTCCATCGGGATGCTGTGGTATGGCGGGCTCGTTCGGCTATGAAAAAGAGCACTACGAGCTATCGATGCAGATTGGGGAGCTTGTGCTGTTCCCGGCAGTGCGCAAACTCTCTCCGGAGGTTATCGTCGCCGCACCGGGAACAAGTTGCCGCCACCAGATCAAAGATGGTACGGGAAGAAAAGCGTTGCATCCCGTGGAAATCCTCTGGCGTGCGATCAAGGATAAGAAGAGCACGGACTCGCAATGAAATACAACCCCGATTGATTAACTTAACGCCATGAGAATACCAGGATATTTTATTGTACTCGCGACGTTAGTCGCTTGCCAGAGTTCGGGCGGCCCGGAAGGCGATGGCTGGATTCAGTTGTTCAACGGAAAAGACCTCAATGACTGGACCGTCAAGATCAGGGGCAATCCCGCGGGGGTGAATTTCGGCAATACCTATATTGTCGAGGATGGAAAAATGAAAGTCGTCTATGATGATCAGGCATACCCGTCATTCTCGGATAAATTCGGTCACATCTTTTACAAAGAAAAATTTTCCTGGTATCTACTGGCGGTTGAGTATCGCTTTGTAGGCGAACAAGCGAATAATGGTCCAGGGTGGGCATTGAGAAACAGCGGCGCCATGCTTCATTGCCAGGCCCCGGAGACCATGTCAGACGATCAGGATTTCCCCATCTCGATTGAAGTTCAGTTCCTCGGCGGCAACGGTGTCGACGAGCGAACAACGGCAAACCTTTGTACTCCCGGCACCAACGTCGTGATGGACGGTGAACTTGTTACACAGCATTGTATATCATCGACATCGAAGACCTATCACGGGGATCAGTGGGTACGCGTCGAAGTACTGGTTCTCGGCGACTCCCTTATGGAACATTTTGTCGAAGGAAAAAGCGTATTGCGTTACGAACAACCCCAGATAGGCGGAGGCAATGTAAAGAACGAGGACGGAAGTATTAAGCAGGACGGAATGCTACTGGAAGAGGGTTATATCGCATTGCAGAGTGAAAGTCACCCTATTGAATTCAGAAAGGTAGAGTTGTTTGATCTGATCGACTATAAGTCCAACCCAGACGGTCTAGGGGAAGTCCTGGGTACTTTACTCACCAACCCAAACCCCAGGTAAAGGGACTTCACAGCAATTATTTTATATATTGTCACAGTGATAGGTCGGAAACCGTAAACCTAACTACTGACGACGATGACTCAGGAAGTGCCCGCGCACGCCGATACCAAACCGGCAACCCGAAGACTACTATCCATCGATGCCCTTCGAGGCTTCGACATGCTCATGATCTCCGGCGCGGGGAGCTTCGTGCTATTGCTTCACGGCAAAACGGGATGGGCATGGGTTGACGCGCTCGCGTTACAATTCGAGCACCCGGCGTGGAACGGGTTCACGTTCTATGACTTTATCATGCCCTTGTTCCTGTTTATCGCAGGGCTGTCAATTCCGTTTTCACTAAACAAAGGTCTCGAACTGGGCATGACCAAGCGAAGGCTATACCGCAAAGCTTTCACGCGTATGCTTATTCTGATTGCCCTGGGCATTCTCTATAAGAATGCACCCGTTCCGGTCTTTGAGCCTTCAAAGATCCGGTTCGTTAGTGTACTTGGCCGGATCGGCTTTGCCGGCTTCATCGCAACTATTCTCTATCTGAATTTCGGTTTTCAGAAACGTATCTTCTGGATCGCAGGACTTCTGCTGTTTTACTATGCCTGTATGTTTCTCGTCCCTGTTCCCGGATACGGCGCAGGCGACCTTTCCTTCGAAGGTAACCTCGTGGGCTGGATCGACCGGACATTCCTGCCAGGGCGCCTGCTCCAGAAAACATACGATGAACTGGGTATTCTCACGCAGATGCCGGCTCTTTGCCTGACGGTATTGGGTACACTCGCCGGCGATATGTTGCGAAGGACGGGGAGCACCGACTACAGCAAGCTGAAGAATCTTGTTGTCGCCGGCGTGATCTGCCTGGTGATCTCCGCCGTGTGGGCGCTGCATTTTCCCATCAACAAACACCTATGGACGAGCTCATTCATCATGCTGACAGGGGGAATGGCTTTTCTCAGTTTCGCATTATTCTACTGGGTGATCGACATCATGGAGATACGCCGGTGGGCATTCTTTTTCATGGTGATCGGGATGAACAGTCTTGCGATCTACCTGGGCTACCACTTCATCAGTTTTAATTACACTTCCCGGCTTCTGTTCGAAGGTCTGTACATCCACGCTCCCGAACAATGGCACCGGGTCTTTCAGACACTGGGAGCACTGGGACTGGTCTGGGTATTCCTGTATATGCTATACAGGCTGAAGATATTTATCAAAGTATAGACAAGCACGTTCAGCCCTTACTCTCAGGGCGCGGGATATTTTTTCGATACATCGTCGACGATCAGCACCCAATCGCGCCCCCAGCCGGAGGAAGGCGGTGTAAATTCCTTTTGCGCTACCTTTTTAAATTTTCCGATATCAGTAGACTCCCCGGTTTTAGGATCATACCACCGGGCGAAGATCTCTTTGCCGGATATCCTGTCCAGGTTCACAGTAAATTTTTTGCCCTGCGAGCTGTAGACAAAAAGGTAATCTTTACCCCGCGTAGCCTGAATCCGGTCGCTGGAGCTACGAGCGTCAGTGATCACGCTTTGATCCGGAACCCGGTCGAAGAAGGGTCGCGATTCGATCAGTCTGCGAACATGCTTCAGTTGCCCCGCGCCGGGAAGATCCATGGCTACATACCAGGGGAAATTCGGCCCGTTCACCGGCACGCGATGCGGCGCGTACATCTGCCAGATGTCGTGGCATCCGTAGGTATGACCAAACGCGCCGGCAAACACATTGAACCACGCTAGCTTTCGCACGTCGTACGCACTAGAGGTTCCGAGGTCTTTCGCATTGAAGCATATCGGATGATCTTCGTAAAGCGGTTCACCATCTATCGCTGGCTTTACCGGTTGCAGGTTGTACAGATACTGTATCCTGTCCCAAACATCGATTTCATAACAGTGTCCCGTCTGGAGCATATTGAAATCGAGCCATTCATCATTGTGAAACCATTTCGCAGAGCCACCTTCATTGGTTTGTGTTGGTTGCGGATGAAACGTCATCAAAGCCTTCCCATGACCACCTACACCTTCTGCGATCCCTTCCGCCATCGAACGCCAGATAGCAACATCATCTGACCCATCGCGCGGCCTTCGGTCGCCTCCGATTATCCAGACGATGTTCTTCTGATCCTTGTAGCGATTGCCGATCCATCGGCCATATACCCGGGCATTGTCCACGTTAAAGATCACCGGCCCTTTACCCCAGCTGAGCAAATTAACTTTATCTCCCCAGGTCGGAAGCAAACCAATATAAAGCCCCAGTTGCTCAGCCTTCTTGATAATGAAGTCGACATGCCTGAAGTACGCTTCCCGGGGTTTTGTAGGATCGTTATTTTCCAGCGGTAACTCGCCATACGGATTCGGATCGCGGAGGCCGTCCTGTTCGGCGAGAACGACAGCCTGGATAACAGTAAAACCTTTGTCAGCGCGGTTCTTCAGATAAATCTCCGCCTCTTCCCGGGTCAGACGGTGAAAAAGCTCCCATGCAGTATCGCCAAGCCAGAAGAACGGCTGGCCGTCGGCAGTCTGAAGAAATCGGTGGTTATCTGATACGCGCAGCTGAGCACCGGCTGTGGTTATTATCAGAAAAAAAAGTGTGATCAAACCTAATCTGTTCATAAGGGATTTCAATAAATGGCAGGCAATTTATCAATTAATCGCTCGCAGTCGCGAAAAATAGCCAATCTCAAAAAAAATCAACTGATTTGTGAATGCGAAAGAGTGACCAGATCGCGGACCTCAAAAAATTCCTCGATGAAAAAGCAGACCTGTTTAATACGCCGGCATTCATCGACGATGACCCGGTGAGTATACCGCATTTGTTCTCAAAAAGACAGGACATAGAAATTGCCGGATTGTTTGCCGCACTCCTGGCCTGGGGGCAGCGTCCGGTGATTATCCGAAAGTGCCGCGAACTGATGACATGGATGGATAATGATCCGCATAATTTTATTATCGACCACAAAATCCGGGATCTGAAACCCTTCGCGGAGTTTCGTCATCGCACTTTCAACGGAACCGATGCTCTGTACTTCATCGAGGCTTTGCGTTTCCTCTACAAAGACTCCAAATCGCTGGAAGACGCGTTCGTGGTTCCTGAAGATCATCAGACGATCGAACAGGGTCTTGTGCGGTTTCATAAGCTATTCTTCAGCCTCGAAGACCATCCACACAGGACAAAGAAGCACCTTCCCACTCCAGAGCGGAAGTCGACCTGCAAACGAATCAACATGTATTTGCGCTGGATGGTACGACGTGATAACAAAGGTGTTGACTTTGGCCTGTGGAACAAGATCTCCCCCGCCCAACTCGTATGTCCCTGCGATATTCACGTCGATCGTGTTAGCCGCAAGCTGAAACTCATCCGCCGAAAACAGACAGACTGGCTTACAGCGCTGGAACTCACCAAAAATCTTCGAACGCTGGATCCGCTCGATCCAGTGAAATACGACTTTGCCCTGTTCGGACTCGGTGTCAACGGAATGATGCGTTAACCGCGTCAACGGCCGAAATCATCCTGCACACGAACGATGTCGTCTTCGTCCGAAGGCCTGGTGGCGTCCGTGTGTTGCCAGATCTCTGCAACCATTCCCCATCCGTCCAATCCCACAAGCCGGTGCCGCTCTCCTTTATGCAGCCTGATTATATCGCCGGGGTGGAGTTGCTTCAGCTCGCCTTCGTTGTCAGAATCACTGGTAACAACCCCGGCGGTACCCGCCACGAGTTTCCAAATCTCCGAGCGACGATGGTGGTATTGCCACGACAATCGTTTCTTCGGTTCAACCATCAGTATTTTGGGACTGAGCTTGCCCGCTCCTATTTTTAGCGAGCTGATCTCGATACCGGGAAAAAACTCAGCACCGAACTTCCCGGCCTGCGCCTCGTCCAGCACAAAGAAACCACCCCAGGGGCGTTCGAAATCCCTGGCGGTAACATGGTATCCCCTCTCCTTCAGGTAAGTGTCCACCTCGTTAAATACAGAAAGTCTGTCACCGTGTAATGTTAATGTCGTCATATCATTTATCCTACAGTTCGTAACTGATCAACCATCTCCTTCATATCGGAGTTCGCATGTGGCCCTGATGCGGTCAAGTGTCTCCATCAGCGTCAGCGTATCCGCGTGCGTCATCACCGGACTCTCGACGAGGCCGTTGAGTAAACAGTCGTTAACATGCCGCGCCTCGAACTGGTATCCGAATCCGTCCTCACGATGCACTTCAATGGGTTGTGCTTCTCCCCTGCCCGAGACCAACTCTACAGTACCGACCGCGTTGTGAAACCTGTTTCTCATCACAACCCTGCCTTCTGTGCCCGCGATCATAGCCTCCACCGGAGTGTCTACAGCAAACGTCGATGAAAGTACCGCGAGCGCGCCACCCGCGAACTTCATAGTGATTACACACTGCTCATCTACACCCGTCTCATACCGACTGATAAAAGCGTGTACTTCCGCCGGTTTTCCCAAGACCGACTGGGCCATAAAAACCGGATAAATTCCAATATCAAGCAGCGAACCACCGCCCAGGGCAGGCTCGTATAGTCGCTGTGGGCGCGGAAGCATCGCCTTGAAGCCAAAGTCAGCCTGAATCATCTTTATTTCGCCAATACGACCTGATTCAATGATGCCCATCACCGCCTGGTACTGCGGAAGAAATTTCGTCCAGAATGCCTCCATCAGAAAGATCCCCTCCTTTCGGGCATACTCAATCATCTCCCGCGCATGTGCCAGGTTAAGTGCAAATGCCTTCTCACACAACACCGCCTTGCCGGCCTTCAAACATAACATAACATGCTCGTAGTGAAATCCATGTGGCGTAGCCACGTAGATCACATCCACATCAGGGCAATCTGCAAGTTGCTGGTACGTATCAAATACCGAAACCGGGCCGAATTCAGCAGCAAATGAATCACGCCGCGCAACATTGAGCGACGCCGCCGCCCTCAGCTCGGCATCCGCTACATGTCTCAGGTCACTGGCGAACTTTCTCGCAATCTTTCCGCAGCCGAGAATTCCCCATCTGATTTTTTTTGACATGACTGGTGTATTGATGATCCACAAAATGCGCGCCGCCTATGCCGTACGCTGAAAGACAAATAAAATAAATAATAACGGAAACCAGCGATCCGAATATTTTCGTCATACCTATTTTTGTCACATGGCCCCGAGCCCCTTTCGTTTCAAGCAATTCAGCGTTTCAGACGACCTCTGTACCCATAAAGTGGGCACCGATGGCGTTTTGCTGGGCAGTTGGGTACACGTGGAGGCCACCGACCACCGACTCCTCGATATCGGGACCGGCTCAGGGCTGATAGCATTGATGCTCGCACAGCGGTCTCACAAAGACGCGACCATTGACGCCATCGAAATCAGCGCACGGGACGCAGGGCAGGCAACAATGAACGCGCGGCACTCACCATGGTCTGAAAAGATCACGGTGATACAGGCGGCGTTTCAAGAGTTTTCACCCGGTGTGAACTACGATCTCATCGTGAGCAATCCGCCGTATTTTGTCGGCAGCCTGCTTCCACACCATCCGGGAAGAATGCAGGCCCGGCACGCCGACAGCCTGCCTTTCGGCGACTTGCTGGTCGGGATTGACCGGATGCTGGCAGAACGCGGAAGGTTTTGTGTTGTACTCCCGTTTACGGAGGGACAAAATATGATACAGCTCGCAAGGGTACATGACCTCTTTCCCAGCAGGATCTGCGCGTTCAGGTCGCGGCGAAACAAGCCGCCTGAACGTTTGCTTATCGAGCTCTCACGCGGACAAAAAACTCCCGAAGAAACCGAGATTGTATTATACGATGGCAACGAGTGGAGCGAGCCGTATAAGCGGCTTACGCAGGCGTTTTACCTGAAAATATGATTTTCGGAAAACCACCTGAAATAGCAAGTCCGACAAGTAAACCTAAGGGGCTACCCAAGGGAGGTTTGGCGAAGTAAAAAGGCATCTGAAGGAGTTCCCGCCGAAACTTGAGCCTTTTAACCAAGTCGCTATCAGGTAATTACAATCCGTCAGAAACATATTTAAAACAAATTTTTAAAGTGTAGCTATACTTGCATTGTAAACCAGGTATACACAAACCCATTAACCCATTTATGAGAAAATTCAGCACTCTTGCGTTACTGCTCATGTTTGCCGCGGGCAGCGCGCTTGCACAATCCACGTGGACGATCGATAAGGCTCATTCGAAGATCGGATTCAATGTCGTACACATGGCCGTGTCAGAAGTGGAAGGAAACTTCCGTGATTTCGACGCGTCGATAGTCACTAAATCCGCGGATTTCGACGGCGCGCAGATTACCTTCACAGCGAAAACAGGCTCTATTGACACCGGCAATGAAAGACGCGACAACCACCTGCGCTCAGACGATTTCTTCAATGCTGAGAAACATCCCGAAATCGCCTTCAGCGGTAGCCTGGTAAAACAAGGCGCCAAATACAAACTGAAAGGCAACCTCACGATGCACGGAGTAACCAAAGCGGTCGAATTTGACGTGACCTTCGGCGGCACCGTCAATACCGGTCGCGGCGAAAAGGCTGGCTTCCGGATCAACGGCAAGATCAATCGCCAGGACTACGGTCTGACGTGGAGCAACAAAACTCCCGGCGGCGAATTGGTCGTCTCTGATCAGGTCGAGATCATCGGAAAGATAGAACTCGATAAGAAAGCATAATTCAAAAAAAGCCCCGGATCCGGGGCTTTTCTTTTATACTTCACCTCGCACAAACGCTATCAACTCCCTGATATATTCACGGCTGAAATCAAATCTGATATTTGCCGCTTCGTATATCTCGGGGATTGTGCGCAGATACCCAAGCTTGAGGGCATCCTGGTAGCCCTGAAGTCCCGCTGACGAATCCTTCCTGAAGTTTCTCCACACCGCAATAGCACCGAGCTGCGCCATTCCGTATTCGATATAGTAGAAGGGCACCTCGTAAAGATGCAACTGCTTATGCCAGAGATAGTCTCTCTCTGCCTCCAGGCCATTCCAGTCAGTGACCGCGTCGGAAAACTGTGCAAAGATGCGGTTCCATTCGCGTCTGCGATCTTCCGGGCTATGGTCCGGGTTCTCATAGATCCAATGCTGAAACTTGTCGATCGTGGCAACCCACGGAAGGGTCTCAATAATATCTTCAAGGTGCTCACGCCTCGCGCGATGGAAGTCGGCCTTGTCGTCAAAGAAAACATTCCAGTGGTCCATGGAGATAAGCTCCATCGACATCGACGCAAGCTCGGCGACTTCCGATGGTGTCGACTTGAAATCATTGAGAGGTAAATCCCGCGTCAGGAAGTTATGAATAGCATGCCCTCCTTCGTGCATAATAGTCACCATATCGCGCAGCGTAGACGTGGCATTCATGAAGATAAAAGGCACCCCCACTTCAGCCAGTGGATAATTGTAGCCACCCGGCGCTTTACCTATTCTCGACTCGAGATCAAGGTGTCCCATCGTGCGCATAATCGACAAGCACTGACCGAGGTATGGATCAAGTCTGGCGAACACCTGAATGGTCTTCTCCGTGAGCTCTTCCCCGGTGGCAAACGGCTTAAGCGCTTCGCGGCCTTCGGGATCAACGGCCTTATCCCAGGGGCGTAACGCATCAATACCAAGACGCTCTGCTCTTTCCTTCGCGAAATCGTTCAGCAATGGAACGACCTCGTGTTCTATCGCATTATGAAAGTCAAAACAATCCTGAGGCGTATAGTCAAACCTGCCGAGTGCTTTGAACATATAATCTCTGAAATTCCTGAAGCCCGCATTCACCGCTACCTGATGCCGCAATTTGATAAGCCTGGTGAACAAAGCATCCAGCGCATCCTTGTCGCGCAGCCTTCGTTCGTTGATCTTTCGATAAACTTCTTCGCGTTTGGCGCGGTCGGGCGACATGAGATACACTGCAGCCTGTTGGAGTGTGAGCGTTTTTCCGTCTACCTCCACCGTCATGGCGCCTGATATTTGCGCGTATTTCTGTGTCTCGGTGTTGATCTCCGTAAACAGCGGCACATTTTCTTCCCGGAAGATCTCGATCTCTTTCCGGAGATTTCTCACCAGGATGTCATATCCTTCCTCCCGTGCAAGTGTACCGAGCAGATCGGAAGCGGCAACCTTTTTATTCAGCTTGTCTGACTCAGGCGCGATTTCCGGCTGGATATTCTGCACAAAATCCTGATAGCTCTCGAGGTATTTCTGGTTCTCCGTGTAGCACGTCATCCGTATGTAACGCCAGGCGAGATCTTCGGAGATAACAGACTCAAGCTCACTCCGGTCGGCAAACCACTTCTTCAGGTCAGCCATTGTGTTTAGCCGGCGGTCAAGCAGGTTTTCAAAGAAAGGTTTCAGTTTCTCCCAATTCGTCACAGCGAAATCTTCCGGGAGAAAGTTACGCGACGGTCGTTTTAATGGTTCTGCAACTTCTGTCATATCTCAAAATGATTTCAAAGACGCCAACGTATTGTCTTGACGTTTGTATAAATAACGGTTCAGACCAAATATTACCCGATCTCTATCACCACGTCATCTGTCAACGGGTGCCCCACGCAGGTGAGCACATATCCCTCGGCGCGTTCGCTTTGCGACAAGCCTTCTTCCTCGTCGAGCTTAACTTTTCCGCTCAGCGCCTTTCCACGGCAGGCTGTACAAAGTCCGCTTTGGCAGGAATAGGGAAGGTCGATCCCCTGGTCGAGTGCGCTTTCCAGGATCCCCTTATCGGGAGGTACCGTAACTTTGTATTCCTGTCCATCGTAACGGATCGTCACCACGCGCTCTATCAATTCCCCGCCGTCGGCCGCGGTAGCTTCTTTCTTTTCCTCCTTATTGAGAATACCCTGCACGAAGCTTTCTCTGAAGATCTTCTCCTTCGGAATTTGGCGCATTTCCAACAGGGAATCCACGTTCTTCATCATCCCCTCCGGTCCACACATGAGATACGTTGTACTCTCGATGCCCCAGTCGGGGATGCGTTCAAAGAGCTTAGTTAGGATATCGTGGTTAAGCAATCCTGAATAGCCCTGCCAGTTTACAGGGGCATTATCCAGGATATGGATAATATGCAGGCGGCCTTCATCACGGGTCTGCATCGCTTCCAGGGCATCCCTGAAGATCACGCTGTCGATATCGCGGTTGCAGTAAATCAGGGTAACGATGCTTTCAGGCTCTTTTGCCAGGATGCTTTTAATGAGCGACATCATCGGTGTAATACCCGAGCCCCCGGCAAACATGATGACGTGACGTTTCCGCGTTGGATCATACTCCGTAGTGAACTGACCCATCGGCTCCATAACCTTGATCGTATCTCCAACGGAAAGGTTGTCTGCAAGCCAGTTCGACATCACGCCTTCTTCCACCCGCTTTATTGTAACGGAAAGGTCTTCATCCACAAAGGGCGATGAACACAGTGAGTAGGAACGGCGCACCTCCTTACCATTTAAGGGGACAATGAGGGTGAGAAACTGACCGGATTTATAGGTAATCGGTTTGTCTGCCGGCTGCCCGAAAACAACCGAGATCGTATCGCGGGTCTCGTTTACGATATCCTTTATCACCAGGTCGTAGTAATGCGGGCCGCTGTGTGATTCCTCTTTTTTGGATGTAGTGTCTGATTTTTTCTTAAAAAAACTGAAAGCCATCTCGGTACTGATAACACGGTGAATTGCAAAGAATACATCAATTTTTTGCGCCGGCAATATGCCCCTTTGAAAAACTAATTACAAGGCCGCGAACATTGCCTGTCTATTCGAAGGAATAACAAAAAAAAGCCCCGATCCGCACAGAGAGAGGCTAAAAAAATTCAATAAAATGCCTCAAAGGGTAGAAATGGGGTTAATTTTGGGCCTTAACACCGTCCCCAACGTGATCTTGAATCCTCTAACCGCTATATCGCCTATTGATGGGCGATATTTTGAAACACTGAAGCCTCTGGCGGGCTATTTCTCAGAACTGGCGCTGATCCGGTATCGCGTCCGTATTGAAATTGAGTACTTTCTAAGTCTGACCGATGTGGTCGACGACCTGAAACGGTTTCCGCGCACCCGCGAGGCGGAAGTCAGGAGTATTTTCTCGACGTTGAGCGAAGCAGACGGCCTGCGGATAAAGGAAATTGAAAAAACAACCAACCACGATGTCAAGGCTGTAGAATACTTTGTCAAAGAAAAGCTGGAAGCACTCGGTCTGGGCGACTTCAAAGAATACGTTCATTTCGCCCTTACTTCACAGGATATCAACAATACCGCGATTCCGTTGTCGCTAAAGGAATTCACGACCGTGGAGTTGATGCCGCAAATCCAGGAGTTGCTGGCCTTGCTTGATGGGTATAGCCACGAATGGAGCGATGTCGCAATGCTCGCGCGAACACACGGGCAGCCTGCGTCACCGACCCGTCTGGGCAAGGAGATCGCCGTCTTCACTGAACGGATCCGAAAGCAGCTTGACCTGCTCACCACGATACCCTTTTCCGCAAAGTTTGGTGGCGCTACAGGAAACCTCAACGCTCACTATGCCGCTTATCCTGAGGTTGACTGGCACAGCTTCTGCAACCGTTTCTGTGACCACCTCGGTGTTGTAAGGAGCTACCCAACAACGCAGATCGAACACTACGATAACCTCGCAGCCTACTTCGACAACCTGAAAAGGATCAATACGATCCTGATCGACTTCAGCCGTGATATATGGCAGTATGTTTCAATGGAGTACTTCAAACAGAAGATCAAGGCCGGTGAGGTTGGGTCGTCTGCTATGCCTCATAAGGTCAATCCTATCGACTTCGAGAATGCGGAGGGGAACCTCGGGTTTGCGAACGCAGTCTTTGAACACCTTTCCGCCAAGCTACCGGTGTCACGTCTTCAACGCGACCTCACCGATTCTACCGTGCTGAGAAATATCGGCGTGCCTCTCGCGCACACCTATCTGAGCATTCGATCACTGTTAAAAGGTTTGTCAAAACTCGAATTGAACAAGAAGGCTATTGATGACGACCTTGGAAACAACTGGGCTGTGGTGGCTGAGGCTATACAGACAATTCTCCGCACAGAAGGTTATCCTAACCCTTATGAAGCCTTGAAAGACCTGACCCGCCGAAACGAAAAGATCACCCGTGAAAGCATCGCCGACTTTATCGACCGGCTTGAAACCGACCAGCCGCTCAAAGAACGGCTGAAGGCAATCACACCGTTCAACTATACCGGGAAGTAGCCGCGACTAATTCTTCTCGGGTGTGTACAACAATCTACCGGCGTAGAAGTCGTAGAGTGTGAGCTGACGGAGGTTGTAATACGCTATCCAGAAATCGCGAAGCGCCTGAATATATTTTCGTTTCGCATCGTCCTTTTCATTCAAAGCGATGTTGAGGTTGGTGATATCGATCTTTCCGATAAGGTACCGGTTCTGCGACACATTATAGCGTTCAGCTGCTACTTCATCCGACTTTTTGGTGATCTCGAGCTGCAACCGAAGCATCTCGAATTGCCGAACCTGCGTCATCACTTGCTGTTCGAAGTCAACTTCATCCTGTGCTATCTGAAAATCCTGAAGTTGCTTATTCGCCATAGCTGTACGCATCATCGCTTTGTTTCGTCCCCAGTCGAGTACGGGGACACTAAAGGTCAGGTTGAACTGCTGCTGTTCGACCGGATCCTTATAGACGTCATTAAACTCCAGACCACTTTTGTTCAGCCCGTATGCCGCAGTGGCGTTTATCCTGACCCGATTTCCCTTTGCGCGGGCCACCGACTCGTCAGCTTCCAATCGGCGACGTTTAAATCCAATATATTGCGAGCGGTACTCCTTGGCATAGTCGAGCGCTTCCTCTACCGTGACATCAAACTGCGGAATTATTTCCGGCAGTATAAGTTGAAACTGCTCTCCGTCGTTCAGTCCAATGAAGGAACGAAGTTGCAGTCGCGCAGTTTCGAGTGCAAGACTTGCCTGGGCCACCTGTTGCCGAGACGTGAGCAACTGGAGCTCTACCTGCAGGAGCTTATCCAGCGAAGTGGTTCCAATATTGTAGCGCCCCTGTTCAATTTTATAAATCGTATCGTTGTTGGCCAGGTTGAAGTTCGCGATCTGAAAATTGATCTGTTGCTCAAGTACATTGAAAAACCGCTGCACCGCGGTCCCGGAGATGTTCTCCATCTCTTCAACAAACTCTCGCCTGGATTCTTCGTACACAAGTGGTTCTATTTGCTTGTCCCATTTATATGGGTTGAATGCAAACAAGGGTTGATCGATCGCAACATAAAACATACTTCCCGTCCATCTTTCGGGAAAGCGGGCATCACCGAGGTAATTTTTATAATATCCCAGGCCGGAGTTGGCGGAAATTATTCCTCCGGTAAAAGAGAGAGGCTGTAACAATCCGAGAGTCACATTGTTGTTGGTCCGTTCCACCGGAACAAATTCGAAAGTTCCATCCTGCTGCAAGACCTGGTCGACCCTATTCTCGTAAACCGGCAAACTGCCCGACAGCCGAAGCTGAGGATTGTAGTTTGTGCGGAAAGACCGGTATGCCCAGAAGCGGTTTTCCTTCCTTGTTTCCGCCCACTTTGAAGACGGTGACTGATTTTTCGCCCGCATGATAATATCCTCCAGGCTAAATTGCTGTTGGGCATTACCCAACGATGGGAGCAAAAGGATTACCGAAACCGAAAAAAGGATCGTTCTTAAGAATCTATTCATAACGAAGGGAAGTAATAGGGTCCTGGCTGGCAGCTTTTCTAGCGGGGGCGATGCCGAAGATCAGGCCCACCGTAGCCGCTACACCAAAGGACAATACAATTGAGGAGAAGCTGATGAGCGTGGGTATCTCCGCAAATTCAGATACAAGATAGGCCATCGTAATCCCGAGAATGACACCAATAAGGCCGCCTGACACACTGATCATGATCGCCTCAAAGAGGAACTGCTGGGTAACGTCGCTCTTTTTGGCACCAATTGAAAGACGCAATCCGATCTCCTTGATTCGCTCGAGTACGGAAGCAAGCATAATATTCATAATCCCGATACCGCCGACCAGCAGTGAGATACCGGCTATCGCTCCCAGCACATAGTTGAAAATATCATTTGTTCGCTGCTGCTGCTTCAGCAACAATTCGGGGATCTCAATTTCAAAATCCACCATATCATAGTGTCTTCTTTTCAGGAGGCGCGACAATATCTCAGCCGAGGGCTGAAGCAACCGTGTTTCTTCTACCTGGATCACCAAACGGTCAAGCTGGTGATAGTTTTTGCGTTCCATCTCAGTCGCTGCGTCGGCACTGCCGCTCCGGTTTCTCGCGGATGCCCGCCGCAATTCGCTGGCTGTGATCTTATCGCGATCCCTGTAGCGGATAAGCATGGTTTGCAGCGGCACATATATATCCATGTTGAAATCGCGGATACCGAGCTTACTGATGCTGCTTTTAGACACATACCGTTCGCGCATCACACCGATGATCGTCAGCCAGTGAGACCCGACCTTGATGTTCTTTCCGATCGGATTCTCCGTTGGAAAGAACCGGGATTTGATAGACTGGCCGATAATGCATACCGGCGCACCGATCGTGCGGTGGTCGTCGGTAAACATCATCCCCTCCTCCATTTCGAAGTTGTACATCTCGAAGTAGGTCGGATCGACCCCAACGAGCTTCGCTGATCGCCGGTAACCCTGACGTACAACACTGGTTTCGAGAATGATCTCAGGACTGATGCGCGCAAGTCCCGGAATGGTCTTCGCAATACTTTCCACGTCGCGCCGGGTGAGACCGGGGGAAAACTTCTTCTTTTCACTAGCGCCTGTCTTCTCTTCGATCTTTTCCTCGTGCTGCTCGATTACAGGCTTGATCACGATATTGTTGACCCCTACCAGTCTGATTTGTTCAAGGATCTCCTGCTGTGCGCCGTTTCCGATCGCGAGCATAGCAATGACCGCGGCCACTCCAAAGATGATACCCAATGCGGTCAGCAGAGATCTTACCTTGTTAGAGATGACGGCGTCAATCGCTATATACAGGTTGGCTAATATCCGTTCCAGCATATCTATCTCGTTGGCCTCCTTACAGGACGGATGAGTTCACCGGGTGCTGGCTCGCCGGTTTCTTCTTCCTGTTTTTTCTTGCGCTTGCCGTTCATCTCCGGTAGGAGGTTGATTGCATCCTGCTCATGACCGGACGGCACAGAAAGGAAGACGCGGTCGCCATCGGAAAGTCCGGCGAGCACCACGGCTTCGTTTGCATTCGTTTCACCCATGGCGATCTCCTGTTTTACGATACCCAGGCCTACGCGCTTGTATACAAAGGTTATCGAGTCGAGATGATTGTGCAGCGCTTCCAGGGGAATGAAGATTGCATCCTCAATCAACTTGGTGATGATCTTGTTACTGGTTGTCATCGAAGGACGCAGTGTCGGGTCTGTCCCCTCTATCTCAACTGACACCTCGAAAACCTTTGCGTCGGAGTTCGGCCGCGCTTCCCCCACATTCGCCACACGTATTACCTTGCCGACAAGTCTTTTGTCAGGATACGCATCCAATCCGACCTCCACACGCTGGCCTGGCCGCACTTTTCTGACATCAACTTCGTTGACGTATGTCTTCGACATCATTGTCGTCATATCAGGAAGTGTAGCAACTGTTGGGTCCCACATATTGACCTGGGAGCCTGCTTTGATTGGACGGCCGTCGGAGCGGCTTTTCTCGTATATCACCATCCCTGGCTCCGGAGCAGTGACACGAAAAGCTTCGATGGCTCTCATCATTGCATCATGCTCGTTTTGCACTTTGCGCAATTCCGCATTCTGCTCGCGCATTTTCGCTGCGTTCTTCTGTCTTCTGATCTTATAATTCTCCTGTGCCTGCGTATGTTCCCGAATGGCACGCTCCACATTGATTTCCGCCTGCTTAATGGTCGCGGGTGGCTCAAACTTGGACTGCTCCAGGATAATCTCTTTTTCTTCCACCGCGTAGCGCAGGTTGATCAGCTGATCGCGCGCAGCTCTCAGTTCCAACGCGGTGTCTAGTTGTGTCTGCGTGAACTCGGCCAGCTCCCGGTCAAGTTCGATCTTCTTGTCGTTAAGCTTTGTCTGGAACTCCGACCGGTCGAGTGTTGCAACCCAGTCGCCTTTTCTGACTACTGTGCCTTCATCGATCATATCCTGGACCACGATTTGGTAAATCCTGAAGTCCCGCAGGTTACCGGGAGCTTGTATCTTGACGGAGTTCTTCGCCTCCAACTCACCAGTAGTTTCAATCTCCACTTTAAACGGGCCGGACTTGACATGGGTCATGATGTCAGCTGTTTCTGTTGTTTTATTGCCTTTCACAACGAAAAACGCTATCAGCAACACAACGACAACCCCTGCACCGATGATCAGGTTTCTTTTCATACTTGTTTTTTTACGCTTCCCTGGAGAACCAGGTCCGCGATGAACGCCTTTTTAAACTATTATGAACAGCAAAAGTACAGGAAAGGTTACAATTTGCCGCGCCACCTAAATAATTGCTTTTCCAGCGGTGTAATAGCGCAAAGAGCTGATACCAGGACCTTCCCCGTGTATCAGCTCTCTTAGCAAAGCCCGTACCGTAAACGTTTTATTGGTCGCGGCTCTTCTTAACGGTGATCTTTTTCAATGCCGAGTGCTTGTCGATCTTGCCGGAATTGAAGTCTTTCAGGACCGATGCCCTGACGGAAAGCTCAAGAGTATCAGGTATGCCACACCCCGCACATCTCGTAAGCACAATTTTGAAGACCAGGTTTTCATCGTCCTCCAGGCTCTTGATTGTCCTGCCATACTCCAGAATGTTCTCCCGCAGCTCTGACTCGAACGCGGGATAGAGCTCAGCCACCTTTTTGTCACGGGCCTCCTGATCAAGGTTATCAAGACCGACCGTTGGTAACAGAAAGCGGTTTGGCGCCGTCTGACTACTGCTTAGCACGCGCATGTAAAACACCGCCCCGAAATCGAGAAGACGCTCGTAATAGACGTTTCCTTCCGTGAAGTAGGTACGCGACAGGTCCGGGCGATAAAGCCGGCTGAAGATACTGGAGAGCATCTCGAGATCGGCCTCTTTCCGGTCGCTGATCTCGGTATTGAGAACCTTCAGTCTTTTGATCGCCTGTTCGCGGGTGATCTTCCCTTGCCGGAATGCCGCTACATCGGCAATCATTCCCTCCACAACTATACGCGATCTGCTTCCCCGATTAAAGTAAAAGTTCATCCGGTCACTTTGGTTAGTTACCACGATCCGCTCATCCGGTGCCAGCTGACTGAGAAACTCTCCATAGTCGACGATGAAGTTCTGCGCCGCGCGAATAATGCATGTGTTGTAGGCTGTACGTGTGCTGTCGGCCCGGCCTTCGTCGCGCGCGCGCAGCCGGTCAGTCAGGCTGACGGAATTGTCAGCGACCGAGGGTGGCTCGGGAGCGCCGTCTGTGCGGAACGAATAGCGATATGTACCACCATCCGATATTATTGTCGTATTGCCGCCCATATCCCGTGGCGCCAGGTTAAAGACAGCAAACGGCATCGAACTCTCGGAGGGAACCCGGAACGTCACACCGTAGCCGGGTTGATAGGTCGCATCGACATCGAGCCCGAAAATTGTTCGCTGCTGCTCCAGTTCCTGCTTGATAAGTGTCGCGAGAACATTCTCCGCCACCTCAATATCTCTCATCATCCGCTCTTCGTTGAAGGGCGCTTGCCCCATCGCTGTGTACGAAATACCCAGAACTATGAGGATCGTGATCCCGAATCTTTGTACGCTTTTCATAATAATCATAATTGATCTTTGCTTTTCTGTTCTATCCGAAGCGACTTCCTAATTTTTCATTTCTCCTGAAACAGGCACCCCTACCGTTGTGATGATGCTGGACAAGATCTGTTCGGTTTCCTGCTTGAAAATATCGGTGTTTTGTTCGAGGCTATTCATCCGCATTTGCACCAGGCGCAGGTCATCATTGCGCTGCTGCTGAAGATACTTGGAGAAATCGACGAGCAGGTTCTCGATATATTTCTTCTGCTCCGTCGATGTGAGCTGAAAATAATCCTTTACCTGCTGCATATTCTCGGTGCGAATACCATCGACAAATTGCCTGATCTGTTCCTGCGAAGCGCTTGAGACTTCCCGCACCAGTTGATCCATTTTACCCGAATTCAATGCCAGGTTACTGCGGATAGAGGCGTCTAGCTTGCTCCGTGTCTCGTCAAGTTTCTCCTGTATTTCGCTGTTGTTCTGTTCGAGCGACGCATCGATCATGCCGCGCACATCCGCTTCCGTCAGTATATTGACAGGTACCGCTTCACTGACCGGCCGTTGTTGCTGCGGGCCGAAACTGATTCTCAGTTCATCGTCGGAAATACTGAGCTGCGCGCCTGTCAATCGACCGGCCAGAATGATTACAACCACCGAAGCCGCTACAGCCGCGACTGCCCGCAACCAGGGGGTGGTCCACAGTGATCGCTGCGCGGCCGCTGGTTCTTCTTTCCGATCGTGGCCGATTACTATGGAGGGAGCGATGACCTCTTTATCGTCTACGGAAGCAAGGGCCTTCCGCACAGTCCGGAGTCTATCCAGCTCCTCAGCGGCTTCGGGATGCTGAAGGATAAACTGTTCGACCTTCCGCCGGTGTTCCTCCTCCAACTCGTTGTAGAGGTAGGCCATCCAGTCTTTTTCGTCCGGTTTATAACTCATAACCAATTGTATTTTTGTTGATATTCCTTTTCTCCAGGATCTTCCTCAACGCATCGAGCGCGTAATACATCCTGGACTTCACCGTGTTTTCTGATATATTGAGTACCTCCGCGATCTCGCGGAACTTAAGGCCTTCGTATTCTTTCATGATCACTACTTCCCGCTGCTCCTGGCTCAGGGATCCCAGCGCCATCTGAAGGATATCGGAGAGTTCTCCCTGCTGGAACTGCCGCTCCGGATTATCGTGGCGCTGACGTGACGATTCCCAGTCGGGCGAATTCTCGGCGTTGTGATTCCATACCTGTTCAAATGGTAACGAGCGGTTTCCCCGCCGTTTTCGCATCTCTTCACGACAGCAGTTGACCGCGATCTTGTATAACCAGGGTCGAAACCGGGCCGGATCGTTAAGTCCCGTTACATTTCTACACATGGAAATAAATGTGCGTTGGGAGATTTCCATGGCCATATCGTGATCGAGAAAGAACTTGAACCCGAAGTTGTAGATCCGTTTATACCACAGCTGCACAAGACGTCCCTGGGCACCCTGGTCACCTGTTTTGGCCCTCACAACGAGGGTATCCGAATGCATCATGGCAATGTCCGGTAGGGTTTGTGCCTGCATAAATGTCGTTACTGTACCAGTCCGGTAAAATACCGTTTCCGGTCCGTTTTCCTGCTATTATGATGGTGCCGTGTCGCAAATAGTTTTACTGCCGCCGATCTATTTTCCACTGCCACCGAGCCTCTTATCTTTGCCGGTGATGAGATGGCTGATTTCCTGGTTGATCCGGTATATTCCGAGAAAATACCTTCAGCGGGTAAGTGGCGTCGGGCTCAGAATCGCAGGTCTCCTGCTCCGGGGCCAGGCAGTGACGTGTCCCGTATGTTCGCACAGTTTTAGCAAGTTCCTCCCCTACGGGCGGATCAATCCACGCGCCAATGCGCTGTGTCCTCAGTGCCAGTCGCTGGAGCGCCACCGCCTGATCTGGCTCTACCTTCAGGAAAAAACGTCATTCTTCACCCGCCGCCAATCCGTCCTCCACATTGCTCCGGAAGCCTGTTTCATCCCGCGTTTTGAAGAACTTCACAAAGAGGACTACATTACCGCCGACCTGGAGTCGCCGTTGGCGAAGGTGAAAGCAGATATCCACAAGCTGCCGTTTAGTAACAACGCCTTCGACGTAGTGCTGTGCAACCATGTACTGGAGCACGTAGACGACGACATTCTGGCGATGAAAGAGATCTGCCGCGTGCTCAAACCGGGGGGATTCGCGATCCTGCAGGTTCCGTTCTTTAACCCCCTAGCGGAGACAACGGTTTCGGACCCTACTATTACCGACCGCGGCCAGCGCGAGAAACTATTTGGCCAGGACGATCATGTGCGCCGTTACGGAAAGGACTATCCTCAGCGCATCGCCGCAGCAGGATTAACGCCCTTCGAAGATCCGTTTGTAAATATCTTGACAAACGAACAACGGGCGGAGTACGGGCTGGTGAGAGACGAGGTTATTTTTTTAGGGTTCAAAGTTTAGAAGCTTCGGATTCCGGGTTTCGGGTTAGAGGCTCCCAAACCCGAAACCTTGAACCCGGAACTTCCTAAAGACTTCCCAACTCCATCAACTTATTGCGCTCGTTCTGCAATTCGCGCGAAAGCTTGGTCTGCTTATCCATCGCACGGCGCTTGTAGTCCTCGTACTCCGTACTAATGGAATTCATGAGCTCCACCTTTTCCGCGAGATTGCGACGCATCATTTTCATTGTGTAGTAGATAACAGCGATTATCAAACCGAGCAGCAGGATAACCGCACCCATGAGTCCGGCAAAGACACCTTTGGTGAAGTCGATACCCAGGACGGTAATGTGCGTACTGGCGTAAAGCACATCCTGCATACTCTCTTCCTTCTCCTTCAGTGTTTGTTTGTTTTCATCCAGCTCGTTATTCAGGCTGGCGATTGTAGCGTTCGCCTTTCGGATCTCAGATTGCTTATGTTGCATGGAATCCTGCACAATCTTCCACATACCTTCGAGGATGTTCTCCTTGATAACTTTGTAGTCCTGGTACGTTTGGGATTTGTTCTTCATGACAAAATAACGCTCGTTCAGCGTCTGGCTGTCTCTTTCCAATGCGTCGCTGGCAGTTTGTGCAGAGACACTCACACCGGCCAACACGCAGATCAACAAAATAGTGGTACGCTTCATAGTGATTTCGAAGAAAAGGTTTATCAAGCCCGTAAATTAAAATCATATTGATTGCTAGCCAAGCAACAATACCTCAAGTGTTCGATATAATCGGTACTCTGTGCAAATGGCCGATAAGAGACATTTTACCCGCCTAAGCAACAGTATTTTGGTTAAATGGACGCCCTAAGGGTTTTTCAGTCGCCACGGCCGCAGACCCCGGAGGGATCTAATATGCGTTTTACAGGACAGCAACGGTGCAAAGTTTAGGGTGCCCCCACTTTGAAGTTCGAACTTTAATCCCGAAACTATAGACATGAAGATCGGATTGATCTCGGATACCCACGGCGTATTGCAGCCGGCGGTGTTCGAGCATTTCAAAAACTGCGACGAAGTATGGCATGCCGGCGACATCGGAGACGTCTCAATTGTCAGTTCCCTGGAAGATTTCAAACCGCTGCGCGCGGTGTACGGCAACATCGATGGCAAGGAAATTCAACTGCGATTTCCAGAAGACCTGTTTTTTGAATGTGAAGGCCTGAGCATCTGGATGACTCACATCGGCGGAAGCCCGCCCCGTTACAACCCGAGGGTAAATAAGATCCTTCCCGTGCGCAAACCCGACATCTTCATCTGCGGTCACTCCCACATACTGCGCGTCGCAAAAGATCCTGCCCGCAACGGAATGCTATACATCAATCCCGGCGCGGCTGGAAACCACGGATTTCATCACATGAGAACAATCATTCGGTTTGAAATCACCGATGGAAAGACCCGGGAACTTGAGGTTATCGAGCTGGGAAAACGCGGTGTTATCGACTGAATATCCCTTAAGGCTAAACATACTGGTTCAGCATTACCGGCATCACCAGCATAAGAATATCCTCGGAGGCGTCCTTATCGACCGGGAAAATAACGCCGGCTTTGTTGGGTGCCGACATCGTAAGGCGGATCTGATCTGAATCCATATTGCCCAGCATCTCGACGATGAACTTCGCATTGAAGCCGATCTCGATATCCTCGCCTTCGTGTTCGCAACTCAGGCGCTCGTTTGCCTCGTTTGAAAAATCGAGGTCTTCCGCGGATATCTGCAACTCGCTTCCGGTGATCTTCAGTCGCACCTGATGAGTTGTCTTGTTGGCATAAATGGATATCCTCTTCAGCGCGCCGAGCAAATCATTTCGCCCTATCGTCATCTTGATATCGTTGCCGGAAGGAATGACATTCTCGTAATCGGGGAAGCGTTCATCAATCAGGCGGCAGATCATACGGATATTTCCGAAACGGAAGAATGCATTCGCCATGTTGAAGTTCAACACGACGTCTGTGTTTTCCGCCGGGAGGGTTGCTTTCAAAAGATTCAGCGCTTTGCGCGGGATAATAATGGCATTGCCATTGTCAGACTTAACATCGGCTCTCCTGTATCTGACAAGCCGGTGGCCGTCGGTGGCGACAAACGTTGTGTTCTTATCGCCGAGGTTTACATAAACACCCGTCATCGCAGGCCGCAGCTCGTCGTTGCTGGTCGCAAAGATCGTGTTGCTAATAGCGCGGGAGAGGACTTCAGACGATATCTCTGCTGAAAAGTCGTCGGTCACCGCCGGAACCTTGGGGAAATCGGTAGCATTCTCACCGGAGAGTTTATACCGCCCATTGTCGGAGATTATTTCAACGCTATAAGTAGACTCGTCTATTGAGAAAGTAACGGGTTGCTCCGGAAGGTTCTTCAGTGTGTCCAGCAGAATACGCGCAGGCACTGCAATACTTCCCTTCTCTTTTGACTCCACCTGGATCTCGGTGATCATAGAAGTTTGAAGATCGGATGCTGTTACCGTAAGCCCGCCCTTTTCGAGTTCAAACAGAAAATTTTCCAGGATAGGCACAACCGGGTTGGTTGTGATCACACCATTGATATTGGAAAGTTGCTTTAGCAGATAAGCTGAGTTTACGATAAACTTCATCGGTGGAGTAGTGGTTTGATTTTAAAGCGGGGTAAAGTTATAAAGAAAACCGAATTATAAAACCGCCATTGTTTCCGAAAATCCGGGCTATTTTTTTCCGAAAAACGACCTCGTTTTCAATAATTCGTCGGTTTTCCTCCGGTTAATCAGCGCAGCCTGCGAATCCTGGATGAGAATAAAACCTTCCCGGGACTTCCCGGGATCGAATAATCGCAAGCGATACGACCGGTTTGCGACATCCGTGACAAGTATTTCCATTTTGGGGATGATCGCCTTTAGGCTATCGATTAACTTCGGTTCAGAAAGATATTCCTCCACCGTGAGCAGCGACACATCATCCAGGAAATTATTAAGCCGCGTAGTGTCCGTCGCCGGCAAACCCTGGATACCGAAGAAACCGGCTTGCATCGCAACGGTAAAGTCGCCGGCGGCATTACCCGGAAATCGCGCTTCCAGGGACTTGAAATTGCGCCAGTTGAAGCCAAAAACGAGTTTGTCCCTCCATCCGTCTGTGGCTAGTTCGAGGATACCCGATACATAGACCCGGTAGCCGGGAATGGTCACTACGTACACACTTCCCGTAGCAGGGTCGGCGAAGAACGCCTGTGTTTTTTCACTGTTTCCGCCCGCATAAAATTCTTTTCGCAATTCGTCGCCGGCGTAGAGTCCTACCTTCACTCCTGATTCAGAAACCGCCTTCATTACCGAATCCCGGTGCGCAAATGCGACCGGACGCTTCGGCTGCGCTTGCTGAAGGGTAGCGAACAAGACCCGGATCATACTCGCGTCTGCGTCATACTCGTCATTGACGCGCCAGCGCGCACCGTCGAACTGCAGCCGCACCAGGCCCGCGGGAGAGTGCAGATCAACCCGGCTGATCTCGTTCAGCCCGTCGACGCGGAAAAGGTCTTCGTCAATATCAAAGCGATTCCCGGGTTGCACCCACCACCCTGCCACCAGGGTCGCTACGGTCAACACAACCAGCACAATAAACCGCCTCTTATTAACTCTCCCCTGCATGATTAAAAATTTGCGAATTTTCTTCGTCTCCAATACGCACGTGCCACGCCGAAAACCACCAAAAGCACAAGCGGGATCCCGAGGTTGATCACCTGCCATTTCAGACGCTCACGCGCAATCTGCTCGCGGTCAAGAGGCCTGACCATGAGTTCCTTGTTTCGCGCGCGGATTAATCCGTCCTTGTCCAGAAGATAGGCGATCATATTCAGCAGCAGATCCTTGTTGGCAAATGTGTAGTTGGTGAAGGGATCCAAACCGAGTGGTAGCGGCTCTCCTGTTCTGCGATTGACATCGTTCTGCAAAACGTCGCCGTCAGAAACTACGATCAGGCTGGTCGCTATACTTTGTTCTTTAAAAGATCCCGCGTCGGCACCTTCCGGGAGAAAGCGATTCTTATATAAGGAATTGAACGAACCCTCCAGGAGGTAGGCTACCGGAATGAACTGCTCGGTGAACTGCTCGGCCGTTAGATTGCGACGAAGCTCACTGACGTTCACGTTCACCGGACTACTCAATCTGCGCGAATACTCCGACGTGAACATGAGTGGCGTCTTTCGCACACCTTCCGCTTTCACTGTATCGATGCTGCTGACAAAACGCATGAATATCCTATCAAGGTTCCGCGTAACGGGATGGTCGGCGAGCCCATTGATCAGCGGAAAGAACGGCCACTCTATCAAATGCATCTGAGGTGTGCCGTCCGGGTTCTCGCCCGTCACGATCGGATATCCCGCGGAATAGCGATCCTGTATCAGGTCAGGATTTATCCGCACACCGTATTTAAACAACAGATCATCAAGGCCGGTCTCATAGGGGAACGCGTAATAGTTCGCCTGTGTGGTACTGTCCATACTGGCGTCGAGTCTATCAATCAAAAACAACGCTTTTCCTCCTCCCATGATATACTGATCCAAGCGATACTTGTCGAGTGCTGAAAATGCGTTTACCGGTTTTGCGACAACAATGACATCGCACGCGTCAAGCGCCGGATCCTGCATATCAATTCTGCGGACGTGGTAGAGATCGGAAGCTGCGCGTATGAATGACGCGACAGCCGCACCATCGGCTTCACCGTGTCCGGATATCATTCCCAGGAGTGCTGGCTCCTCTTCGGTGAGCTTATAGATCGCATTGGCAATCTCGAACTCAATGCCTTCGATAGATTCATTGATCTTACGCCCTTTCAGAAGCATAACTCCCGTCTCCGCGCCTCCATACGACACGATCGCGCCCGGAAAAATAATCTTCTCCACACGTTCGCCGTCGCGTATGTCGATCACGTTAGTAGGTTGTATGCCCTTCGACGCGAGATCTGACATAAACTCCGATCGCGCCTTTTGACCAATAGCCATACCGGGATCGGTGAACGAATATTGCAACTTGTTATCCGAGTATATCCGGAACATTTCCAGTGTTTCACGGATAGTCTTCTGAAAGCGTCTGAACTCAGCGTTCAATTCACCCTCCAGAAACACCTCAACATACACATCGTCATCGAGTCGCGACAACATCTCCCGTGTGGATTCATGAATCGAATAGCGCCTGTCTTCCGTGAGGTCAATACGAAAAAAATACCGGGAAGCCAGCAGGTTGATCAGCACAAGGATTACGATGCCATTCGCCAGTAAGAGCAGATCTCCCGTTTTTCTGTTTTTCCAGTTCACCATGATCGCGCTCCAACATTGATACGGGTGATCAGCAACATCGCGGTGATGACACTTCCGAAGTAAATCAGGTTACGGCTATCTATAAGTCCGCGGCTAAGAGCATCGTAGTGGTACAATAACCCAAGCTCTTTCAAAAAGAGCGACGATTCGGACCAGACATTGAGCTGCGACACGGATTCAAAGCCTTCAAACATCAGGTAGCAAAGGAAAGCTGACACAATAAACGACACGATCTGATTGTTAGTAATGGAGGAAGCCAGTACACCGATCGAACAAAACACAGCTCCGAGCAAGATCAGACCGACGTATGAGCCCATCACACCGGGTGTGTCAATATTGCCGGGAGGATTGCCGAGCGCATGCACCGAGAAATAATAGATCAAGGTCGGAATCAATGAAAGTACGACGAGCAGGAAACACGCGAGAAATTTACCAAGTATAATATCCCAGTCGGAAAGGGGTTTGGTGAGCAGCAACTCAAGGGTACCTCCCCTCGCCTCTTCAGCAAAACTTCGCATGGTAATGGCGGGGATGAGGAATACAAAGACGTAGGGCGCCAGTGAAAACAGTGTTTCCATGTCGGCATAACCATAGTCCAGCACGGAGGTTCCCGGGAACACCCACATCAGCAAGCCAATGGCTGTAAGAAAAACTCCCATGACCACGTAGGCGATCAGGGAGTTGAGGAAACTGTTAAATTCTTTGGACAGTACCTGAATCATTCCTGGAAAAATGTAAATATAGGCGTTAATGCTATATTATGTATAGCAGACCCATCCGTTTAAACGCCACTCACCCTCAAAATTTGGGAATTTATAATTGTAATGATTATCTTACTCGTTGATGAAGCCTAAATCTACAACCAAATTGTGATCATGAAAAGAGTATCAGATGTGTTATCCCACAAAGGAAGAAGTATCATTTCTGTCACCCCCGAAGCGAAAGTTTTCGAGGCGCTCAAGATCATGTCTGACAAGAACATTGGATCTGTACTGGTGATGGACAGCGCCAGCTATGTGGGGCTGCTCACAGAACGCGACTATGCCCGCAAGGTCATTCTGAAAGGCAAGGCGTCGTCGGACGTCAAGGTGAAAGACATTATGTCAACCGACCTCCCTACGATCCAGCCTGACACGTCGATCGAGATCTGCATGCAACTGATGTCTGACAAGAATGTTCGCTATCTGCCGGTGTTCGAAAATGATCAGGTGATCGGAATCATTTCGATCAATGACGTGATCAAAGCCGTAGTGGCCAATCAGCAGGATACAATCCAGCAATTGGAAAAGTACATTCATTCGTAGGCTGGCATCAGCCTACGTCTGCCTTCGTCAGTTCACGGAAAATATTCTCCAGCGAGTTTTCGTCCTGTCTCAGTCCGATCAGCGATAGATTCCGGTCGGCGGCGTAGCGGAATATTTCGGGGCGGATGTCGGTGCCTTTGTCGATGAAGATCCGGTATCGGTTATCACCGAGGTTTTCGATCTTCGATACACCGGATATCCGCTTCATTTCGGAAAGATCGATGGGTTCTTCAAACTCGACTACAATGCTGTCGTCATGACCGTGGCGGGCCAGCAGGTTTCCGAGACGGTCGTTAGCAACAATGCTACCGCGATTAACTACCACTACTCGTTCGCAGATCGCTTCAACCTCCTGCATGATGTGTGTCGAGAAGATCACCGTTTTATTCGCGCTGATGTTGCGGATAAGATTCCTGATTTCAACAAGCTGATTCGGGTCAAGTCCGGAGGTGGGCTCATCCAGGATAAGCACGGCCGGATCATGAATCAGCGCCTGCGCGAGACCAATCCGCTGACGATACCCTTTCGACAAGCTTTCTATTCGCTTATTCTGCTCACGCGTGAGTCCGCAAAGTTCTACCATTTCGTCCACGCGCTTTTTCAGCGTCGTCCCGCGCAGGCCGTACAATCTGCCCACAAACATCAGGTATTCACGAACATACAAGTCGAGATACAATGGATTGTGCTCCGGTAGATAGCCGGTTATTCTCTTCACCTCCATGGGGTGGCTCGCTACATCGTAACCTCCGACAACAACCCTCCCGGATGTTGGCGGGAGATAACTGGTCGATATCTTGAGCGTAGTCGATTTTCCGGCGCCATTGGGGCCAAGAAAACCAACGATCTCTCCTTCGTTTACCGTAAACGATATGTCGTTAACTGCCTTCTGGCGTCCGTATTCCTTCACAAGATTCTCAATGAGCAGTGACATAGTGCGCTAAAATAGGAAAAATGGCGAATGAAACGCCTGGGCCTTCGCGGAACCCAAATGGCGACGTAAGATATATTCAAAATTTGTCACCATCCTTGTTACCAATACGTTAACTGGTTTATTAATTGCAGCGTCTTTGAATTCGTCCAATAGTTTTCTGAAATTTGACAAATTTTCCAGCTATGCGAACCGGCTTTCTTATCCCGATCCTGATACTTTCCTTTAGCGCTCTGGCGCAAACCGGCTACAATATCCGGCTCAACATCACAGGACTAAAAGATACAACGGCCTATCTCGGTTACTACTACGGCGAGAGCACATTCGTAAAAGACACGGCGCACGTCAATAATAGCGGCGAGTTCTTCTTCGACGGAAAGCAATCCCTTCCCCAGGGCGTGTACTTCCTGGTACTGAACAAAACGCGAATTTTTGAATTTGTGGTTTCGCACGACCAACACTTTTCACTCGCGACAAATACGTCCGATTACATAAAAAACATGAAGGTCAGCGGGGACGTAGACAACACCCTGTTCTTCGAAAACATGGTCTTTAACATGGAACGGCACCTCGAGGCCGAGCCGTATATAAAAGTCCTGCAAGACAGCACACTCGCCGAAGCGCAGAAGAAGGATGCGCGCGAGCACTTCTCGAAAGTCAATGAGAACGTGTTGGCCTACCAGAAACGCGTCATCGATGAACATCCCTCCACCCTGACAGCGAGGATATTCAAAGCCAATCAGCCCATTGTGATCCCCGACCCTCCGAAAAAAGCGGATGGTTCAATCGACTCGACATTTCAGCTGAAATGGTACAGGGAACACTTTTTCGACAACTTTGACCTCGCCGACGATGCCATGATACGGTTGCCACGGCCGCTTTACCAGGAAAAAATCCACGAATACCTGGACAAACTCTACGTACCGCAAGCCGATACGCTTAGGAAAGCCCTGGAGAGGGTAATCAACGTCGCTAAGAAAAATCAGGAAACCTATAAATACGCGGTATGGGTATCGGTATTGAAGTTTCAGAATCCGGATATTATGGGGCTTGATGAAGTGTTCGTACACCTCAACGATACCTACTTCGCATCGGGAGAGATGGACTTCTGGGCCAATGCCGCTATGCGGAAGAATTTGAAAGACCACGCCGATCGATTGCGCAAGAGCCTCATCGGCCAGAAAGGCGCGAACCTCATCATGCAAGACATCAACCTGAAGCCGCGGGAGCTGTACGCCATCAAGAACAAGTACACCGTTCTTTACATATTTGATCCCGACTGCGGCTCATGCAAAAAAGAAACGCCCAAACTCGTCGACTTCTACAATATGAAAAAATGGGACGTAGAAGTGTTCGCCGTCAGTGCCGATACCAGCATAACAAAGATGCGCGACTACATCAAGGAAATGAATATGAAGTGGATCACGGTAAACGGACCCCGCACGTATGTCGGCCCTTATCAGGATTTGTACGACGCCAATACCACGCCCACGCTGTACGTACTTGACGGTCAGAAAAAGATCATCGGAAAGAAGATTCCCGCCGAGAAGCTCGACGACTTCCTGACGCAATATGAACGGGTTCAAAAACGGCGGGCGTCTGACAAGCTGTAAAACACAGGAAACAACACGGGCGTGGTAACGGCTAGCTCGTGCGATCGATCGTAAATTGAACCAGGTCCCGGAGAGACTTGCGGTAGTCTGAATCTGAAAAAGACTCAAGGATAGCGAGAGCTTCCCGGTGATAGTAGTTCATTTTTTCAACCGCGTATTCAATACCTCCCGACTGCTTTACGTAGGCAATTACTTCTTTCACTTTCCGGGGCTTATCGCTTTCGTTCTTCACGATGTTGATAATCCGTCGCTTTTCCATCCAGCCCGCTTTCGAGAGCGCATAGATCAGCGGTAGTGTCATTTTCTTTTCCCTGATATCGATACCGAGGGGTTTACCGATCTCCACCTCACCGTAGTCGAACAGGTCGTCTTTTATCTGGAATGCCATCCCGATATTCTCTCCGAAGGCGCGCATTTTCTCCACTACTTCCTCCGAGGCGCCGGAGGAACTCGCGCCGACGGCACAGCAGGAGGCGATCAGCGATGCCGTCTTCTGACGGATGATCTCGTAGTAGACGGCCTCGTCTATGTCCAGCCTCCGCGACTTTTCAATCTGTAGCAGTTCCCCTTCGCTCATTTCCTTTACCGCGCGTGTAACGATCCTCAACAGCTGAAGGTCGTTATTCTCGACTGAAAGGATAAGGCCACGGGCCAGGAGAAAGTCGCCGACAAGCACGGCAACCTTATTTTTCCACAACGCATTCACTGAAAAGAAACCACGCCTGTAGTTTGCTTCGTCCACCACATCGTCATGCACCAGGGTTGCCGTATGCAGAAGCTCAATCAGGGCGGCGCCGCGAAAGGTCTCGTCGCCGATCCTGCCACACATCCCCGCACAGAGAAAGACAAACATCGGGCGCATTTGCTTCCCTTTGCGCTTTACGATGTAGCTCATGACCTTGTCAAGCAAGAGCACACGCGTCTTCATCGATGCCCGGAATTTGGGTTCGAATTCCTGCATTTCTCTAGCAACAGGGGCTTTTATATCTTCCAGGCGCAAGGACATGAATCACAATTATACACAACGTTTCTTTATTATCCGCGCTGGAACAGCACCGGTTATTGTCAGCCAAAACACTTTTCGGAAATTTCATTTGAGCACTCACATTTTTGCATACTTTAGTAAGAGGGGTTTGTGCCGCCGGGGCTTCCAGCCACCGGGACACAGGCTCCCTGAAAACCCTGAAGCTACATGGATACCCAGTCACCGGCGCCTGACAGCCAGGAAAATGTCATTCTCGAACTCATTGTCTATAACCGCGAAAACTACAGCCGCCACACCGCGGACAACTTCGTCGACCTGATTCCGCATATAAAAAAGGGCGAGGTGAACTGGGTGAATCTCGACGGTCTGTCTCAGGCCTCCATTATTGAAGAGCTGCAATCACATTTTTCGCTACACTCGTTGCTGGTTGAGGATATTCTCAATGACCAGCGCCCGAAAGTCGAAGAGTACGAACCATACCTGTTCGTCACCCTCAAGATGCTGTACCGGATACAGGGCTCCGAAATAGACTACGAGCAGATCAGCTTTGTACTGGGGCCTGACTACCTGCTCACCTTCCAGGAAAAGGAAGGCGATCTGTTCGACAACTTACGGGAACGCATCCGGCTTGATCAGGGGCGAGTGCGCAAAAAACAAGCCGACTACCTGCTGTACCGCCTCATCGATATCACCGTCGACAACTACTACACGGTACTCGATATTATCGGCGAGCGAATCGATGACATCGAAACGCTACTTAGCACAAACCATTCCGACGCGTCGTTTCAGAGAATCCAGGTGATCAAAAAGGAACTGATCTTTCTTCAAAAAGCACTGTACCCCCTGCGCGACGCCCTGGGAAAAATCCTGAAAGATGAAAGCGACTTCGTCCGGGAAGAGAATATACCCTACTTCAGAGATGTGTATGACCACGTGGTTCACATCATCGACTCGCTCGATGCCTACCGCGACCTGTCCGTGGGACTGACCGATCAGTATCTCAATGTTCAGAACAGTAAGCTGAATGAAGTAATCCGACTACTCACCATCATTTCAACGATATTCATACCACTGACTTTTATCGTCGGGATATACGGAATGAACTTCCGGCATTTCCCCGAGCTGGAGTGGAAGTACGGATACGCAGCCGTTTGGGTATTGATGATAACGATAGCCGTTGGCATGATCGGGTATTTCAGACATAAGAAATGGCTCTGAACACGTCAATCTTCCTCCGGTTCGACGAAGCGATCAAAAATATCCACCAAAATGATCTGGTTCTTGATACGCTTGATCACAGTGAAGATATAATCATCCTGTTCGATACTTTCGCCGACATTCGGAATTCGCCCCACGATATCAATCAGCATTCCCGCCAGCGTTACATAGGTTTCGTCTTCGGGAAGCGGGCGGGGAAGCATTTCATTCAGCGAAACCAGCGCGACTGATCCCTGGACCCGGTATTTCCGGTCATCGAGTCTTTCGACCATCGGGGTTTCGGTGTCGTACTCATCCTGGATCTCCCCCACAAGTTCTTCCAGAATATCCTCCATCGTGATCACACCTTCCGTGCCCCCAAATTCATCCACCACGACAGCAAACTGAACATGCTGTTTCTGGAAGTCTCTCATAATATCGATCAGTTTCTTGTTAGACGCGATATAATGAGCGGGGCGAAGGATCGTCTCGATAGAAAACGGCTTTCCCTCGTGCAACTTCAGCAGCAGGTCTTTCGTGAAGACAATACCCGCGACATGATCGATCGTCCCGTCAAAGACCGGCACACGCGAGTACCCGTTTTCCAGGATCTTCTCGACAATCTGATCTACCGGCGACGTTTTGTTCACCGCGAATACATGGGTTCTGGGAACCATAGCCTGGCGCGCCGTGCGTTCGGCAAAATCGAAGGCATTTCGAATGATCTCATATTTGCGGGGCTCGATGGCGCCGCTCTTCTTACCCTGCTCCACCATCAGGCGGAGTTCTTCCGGCGAGTGGACTTCCGCCCCTTTCAGCGGCGTGATGCCGATGAGGCGAAGTACCCGGTTCGAAAACCCGTTGAGCAGCCAGATGAAGGGCCTGAATATCCAATAAAACACATTCAGCGGTGCAGCCAGCCACAGGGTGGCGCTCTCCGGACGCTGAATAGCGTATGATTTTGGCGCCAACTCGCCGAACACGATATGCAGAATAGTGATGACACCAAAAGCGACAGGAAAGGCGGCGCGATGCGCCGTCTCAGGATCCATACCCAGACCCAGCGCGGTAAAAAGATCGATTATAAGCCGGGAGACCACTGCCTCGCCAATCCATCCCAACCCGAGGCTGGCGATCGTTATCCCCAACTGCGTTGCCGACAAGTAGGCGTCGAGGTTGGCAATAATGCGTTTGGACAACGCTGCCATCGGGTGACCTTCTCTCTCCTTGAGGTCGATTTGAGAACTCCTCACTTTAACAATAGCAAACTCCGCTGCAACGAAGAAACCGTTGAGAAGGACGAGAAAAATTGTCAACAGGATGTCGAATATCATACGGGCAATATATTCAGTATTCGGTAGACAGTAGTCGATTGGAAGTACACCGAAGGACTACAGGCAACCGGTTACTATAACCTGGCCTCCAGCTCAGTAATCCGGGTCTGAGCTTCAGTTTTGCCCAATGACAAGGCTTTTTTATACAGTTCGAGCGCTTCCCGCAAGGTCTCTTTTTTCTTGCGCGGAGCAAGCCGCGTGCGTTCGGCCGCAGTCTCAATGGCTTGACCCCGGAGGTAATATGCTTCCGCTTCACCAACCTTCGCCTGTATCATCAACTCCTGAACCCGCGCTTCTATGAGCGCAAGCTCCTGTGATCTGGCATCGATCTGCTCTTGTTTATCTGCTATTTCCGCATCCTGCAGGTCTACCGTTATAATGAGGTTCTTATTCTCATTCCGGACCCGTTCAACCTCCTCCTGCAGAAATATCACCTCCTTGTTCTTCGCCGCCAGGTCGGCTTTAAGTTTATTAATGGATCTGGTGAAAGCCTGCGCATTTGCCTTCGAGGTCCTCAGCGATTGTTCCAGGTCACTGATCTTGTCTTGCGTGGTGCGGATATAGTCATTTAACTCCTCCATGCGGCCACTGTAGTCATCGTAAGGAGTGCCTTCCACGAGGTTGACACGCAGTAACTGCCGGGTTGCATCTATCGAGTCGAGCAGGGTACCAATTTCCACCAGCGCCCGGGAAGTCTCATGACTTCTGGCCAACTCCGTTTTGAGGGAATCCACCTGGAACTGGAGCGCTTCTTTGTCCCTGGTTTCGCAGGAAGTGAAAAAGGCCGGTATTAACAAAAAATACAACAGCTTTCTGTACATAAGCGGATATCGGTTGGGTATATAAACACAAAACTAAAAATTTCTGGAGCTATCCGTCAGCCGGGCAGACAACTTTTAGCCGTTTGTCGTTCAAATTCCGCGTAGAGCGGTCGGCTATCTTCCCCGGATCTCGATTCGGAAACATTCCGTTACTTTCTTTTGCAGTTATCAAAAGGCCTCTAAATTTGCTCCTGCCAGAAGGATTTGGAGTAACAGACTTTTCCAATGCCGGAATCCAGTACAAAACACCACCCTAAACTGTCGGCAGCTGGCATCCTCATCGCCTTTGGAATCATTTATGGCGACATCGGGACATCCCCGATCTATGCGTTCCGGTTTATTATAGGGACACACGTGATCACCGAAGACCTGATCCTCGGCGGACTGTCATGTGTATTCTGGACGTTGACGATCATCACCAGCTTCAAATACGTGTACCTGGCACTCAGCGCCGACAACAAAGGTGAAGGAGGTATCTTCGCATTGTATGCGCTGCTGCGCCGTTACAAATCCGGATGGGTTGTTTACCCCGCGATCATCGGATGTGCCACACTGATAGCCGACGGCTTCATAACCCCCGCGATCAGTGTTACGTCTGCAATCGAAGGTCTGCGGATTATTGACCCGGAGATCTCAACCGATACGATCATCGGCATCGTGATTGCAATCCTGGTCCTCGTCTTCGTTTTCCAGCAATTCGGCAGCTCGATGGTGGGTCGAACGTTCGGCCCGGCAATGGTGGTGTGGTTTTCTTTTATCGGCATCATCGGGTTCTCGCACGTTGTGCTGAACCCGGAAGTAATCAAAGCAATCAATCCTCTTTATGCTATCAACCTGCTCTCACAATACCCTGGTGGATTCTGGATACTGGGAGCCGTATTTCTGTGTACAACAGGAGCGGAAGCATTGTATTCAGACCTCGGCCACGCCGGCAAAAGCAATATCCGCGTTGGATGGGGCGTTGTGAAGGTATCTCTCCTGTTTAACTACTTCGGACAGGGCGCCTGGCTGCTTGCGCACGAAGGCGAGATGCTGGGCAACAAACTTCCCTTCTTCCAGATCATGCCCCAGGATGAAGTATTCCAAATAGCCGGTGTGCTCCTGGCTACGCTGGCAACCATTGTCGCCAGTCAGTCACTTATCTCCGGGACTTTCACACTTGTCAACGAAGCTATGAAGCTCAAGCTTTGGCCGGCAACAAGAGTTCGCTATCCAAGTCAGCTGAGGGGTCAGGTCTATATTCCCGCTATCAACTGGACACTGTTGGCCGGCTGCATCCTCGTAGTGTTTATTTTCCGGGAGTCCGTTCGCATGGAAGGCGCCTATGGGCTCGCGATCACGTTCGATATGCTCATGACATCGTCCCTGCTGGTCTTCTACTTCGCGGCATCGAGGAAATCAACCTTTCGGGCAATCATGCTGGGTATCCTGCTGTTTACTGTCGAGGGAGCATTCCTGGTTTCCAACCTGAGTAAATTCTCACATGGAGGGTGGTTTACGTTCACCATCGCCGGACTCTTTTTCATCATGATGTTCATCCTCGTACACGCGCGCAGGCTACGAACGCGACATACCGAGTTTGTCGACCTCAAGCACTACGTCGGAATGATACAGGATCTCCAGGCCGACACGACGATTCCAAAAGAATCGACAAATCTCGTGTACCTGGCGATGGCTGACAGCAAACGCTATATCGACTCCAACATCATTTACTCGATGTTCAAAAAGCGACCCAAGCGAGCCGATATCTACTGGTTCGTCCACGTCGAGACGGTAGATACGCCGTTCATGAGCAAATACATCGTCGATACGATAATTCCCAAGAAGTGCTTTTACCTGACAATCAAACTTGGCTTCAAGACCGATCATCGTGTAAACCTCATCTTCAACAAGATCATCCATGAAATGGCCGACTCCGGAGAGATCGATCTTACCAGTCCCCACCCTGCGCTGCACAAATACAGCATGATGGCAGACTTCAAATTCATCATTTTACATTCCTGGGCTTCAACCGACAGCGTGATCTCCAACTTCGACAGGCTGATCATCCAGGGTTACCGCATGCTGAAGAAGCACAGCCTGTCAACCGAAGGTTTATACGGGATTGAAGCCGCGAACCTCGAGATAGAGAAAGTACCCATACGGGTGGGTCCCCAGGCCAGTGTCAACATCAAACGCGAGCGGGAATAAATATCACCACGCTAGCCCTTCTCCAGCGCAGCGAATACGCGCGACGCGCCTTCAACAACGATCTCCCTATCCTTAAAAGCGTTGTGATTCCGGATCTCAACCCAGCCGTCCATCGCAACGCCGGTATCGATATCATCAACACGATAGCCGCCATCGCTCTTCCATACCACAAACGACTTTCCATTGCGTGTAACTACTGCTGTTTCCGGAAGGGCATAGAGACTGTCACGTGAAAGCACAATCTCCGCCTCGACAAACATACCAGGCCTGAACATATCGTTGTTGTCTTCAATATGACCGTGCACATCAAATGTCCTCATATCCTCACTACCCTGCGGACTGATCAGCGAGATTTCGCCCAGGAACGTCTCACCACCACCGCCCGCCAGACGAAAGCGAATTAACTGACCCTTGCGCACCTTTGCCACATCCGTCTCGAACACATTCAGGTGTAAGTGCAGATCGCTAAGGTCGACGATGTGAAACGAAACTTCTCTCGGTTCGACGAATTGTCCCCGGTGGTGATTAACCGCCGTCACAAATCCGGTAATCGGCGCACGCAGCGCGACATCCGGCTGAATGTGTCCTTCCTCAAGGCTACGCATATCCACGCCGATCATCCGGAGCCGTTCCTTCAAACCCGCCAGTCTCGCTTTCAATACATCATACGATGACTCGCTCTCCTGGAATTTTTTCTGAGCTGCTGCATTCTGCTCGACCAGCGATCGCTGGCGCTCAAACTCCTTCGAGGCAAATCGCAGCTGCCCCAGCGTCTCCAGGTAGCCTTGTTGCAGGGATATGTATTCAGGGTTGTTCAGCCGCGCCAGGATCGCGCCCTTTTTCACATATTCTCCGGGTACGATGTTGGCATCGAGAATATATCCGCCTAGCGGTGCCGTAACAGACGCCTGGCTCTGCGGCGGCACTTCTACTTCACCGGTACACGACACAACCGGTGAAACCAGTCTGTATTCAATCCGCCCGGTGCGGATGCCGGCAAGCTGTCGCTGATCCGCTGTCATCACATCTCCCGGCGACACAACGGAATCATCTTCACGCCCGCCTGAACAGGCAGCGAGGAAGAAAGACACGATACAAAACAATTTATTATAGGTTCGCATACTATTATTCACTTTGTAAGTATTCTAGTTGAATGACTGATTGATTGTATTTATAGACAGCCTCGAGGAAACCCAGGCGCATTTCTGTATAGCGTTCGATACTCCGGAGGTACTGGAAGAAATCGATCTCACCGGCTTCGATCTGGCGGACCGCCGTTTGCTGGATGAAGGCTGCCTGATCAAGTCCTTCATCCCGGTAATAGCCGAGCAGTCGCTGATACTTCCGATAATCTGAGGTTGCCCTTCTTCGGGCATTGTGCAAACCGCGCGCTCCCAATTCAAGCTGCTGCTCCGCCTGCATAGCTCCGATCTTCGCTCTTTGAATATCCGATTGTCGTGGAGAAAACCAGAGAGGAACGGCCACTCCCACGGCAAATCCCCGGAGCCCTCTGAAGCGAACGTCGGCTTCTGTAATGTTCTGACGAAAATACCCTAACCGGATTTCAGGAAACAGAAGAGCCTTCTCAAGCCGGGTTTGCATCTCACTTGCTTCAAGCTGCTTCTCCAATACCCTGATGGCCGGGTGATCGACGGTCGCCGTGTCCGCTATCGTGACAAGTGTCAGCAGCGTATCCAGTGCGGGGACAATGGCCTCGTCAGTCGAAAGCAGTAACTGTAGGTCGGCCATTGCCTGCACCAGGTTCTCAGACTGCATCAGGTGGTTGTTGCGCAACTCATGCAGACTACTTTCGATGAGTTTCTTCTCCAGCAAGCTGCGTTCACCCACCCTATATTGAAGGTCTATACGTTTCTCAAAATCGGCGTATTGCAACAATTGAGAACCCAACTCTTTTACTACCTGTCGGTAGTACATCCAGGTATGCCACGCATTACGCACTTCAAGCACGAGGTCTCGTTGGTTCAACGCATCTCTTTCTTCCGCCAGCTGCACGTGATGCCTATTGATCCGTGCGCGCTGAACGTGTGCAGGAACACTCCCCAGGCTTTGCGTCACATCCAGCGAAGGATCGTGCTGATCGCTGTTGAGTTGTCCGTAGCGCAGGTCAATATCCGTCATCGGCAATTGTATCGCACTCTTCCGTTGAACCTTTTGTCGCTCGATCTCAAGCGAGGATATTCTCATACGAGGATTCGTTTCGACAGCAATCCCGACTGCTTCCTCTTCCGTCAGGACTCGCGAGGGTCGCTCCTGCGAAAAACCCGGAATACTGCATAGAAGCAAAAGTACGATCGTCAGTGACGGTCTGATTCGCCGCCGCGTGTTCCGCTCACGGTATTCTTCCATCGACTTATAGAGCACGGGGAGCACGACCAACGTCAGCAGCGTAGCGCTTACCAGTCCGCCGATCACAACGGTAGCCAGTGGCCGCTGCACTTCCGCACCCGCTGTATTCGAGAGCGCCATGGGGAGAAACCCCAGCGCAGCAACCGAAGCTGTCATGACAACCGGACGCAGTCTGGTCATCCCCCCTCTGATGACGACATCTTTGAGACCACCGTGTACCTGGGCTTTCAACTCGTTGAAATAGCTGATAAGCACAATACCATTCAGCACCGCCACACCAAACAACGCGATAAAACCAACACCGGCGGAAATACTGAACGGCAAATCCCGAAGCCACAAAGCAAAGACTCCTCCTATTGCCGAAAGGGGGACAGCGGCAAAAATAAGAAAGGCATACCGGAACGATCCGAATGCGAAATAGAGCAGGATCACGATGAGCATCAACACGATCGGAATAGTGACCATGAAACGTTGCTTAGCTTTCTTAAGATTTTCGAAGTCGCCTCCATACGTTATATGGTATCCGGGAGGAAGGTCAAGCTTGTCGCCGAGCGCGATCTGCACCTCGTTTACCAGGCTTTCAATATCTCTTCCCCGCACGTTTATCCCGAGCGTAATGCGTCGGCGTGCGTTTTCACGTGAGATTTGCGCGGGGCCGACCGATTCCGTTACCGAGACCAGTTCGGCTATGGGCACGAGTTGTCCGTAGCTGTCTTTTACAAAGAGGCCGTTCAGGTTGAACTTCGATCGTTGCTGTTTATTCAACCGCACCACCAGATCAAACTTTCTCTCTCCTTCAAACACAACTCCAGTGTGTTCTCCGGCAAACGCCGCGCGAATAACCGTGTTCAATGCCTCTACTGATATACCGCGCTGAGCCAGGCGCGGGCGATGATACCTGACCAGCAACTGTGGCAACCCCTCTGTCTGTTCAACGACAACATCCGCCGCACCGGGAATGTCAGCTACAATGTCTGCCGCGATAACTGCCTGGTTGTGCAGGACATCGAGATCCTCTCCATATATCCGAACCGCCACATCAGTTTTCGACCCCGTCATCAACTCGTTAAACCTCAGTTGTATCGGTTGTGTAAAATCGAATGAGGCGCCGATGATCGCCGAAAGTTTCTCCTCCATCTTGTCCACGAGCTCTTCACGCGTTTCCGCTGACGTCCACTCGCTCTTCTCCTTCATCACAATCATAATGTCTGCGAGTTCAAAAGGCATCGGATCGGTGGGAACCTCAGCCGTACCGATCTTGGAAACCACCTGCCGGACTTCGGGAAAATTTTCAAGCAGAATGCGTTCGGCTTGTGTAGCGGTTCGCATACTTTCATCGAGCGATGTGCCAGCCGGCAACGTCATTTGCATGGCAATATCGCCTTCCTCCAGTTGGGGAATAAATACGCCTCCCAGGCGCGTGAAGACAAAAATACTTACCACGAAAAGAAGAGCGGATACCCCTACCGTAATCCGAGGATAAGCAAGAGCGCCGCGCAGGCAAGGTTCGTAAACACGTCGTAGAGCGCCGACAATGCGATCGGAAAAATTCTTTTTCAGACTGATCGTCCGGCCGAGCAAAAGCGCGGAGAGGGCAGGCACGTAGGTAACCGATAGGATAAGGGCACCGAGTATCGCAAAGCTTACCGTCTGCGCCATCGGGCGAAACATCTTGCCTTCAATGCCTGTCAGTGTCATGACAGGAATGAATACCACGATGATAATGAGCACACCAAACGCTGCAGTCCTGTAGATCGAAGAAGCAGACCGGACTACTACAGCATCCATCTCCGCCCGACTAAGTGTTTTACCTGCATGATAGACCACGAACGCATGTAACACGCCTTCCACAATGATAACCGCGCCGTCTACTACGATCCCAAAATCGAGCGCTCCCAGCGACATAAGATTCGCCGAGACCCCAAAGAGATGCATCATGATAAAAGCAAAAAACAGAGACAGAGGGATAACGGAGGCAACTATGAGCCCCGCCCGCCAGTTGCCGAGCAAAAGTATCAGCACCACTATCACGATCAGCCCACCTTCCAGCAGATTGGTCATGATCGTCCGGGTGGTTCTACCGACAAGTTCAGACCGGTCGAGATAGGGTACAATACTGACACCCTTGGGCAATGATGCCTGAATCTCTTCTACCCGGCGATGGATATTGTCAAGTGTCTGCGAAGAGTTTGCGTTTTTGAGCATGAGCGTAATACCTCCGACCGCCTCTCCCTCGCCATTTTTTGTCATCGCACCATACCGCGGCGCATGGCCGTTTTCAATCGTCGCTACCTGCCTGAGCAAAACCGGCGTCCCCTCCTGCCGCACCACGATATTTCCGATGTCCTCCAAGTCCGCGACAACGCCTTCCGCACGTATATAGATAGCGTTGGGACCGCGATCCAGGTAGCTTCCACCGGTGTTCTGGTTGTTCGCCTTGAGTGCCGCAACCACGTCTGGAATAGTGAGACCAACGCTTCGGAGCCGCATGGGGTCAATCGTAACCTGAATCTGTTTCAGGTATCCGCCAAAACTGCTAACCTCCACCACACCTTCAATGCCGGACAATTGGCGCTTTACGATCCAGTCCTGAATCGTGCGCAGTTCCATGGCGTCATACTCATGTTCAAATCCATCGTCTACAGCCAGCGTATATTGATAGATCTCGCCGAGTCCTGTAGTGATAGGCATCAGTCCAGGATGCCCCATCCCTTCGGGAATATCCTCAGCGGCGATAGCGATCTGTTCGCTTACAAACTGCCGTGTGTCGGATATTGAAATGTCGTCTTCGAAGACAATTGTGACAACTGAAAGTCCGTAGCGGGAAACTGACCGCAATTCAATAACACCCGGGAGGTTAGCCATGGAAACCTCAATCGGATAGGTGATGAATCGCTCTACTTCCTCCGCGCTTAGCGAAGGCGAGGTAGTGACAACCTGTACCTGATTGTTCGTGAGATCCGGTACCGCGTCTATCGGGATTTCATTCATAGCGAAGATCCCCCCGCCGATAATGGCAAGCGTGAAGATGGCAACTACGAACTTGTTGTGAACCGAAAATGATATTACTCGTTCAAACATATTGATTGATCATGATATGGAAATGGAGTCGACCCCCTGTCAGGCGGTAGCTGCCATCCGTTCAGAATAATGGATTGATTGGGGTGCTATGCACACCACAGAAGAAAAGATAAACAGTCTACCCGACGGGGGGACCGCGGAAGGAGGTAGTGGAGGATAACGCTTGGTGCCGGGTCAATCCCGCGATACCCCCGTCGATAAACTCGGCGTGTACACCGGTCGCTGAAGCGGCAGTAATGGTAAATGTTAATGGGGGGAGATGCGCAATAAACCGGGATGAGAACTCAATCTCGGTATCGGCGTTCCTCTTGAAAATTTCAAGATGTCCCGTACCCAGGTCAGTGGAGAGTACCCTTAGTAAGAGATTGCTGTCTTCGAGGGAGAAAACACAATTATTGTGAACCAGGACGGCCTGCTCGTGGCTGACCTGCGCATGATGGTGGGGCACCACAGTATGCAGCATCGCAATGCCGTACGCCAGAAGGATCAATATGAACCGGCCCCAGGATTTCATTCCCCCAAAGATACAGCGAATGGCGGATAACATCCAAATAGCCGGTGTCTGTAGATTTGAATCTACAACCGGTACTGCAAACGGCTTCTTTTGAGGGTGGTATAAAGATTTCCGTAGATAAGGCCGGGCATATAAGCACCGCCGGTAATCGGGAAACCGGAAATTTTCCCGCATTATAAATTAAACTACTGAATTATGTTACGTTGGTCAATTACATTCTTTGTCATCGCCATCATAGCTGCGATCTTCGGCTTCGGTGGTATCGCGGCAGGTGCGGCATCAATCGCGAAAGTGTTGTTCTTCATTTTTCTGGCGCTCTTCATTATCACCATACTGTTTGGCGCCAGTCTTTTCAAAAAATGATCAAAGCCCCTGCGTCACAACCGGAACAGGTTGTGGCGTGGGGACCTTATCCTTCCAGGCGACAAAAATTGTCCATACCCAGGTGTATGAGCGCATCTCCCGCATTGATTACAGGACCGTTGTTTAGTCCGATGATATAACCTGTCTGTGTTGTTTTTACTTCCTCTTTGAATTCACCAAACGGGTCGGTGATAGTGCCAACCCATTCTCCGCGGTGAACGAGTTGTCCGCTTTGCACATTAGGTTGAAAGAGGCCGGCGTGTTTTGCCCGTATCCAGGAAGTATTCCAGATGACACGATTGGGTTCAGCGGGTTCGGGAGCGTTGGCAATCATACCCAGGTGCTTCATCAGCCGCAACGTACCGGAAAGTCCTTCTTCAATAGCATGAGCATCGAACCTCAGGGATTCGCCACCTTCATATACAATGATCCGTTTGCCTTTGCGCGATGCCTCTCGCCTGAGCGAGTTGGGCCGGAAGGGCATATCGATCGTAAAGGGAGCGCCGAAGGCATTTGCGAGCTCAAGATTCTTCCCGTCTCTCAATACAGCACGCACCTGCGGGTAGTTGGAGCGCATAGCTCCGCCAGTATGGAAATCCACGCCACAGTCGATGGCCGGTATTACATCATGCATAAGGTAATAGGCCACGCGGCTCGCAAGTGAACCTGTTCTTCGTCCGGGAAATGAGCGATTGACATCCTTGCCGTCGGGAACCTCACGCGAATAGTTAAGGAATCCGTACACATTGATAACCGGCATACAGACCACTGTTCCACGTATGACCTTGTGCAACCCGCGGTCGAGGATTCGCCGCACAATTTCCATCCCATTCAGTTCATCGCCATGCATACCCGCAATCAATGCCAGAACAGGCCCGTCCTCCGATCCACGCGAAACATAGATCGGCGTATCGATCAGGGTGTGGGACGGCAGTCTTGCAATGTTAATATTGATCTCCCTGAATTCACCCGGCTCAATCTCATGATTAGCAACGATCAGCTTTTTCAAAACTATACAGATTTAAGATTCAAGATTCAAAATTCAGAGTCTTCCTCCTAATCCTGAACCTTGAATCTCAAACCCTGAACCCTTGAATTTTGCGTGATTATGCATTGACGGTATCCCGCTGGATCTTGTGTTTACCCGCAAATTTCTCCACAAAGTCGTAGATCCTGCCCGCGATATCGACCTTGGTTGCGCCCTCGATCCCTTCGAGGCCGGGCGAGGAATTGACCTCCAGAATGAGCGGTCCGCGATTTGAGGGCAGCATATCGACACCTGCCACACCGAGCCCCATCTTCCTTGCCGCCATCAGCGCGGCCGCCTTCTCCTGCTTACTCAACTTCACCACACTGGCGGTGCCTCCGCGGTGAAGATTGGACCTGAACTCCCCCTCCTTAGCCTGCCTGCGCATCGCGCCGACCACTTCATTGTTAACCACAAATGCCCGTATGTCGGCTCCCTTTGCCTCCTTGATAAACTCCTGGATAATAATACGCGCATGAATGCCATGAAAAGCTTCGACGATCGACTTCGCAACCTTCTTGGTCTCCGCCATCACCACACCAAGCCCCTGCGTGCCTTCCAGTAGTTTAATGACTACCGGCGCACCGCCCACAGCTTCAACAATACCTTCGGTGTCCCGCGAATAATCCATAAAAATTGTCTTCGGTAACCCCAGGCCTGCACGCGACAATATCTGTAAACTGCGTAATTTGTCGCGCGAGCGAATAAGAGCTTGGGATTCCACCGCTGTAAAGACCTTCATCATCTCAAACTGCCGGATCACAGCAGCGCCGTAGAACGTCACCGATGCCCCGACACGGGGAATGACCGCATCAAAATAGTCGAGACGTCTGCCGTGATAGAGCACCATCGGGTTTTTCTTTTCAATGAAGAGCACGCATTTCATGTGGTCGATGATCTCGACGTGATGCCCCCTCTCTTCTCCAGCTTGTTTTAAACGCTTCGTAGAATAGAGTGACGGGTTCCTGGAGAGAATTGCGATATTCATATTAAATATGGTGACTATTTTTTTGAACGAACAGCGGCGCGGGCTTTCCGCTTCTGCCGGAATGACACGTTTCTTTTGGAAACATCAATCAAAAAACGATTGTGTAAAATTTTGCGCCCGATCAAAATGGGAAATTTCAGCGATCCCCGGTTAGACAACGAAAATTCAGTGGTAATCACCTCATCCAGAATAGTTACGGCGGTAACAATAACAAACCGGTTCTCGATCTCGCCAAACGAATTCTTGATCTTCCTCTTCTCAAACTTCTCAAAAACGAACTTCATCCCCGTGAATTCGGGATGCTCCTCATCGAGCAGGATAAACTCAAGTTTCCCGTCGACTACTTCCGCTTTCAGACAATGCAGACTGCATGTGTATGCGCCGGTATCAATCTTTGCATGAATGTTATTCAAGCCCAGTTCCGGTAGGTCAACCCGGTCATATCGCCCCAAAATTTGCATGCACTGATTTTTAATAAATATAAACCAAAAAAAGCCCCGCCGAAGCAGAGCTCTTTCAATATATTTTTACCTGTCTTTACCCGTTACCGGCCAAATGGATTTATGGCAGAAAGTGCTCTTTTTCCACCCCCCATCTTGTTCATCGTTTTCATCATTTTGCGCATTTCCGAAAACTGTTTGAGCAGGTTGTTTACCTCCTGTACGGTACGTCCACTTCCTTTGGCAATACGCGCCTTACGGCTTCCGCTGATCAACTCCGGATTCTCCCGTTCCGCCATCGTCATCGACCGGATGATTGCCTCTATAGGCTTAAATGAATTATCGTCGATATCGGCTCCTTTCAGCGCTTTTCCTACGCCAGGAATCATTCCCAAAAGGTCCTTCATATTCCCCATCTTCTTCACTTGCTGCAGCTGCTGAAGGAAATCGTTGAAGTCGAATTGGTTCTTCCTTATCTTTTTGGAGAGACGCTGTGCTTCGTCTTCATCGTAAGCCTGCTGGGCCCGTTCCACGAGAGAGATCACATCGCCCATCCCGAGGATCCTGCTGGCCATCCGATCGGGATAGAAGCGGTCAATCTCTTCCATCTTCTCGCCGGTGCTGATAAACTTGATCGGTTTATCTACGACGCGGCGAATTGACAATGCCGCTCCACCCCGGGTGTCGCCGTCCAGCTTTGTCAGCACAACACCGTCGAAGTTCAGGCGCTCGTTAAACGTCCGCGCTGTATTGACAGCGTCCTGGCCCGTCATAGAATCGACTACAAAGAGCGTCTCCGACGGCTTCAAAACCTCCTTCAGCCGCGCGATTTCGTTCATCATCTCCTCGTCCACGGCCAGACGACCGGCCGTATCGACTACAACAACCTTGTGATTGTTGTTTCTGGCGTGCTCTATCGCCGCCTTTGCAATCTTCACGGCATCCTTGTTCTCAGGTTCGGCATACACCTCCACACCAACCTGCTCACCGAGTACTTTCAACTGATCTATGGCGGCAGGACGGTAGATGTCGCATGCTGTGAGCAGAACCTTTCTTCCCTGCTTTTTCAGATATAATGCGAGCTTTCCGGAAAATGTGGTCTTACCCGACCCCTGCAACCCCGAAATCAGGATAACAGCCGGGTTTCCTTCGATCCGGATATCTTCACTCCGGCCTCCCATCAGCGAGGTGAGCTCGTCGCTGGTAATCTTTGTCAGTAACTGGCCGGGAGAGATCGCAGTGATCACATCCTGCCCCAGAGCCTTTTCGCGGATATCGTCGGTAACCTCCTTCGCAACTTTGTAGTTCACGTCGGCGTCAATCAGCGCCTTTCGGATCTCCTTGACAGTGGACGCCACGTTTATCTCCGTGATCTTTCCCTGCCCTTTCAGGGTCTGGAACGCTTTTTCCAGCTTAAAACTCAGATTATCGAACATAGCAATGGTAAACTTAAAAAATTGTGAATATCCGGATCGGCTGCCCGCAGACTAGCAAATTCGGGTTGCAAAGCTAACCAGAACTGATGTGTTTAAGAAAATCTGAACATTAATTGTGCATCACGGTGGCGGATATCCATTCTTCACCGTCCTCAAAAACCTCCTTCTTCCAGATCGGCACTCGTTCTTTCAGACCCTCGACGATAAATTCGCAGGCGGCAAAAGAATCCCTGCGATGAGGCGTGGAAACCGCGACAACAACCGATACTTCGCCGGGCTTCAATGTGCCCACCCGGTGGCTGACAGCCCAACCCAGCAACCCCCACCGACTGGACGCTTCCTCGAAGATTTTCTTGATCTCCGCCACTGCCCGGGCTTCATACGCCTCGTATTCCAGCCACAATACGTTCTTTCCATTCGCCGTATTGCGAACTGTACCGACAAAAACACTGACTGCTCCCGCCCCCAGGCTGGATGCAGTATCGATGACCCTCTGTACATCAACTGGCTTTTCTGTGATCTTAATCATTTTTGTATCGGTTGAGTGCAAATTTGTGTGAATGACTAAATCTAAGGATATGCAAAGCAAATAGCAAGGAAGAATGTACCGGCCGCCGGGGTGCAGATATCTGGAAATAGTCCTTATTTTGCGTCGATGAAAAAAGTAAACTTCACCGCGCACGTACTCCCGCATCTTGTCGCGGTGGCCGTCTTTCTGATTGTTACTGTCTTTTTCTTTAACCCGATCTTTTTCGAAAGCAAGAGTCTGCAGCAAGGCGATATCCTGCAATTTCAGGGCTCGTCCAAAACCATCGCAGACTATCGCGCGGAAACCGGAGAAGAGGCACTCTGGACCGACTCAATGTTCAGCGGAATGCCGGCTTACCTGGTAAGTGTGCAGTGGGGAAATCAGGCAGTCGCCTATCTCAAAACCCTGATGGCGCTGTTTCTTCCCCATCCGATTGCCAATATTTTTCTGGCCTTTCTTTGTTACTACATCCTTCTGCTCTCGTTCCGCGTAAGACCCTACCTCGCCATTGCCGGTGCCATCGCATTCGGCTTATCGTCCTATATGATCATCGGACTCGCCGCCGGACATAATTCACGTATCGGTGCCATAGCCTTCATGCCGCTCGTCATGGCGGGTATTCACCTTGCCTTCAGCGGACGGCGTATCCTCGGATTCGGAGTAACTACCACGGCAATGGCACTACACCTCCGCGAAAACCACATCCAGATTACTTACTACCTGCTGCTGATTGTGCTTATCTATGGACTGATCAGGCTTCTGGAAGCGTTCCAGGAGAAAACATTGCCCGACCTTTTCAAAGCCGTAGGCGTTTTATCCGGCGCAGTCGTCATAGCATTAGGAACCTATTTCGGACCGATTTGGGCGCTGAAAGAATACAGCAAGTACTCCACACGCGGTAAGTCGGAGCTGCTCACCGACACCCGCGACGCCGATGGTGCCGAGGGTATGAGCAAGGCTTACGCATTCGACTACAGCAACGGCATACTCGAACCTATGACGTTGATGATCCCCAATTTTTATGGCGGCGCCAGCTCGAACTTTCTGGTATCGGACCGGGACAGCAAAGTGTACACCGCGCTCATGCGTTCGGGGAATGAAGAGACCGCTAACCAGCTCGCCCGCTACACAGGCGCTTACTGGGGCGAACAACGCATTGCCGCTCCCTACTACGCGGGCGCTGTGATCGTTTTTCTTTTCGCCGTGGGGATAGCTTTCGCGGACAAAAAACATGTTTGGTGGCTGGTATCCGTCAGCGTTCTCGGGATCGTTCTCTCATGGGGTAGCAACTTCGCCGCCTTCAATTATTTTATGTTCGACTACTTTCCGGGATACAACAACTTCCGGTCTGTCACCTTCACACTGGTGTTGATCCTTTTCGCCATGCCGTTACTCGGATTACTCGGCCTGGAAAAATTGATCGAAGCGAAAAACTCACGGAAGAAACTATTGATCGCCTTTACCTCCACGGGAGGACTGGCACTGGTGTTGTGGGTGTTCGCCGGTGTGTTTGGCTTCGTCAGAGAAGCCGAGGCCTCCCTTCCGGCCTGGTTTATTGATGCACTGGCCGACGATCGCAAAGGCCTCTTTCGCGCCGACGCACTCAGGTCATTGGCCTTCATTAGTATCGTCTTCGGCGCACTGTATTTCGAGGCGTACCGGCGCTGGTCCCTGATAGGATTCTCCGCCCTCCTCGCTTTCCTCGTGACAGTAGACCTCGCCGTGGTCGACAAACGATATTTCACCGAAAACAATTACAAGCGCAAGCGCGACAACAGCTACTTCGCGATGACACCCGCCGACCAAGAGATATTGAAAGACCCGTCGCATTACCGGGTTTACAACCTTAGCTACCTCACGGGCTCCGGCGAAAACCCTTTTACCGAGGCGCGCACCTCCTACTTCCACAACTCAATAGGCGGATACCACGGCGCGAAACTGCGTCGTTATGCCGAGTTCTACGACTCGTGCGTGGTGGTTCAAACACAAGAGTTTGTTGCACGGGCGCAACAAGGCAACTTCAGCTTCGCCAATCTTTCCGCGATCAACATGCTCAACATTAAGTATGTCGTGGTCGGTCAACAGGCCGAGAGTGTTATGCGCAATTCATCCGCTTTTGGCAACGCGTGGTTTGTTTCGGATGTGAAGGAAGTAAGCAGTGCGATAGAAGAGCTTGAGCAGACATGCGCTGTCGACACACGCGAGGTCGCTGTCATTGATAAGTCCAAATTCAACGTGAGTGATTTCGCGCCGGATTCATCAGCAACCATCACACTGGTGGATCACAACCCGAAGTACCTCAGGTATGAGAGCGAGTCTGCCACAGCCGGACTGGCCGTCTTCTCTGAAATATATTACCCGGAATGGGAAGTAACAATCGACGGACAACAGGCGGAGGTATTGCGAGCCAACTACATCCTCCGCGCCCTGGCAATTCCCGAAGGGAAACACACGATCGAGTTTATCTTCAAGCCAAAAGCATTCACGGTAGGTAACAAAATTACCACCGCCTCATCGTGGCTGGTCGTCGTCATACTGCTCGGAACTATCGGGTTGGTAATACGCGCGGAGAAACTTAATGATTAGCTCCTGTGTTCATCGCATAGAGATCGCCGTCGCGAGTGTAAATGATGTCATAACCCGGATAAATCGAAAATTAATCGGGTACTACCGCCAGGCGTCCGGCGTTTTTCATACCTTGTAATGCTTCACGCCCACCCCACTTGAGACAGAAGCTCTGTAATCAGCTTGTTTAGCTCATATTTCGGTCACTTAACCACAAAACAATGGAAAAAATAGGCTTGGGAAAACCCTATAAGGTCAGCGAGCACAAACACCCGCAATACCGCCGGCACTATCAAATTCCTATTGAGAAATGTGCTGTGGTGCCGGTAAAAAAATATGGAGACCAGATATCCTGCCACGTATGCTGGAAGGATGATGAAGGAAACACAAATTCACGTGAAGAATTAATGTTCAGCAGTGACTACCTGGTACCGGTAGACGCTATGGAGGATTTTATATTGCATGAACTCTGGGAAGAATACATGAAAACACAGCCAGCCTGAAGTGGTAACCCTATCCGGCAAGCAGCCTGGTGACAGCGTTGCGGTAGCGATCGAACCCAAAGGCGTCGATCGTCTTCTGCATGTTGCGGGAGATCTCATCGAGACAAAGATTTCCTATGCTGCCTTCATGCACGTGGTCGACGCGTATCTCGGGATGGTAGTTGCCACTGGCGATATCGGCGCCAATCTGTTTGTAGGCATCGCGAAAGGGCACACCCGAAACCACCAGTTTATTTACGGCTTCCACGCTAAAAAGATACCGGTATTTATCATCCTCCAGGATATTGTCGCGAACGGAAATATTCGCCAGCATCAGTTGGACCATGCGCAGACAGTCTTTCAGATTTCCGATTGCCGGAAACAACTGTTCTTTGAGTAATTGCAGGTCGCGGTGATAGCCGGAAGGCAGATTAGCCGTCATCAAAGCAATATCATTTGGCAACGCCTGTATCTGATTGCAACGCGCACGGACTACTTCAAACACATCCGGATTCTTTTTATGCGGCATAATGCTGGAGCCCGTGGTGAGCTCGTCGGGAAACGTGACGAACGCAAAGTTCTGATTGAGGAACAAACATGCGTCCATCGACAATTTCGCCAGCGTTGCCGCAACATTCGAAAAAGCCGATGCGACAATACGTTCGGTTTTACCCCGGCCCATCTGGGCGTAAACCACATTGTAGCTCAGGTCGTCAAAGCCCAGCAATTCAGTCGTCATCTTTCTGTTAAGCGGAAAGGATGATCCATATCCCGCTGCCGACCCAAGTGGATTTTTGTTAACCACCTCATACGCTCCTCTGACCGTAATCAGGTCATCTGCGAGACTCTCGGCGTACGCCGAAAACCAGAGACCGAATGAAGAGGGCATCGCAAGCTGAAAATGTGTGTAACCGGGAAGAAGGTGATCCTTGTATCGCTCGCTCTGGGCAATGAGAAGATCGAAGAGGCTCTTTACCTCCGTCACGAGAGAATCAATTTCCGCGCGCAGGAAAAGCTTTATATCGACCAGAACCTGATCATTTCTCGATCTTCCGCTATGTATCTTCTTACCCGCGTCGCCGAGCACACGCGTGAGGGCGAGCTCTACCTGCGAGTGTATGTCTTCGACTCCTTCCTCTACTTTGAAATCCCCCTTCCCGATAAGCGCGTAGATATCCCGCAGCGCTCCCGACAAACTCTTTAACTCTCCGGCTGACAGCAAACCGATTGATTCGAGCATGGTGATATGCGCAAGCGACCCCAATACATCGAACGGAGCGAGAAACATATCCATCTGCTGGTCATTCCCGACAGTAAAGCGTTCCACCTCTTTCAGCGATGCTGTATCCTTTTGCCAGAGCTTCATATTTCCTTCCTTTGAATCCTTAATTTCAAACCCTTCCCGTCTCGTTCAACAATGCAATATAAGTCTCAATCCCCTTCACGATCTCGGCGACATAGATAAATTCATCCGCCGTATGCGAGCGCGCCGAGTCGCCGGGTCCGATCTTCACCGATGGCACCGGTATCAACGCCTGATCCGATGTTGTTGGCGAGCCGTACATCGGAATGTTAAGTTTCCGCGCGGCCTTCGCAAGCACGTGGTCTTCAGGCACACCCGACGACCGGATGCGCAACGAGCGCGGCGTAACCTCAGCCCTGACATTGTTCCGGATAACCTCCAGCACTTCCTCAAGCGTGTACTGGTCTGTAACCCGCACATCAACGGTATAATGACACTCGGCCGGGATCACATTGTGTTGCTTACCCGCCTGAATGACCGTCGTCGTCATTTTCACATCGCCCAGTGTAGGCGACACTTTTGGGAATTTGTATTCTTTAAACCAGGAAATATCGCGCATGGCCTCGTAGATGGCATTCACCCCCTCTTCTCTCGCCGCGTGACCCGCCTTGCCGCGCGCAACGCAGTCGAGTACCATCAACCCTTTCTCGGCAATAGCCATCTCGCAGAGAGTAGGCTCTCCAACGATAGCGAAGTCTATCCTGGGCAACAGCGCCCATATACTTTCGATACCCTCACTTCCCGATATCTCTTCTTCGGCCGTCGCCGCGATCACCACATTGAACGGCAGGTTCTTCTGCTCATACAAATGCAGGAAAGCCATAACAAGACACACCAGCGGGCCACCGGCGTCGTTGCTGCCGAGCCCGTAAAGTTTCCCGTCAACGATCTCCGCGGCGAAAGGATCGCGGGTATAAGCGTCGTTCGGACGCACTGTGTCGTGGTGAGAGTTCAGCAGAATAGTTGGCAACGCTGTATCAAAATGCCGGTTGCGAGCCCACACGTTGTTGCCCTTTCGCTCAGCCGCAATCTCGTATTGTTTGAAAAATCCCTGAAGGACGAGCGCGGTCTTATCTTCCTCACGACTGAACGATGGAGTCGCAATAAGCTGTTCCAGTAGATTGATCGCTATTTCTTCAGGTTGCAACTTCATCTCAGAATGGTTTTCAACGGTATGTCTATGCTGTGATCAGAGTACCCGTCGTCTCTTCTTTCGTATTCTGCAGAATATCCGCCGCGTCACCGATCAGGACTTCCGTAACGCCGGCGTTAATCGCAGCGTATGCATTCTCCAGCTTCGGAAGAATACCGTCGGCCAACGCGCCCTTTGCAAGCAGATCCCGATACACATTTCCCGTCATACGGTGTATTACCGACTCGGGACTATTCACATCCTTCAGCACACCTTTCTTCTCGAAGCAGAATATCAGGCGCACATCAAATGAATGGCTAAGCGCCACCGCCAATACCGATGCGATCGTGTCTGCGTTGGTATTGAGGATGGCACCGTCCGCATGGGTCAACGGCGCGAACACCGGAACGAAGCCGCTGTCGAGTAATGAACCCAGCCATCCGGCGTTCACGCCCTCAGGCCTGATATCGCCAACATATCCGTAGTCGATATCCTTAACGGGGCGCCTGACCGCAGCCAGTGCATTCCCATCGGCGCCGGTAAGGCCGACGGCATTGCAACCGCGTCGCTGGAGGGAGGCGACGATCTGCTTGTTGACCAATCCTCCGTAAACCATCGTCACCAGGTCGCGGGTTTCCGCATCCGTAATTCTCCTGCCATCCGCATACCGCGATTCTATACCGATCTTGTCGCCGATGCGTGTCGCGATCTTTCCTCCTCCGTGTATTAATATCTTTTTGCCTGGTATCGCCGCAAAATCATTCAGGAATGCGTCGAGTGACGACGTATTGTCCAGGACATTCCCTCCGATCTTGACTACCAATAGCTTCTTCATGGCTTATCCCGCTTGTGTCGCCAGTATTTCGCTCAAGACCGCCTGGGCGGCCCACACCCGGTTTGAGGCTTGCTGCGTAACGATGCTGTTAAATCCATCGAGCACCTCATCGCTCAGCTCCACATTCCGGCGCACCGGAAGGCAATGCATCACTTTTGCGTGGTTCGTCAGCAACAGTTTTTCCCGGGTCAGCATCCACTCACGATCGTTGCAATAAACACGCCCGTAATCATGGTAGGTGCTCCAGTTCTTCACATAAACAAAATCGGCGTCTTTCAGCGCATAGTCCTGATCGTGGCTGATGGCCGCGCCCTTTGTGAAGGCCGGGTCGAGCTCGTAGTCTTGGGGATGAGTAATTACAAAGTCGGCGTGGCCCCATGCATTGACCCACTGTGAGAAGCTGTTCGCCACACATTGAGGAAGCGCCTTTACATGCGGTGCCCAGGTGAGGACAATTTTCGGGCGCCGCTTCTTTTCTTTGAATACCTCGGTAATTGTGATGATATCGGTAAGGCTTTGGAGAGGATGCAAGGTAGCGCTCTCGAGACTCACTACAGGAATACCCGCGTATTTAATGAATTGTTTTATATACAACTCGCTGTAGTCGTCCGCTTTGTTCTGAAGCGTCGGAAATGTGCGAATACCCAGAACGTCAAAATATTTACCCAACACAGGGGCAGCGTCTTTAACGTGTTCAACCGTGCTGCCGCTCATGATAGCTTCGTCCTCGAACTCCAGCATCCACCCCTCCTGCCCTACGTTGAACACGATCGCTTCCATGCCCAGGTTAGCAGCCGCAATCTGTGTGCTGAGGCGCGTGCGCATGCTCGGGTTGAGAAAGAGTAACCCGATCCTTTTATTCTGACCGAGCAGATGGTCCCGGTAGGGATCGGATTTATAGGCCAGCGCTTTGTGCACCAGCGCATCAATATCCGTTGTGTCGTGAGCGGAAATAAAGTTCTTCATGAGAGTTCTGCGTTCAGGGCTGTCAAAAATATATCGGCCTCTTCGCGGTTCACTGTCAGCGATGGAAGCAGGCGGATCGTATTGGGCTTAGCCTCACCGGTAAAGATATGATGTTTCAAAAGGAGATCGGTTCTCACGTGTCGGAAATCATCCGGCAGATCCATCCCGATCATCAGCCCTCTCCCGCGAAGGCCCTGTAACGCGGGCACAGCTGCGAGCTTTTCAAACCAGTATTGACCGATGGCGGCGGCATTTTCCATAAGATTTTCCTTCACCATCACCTCCAGAACCGCCAGCCCCGCAGCAGAGGCGAGATAATTTCCTCCGAACGTAGTGCCCAGCATTCCACTCCAGGATTTTATATCGGGATGAAGCAAGACGCCACCAATAGGAAAGCCGTTGCCCATTCCCTTCGCTGTCGTAATCAGATGGGGTCTGACCCCGGCAAACTGGTGAGCGAAAAACTTTCCTGTGCGACCATAGCCCGACTGGATTTCGTCGAGAATCAACAATGCTGAATATTTTCCACAGGCTTTTTCAATATGACGCAGAAACGAATCATCGGGTACCTGGATACCACCCACGCCCTGTATGCCTTCGACAATCACCGCGGCAACCTCTGCGCTCATGACAGCATCAAACGCCTGCACATCATTGAGCGGCACAAAAGTAACGTCGTGTCCGGCATTGAATGGAGAGACTATCTTCGGGTTGTCAGTAGCCGCTACCGCCCCGGACGTTCTTCCATGAAAAGCCTTTTTGAAAGCGATAATTTTTTTTCTGTCAGTAAGGAACGACGCAACCTTGAAAGCGTTTTCGTTTGCTTCAGCACCCGAATTACACAGGAACAACTGATAGTCAGCATACCCCGACACCTCTCCGAGCCGGGTGGCGAACTCGCGTTGCAGGTTATTCTGAACGCTGTTCGAATAAAATCCTATCTTCTGAAGCTGCTCCGTCAGCCTGCTGACATAAAGAGGGTGAGAGTGACCGATCGAGATCACCGCGTGCCCGCCATAGAGGTCGAGGTATTTCACGCCCTTCTCGTCCCATATCCAGGAGCCCCGACCCCGTACAGGATTGATATCAAACAAGGGGTAAACGTCGAATAGATCCATGAAAGCCTAAGTATTAGAAGTTAAAAAACAATACTTTTCAAACGCAGACCTTCGTGTTCTTCCAATCCGAACATCAGATTCATATTCTGGACAGCCTGCCCTGACGCTCCTTTCAAAAGATTGTCGAGCGCGGTGTGAACCACCAGCTTATCGCCCTGTTTCTCAAGGGAGATAAGACACTTGTTCGAGTTTACGACTTGCTTGAGGTCTATCGCGTTATCCGATACAATAGCAAAGGGATGGTCGCGGTAATATTCGTGATAAACCTGTCTGATCTCGTCCAGCGATTGGTCGTTCGAGATCACCGAACTCACAAAAATACCGCGTGTAAAATCGCCACGCCACGGAACAAAATTGATCGGCGCATTAAACGACGGCTGATGGGTCCGCAGGTGCATATTGATCTCGCGGAGATGTTGATGACTCAGCGTCTTGTATGCCGAGATATTGCTGGCCCGCCAGGTAAAATGTGTGGTATTCTGAAGCTTTTGCCCTGCGCCGGTAGAACCGGTGATTCCGGTGCTGTACACCTCCTTCAACATACCGTGTTTGGCCAGTGGAAGCAATCCCAGGGTGAGCGTCGTGGCAAAACAACCCGGGTTGGCAATGTTCTGTGCTGAGCGGATCTCGTCGCGATACAGTTCGGGAAGTCCGTAAACAAATTTTCTGCTGGGAGTAAACTCACCCAGACGAAAGTCCTGACTAAGGTCGATTATCCTGATCGCGCTGTCAAAAGGATCCTCCGCCAGAAACTTCATGCTTTCGCCATGACCGAGGCAAAGGAAGATTACATCGGCATTCTGCTGAAGTGAATCAGTAAACAACATATCTGTTTCGCCGAGAAGATCGGAATGCGCGCTGTGCAATGGCTTGCCAGCACTGCTCCTGCTGTGAACAAATACCAGCTCCACCCGCGGATGGTTTAACAACAAGCGGATGGTTTCACCCCCTGTAAAACCCGCACCTCCGATAATTCCTGCCTTGATCTTCAATTTCGTAATCTTTTAAAACGTTAACGCTCAACCCGAAACCCGGAAATCTAAACCTTAAACTTTGAAACCTGATAATAAATCATCGCCTGGTTGCCAAAAATCTTTGAGAACCCCCGCACATCATCTCCGCTCCAGCCGAGGTTCATCTCGCCGTACTTACCAAACTCGGACGACATCAGGTCGAAGGGCGACTCGATACCCAGCACGGTGAAGCGATAGGGATAGAGTTGAATATGCACATCGCCCGTGACATGCTTCTGCGCAGTGGTCATAAACGCCTCCATGTCGCGCATCACCGGGTCGAGGTACTGTCCTTCATGAAGCCAATTGCCGTAGAACTGCGCCAGTTGGTCCTTCCACGTCAGCTGCCACTTGGTAAGCACATGCTTCTCCAGCGCGTGGTGCGCCTTGATGATCACCACAGGGGCGGCGGCTTCGAAGCCAACGCGACCTTTTATACCGATGATGGTATCACCGACATGGATATCCCTTCCGATACCATAGGGCGCCGTGAGCGACTGAATGTATTGTATCGCGTCTACCGGATGAGCAAAATCGCGGTCGTTTACTTTGAGGAGCTCGCCCTGATCGAATGTCAGTTTCAGCGTTTCACTGTCGTGTTTTGTGACCTGCGTTGGCCATGCCTCTTCCGGGAGTGTACCCAGCGACGACAAGGTTTCCTTGCCTCCGACCGATGTACCCCACAATCCTTTGTTGATCGAGTACATAGCCTTGCTGAAGTTCATGTCCACGCCTTTCGATTTGAGATAACTGATCTCGTCTTCACGCGAAAGTTTCATTTCGCGTATGGGAGTGATGATCTCGATGCCGGGCACGAGTATATTGAGGATCATATCAAAACGCACCTGGTCGTTTCCGGCCCCGGTGCTACCGTGCGCCACGGCGTCGGCACCAATTTCTCCGGCGTACCTGGCCGTGGCCAGCGCCTGCGACATCCTCTCCGCGCTCACGCTAAGCGGATAGGTGTTATTTTTGAGTACGTTTCCGTAAATGAGGTATCGGATAACGGAGTCGTAGTAGTTTTTCGTCTCGTCCACCGTCTTGTGGGATGCAACACCGAGGTCTTTTGCGCGCTTTTCAATCGCTTGCAACTCGGTATCGTCAAAGCCACCGGTATTTACGGTGAGCGTATGCACCTCATACCCTCTCTCTTCGCTGAGATATTTTACACAATACGAGGTATCTAATCCTCCACTGAATGCCAGTACAACTTTTTTCTTAGTCATGGTGCAAATGTAAAAGCTTAAAGCAGAAACCAAAAGATTGCAACGACAAGGCATTGCCTTGTCGTTAACAGTATCTCGCCGCTCTGAATCAGAGCGGAGTACTACCAAAAGAAGATTCCGAGGAGGGAGCGTTTTTTGCCGAGATCGCCCTGAACGCCCGTGCCGTTCTCTTTCTTGCGGAAAGACTTCAGTAACACATACTGCTTGTAGCGCATCCAGCGTTCGAAGAGCCTGAGGTTACTCCTGAATCCGCGGCGATCGGTGCGCGTCATCACGAGCGCGGACGACTTGCCGGTGTTGGCCGGCTCCTGTCCTTTCGCCGCCGGCAGTGGTGGCAATGGCATGTTGAGCTTGGCGGCGGCTTCTGCGGGGTCGAAAAGCATCGCTGTGCACAGGCAGTTCTTGCGTTCTTTCGCCACCAGGATATCGTAGTTCACACAACTGCGACACCCCTTCCAGAACTCCTCATCCGTAGTAAGCTCTGAATAGGTCACCGGCTCGTATCCAAGATCGGAATTGATCTTCATCACCGCGAGGCCCGTGGTTAATCCAAATATCTTGGCATCCGGGTATTTCTCGCGGGAGAGCTCGAACACTTTTCGTTTGATGTCTGTGGCGACGCCAGTCTTGCGGAAAGCCGGGGCGACAATCAGTCCGGAGTTAGCGACGTATTTTTCGTGTTGCCAGGCTTCGATATAGCAGAATCCGACCCAGGCGCCTTCCGTTGTTACGGCAATGACGGCCTTGCCCTCCTGCATCTTCATACGGATGTATTCAGGAGAGCGCTTGGCAATGCCTGTCCCGCGCGCTTTGGCTGACTCTTCCATCTCTGTCGAGATGGTGTCGGCGAAATGGATATCATCAGGTTTCGCCACTCTGATGACGATATTGTTATTTTTCAATTTCTTAATGAATAGGGTGTTGAAAGAAAAGGGTTAAAAAGGATGCCGATAGCATATCCTATGCTGAACAATGTCCCGGACCTTGTTCAGTCTGTCAACAGCGTTGTTGTACGGATTAAATGCGCACGTACCTGGCAGGCCTGGGTCGCCTGGTCACCATACAGGCGTTAGAAAAGAACCGGATAGTTCTGAAGGAAGGGTATGCAGCCATAGCCGCATTAATGAAGGTGAACGTAGTTTTCAATTTCTTTTAACAGTTTAATTGGCGTTAGAGGAAATCCATTCAGGTTACTTTAGTTTAACACTAGTGCAAAATTAAACGATATTTATCTGAATCCGTCAACGTTTTTACGAAGAAATGTCAAAAAAAGTTCAGATCGTGAGCCTGCCGGCAGGTGTTGAGTGGGTTTGTGCGAGTTTCTGGCGCGTAGCCCGAGTTAAGGTGTATTGCTGATCGTGCTATCGAGCGTTAGTTTGCTCCTGCCAGGGGTCAAATATCACCTCACCACTTAAAAGTCCGGGCATGGAATCACCAGCTTATCCTTCGGTGGTTTGCGCGGGTTCCTCATAGGCCAGGTGTAAACAAGGCTGAACTCGTGAGCGCCGCCACTTCCCGGGCCGAGTTTGGAGATGGTATAGTCGAAGCTGTAACCGATGTTGATCGCGTCTTTCGCGCCGATCTGGGTAAAGCCCAGCAGCAACACGATACTCTCATTGTTGATGATATCGTCAATATTCTTGAAAGGAACTCCGCGGTACCACGTTCCCAGAACGAGAGGCTCAAAAGTGAAATACAACCCGAGATCCATCTGATCGAAATGCCCCTGATGGCGGTATTGGATCGCCGGCGCGATACTACGCTCCGAATCGCGCGCGTACACACCGCTGCCAACCACACCGGGCCGCATGTAGAACTTAAACCCTCCGTGAAGGGAGAACTTTATCGGCAAAGGGCTTTGCTCATCAATGATCGATTGGTTGGGCCGATTGAGATGATGCGCTGCCACACCCAGCCATGCTGACCGGGTAAAAAACACACCACCGAAAGAGATATCGAAAAATGTTTTGCTGAAATTAGTGCTGAACGACTCCGCTGTCGGCTGGTCGATAAACTCTCCGGTACCGGGATTGAACTGGTCGCCGAATGTCAGTCTGTCGAAGTTTACATCGCGGTTGAACAACGCGAGCTGCACGCCGGGTCTGAAGCCGAGATAATCGGTCAACTGAAGTTCGTACGAGTACTGAAGCGCGAGGCTCATCGATCGCAGCCCCGCCAGCCCTTCGCGATCACGGGTTAGCAGGAAGCCCAGACCGCTGTTTATGTCTTCAATGAAATAGTCAGCGAAGACCGACATCGTTGTGAAATTAGCATCAATGGCGGGCCACTGGTTGCGGTAGTTGATTCCCGCGCGTGCCTGGTTGGTGGACCCTGCCAGGGCGGGATTCAGGTAGAGTGGCGCAGCGTAGAACTGCGAAAATTGCGGATCCTGGGCTTGTACTGTCCCTTGCGAGACACAAAGCCATAAAAATAAGACTGCCCAGGCCATCCCGAACGATGTCGCCAGACGCTGCCTTCGAAACAAGATCGGATGGTATGGGCGCTGTTGGCGGGAAGGTCTATACATGAAGTTTCGCTTGTTACGACTACAATAAGGCAAATTAAACTTATATCCGAAATTAATAAAACACTATTCGTCCGGCTTCGGACTGATTTTTACGCGTCGTTGCCGCTTACCGTACAATCCTGATTATTAACGGTATTTTTTAGGCAAATTGTATACTTTAGGGGAACTTGGGCGTTTTAAAGTATGAATTTATTTGTTAACAAGATGACCACCGCCATGCGTGGAGCCTTGCCTTCGGTTATCAGGCATCTCTCGTCGACATTTCTGTTTACGCTCATGGTCGTGTCGTCCGTGGTCGCGCAGGATTTCACGCAACACAACTGGTATTTCGGGAATTCGTCTAACGGTATCCGCTTCGGTCGTTCAGATAACCAGGCATCTCTCATAACAAACAAATCCAATCTCGGTATGGGGGGTAGCGCTGTAGCTTCCGACCCCGTAAACGGGAATCTGCTCTTCTATACGGATGGTGTCAATGTATTCGACATTAGTCACTCCGCAATGCCCAACGGTCCGCTCGTCGGAAACCCTGCGGGTAATCAGCCCGTTGCCGTGGCCAAACGCCCCGGATCGGTCTATGAGTACTATGTCTTTACAACCACGGCAGGTGGCCAGGCATACTACAGCATCGTAGACATGTCTGCGTTTGGCAACTCAACCTTCCCCAGCCCCCCGATGGGTGCTATTGATGGTACCCGTAGAAACATTGCTATCGCCGCGCTCACAAACCAGTCGGAAGCGATGATTGTCGTCGGAGATGAGACCGGAAAAGCCTTCTGGCTGATCACGCGCGAAAACGGAGCGCCAAATTATTCCGTTACGCTGTTCGATGAATCCATCGAAGGACCGGTATCAACCACCGTCACCACGCTGGGGCTGATCGACGCAGCCGCCAATCTTTCGTGGCACGCAGCCACCGGAAGGATCGCGGTATCACCCCGGGAAGCGAACCGGGATATCGAAATCCTCAACTTCGACACCGCTACCGGCGTATTGACCTACAACCAAAGAATATTGAATACGGCCGTAGCCAACGCGCCAACACAAGCGATCTATGACACCGAGTGGAGTAACAACGGACAATACCTTTATGTCTCCCGGCATGGAGAGGCAGGCATTCAGGCCGATGTTCTCCAGTTTGACTTCCTCAACCAAACGACAACCCTGGCTTCGGTCCTGCCGCAGCCCAACACCATTTTCAGGAGTTACGGACTCCAGACGGCGCCGGACAGCGCTATCTATCATTTATATCAGGCAACCAACGGCGGGCCTTTTCTCGCCGCTACGCTCACTAATACCGATACCGTTGCGCACCAGGTAGTCTACACCGCCTTCCCCGACGCCCCGGACTTCAACGGCATGCAGTTCCCCTCGTTCGCGCCGAAAGACAGTATTGAGTTCACGGTCGATTTCGTAGCCCAGAACGAATGCGCCAATACGCCGGTACCCTTCTATCCAACCGTCGTCCCTACGGCCGACAGTCTCATCTGGAGCTTCGGCGACGGGAACTTTGGCGCGGGATGGAGCCCTGTACACACCTATGAACAGGAAGGCATTATGCTGGTGGAAGTTATCGCCTTCCTGAACGGTGATACGGCCTACGCATCGCATCCGATCAATATCACCGCGTTCGATCTGCAGATCACACTGGTGCAAGACACGACGGCCTGTGCATGCGAACTGCCCGTCAACGCACCTGTTTGTCCCGGCATTACACCTTTCGAAGTAACGGCGCAGGCGCAGGGTGGAACCATGCCGCAATACCAGTGGTATGGACCTGGGGGACTACTTCCCGGGGCGACAAGCACCACACTACGACCTGACTCGGCAGGATACTATTACCTCGTCGCGACGGATCTAACGTGCAGTGCCTACGCGGGGGTGAACATCAAAGAATACGATTCGCTCGACCAGCGCGCCAACATCTGGTACTTCGGGAATGGCGCGGGTATCGACTTCAACCCATTGCCCGACAATCCCGCAGTCCCGATCGATGGCCCATTGAACACACCGGAGGGAACATCGGTTATCAGCGACCGCAACGGCCAGGTTATTTTTTCGACCGACGGGTCGGTCGTTTACGACAAACTCAACCAGGTGATCAGCCCTCCCGGCGGCATCGGAGGTAACAATACTTCGAGCCAGTCTGCATTGATCATACCGGTGCCGGGCGATGAAACGCTCTATTATATTTTTACAACGCAGGAAGTGGAAGGCGGAACGTTCGAACTTCGCTACTCCCTCTTTGACCTCAAGGAAAACAACGGACTCGGCGCACTGACCGTCATCAACCAGTTGCTCTTCAAACCCAGTACCGAGCGGATTACCGGTAACGCTAACTGGCTTATCGCGCACGAATTCGGAAACAATTCTTTCCGCGCTTACCCGATCACCACCAATGGCATCGGCAACCCAGTGGTGTCGGCCATCGGATCCGATCACAGTTTCACAGCGCTCGCAAACGGTCAGGGGTATATGAAACTCGGCGCACAAAACCGTCTTGTCGTAGCGTTGTCGACACCCGGCGTATCAAACGTGGTTGAAATCTTCGACTTCGCAGATTCCACCGGCGCAGTGACAAATTTCCGTACAGCCGATCTCGAAAGTGCAACGGGACAGGTGTACGGCGTTGAGGTCTCTCCCGGTGGCAACAAGCTCTTTGCCACCCTCCGCGATGCAACACCTAAAATGTATGAGTTCGCGTTTGACTCTCTCGGGAACCCGTACCACAAACAAACCGTTGACGCCGGCGCCGATCTCGGCGCGATACAGATCGGACCCGACGGGCAGATCTATGTAGCCCGAAACAATAGCGGTACCCTCGGAATGTTCCAGGCCGCAGAAGATACGATCCAGCTTTCGGGCATCAGTGTGCTCCAGGATTTTGACCTCGCAGGAAATACCAGCATGCTCGGGCTCCCAAACTTCATACAGACTATCTCTAACCCCGCTACTTCCCCTGACTTCAGTTTCACAGGATTGTGCCTGGGTGACTCGACATTCTTTACCGCTGTAGGCAAAGACCCGGCAATCGACAAGTTCGACTGGGTATTTGGCGACGGACAGTCAGCACCTGACGGCGGACCGGAGATCGCACATTTGTACGCGGTACCTGGTACCTACTCCGTTGTACTCACAATCCGCAACAAATGTGAAACACCGGTGGCCGTCTATACCCGGGAGGTCGTAATCAATGATGTTCCTCCCGACCCGACGACTGCAGTGCCATTGTGTGCGGGCTTCGTCGAGATCGATGCAAACCCGCTCGACCTACCCGATTTAACCTACCTGTGGGGGCTTGGTGAAACCACTGAAACAATCCGTGCCAGCCAACAGGGCAATTATTCCGTGACTGTCGCAGATGTAAACGGGTGTACGACCAGTGGAACTATTATGGTGGTAGACAACCGGCCGCAAGTTGACCTCGGGCCGGACCTTACCATCTGCCAGAACACGCCGATGGCCACGCTTGACGCTATGAATCCCGGCGCCACATTCGCGTGGGAGTTGAACGGCACACCGTTAGGCTCAGCTCAAACGCAGTCAGTCAACACAGCAAACGCCGGGATATTCGAATACAAAGTGCAGGTTCTTGATCCGATTACAACCTGTTTTACCCGCGATTCGACCACCTTCACGATCAATGAGTCTCCCGCCTTCAACGTAACGAACAACAGTCCCGTCCCGTGCAACACCGATGCCGGCGAAATCACCGTGAGCTTTGTGTCACCTGCGGGAAGTTTGTTCTCGTGGTCGGTTACCGGCCCCTCAGTGGTCGTTCCCGGCACTGACGAAACCGTACCGAACTCAGTCACAACACCGGCGAACCTCGCCGCCGGAACGTATGGCGTTGTGGTTACCGACCAGGTTTCGGGCTGCGCGACCATCAGCACGACCAGCATCGACAGCGATGCGCTGACCGTCACCGCGAGTCCGGTCGGCACTTGTGATCCAATCCACCTGGACGTGACACTTAACGGCACCCTCATGTATCCGATCGACTACCGGATCATCGACGCCAGTACCGGCGCGGAGGTGGGAACCGGCCAGGTGCTCACCGGCGACCCGGCAACGCAGGTCTTTACGACCAACAGCCCCATCGACGGATTGCCCAGCGATAACCGCCAGTATGTTGTTGAAGTGACCACGGGCGGCAGCTGCGTGGCCAGTAGCGATCCCGTTAACGTGAACGAAAGCGCGCGCGTACCCGTCACCCTGGCAACCGATCCCTGTGTGGAGCCCGTTACCATTACCGCGACCGGAGGAACAGGCTGGACGTGGACGGGCCCCGGCAACATCGCCGATCCGAATGCCTCAACGGTAGTGGTCACCGGACTCCTCCAAGGGCTAAACACCTTCAACGTGACAGTTACCGACGGTGTGCTTTGTCCCCGCGATACCTCCATCACCGTCAATGTCAATAACGACATCGTCGCCGCCTGGACCCAGACAGACGAATGCGCCGACCAGGTCATCCTCTCCGCCACACCCACCGGCCCATACACTTACCGTTGGCACCGGAACAATGTTCTGATACCCGGCGGCCAACAAATTGCGGCGGTCGCAACAGACAACGGCGCACTCTACCGGGTCGATGTCGTAAACACAGCAACGGGTTGTGTGTTCTCCTCCGCGGAGGATGCCGTAAGGGTTTCCGGCGAACTTGACTTTACACTGACCGCGACTCCTCCCTGTGAAGGACAACCTTTCACATTGACGGCCACGGCCAATCAAACAGGTGTATCGTATGAGTGGGCGCTCGACGGCCAGGTACTGGTAGGACAGACGGCCGAGACCTTGATAGAGACCAGAGGCGGACGCTATGATGTAACGGTAACAGGAGCAGGAGGTGCTTGCTCAATGACGCAGAACTTCAATGTGACGCCCTTACCGGTTACAGCAGGAAGCTTGCCCAGCAGCGGTATCATCTGTCCTGATCCGGCCAATCCTGACCAGGAGACGCGCGAGGTCGACCTCGACGCCGGCGCTGACTTCACCAGCTACAACTGGTTCCGCGACGGGCAGGCACTGAATGAAACGGGACAGACCTACACAGCCATGCAGGCTGGCTTGTATTCAGTGGAGTTGGTCAATATCTACGGCTGCCCGAGCAGCGACGAGACGCTGCTGATTGAAGATTGTACGCCGCGTATCACCGGACCCAACGCGTTCCGTCCTGGCAGCAGCCTGCAGGACAACCAAAGCTTCCGGTTGTTTACGTTCTTTATCTCCGACGACGACTTTGAGGTTTTCATTTTCAACCGTTGGGGCGAAATGGTGTTTCATACGAATGAACGTGATTTCAGATGGAACGGCGGGTATGACAACAACAGTGGCGACCAGTTGCCTACCGGTACTTACACCTACGTCGTTAAGTACCGTAGTTCATACAGGCCGCAGGAAGGCATCAAGGAAAAACGCGGCGGCGTGGTTCTGCTGCGTTAGTCCGCTATACACAATCCTGTACATTAGAAAATGAATTAGTTTTACGAACACATACCTATCGCACTATGAACCGAACATCCGGAATCCTCACATGTTTGTCACTCGTTATTCTTCTTTCAGCCTTTCAGATCATCAAGACAACGCTGCACATCACCGTCCGTGATGAGTTAGGCAACATTGTCGAAGGGGCTACGGTACAGCTGTTTGAAACGGAAGACGACTACCTGAAAGAAGAGAATATTGTTCAGGAAGGAGCCACCGATAAACACGGGATCGTAAAATTCAAAAACCTGCAGGCCATCTCTTATTTCGTGATCATCCGGAAGGATGACAAGGATAATTCCGGCGGCGGCGAACGCACCGCCGTGCTGGAAGCGAAAAGGATTAATAAGGTGACTATCGTAATCCAGTAACCGACTACCGACTACTAATCACCACCAGCCCGAACGCAATCACGACTATCCAGAATTTATAAACCGATAGCCCGGGAATAATCACAATGCCGAGTTCCATCAGTACGGCCAGTAGCACGAGCACAACCGCAAGTGCTTTTAGAATTGATCTGGTTCTATTGCTCATCGTTTGATTGGTTTAATTGTAACACGTAGCACGACGACCAGAACTTCCCGGTTATAATCAGCAACTTTGTCGTCGGGTGATATGCTATACCGTTCAGCACGTCAGCGCCGGGATTCTCCATTTTGGCGTCGCGCACAAGCGGCGTCAGATCGAGGTAACCCACAACGCGGCCGTCGGACGGATCAATTTTCAGCACATGGTTTGTCTCCCACTGATTAGCCAGTACAAACCCCTCCATGAACTCCAGCTCGTTAAGCCTGGTAACCGGACCATTTTCATCCCACACCGCCACGGTCTTTACGGTCTCCAGCGTAGCCGTATCAAGATAAATTAATTTTTCCGTTCCATTGCTCATAATCAGGTTCGCACCATCATGCGTCAGCCCCCATCCTTCCGTTGAATACGTGAACTCCCTGATCTTTTCGAAGGTATTAAGGTCGTAAACAAAGCCAGTCTGGTCCTTCCAGGTGAGCTGATAGAGCTTATTGTTCAGGATTGTTATTCCCTCACCGAAATACTTCTCATCGAGAACGACCTTTTTATCCGGCTTTCCCGTCTTGATATCAATGATACCAACCCATGAGTTTTTTTGCCCCGTGCTCTCGTACAACTGACCGTTGTGGATCAGCAATCCCTGCGTCCATGCGGTGGGGTCGTGTTTCCAGCGCATCTTGAGCTTATAGGGTATTGGTGGGGTACTACCCGTATTGCCCTGATTTTCTCCACCGCATGCCGTCATCATGGCTATCAGGATGAGGATAAGCATACCTAGTCTTGTCATTTTCCCGACACTATTTTTCTAAACTTGTCCGCCTTAACCTTTACTTTTGCCAGCGTATGGCGGAGATCGGTAAAGATATAAATAAAGCGAGGCAACTCCTTGAAGACGGACAACTTGTCGCCATCCCCACGGAGACTGTCTACGGCCTTGCCGGCAACGCATTGAACGAAAAGGCGGTTGCCGCAATATTTGAAGCGAAGAACAGGCCGGCATTCGATCCTCTCATTGTTCATGTCTCTTCACTGGAAAGCGTAGTTGCATTCGTCAAGGACATACCTCAAAAAGCGATAGCCCTGGCGGAGGCGTTCTGGCCCGGACCTCTGACATTACTGCTCGAAAAGAAAGCCATCATCCCCGACCTCGTCACCGCGGGCCTCCCCACAGTCGGCATCCGGTGCCCCGACCACAGCCTCACCCGTGAGCTGCTCTCGGCCCTGACTTTTCCGCTGGCGGCCCCGAGCGCTAATCCCTTCGGCTATATCAGCCCCACCACACCGGCGCATGTGAATGCACAGCTCGGCAACCGCATTCCCTATATTCTCGATGGCGGCCCCTGTACCGTTGGCATCGAGTCGACAATCATCGCCGTAGACAACGCCAGGGGCACTGTACTCAGACACGGTGGACTAAAGATTGAAGATATTGAAAGTGTGATCGGTAAAGTAAGTATGCAAACGTTTTCTGCTTCCAATCCGCAAGCACCCGGTCAACTGCAAAGTCACTATGCTCCACGAAAAAAACTGATCGCCGGCGACATCGCACAGATGCTGCGCGAGGAGCGTACAGAGAAGGTAGGGGTCCTCTCGTTTCAAAACGACTATGGCGTACCCATGCAGGTTGTACTCTCCCCTTCCGGGAGCCTGGAAGAAGCCGCGCGCAATTTCTTCTCCGCACTGCGCAAGCTTGACGAATCCGCCGCGGAGATAATTCTTGCTGAATACGCGCCCGAAACCGGTCTTGGAAGAGCGATCAACGACCGGATCAGACGAGCGGCCGGCAATTGAGAGGCTCCATGCCTTTTGCCTGCACCCAAATTTGTCTTACATTTCCTTCTATGAAAAAAGTGCTAATCCTTACCGGAGGTGGTGATTGTCCCGGGCTCAATGCCGTGATCAGGGGTGTGTTCAAGCGCGCCCGACTTGAGAAGACCTGGGAGGTGTTTGGAAGTATCGAAGCGTTTAACGGCGTGTTCGCCGATCCGCCGGAGCTGGTCAAGCTTACGTTAGCAAGGACGGGCGGAATCCACGTCAAGGGTGGAACCATCCTCAAAACCACAAACAAGGGCAATCCCCTGAAGTTCCCGGTAAAGCAGGATGACGGATCTATCGCCACCGTCGATCGGTCTGATGAGCTCGCAAAACGCATCAAAGATCTCGCCTTCGATGCCGTGATAAACATAGGAGGAGACGGATCACAGAAGATATCAAAAGTGTTGTTCGACAAGGGCGTACCCATTATCGGCGTGCCCAAGACGATCGACAATGACCTTTGCGCAACCGACGTGACCTTTGGTTTTCAGACGGCGGTACAAATCGCGACCGACAGCTTTGACAAGCTGGTAACCACCGCGGAGAGTCATCACCGCGTAATGATTATGGAAGTTATGGGGCGTGATGCGGGATGGATAGCACTGCATACTGCAATTGCGGGAGGTGCGGAAGTATGCCTGATACCGGAAATCCCCTACGACATCGAGAAAATATCACGACGTCTCAATCTGCGATACGAAAACGGCCGCGGATTCGCCAACGTGGTCATTGCCGAAGGCGCCAAGCCGAAGAAAGGGACCGTCACCGCGAGAGCAGGCGAAGCGGGGTCGGAACACGTGCGTCTCGGTGGCGTAGCCTATGCATTATCGGAGCAGCTAAAAAACAAGGGATGCACAGCGGATATCCGCGAGACCGTACTCGGCCATGTTCAGCGCGGCGGCAGCCCCGTTGCGTACGACCGGGTACTGGCATCCGTGATGGGCGTCAAGGCTTTTGAGCTCGCGCTTGAAGGGCAGTTTGGCAAGATGGTCTCGTTTAAGAATAACTCCGTGACCGCGGTAACGCTGGAAGAAGCAACGCGCGAACCGCGGCTGGTTGATAAAGACTCTTACCTGGTGCAGGCCGCACGCGGCCTGGGCATCAGCTTCGGCGACTGACAGTACCCGAAAAACAACCGAATGCTGTCCGTCGTTCAGATGATTTACTAAATTCGCCACCATCAGGCAAAACGCTTCCGCGGCAGCGATGTTGCGCATACACTCAACCAGACAACCCGACATGAAAACGATCAACGACTTCAACTTCAAAGGAAAGAAAGCGCTTATCAGAGTAGATTTCAACGTACCGCTGGATAAGGCTTTCAACGTTGCAGACGATAATCGTATTCGCGCTACCATTCCCACCCTCGAAAAAATACTGGCAGACGGCGGAAGTTGTATCCTGATGTCGCACCTCGGTCGCCCGAAAACAGGTCCGGAAGAAAAGTACTCGCTCAAACACACCGTAAAGCGCCTGGAAGAATTGCTCGGAAGGCCTGTGCAGTTTGCGTCAGATTGCATCGGTGAAGAGGCTGTCGCGAAAGCGGAAAACCTCAAGCCGGGAGAAGTGCTGTTACTTGAGAATCTCCGATTTTACAAGGAGGAAGAAAAAGGTGATCCGGCTTTCGCCGAAAATCTCGCTTCCTTCGGCGATATTTATGTCAACGATGCATTTGGTACCGCGCATCGCGCACATGCGTCTACCACGGTTGCAGCCCGCTACTTCACAGAGAAGTGCGCCGGCCTCGTAATGGCAGCGGAACTCGCCAACGCACGCAAGGTACTCGAAACCGCCGAGTCGCCGTTCACCGCGATTATGGGAGGTGCCAAGATCTCCGACAAGATCCTCATCATTGAAAAACTCCTCGATAAAGTAGATCACCTCATCATCGGAGGCGGAATGGCCTATACTTTCTTCAAAGCACTCGGCGGCCATATCGGCAACTCGCTGGTCGAAGAAGACAAGCTTGATCTGGCAAAAAATCTTATCCGGAAAGCAAAAGAGAAAAACGTCGAACTTCACCTCCCGATCGACTCTGTTATCGCAGATAAGTTCGACGCAGAGGCCAACACTGAAATCGCCAACAACAACGCTATCAAAGACGGATGGATGGGCCTGGATATCGGACCGCAGGCGCAAACAATATTCGCGCAGGTAATCTCGGGATCAAAAACTATCCTGTGGAACGGACCTATGGGTGTCTTCGAGATGGAGAAGTTCGCGGAAGGAACAAAGAAAGTAGCAGAGGCAGTAGTTGAGGCAACTGGAAACGGTGGTTTTTCACTGATCGGCGGCGGCGATTCCGCCGCTGCCGTTGCAAAATTCGGCTTCGACGATGATGTAAGTTACGTATCTACGGGAGGAGGAGCCTTGCTTGAATACTTCGAAGGAAAAATATTGCCGGGAGTTCAGGCGCTTGAAGCGTAGCCGGGTCATAATATACCCCGTGCGGAATTATCACACATCACCATACACGCCGACCTTTCGGTCAAGTGTCACTTAAAGGCGATTTCACGCTTTTTATCGACGTCAGGTTACAATCGATGGAATATGGCACAGCCTTTCACACAGTGTGTGTAAGACAATCATGTCCAACTAAACTGAACAACGATGAAAAAGCAAAGAAATGTGAGCTTGCTGGTTTGTGTGCTGGCGATTTTAACGTTCTCACTAACCGAAGCGCAGGCACAATACGCCAGAGCAGGGATTAAAGGTGGACTCAATCTGAGCAATCTATACGTAGACCAGCCGAACGATGACAGGGCACGTCTCGGATGGCACGCGGGATTTTACGGTCAGCTTTTCGCAAGCGAGGTTTTCGCTATTCAACCAGAGGTCAATTTCTCAACGAAAGGAACCGGCGTTACCCGGATCGGCAGCAACAGCGCGGAATACAAAACCAATTTCAATTTGAGCTATATCGACATTCCCGTACTGGCGGTATTCAAGTTGGGCGACTTTGCGGAAATCCATGCGGGTGCTTACTGGGCTTACCTGCTCGGTGCCAAAATCCGAAACAGGGATAATGATCCAATGAATGAGTTCATTTCGGTAGACCGCGACAATTTCGACGATTGGGATTACGGTCTCGTTGGAGGTATCGGCTTCAACGTTGGCCCCGGTGTGCAGCTCGGTGCGCGCTATAACTACGGCCTGAACAAGATAGCAAAATCGACCGCCGCGCGCGTATTATTCGGAAGTTCCAAGAACCAGGTGGCGCAGTTGTACCTCGCATTCAATCTGAACGCAAGGACAGCCGAAAGAACCTCCGGTTACTGAGGGTCAAAATCATCCAAAACAAAAGAACCTGGTCAATAAGCCAGGTTCTTTTGTTTTTCTAACATGGTACGCTGATCATACCGACGCGCACCTGAGCGTCGGAGCGGTCCTATCTCATCGAGATCATCCACTTCAATTTTGTGGAAGAGCAAACGAATCAAAAGATAGCTTACGGTCACAAACAGCACGTATGCTGCGACCAACGACAATACAATCAATAGAACTTCCATAATGCGTAATTTCTTCTATCAATACGAAAATAATGCCATCCTTTACTATAACGACTGCCAATCGCCCGGGGTTCCTATTGGCCCACAGACATAGGAATTTATCCACACACATAGGAAGAAATTCCACAGTCGGCGGAGAATGCACCCGTTTTTGCCGGTATCCGCGCCAAAACGGCCGTATTTCATCTGAAATATTTTTGGCATCAGTTTTTGAGTTGATGCGCCTTAAAAGGGAAACTATGGGCGACTTATTGTATGTTATCGCAATTATACTCATCATCGGATGGCTATTAGGTGCTTTTGTATTCAGTGTTGGAAGTATTATCCACGTGCTCCTCGTTATTGCCGTGATCGCTATCCTGCTGAGACTTATTCGCGGAAAGAAAGTGTGAGGGGGGGCCAGGTGCTGGATTCCGGGTGTTAGGTGCTGGGTTCAAGGAAAAAGACGATATTTGTAACCAGTATCAAATGCACTGTTTTCTTCATTTTCTGAAGGGGGGCTTTTCATGGGTTACATCAAGCACAGTCTGAATCCGCGTTCTGTTATCCGCAAAATACTCGCTGCGTTCTTGTTGGCGCTTGTGGCTGTGGTGCTGGCGCAAAGTATCAGCAGGTTTTCGTTCAGGGAATTGCTTGGCACTGTTGAGGAGCTGTCTGTTCCGAATGAGAAGCTCACCTTGCTCAACAGCATCTTTCACGAGATCACTACGCTCGATCAAATGCAGCGTGCCGAAGCCATCACAAAACCTACCAAGCCCTATACATCTTTTCTGAATCAATCGGCCAGACTAAACAAGTTGATCGATTCGCTCACACAACTGCCGTGGGATACTGGTCAGGTCAACCGGCTCGTGCAAATGAAAGACGTGCTGAACCAGCGAAACAAACTCTTCTTCTCCTACCTGAAAGTAAAAGCCGAAATCCTAGACACACGTAAGTTCTCCGCTCAGCTGGATACGCTGGCTTCGATCCTGACCAACGACCAGATGACGGTCGACAGCAGCCTGATCACTACTCAGCGAAGAATCATCACAACGTACCTGCCAGACACCAACCGCATCACGAAGAAAGAGCACCGTTCTTTCTTCCGACAGCTGTTCAGCAAAAAAATAGAAGATGAGGAAACTGACACGCCAACGATCAAAGTAGAAGAGCACCTCAGTGTAAATGTCGACACGCTAGCCGTGGCCCGGCAAAACGAGGCACTTATGGATGTTGAGCGGATCATGCGGGAACTGGAAGCCGAACAGCACAATCAGCAAAAACGGCTTGAACGACAGGAACTCGATCTCATTCAGGCCAACAGCATGTTTATCAATCAGCTTCTCAATATCCTGCATGACGTTGAGAACGAAGAATTGTATCACATGCGGCAAACCAACGAGCACGCTGTTTCTGTCATGAACCAGAGTGTCGCCCGGACAAATCTATTGCTGCTTTCGTTCGTGCTCGCAGCGGCATTCTTTGTCTATCTGATCTACATCGACGTAACACGGAGCAACTATTACAAGGCCCAACTCGAAGTCGCACGCGACAAAGCTGAAGAGCTCAGCCAGATAAAACAGCGCTTCCTCGCCAATATGAGCCATGAGATACGGACGCCTTTGCAATCCATCATCGGGTTCGCCGAACAGCTGAAGCACGATCCGACCAGTCAGACCGAAGCCATTGCGGCTATTCACAATTCATCGGAACATCTGTTATACATCGTCAACGAAGTGCTTGACTACAGCCGGATATCGTCAGGCAATTTTACATTCGAAGACGAACCATTCCGGCTGATGCCGTTGATCAAGGAAGTAGAGGCCGCCATGCGGATCCAGGCTCAGCAAAAGGGATTGAGCTTCATCCTCAACGTAGAGAAGGCATCGGCATTGACGCTGGTCGGCGACTCCTTCCGCCTGCGGCAGATACTGTACAACCTGTTGGGTAATGCCATTAAATTCACCAGCAGCGGAGTGGTAAGACTTTCGGTAAGGACAAGTGAAGAAGACGACAAAGTTCGTTGCCAGTTTGAAGTAACCGATACCGGTATCGGAATACATACCGAAGACCTTGAAAAGATCTTCAATCAATTCGAACAGGCGAGTTCTAACGTTGGACGACATTACGGTGGCACGGGGCTTGGACTCACAATTGTCAAATCATTGGTCGACGCACAAAAGGGCAAACTCGGCGTCACGAGCAAGCCGGGTCACGGCACAACTTTCGAAGTCGAGCTGAATTTTGAAAAAGCATCGGATACACAGAGCGATGCAAACGAAACATTGTCAGACGCGACAGTCGCCGCATTTGATGGCAACGTGATTGTCGTAGATGACGATCCATTGATCCTTCGTTTGTGCTCGCTTATCCTGAGAAAAAATAACATCGAACACATCACCTTCGACAATCCGCTCGAATGCCTGGCGGCTCCCGGCGCGAAAAACACTTCACATATCTTCCTCGACATCAGGATGCCCGCTATGAGCGGGATCGAATTATGCGAGGAGCTGCGCAAGCGATACCCGGACCGTGTGAAGTTTATCGCACTTACCGCCCATGTGCTGGCAGAAGAACGCGAGAGCATCCTGGAACAAGGCTTCGACGCCATCCTGTCTAAGCCATTCCACGCAGCAGACCTCCTCGGCATCCTGCAAATATCCGCTTTCGAACCTTCCGCCACGGTGACGCCAAACCTAACGGCTCTGCGGCAGATGACGCTAAACGATGAATCGTTATTTCAGTCGGTCGTTGCGCAGTTCATTGAAGAGACGATGGGCGATATACAGACGTTGAGGAAGGCGACACCGAAACGCGATGTCAAGGCGATCAGAGAAGTGGTACACCGTTTGGCAGGCCGGCTGTCGCAGATCGGTATCGCGGATCTGGGCAGTCGCTTTAGCGCGATCGAAACCTCGATCGCTTCAGGATCTGTGATGGAGGCGTTTGAAGAAGATCTTATGGACACGCTCGAAGACCTCGCGGAGCTTGTAACGCAAATGCGACTGGTGTCGCTTGAGCACCTGAACTGATTCACCTACTCAATGCCGTACTTATCCATTTTGAGGTAAAGTGTCTTGCGATCGATGTTGAGAATCCGCGCGGCCTTCGACTTATTGTACCTGACTTCCTGGAGTGTTTTCAGAATCATTTCGCGCTCCTGAACTTCCTGTAATGCCTTCAGATCGTAGATACCCGCGGTTTTCTCACGGACCCCTGTCGCACGCATACTCTCGATCATCTCCGGCGGCAGGGTCTCGAGCTTGACGTTTTCATTATCACCCGGTGTGAGCAAAACGGAACGCTTCACCACGTTTCTCATCTCTCGCAAATTACCCGGCCAGTCATACGCTTCGAACACCTTCACAACGTCAGCGTCAAATCCCTTTACACTGCGCTCAAGTTCCCGGTTTGCTTCGTTCCTGAAGAAGCCGAGAAACTCGTAAATATCTTTTTCGCGCTCCCGCAGTGCAGGCACTGTCAGCTTGAACTCGTTGACCCGGTGGTAAAGGTCTTCGCGAAACTCGCCCTTCCTGACACTTTCAGACAAGTCTTCATTGGTAGCTGTAATTATGCGAACGTCTACCCGCACCTCCTTGTTACTGCCTATCGGCACCACCACCCTTTCCTGAATGGCACGGAGCAGTTTTACCTGAACGTCATACGAAAGATTACCCACTTCGTCGAGGAAGATCGTGCCCTTGTGAGCTGCCTCGAACTGACCAACCTTGTCGGCAACAGCGCCGGTAAAACTTCCCTTCACATGTCCGAATAGCTCGCTCCCCGCAAGTTCTTTCGAGAGGGCGCCACAATCAACCGCGACGAAAGGCCCCTTCGCACGCGCACTCATACGGTGAATAGTGCGCGCTACGTTCTCCTTCCCCGTTCCGCTTTCCCCCTCAATAAGTACCGACATGTTCGTAGGAGCGACAAGCTGTATCATTTTATGAAGCTCCTTTGCCAACGCGCTGCTCCCTGTCACGAAGTGAGGCTGTGTATTGTCAATAGCCGTAGTCGCAGCGACCTTTTCTTTCCTCATCATCGCTGTCTGAAGGATCATCAACAGCTCGTCGGGGTTGACGGGTTTGGTAATATATTCATACGCCCCCGACTTGATAGCCTTCACCGCCGTGCGGATATCGTTGAAGCTCGTCATGATCACAACGGGGACACTGGTGTCGGCTTTCCGGATCTCTAAAAGAATATCCATACCGGTAGTGTCCGGCAAACGGTAATCGAGCAGTATAAAGTCGAACGACTTAGTTTCGAAGGCCTTCAACCCCTCCTTCCCCTTCTGCGCAGTAGTTACGCGATAGCCTTTCCGTGTGAGAAACCCCTCGAGAATTCGTGAGAAGGTCAGGTCATCTTCGATCAATAGAATGGACGCCATATTGCCCTGAAAATAGAAATAAAAGCTGAATAACACTCAGCTTTTTTTCCCTATGCGTAGCTGATATTCCTGCGACACACTCAGGCCGATTATCTGTCCGGCAGCTTTTGCCCATCGCGGGTAAAGCGTTCGGTCTTTGTCTCCCCTCCGTTCTTCATTTCCACGATATAGATCGTCCCATCGTTCGCTTCAGTCGCACTCACATCCCTGGAGACGTTCCCGGCAGGAATTTCTTTAGTCGCCCGGAAAGCGCCGCTGATAAGCCAGCCCCGGTATTCGGGGCCCTCTAAAGCCCGCTTCACGTCGTCAGGCAATTCCATCGCCTGGATCCTCTCCCGGTCCTGCTGCTGCAGTATAAGTCCCTGAGACTGTGCTTCGGTTTTGTATTCAAGCGAAGAGGTATCCGGTACCTCCTGCGCTACCCCATACACCACCACTCCCGTCAAAAGGCAAATCGTTAAGGTTATCTTCATATTCCGAATGCGTTTAAGTTAATAATCAAACACACTAACGGAATTACATGCCATCACCTGCTACGCAGAGCATCCACAAGAAGATCAGTTGTTTATGGCCGGAACCAGTACGCGTATATCACAAGTGTTGGTGAAGAGTTCCACAACGACAGCACAGATCGCTGATCGCTGTCTACAACCGGCCACCGGCTAATATCTATAGTATTCCGGCTTAAACGGTCCGGTTACTTCCACGCCGATGTATTTCGCTTGCGCCGGCAAGAGCGTTTCAAGCTCGACACCGATTTTCTTAAGGTGAAGACGCGCTACTTTTTCATCGAGGTGTTTCGGCAGCATATATACTTTGTTCTCGTACTTGCCGTGGTTTGTCCACAATTCGATCTGCGCCAGGGTCTGGTTGGTGAAGGAATTGGACATTACGAACGAAGGGTGCCCCATGGCGCAGCCGAGATTCACGAGTCGTCCTTCGGCAAGGAGGATAACCTGACGACCATTTTTCAAGGTGTACAGGTCGACCTGAGGTTTGATAGTATCTTTCTCAGCGTTGGCGTTCAGCCATGCTACATCGATCTCATTGTCGAAGTGGCCGATGTTACAAACGATCGTCTTGTCCTTCATGCTTTCGAAATGACGATCAATGATGATATTGAAATTGCCGGTAGCTGTCACCACGATGTCGGCGTCTTTAACGGCCTCGTCCATTCTCTTAACCGCGTATCCATCCATGGCAGCCTGAAGAGCACAGATCGGGTCGATCTCCGTTATAATCACACGAGCACCCGCTCCGCGCAGAGACGCAGCAGAGCCTTTCCCGACGTCGCCATAACCTGCTACAACAGCCACCTTACCCGCGATCATCACGTCGGTAGCACGACGGATAGCATCAACACACGATTCCTTACAGCCGTATTTGTTATCGAATTTCGACTTGGTTACCGAGTCGTTGATATTAATGGCCGGCAGGGGGAGTGTGCCATTTTTTCCGCGCTCGATGAGGCGGTGAACACCCGTAGTAGTTTCTTCGGAGATACCACGGATGCCCTCAACAAGTTCAGGAAAGCGATCCAACACCATGTTGGTGAGGTCGCCGCCGTCATCGAGGATCATATTCAGAGGCTTGCCGCCTTCAAAGGCATAAAGTGTCTGTTCTATACACCAGTCAAACTCTTTTTCATTCATACCCTTCCAGGCGAAGACAGGAATACCGGCGGCGGCGATGGCGGCGGCGGCGTGATCCTGCGTCGAAAAGATATTACACGACGACCACGAAACTTCGGCGCCAAGCTCAATAAGCGTTTCGATCAATACAGCAGTCTGTATCGTCATGTGAAGACATCCGGCGATCCGGGCACCTTTGAGCGGCTTTTGGGGACCGTACTCTTCGCGGGTAGCCATCAAGCCCGGCATTTCAGCTTCAGCCAGCTTAATCTCTTTTCTCCCCCACGCTGCCAGGGAAAGGTCTTTTACCTTGAATTTAAGTTTTTCGTCAACTGTCATGTCTTTTCTTTCTGTTTTGATTGCTGTTTATGAAATCTCGTTCATGGGATATAAGGCCACACGATGGTCTGCGGGCACAAAAATACAACAAAGGCACAAGATAATGAAGCCCGTCAGGAGGTTACGCTCTCACCGGGGCGTTTGAGTGTGCATTAAGGCTTGGGAAGGTCTTCATGTTTCACTATCGCAGTCCATACGCTCACCTCGTCGCCATCCACCCGCGTCCACACAGGCGCAATAACTCCGCCATGAGCGGTGATGCCATTGCGCATACCTAAGTGTTGATCTTCCCGAGGGATAAAGGGCGTTTCACTCAGAAGGATCTCGCTAAACGCCCCTCCGCCATTGGTCGACCAGGCGAGGTAGACATCGGTGCTGTCATCGTCGTGATCTCTCCGGTCATAATACATGATGTAGATATAACCTGTAGTCTGATCGATTGCCATCCACGGCATGTACTGATGTTTTCCAGGCCCGTCGGTGTTGATCCGCATAGGTGAAGACCAGTTGTCTCCGAAATTGTGGGAACGCGTAAACCAGACATCCGTGTCATCCGGTCCTTTGCGTTGATCCGCCCAAACGATGTAAAGACTTCCGCGGAATGAGCCCTTGCTCACGTCCGACAAGAGGACCGGCGTCGCACCCAACGATCCCAGCCCCGGAATGGACAGGTTCATTCCTTCATTCAATGCTGACACGAGGATATCGTTACTGAGCCACCATCCACCGCCATTGAAAGACCGGTCGAGTAGTATCTTGTCGTCGCCAGACCAGGCGATCATAACCTTTCCGTCGTACGTCACCGCCGGTATGGCAGCTCCCACAGGAGCATCAGAAACACACCTGCCCAGATCAGCCGCAATCGCCACCGGTTCAGACCATTTCTTGCCATTTTTCGACATACTGAAAAACACACCTGACCTGCAGTTCTCTTCGTCATCTCCGTCGAACTGGGTCCAGGTTACGTACATATTTCCACGACCGTCGCACGCACCCCATTGCTCCCGGACATTTACCGGCCGGTTTGCAACCGGTTCTCCCGCAGACCACGTTTCACCGCCGTCATCAGACGTCCGGATGATCAGACCAGGGGTGTCCCCCGCCTCAACACACAAATAATAGAAAGTCCCTTTTCCACCGGCGAATAACGCCGGCTCGCCTTTCCCCGGCGGTATCGCGACGCTCTTCCACGAGGTGCCACCGTCGCGGGTTACGTAGACAGCACCCTGTCCGGCAACTACTACCATGTTTTCCGGGTGACGCGGATTGATTGCGATAGCGCGGGCACCGGGAGTGGTTGTCATCTCGCCCAGCATCGTGTTTTTCACCTGGCCGATTCCAGGCAGGATTTGCGAGAGCAACAACCATAAGGTCAACATTACCTTCAAGTTCATACCACGACAAGTAATACAAACTTAGCGAATTGAACAAGTATTGTATCAACTGACTGCGTAACGTGCAGAAGCGGGGTTTCGTCGTCACAGTGTGGAAATAACCCACACGGTCCGGTTTCTTAACAATATAGAGCATTTTCCATTCGACGGCAAAATCGGGCAATTCAACAGCGATTATACGCCGTTCGTCGTTCGAATGAACCCCATGACGCGTCGTTTGCAATAACCGGTGGAAAGAAGTTAAAAACAAAACACAATCGTTATGATCCGTACATTCATCCTGGGTTTAGCCGTTTTCGGTACCCTTTGGAGCTGCAATAACAAAGAGAAGGAACTTGCACTCCAACAACAGATTGATTCCTTGAGAACAGAGTTGCAGGAAAGCCACCAGACCACACAAGCCCTACAGGAAGTTGGCGCAATGATCGACTCGATCGATGCCAGTCGACAGCTTTTGCGTACGGAAATGGTTGAAGGCGCGTCGTACCAGGACTATAAAAACCGCCTGGCAAGCATCCGCGAATACGTAAAGGAAAGCCAGGAAAAGATTAAGGACCTTGAACAGCACGCAAAGCAGAACCGTGGTTACGCAAGTACCATCAAGCGTCTGAAAAGCAACCTGGCTGAAACCAGCGCTAAGCTGACGTCGCTCGAAGAAGAGGTTACTGCCGTGCGCGCGCAGAACCAGACGCTGGCACGCTCAGTATCATCTCGTGACTCGCTCATTACTATCAATGAAATGGCGCTGCAAGAAAGAGAAGAGAATATCACAGCCCTTGAAACACAGATGGAAGAGCTGAACGTCGAAACCAAGACCTTCGCAGCCGAGTCTTACTTCCAACAGGCACAGGCTCTGGAAGAAGCCGCAAACCGTACACAGTTTGCTCCTCGCAAAAAGAAGAAAGCTCAGCAGGAAGCACTTGACTTCTATCGCAAAGCTGTAGAAATGGGCAAGGGAGAAGCGCAGGCAAAAGTTGAAGAACTAGAGAAAGACCTGGGATAAGATCTCACTTCAGCGGATAGATGATAAAGCACGGAGGAGTACCTCCGTGCTTTTCTTATTGCTGCGACGCGTCCGCGTCGCGCCAGTTGATCTTTTCTTTGTTCAGGAACGCCGCTATCCCACGCCGGCAATCATCACTCCCGCGCGCTTTGGCGTTCATCTCCGACGCGAATGCAAGCGCCTCATCGAGCGTCAGCGATTGAACTTTGGCGATCATCTGTTTTGTAACCCCCATCGCATAAGCCGAATTCGAGGAAATCAGCTGCAGCGCAAACTCCCTCACCTCTTCCCCGAGTTTCTCACCCGCGACGACATACTGGATAAGTCCCATGTCGCGCGCTTCTTCCGCTGTGATGACAGACGCGCCCAATAGCATCTGCCGCGCACGTCCTTCGCCAACCTTCCTGAGAAGAAACACCATAACAATAGCGGGGACGAACCCTATTCTGACCTCCGTATATCCGAAGGTCGCCTCCGGCGACGCAAAGACAAAGTCAGCCACTGCGGCAAGACCGCACCCCCCCGCCAGCGCAGGCGCGTGCACCTGCGCGATCACCACCTTCTTCAACTGATAGATCTGAAGAAACAACTCTTTGAGATGATCGGAGTCAGCTACATTTTGCTCGAATGAATACCGCTGAAGGTCGCGCAGATACTGAAGATCAGCTCCAGCACAAAAAGCATCGCCGTTAGCTTTGAGAACAACAACAAGAGCCTCCGGGTCATCTTCAGCCATCCTGAACGCATCCTTCAGCTCGGCCACGACGTCATAGCTCAGTGCATTGCTCTTGTCTGGTCTGTCGAGCGTAATGTACGCAATGTGGTCGCGAATCGCATATTGAATATACTTCATGTGTCCCGGTTTTCGATTTCCCTGACGTACGCACCCTGGTGCAACACCGAATGCACGTCCAAGTTATACAACTTAGCCGCCTCAAGGAAACGAGTGGCAAACAAAAAAGAGTTGCTGCTATCGAGCACAACCGCGGTGCAGTTCACCCGGTCGAGCACCTCACCGGGATCGTCTACCGCATTGTTGCTGATCACCAGCCAGTCTACGATGAGAACGCCCGGTATCTCGTAATCGTCGTCCGTGAGTTGGAGCACTCGCCCGCCGTTCCATATCGCAATCTTTCCGCCGCGAAATTCGCGAACCGGAACATCAGGGACCTCCCGCGTCACCCCCGAGATAATCCGATACGGCGCAATATAGTAACGCATGGTTCTTACGTCACCTTTCAAACCCTCATCCGCGACCAAGCAACTAACCCCACGGTCAATCAGTTCGATCGCGCTGTGTCCGGGAACACAATACACTGCGATCTTCCGCACGCTGACGTGACGGTGAAAATGCACCCACTGCAAAACGGAAAACAACACCACCGTAGCAAAGCACCAGACCACATACAGAAAACTCCTGGTGTCAGACAATGCCACACAAAAACTGATGAGCAACACAAGCAAGAACGACTGCGGAAGGGTTATGTGTATGTTCTCAATCGCCGCGAAAGGAAGCGAATCCATCGTAAACACAATTCCATTAACAAAACGGATCACCCACGTGAGGCAAAGCCCGATCAGCCCGGCCACTATCGAAAAAGAGCCCACGCCGATAACCACCAGTCCGGTGATAAGAACCACAAACGACAGCGGCACCACCAGCAGATTTGACACGAGAAAGTAATTTGGAAACTGATGAAAGTACAACAAGCTGACCGGCAGCGTCGCCACCTGCGCCGCGATAGACACCGCCCCCGCTTTCCAGACCTCGACAGTGACCAGATGACGCGGCTCCCACAGTTGCAGAAGCCGGGGATAAATGCTGACAATACCCATCACCGCCATATAAGACAACTGAAACCCGACCGAGAAAACCAGGAAAGGATCGTAAACAAGCAGGCAGAGCGCCGACACTGCCAGCGTATTGTGAACATTGGTACTGCGCGCCCAGGGCTTTGCAATGGCCAGGAAAGAAAACATCATGACCGCGCGAAGTACCGAAGGACTCAACCCCGTAATCAGCGCGTACAGCCATAGGCTACACAACGAAATAACGGCTACTACCCAGCGGCCTTTTCCCGAACGATTCAGCGGCGAGAGTATGCGCAAAAGAATCAGGTAGATCACACTGATATGAAGACCCGACACCGCCAGGATATGCATCGTGCCTGTTCCTGAATACGCCTCCAGCAGATCCTGGTCAAGCCCATCTGTAACACCAAGCACCAACGCTGAGGCTACTGCCTGCTCGCGATCGCCGCGGACATAGCGGCGTAACGCCTGCTCCGCCCAACGCCGCCCTTTGTATGCGAAATCCCTGACGACGTTGTCAGGCGCGTGTCCGATCAGACTGACGTCGCGCCCACGGACATAACATTGGTGATAGATATTGCGAAACGAGAGGTAGCGCCTGTAGTCGAACTGGCCGGGATTCATTGCAGGGTCGGGCAGTTGAGGTTGCCTCCTGATAAGCAGTATATCACCGTACACGAACGGTTCCGGGAAGTCGTCTTTGGAAAGATAGAGAACAATTCCGCCCCGACGCGATTCCCACGACGAAGTGCACACGCCATCAACACGCGCTTCTATTTTCCACGATCGTTCCCGCTCCTCCGCGAAGCGCGTAACAACAGCCCGAAAGCGCGTCACCCGTTCGCTGCAGTGAAGAAGATGGTCATCATCTCCGGATTCAGTCTGTAATCGAATGTGCGCATAGCCGAGAAGAAAGATCAGCAACAACCCGATCATCCCGGGGTTCAGTCGCCGGCGATCATAAAACCGCACAAGCGCGATGTAGGCGATCACCAACGCAAGCGCTATTGCAAGGGTCAGTCTTTCAGAAATCAATCCAGGCCAGTGGTAGCCCGACACAATACCTCCGATAAAGAATATGACCGTACGGACAAACGTATACGGTATCCAGCGGACCATGCGTGGAAGATAGGAAGATCAGCGGGTATGAAAGCAGGGTGATGGTGATGGTTTTCCGGGTGCCAGGTGCCGGTTTCCCGGGTGCTACTAGCCTGCTCCTTCTTTACCATAAGCATCAATGATCTCTCTCACGAGGCGATGTCGCACCACATCCTTGTCGGTGAGCTCGACGAATCCGATGCCTTTCACCTTGCGTAGGATACGCACAGCTTCCTTCAGACCCGATCGCTGATTGGAAGGCAGATCGACCTGCGTGGGGTCTCCCGTGATGATCATCTTTGATTCAGGTCCCATACGCGTCAGGAACATCTTCATCTGCATGGGAGTGGTATTCTGCGCTTCATCCAGGAGGATGAAGGCATTGTTTAAGGTCCGGCCCCGCATGTATGCCAGTGGCGCGATCTCAATGATGGCGCGCTCCATATAATAGCCAAGCTTCTCATACGGGATCATATCGTTCAGCGCATCGTAGATAGGCCGGAGATAAGGATCGATCTTTTCCTTCAGGTCGCCCGGCAGAAAGCCCAGGTTCTCACCCGCCTCTACAGCAGGCCGCGAGATGATAATCTTCTTCACCGATTTACTCTTAAGCGCCTGCACCGCCATTGCGACAGAGATATAGGTCTTGCCTGTTCCCGCCGGCCCCAGCGCAAAGACCAGGTCGTTTTCGCGGGTTTCTTCCACCAGTCGTTGTTGATTGGCCGTCTTCGCCTTGATAGCCGACCCGCGTGTTCCATATATGATCACGCCATCCGGCGTCATACCGTTTCCTGAATCAGGCTGTATAATCTCCTCCTCGCGGGCGATGTAACTCTTTACATTCTCCTCGGTGATGCGGCCATATTTGTGGTAGTGCTGAATCAATGATGCAAGGATATCGTCAATCTGGACAATTTCGGCGGTACTTCCCCGAAGCACAATCTGGTTGCCACGGGAAACGATGCGGGTCTTTGGAAACGCCGCAGCTAATGAGTCGATGTTCTTGTTCTCAACCCCAAGGAAGTCGATCAAAGAAATATTTTCGAGATTTACTGTTTTTTCGATCAAATGATGTTTGTTGTTACAGGTATTAATGTTTCGGAGAACCCATCGCGTCAGAAGTAAGTTCCGCGACGGTGACATTCCGCAGCTTCAGAATGCCGAACAGTACTTTATTTCCCGATACCGGCATCATCGTCCCGGTATATTCCCCGCGATGGCTTATTTTTACACAAAAATATAACAAAATTACCCACCTCTAAACGTCTAAACCCGCTTTTCTGAATGGCCCTGATAACACTTTTAACCGATGCTGGAGAAAGTGATCATTACGTAGCCGCCGTAAAAGCGCGTATCCTGTCGGCCAATCCCGAGGCCCGGATCATTGACATCTCACACCAGATCCGCCACTTCGACATAGGTCATGGCGCCTTTGTACTACGTGCATCCTTTCGCGAGTTCCCACCCGGAACGGTCCACCTCGTCGGAGTCGACTCCACCGGGGACCGCGACAATGAATTTGTCGTCGTCAAACTCGAAGAACATTTCTTCGTCGGCGTCGACAACGGCATTTTCAGCCTTGTCAGCGACCAGGCACCCCAGGGTATATGGACCCTCGGCAATCAGAAAAATAATCCAACAACCTTCCCTGAGAAAGAAGTATTTGCGTCCGTCGCTGGCCGTCTCGCAGCGGGAGCCGACCCCGCGACACTCGGAGCACCCACAATGGAACTCAAGCGACTCATCGACAGGCAGGTCAAGGCAACGCGCAAACAAATCACCGGCAACGTTATCCGCGTCGACCACTTCGGAAACCTCATCACCAACATTCCGAAGCAGGCGTTCGATATCCTGAGCAAAGACAAAAGCTATACCATCCAGTTTGGCGGAGAAAAGTTCAGGCGGATACACGCAAACTATAACCACGCCGAGCAAGGCGAATGCTTCCTCGTCTTCAACGATCTCAGCTTTCTCGAAATTGGTATCTACAAAGGCAACGCATCGGAGCTGCTCGGACTGGGGTACGACAGTGTCGTGAATATCCTGTTTGAGTAAGCCCCCGGAACCGGCCGTCTACTGCCGATGTCTCTTAAAGAACTCCCAGGCTTCCACGTGTACGTCTATATCACCCGGATAATCATGTTTGCCACCGACAACTTTCAGCAGGACAACCTCCGGCTTCTTCCGCTTGGGCGGGAACGTATATTTTTCGACTATCTTCCCATCGGCAGGATTAATGTCCGGCAACACTGACTTGGAAGGTGTACCCTGATAGCCGGCAAGATCAGCGAAGTACCGGAACGTCTCATCTGTTGACCGTACCTTCCCCGGCGTGAAATTCCCCGCCAGCACATCGCCGCCGTTGTAAGGATTCACCGTATCTTCCGTACCGTTGACAATCATCACCGACACCGGCACGTTCGACGGCGCGCAGTCCATATTTTCTTCGGCGGGCAGGTTCGCGATAATGGCCGTTACCGCGCGAAAGGTTTTCGGCGCCATCAGCGTAAGCTTGAGCGCCATATGTCCACCGCCCGATGTTCCCACCGCAAATGTATTCTTGTCACTGGCACCAAAGCGGTCGCTGAAGTAGCGGATCATTGAATTGAAGAAGGCGATCTCATCGATATTCTCCAGGTTAGCCGGCACCATAGCGCCCTTCCGGCATTCGTTCCAGAATCCTTTATAGGCGTTGGGAAACACGAGGATCACATTCTCAGTTTTTGCTCTTTCGATGAGTCCGGGTGTGCGCACCGCCATCCGCTCACCGGTACCGCCAGAGCCGTGGAGCACGAACACCACACTTGCGTCTGCGCTCGATGAAGACGGCGGGTTGAAGGAGAAAGTCCGGACAATGCCATCGACGACGACAGAATCTTTTTGGAGCGAGTGTTGAGCAGCCAACGAGATACAAGTCAGCGAGAAAAGCAGAGAAAGTGGCAGAAAGCGGTTCATAGTTGAGTTCATTTATTCAAACTGGCCAAAAAGATAGTGAAAACCGTGCTAAGGAGGGGACGGCACGTCTCTGTTTGTATGAGCGGTAGGTATGGTGTCGTTTCAAGGCATTTTTGAAGTTTGTGAAGGATACACAGTGGTAAAAAATCAAACTTTTAGCATATTTGCAGTCAGCGTAGCTCGGAAGTAACTTGTAAGTAGCCAAAGTGGCGGCCCCGATGGCTATCGGGGTGGTAGACGCGATCTGGTAAGTAGCCAGGAAACGGTTACAGCCAGCGTAGCTCGGAAGTAACTTGTAAGTAGCCAAAGTGGCGGAATTGGTAGACGCGCACGACTCAAAATCGTGTACCTTCGGGTGTGTGGGTTCGATTCCCACCTTTGGTACTTTGTGGTCGACAGTCCACGGTAGTAGGAACACACAACCTATTGTTGCTACGTTCCAAAGCTTCAGCAGACAGATCACAATTCCTTCGATTTGTGCCCTTCGTGTTCCATCGTGCTCTTTGTGATATTGCATTCCAACGCGCGGCGCGCGTAAATGCAGGATCACGAAGGAATGCTCGTTTCGTGCCTCTTTAAGCAGCAACTACCAACTTTGCTTCCTGAATCAGGACATCAGCAGGGAGCTGTAGCTTCTCGGTTAAATTCCGGATCATCCGTAATGATAGTGGAATTCTTCTGTTTAACACTTTTGAAACGGTGCCCTTATCTCCAATAGCGGCAACCAGATCTTTCGCCTCCAGGCCCAAATCTCCCATGCGTGTTTTGATCGCCTCGATCGGGTCAGGCAAGCCAATGGGATAGTGCTCATCCTCATATTTTTCCACCAGGTAAAGCAGCAGTTTCATTTCCTTACCGGTATCTGTTTTTGGCCCCGGGTTAGCATCCATCAAATCATCGATGCGCTTCAAGGCAGCCTCATATTGCTTTTTATTCTCCAGTATTGACCAATGTTTCATAACGTAATGCTTCAAACTTCCAATACATCAATATCATCATATTCAGCATGAGTTCCGATCCATTTCACTTGTATGGCTTTATATCGGAAACTGAACCGTACCACAAGACGGTATTTATTCCCTCTAATATTAAATATCATTCTGTCATCACCCACGACATCAGCTGTTGGATAGGCGTTTTGCACTTCATTAAAATTCCTCCATGCAGCTTTTTTGCTGACTCTGTACCAGGTTCCCAGCGGCTCCTTGGCATCAGCATGATCTTCGTAAAATTCTACCAGGGTCTTCCGGCTGATAACATTCACAACGTGAAAGTAACCAAAAAAGTTGGCAAAAAACCAACTTTTCACTAAAACTATTAAGGGCTTTAACTTATTGGTCCACAGTCGACAGTCCACGGTAGTAGGAATACACAACCTATTGTTGCTACGTTCCAAAGCTTCAGCAGACAGATCAATTCCTTCGGTTTGTGCCCTTCGTGTTCCATCGTGCTCTTTGTGCTACTGTATTTCAAGGTGCCCCGCCACCAACGAAAACGCGTAAAGTATCTCCCTCCCGATCCGATCAACGCATTCTCTGTATTTCGTTTTCTCCTGTAGTGTATTGTCGAATGCCTTTGGGTCATCGTACATAACCGCAAATCGGGCTGCAGCACCTGGTATCACTGGGCAATTCTCGTCAGCATGCGAACAGGTCATGACTGCAGCAAAGTCAGCTACCGGACTATAAGGATCATCATACCTCTTCGAAAACGCTATTAAGGGATTTGCATTCTGCGCAAAATGTACTTCGTACCTGGAGTTCCCCTCGCCGCTGTTTGCTAAGTCGATACGGAACCCAACTCCCCGCATCGCTTCTACAGCACGGATGTCAAATTCTGTCGCCTCAGTGCCACCCGAGAAACACTCAATGCCAGGTATGCCAAAATAGTATGCGGAGGCTTGAGCCCAAAGTTGGGATATCTGACTTCTCCGGCTGTTATGGGTACAAACAAAATTGAGTCTTGCTCCTTTACCTTGCCTTATACCGTTGTCAATGAACTTCGAGAGATCCCTGAGCAACTCCTTTCGATGCGGAGGTATGACTTCAAATCCTGTTAAAAGTCGACTGACCGTGGTTTGCAAATCTGGTAACAGGAGACCGGTAGCTTGTGTGTTGCGCATATTCTGTGGATATCTCAATCACAACAACCGGGTGCGCAGCAATTCGCGGGTTTCTCTCCGTACACGGTGATACTATAAATACCTGTGTCACCGGAATTGTAGCTTTCAATTTCGCTCTCTGACAGATGTTCTCTATAGCGGCCGTTATAATTGCAACAATGTTGCAATTATAATTATGGCTTTTTATCTTGCCATCGAAACCTAGCAGTTATGAATAAAGAATTTGACGTGATCATCGTGGGGGGAAGCTATGCCGGCTTGTCGGCGGCTATGGCACTGGGCAGGGCTTTGCGAAGCGTTTTAATAATCGACAGCGGCCAGCCTTGCAATCGCCAAACACCACATTCGCATAACTTTATCACCCATGATGGCGAACCCCCGCAGGCGATCTTGGAAAAGGCAAAAAAACAGGTGCTGCGATATTCCACCATCACCCACATCAATAACATCGCCACGTCCGCCCAAAAGCGCGATAATAAATTCCAGGTCGAAACAGCGAATAGAGACATTTTTCACGGTCAAAAATTATTGTTCGCAACGGGTGTAAAAGACATGATGCCAACCATTGAAGGCTTTTCCGAGTGCTGGGGCATCTCTGTATTACATTGCCCCTATTGTCATGGCTATGAAGTACGAAACAAAATAACCGGGATTATCGCAAATGGAGATATGGCCTTTGAGATGGTCAGGCTGATCCATCACTGGACAAAAGATCTGATTCTTTTTACAAATGCCCCTTCACAATTAACACGTGACCAGCTGCAAAAGATCGAATCGCATCGGATCAGGATCATTGAAACTGAAATTTCCCGGATTGAGCATACCAAAGGATATGTAAAGCATATTCAGCTCGTGAACGGAGAAACTATTCCGCTGAGTGTTCTTTACGCACGACCAGCGTTCACACAACACTGTACCATTCCCCAAAACCTGGGCTGTGACGTAACCGAGCAAAATCTTCTAAAGGTTGACACCTTTAATCAAACCACAACATCCGGAATATATGCAGCCGGCGACAACTCGGCTCTGATGCGCTCGGTGTCACATGCTGTTGCTGCCGGCGGATTTGTCGGAGCAAGCATCAACAGGGATTTGATTGAGCAAGAATTCTAAAGGGCGGTTCGTTTGGTGGTGGATGCCGGAATGCACCACAAAGGATGGACAATGGAAGCCTACCGCTTACTGTTCTGGAAGAAAAATTGATCGATGGGTTACACGTAAACAGCAGTAATATTCACTGCCCCATGGTTATATATGATATAATATAGATTATTTAATTACTTTTATACCATTAATTAATAAGGTCCAAAAAGGAGACTTTAATTCGTTTGCCTGCAATTTTTTCAATGTATGTGTTAACTAAAACGCACACATAGAAAAATCAACGGCCGATAGATCTGACCACTAGCCAGCAGGCGGGCGGGGACGCACTAGATATTCCCGCGGAGATTCTCATTAAGGCCTATTACGCATAGAGCCAGCGATCTCAACCCTCTCAATTCGTGCTATAGACCGGAAACTCCGGAGTTGGGTGTCCAAATGTTTATTGCGGGTGAACTGGCATCCTGCACACCTTTAAACGCCTCCGGCTGGTAGCATCGGGCATTTATCGTTCCGTACATCGATAACGCTCCGATACATTGACCTCATAACACTTCCTGGTCCGGAATCCCTCTCCGTATATGTACGTAGTGGCGTGTCGGTATTATCCATGATGTGGGCGAATGGTTTATTTGATACCTTTTGCTATCAACCCCGGAAGGATGTATAAGTATTTCTTTATAAGCAATCGCAGTGTTTTCTGGTGACAGATTCTTCTTTTCTCTGTATGAAAAATCCCCTTTGGGGATAATACTTTGCACGCTCTCCGATAGTATGACGACGTCCGTAAACGAAGCGGCCTGCCGGATGCTGGAGGCGTCGGAGTCAGAATTGCATGGCAAGCTGCTGGCGTGGATTACGCATCCTGATGATCGCGACAGGGTATCGGCCTATATTGAAAAATTAAGGCGTCGTGAAATCTCCAGCGCCCGATTGCCTGTACGATATAAAATGAAACGAAGCGGTTATGTAGAGGTCGACCTTACCATAGCCGTAATCGCGGGCAACGACGCGGAAGAGTTGCTGGTCTGCATGTTCCAGGAATCGGTCGCGGCGGTGGCAAAAGCCCGGAAAGGCTACCATCCGGAGACGCTGGTGTATCTTGGCGATACATACTCCGACACGGAGCCCTTGATCGAACGTCCTCTTCCGGATGTGAATTCCGACGTTCTGGTGGCGGAACAGCAGTTCGGCAGGGAACGGCTTGAGTCACTTGAAAGGGAACTGCAAGGTCTTATGGACGCACTCGACCAAAGTTCGCTGGTTTCCATCGCCGACAAAAACGGAAAAATACTTAAGGTCAACAAACGCTTTTGCGAAGTCGCGAAATACAAAGAATCCGAACTTGTCGGACAACACCATAATATCGTAAACGCCGGATACCATAGCAAAGAGTTCTGGAAAGACTTCTGGACAACGATAAAGAAAGGGGACGTTTGGAGAGGTGAGATAAAAAACCGGGCAAAGGACGGCACCGAATACTGGGTGAATACCACGATCAATCCCATTCGGAACGAAAAGGGTGAGGTCGTTCGCTACCTCTCCATTCGCCAGGATATTACATCGCGAAAGCGCTATGAACAACTATTGCTGGAGTCGAATCTAAGGCTTGCCCAAATTGAACAATTCATCGACTTCACCACCGATGCCATCCAGGTGTCAAACCTAGAAGGACAATTTGCTTACATCAACCAGATGGCCTCCCAACGACTCGGCATTTCACGGGCGGAGTGTCATAAATACAATATCACAGATGTGGAGACTGTCTTCAACCATAAGTCAGCGTGGAAGAAGAACATCGCGCAACTAAAGCAATGCGGCTATCTCAATTCGGAGGGAAGCAATATGGACCAATCTACCGGCGTCCTCTTCCCTGTTGAGGTAACCATGCGCCTCATTTCGATTCAGGGAAAGGATTTTGTCATAGTCGTGTCGCGCGATATCACGGAACGGAAGAAGAACGAAATGGCATTGCGCGAAAACCAGACGCGTCTTGCGGAAGCTCAGCGAATGGCCAAACTTGGCTATTGGGAGTTTGACCTCACCACCAATACAACGTGGTGGTCTGACGAACAATATAATATCAATGGGGTTACCAAAACGGATACTCCCCTCTCGCAGGACTATTTCCTGGGGTTATTGCATCCCGACGATCTGAAGTGGTTTAAGGAGCTGTTGCACAAAGTGATTTCAGAAAAGTCGGAAACATCCGCCACTTATCGCATCGTGAGACCCGACGGCGAGATAAGGGTGATTTCCGGTTACTCGAACACCATTTGTGACCAGCAGGGAAACGTCGTAAAGCTGTCGGGCGTGAACCAGGACATTACCGAGTTCAAGATGACGGAAAAAGCGCTTCGCGAAAGTGAGGAAACGCTGCGCAAAGCCCAGTCGGTTGCCAAGATCGGAAGCTGGAAACTGGATGTAAAAACCGGTCTCCTCGAATGGTCGGACGAAACCTATAGCATCTTCGGCCTCCGGAAAGGGAAACCCCTCACCTATACTGATTTCCTTTCCTGCGTACATCCCGAAGACAAGGAATTTGTCGATTCGTCATGGAGAGCTTCCCTGACAGGAGCTCCTTATGATATTGTACACAGGATCGTTGCTGACGGCAAGGTTAAATGGGTGCGGGAACAGGCCGAACTTACCTTTGATGAATTCAACAACCTAATCTATGGCTTTGGTATCGTACAGGATTTTACTGATCACAAGATCCTGCAAGACTCAAACCTGATATTCAACCAGTCACTCCTGCTGACCGGCCTTGGTAGCTGGCGTGTCTCCTTCAAGAACAAGGACCTGTTTCTTTCCGACAACATCTACAACCTGCACGGTCTCCAGAAAGAACAGAAGGAGATCACACTTGATAGTTATCTGCAATTGATCGCTCCTGCAGACAGGGCGCACGTCCGGGCCGTCCTGAAAAAACTCTTGCGGGAGAAAGGGTCGTTCGAAACTGAATACCGCGTCCAAAAATCGGCGCACGAAACCCGCTGGTTGTCCGCCAAAGGAAAAATGCTAACAGACCCCGACGGCAAACCGGTCGAGATCTACGGCATCGTACGCGACATCACCAGCGAAAAAAACAGTACGGCCGAACTGATAAAAGCCAGGAAAGAGGCTGAGGAAGCGTCGTTCATTAAGGATGAATTCCTCTCCGTAATGAGCCATGAGATCCGAACTCCCCTGAACTCGGTTATCGGCTTGAGCAACCTGATCCTTAAACGCAATCCGCGTGAGGACCAGCTTGAAATCATGAAGGTGTTAAAAGGCTCCGCCGATAACCTCTTGCATTTGGTAAACGACATACTGGACTTCAACAAGATCAGGGCGGGAAAACTTGAGCTGGAATTCATCCCTTTCAGACTCACGGTCTTCCTTCAGCACCTGTATGCCTCCTTCAGGTTGTCGGCCCACGATAAGAATATCGACTTCACTATTCACACAGATGCCCGTATTCCGGATGTAGTCATCGGCGATGTAACACGACTGAACCAGATATTCAATAACCTCATCGGGAATGCGATCAAATTCACTGACCAGGGTTATGTTAAGTTCAAGGTCGATCTTAAGTCCATGAAAAAAAATACCTGTACGCTCGTCTTTCATATCGAAGATACAGGCGTCGGAATCACCAGTGATAAACTGGAAACTATATTCCAGCCGTTTCAGCAGTCGGAAAGCGATATCACCCGGAAATACGGCGGTACGGGGCTCGGTCTCTCGATTGTAAATTCACTGCTCGAAATACTCAAAGGGAACATCCGGGTGAACAGCACTCCCGGCAAAGGGTCGGTGTTTAGTGTGGAGCTGAGCTTAAAATACTCTATTGACAACAGCGAGGAACTATCGCCAGCCCCTCCAGCTACCATCGAAGAGAGTGCGGTGAAATTCAGGAAATACCTCCGAATCCTGTACGTGGAGGACGTCGAGTCTAACCGGTTCCTGATCGAAAATCTGCTCGCCGAACACGGTATCAGCACGACAACAGCTTCCTGCGGAAGGATCGCGCTTCAGTTTGCGAGAATAGAACGGTTCGACCTCATTCTGATGGATATCCAGATGCCCGGAATGGATGGATACGAGACTACCCGAAAGATCCGTTCGCAGAGAACCGGCAAGAACAAACACACCCCCGTACTTGCTTTTACCGCCGAACCCTATTCTGAAGAACTCAAGAAAAAAGTCTCCATGCATGACATCCAGGACGTGATTAGCAAGCCGTTCGATGCGGGTATGCTCCTGGAAAAAATATATATCTGCGTGGAGTCCCGGTCAAATGAACAGTCGTTGTTTTCGTTCGCCTTCTACGAAAAAGCATTCAACTTCGACCCGGGTAAACTTCGGAAAATAATAGTCGCCGTAACAAAGGACGTCGAACGATTCAGGACAAAGATGCTCGCGTATGACAAACGCAAGAACTGGAAAAAGATGTCTGACGAAATCCACCGGATACGTCCGATCTTCAGAAATCTCGAATGCGATCATATTGTAGCGATTCTGGATACCTACAAAAATCATGACGGATACAACCCGGACGTAAAGAATATCACTCGCATACTGGTGAGCCAGCTAAATATGTTATTGAAACAACTTTCGAAACTCAAGTATTAACTTCTGCGGATATGCCGAACACCGACAAAAAGTGATTTCCTTTTAAAGCAGCGCAGATGAAGGGAAATCAGTCGACAGTGATGAGGAGTGGGGTCCGCGATGAACCGGCTTTACCGGTACGTATGGAATCGTAAAGTAGAACGTCGAACCTTTTCCGGGGGTACTTTCCGCATAGATCCTGCCGCCGAGAAGCTCTACGAAACCCTTGCTTATAGCGAGACCCAAACCCGATCCGCCGAAGCGCGTATGGATCGTATCATCCGCCTGACGGAAAGGCAAGAACACTGTCTCAAGCTTATCGCCGGGAATACCGATACCCGTGTCCTTGACCCAGAATTCCAGGACCCCCGGTTCTGACAAACGACAACCGAATTCAATGCTACCTTCCTTTGTAAATTTTGAAGCATTCGTGAGCAGGTTGTACAAGACCTGGGTTAGTCGTTGAAAGTCAATGACAATATTATTCTCTTCACCCTTCAACCCGTTGACGGCGCTGACAACGACCCTGCTTTTTTTCAGATGGATGGTTTCCGCCCTGAATCGCTGCGACAATCGATCAAACATTTCGTTGACATTGCCCGCAACGGGCAGGCAGGAGATCTGTCCGGCTTCGATCTTTGAAATATCCAGTATGTTGTTAACAACGTTCAGCAAATCCTGGCTGCGCTCCAATATAAGCCTGGTGAATTCAACGCGTTTTTTTTCAGACAAATCGCGACGGGCCATTCCAAGCAATTCGGCGAAGCCCATGATGGCGTTCATCGGCGTCCGTATCTCATGGGAAATGTTCGCCAGAAAGGTGGACTTCAACTGATCCGATTCTTTCGCTTTCCGCAGCGTTCGATGAAGACGAATTTCGTTCTCCTTTTTATCCGTGATGTCGCTCCGTATGGACAAGTACTCAAAAATCGTGTTCTTCCTATTCCTGAGCGGAATAATAAAAGTATCAACCCAGTAGAATGTGCCATCCTTTCGCCTGTTCCTTACTTCTCCGCGCCAGATGTTTCCATTGCTGATCGTCTCCCACATTTCCTGCCAGAATGCTGGAGCGTGATATCCGGAATTGATAATGCTGTGCTTTTTTCCTACCAGCTCGTTCAGGCTGTAACCGCTTATTTCCATGAATTTCGCATTCGCATACTTGATAGTCCCTTTCAGGTCGGCGATTGACACGATCGTAGCCGCGTCGATCGCGCCCTTGAATTCCTCCAGCTTGAACTGCAGATCCAGATTGGCAACTTCAGCCTTCGTGCGCGCAGTAGTACGGATGCTCATCAGCATTCCGTCCCTCCACACCGCACGGCCTTCATCGTATACAATGGTCGACTGATCAAGTACCCATACGTGCCTCCCCGACTTATGCCGCAAACGATATTCCATAGAGGACTGCGATCGTTTGCCGGACACAGCAAAGTCTTTACAAACCCGTGGCTTGTCCCTTGGCACAATAAGATCCAGCCATCCGGGTGCCCCGCGAAGGATCTCTTCTGCACTATAACCGCAAATCTCCCGGACACCCTCGCCGATAAAAACCGGAGCGCCTGTCCGAATGTCAAAGCGATACACTACACAGGGCAGCTTCCCTATCAGATTGCGGATATCAGGCTTGGAAAAATTCACAGGTACTTTGAGAGGGTTTGAAAAAGACTGGTACTGCTGACAGGCTTGAGCAGGTAATCGTTCGCACCGGCTTCCATCGCCTGCCGGATATCATTGTCGCCGGTAGAGGCTGTAAGCGCAATGATAGGAACCGTCAGGTTAAACTCCCTGATCTTTCTTATCGCCTGAATTCCGTTCAAAACCGGCATATGAATATCCATCAGGATCACATCAACGGCAAACAGACTGTTGTGAACGCTTGCGATGGCCTCCTCACCGTTCACGGCAACAACGCTGTCAAGACCCCACTCTTCCAGGAACGAAAGGAAGACCAGCGCGTTGATCTCATTGTCCTCGGCAAGTAGCAACCGTTTATTGCGAAAATATAGATGCGCGCCATCCTCCCCTGATCCTGACATCCGGAAAGAATGATCAAACTCGATGGTAATCTGATCATCGGCGATTTCATAATCAATCTTACGGTCTAATGAGTCAATAAAATCTCTCAACTCACTGCCATCCGTGAGATTCCGGCGGCTCGATCCATGCCCTTCTATGACAATGCGCAGTACGACATAACCATGTCGCGACGGATTTAGTGTGATCTCAATACTGATAATCCCATTGATGAGTCTCGCAGACAAAAAGTCAGCGATGATCCGAACAGGATTTACAAGTAAAGCAGGGTCACCATAAAATTCTTCCGGTAGTTGTATGTCAATGCCAAGCTTCATGATATTCTGCTTGCCCGATGATCTGTTCAAATCGGCCAGGAGTTTATTGCATACTTCCCGCAACTCAAAAGCCCTCATAGATTGAATCTGAGTAAATATTTCCGGCAAGATTACGAAAAAAAGTATCCGATATTGTGTCGTCTGTAATGTTCTTATTCATCTCTATGTAGAAATACGGACCCGCATCGCCGTGAGGATTGGTATAGCATCCAATTGTTTCATTTCGTTGCTTTGCATGAAGCATCCAAAGAAATGTCTGTCATCAACAACAAACACATTCAAACGGCAACCCTGAAGGACGTACTCAACTCCCTTGATGATCTTGTCGAAGAGGGTTACTTCCGTATTGCCAATGACCACACGGTGGCCTACGCGAACAGTGCTTTCGTCACAATGTTCGAATTCACATCCCCGGACGACCTGCACAACACCGCTTTCGAAGAGTTGTGCGCAGAAGATCATATGCCGGTCTTCGTGAAGAACAAAGTCAAAACAGAAGGGTATCTGATCAATCAACGCATTTTATGCAAGCAAAAGAGCGGTGGAAATTTCTGGGCTTCTGTATCGGGGAAAAAAATTCAGAGCGATACCGGATGCACATTCGCCGGGGTCATACACGATATTTCCGAACGAATTGAAGCCGAGGAGGCACTGAAGCAGCGTGAAATGCAGTTTGAAAAACTAACGATGGAACTCGATCGGTTCATTTACAGTGCCTCTCATGAAATACGGTCGCCGGTGAGCACCCTGTCCGGCGTTATCAATATCATGAAACACGACCTCTGCGGAGAACAGGCGCAACAATACATCGGATTCCTGCAAGCAGGTATTGAAAAACTTGAGCAGATCATCGCCCAACTCACGGGACATGTGAAAAACTATCGCAATCCGGTGGAGGATCGCTATATCGACTTCGACATCATGCTGAAGGATATCCTGGAGGAATTTCACCGCGGGCATCCCATGTTCTCAAAGGCTTGTTTATCTCTCGAAATTAACGGATCCAGCGTCTTTCATTGCGACCCTGAGCGCTTGCGAATGATATTGCACAACATTATCAAGAACTCCCTGGACTATATGGATGACCGAAAATCCATGAAGGTTGTATCGGTTTCCGTTAACAGGAAATTTGAAAAAGCCGTCATCGAAGTCTTTGATAATGGCGTCGGTATTCCTACCACGCATGTCGGCAGGGTGTTCGATATGTTCTACCGGGCCAGTAACCACACCAAAGGATCTGGCATTGGATTGTACACTGTCAGGGAGGCAGTAACAAAACTCGGCGGTACAATCAAGTTGTTCTCGGAGTTCGGAGTTGGAACTTCCGTTATTATCGAATTGCCTAACTCTAAAAAGGGGAAGCTGGTCAATCGGAAGAAACTGCTCCGCATTCCAGGGCATCATCCATTCAGCCCCTAGACCTCCCGTGATACCACCGACGTTCCGGACCGCACCCGGTGAAATTACGGAGACCGTCCTATGTAATTAATTTACCTGCCCCTACACAATAAACCTTAACAAAAAGAGGGGGATCGTCATAGATATTTGTCAGGTGTTTAACGAGTAGGGTACCTGTCGACATCCGGCTGCATCCGTTGTCGATCATAAAAGGGTCCTTTTCACATCGCCTACCCTTGAACATAGCGTGAACCAAAACCAACCATCACTAAAATGGCAACTGGAACCAACCATAAAAAAGAAAACCACATCCCGGGCACTGCGGGAAGGGAAAAAGAAACACCGGACGCGATCGCCGACACAACGGATGAGTTGTATACAACTCTCGCCGGATCGAAAAAATCAAAAAAGAATGGATCCCATGCCGATCCGGATGTCCTGATGAAAAGGATCTCCGCACTGGAAAACGAAGCCATGCGGACCCGGCTTGCCCTGGAAGAGGCGGTGGATTCTATTATCTCTATCAACCAGAACAAAGAGATCATCTTCTTCAACAAGTCGGCCGAAACCTTATTCGGATACTCACGCGCGGAAGTGATCGGGAAAAATGTAAAAACGATCGTCCCGGATGAGCACCAGTCGAACCATGACAGCTATGTGGATAACAACCTCAACGGTGGAGCCAACCAGGTGATCGGAACCGGTCGCGATCTTGAAATGACAAGGAAAGATGGCAGCAAGTTCTGGGGAAACCTCGCGCTTTGCAAGGCCGCCGTCGGAGGTGAAGTGCAATACACGGCCTTCATCAAAGACATTACCACGCAACGGGCTACATTCATCGAAATGGAAGAGCTGAAAGCGGAGCTTAAAACGCGCATGGACCAGATCAATGTCGCCTGCGTAGTCTCCGAAGCCGATCTGAAAGGCAACATCACCTACGTCAATGACAAGTTATGTGAAATCTCGGGTTACTCGCGTGAGGAATGTATCGGCCAGCCACACAGCATGTTTCGTCACCCCGATATGCCCAAAGAAGTCTTTAAGGAAATGTGGGCTACGATCGGTAAGGGCAAGATCTTCCGCGGCATGATAAAAAACCGATGCAAGGACGGATCTCCTTACTACGTCGACGCCATGGTCGCTCCCGTACTGGGTCGCAACGGGAAACCTGCCAAGTATATAGGTGTGCGGTTTGTAATCACGGAGCAGATGCTTAAGGAAGAGGAACTGAAGAAGGCCGCGGAGGAACAAAGCAAAGTAATTGACGTCGTCAGAGCTATGTCCCGTGGCGATCTCTCGCAACGCGTGATGAGCGACTCGGATGTGGCAAAAGAAGTGAATACCGCACTCGACAATATCACAGCGGTACTTAACCAGATAAACCAGGGAGCGGATGTCGTGGCAAACTCCTCCAATCTCCTCCAGAAGAAGGTCGAAGCCATGAAGCAAAATGCGACCGAAGTGGGAACGGCAATTGCCCAGATGGCCAAGGGAGCACAAGACCAGGCACAACGCACCGACGAGTCCTCAAAGCTCGTAAATCACGTAATGGGTTCTGCCAACGAGATGGAAAAGAAAGCCAACCTCATCAACAAGGCCGCGGAAACAGGATTGAGCAGCTCTACGCAGGGAATGAAGACGGTAAAAGTGCTGGTCGACAACATGACCGGTATCAGGGAGTCGGCAAACCAGACTTCGGAGTCTATCAATATCCTCACGAAAAGGACCGAGGAAATCGGACGTACACTGAACGTAATTACCGACATCGCCAGCCAGACGAATCTCCTGGCGTTGAACGCCGCTATAGAAGCCGCCCGCGCGGGAGATGCCGGTCGCGGATTCGCGGTAGTCGCTGAGGAGATCCGCAAGCTCGCCGAAGATTCACGGAAGTCCGCCGTCGAGATCGAAAAGATCATCGGCGACGTACAAAAAGATACCGCCTCGGCGACCAAAGCGATCGATCTGATGGACGGAAGCGTGAAGGAAGGAAACAAGTCGAGCATCGAGGCCGAGAAAATATTCCAGGAGATCGCGTCATCGACTGAAGAAACGTTCAATGCTTCCAAGGAAATACAGGTAGCGAGCGTTACCCAAAAGGAATCGATTGGCGTTGTCGTCAAAAATTTCGAACAGATTGTCGTTGTATCGGAGGAAACCGCAGCAGGAACGCAGCAGGTCGCCAGTTCAAGTCAGCAGATGAACGGCGGAATGATGGAAATCGCCAAGGCCGGCGATGAGCTGTCTGCCGTAGCCGCCGAATTGCAGGCAGGTGTAGGACAATTCACGCTTAAGAAATAGTTGCTCCTATGGGCTGCAAAAAAACCTAAAAACCTATGCGCGAAAACAAAAATAGCGAACCCGCCGCCGACCATGACCGGACAATTCAAATCGTGGTCTTTAAACTCGGGCAGGAAGAATACGGACTCCATATCGACCAGATAAAGGAAGTCGTCATCACGCCGACCATTACACGGATGCCCCAGACACCTCCCTATGTCAAAGGAGTCGCCAATATTCGCGGAAATGTCATCGCCATTCTTGATCTGGAGGAGAAATTCGACCTGGCAGGATCAATCCAGGAATCCTCATCGAAGAGCCATTTCACCCTGGTCATCGAAAGTGAAAACTATAAGATGGGCATCCTGGTTCGGGAGGTACCAAACACTCTCTCGATACCCGCTTCCAGCGTGGAGAATTCTGTTCTTACCGGTGATCTTCAATCCGACCAGGCGTACATTACAGGAATCGTCAAGCTGGAAAAACGACTTATCATCATGATCGACATCTTCAGGGTTATCGGCGAGCAAGAGGCGCATCAGCTACTCAAGAAAACAGTTGGACAACCCCTTGAAATATGATCGAACACATAATGCTTGCCATTAACGATGTCGATGTGAGCGACCATCCGGTTGTTTACACCTGCTATGGATTGGGATCCTGCATTGGCTTATTTATCTCGGACCGATCGAAAGCGGTCTCAGGTGGTGCTCATATCGCACTAGCACTGCCATCCCCGAACAGCCAATATCCGGATGCCTTCGACATGATCGATCAGTTGCTCACTGGTCTAAAAGAACGCGGCAGTGATCTCAGCACGCTCCGCGCAAAAATCGCCGGAGGCGCAAGAGTTTATGACTCGTCGCCCGACATCGGTGCCTGCAATGTAGAAATGGTAATGAATTACCTGGTCAGGCACAAAATATTCCTGGCTGCAACGGATGTAGGCGGAAGATGCGCCCGGACAGCGAGGTTCGACAGCGATACCGGCAAACTCGGCATTACTACTTCCGACCTGACAACGTACTCTATCTAAACCCTAATCGTATGGCAAAAAATGTTTTGATCGTTGACGACTCTCTATATATGCGGACGGTCATTAAAGAAGCACTCGAAGTCAATGGATATCGTGTGATCGGACAAGCCACAAACGGAGAAGAAGCTATTGACCTAGCGTTCGATCTCAAACCCGATATCATCACGCTCGATAACATCCTTCCGGATATGATCGGTACGGATATCCTGAAAGTCTACACCGAAGAAGGCCTGCCCTCCAAAGTGATCATGATCAGCGCGGTAGGACAAGAATCGGTAATCCAGGAAGGGTTGAGCCTCGGCGCTAAGGCTTACCTGGTGAAGCCGTTTACTTCTGATCAGTTGCTGAATGAAGTAAACAAGCTATAACATCCTGGAATGGCCGGACCGAAAATAAGGACCTTGTTAATCGAAGATTCAGGGTTTATGAGAATTCTCCTGTCTGATCTCCTGCGTAAAGACGAACATATCGACGTCATCGGAACGGCTTCCGATGGCCTTGAGGGAGTTGAGAAAGTGCGGGACCTGAAACCCGACGTGGTGATCACGGATGTGGTGATGCCGCGCTTCGACGGGCTTTACGTGGTCCAACAACTAATGCACGAGATGCCCCTTCCCATCATCCTGCTCAGCTCCCTCGACCGGACGGATCAAAAAATTTTCGACGCGCTAAACGAAGGTGCTTTTGACTTCCTTGACAAGCCGCGCGCCGAACACGCTTCGGAGGGATACGCACCGCTGACAAACCTCGTACGCGAGGCCGTCATTACAGACCGCTTCAAACTGGGACGAAAAGCCCAGGGAAAGAATACATCCGAACACTCATTCGAAGAGAACCTCAATTATGACATCGTTGTCATCGGGTCGTCAACCGGTGGGCCCGGCGCCGTAGAATCATTGCTTAACAACCTCCCAAAAAATCTCTCTGTTCCGGTAATCATCGCCCAACACATGCCGGAACGTTTCATCGAAAGCTTCGGTCTGCGCCTCAGAGACTCAACCGGCCTGCGTGTCAGTGTCGCAAGAAACGGAGACCTGTTGCTGAGCAACCACATCTATCTGGCCCCGGGGACATCCAATATTCGCGTCGAAAAATCAAGGTCCGGTCCAAGGATCAAATATGTTTCCGATAACTTCAAGGAATTCAACAATCCGTCAATCGATTGCCTCTTCGAATCCGTCGCCCATACTTACGGGGAAAACACTATCGGAGTTATCCTTACCGGCATGGGCAGAGACGGAGTCGCCGGCTTGAAGAGAATAAAAAGCTTTGGCGGCCTGACGATCGCGCAAGACGAAGCCTCATCGATCGTCTATGGAATGCCTAAAGCAGCTTTTGAAACCGGCGCAGCAAAATACCAGATTCCACTGACGGAAATACCCAACTTTATTGTTAGCGCATTATGACTACGGAAGGAAAAGATCAGGAATACCGCGAGATATTTCTGGCTGAAGCGCTGGAGAACTACACGGAGATCAACCGGTTGCTCACCATTCTTGAAAAGAATGTAACGGACAGCAAAGCAATCCAGGCGCTGTTCCGGATTACGCATACGCTCAAGGGAAATTCCACTGGCATGGGGTATGACAAGATCGCGGAGCTTGCGCATGTTATGGAGGACTTCTTCGGCGAAGTGCGTGACGGAAGAATCAGTCTGGGAAGCGATATTTTTTCTTCCGTATTCAAGGCAGCGGATGTGCTCGGTGAACTCATCGACGCCGTAAAGACGGCGCGAGAAGTGAAGTTCAGAGGTATTAAAACCAAGCTGGAAGTCCTGATCAGGGAAGCAAGAGCCGTTCACAATGGAAACGAATCCGCAGAAAAGTCTTCAGATCAGGTGGCGTCCCCACCCGAGACCAATTCAGCGGCGCCAATCGTGCCGGATGATAGTGAGAGCGATCCCGAAGCCGATTCAACCAATGTAACCTTCTCGGACCTGGTTCAGGTACCGGTAAAGAAGCTCGACAATCTCTTGAACCTGGTGGGTGAACTGGTGATAGAACGCGACCGTATCATCGCGAACAGTGCTGGCGTGCAATCGGCCAATGAGTTCTCTAGGCTCAACCGCATCTCGTCAGACCTGCAATACTCGGTGATGGATGTCAGATTGGTCCAGGTCGGGTTTCTGTTCAACAAATTCCACCGGATCGTAAGAGACGCCGCCGCGAAAGAAAAAAAATCCGTAAACCTGAGGCTGGAAGGAACCGAAACGGAAATAGACCGCAACATCCTGCAGGTGATCAGCGATTCGCTGATACACCTTATCAGGAACTCTGTCGGTCACGGAATAGAATCGCCGGAAACCAGAAAAAAGCATAAGAAATCCATCGAAGGAAATATTACACTTTCGGCCACCAGCGAGTCAGACAGGGTTCTGATAAAAATCAGCGACGACGGAGCCGGGATCGATCCTGACCGCATCAAACAAAAAGCAATCGTAAAAGGAATTATCACCGCGCAGGAGGCCAGTCTGCTGAGCGACCGGGACGTGATCATGCTCATCTTTGAACCTGGCTTTTCGACGATGGATACCGTGACAGCAATTTCCGGGCGTGGTGTGGGAATGGATGTCGTCAAAAAAGCCCTCGACTCTATCGGGGGTAGCATCCATGTGGACTCAGTTCCTGGTGAAGGAAGTGTTTTCACGCTGAGCCTGCCCTCGTCCATGGCCGTGAAGTCTACCTTGCTATTCGACCTCGACGGCCAGGTGTATGCGATCCCTTTGTCGTTTACCGAGTCGGTAATCTCCATTTATAAATCCGACGTTCACAAAGCAGCCAACGGCCTGATCACCGTACACCTCAACAACACCATTCACGTGGTCTTCCTTTCGGACTTCTTCGAGCAGAACTGTGGCAAATCAAACACAAAATACAGGTCCTTCGATCAGTTGCATCCGGAACAGAAGCTGGAGATCGTAGTCGTTTCGTTCGGAGGGAAGCGTATCGGCCTCGTCGTCGACAAGCTCCTGCAACAGAAGGAGATCGTTGAGAAACCGCTACGGAAACCGTTTGACAATATCCCGTTGCTCAGTGGCGTGACAATCCTGGGAAACGGAAACGTATGCCTGGCACTCAGCATCCCGGGAATTGTCCAGGGTATCCACAATAGCCAATCCAGTAAAATCAATACCTGAGCTTATGCCGAGCAGGATGAACCCAGCGCTTGAAGTAAATCTTTTATCCGGTTTCGAAACCGGCTATGCCAATGCCGTCTCCTCTTTCACAAGACTGATCAATGAAAAAGTACGCTATTACAACCTGTACTCCGGATTCCTCACGCTGGATTCCCCAGCCTTTATCGAATCAGCCGCATTGAAAAGGAAAGGATCAGACCAACTTTTGACAACTGAAGTATTCGGGGAGCTCACGGGAAAGAGTTACCTCCTGATCCCGGAAACTGACTATGCGATCTTAACAAAGACGATTCCGGAAAGCGACAACCCGCAAGTATCATTGAAAGACGAATTCGCCAAAGAGCTCGACAACATCCTGTCGGCGGCGGTAATAACGGAACTCTCCAATCAACTAAAACTGAAGGTATACGGCGATGTTCCGGTTCTGGTCGGCAATGTTGCAGGAGACTTTAAAGAAATCATCCTCAACGACTTCAGAGTCGGTACGAATGAAGTCTTTGTCACGGCAATCGGCTTCAAATTCGACAACCATCCAACGTTCAACCCCGCCTTCATCTGGATACTAAACAGCCATATCCTGAAGACGCTTGCTCCCCATCTTCCCAAGTGAATACACCAGCGCATCCCGAACATCCCGCGCAACCCATTGCGATCTCTGACGAAGAGCTGAAGTCACTCACTGATGCAATCCAGCAAAGGCATGGGATCGACTTCAGTTGTTATGAACCCAAGTCCCTCAAGCGAAGGTTGGTGCGGGCATTACACGTCTTCAAGTTAAGTGCTGTTCATGAGTTGTGGATAAAAATTCTGAAAGACCGTTCGTTCATCTATCCCTTCATGGATGAAATAAGTGTGGGGCTGACCTCGATGTTTCGCGACCCGGTGCTTTGGAACAGGTTATTGGAAATGCTACGGGGGGAGTGGTCTGGAAAAAACCAGCTGTCCATCTGGCATGCCGGTTGTTCTACCGGAGAGGAAGTATATACCATGGGGATACTCCTGAAAGAATCTGTCTTTACAGGACAGGTCCATGCACGCGCAACCGACATCAGCAACCAGGCGATAGAAACTGCGCGCCGCGGTGAGTATCACAAAATGAAACTCGAGGAGTACGACCAGAATTACAAACAGTTTCGCCGCAATGGGACGATTAAAACCTATTGCGTCGAAAACGCCGACCAGGTCCGGCTGAATCCGTCCCTCATCCAGCATGTGACATTCGAGTATCACAACCTTATAACCAGTCCCTTCTCGGGGAACTATGATATCATTTTTTGTCGAAACGTGATGATCTACTTCGACGCCAACGCAAAGATCAAACTATTCGAAAAATTCCATCAGGTATTAAATCCCGACGGACTCTTTATCGTCGGATTCTATGACGCCGTCCTGCCAATGGTCAATCCTTCCATGTTCAAGATATTCGACACTGATGCAAAAATATTTCAGAAAGTATAATCCGAAAAAGTGTGTCAACCATGCGACGCCCCGCTGCGATTCAGTAATACTACGTATACCCGTCAGTAAAAAAACCAAGTATGGATAAGTGATAGTCCTATTTTTAGCTGACCGTACAATACACACCTTTACCTGATGTAAAGGCGCATAGCCGCGATAAAAATATTTTAGTGAAAAAGTCCTAATTAATGACTCCTGAAACTGCGATTTCCGAGATAGAAAAACTCAGGAAAGAGAATGAAATGCTGAGTCTGAACATCGAAGAACTGACAAGAACAAACGAGTTCCTCGTATCTGCAACCTGGCGGGAGCGGGAGATAAAAACCAAACTCCATAACGCCCTTGAGGAGCTAAAGGTAACCAAGCAGCTCGTCGACACACAGCATAAGAGCATTACTGACAGCATTAACTATGCAAGTCGCATTCAGGATGCTATTATTCCAAAATACGACGACATCCGGGATAGATTCGCGGATGTCTTCCTTTATCACGAAGCAAAAGACATCGTAAGCGGCGACTTCCCCTGGTTGTTTGAGAACAGCGATCATATTTATGTGGCTGCGGTGGATTGTACGGGACATGGCGTTCCCGGAGCAATGATGTCGCTGATAGGTCACCTTCTGCTGAATGACATCGCAAGACACGAAGCGCTCGACCCAGCCTCACTCCTCGCCCACCTGCACTGGGGTGTGGTTAGAACATTGAAACAGGCGGAGGAAGGAAAGCAAACAGCAGACGGAATGGATCTCGCGTTGTGCAGAATCAACCCCCGGAGCAATCAAATCGAATTCTCAGGTGCTCACAGGCCTCTATACCATATTAGCAATGGTACACTCGAAGTGTACGCCGGCGACCGGTTTCCCATAGGAGGCAACCAGTACAAGGGAAAAAACAACTTTACCAATTACTCGATAAAGGCAAAGCCCGGTGATTGCATCTATTTTTTCTCAGACGGGCTAACGGACCAGTTTGGCGGTCCGGTCGGCCAGAAGATAGGATCCAAAAGAATCAAGGAAATACTCGTCCAAAACGCCCATCTCGATATGCGCGCGCAGCATGAACGGTTGCGATCAGCCTGCGATGAATGGCGGGGGTCCAACAAGAAAATCGACGACGTACTCGCAATAGGCATCAGGTTCTGAACAACTAAACTACCCATACGATCGATGGAAAATACCAAATTCATGGAATTCGTCTCCCGGATCCACAAGGACATGATTGACAACAAAATCCTCCTGGTGTATGAAGGTGAAGTAAACCAGGACATCACGAAGGCTTTTACCACCATGACGGAGAAAAACCTCGAAGAAGACGAACAAACCAGCATTTCAATTAAGAAAAGGGTGTACCATGTCATGGTCGAGTGTCTGCAAAACATTGGCAGGCATTCAGACAATATTGACTCAGGAATGCCTGAAATACCTGGCAACGGGATCTTTATCGTGTGCCGAAATGACGAGGGATTCAATGTTGTGACCGGAAACCCGATCGCAAACTCCAAAATCGATCAAGTGACTACGATGCTTGAAAAAGTCAACAACATGAGCGAAGAAGAAGTTAAGGCGTATTACAAACAGAAAATACTCGAGAGCCGCATCTCGGAGAAAGGTGGCGCGGGTCTCGGGTTTATCGATATCGTAAAAAAGACCGGCAACAAGATCCATTTTCACTTCGAAAAGATCAATGACCTCACGTCATTCTTTATCGTCAAAACTCAAATCTCGTAAACATTATGGAAATCTTGAGAATACAAGCGACCGACGAAACGCCAATGATTATCCTGGACCCCTTCGAAAACCTCTTCGAATTTTCCGGGAAATCGCTTCCCGAAGATGTCACCTCGTTCTACAGCCCCGTACTAAGCTGGCTCGAGGTGTATGACAAGAAACCGCTCCCGAAGACTGTCGTCGATTTTAAACTGAGCTACTTTAACACCGCTTCATCCAAGTTAATCCTCGACATTTTCTTCAAGCTGGAGAGTATCCATCAATCCGGTTCCGAGATCCTCATCAGGTGGCATTACGAGAAAGAAGATGAGGACATGAAGGAGGCTGGCGAAGAATACTCCGATCTGCTGGAAGTACCTTTTGTTCTTGAAACCATTTAATGCCGGCAGTAATTTCTGCGGAAAAGACAATCACTATTACGGCGCGACAATGAGCGGGATATACAATAAATTGCTGGAACAGATAAGATGCCGGATTGGCATCCTATCCCAATTGGCAAATGTGGATGGCGACCTTGATATGCGCGAACTCGCATTCATCTACAATATCTGCATCAGGAACAGCATCGAACTCGATTCTATTGCAGACCTCATCTCCAACCCTGATCCGCATATTTCGCTGGACGGACTGACCCGTCAGCAACAGGAATCCTACCTCGTCGACGTCCTGTCCCTTATGATGATCGACGGAAAAGTATTGCCCGCGGAAGTGAACTTCGCCCTGGGAATCGGTGAACGCCTCGGCTTCAGACCGATGGATCTTCAGGCATTTATAAACGAACTGATGTTTGAGACCGGCGTTACCGATGACTATATCCGCCAAAGGGTCGGAGAACTGCCCAGGCTATGACTCAAATTGCCAATATATGAATCCGGCCTCCAAAAATATTCAATCCGCTGATTTCCGATGAGTGAGGAAATACTACGTGCGCTTACGCAACTATTCGCGATCATTACGAAGCAGGACGAAGGGGTGTCTGACAATGAAAGACAGTTTGTAATTCGCTTCTTCCAACAGGAACTCGACCAGTCGTCAATCGACGAGTACATAGAGCTGTATGATACACTTTCAGGATACAATAAACCCGACGCCGCGGAGAACGACAGAAACCGCCGCACATCGGTAAAAGATTCGGTAAAAACGTTGGGTATCTGCCGGAAGATCAATAAAACCCTTACCCAGAAACAAAAGGTAGTCGTACTGATCAAACTGCTGGAGCTGGTGGGCTCCGACAGAAATTTTACAGCCCAACGAATGGAGATCATCAACACCGTGTCTACGGTGTTCAACATTTCCAGCGATGAGTATAAAGTCATTGAAACATTCCTTGTGACCCGCAGAATTGAAGAATTGGACTTTGCTGATATCCTTATCGCGAGCGAGCAACCAGTTTCAACCTGTCCCGTTCACAAGCACCTTCCGTTGCCGATCGACGGCGCGCTGATTTTTATAAGAGTCCGGAGCGTTGAAATGTATTTCGTCAGGTATCTGGGAGGTCAATCCAATATTCTCAATGGATTTACCATGCAGGCAGGTCGTGTATATCTATACTCGCACGGCAGCACAATAAGGACGCAGTTGGGCACCGCCTTGTACTACACTGACCTTGTATCCAATTTCAATGAGGAGCTAAAGACAACGAAATTGTCTTTTCATGCCCATATAGAAGAATTCAGGTTCAAAAACGATGCTGTCGGACTCAGGGATATCCTGATCTCGGAAGGTCCCGGGAAGCTCATTGGTATCATGGGCGCTAGTGGTTCAGGGAAGACGACTTTACTCAACGTACTGGCAGGGCTCGAGAAACCAACAAAGGGCATGGTTTTGATCAACGGGTTCGATATTCATGAGAAAAAAGACAAGATACGCGGCGTGATCGGGTATGTCCCGCAGGAGGATTTTCTCCTCGAAGAACTAACCGTATATCAAAACCTCTTTTATAATGCGCGTCTCTGTTTTTCAAACTACTCGGCAGAACAGATCCACAATCGTGTTATTTCCATCCTCGCCAGCCTCGGATTGGATCACCGAAAAGATCTGCGTGTAGGAACGGCACTCGAAAAGACGATCAGCGGCGGCCAACGTAAGCGGTTGAATATCGGACTTGAACTGATCCGCGAACCAGCGGTCCTGTTTCTGGATGAACCCACGTCGGGATTGTCTTCCCGAGACTCCGAGAATGTCGTTGATCTCCTCAAAGAACTCTCGCTAAAAGGTAAGCTCATCTTCGTCGTGATCCATCAGCCCTCTTCCGACATCTTCAAGATGTTCGATAAAATGATCATCATGGACACAGGGGGGTACCCGGTCTACTACGGAACACCCGTTGAAGCAGTCACCTATTTCAAGAAAGCCACCCACCAGGTCGACAGCAATAGAGGCCAGTGTGAAAGCTGCGGAAATGTCAATCCGGAACAAATCTTCAATATCATAGAGGCGAAAGTGGTGGATGAATACGGGCAACCGACCCCCAGGCGAAAGGTCACGCCCCTACAGTGGAATGACATGTACAAACGGATCATTCGCATTCCCATGGTCGACCAGTTCGCCGATACGCCACCTAATTCACTTCGCCTGCCCAGCCGATTCAGGCAGGCTGCGATCTTTTCAACACGCGACTTCCTTTCAAAAATAAGCAACAGGCAATACCTCCTGATCAACCTCCTCCAGGCACCGGTGCTCGCTGCGATACTTGCCGGCGTAGTGCGTTATAACAATTCGCCCGGCCACGACGGGTATCTATTCAGATTCAATGACAACCTTCCGGCATTTCTATTGATGAGTGTTATCGTTGCTCTATTCATGGGTTTGACGGTAAGTGCCGAGGAAATTATCAAGGATCGAAAAATTTTGAAGCGCGAAACCCTGCTCGACCTTAGCTGGAACAGCTACCTCATTTCAAAGCTGACAATACTGTTCTCCCTCTCCGCCATTCAAACCGTTGCGTTCGTCATAGTGGGAAATACAATTCTCGATATCAAAGGAATGACCCTTCCCTTTTGGCTGGTCCTTTTTTCCGTATCGTGCTTTGCAAATATCCTTGGGTTGAATATTTCCGCTGCATTCAATTCGGCTGTCACGGTTTACGTGATCATTCCGCTATTGCTTATCCCACAGATGATCTTCAGCGGTACCCTTTTCAGGTTTGACAAACTCAATGAGTATGTCGGAGCGCGGGGTAAAGTCCCGGTAATAGCTGACCTGATGGTCTCCCGGTGGGCTTACGAAGCGATGGCCGTACATCAATTCAAAGAAAATGCGTTTCAAAAAGTCTTCTTCGAATACGAAAAGGCCAAGTCAGTCGGAGATTTCAAATCCTCCTACATTGCCGACGCGCTGCATGCAAGATTGGAGTATGTGGTACACAACGCTGGCGCGACAGATGATACTGTCCGAAGACAAATCGATCATAACCTCTCGATCATACGAAATACACTGAAAAACGAAGCGTTCAGGGACGGGATCGAAGATCTGGACGTGGAGTCTATGCTGCGAACTGGCCCATTCAATACGCAGCTGGCCGAGCGGATTTCCGATTACCTTAACCGTTACCGCGAGCACTACAGGGGAGCTTACAACAAGAATTCATCCATCCAGGAACAGAAAATCGCATTCTATGAAAGCAAGGGGTGGGATGTCAACTGGCACAAAGATCACTACTTCAATGAAAGCTTGTCGGATCTCGTGAGAAATGTACATACCGCCACCCGTATCGTAGAACATCATGACCAACTGATCCAACTGACCGACCCTGTATACCAGGATCCGAAAAACGGTCATCTGCTCGATTACCGCACTCCTTTCCTGGCTTCGAAGAAGAGCATCCTCGGTACGCATGTAAGTACGTTCGGCTTCAATATCGCCGTGATCTGGCTAATGTGCTGCGTACTATACCTGACACTTTATCACCAGACATTGCGGAAGCTTGTGAACCTCGCTTGAATTATCAGCTCTCTTGAAAGACATATCACGACCTAACTCAACAATCAACAATATGAATTCGTTATGGCCCCTTCTTCCGATCGCGTTCTTACTCAGTTGTACATCCAGGAATGAGATCAGCGAGCATGATTTCCAAAGGGAACTTGATTCGCTCAACAATCACGCACCGATAGTCGACGATAAAGCCGTGCGGGCACTCCTGGGGCAGATTCCCAGTCCTCTGGAGATATCCATGCTCATCAAACAGTCAGAGGCGAAGTTCAATCGGCAGATCCTGAATCCACCCGGAAATATTTCCAGGTATAACACGAGCTATAAAAAGGCGCTCAACCTCGGTATTTACGGAGCCGATCTCGGTTACACGAATATCTACGGCAAAAACGCCGAAAGCATCCGGTATCTGACATCTATAAAATCACTGGCCAACGATCTCAACATCGGGCAATTCTTCGATATCGGAACCATCAACAGGCTCACCACCAATTCCGACAACCTCGACTCTCTGCTGCTGATTACCACGCAGAATTTCAACGATATCAACGGATATTTACAGGATCAGAATCGTTCGAACCTCAGCTTCCTTTTCCTCATCGGGGGATGGATTGAGGCAATGGAAATTATGTGCGAGGTAGCGTCCGGAAGTCCCGATAACCAAGGACTGATCGAAGGAATTGGCGAGCAGAAAATCGTTCTTGAACAGATGATTCTGCTCTTGTCGCTGTATAAGAACGACCCTGCTATGACGCTCCTGATGCGGGACTTTGAGCAACTGAAACAGGCTTACGACAACGTTGTTATCACTTACACGTATAGCGAGCCAAAAATGGAAGTTGTCGATGGAGTCGTCGTCATAAAAGATAACAGCACAACCACCATCACCATCACGGAAGACGACGCCCTTCGAATCAAAGGCATGATTAATTCAATCAGAGCGACGATCACAAGCTAAAATGACCGGAAAATGAAAAAGATAATGCTAACCTCATTTATAGTGCTGAGCAATGTCATTGCGGCTTCAGCTCAATGTAACGCGGAGCAACTGAGCAGTCTTTGCGTACCGAAATTACCCCCGGGGTTCAATCTCCTCAAGGCGTATAAGATCGCTGAAAACCCCGGCGCCGATAAGGTAGAATACTCTTACGTCTTCGCTAAGGGAACCCAGTATATGATCAACTTGTGCGAGGAAAAAGCCGGCTCCACGACAATAACGCTGACGATCTATGACGCACAGCGGAATAAAGTGGCGACCAACCATTTTGACGGGGCACTTGTGGCGGCGATAGCTTATCCCTGCAATGCTACGGGTATATACTACTTGCAGTACACCTTTGAGGGTACCTCATCGCGTTGCGGAGGTAGTGTATTGGCTTTTAAGCGATAATTACACAGCTCATTCCGGGTCCCGGCTTAAACCATTTTTAAAATAACCGTTCCGGGGCTTTAGAGAGAACAGCAAAAAATAATAATATTGCTGGCATTTTTTCAACTTATAAATCAAACCCCTCGCTAATGATCAATATCGCAATCATCGACGACCACGCCCTTTTCAGGATCGGACTGACGGCTATTCTGAAAAAAGACCCCAGGATCAACGTTGTCGAAGAATATTCCAGTTTCAGTATGGCAAAACACCTGATTCCTTCCTGGAATATGGACATCGCTTTTGTTGATATCTCACTGGGCAAGGAAAGCGGGCTCGAGGTGGCTAAGTTTATCAAGTCCGAAAACATCAGAACCAAGGTCGTCATTCTCAGCGGCCACAAGGAAGAGTTCTACCTGATAAATGCAATGGATGCGGGAGTAGATGGCTACATCCACAAGGATATCGACGAGAATGAGCTCCTGACAGGGATCGGAAAGCTCAGCAACGGAGAGAAGTTCTTCTCAATGGAGATTTCCAGTTTGATAATCAACAACATATATAACAAACCACAAAGAGGTATCCCCTTTCTGACCAATAAGGAGAAACAGGTTGTCAAATACCTGATGGATGGCTACTCCAGCAAGGAGATTGCGGCCAAGATGGAAATAAGTCCGAGAACCATTGAGACCCACCGGGCGAATGTGCTAAGCAAATTTGAATTGAGAAACACCACAGAACTCATCAAGAAGATCGTAGAACAAAGAATCAAGTTCTGAATTCCCCCACCTTTGCCTTAGAAAGAAGCCTTGATACCCACCCCTGCATGGAGGACACCCCAAAACGAAAGCGCTGATGTATTTAGCAGGTAGCTGGTGAGTTTCAATTCGTTGGTGCCAATCTCGTAGTAAAGCGCAAGTCTCTTCACGCTTTTGGAATCGCGGGCATAGCGCAGGTTTCCACCCAGAAAGATATTGGGTCGCAACGACTCTGACCACCAATAGTACCCTGACGGGTAATGCTCCGGCCATTGAAAGTGTTTGCCGAACGTGTAGGTAAGAAACACTCCGGCGGTAAGCGGGGTATAACTCCATCGATTGTCTATTTCCCTGCTCCTCCAAACGAACTGAGTGAATTTAATTGTCGCTACTCCGAGGCCGTTATAACTATACTTCTGAGGAACAAACCCCATGAAGAGATCAATATGGGAGCGGTCCTGTCGGTTTGCATATCCGACGCCGGCGGAGAACATCCCCATACTTCCCGCATACTGAACAGTGGCGTGGTCAGGAACATACCAGGGCGACTGACCGGGCTGTCCGATAACGCTGTTTACACCCAGCAGCAACATACTTAGCAATATGGCCAACTGACCTCTCATTGATAATAAATTTCTTCCAGCTCAAAACCTGTCGCCCATACCGAAAGCGTCAGAAAGAAACCTTTGTCCGGCGACGGACAAACTATCACGGTCGTCTCACTGTCACCCAAATGCACTACTTCATATACGTGGTTGTGTCCGTAGATGGCGATGAGCACCTTATTGTCCTTTAATACCTGCTCATACCCGGGACGAAGGCTCTGGTCAAAATCATCAGAAAACGGTGCCACGTGCCCCAGCACGATATGGGTATATCGCTCATCAGCCAACGCGGTAGATAGCCATGACGCGTCTGGCACGTTTCCGGAAAAATTATTCTCACGCGAGTTGGTGTCGTGCAATACAATATTAAAATTTCCATGAACGAACCGGTCGTTCAACGGACCGTACATCTTTTTGAAGAGGTGCCTTCCCTCTCCCTGGTAGTCATGATTTCCAATGGCGGCAACGTAAGGTTGTTTCAGTCTTCGGAGACTTTCGTGGACCCAGCGGTATTCCTGCTCCAGGCCGTATTCCGTGATGTCGCCCGCCATGAGCGCAAAATCATACGTCAATTGGTTCGCGCTGTTAACAATCCGCTCCAGATTGTCATAGGCACGTTGTGTATCCGCTATCAGTACAATACGAAGCGTGTCTGAGGCTGGCTTTCCTTTTATCTCTTTGACGGCTTTCGCATTGATATCCCGCATCGACGACTCCAGCCTCATCTCATACGGGTGGTACTCGAAAAAGCATGACGTCAAGGTAAGAAACCCTAATCCTATATAACCGTGTACTCCTCTCATGATCCTGCCCCCTGACTGTATTCGTTTATGGTATTATTGTCTATGGTATTATTACGGAATGATCAGCAAAGGGTTCCTGATAAGGAACGGCAGGAAGGTGGCTACTGTTCCCTGACGCTGGCTATTAAGCGGGATTAAGTGTTCCCGGTATGGCGCTAATGTTGAAAAAATCCGCAGAGGAGTGCCTGAGGCGGTAAACGCTCATCGCGCAAAATGGGTGAGTGGCTGTTTTAAAGAAATAGGTCTATCTTGGTTCATCGATTAAAAACACTCCCGGATTAAAAGAACACTCTTATGAACAGACTTCTCCTGTGCCTGGCCTTGCTGGGCTATCATGTTGCCGCCGCCCAGATTCACGCTGGCTTGTTCCGGTTCCCGGATGTCTCACAAACGCATATCGTCTTTACCTACGGCAACGACCTCTGGGTTGTCCCTAAGTCCGGTGGGATGGCTTATCGTTTGAGCTCGCCTTCCGGCGTGGAATCCTTTCCGAAATTCTCTCCCGATGGAAAGACCATTGCGTTCACAGGAAACTACGATGGCAACGACGATGTGTACACCATCCCGTCATTTGGGGGAGTGCCGTTTCGGCTGACCTATCATGGAATGGCTGACCGCGTTGTGGACTGGTCTCCGGATGGCGAACACATTCTGTTTGCCTCGGCCCGCGAAAGCGGACGCGAGCGATTCAATCAGTTCTACAAGATGAAAGTGAGCGGAGGCTTGCCAACAAAACTACCCCTGCCATACGCGGAATTTGGATCTTTCTCGCCCGATGGAAAACAACTTGCCCTCACCTTCAAATCACAGGTATTCCGAAACTGGAAGCGCTACCGCGGAGGATGGAGCGCCTCAATCCACTTGTTCAACCTGGAGAACTATGCCTCGGAAAACATTTCAATCAATTCCAATTACAGCGACGAGCTCCCCATGTGGTCGGGTACAAGCATCTTCTTCCTGTCAGATCGCGGACCCGAACAGCGAATGAATCTCTGGGAATACAATACGACAGACAAGACCTTCAAACAACTGACGCAGTTTAAGGATGAAGACGTGCACTACCCTTCTCTTGGTCCTTCAGAGATTGTATTTGAAGCGGGTGGTAAACTTTACCTTTTCAGTCTCGCCGAGCGTTCACACAAGGAAGTCCAAGTAGGGGTGGTAACAGACGGACTTCACATGAAGCCGAAAGTGATCAGCGCAGGCGATAGTCCCAATCAATTCATTTCTCCCGATGGTAGCCGCGTGCTGATAGAAGCCCGTGGTGAGATATTCGATGTTCCTGCGGAGAATGGTTTTGTAAAAAACATAACGCAAACATCCGGCGTATTCGAGCGTTACCCATCGTGGTCGCCCAACGGGAAACACATCGCATACTGGAGTGACGCGTCGGGAGAATATGAACTGACGTTGCGCGAAAATAAGAGTGACGCACCGGAGAAAAAACTTACTTCCTACGGCGCAGGATTCAGGTACAATTTGTTCTGGTCGCCCGACAGCAAGAAAATCGCATTCATCGACAAAGCAATGAAGGTGAAGGTTTATGACCTGGCAACCAGTCAAACAACCGACGTGGATCAGGGGCAACGGATGATGCATTGGACATGTAACAATTTCCAGGTGAGCTGGTCGCCCGACAGCCGTTGGATCGCGTACGGGCGCGATATCGAAAACCTGCACGAGGCGATCTTTCTGTATGACTACCAACGGAAAGAACGTCATCAGATCACGACGGGATATTACAATACGAGCAACCCTATCTTCGATCCCGATGGCAAATATCTATACCTCCTTACGCACCAGTTTTTCAACCCGTCATACAGCGACTTCGACAATACTTTTGTCTACATGAACTCGGTGAAGATCGCAGCTATCCCGCTGAAGAAATCAACACCTTCGCCGGTGCACCCGCGGAATGACGAGGTAACCGTCGGGAAAGAGGGTGAGGAAACGCCTCCGGCCGAAAAAACCAGGGAGAAGAACAAGAAAAAGGGCGATAGCAAAAAAGAGGAACCAGCCTCCCCTGTTGAGATCGATATTGAAGGACTCGAGTCGCGAATGGTTTTCCTGCCGATGTCACCCGGGAACTATGGAAGACTGGCAGCCATCAAAGACAAACTGATCTTCCATCAGCAACCTAATACAGGCGCAGAAGACCAGAAGAGCACGCTGAAGTTCTACGACTTCGAGAAACGCGAGGAAAAAACAATTATAGATGATACGGAATATTTTCAACTGTCTGCAGACGGCACCAAACTACTGGTAAGAAAAGACGGAAGCTACTACGTCATCAAACCGGAACCCGATCAAAAGGCGGAAAAGAAACTGCGTACGCAAGACATGCAGTTGTTGATCAATCCGCGCGAAGAGTGGAAACAGATCCTGACAGATGCCTGGCGACTGGAACGCGACTACTTCTATGATGCGAATATGCATGGCGTCGACTGGAACAGTATAAAGACTCAATACATGGCGATGCTCGAAGGTGCGATCACACGTGAGGAAGTGAACTGGGTATTGGGCGAAATGATAGGCGAATTGAATGCATCGCACACTTATAAAGGAGGTGGCGCGGAGGAATCAACAAAATCTCTTTCCGTTGGCTACCTCGGAATCGACTGGCAGCAGGAGGACGGATTCTACAAGGTCGGCAAGATCGTGCGGGCGGCTCCCTGGGATGCAGAGGTACGCTCACCGCTGGATGCGCCAGGGGTAGATGTCAAGGAGGGCGATTTCATTCTGGCGGTAAACGGCGTGCGCATTACAACCGAGATGGAACCGTTCGCTGCCTTCCAGGGCCTGGGTGGCAAGACGGTTGAGTTGACGTACAACACAACGGCATCGCTATCGGGCGCAAAGACTGCCGTCGTCGAGGCGCTCACGGACGAAGTCAGGCTTCGCCACCTTGCCTGGATAGAACAAAACCGGAAGCGTGTCGAGGACGCGACCAATGGGGAAGTCGGGTATGTCTACGTGCGAAGCACCGGCATCGACGGGCAGAACGAATTGCTGCGTCAGTTCAATGCCCAGGTCAACAAAAAAGCGCTGGTGATCGATGAGCGATTCAATAGCGGAGGACAAATTCCCGATCGCTTTATTGAAATGCTGAATCGCCCGCCGCTGGTATTCTGGGCAACGCGCGACGGAAAGCCCTGGCCCTGGCCGATGGCTGGCCATTTCGGTCCGAAGGTGATGCTGATCAATGGATGGAGTGGGTCAGGCGGTGACGCGTTTCCCGACTACTTCCGAAAAACAGGTCTCGGTCCCCTTATCGGCTCCCGAACGTGGGGTGGACTGATCGGTATCAGCGGGGCGCCGCCACTGATTGACGGTGGCGTTGTAACGGTTCCGACTTTTCGCATGTATGAACTCGATGGCACCTGGTTTAAGGAAGGCCACGGCGTCGATCCTGATATCGCGGTAGCGGAGAACCTCACCGAATCCGCAATGGGTAAAGATGTGCAGCTTGAGCGCGGTATCGCTGAAATTCAGGATCTCCTGAAAACGAAAGGTTTTCAGGCTCCCGGTGTACCATCGGCCGAAACCCGGTGACGGCTCATACCTCGGCGGAACACGAGCCGGCATTTTCTTTGAAATGGATAAGGAATTCAGGGTCATGGCCTATGGAAACTCTGAATATATTCGCGGATCCAATAGGTCAAAGACCGGAATTTTAGCTTTCTTGCCGAAAGGGAAATGGACGGTGGTTCAGTACGATTTCATCAACAAAACAACGAAGGTTCTCGATGAATCGGCCAGCGGACAATTCACATTTTCAGTTCCGGAGTCAAGAGCTGCCGCTACTCTCTTCAAAAGAAAACCTTAAATCCCGGAGGGATGAACGATTGGGTAACCCGGACTTTCAAGTCCGGGTAGGTCCGGGGGCGAAGTCCGGGTAGGTCCGGGGGCGAAGTCCGGGTAGGCCCGGGGCGAAAGTCCGGGTAGGCCCGGGGTCGAAAGGCCGGGTAGGTCCGGGGGCGAAGTCCGGGTAGGCCCGGGGCGAAAGTCCGGGTAGG
>CAZBNP010000008.1:0-190085 GCA_964493505.1 uncultured Roseivirgaceae bacterium
GATTATGATTGGAATTCTATAGTTTTGAATGCTACTAACTAAGGGAAGCTTTCAACTGGTGACGAACCTTTTCCAGGAAGTGTCTTACCAGGGAAGACTTGCCGATTCCAGCTTCACCCTGCACGAATACAGTATTTCCTTCACCGGCAACGGCCTTGTCGAAAGCTTTTTGGAGGTCCTCCAAAGAATGTTCACGCTCTACAAACTCCATAATGGATAATTAGGGAAGAGGCTCATGCAAAATAGGGAATTTCCCCTACAAACCGGACGCTAAACTGTGCTTACTTGACGTCTTTCAAAATCGTATATCCAAAACCAACATGCCATGAAAACCTGCTTTCTCTCCTTCTGGATCGTTTGTATTCTCTTTACAGGCTGTGACAACAACCCCTCAGAAAAGGCCGTCGCTGATGCGCCGCGTGCGGTCGTGAACGCTCCGAAAAACAAGTACCTCGACGTGCACGAGCTCGAGCCTGGCAATGTCACCTTTGACGATGTCATGGGCGCTCACCAGAAAGACCTGGCCACTCAGGATAAATACGGGGTGCGATTCTTAAAATTCTGGGTCGACGAGGCGCACGGAAAAGTGTATTGCCTGTCGGAAGCAAATGACAGTACCGATGTCGTCAATACGCATCGGGAGGCACACGGCTTGCTTCCCTCCGTAGTTATGGAGGTAAAGGAAGGTGAATGAGCTGAGCTATATCGACTCGCTAATCATGTTCCCTTCAGGTCTGACTCGACCAGCGTCCAACGCCGGGTTCGGTTTGTTCATTTGCGATTTGCTCCTAGGGTGAAGATCCGAACTGGTGATTATGCCCCCTGCACTTTTCTCATTGCTTTCCAAACAAAAAGCTGATTCGCAGGGTCAGGTGGCTTACATTGCCATGATCGGCATCGTCCACTGGCTGGTTAGTCAACCCGCGTGTATAATTAAGGCTCGTCAAAACATTTTTGAACGCATAGCCTGCCATAGCATTAATCGCTATCGTCAGCCTCTTTTCCGGTGCACTTTCACTCCCAAGCTTAATATTGTCGTCTTCTATTAAATCTCCGTCTTCTGTTACTGTTCTTTTACCGGACAGGCCAATCATCAGCGAAGGCCCTGCTCCAACAAAAAAACCTTTTGTTTTCTTCGCGGTATAAACCACCTGGACGGGGAGCTCCAGGTAGTTTAAGGAAACCCTGGTTATATAAAAGGTTCCACCATCATCCAATTCCTCCCACCAGCGTTTGTTAACTACATTCAAAGCCGGCTGCAGGGATATATGATCGGTTAGCCAATATTTGTAGAACACCCCAAAGGTGTATCCCACGGCCCCACTCACTTTGACTAAACTATCATAGGGCATGAAGGCCTCATCCGGGGTAGCCGTTCCACCCGCCTGCAACCCAACCTGGGCATTTGCCGGGATTACCGACAGAAAATAAACCAGTGTTATTAAAGTTAGCAGGTTCTTCATAACAGACTATTTAAAGAGATTACTTAAGTGGTACCCGATGTGAAAGATAACGAATTATAACGAAATGAGTATCACTTGCTGCGGAAGGTTGATAAGGTTAAAGGTCGTGGCCGGAACGCGCTAAGCCTTCAATATTTCATCGAAGTCAAATCCCGCTCTTCTTACGGAGCGTTTGGCGACATCAATCACGTATGCAGCCTCATTAAACGGATGAACAGGTACTGGCGTAACCTTTTTTAGTGCTTCTAAGATCTTCTCCGTTTCATTTTCTGTTAGCTTTTCACAAGCTTCATACATACCACCGGCTTGTTCTTCCAGGACATCGTGCTTCTCCAATATATAGTTGACAACCGGGAGCACCTCAGGGGTCGGAACACAGACCATTAAAGATGTCAACGCTCCGTGGTCTAATCGCAATTTTGCCTGCAAAGGCAGTGGCTTCCCACCATTGGCTTGTTGTGCTGCTACGAAGAGTATTTTCTCTTCCATCTTTATGTGTGTCAACAGCCCAATTCTGAATTGATGATACTTTTCTAAATCGATATGGTCTTTATTCTCCGTCGCTTCCTCGAAGATTTTTTCAATACGTCTGTGGTCATTCGTGAAGAAATCGTATAATCTCTTGTTCATGTCGGTGTTGTAAATCTAAGGTTTTCTATGGCAATCTCCAGTCGTTTTTGTAAAACATTTCGTGCCTTTCGGTCGACGGAAACGGCCTCATATCCAATTTGTTAACCAAGGAAAATCCGTCATCGCCCAGCGGCGTTCGCGGGTATGATCCAGATCATAAGAGCGGCGAAGAAGCTGTGCTATTATTGTTCAACTTTATTCCATTGGAACACGATACTGCGCCGCATGTCGAAGGGCGTGGGTTCTGAATAATACCAGCGATTAAAGGATAAGCGTTTTTCTCAGAACGATCTTATGATATGTTAGATACAAAGAAAGGTAAGGCCTTTATTGTTTTTGCATGCGCGGGCTGCTCCCGTGCGGGGCAGGCTGCCTATAGTGTTGCCCTCGGGCTGGATAAACACGGGACGGCCGAGATGTCCTGCCTGGCGGGAATAGCGTCGGGAAAGCCGTCTTTCTTCAGAAAAATCAAAGACAATAGAGTCATCACTATTGACGGGTGCACTACCGAATGTTCGAAGGGAGTCTTCGACAACGCCGGCATCCGGGTCGATGTTCATATCAAATTGAAAGAATACGGAATTCGCAAGAATGGTCCCGTTAATGATTATGATATTAAGCGGCTTGTGGAAGAGGTTGGAAAGGAAGCATCCTCACTTCATTCTAAAACCGGAGAGGATGTATGCTAAGCGTGAGCAATGAAGCTGATCAGCTGTCAGAAGTACGTCTTTGATCTTCCTGCAATACCATGATGTCGGATCTCTTTGTTTCACGGTGTAAAACAAAAAGAGTTCGCCAGGTAAACCAATGTGTTTGGCGAGCTCTCGTCGATTTTTAGTGTCAGATCCTTTCTTTTATCCTTGTCAATTCGCGAGTATTTCAATTCGGAGTCAGCATATCTCCACGCAGTGTCAAATTGCTTTTTAATGTCTTCAGCTTCTTCTGTTCTATTTTGCTCCTTCAGGCTTTCATAAAGCCCGTTAAGTGCAAAACCGTTTTTTGGCCAATAGGTTAAATCTTCTGCGTAGACCTTTTCAGCACCGGCATAGTCCTTGTAATTCATAAGGACATCGCCTAAAAGGTGCCTTACTGAGAAAAACCAATCAGGGGGTTCATTATAGTTTAAGCCGTCTTCAAGTTGAATAGCCTGCTCCAAAAGTTGAATGGCCGATATATAGTCACCTTGCTTAGTAAGCAATTCGGCCTCTAAAACGTTCGATGCAATTTTGCAAACCTGTTCCGCCGGATTAATTGACCAGATGATAACTCTCTTCACGTCCTCGGATTCGCCTAATTTATTCAAAGAGTCCAATTCAGTCCGCGCTTCAATTGGTTTATTCAAATTAGCATAAGCCATTCCTCTTGCGTAGTGCCAAATGGCTTTGGGATACGCCAGGTCGTCATCGGGTTTTGGACTGACAAGGATTTTTTCCCACTGTTCAAATTTTACGAGGACGTGCATCGGGATGGTCGCGTAATGCAAAACCGTTTCATAACCCGCTTCGCGAAAATACTTTTTGTCCAGAACGCTTACTGTTTTGTAGGCCGCTTCAATCGACTTTGAACCCCTCCCTTCAAATGTGGCTGTCGCGGCCAGAAAATGATAGTTGTGCGGATAGTAGTATTGAGGATACACTCCTTGCGCCTGGCACTCCGCAATATAGATGCTGTCCGCGATCACTGCTTGCTCATTGGCAATGGAGCCTTCGTGGTAGTCTCCCGTATTTATATAGATATGTGACGGCATGTGAACCAGGTGGCCTGACGATGGAACCAGGGTTTTTAGTCGTTCGGCACTGGCCAAAGCCTTTTCAACATCGGGCGCTGCTTCCGTTGCATGTAAATAGAGGTGATTGGCCAGGGGGTTTTTTGGGTTGATTGAAATGGCTCTCTCCAGCACGTCATGTAGTTCCGGAGTCCAGGGCCGTGGTTCGCCTCCTTTTCTTGAATAGAAATCCCATGCATGTAAATTCATTATGGATTCGGCATAAAGCGTGGCGACGAAATCATTCTCCGGAAATTCGGCATAGGCAGCTTTCAGAGAAGCAGAATACCCTTCGTCGTTCGTTGTCAATGAGTCGGCCGGGAATTTAATCTGGATAGCCTTGATGACGGCCATTTCCCAGGGGGTAGAATTGCTGCCGAACCTTACAGCATTTTCAACTGCATTTTTTATGTCATGGATGGCGCCCATATTTTCGCCTCCGGAATTGTAGTTGGGGCCAAGTACATAGGCAATGCCCCAATAGCCCATGGCAAATGTGGGGTCCTGGCGTATTGATTCGCGGAATGATCGTTCGGCTTCGGCATGATTGAAACCGTTGGCCATTATTATTCCCTGGTTGAAAAAAAGCCGGGCATATTCAGCACTGGTTGTTACGTTAACCTGGTAGTCACCAATGTTTTTAAGAATTGGGGCCTCAAACGCTGGCTTCTTGTCTGAACACTTTGTCAAAGCAAGGGTAAATAATAGAAGAAAGAGAGGAGATCGCTTCATATTAGTAGGGGCTGGATGTTAGGGTACTCATTGGGAAATTGGCTGTTAAGTAACTCAATATAAGTACTATCCGTTGATTTTACAAGGCAGGAATAGCCTGGGATCGCTCTGTCCGGTTGTATGACTGCCCATAGTTTTCGATATTGTGGTTGCCACTTTAACCAATCTTGATGAGAGGTCTGTTTACGTGCTTATTGATCCTATCGGTACTCAATTCGGAAGCTCAGGAATTGAAGTTCAAACTTCTTGCGGGCGATTTTGATCGCAGAGACTGTCCGGTAGTGGTGGATATTTCCTGGGCGGGACTGGAGCTAAACAGTTACCATTACCAACTATATCAAGTTGAAAAGAACAGGGAGGTCGCCGTCGCGAGCCAGATTGATCGTGGAATGAATGGACGACTGTCCTTTATACAAAGGGGTGAGCTAAAGAAGGGCCAGAGCAGGACGTATGTGCTCAAACGGACACAAGACACGGGGATCTCTTCCGCGATTACGCTAAAGAAAAATGACAAGGGACTCAGGCTTATCGCCAATGAAAGGCCGATCCTGAATTACCAATTCAATGTGGCTTTTCCACCGGAGGGTGTTGATTCCGTCTTTAGACGGTCGGGTTTCATTCACCCGTTGTGGTCGCCGGGTGGAGAAGTACTTACCCGGATCCAGGCTCCCGACCACTGGCACCATTACGGTATCTGGGGGCCGTGGACGATGACCTATATCAACGGACGGAAGGTCGACTTTTGGAATTTGGCTGCTGGTGAAGGAACGGTACGGTTTGCGAATTTCCTGTCTGAAGTTCAGGGGCCGGTGTTCACCGGGTTCAGTGTCTTGCAGCAACATATAGACTTCGGCGCAAGGGGTGCTGACCGTGTCGCTATAAATGAAATCCTGGAGGTGGACGCCTGGAACATTGAGGCGGAAGCCGGGGTCTGGATGGTCGACTACACCAGCACCCTGAACTCTCCATTGGATTCGGGCATTTTGCTGGCAGCCTACCGATACGGGGGTGGTATTGCATTCCGTGCTACCGAAAGATGGACTAAAGATAATAGCGCTGTATTGACCTCCGAAGGTAAAGACCGCCTGCATGCCGATGGTACTACTGCGCGTTGGTGTATCGTGGAAGGGGAATCAGCGCAGGGCCGGAGCGGGGTTTTATTCTTGAGCCATCCTTCAAACCGGAAATTCCCTGAGCCGATGCGCGTTTGGCCGGTCGACGCCAATAGCGGTCGCGGTGATGTTTACTTTGAATTTTGCCCCATCCGGCATGAGGCCTGGGAACTGGAAAACGGAAAGAATTATTCGCAAAAGTATCGTATGGTCGTCTTTGACGGAAAGATTTCCTCCGAAGAAGCGGAACAATACTGGCAGGCTTTTGCGTTTCCTCCAACAGTGCATTTTACCAAATAGCACTTCCGGGAATTTTCACCTTTCAAGAAGCTGAACTGTTGCTGATCGCACGGGAAAGCATTAACATTGGGGCCTTTGTTGCAAAGATATATGATGAGATGAAATCCGTGATAACTATCAAGGTTGGATCCAACGTTATCACTAATGCCCGGGGTTTCCCCGATGGCGAAGTTATCGCTGATATTTCAGAACAGATCAGGGAGCTGTGGCGGCGTGGACACAGGGTAATTTTGGTGAGCTCCGGCGCCGTAGCCGCGGGGCGTAGTGTTTATCAGTTCCCTCAGAAGACAGATACGGTGGTTCAGCGGCAGGTGCTTGCCTCCCTCGGGCAGGTTAAGTTGATATCGCTTTATGACCGGGCTTTCGAAAAACAGGGTATGCGCTGTGCGCAGGTGCTGGTAACAAAGGAGGACTTCAAGAGTCGACATCACTATCTCAATATGCGGAATTGTATTTCCGCACTGCTGAGTCATGACATTGTTCCGATCCTTAACGAGAATGACGTGGTGTCGGTCACCGAGCTGATGTTCACAGACAACGACGAACTGGCCGGACTGGTCAGTGCGATGATGAACACCGACTTGCTTGTTCTCCTTACAAACGTCGATGGAGTATTTGACAGCGATCCTTCCCAACCCGGTGCGAAGGTGATCAATGAGTACGACCCGAAACTCATCCGGTTTGACGAGATTGCTACGGGAAGGAGATCGGACTTCGGAAGGGGCGGTATTTTGACGAAATGCGAGACCTCGGTGAAGATCGCAGGAATCGGTATACCGGTACACATCGCGAACGGAAGGGAGAAAAATGTTGTTCTTCGCATACTTGACCGGGAGCCGATAGGCACGCGCTTTCCGGCAAAACGACTTGCTTCAAGCTTTAAGAAATACATGGCACATGCCTATGAGGAAGCGAAGGGGAGTGTCACAGTGAACGAAGGAGCGAAGGAGGCGCTGCTTTCAGAAAAGGCGCACAGCCTGCTTCCCGTGGGAATTGTCCGGGTGAACGGAAAATTCGGCAAAGGCGATCTTATTAAGATCGTAGATGAAAAGCAGCGGGAAATTGGTCTGGGCCTCGCGCGCTATGGCTATAAAAAGGCTAAAGAAGCGGTGGGCCAGAAGAATCATAAACCATTAATTCACTACGACCATCTTTATCTCCATTAGAACGATGAACGTACTTGAAAATACATTCCGATCGGTCCAGGCAGCGAGCAGAAAGCTTTCTCTCGTGCCGGAGAAATTGAAAAATGACGCTCTTCTCATGATAGCGGATGCGGCAGTAGAGGATACGGCGGCGATCCTGGAGGCAAACCGGAAGGATCTTGAACGTATGCCGCCTACGGATCCTCGATATGATCGTCTTAAACTAACGGAGCAACGTATTCGCGATATCGCTGCTGATATACGAAGCGTTGCCGCCCTCCCTTCTCCTCTCGGTATCGTTCTGGAAGAACGCCAGTTGCCGAGCGGCCTGGATCTGCGCAAAACAACGGTACCGCTCGGTGTGGTTGGAGTGATCTACGAGGCCCGGCCGAATGTGACCTTCGATGTCTTTTCTCTATGCCTGAAATCTGGCAATGCCTGTATCCTGAAGGGCGGTAGCGATGCGGAATTCTCCAACCGCCATATTCATGCGCTTATTCAGCGGGTTCTTGAAAAGACGGGTCTGGATAAGGACATTGTGGCGCTACTCCCGACTGATCGCCAGGCTACGACGGAACTCTTGAAGGCTGTGGGATTCGTCGATATTCTGATTCCGCGTGGTGGCCAGAATCTTATTGACTTCGTCCGTGATAACGCCAAAGTACCGGTGATCGAAACCGGTGCAGGTATTGTGCACACGTATTTTGATAAGACAGGTGAAGTTTCCAAAGGCGCGGATATTGTATTCAATGCCAAGACCCGGAGGGTGAGCGTTTGCAATGCCCTCGACTGTCTGATCATTCACAAAGATCGGCTTGATGATCTTCCGGCACTCGTTAGCCGGCTTGCCGAAAAAAATGTAGCGTTATATGCAGACGAGCGCAGCCTTGCACCACTGCAGTCGGTCTACCCCGCCAGCTTGCTTCATGCTGCTGCGCCTGAGCACTACGGAACCGAGTTCCTCGATTACAAGATGAGTATACGCACTGTCGATACGCTGAAGGAAGCGCTTGACCATATCCATCAGCATAGCTCGAAGCACAGCGAGGCTATTGTGGCGGAGGATGAAAATACGATCGGTGAATTCCTGATGAGCGTTGATGCTGCGGTTACCTATGCGAACGCGTCGACGGCGTTTACGGACGGTGCGCAGTTCGGACTCGGTGCGGAGATCGGTATCAGTACACAAAAGCTTCATGCGCGCGGGCCGATGGCACTTCGCGAACTGACAACCTACAAATGGATAGTCAGGGGGAATGGTACCGTACGCGTGCCCTGATTGTATGAAAAATATAGCGCTATCCTCTATTGATGGTTTTTGGAGGCCCTTCTATTGCGCAGCGGCCTGAAGACCTACGGAGTGCATGGATTGTTGTTGTATGACTGGAAACAATACCTCGACCATGCTGACGAGTTCTATACACGGTAATAAACACACCAACCCCGTCCCGCTTACTTTCCCGTTTCTTTCCAATAGGTGATTTGAGGCGGGACAAATCTCTGGTCGGGATTCGCCTGTAAGAAGACGCGACCGTCCCGGACAATATCAGATAGTCTTTTTGCAAAATTGGATAGATAACAGAGGCATCCAAATGATACCTTTGAAAAGGGATTTCTACGGCATCGTCTGGAGGAGTGTCGCGGATTGATATGTGGTTAAAAGGAAACTAAACTTGCTATCGAATGGAACAGTTCGACAATGATGAATCGCTATTTAGGTTTATAAAAGAAAATTTATACACGGCTGTTATTTGTGATGTTCTTGATGAACTCGGGTATAACCACCAGGCTATGCATCAGAGGCTGCGTCCGCTCTTGCCGGATATGAAGAATTGTGGATTTGTAGGGAGAGCACGAACGCTTGAATGGAAAGAGGTTGATTCCCTGGATCCGGACAATCCTTATGGATTGGAAATCGAGGCGATGGACTTACTCAAGAAGGGAGATGTAGTGGTTCACTCCACCGACCTTAACGGAACCAATGCCCCATGGGGCGAGTTGATGTCGACGATGGCTATGCAACGTGGAGTTACCGGATGTGTGTGTGATAGCCAGGTGCGGGATTGTATCCGAATTGTTGAAATGAACTTCCCGGTATTCTATGCAGGAATACGTCCGTTGAATTCTAAAGGACGGGCGATCGTTATCGACTATGACGTTCCGGTAAAATGCGGAGACGTGCTGGTGAATCCCGGCGACCTGATTGTTGCGGATTTCGATGGCGTTGTTGTGGTTCCCAGGGATATTGAATCGGAATTGATTAACAGAGTATCCGATAAAATCCGCTCAGAGGATTTGTCACGGGATGAACTACTCAATGGAAAATCGCTCAGTGACGTTTATAATAAATACAAGGCGCTTTAATTGCTGCTTGAGTTTATAAGCGATCAGTTTCTCACGCGAGACGCGGTGGTGTAATGTATCCGGTAGGTATTGACTCCCGGAGTTGCACCATACATGGTACATGCATGCCTTTACTTTTTTCTCTGCTGTGTTACCTCAATTTCTATTCTCGTATTACGACGCCCGGTAGTATGAAGTTTTTTTATGTGACTACAAAATCGGGTGCTTATTGGTTAAGATCAGAGAATAAGCATGGGTCTTTGGTTTGCTAATTTGCTTTCGGTAAACAGGCGTGATCGTTATTTGAATAAATAAAACGGAAATCTAAACATGAATACTATGGGAAATAAGTTACTGAGATTACTGACCGGTGCCTGCAGAGATGCGAGCAAGGGTTTGACAATGCTTTTTGTGGCATTTGCGGTACTTCCCGCCGAGGGTGGTATGTCCGATGTGACGAAAGATCATGACATTCGGGCGGTTTTTTTCGAGGTGTATGCGCAGCCCGCCCGCGTGACGGGAAACGTAACCGCTTCTTCGGACGGGCAGAGTTTGCCGGGCGTTAGTGTGCTGGTAAAAGGCACGACAACCGGAACGGTTACCGATGCGAACGGCAACTATTCTATTGATGTTCCGTCAGACAGAGATGTGCTTGTATTTTCATTCGTAGGTTATGTCAGCCAGGAAGTAGCGGTGGTCGGAAGGACAACTATAGACGTCACACTGATCGAAGACGTGCGCGCCCTGGATGAAGTCGTAGTTGTAGCATACGGAGAGGTAAAAAAGACCTCCCTCACCGCAGCCGTATCTACCATGGAAGGTAACGAGATTGCGTCAACCCCCATCCCCAATGTCACCAACGGTATAGGTGGACGGATGTCGGGGGTTATGGTTAAACAGGGCCGGGGCGAACCGGGAAGAGATCAGGCTGACATATTTATAAGGGGTATCTCTACTATTGGAAACTCGCAGCCTTTGATAGTCGTGGATGGAATTCCCAGAGGTGGTATCAATGAACTCAATTCGAATGCAATTGAGTCTATAACTGTGTTGAAGGATGCTGCTGCGGTCGCACCATACGGTGTGGCCGGTGCTAATGGTGTGGTGCTCATTACGACAAAACGCGGAAAAACAGGTAAGCCGACTCTTTCCTATAACACGTATTACGGTTTCCAGAATCCTGTCGTGTTGCCAGACTATGTCAATTCTTATGAATACGCGCAGCTAAGAAATTTTGCGGCGGCAAACGAGGGACTACCCGCACCTTACTCGGAATCTGATCTGCAGAAGTATCGCGATGGCTCCGATCCGGATGCGTATCCCACACACGATGATATATGGGGTCTGCTGACGACCAAAAACGCGCTTTTGGTAAATCATAACATAGACCTTTCCGGAGGGACGGAAAACGTTAAATACTACGCTGCTTTGGGATACCTGTCTCAGGCCGGTATGTGGAAGACGACCAGCATGGAAAGGTATAACATGAACTTGAACCTGGAAGCAAAAGTAACGAATACGACTACGCTCTCATTTAACTTCTTTCTGAATAAACAACAGAATGAGTATCCGCAAGCGACAACCGGTCGTATTTTCGAACTTATCGGCTATTTGCACCCGCTCTACTGGCCATTCAGATATAGCAATGGTATGCCGGGAACGTTCGTGACTGAAACGCTCTTTGGTGATGGCTACAACAGAGGAGACTATACAACGCTTTATTCGAAACTCTCACTTGAGCAAGAGATCGGTTTTGTTCCGGGACTAAAACTCATGGGTACCTTTGCATACGACCCTAGTTTTTTTATGAACAAACACTGGACGGTGCCGGTTCACGTGGCTACGCTTGATAAATCGCAAACACCTTACGTCATTACTGATGCGATCTGGGGACAGACAAAACCGTCTCTCAGTCAGTCGTATTCCAATCCTATTCAAACGACCTATCAAATAGGATTTAACTATGATAAGGCATTTGGAAAACACAAGCTCAATGTGCTGGGTCTTTTGGAGGGTATGAACAATGATTATATGTCCCTTGGAGCAACCCGGATGAACTACAACTTGTTTATCGATGAGATCGGAATGGGAAGCGCAAGTCAGGCCGACAGGAATAACTCAGGTTCGTCCAGCGGAGCGAGGCAAATGGGTGCGGTATATCGTGTATCGTATGATTACAATTCAAAGTATTTGATCGAAGCCAGTGGGCGTTATGACGGACACTACTATTTCGCACCGGAAGAACGATTCGGATTTTTCCCCTCGGCATCGATCGGATGGCGCCTTTCCGAAGAAGATTTCTTAAAGGATAGATTTTCCGCGCTTGACAACCTGAAGTTGAGAGCTTCTTACGGTGAGGTCGGCGCGTTGGCGGGTGGTCCGAACCAGTATATGAGTACTTACAACGTTCTCGGTACCGCCTATTCCTTTGGAGGCACCGCGGTTCAGGGAATCGCTGAAAGAGCGGAGCCTAACCCCTTTATTACGTGGGAACGGGCGCGGAAGACCGACATAGGGTTGGAAGTTGGTTTATGGAACGGACTGGTGAATTTTGAAGTGGATTACTTTGCCGAAAAGCGCTCGAACATGCTGTTGAGCCCGCAGGTTCAGGTCCCCGCGGAGTATGGGGTAGGATTGAGCCAGGTGAACGCCGGTAAGATGGAGAACAGGGGTTTTGATTTCAGTGTGATTTCGAGACGCGATATTTCTAATGATCTTCAGGTTTCACTGGGAGGTACGTTTACGTACGCCAGGAACAAGTTAGTTCAGGTCTTTGAAACGCCGACGACATACGATAATCCGAATCGCAGAAGAACTGGCAGACCACTGGGGACTCAGTTTGGTTTTCAATCGTTGGGATATTTTCAGGAGGATGATTTTGAGGGAGGTAACCTGAAATCAGGAATCGCTGTCCAGCCGTGGGGCCCTGTGCAGCCGGGCGACCTGCGATATGCCGACCTCAATAACGATGGCCAGATCGATGACGATGATCTTACGGTCATCGGAGAGCCCAACGCGGCACCCCAGATCATCTACGGTATTTCGCCCGGTGCCCGGTACAAAGGGTTTGCGCTTGACGTGCTGTTCCAGGGAACAGGGAAAACCGACTGGTATCAGCATGGCGCTGCTGTAATGCCTTTCTGGGGTACGATGCTTCCTTACAGGCAGAACTTCGATTTCTGGACTCCGGAAAATACTAACGCGGCAAACCCGAGGATCACATCCTCGCCGACCGTTAACAATGAGCAAAGGTCGTCGCACTGGGTTGCCAATGCGAGTTATCTCAGACTGAAAAGCATTACGTTGTCGTACACAGTTCCGCAGAGTGTGGTAGACCTGGTCAAGATCCAGAGCGCGCGGTTCTATGTCTCAGGACAGAACGTGATTACCTGGACGAGCCTGGAGAATTTTGATCCTGAGATCGGTCCGAGTGAACACTGGTTCGCCGAGGCGCCGTGGATATATCCAAGCCAGAAGACTATTTCAGTTGGTGCTAATATTACATTCTAACTTTAACGGGAATACTGAAATGAAAAATCAATCAAATAAGATACTGCGCGGAACGATCCTTCTTTTGGTCGGTTCGTTGGCAATGTTTTCATGTTCCGATAACCTGGACGTTGTTCCCAAGGATCAGGTTACCGACGCCATACTCTGGTCCAGCCCCGAGAATGCTGACTTGTTTCTCAATAATGTCTATGCTGCTGTGCCAAGCCTTCCTACCAACGATCCGTGGGAGAATTATTCAGACAACTCTATGCACGGACAAAATGGTAGTTACAGTTTGAACGTCTATGCGGCATCACAATATACACCGAGCAACGGGCCTAGCAAGTGGGGGCACTACGGCAATATCCGGAGATGCAATTTGTTCATCGAAAATGTAACATCGTCCAGCCTCCCTGATGACTGGAAGGAAGTGAGGCTTGCGGAGGCACGTTTTCTCAGGGCCTATTACTATTACATACTTTGGAGTCATCACGGTGGCGTACCGATCATTGCAAATGTCCTGAATCTGAGCGCGCAAGGTGACGAGATTTTCCGTCCCAGAAATTCAGCCCAGGAAACATTTGAGTTCATTACCTCGGAACTTGAGGCGATTGCCAACGATCTTCCGTTGGAGGCTGCCGCGGGTCGGGCGACACGCGGCGCTGCGCTCACGCTGAAAGGAGTATGTGAATTGTTCAATGCGAGCCCCCTTTATAATACTGCCGACGACGCATCGAGATGGGCTCAGGCAGCGGCCACGTTCAAAAGGGTGATGGATAGCGAGTCTTACGAGCTCTTTGACGACTACGAGACGCTGTTTTACGAAGATAACAACAACAATGTGGAAGTGATCTGGGCGCGGCAACACCTGGGAGGTACAGACCTGGCTAATTTCAGCAATGGCGAGATTGGACCGAGGTTTGTAAATGGCTCCCTGACAGCTTTCGGACACGTGAACCCTACGCAGGAAATCGTCGACGAGTATGTGATGGCGAATGGTCTTCCGATTACCGACCCGGCGTCTGGTTACGATCCTGAAAATCCCTACGCAGACAGGGAGAAGAGGTTCTATCAATCTATTGTGTACGACGGGTCGATATGGATGGGCGACGAAATGGTTATGAAACAGGGTGTTGGTAGCCCGAATGCGACGGACCTGAGCAACAGCGGTACTTCGACGAGAACCGGGTACTATCTGAGAAAGGGGGTTAACCCGGAGTACGCCATCGCATTCAACAATCAGAATAGCGCTGATTGGATAATCTTTAGATATGCTGAGGTGCTCTTGAGCTATGCCGAGGCACAAAATGAAGCGGTTGGACCAGACGCGTCTGTTCACGCCGCTGTGAACGCGGTGAGAGACAGGTCTGATCTCGACGAGTTGGCGCTCGACTTGACTAAGGATGAAATGCGGGAAGCAATTCACCGTGAGAGACGTGTGGAATTGGCTTTCGAGGAGAAAAGGTTGCTTGACTTATTCCGACTTAAGCTGGCGGAGACCAATCTCAACGGACCTTTGCACGCAGTGAGGATCGAGCAGGAGGGCGGTGATTGGGTCTATAATGTAGTACCTGCGGCGGGTGGCATGAGGGTTTTTGATCCTGAAAAGAACTACCTGTTGCCGGTTCCTCAGTCCGCGAGGGATGTGAATTCAAAGCTTTCTCAAAACCCGCACTATTAGTGTAGTTTTGGAGTGTTAGATTTATTTAAAGTAGAGATGGGAAGACTTGCGATATTTTCAGTTGCCATTGCGAACATGTTTTTGTTTGGGAATCCTGCTGTTGCTCAAAGCCAACAGCAGGATCTTCGTACGCATAAAATAATAATTTCCTTCGGGCATACCGGGAAGTCTACGACGTCGAAGCATGTAGCTTTGAAGAGTTCAGTACCGGGTTTGGTGATTGGCAACACCGTTGGTAGAAGCACGGAAACGAATGATCGGGTAGGAAGCGAGTCTTTCCTGAACTACGGTGCCGGAGATATAGACGAATTGATTTCCGAGGTTACCTGGAGAAAGCCATCGGCTGAACGAAGGAAGGTGTATGATGGAGCGAAAATGTGGCGATACTTTCTCGAACACGGTTCGTCGGGACAGGTAGAACGGCTGCGTCAGGATCCATGGGATCAGCCTGACGCGCCGCTTCTGACGGTTGAACTGAACAAAGAAGGAACGGAAGGATTTTCCGTTTCGCTGGAGCAGTTGTTGGAAAAGGGGGCTATGTGGCTGCCGGAGCACGATATATTTCTGACGTTGGCCAACAAGCCGGTCAGGTTTAAAAGGCACGTTTCTTCGCTGAAAGGTGAAAGGGTGTTGGATCGTGTCAGAAAAGAACCGGATGCCAGCCTTGACCAATTTAAAAAACAATGGAGGGATTTTGGTGATCCACAGTATGATGTGCCCTGGCTGACAAAGCACAAGGGAACAACAGGTCATTTGGTTGTCACGGCTGCTGCGCACGGGTCGGTTTATAAATTCACAATTGATCGATGGGGTAGGGTTCGCCCGGACTACGCGTCGCCGCACAAATTCCGCCTGGATCCGATTTGGCCGGATAGCCAATGGAAAGGCCAGCGGATTGAAAACGGCTTGCCTATACTCATTACATCGCTGGAGAAAGATCAAAGGAAGTGTGTGCTTGAACAATTTGCATCGCCGCTGGGAGATTTGGATGCTGCGATACGGGGCTACATCCCGAGTGTGTTTTTTACGAAAGTGAAATTCTCCGGCGAAGCGGGACCGATCGATTTTGGTATTGGCTTTAACAACGAGTCGGGCGATGGTCATCTGGAGTTGAAGGAATTCGACGGTGGCTGGACGGTTGTTGAAAAGACGACGGGTAATATCGTTCTGATGGTAGAGTCTGAAGCCGGCTTGTCAGTCGTGTTGGCAGAACGTGTTGGTAAGGAGCAGGGAGTTGTTTTGCGCGTTACCGGTCAACTGAGATCGGGTCAGGCGAGTGAACTTGTGGTGAAGATGCCATCACCCGCTATTGCTCCATCGCAAATGGCGAGGGTAAAAGACCTCGATTTTTCTACTGCCAGACGCAACGTCACAGACTATTGGGAGAACTGGCTTTCCGCTGGTGCGCAGTTTGTGGTGCCGGAAAAGGCTGTGAACGATCTGTTTCGCGCGAATCTGTGGCATTCGCTCATTTTGCCGCGGCATACTATCGGTACGCGTGGTGAGATGCACATGGATCTTCCCTATGCAAATACTGCGTATGGCCAAACGAATTCCGATTGGCCTGTAAACCAGGCTGTGTATGTGGACTATATGGTTTACGGATTGCGGGGATATGAGGACGTGGCCGAAGACGAATATGCCGCGATGTTTCAGACTCAGCAACAACGCGATGGCCGGATCGGTGGATTTGCCAACTGGGGTGTCTACTCGCCGGGGCATCTTTATTCGATAGCCCAGAATTATCTCCTGTCGGGCAACCGCGAACGGTTTGAAAGATTGCTGCCCATGGCGCTGAAGACACTCGACTGGTGTCTCGCGCAAATAGCGGAATCGAATTCACGCGATCACAGCACCGGCTTGATTGTTGGGCCGCTGAATGATCTCAGTGTCGGGGAAAGAGGATGGGCCTTTACACAAGCCTACTATGTGGGAGGCCTTGAAATTTTTGCGAAAGCCCTGTCTGCGCTGGGGCATCCGCGTGCTGAAGAAGTGGCCCGCGTAAGTGCGGACATGAAGACGGCCGTTGTAAGGGAGTTTGCACGCAGCAGCGTGAGATCGCCGATCGTTCAACTGGCGGATGGCACGTGGACAAACTACGTTCCGACGGATGCAACAACCCCCCGCAGAATGCTGGATGAATGGTATCCGACAGATGTGGATACAGGACCGTTGCATCTCACCCGCCTGGGAGTGTTTGATCCAAACGGATGGTTGACTACCACTATGCTAAACGATCACGAAGACAATCTCTTCCTGGATAACAAAGGAGCCGCGAACGAACCGATCTATGTACAGCAGGCAACTGCCTACCTGCTTCGCGATGAGCCGAAAGCAGTGATTCGCAGCTTCTACAGTTTTATGGCGTGTGGATTTTCCCATGAACAGTATTCTCCCCTTGAGCACAGATGGTCGCACCCGCAATACTACGGTCCGCCAAGTACAGACGGCGCATGGTTCGAGATTCTCCGGAAAATGCTCGTCAATGAAGTTGGCGATGATACATTGCTCCTAGGTCAGGCCGTGCCTCGCGCGTGGCTCGAAAAGGGAAAGAGCATTCAGGTCAAAGATGCCCCAACTTATTTCGGTAACGTCTCCCTAAACATCGAAGGAGAATCCGTTGCAGGTGAAATTTCTGCGACAATAGAGTTGTCTCAACGCAAGCCGGCAAATACGTTATTGGTTCGCTTCCGCCATCCTAAGGGTAAGTCGATCCGTTCGGCTAGCGTCAACGGCAAGCAGTGGAATGATTTTGATGTTAAGAATGAATATGTCATTATTCCCAATCCGACCGGAAATAAGTATGTGATCACCGCGAAATACTGATCACATCGGACAGGTTTAACAGATTCCAATGACGCTAAAGATCAGAATTCTTCCGCTTTTCGTTTTTACGATTTTTCAGACGCTCGTTCTGGCCCAGACCGTTGAATTCAAGGTTGGATTTGATAAAGACCTCGGTCCAATGAGGATGGAGCGCATGGCTCTGGGGCAGGGGGGGCTCTCACCTGAACCGATGCTTGACGGTAGGCTAACCGAGATCAGAGCATTGAACCCAGCTGTTATTCGTATCTTCCTGAGCGAATACTACGAGGTGATCTCTGAAACAGGAGAATATCACTTTGATGCGTTGGATAAGATGGTTGAAGATATCCTGGCAACCGGAGCCAAGCCATTCATGGCTATTGCGTTGAAGCCGAAACTGTTTTTCCCGGTTATTGATGAGAATATTGTTGAGCCGAACGACTATAAACGGTGGGAGGATTTTATCTACAACCTGGTCAGGCATTACAAGGATATGGGAGCCGGCATCACCTATTGGGAAGTTGGTAACGAGGTGGATATCGGGGAGATCGGCGGTACGCCGTATAAATTCAATAACCCCCCAGACTATGTGCGTTACTACAAGCATACTACTGCCGCGGTTTTACGCGCCGACCCCGATGCGAAGGTAGGAGGACCGGCGCTCGCCGACTATAAATCTTCGATACTGCCTGAGTTGATTCGCGCTAGCTCGCGGGAGAAATTTCAACTCGACTTTGTGTCGTGGCACCATTACAACAACGACCCGAAGGTGTTCCGTTCACAAATTGAATATGTAAAGGGCCTCGTACGCCAGTATCCTGATCAGAATCCTGAGTTGATCATGAACGAATGGAACGTTGATTTGTTCAACCCGATTCTGGATCCCCGCTATCAGCCTTGTTTTGTAGCTGAAACAATCTGGCAAATGAAGGATGCCGGCCTCGATTGGTCATCCTACTATCATATCCGCGACTGGTATGTGTCGTACGAAACATTCGCGAAGATTCACTCCAGGAAGGGCACTGCATTTATGGCCCGCTGGTGGAACAGGCAAGCGCAATTCAGCGGATTGTTCGACTACCAAAATAATGTGCGACCTGCGTATTTCACCTTCAAGCTGCTCGCCCGGATGGCTGGCAACCGGCTGGAGACAAGCTCTTCAAGCAATGTGGTTCATGGTTTCGCAGCCGAAGATCCCATTCTGGAAATGTACAACCTCATGCTTTGGAATTTCTCGGATAAACCTAAAATGGTTAATTTGAGTTTGGAGAATATTCCCAGGAACGTGCGTGTACGGCACATGACCCTTGATGCGAGTCCCGGAGCTATTCTCGAAAACCAGCGTTTACGCCCTGATCCGTTCATCAATATTGAGAAAGGAAGCAGGACACTGAAACTCACGCTTGAACCCTGGGCGGTTCACTACTGGTCGTTGGAATAATTGAGGAGATAGAATTCCGGAACATAGATCACCCATAATGATCATCGACATACACACCCATATTTTTCGACCCGAGTCAGATTTCGGACCGAACCTTCTCGCAGACCTGGAAAGATGCGGCGTTGATCCATCTGTATGGGGAAACGTGATCGAAAGACATCTCGAGTCAACGCGTGAGGCAGACGTTGCGGTGGTGTTTGGCCTGCAGGCTTCTGAAACGGGATGGAACATTCCGAATGAACTCGTCGCATCGCATGTGGCACGCGCAGCTGATCGTTTGCTGTTTTTCGCTTCGATAGATCCTGTTCAACCGGATTATATGGAGCAGCTTGAAAAATGTCATCAGGATCTGAAAGCAGTCGGTGTTAAAATGGCGCCACTCTATCAGAATATACATCCCGGTGATCCACGGTGTTATAATGTGTATCGTTATTGTGTCAAACACGGACTCCCCATTCTTTTTCATGCCGGAACTTCGTTTATAAGCGGGACGCCTCTGGACTACTCGCGACCCGTTCACTTCGATGCAGTTGCAGTCGATTTTCCTGACCTGCGAATGGTCCTCGCCCACCTCGGCCACCCGTGGGAAGGAGAGACCATAGCGGTTATCCGACGACACGCAAACGTGTTTGCCGATTTGTCTGCTTTGTACTATCGGCCATGGCAGTTTTATAACTCCATGCAACTATTGGTGGAATATAACGCCCATCATAAAGTTCTCTTTGGATCCGATTTCCCGTTCACAACTACCGGCGATTCACTAAAGGGAGTTCGGTCACTGAACGCAATAAAAGTAACCAGCGGCTTGCCATCAGTGTCCTCAGAGGTAATCGAAGGGATCATTCATCGCGATGCGCTCAAACTTCTCAACCTGCCAAACCCCAAACACACCTCATGAATCTGGTGATACCTGCGTCAATGCAAGCATTACAGTTACAAGGCGTGAACAAGTTAGTTCAGGTTGAGTTGCCGGTGCCCGTACCGCATAACAACGAAGTGCTCATTCGCACTGAGGCGGCAACGATATGCACGTCCGATTTGATAGACATCAGGAGCAATCCTTTCGGAATTCGCTACCCACGGGTTATGGGACATGAGGGATCGGGTGTAATCATCGGATGTGGGTCGGATGTACACGACTTTAAAACAGGAGACCGTGTTTCCGCGCATCCCGTAGTACCCTGCGGTACATGCGACGAATGTGTACGCGGATTTGATCATATATGCTCAAGGATGGGGCACCTGGGTATTGACCGGGATGGCTGCTTCGCTGAATTTTTTGTTCAGCGGGCAGATCGTGTGAGGGTGCTGCCTGAAGAGGTTTCCTTTTTGGAAGGCGCGTTGATGGAACCGGTGGCCGTTTGTCTGCAGGCGCTCGCGAGAGCCGGTGATCTCTCCGGACGAACCGTGCTGGTGGTGGGCGACGGTCCTTTTGGAAATATTATCGCACGGTTGGCACGGCATAAAGGTGCGGCACGTGTTCTGGTTTCGGGAAGAACGCCCTTCAGACTTCAGATGATTCCAGGAGTGGAAATCGCGGAGTCGGATCCTGTGCGTTCAGTGGATATCGCGATTCTTGCGGTAAGCTCGTCCGACGCCGTGGAAACCTGTGTAAAGGCTCTCAGGCCACGGGGCAGATTGATTATTTTCAGCTCGGTTGAAAAGCCGTTGCCCATAGATTTGTTTCACTTGCATATCCTTGAGCTTGAAGTTGTCGGCGCGTGCAATGATGAGGATCGAATGGACGAGGCACTCCGTTGTATTTCCGATAGAGAGCTGGCGTTAAGTGAATTGATCACGCATCAACTTCCACTCCGCGATTGGAATGAGGCATTCTCGTTGGCGCGTGACTGCCACGACGAAGCATTGAAAGTAGCTATTAGATTTACTGACTAGAAAACCGAGACGTGAAAATTACGGATGTAGAAGCTTTTATTCTGGAATCACCTTTTGAAATCCAACCTCCCGCCGGAAGCGATGAAGCCCGGGGTGTAAAGCATTGCCTGCTCTTGAAGGTGAGCACAGACGAGGGTATTGTTGGCTGGTCGGATGTCGAGACTTCCCCTCACGTTGGGAAGGCTGTTGTCGATGCGCCGAGGAGCGGATCAGGGGTGTTTGAAGGATTGCGCTCACTGGTGGTGGGAGAGGACCCTTTTGAAGTAGAGCGCTTATGGGATAAGATTTATCGCGGAACCATCTATTTCGGAAGGAGAGGGGTTGCTATGCAGGTGCTTTCCGGATTTGATATCGCCTGTCACGATATTATTGGAAAGGCGATCGGGGTGCCCGTATCCAAGATCATAGGAGGAGCCAGGCGGAATCGCGTGAGAGCATACGCTTCGACGCTGTTTCGTGAGACACCCGAAGCCATGCGCGATGCGTGCCGGGTCTACACTGAACGCGGTTTTACCGCTATCAAGTTCGGGTGGGGAGTTTTTGGAAAAGATAAGAAGAAAGATATCGAGCTGGTAGCTGCGGCCCGGGAAGCTATCGGCCCGAATGTTGAGCTGATGGTCGACGCGGGATGGATGGTAGATCGCAGCGCCTATGACGCTATAGAACTTTGCCGCGCGCTTGAACCCTATAACATATTCTGGCTGGAAGATTTTCTGCATCCTGAATGCTACGAAGGGTATGCAAAGACGAAAGCCGCCGGAGTCAGAACACGGTTGGCTGCAGGTGAACAGGAGGCAACCGCCTGGGGATTCAGGCAGCTGATTCAGTCGGGCGTTGACGTTGTGCAGCCGGACCTGTCGCGCTGCGGTGGTTTTTCACAGGCTCGAAAGATCTTGTGGGAAGCCGAATACGCAGGTGTTGACGTATGTCCGCATGCATGGCTCACCGATCTCCTTACGGCGGCGAGTCTTCATCTCAATGCAGTGTTGCCGCGATCGCTGTTCCTGGAATACAATGTCAGCGACAACCCGATGCTCAGGGAGATCATCGAGAACCCGGTTCAGATGGATGACAGTGGGTACATAAACGTTCCCGAAGGCCCGGGCCTGGGTATTGGCATTGACGAGAAGGCGGTGAAACGTTTTTCTGTAAATCTTTAATCGCAGCTTGAATGAAGAAAATCCTGGAACAAAACATTGGGACTTCAGAGGCGGCTCTGTGGTGGCTGGGTCAGGCTGGCTATGTCGTAAGAGCTGCGGGACTTACGGTGGTGATCGACCCGTATCTCTCCGACTCCGCCGCTGGCGAGTCGGGTGAGTTCTCGCGCAGGTATCCGCCGCCCATTCAGCCCGAGGAACTAAGTGCCGATATCTACATCATCACGCACGATCACCTTGATCATCTCGACCCCGAAACGCTTGCCGGCTACAAGCGGAAAAACGACACGTGGTTTGTTACTCCGAGATTCTGCGCAGAAAAGCTGGCGTCGCTGGGTATCCCTGAGAAGCAAATAGCGATTGTCAACGCGGGTGAATCATGGAGTCATGGTTCCGCCACCATCACAGGGTGCTATGCCATCCCGACGGGAACCGACGTTCTTGATACGACCGGCTACCTGGTACAATTTGCGAACGGAAGAAGCTTCTATCACACCAGCGACACGCAGTTTCATTCTCTTGTACTTGATGCGGCTCCGCGTAAACCCGAGCTGATGCTGGTGCCGATTAACGGCAAATGGAAAAACCCGGGACCTGAGCAGGCAGTTGAATTTGCGAGAGCAGTACAACCGAGGCACGTGGTCCCTAATCACTATGATCTCATGGAGCTGAATAGCGAAAACCCGGAGATCTTTGAGTGGCTTTGTAACCATGGTGGATTGACGGGCCGGTGTTTGATACTGGAAAGAATGCAACCTTTTACCTGGCGCCAGCAATGACAGGCCACTCCTGATTATTACGGGCTGGAAGACCGCAGATCTCATTAACCCACACACCATGAATATCCTAAGTGTTACTGCCCATCCGGATGATCTCGAAATTCTCTGTGCCGGCACGTTGGCGCGCTATGCAAAACAAGGGCACAACGTTACCATCGCGGTTTTTACCAGTGGCAATATGGGTGACCTGAAGATAGAACCGGAAGACCTTGCGCGTATTCGCGAAAAAGAAACACGGGAAGCGGCGGCTATCATTGGTGCCGACGTGTTGTGGGCAGGTGTAACCGATGAGCATGTTTTCCCGAACGAGGAACAACGAATTATTATGATCGATATACTGAGAAAGGCCGATCCCGATATTGTCTTTACACACTCCCCAAATGATTATCACCCTGACCACTGCTATTTAAGTCAGCTTGTTTTCGATTCATATTTTCAAAAAGGACTTCCGTTTATCCCCGGTGTGGATACGCCGGCGTGCAGGTTTGGACAGACGCAGGTTTACTATATGGACAACCTCGGAGGTGTAGACTTCCGGCCGACGGAATATGTCGATATCAGCGATGTCTTCGAAATAAAAAAAGCCATGCTGGCCTGTCATAAGAGTCAGTTTCAGGCGATGGAAAGCCTGGCCCGAACCGATCTGATGGAGATGATCGAAATTCAGGCGCGTTTCAGGGGGATGGCGGCGGGATGTAAGTATGCCGAAGGGTTTACCCGGCTCGACGCGTTTCAACGTGGGCTCACTTCCCGGATACTACCCTGATCGTTCCTAACCTTTTATTGTAAGCTATCGTCACTCATAACCGACCTCAGTGGATAATTTTCACCTTTCCGTACTCGACGTTGTCATCATAGCAGCACAGACTGCATTGGTTATCGTTATTGGATTAGTCGCTGCAAAAAGAATCAAGAGAACTACGGAAGGCTATTTTCTGGCTTCCGGTAAAATGCCGTGGTACCTGATTGGCGCGGCCTTCGTATCAACGAGTGTTTCGAGCGAGCAGATCGTAGGAACTATCGGGGCTACCTACAAGGGAGGATTGGCCGTCGCCAACTGGGAATTGTGGGTATTGCCGACTTATCTGCTCATGATGATCTTCTTTATTCCGATGTATCTCCGGAATAAAATCATGACGGTTCCCGAAATGTTGAAGAATCGTTTCGGTCCTGTGTGTGGCGTGATCTATAGCGTGGTCTTTTTGCTGGGTTATATCTTTGTCTTCCTTCCCCCGATTATTTACGGCGGCAGCATCACACTGAGTGAGCTAACAGGCTGGTCTGAATATCACGTGATGATTGGTATCGTAGTGGTGACCGGAAGTTATACCCTGCTTGGCGGACTTAGTTCCGTGATGTGGACCGATACAATACAATGTGTTTTCCTGATAGCCGGTGGTGTTGTATTTTTCTTTGTAGCCCTCGACAAAATTCCGGGCGGGTGGGATGCCATGGTTGCAGCATCTCCCGAGCGATTTCATCTCTACCAGGCACCGTCCGATCCGGACGCGCCCTTTGCCGGCCTTGTCCTTGCTTCCTTCGGCGTTTTTCTATTCTATCAATCGTCTAATCAGGTGATGATACAACGCGTACTTTCCGCGCGCAGCACCTGGGATGGTATGATGGGTATCATATTTTCCGGTTTTATCAATCTCATTCGGCCGCTGGTGACTTGCTTGCTGGGGTTGATTGTGTTTCACTGGCTTGACGTGCTGCACCAGGGACCCTCGCTGTTACCCGACAAACAGGATCTTGCTTTTCCCTTTGCGCTGGAGGTATTCGCATCTTCCGGAATACGCGGTGTCATACTCGCCGGCTTCTTCGCCGCAATCATGTCGTCTGTTAGTTCGCTTGTCAATTCGATCGCGACAATCTTTTCGTTGGACGTTTACAGACCGTTTTGGCGAAAGAATGCCCAGGACCGGGAGATGATTATCTCCGGTCAGATTTCCGGTGGAGTGGCACTATTGATCGCTACGCTGGTTGCACCGCTGGTGGGTTCAGTGGGACTCTTTAAATTTTTTCAAACCGGTGTTACCTACATGGCCACTCCGTTCATCTCGGTAATATTGTTGGGTGTTCTTTGGAAAAGGACAACCTATCAGGCAGCCGTTACCGGACTTATTGGAGGGATTGTGATCCAGTTACTGCTTGCCTTTGGCCTGTATAGCTATGACATTGACCTTCACTGGTTATACGTCGGAGCGATTGCGCAGGCGCTTACGATGGTGCTGGTTGTTGTTGTGTCGCTGATGACACCCCCGCCGATAGCGGAGAAGGTGAAGCCATTCATCTGGAACAGGTCCTGGGTCGCTGATGGATTTAATGATCCAAAAAGACCCTGGTGGCAAGGGGTTAAGTTCTGGCTGGGCGTTTATGCTTTGATGTGGTGCTTTATTTATTGGAAATTCTGGTAGTCACAACGCTTGCTGTTCCTTTGCAAAGACCTCTTTATACTTCGTCCTGTAGTTTTTAGGCTGGTAGTCCTTGAATTTCTTGAATTGCCGGTAGAAGAACGGAATACTCTCAAATCCTGATTCGTAGCAGATCTCGGCGATCTGTTTATCAGTTTCAATAAGAGCTTTACAGGCCTTGTTGATTCTGTATTCGTTCAGGAATTCAACGAACGACTTCTTCATGACCTTGCTGAAATAACGGGAAAAATACTCCTCGGTCATATTCACTTCGCCGGCGATATCACTTAACCTGATCTTTTGCTGGTAATGGTCGTGGATGTATTTATAAACTACATTGATCCGGCGATTGTCCGTTGTATTCAGATCGTAATCGAATCCCGTTTCACACAACACGTGAAATTCATTGCTTTGTGCGAGGTCTTGAAGGATTGTCAGCAACGTCATCAGTTTTTCAAACGGCGATGCGTCGACTAACTGAAGGAATTTTTCCTTTAGCTTTAAAGCAACTTTCTTATCGAATTTTATTCCCTTTGATGAATGGTTAAGAAGCCGCCGTATACTCTCGAGCTCACGGCTTTCGATCCACGTCTTATCAACGAATTGTTCCTTCAGGTAAACCACTACCGCCTTGGAAGACCGATCCTGACGGGTATTGACCCAGCTGTGCGGTAAATTTGGTCCTACGAGAACCAGATCGTGTTCGAAGTAATTTTCAATGTTGTTACCGACATAGCGAACCCCGCCTTCTGAGAGAATGTAGGTAAGCTCGAATTCGGGATGGAAGTGCCAGGGATAATCGAAATCCTCCTTATTCTCCTGCAACATGCAGGTGAACAGGTTGGACTCCGACGGAATGTGTTTGTAGTGAGCCTTCATAGACGAATATACTCTTTTTTGTGTGATTTATCTCAATTTTTGACTTTTTTATACCTAAAAAGGGTACTTCACTGATTCCGAACATTCGTGAAATCTCTTAAAACGTCTATATTTGTCAATATGCCTTAACACAAAGGCTGCCAAGATCAATCAATCACGTCACATTTAGCAAATCGTAATATCTATGAGTGAGTCAAACATCAGTAGAAGAGGGTTTATCAAGAAATCCGCATTATCCTCGGCGGCACTGACAGTGGGAGCCATAGGCTTTTCCCCCGCAAGTTATGCGCGTATCATCGGATCAAATGATCGTGTCAACGTTGGAATTGTCGGATTCTCATCCCGCTGCAAAGGGGCCCTTATTCCAGCCATGCAACAACACGCAAAGGAATTGAATTTCGAATTTACAGCGGTGTCAGATATCTGGAGCCGGAGACGTGACGAAGCGGTAGCGTTTGTGCAGGAGAAGACCGGTAAGAAGATTAAGACAGCCAGGAACAACGACGAACTCTACGACCGCAAAGATGTAGATGCGGTTCTTATCAGCACAGCTGATTTTCAACACGCGTTGCATTGTAAAGAAGCGGTGGAAGCCGGTCGCGATGTGTACGTCGAAAAGCCGTTCGCCGAGACCATGGAAGACAATCGCGCCGCCAGGAAAGCTGTGGAGAAAACAGGTAAAATTGTTCAGATCGGTTCGCAGCGAAGAAGTGGAGCAAACTATCACGCCGCCAACAGCTTTATCCGTTCCGGCGAATTCGGAGATATCGTTGCCGTGGAGATGACATGGAATGTCAACCAGCCGGGCCGTTGGAGGTTGCCTCAGCTCACCAAGGAAATCAGGAAAGAAGATACAGACTGGAAGAGATTTTTGATGAACCGTCCCGAAGTAGCCTGGGACCCGCGGAAATATTTGGAGTACAGACTTTTCTGGCCATACTCGTCCGGCATCCCCGGTCAGTGGATGGCGCATCAGATCGATACAGTACATTGGTTCACCGGACTCAACCACCCGAGAAGTGTAGCTGCCAATGGCGGTATCTACCTGTGGAAAGATGGAAGAGAGAACTTCGATACCATGACCGCCGTGTTTGACTATGGACCGTTGGACGACAAGTCGAAAGGATTCCAGGTTATCTATTCCTCGCGATTCACCAATTCCGCCGGGGGTACTAAAGAGATCTATTACTCAAATGGAGGAGAACTGAATCTCGATACCAATATGGTTACACCGACAGGCGGGCTTTCCGAACGCCATGCCACCGCTATGGGAATGAAACCAAACCTACTGCCCAGTATGTCGCTGGCGGAAGCCGCGAAAGTAGAGACGAGCGCTGACACCGGTGCGGATAACCTGACCTCAAGCCACATGAGAAACTGGATGGAATGTGTCAGAAGCAGGAAGAAACCGAATGCCGATGTGATGGCTGGTTATAACCACTCAATCGCCAACATCATGACGACTGCGGCGTTGCGTACAGGAAAGTATGTAACGTTTGATGAAGAAAGACAAGAAGTACTGGCCGGCGGCGAAGTATTCAAATACTAGAATATCGACGATTTTGATCGTCGGATAATACACGAGACCCTTAAAGCTTTGGCTTTGAGGGTTTTGTATTTTGCACCCGCTTCACTCCGGCGAATGTGGATTTTTTTGCCTGCGGCATAGTTTTTATTTCATTTCATGAAGTATGAGGACTATAGTTCTCCATTTTTTTCTTCAATATCATGAATCAGTCAGACAAAATAGTGCTTGTGATCGACGACGATCCGGACTTCCAGACCATTCTGAAGGTGACACTCCACAAGGAAGGATTTAATGTTCGCTCGCTATTTGACGGAGAGATAACCTCGACCATGAGTGAACAGCCGTTTCCGGATGTGATTTTACTCGACATTGATCTCCCATACGCCAACGGTGTGGAAGTAGGTAAACAATTGAAGTCAAATGCGCTCACAAAAGATATTCCGGTGATTATTGTGTCCGCCAATCCTTCCGTTGATGTGCTTAGCAGGGAAGCGGGCGCAACGGATTATGTTCAGAAGCCATTTATACTCCAGACACTCGTTCAGAAAGTGCTCGCTACAATCACTCATTAGAATACAGCTCGGATTTCAAACCGACTGCCATTGATAATCCGGGTATCTGGCATTCGTTTTTAACCGCTATTGTATAACTACAACCCGCTCAACAAAAAATATTCTGAATGGAAATACTCTAGACATGAAGAAGTATCTTATTGCCCTTCCCTTCCTCATAACCATGGCCGGTTACGCCCAGGTTGATACGACGTTTATTTTCAATACTGATCGGCCGTACGGCACGCTGGATATCCGCATAGCCACATCTCCAACACGATACTATTACCTGCAGGAGGGCGTGACATTCAGCCTTCGCGAAGTCTCGCCGGGAGTCCCGACGGAAAGTTTCCGCGACATGACACCATGGGATTCATCGCCCTACTTCGAGGGCAACCTTCGTCTTAAAAATGGTAGCTCCGATGCATTTGCTATGAACTACCGCCTTCTGTTTCCCAATGAATATCAGTTAGACTTCCCCGACGGTTATCCGATGATCGTCATGATGCACGGAGCCGGGGAACGGGGCAACTGCTGGGACGAGGATTGCTATTGGGGTACGCGATCCTGGAATCCATCATCCAATAACCCTGCAGCACCCACTACCCACGATCATCTGTTACTCAACAACGATCACAACCTTTCTCATGGTGGAAGCCAACATCTTGAAGCTCGTAACCGCGCAGGTAGTCGGTTGCCCGGCGACAGTGGAATGCCCCAGCGCGCCTTTCCGGGATTCGTCCTTTTTCCTCAAAACCTCAATGGATGGGATACCCCGTCTATCCACGATGCGATTCGCCTTATCCGTCTCGTGGTAAAAAAATACAACGTTGATCCAAATCGCATTTATGTTCACGGACTCTCAAACGGAGGGATCGCGACCTACAATCTGATCAAGCGCGCACCGTGGTTATTCGCCGCAGCCTTACCGATGTCGTCGCCCTCAGACGCCGCCATTATTAATCAGGGATTGCTCCCGGCAGTGGTACATATCCCGATATGGACTTTTCAGGGAGGTCAGGACACCGCGCCAACACCGTCGCGTACTGCAGTCTATGCGCAAAAATTCCGCGAGGCCGGCGCGGAAGTTCGCTACAGTATTTACGAACATCTTGGACACGGTACCTGGAATACAGCGTATGGCGAGCCGGAGTTTTTCAGTTGGATGCGTTCCATGAACAAACGCAATATTCATGTTTTTTATGGCAATACGAGTATTTGCAACGACAACGGCGTCAGACTTGGGCTCGCTGACGGATTTCTCGCGTATCAATGGCAGCGTAACGGCGCCACTATAGCCGGCGCAACAAGCAACGAGTATGTCGCAATGCAACCCGGGGTCTACCGGGCGAGATTCAGCAGAATTTCGCGCACACCCTCCTCCACTCAGTGGGAAGAGTGGTCGCCTCCTGTAACGGTTACAGCGGGACAATCCGTGAAAGCGAATATGGTTGCGTTAACCACAACGCACCTGCGGGGGCCGGATAATAAGACCGTAAACACAATCACGCTGAAATCAGCATCAAAAGCTGACAGCTATCTGTGGTATAAGGATGGAACACGAATCGATTTTCCGGGCAACAACCTGGACGATACCGTCAGTATGCTGACCATCACCGGTACTTCTACCGGACGCAACGGTGTCTACAGTCTGAAAACAGCAGGGTTCGGCGGATGCGAAAGCGAACCTTCCGATCCCCTGAACCTGTTCTTCAGCAACTCCGCACCCTTCCTGGCGGATAGCAATATACCCACGTCGTTCAGGCAGGTATCTTCGACCGGATCATCGATTACACTTGCCTGGAACGATCGGTCGTCAATCGAGACTGCTTACGAGATATGGCGACGTGCTCCTGAAGGCAATTTCGAATTCGCCGGGAGAACCTTGCCAAACGCCGTGACATTCACAGACAGTGGCCTTAACCCATCGACGACATACGAATACAAGATCCGGGCGTTAAACAATGCAGGCCGAAGCCGCTATGCGCCAGACGACGATAGAGACATCAACCTTTCCGCGACCACTGATGGTGACACGTCTGCACCGACTGCGCCGCAGAATCTTGCGGTGGTAAGGAATTCCATAAGTTCGATTTCCCTTTCCTGGACCGCCTCGACCGACAACAATGGCGCGATCAGTCACTACGTCGTGTACTACGGATCAGAATCGCAAGTCACTAGTTCACCCGCGCCGGAGTACACCCTCACCGGACTTCCTTCGAACGAGAGCTTTCAGATTACCGTAAAAGCGGTAGACAATGCCGGACTCTTCTCACCCGCGAGTAACCCGATAGCGGCGACGACCATTGTTACCGGTTTGTGGTATGGTCACAGCACCGGCGCATGGACCAGTCTCGATGACATTGACACCTGGACGCAGCCGGAGTTTACGGGCTGGGTTCCCAACTTTACCCTATCTCCACGCACGCAGGACGACTACTTCAACTTTGAGTTCAATGGATACCTTTTTGTACAACAGGCTGGAAACTATTACTTCTACCTGAACTCGGATGATGGAAGCCGTCTATATATAGACGGCAATCCCGTGGTAGACTTCGATGGAATCCATGGACGCAGCGTGGCTAACGAGGGCTTTGGCGTGAGATCACCCTCTCCCGTCAACCTCGCCGCCGGACCCCACGAGATCAGAGTGATCTACATGGAATATACATCCGGACAATCCCTGGACGTTGCCTATCAGGGTGCTGATACCGGCAACGAAAGGATGAGGATTCCCGATGCAGCTCTCACGAGTGGCAGCGGCACCGTTATAACGGCATGCGCAGGTTCCGGAAGCATTGTGCACGAATTGTGGACCGGGATTTCAGGAACGATGATATCGTCGATACCGGTATTTGAAACGCCCGATCAGTCATCACTCATATCCGTGTTTGAGGCACCGCAGAATATCGACGACAATTACGGAACACGCATCCGCGGGTATGTGTGTCCGCCCGTTTCCGGTATCTACACCTTCTGGATTTCGGGTAATGACAAGACCGAACTGTGGCTCAGCACCAGCGAAGATCCCGCTGATAAACAGCGAATCGCCTACGCCGATCATTTTACCAACGTCAGGCAATGGAATAAGTACACCACACAGCAGTCAGGTGCCATCAGTCTCCAGGCCAATCAGCGCTACTATATCGAAGCCCTGCACAAGGAAGGTGTCGGCACCGATCACGTAGCGGTAGGATGGCAGTTGCCGGATGGAACGTTCGAAAGACCGATACAAGGAGTGAGGTTGATACCATTTAATGAATCACCGGGCGGAGAAGGGATGCCGGCAGCGATGAATACCTTTGCCGATTTGTCGGATGCAGGGATTCAGGTATTTCCCAATCCTGCTGACGGAGGCACTCATGAGCTGAAGATCACGACAACACAAAAGTGGGACGATGCACGTTTGCCGGTTATTGAGATCCAGCGCATCACCGGCGAAGTCGTTTATTCAGGGCAGCTCGTTTGCGACGGAAACTGTAGTAACTACTCAATACCCTTCGGCGACTTCCTGACACCCGGGGTATATATCGTCAACGTACTTTCCGGGGCGGACCGGGCTACAAAGAGGCTTCTTGTGAAGTAAGGTCACCGGCGTTTTGTTTTTCTGCCGGAGGCCAGTTTCATTTTCGTTTCTCTGACAGCGATACGTGGCAACGTCTCAGCATTTTTTTCCAGGTAGGCAACAACCTCTTCCCGGTGGTGTATTGCCATGCTCCTCAACACCCACGACACCGCCTTTGTAATCAAGACAGGCTTTTCGTGTTGCAGCTTCGAAACACGGCGCAGAGCCTCTTTTGAAAGTCGTTCGTCGCGCATCTTTCGCAGAGGCGAGCAGAACAAAACAAGCGATGCCCTGCGTTTGTTGATGTTGGGATCTTCCGAGAGATAGATGATCACTTTCTTCCACCGCTGCCAGTCGGAGGGAATTTGCGTGACGGAGAAGTTGTTCGTACACACCGCGTCCACCTCAGCCCAGCCGTCCAGGAAGTTTAGCCACTTCTCGAAGATAGCCGGATCGAAAGTCCGTTGTTCCCTGGCGGAATAGCCCAGCAGCAGGCCGGCCATAACCTTTTCCGTGAACGACGGACCCTTGATCAGTGACGAAAGCACATCCCTTAGCCGGTTGGCGCTCAGGTCGCGGTGAGACTGCATCCACTCGCGGGCGATAGAACGGAGGAGAGGGGTTGCAATAGGGTAGCGCGGGTGCTCCGTGCCGAGATACGAATTCAAGAAAGTATGCTGCGTCGGTTGTCCGGAATTCTTCTTGATTTGGTCGAGTATTTCTTCGTGAAAAAGGTTTGCCATACCGGATATTGCCTGGTGGGGCAAAAATAGGGAAATGAGGTGGGTTTAGCATAATTCTTCTGACTTTGGCGCGAGGTCTGTGGTGAGCAACGGCATTGTCCCGGGTTGTGGAAGACGGTATAGGGGCAAATTCTCGTCGCAGGCAGCGTCAATGTCGCGTTAAGATTTTTTCGGTAGGACTTTTGCGTTATTTTTGCGAGCGTTGGCGACAATTTCTGCGGGACGGCAAAGCGTCCGATGGGTTGGGGCGCCAAAAAGGTGCCAGCGGCCAATTTCGGCTCCGTATTTCAATGGATAGAATTTCAGATTCCGATTCTGAAGATGCAGGTTCGATTCCTGCCGGGGCTACCGGTAAAGCAGACACCGAAGCGCTCGCCTACAAGCGATGTGCTTCGGCGTCGCTTTTTTGTGAGGCGGTCTGCTTCGGTGTCGCTTTACCGTCCTAAAGCGACCGACATCCTAAAGCGACCGACATCCTAAAGCGATCGACATCCTAAAGCGATCGACGATAGGAGATCTGCTTTAGGAGAGATCTGCTTTAGGAGAGCGTTTATATTTTATTCAGTCATAAGGCCCACCTTCTTTATACCGGTTATACCACCAATATTGAGCAACGGATCAGGAACCACAATGCTGGAAAAGACCAAAAGCACTGCTTCACGAATACCACTTGAGCTGGTCTTTTGCGAGTTTTATCTTTTTGAAGGGGATGCGCGAAAACGGGAAATGTACTTCAAGACAACAGCTGGTAAAAAGGCGATTAAGCTGATGCTTGGCGGTACCTTACTGAAACTTGGTTATAACAGAACGGCAGGGATTGCGGTTGTCCATGAAGAATAGATGGCTATGGAGCAAAAGAGACTGGTCGGTGAAAGTGGTCTATTCTTTTCTGAAACGCTGTTGCTTAAAACCCGTAAGGTTAAACACCGGTAATCCTATTACAATCAGAGGGGGTCAGCTTCCCGGAATTTCTTTCCTACAGAGGGGGTCAGCTTCCCGGAATTAAACTCAGGATGCTGCCAAAAACGGGGGGTCAACTTACAGGAATCTTCAACTTTCAGTGCGAATTGTCCTGGGGGGTCACCTTCCCGGAATCGGGGGTCAACTTCCGCAGGAATTGGGGGTCAGCTTAGGCAGGAATACTCAACTAATGGCCAAGTTAGAATACCGTTCTTTTGAAGCAACCCGAGAGCTTAAAAGAAAGGCAAATTCTGGAGAAATACCTCCTGTGGGGAATTAGACTCAAATAAGTCCTTTTCAACAATAACTCCACAACCAACACCGCAGTAGGAACAGTAGGTTTAAAGGATTTACCTTCATTTTCTTGCAATCGATTTAACAGCGCTATCTCCAACCGGATATAACGGCCTACTTTCAAATCTACGTAAATGAATAATAAAGTACGTAAATATAATTAGTATAAATACGTATAAATACGTAAAATGAGCTATGTTTGCTGCCGGATAACGCCAGCTACTCGATTGAAGGAAGGATCTGGGTGAATACAACCAACGGTCCATTGCTCGGCTGGGGACGTGTTCGTTTGCTGGAAGAAGTTGAAAAATCCGGGTCCATCGTCAAGGCAGTTCCGCGATGAAAATGTCATGCAAGCAGGCCTGGCAGTTGATCGATTCGATGAATCATTCAGCGCCGTGTGCATTGATAATGAAATCAAAAGGCGGCCAGGGTAGAGGTGACTGAATATAACGAAAATCATATAACCTTATGAAACAAAAACTACTTTACTTCCTATTTCTGTCATTTCCACCACTTATCAGTATGGCCCAGGTGGGTGATACCGTCAAGACCTTTACACTTGGCGAGGTTGTCGTGACTGGCCGCACGATTGACTCTACCAATGTTATCTCCGCTGATAAAATGTCAACATACAACCGGTTAGACGCTGGGCGCGCGCTTAATGTACTGCCGGGCATATCTCTTTCCAATGTAGGAGCAAGAAATGAATCTATGGTTTATGTCAGGGGATTTGATCTTCGACAGATTCCTGTCTTTATTGATGGTGTTCCTGTGTACGTTCCTTACGATGGCTATGTGGATCTTGGGAGGTTTACCACGTTTGATCTTGCCGAGATCAACGTATCCAAAGGATTCTCATCTTCTATGTATGGTGCGAACACTTTGGGCGGTGCTATCAATCTGGTCTCGCGCATGCCGACGGATAAATTTGAATTTCAAGGTGTATCCGGCATTATGCCGGGAGGGTTTCGCACGAGCCTGAATTTAGGAGCACGCTGGGAAAAATTCTTTGTGCAGGCCGGTATATCTAAATTGAAGCGCGACTATTATAAGATGTCGCATGATTTTGATTCCGTTCAAAATGAGGATGGAGGCAAACGTGACAATTCCAATCGTGATGATTTCAAATATAACGTTAAGGTTGGATTCACTCCGTCTAAGAATCATACGTACACTTTAAGCTACATCAATCAGCAAGGCGAAAAAGGAACTCCTGTATATGCCGGTAGCGATAGCCGGAATTCTTTGCTTACAAGGCCGCGTTTCTGGCAATGGCCGAAATGGAACAAGGAAAGCTATTACTTCCTGTCAAACCACTCTTTTCATGATAACCTGATGACCCTAAAGGCGCGGGTATACTATGATAAGTTCATTAATTCTCTTTATAGTTATGATGACGTTACTTATACCACGCAAACAAGACCGTATGCATTCCAGAGTTTTTACGATGATTATTCCTACGGAGGTTCTGTCGAATATGAAACAAAGTCTATTGCAAAGAACGATCTCAAGGTTTCCGCTCACTATAAGAGAGATGTTCACCGCGAGCACAATCTTAACGAGCCTGTAAGGAGATTTGAAGATCATACTTTGTCAATCGGATTGGAGGATACCTATCGGCCATTACCGAATTTCGTGATTATTCCAGGGATAAATTATAACAGGCGCCAAAGTATCCTTGCCGAGAATTTTGACGGCACTGAAATCAGTGAATTTGATGTTAATGGGAGTGATGCATTCAATTTGCAATTGGGAACCCTGTATACCATTTCCGGCAAACATATTATCAATGCATCCATTGCACGGAAAACTCGGTTTGCTACAGTGAAAGACCGCTACTCTTACCGTATGGGAACAGCCATTCCAAATCCGGATCTTAAAGCCGAATCTGCTATTAACTATGAAGTGGGATACAGCAGTGCATTTTCAGATAAAATCAAAGTGCAGGGAAATTTGTTTTACAACGATCTGAAGGACGCCATTCTGATGGTGGACAATGTGGATGGTGACTTATCTCAGTTACTGAATTCCGGAGAAGCAGTGTTTAAGGGAGTAGAACTTTCAATCGACACGCGAATTTCGAAGCTTGTAAATGCCGGGGCAAATTATACTTACATAGAGCAGAACAACGAGACAAATCCTGAATTGAAATTCACTAACGTGCCCAATCATAAGGTATTCGCATTTCTCCAGATCAACCCTTTCAGACAATCATACATTAATATAAACGCTGAATATAACAGCGACCGATACAGTACGAGTTATGGAGTAAAGGCCGGGGAATATCTGCTCTTTAATGTAAAATCGTATGTGCATGTCTGGAAATACTTTTCAATTGAAGGCGGTTTGAATAACATTTTTGATAAAAACTATTCACTTTCAGAAGGGTACCCGGAAGAGGGAAGGAATTATTTTGTGAATGTTGTGTATTCAGGTGTTTTTAGATAGGCTTAACGCGCACGTAGTTATGCTGTTATCAAATATATTAGCCTTTATTGCCGCCATAACCTGCTGATCTGCAGAGTATAACTGTTGTCGGATTGATTTACCCGAAGAAAATAGATGCGCTGGTGCGCTATGGGAAGACAAACGAAAAGGTAATTGCTGTAACCTTTCCGCGCATTGGCTACTCTAATTATTTAATAACATAAAAATACCGAAAGTCATGGAATCGAACAATTCACAGCAATCCTTGAAACAAACATTCAATCTGTTAAAGTACACCTTCATTATTGTGCCCATTGTGGCAGGAGCCGACAAGTTTCTCAACCTGCTTACCCAATGGGATCAATACCTGAATTCCTCGATAGCCGGCCTTTTGCCGCTTTCGGCAGGCACCTTTATGATGATTGTGGGTGTTATTGAAATCATCGCCGGCATCATTGTGCTGAAAAAACCCGAAATTGGCGGATACATCGTGGCAGCATGGCTCACCGCGATCGCACTTACGCTTTTATCCGGTTTCAATTATGTGGATGTGGCGGTGCGTGACCTGGTGATGGCAATCGCCGCCCTGTCGATGGCAAGGATCGCTAAGATAGCAGGATAAGTATGGTACAGTCTGAAAAATTAACGGAAGCGGAAATCATCCAGCGGGTCGTAGCGGGGGAAAAAGCTCTTTATGAAATTATTGTCCGGCGGTTCAATCCCTATCTGTACAAAGTCGGCAGGTCCTATAGCTATAGCCACCAGGATACGCAGGACCTGATGCAGGATACATTCATCGACGCGTACAGGGGCTTGTCACATTTTGAAGGCCGCGCTAATTTCAAAACGTGGATTATCCGTATTATGATGAACAACTGCTACCGGAAAAAGAGGAAGTCAGATTTTAAGTATGAAATCATGCAGGATATAAACGACCATTCAGCGCCCATGTTTGTCCATGCCCGTAACGATACGAACAACATCGTCCAGACTCATGAGCTGGGGCGTGTTATTGAAAACGCGCTTGGAGAAATGCCCCCAGACTACCGGATGGTCTTTTCATTGCGGGAGATAAACGGACTGAACGTAGCGGAAACTGCCGAAGTGCTTGACATCAGCACAGCCAATGTAAAGGTGCGGCTGACCAGGGCTAAGGCCTTGCTGCGGCGGGAAATAGAAAGAATCTATTCCGCCAGTGAACTCTTTGAATTTAATCTGATCTTTTGCGATGCCATGGTGGAAAATGTCATGAAGGAGATAAACGGACTTTGATTATTGCGTTTACAATTAAGTCCATTTCATTTGCTACAACCGTTACCCTGGCTAATGGGCCCGATAGAGACCGTGAATAAGATGCTTGGTTATCAGAGTCTGAAGGCGACTCAGCATTATGCGAATAATGTGGATAAGAAGGTGAGTGAGGATATGAGGTCGTTGAAGGAGAAGTATCCGGATATTGTGGCTTGAAGAAATTTTAATTATATTGAATCGAGGAGGTGGTGGCAACCCGCATGATAGAAATAATTGACTTTTCTGACGAATTTAAAGAATCTATTAAGACGCTCAACTACGAATGGCTTAAGAAATACTTTCATGTTGAACAAGGAGACGAAATTTCTCTTTCCAATCCTAAAGAACATATTATTGACAAAGGAGGATATGTTTTTTTTGCAAAAAAGGAGAATGAAATTGTCGGAACGGCTTCATTAATCAAGAAGGGGGACACAGTCTTTGAACTAGGAAAAATGGCTGTAGCCAATAACGCTCAAGGCCATGGGATTGGGACGCTATTGCTGGAGCATTGTTTGAATTTTTTAAAAGAAAAGCAAATTGAAAAAGTAATTCTATACTCCAACAGAAAATTGAAATCAGCCATACATCTCTATGAAAAATACGGATTTGTGGAAGTCGAATTGGAAGAAGGGCTTTACGAAAGAGCAGATATAAAAATGGAAAAGGAATTAGGTGCGCTGTTTACTCGCCTCAGGACTGGCGATTCCCGGAATGTGTGGAAATATCCCGGCGACTTGTAGAAAATGAAAAAAGCGCATTGAATATGACCTGGATCATAAAAACTTACCGCGCCTGTGCTCACATTGCCGGCTATCGTCAGCGAAACTGCAATGAAAAGAGGTGCGCGGCTAAAGCATATTGTTCCCATCATCATCGGTATTGTCGTCATTGCGGAAGTTTTCTATCTCTGGCATGACCGGCACAGAGCCGATGGGGAACAGGTCAGTTTGTCGGATCGCGATTACGCTGGGTCGGAAGGCTGTCGCTCGTGTCACGGGAGGCAGTACAGCGACTGGAAGGAATCACATCACGATCTCGCGATGATGGAGGCTGACGCAAGGTCGGTCAAAGGAAGCTTTGATACCACATTTGTAAGTCAGGGAGTAACCAGCAGATTCTTTCAGCGGGACGGGCGATATTTTGTTAATACGGAGGGCCCCGACGGAGCCTATCACGACTACGAAGTAACACACACTTTCGGGGTAGAACCCTTACAACAATATCTCATGAAGTTTCCCGACGGCAGATTGCAGGTGCTCCGGACTGCCTGGGATACCCGGGAGAACAAATGGTTCGATCTATACCCGGATTATGAAATTGCTTCGGATGAATGGCTGCATTGGTCCAGAGGGGGACTGAACTGGAATACCATGTGCGCCGATTGTCACTCTACCAACGTACACAAGAATTTTCTTGAAGATGAGGGTAGCTTCAACACAACATTCACGCTGATGAACGTGAGTTGTGAAGCGTGTCATGGTCCGGCGAAAAAGCACGTGGAGATCGTGTCGGCTTTGGATTTCGACAGTACGGGATATGATCCGCGCGTACATCTTTATCTGACATCGGGCCTTTCATCACGGGATCAGGTCGATCAATGCGCGCGCTGTCATTCAAGAAGAGCTCAGGTAACCGAAGCGTATAATCATGAAGGTGAATTCATGGACCACTACATCCCTGCGGTTTTGAGCGACGACATCTACCATGCCGACGGGCAGATACGCGACGAGGTTTATGAGTATGGATCGTTTTTGCAGAGCAAAATGTACCGGAACAATGTCAAATGCTCGGACTGTCACAATCCACATAGTCTGAAGTTGAAGGGCGTGGGAAATGGTTTATGCGGACAATGTCACGATCCGTTGAAATATGATACTCGAAAGCATCATTTTCACGCGGAAGAGACGGAAGGAGCGAGTTGTGTCAACTGTCATATGCCGGGTCGCGTTTATATGGGAAACGACTTCCGCAGGGATCACAGTCTCCGTGTTCCGCGACCGGACCTGAGCGTGCAATACAACACGCCTAATGCGTGTAACCAGTGCCATACCGGAGAAAGTGCTGAGTGGGCTGCTGCCGCGGTGGAAGAATGGTATGGCCCGGAGAGGAAGCCGCACTTCTCGGAGGTATTGACATTTGCCAGTACGCGATCCGTAGAAGCGGTCGCACCGCTTGTGACCCTCGCTGGTGACACCAGTCAGCCGGCGATAGCAAGGGCAACCGCAGTCTGGTACCTCGGTCAGATGATCTCGCCGGAGGCAACGCAGGCTATCATCAGGAGCCTGGAAAATGAGGATCACCTCGTCCGGCATACGGCGGTCAATGCCCTGGGTGAGATGCCGGAGGCTGTCAGAATACGACACCTGGCACCGCTGCTGAATGATAAAATTCGAACCGTGCGGTATGCCGCGGCGAGTGGCCTGGCGGACATCTCCGCGGACGGGATCAGCAATGAACTTCGGTCCGGTTTTGAGAATGTTATGCGGGAGTACGAAATGTCTTTCAGTACCAGAGCTGATTTTGCCGGCGGACAAATAGAAAGAGCGATCTTCTACCAACGGAGAGGGCAGCCCGAACTGGCGGAACAGGCGTATCTGAAAGCTATTGATATCGACAACCGGCAAAATGCGGCACGACTAAACCTTGCACATCTCTACAACAGCCAGGGGAGGAATAGCGACGCGATCGCACTCTTCAGGGCTGTCATCAAACAAGAGCCGGAGTTTGGAACAGCGTGGTATTCACTCGGCTTGTTATACGCAGAGGAAAACGCGATGAACGCTGCGATAGTATGTCTGTCAAGAGCGGCGGAGCTTGAAGACAATCCCCGCGTATTTTATAACCTCGCCGTTGCATACCAACGAACGGGACAGGCGCAAAAAGCGGAAGATGCCTATCTGAGGGGTCTGCGGAAAGATGCTGTGAACCAGGATCTCATCTATGCATTAAGTGTCCTCTATATTCAGCAGGAAGAGATCGGCAAGGCGCGGCCATGGGTGCAAAAGCTCAACGAACTGAATCCCGAAAATCCGCGGGTGCGGGAGATGATCAGAATTGTGTCTGGCGGGATGGCGCGCTAGTGTAATTATCTTTGCGGCTGCGTATCGGTTTATAGTCATCGTATTGCAGCAATCATCTGCCGAAAAAACCGGTGAAACAGGATAACAGATCGTCGAAGAGAGTCTTTGACTCGGCATCTGTTATCGATTACCTGTTTCACCGGCTTTCGACGCGATAGTGAGAGATATCTCCGCTATGTCTTATTTGTAGGAATACCTTATTGTCACACCGTATGTCCTCGGATCACCCAGGATAGCGGCATAATGTCCTGCATTCCCACCCGCGGCAAGCACTTGTTCGAAATAGTTTTCATCCAACAGGTTTCGTGCCCACACTGTGAGGGCAAAGCCTTTGCTGGTCCTGAATCCTGCCCGCGCATTAAACAGCCCATAACCGTCGACATTCAAATATTTCGAGGGGGTTGAGCTTGACGAGAACTCTGAACGGAAGTAACTGTCTCCGGCAATGAATAGCTGGGCGTTCTGACCCCAGAAGGTTCTCTCATTCGACGCCAGTTCCAATCCTAATGACCCCGCCCATTTGGAAATGCCTGGCAACCGCTCGCCTGAGATATCCTTCGAGTAGATGGAATTACCTTCCCCGTCGCGCAGGCCGGTTTCTTCCAACGACAATGGCGCATTGGTGAAGGTCACATACCGGCCATCGGTGTAGGCAAGTGCTCCATTCAACGTAAAGTTCTGACCTAGCCGCCATTGCGCATCCAGTTCAGATCCCTTGACATTTACTTCATCCACGCTGGCGATGTATCCGCGGTTAACTCCAAGCTGGCCCGACTGCACGTTAGCCTGGTAGTTTTCAATGTCTGTGTTGAAGAAGGTAATGTTGAAGAGCAGTTCATCGGTAGGTCTGGTTTTTATTCCTGCCTCAACGTGCCTGACATATTCGGGTTTGATCACCCCGAGATCCAGGGCAACCTCCCCATCGATAACCGGCAGCCCCGAAACGTTTACACCGATAGGTTTGTAGCTTGTTGAAAACGTGCCGTACGAATTTATGCGCTTATTAGCTTTGTAGGATAACGTGAGCAGGTAAGTCAGGTTAGTTTCATCGCCGCTGTTTGTAAAGGCCTGGTTGCTGTAAACTACTTCCTTCAGGGCGATCAGTTCCGGATCATTGGTTTCCAATCCACCATATACTCTGCGATCATAGGAGACATCTTTCTTGTCGTAGTTGAAACGAATACCGGGTTGTAGGTGCAGCCGGTCCATCACTGCCCAGTCTACATTGGCAAAGACCGCGGCACTCCTGGAGTCAATGGACGACTCGGTCCGTGCACCGTATCCGTCCAGCAAGCCGGGAGTCTGCCATAGTTCGCTGGTGGAGTTTTGTGAGAAGCGCCATTGGTCCCTGCCCGATTCTTCGGTGCCATGCGTTTCCAGGCTCTGGTCAATGAAGAAGAACCCGATAACACCGCCGAGCCGGGGTGTGAATTGACTGGCGTAGCGAAGCTCCTGCGACCAATTGCGATGTTCGGAGGGATTCTGTGACCTGGCCAGGGCCTGCAAGCCGGTAAAGTCGCGGTCGTTGGAGGGTCCCCAGTTCCAGTACCTCCAGGCGGTGGTGGAGGTAAGCGTGCCTTTGCCGAGCTCGATATCGGCGTTGAGAGAAATACCCCCCAGCTCATTCAGTGAACGCCAGGGCGTATCCTGGTCCATAACCCTGTCGAACGGGTTCAGGCTTGGTAATGTGTAGTTCAGGTCGGCCGTGATGCTGCTAAACTGGCGGTAGGCAGGACGTTGTGTTTCGACCACTCCTGCAACCACTTGCGCATAGCCGTTGGGATATTGACGTGAGTCATCTCCGGATAGTGTTATGGCGATGTTATCGTTAGGGGTAAAGAGTAACTGTGCCCTGAAACCCAGGTTGTTCATATCGTTCACGTATTCATCTTTTGCAACGTTATAGATCGTGCCGTCACGCTGTGTACCGGAAAATGAAATACGTGCGGCCAGTTTGTCTTTTACGATGGGTCCGGTCACGGATGCTTTCGATTGGATAAACCCATAGTTGCCATAGCTGACCTCGAAATCGACGCCTGACGTAAAGGTCGGCTTTCGGGTCGTAATGTTGAATGCACCTGCCGCAGTGTTCTTTCCGAACAATGTGCCCTGTGGTCCGCGCAGAACTTCTATTCGCTCTACATCGATGAAGTCCATCGTAGTCGCCGCCGGACGTGCATAGTAAACACCATCCACATAGAACCCGACGCCAGGGTCAAGTCCGTCGTTAGTGAGTCCGTAGGGAGAGCCGAGGCCACGAATGTTGATGCCGGTGTTGCGTGGATTTGAAGAGTATAGCTGAACCGATGGTACCAGTTCCTTCACGCGGTTTACATTGAAGGCTCCTGTGTTCTCCACTCGCGCACCTCCGATAACCGAGATCGGAATAGGAACCTCTTGTGCGCTCTCCGTCCTGCGACGTGCTGTAACTGTAATTTCGCTCAACAGGTTGTCCTCTGTCAGTGCGATCTCCAGAGGCTCACCAGACAGCTCGTAGATCTCTATTTCCAGCGTGTGATATCCCATACTCCTGATCACCAGAGAAAAGGGAAACACCTGCGGCGCCGCTATGCTAAACTTTCCGTCAACATCGGTAATGCCGTAGGTATTGGTTCCCTTTATTGTTAGGGTAGCGCCGGGAAGCGGAAGGCTGTTCCCGTCATTTACGAAGCCCTCTACATTTTGCCCATACGCGATGGAATGGGCGAGCAAGATCGAACCGATAATAAAGAATTGCAGCACCTTGTGCGGCCTGGACTGATAGAGTGTTTTCATTAGGAGTCTGTTTTAGATTTGAGGTTCATCCTTCGCGACAGGCTTAGCCTGACACGAAGGATGTGGATTAATTTGGATGTGGATTAGTTTATTTTTCTGGAAGCGAACTGTTCGAATTTCTCCCTTTCTAATTTCTTTGGCTCGGGATTGAGATAGCCGAACGAATGCAGATCCTTCTGACCATTATTGATGACCCACTGGAGAAAAAGAATTGCTTCGGTACTGACGCCTTTCCGGTCTACAGAAAGATGAATGTATTCAATGGGAACATTCTGGATGTCTTTAGGCGCGCTTTCCTCAAGCCGGCTTGTTACGCCGGAGGCATCATTGTAGAACTTCTCGTCATCGCTTACCCGTCCGTTTCCGTTCAGGTCAACCGGGAGTATGGTGAGTCCGTCGACCGGCTTTCCGGTGTCCTGGTCATAGATAAGTGGTAGGGGCGCGTACGACAAGGCTGTCGAATCTCGTGCTATCGCCTTAAGCAGGTGCTCATCCGCGCCGGCAATCGCCTTTCCTTTGATATCCTTTTGTTCGAAGCCATAGTAGTGACTGAAGGTAACGGGTACACCCGCCTTTTGGAGGCGCGTATAAACGGTGAACGGCGCTTTTATCTCCGTCTGCTCGCCTTTATCGGAAAAGATGTTGTGAAAAAAGAGTTGTTTGATCAGCTCTTTATTGAGCCCTTTGTCGGAATAGATCTTCGCAAATGCCGATTGACTGTTAGCCACCGGCAACACTGCATAGCGGGCGATGTAGAGATACTCGCGGTCCTTCCGGATCTCGTCCGGGTGTTCGTAGGCTTCTATCAGAATGTCATAGTGCGATGGGTCGGATGAACCGCGCGACTCAATGATAACCTGTACATCGGGATAGTCCTTATTGAATCCGTCGATCCAATTTTGCAGGAGCGGGTAAACAAATCGAACTCCTGTTATCCTGACAATGTGTTGTTGTTTTTGGTCTGATGCTTCCGTTGACGTGGATGCAGAAGCTGGATTTTCGGACACGCTATGCTGGGCGACAGCGGTAAACGTAGCAGCGAAAAGTGAGAGATATAGCAATATAGATTTCATTTTAGGCTGATTAGTATTATGGCATAATTTGTTTTGGAATTATATCTATAGATATAATAGTATTTATGATAAAAAAATTAGACCAGTGACATGCGAAGTGAGTGGTACAGCTTCAATTGCTCTTGCTTGACTTTTGCTTCATGGTGAATAATAGCCTTTAATGAAGCCTTGAATTGAATTTCTTTAAGCAGCCGATCGGTTATGATTTCCAGGTATGGCAAGAGGTTGCTCATGCGTTCACCCTGGAGTCGTATTTCAAAAGACCGCGTGTCATTATGTGTGACGACGGCGATATCTTTTGGACGGCTGAATTCAAACAGCGCTCTCAGCAAGACGAAGTGATTCTGATATGCTTCCCTGAGTCGGAATTCGACAAAAAATTGCCGCTGTCCGTCTTCCTGTTTCGAGGACTCATGTCGAGATTCAAGAGGAGCAAATACCGTTGATGCCCGCAGCCATTTGAAAAGGCCTGGTGCCGGGATCTCCCGGGATGAGGCTACTTCTGCAGTATGGTATGAAACATGGAGATTCCGGAAATTCTGCACGGATTGCCTGAACCCGGACAGTGTTGCTGTTGATGTCATAATAAATTGAATTAGATAGTGTATTTGTCGTTTGAGAGTCTACTGTCTTTTCGATCAGTGACTACAACAATACCGGTGGCGCGTGGGGATGTGCGCAGGAATGGGATGCATTTGTGATTTCATAGCTGTAGCGCGGATTGAGTTGCGATTACAGGAGCAAACATACAATTATTATCTATTAAGTCAATAGATAATATAGTTTTATTGTGAATATTTGCTCTCAGGCTTCGGCCAGGAGAGATATTTTACTCATTTTTAGATGGTTAGCTATAATTCGGCGGGATCGGCCGCCTTTCACTTAATTCGCTCCAGTTTTCCCTTTCGCTTCACCACGTTTTTGTAGTCCCACTGGATGTTTCGGGCTTTTTCTAACCAGCGTTTCAGCGCTTCGCGATCAATTTGGCCGGCCTCGGTGTACACGATCGATGCGTCTTTGAATTTTCCGGTTCCGGGTTTCAGATCTTTTTCGTCAAAGTCGACCCCGCTCCAGAACATCAGGCGGATACCAGCTTTCTGTTTGCTGTATCCGACAACGGGATTGCTTTCCAGGAACCAAACGGGATGTCCGTGCCAAATCTTGCTCGCAGCTTCGGAGAGATTTTTGTTGATCTCCTTATAGAGAAGAGTGCATATCGCTTTCTCTTCCGTCGCCTGCGATTGATTAAAGGCCTGAATTTCTTTACTCATCGGATTTCGGTCTTTCGGGTAGACAATTGTTGCCTCTGCGAATTTAGGTAAATCCCAGGTTTTTCTGTTTAGAGATTTTCGAAATGTGGCGTGTTGTTTGTCTTCAGTCGCGCCCATTGCCACGTGAATCGCGATCATCTTTTCATTGAAATCACCGACCCACGCTAATTGAACATACCTGTAACGCTTGCCCGTTCTTCCTCCGCGGTGGGCTTGAAGAATCAAACCGGACTCTAGTCCGCGCTGTTGGAATTGGGGAACGATACCCATGATAACTACCCGCAAACAGGAAAACCCTTTCCAATGTTTATAAAACAGGAATTTACATTTACCCCATATATTCAATTTTCCGTTGGTGTATTTCAGGATTTCGTTTACGTCAGGCACGGCGAGAAGAAAGCCTACGGGAGCATTTCCGGAGTAAACAAACCACATCGCACTTTCATCCATGATCGGTTTCATTTCTTCCAGTGACTTGCGGATCACTTTCTCTTCCATGGGCTGAAAATTTTTGAAAGAGGCCCATGCCTGATTGTAAACCTCTATGAAGTCAAGAATAAACCGGTCCCGGTCTTTGTAGCGGAAGGATCTGAATGTATACTGTTTGTTGTCAAGCACACGTCTGGCAATTCTATGGACTCTTTCAGGCAGGGGTGTTCGGAGATCAATCCTGGTTGTTATTTGCCTGTACAGGATATCGAAGCCGTACATTTCGAATAGATGCTGGTAGTAGGGTGGATTGTAATTCATGCCGTAGGACGGAGGAGTGAAGCCCTTGATCAGCAGGCCCCAGTACTTATCGTTCTCGCCGAAATTCACGGGCCCATCAATTACATCTGTCTGATAGAGTTCAACGAGCCATTCAATGGCGGTATCGAACAGAGCGCGGGCTGCTTCCTGACTGTTTATGCACTCAAAGAATCCGATGCACCCAACCTTTTTATTTCCGTCATACATCTTGTTGAAGTTGACAAAGGCGGCTATCCTCCCCGACAACTTCCCTGACGTATCTGTCAGTATCCATCGTCTCGCTGTTCCATGTGTGAAGTAGGGGTTGGTCTCGGGATCGAAGATGTTCCTGATTTCTTTCCTCAGACAGGGAATCCAATTGGGGTCTTCGTGGAAAAGTGCTTCAGGGACATCCAGAAAAAGCTCTTCCGTTCTCCGATCGTCAACAGTTTTCAGCTGGAATACAGGGTTGTGCATTGCTTCAAGGTAACTGTTTTATGGCAGGTAGTGATATGATTTTAATCATACATGGATTTCTTTCTCGTTATTTGTAATTTGCTGATTGCCACTCAGACATGAGACGACTAATCCTCTTTTTCATCCTTCCATACCTGCTTGGCTCATGTTCAGACGGCCGTAATCAATCAGGCCGTGGAGTTTCGGAGCCTTTTGAAGAATCGTCGTTGCCTGTTTCAACTCTTTCGGGAAAGGAATTATCAAGGATCCACTGCGGCGGCTGTCACGCTTATGTGAGTCCGGAGTCACTGCCAAAAGCTGTCTGGAGGAACGATGTGCTACCGGCCATGGGTCATCGGTTAGGTATCTACCAGCGGGGACGCCGACCGGATAGTTTGTTTGACATTGGCGCGAGCGGTTCAATCGTACGCAACGCGAATATTTTTCCTGAAAGGCCGCTGCTGGCGGAGGAAGACTGGCGCAAGATCGTGGACTACTATGCTGAGCAAGCTCCTGATACCATTCCACCGGCTTTGCGCAAGAATAAAATACGCATGGGGCTCCGTCATTTCCGGTATCGGGAGTCCGCTTTTTCTCATCGCCCTCCGCTGACTGCATTGGTCAGGATATTGCCTGATAATCGGGGTGTGGTATTCAGTGATGGAAAGGGCAAAAGGAGTGTTTTGACATTCCTCACGACAGACCTCCAGGAGAATTACAGTGTGCCTTTATACTCAACACCTGTTCAGTTCCACGAAAAATCAAACGAGGTGTTCCTGACAACTGTTGGGAAAGGAGTTTTCCCAAACGATGCTCCGGATGGTACGCTCCAACGACTGGAAAGAAATTGGCCTGAACCGAAATTCAAACCTGCGGAGGTGCTTATTCAGAATCTGCAGCGACCTGTTAGCATGGCGTATGGAGATCTGAACGACGACGGTCTTGAAGACATCGTTGTCTGTGAGTTTGGAAATCTGACCGGAAGGCTTTCATGGTTTAGCAATAACGGAAACACTTACACGAAGAGGGTATTACGCGAGAAGCCCGGCGCGATCACTGCCATTATCAGTGATGCGAATAAAGATGGGTTGCCGGATATTTTTGTTCTTATGGGGCAGGGTGACGAGGGGGTTTTTCTTTATGAGAATCGAGGATCGGGTGAATTCCTGGAAAAGCGATTGCTGACGTTTTCGCCGCTCAACGGATCCCAATATATCGAGCTCGCGGATTTCAACAACGATGGCTTTGATGATATTGTTTATGTGTGCGGAGATAATGCCGACTTGTCGCCGATATTGAAGGGGTATCACGGCATTTACATTTTCCTTAACGATGGAAATCTTGGTTTTGAACAGGCGTATTTCTATCAGATGAATGGTGCGTACAAGGCGATGGTACGCGACTTTGATCTTGATGGTGACCTGGATATTGCTGCTATTTCTTTTTTTCCCGATTATCCTCGTTACCCGGAGGAGAGTTTTGTTTATCTGAGGAATATGGGGAATCTGAAGTTTGAAGACTACTCTTTTCCGGAGGCTTCGAAAGGGAGGTGGATCACAATGGATGTGGGCGATATGGATGCCGATGGTGATATAGACATCGCGTTGGGTTCCTTTGTTTATTTTAAACCCGATGGTGATACTACGGGTCTTGGAGAAAAATGGCTCTCAAGTTCACCTTCCGTTATTGTTTTGGAGAACACTATTCGATAGCGATATGAGAGCGACCATACCACTGAATGAGATTGTCGAGGCTCATCGCTATGTCGAAACCCCGGCCAGAAGATCGCAAATGTTATTGTTGAGATAGTCTGATTCATCCACCCGGTCAGTTTGCGAACTTGTGGATCTTTCCATCAAACCCGCACATAAAGAGTTCCTGATTCTGATCGATACCAAAGGAGGATATATTGAAGTCAGCCTCAAGCAAAAGCGTATTTACGGGCTTGCTCAGATTTGAATGCTCAAGAGCCCATATCCGCCGGGTTCCAAAATCCGCGTAGATGTATTTCCCTTTGAGTCCTTCCAGAGAAGGGCCGCGGTAAACAAATCCGCCGGTAATAGAGATGCCCGCATCGCGATCGTACTCATGGATCGGAGGTTTCATTCCTGTGCGGTTACATCCGCTGCGCGGCTCATAACAATGGTTACCCTCAAGGCTATTCCAGCCATAGTTGCCACCTTTCTCAATGATGTCTATCTCTTCCCAGGCATTTTGCCCGACGTCACCAGTCCACAGCCGGCCATTCTCTGAGTCGAAGCTGAATCGCCAGGGGTTACGTAGCCCGTAGGCATATATCTCTTCCCGGTAGTCTTGTGAATTTCCGGCAAACGGGTTGTCAGCAGGGATAGCATATTGTTTGCCGTTTTGCGTACTGTTCACATCGATGCGCAGAATCGTTCCGAGGAGGGTTGAGCGATTCTGACCGTTGCTATGGGGATCTCCGCCGCTGCCGCCGTCACCTACTGCGATGTAGAGATAGCCGTCCGGTCCAAAAGATACCTGGCCGCCGTTGTGGTTGCTGTAGGGTTGTTCAAAGGTTAGCAGTACCAGCTCGCTGGCCGGGTCGGCCTGATTTGGATTTGCTGTTGAAGTTTTAAAGCGTGAGATCACCGTTCGGTTGGGCTTTTCCGCTGTATAATTGACGTAGAAATATCCGTTTGATTGGTAGTTGGGGTGGAATGCCAGTCCGAGCAGGCCTTCCTCGTTACCGGTGTCATCTACTTTGTCGCGGATGTCGAGAAAGGTATTCTTCGAAGAGGTATTCGCATCGTTTGGAAACACCGAGATTACACCGGCCTGCTCAACTACAAATATCCGGTTGGTGGCGTCGGGAGGATGTTGGAGGTCAACGGGGCGGGTAAACGACAGTCGGGGGAATGCCACCACAGTCTTGTAGTTCACCGGATCGGATTCAGGCGCGGTGGCGTCCTCTCTCGTTGTATCAGAGCAAAAAGCGAAGAGGAAGAATACAGATACTATCGGGTGGGGTGCGTACCATCGTTTCATTGTACATCATTCGGTAAAAGGAATAAATATACAATTTCCCAAGGATCGCCAGCCAGTGATTTTTTACGGGCGCCCGGAAACCTGGTTGATAGTGTCGGTTTAGGCTTTCGCCGATTTCCTCACGCTTTTCTGCAATATTGCCGGTCTGAATCGCACAACTACATCGTTGTAGTCGGGGTTGATCTTAATAAACCTTGAAACGGCAGCACAATTGACCATGACTTGCTTTCGTGACTTCCGCACGATATCGAGTACTTCCTGAATAAATTTTGCGGCATTGCCTTTTCCACGATATTTCTCAGGAACGTAGGTGTGCATCAAAACCTGGGTTCCGCTCTGAAAGCGATACTCCATGTAGGCGATGTCGGTCCCAAGATTCACCTCAAAACGGTGTTTTTCCTTGTTGTTAATTACTTTGAAGTTTTCCATTGGATAGTTAACGAGCAATCAGGTATGTAACGTTCAATGTGAGCCGGCTTTTTTATAAACGGTGTATTAAGGGGTTAAAAACATGCGTAACGGCTTATTTGACGCGCTGTAGGCCGGAATGTAATAACGATGTAAGTTTTGTGGGCAGTTGTCTTTTTTTCCTCCGCCAAGCCTCCCTAATTTTATGGTAAGCCCATCACTTTTACGAAGGCGTAAAAGACGTCGTCAATTCTAGCAACGGTTAAACAATAAGTTTTATCCGAATAGTGCCGTGTATAGGCGCTGATTACTGAGCATTACTTCTTGGGGTAACGCATGGAATAAAAGCGCCCGTAGGTTTTATTTTATCGCTGTAATATGAAAACTGATGATGTTGTGGAGATCTTGCTTATTGAAGACAATCCCGATGACGCCGGATTGGTTATTCACGCATTGAAGAAGCACAATCTTGCGAATAACCTTGTCCATTTGAGCGATGGGGAGGAGGCGTTGGCGTATCTTTTCTCTGACAGGATGACGAGTACTCCTAAGGTTATATTGATGGATCTGAAAATGCCAAAGGTCGATGGAATGGAGGTCTTACGGCGCCTGAAGTCGGATGAGGAAAGGAAGATCATTCCCGTCGTTATGTTGACGTCATCCCGTGAGGAGCGCGATGTGTTTGAGTCGTACCAACTGGGAGTGAACGCATACATCGTGAAGCCTGTGGATTTTGATAAGTTTACTAAAGCGATTGCGGAGATCGGTTTTTTTTGGTTGATGCTCAATCAACCACCAGGATAGTCTGAGCGCGTATGACGATGAGATTGGAGAAGCCTTTGAAAATATTGATGCTGGAAGACCTGCTGGACGATGTTGGTTTGATTGAACGCACACTCCAGAAGGAGGGGATGAATTTTTCAGCCAGGCGCGTCGATTCCCAGGAGGAATTCACATCGAGCCTTCAGCAATTCCAGCCGGATGTGGTCCTTTCGGATCACGCGCTCCCGCAATTCAATTCACTGGAGGCTCTGAAGATCTGCAGAAGGCAGGCGGTACATGTTCCATTCATACTGGTGACGGGAACGGTATCGGAGGAATTTGCTGTCAGCTGTCTGAAACAGGGTGCTGATGACTATGTTTTGAAATCCAATATGGTCCGTCTTCCTTCAGCAATCCAAAATGCATTAAAGCAAAGACATCTCGAGACCAAACGGATGAAGGCTGAGCGAACCCTCAGAAAGCAAAACGAGGAACTTGTGAAGATCAACAAAGAGCTCGATAGCTTTGTTTACAGTGTGTCACACAACCTGCGTGCACCTCTGATGTCTGTACTCGGCCTGATCAATCTGGTACAGTTAGAGAGCAGGAGTGACAACCCGGCCATGAACGCCTACTTTGAAATGATGCTGCAAAGTATCCATAAGCTCGATGATACGTTGAAGGAAATCCTCGATTACTCCCGGAATGCGCGAAGTGTCCTGACGATCGCTGAGGTAGACGTCAGACGAATGGTGGAGGAGAGTTTCGAGCGAATGAAGTATATGGAAGGGTCGGAGAACATCGCGAAGACGATTGAAACCGGCAGCCTATCACCGTTTTATTCCGACTCCTACAGATTTTCAGTAATCATCAATAACCTGGTGTCTAACGCGATCAAGTACCGGGATCTGAAGAAAGCCAATAACGTGCTTACGGTAACAGCTGAAATGATCGGTGAGAACCTGGTGCTGAAAGTAAGCGACAACGGTATCGGTATTGGAGAGGAGTACCTTCCGCGCCTGTTCGAGATGTTCTTTCGCGCCACCGAGCGAAGTGAGGGAGCGGGCCTTGGTTTGTATATTGTTCGGGAAACGGTCGAAAAGCTTCATGGCCACATCGCCATTGACTCGGAGATGGGTGTCGGCACTACCTTTACTGTGACATTACCGAACCTCTACTCCTCAAAGGTTACGACGTAGATATCGCTGTCTGTCCACCCCGCCTTCCGGTTTGAGCTGAAATAGCCCTGCTTGCCATCGTCGGTCACTACCAAAAAGCCATCGAACGCGCTTGTGTTGACGGGGTACCCGAGGTTCTCGGCCGCTGACCAGGTTCCATTTTCCAATCGGGTTTTGAATATATCATGACCGCCCAGTGTCGCATGACCGTTGGATGAAAAATAGAGTGTGCGTCCGTCCGCATGAAAGAACGGTGACGTCTCATCCCCCTTTGTGTTTACCGACGCGCCGAGGTTAGCGGGGCGCCCCCAATCGCCATTCGGTCCTCTTTCGCTCATATAGATATCAAAACCTCCTCTGCCTCCCGGGCGATTGCTGGAGAAAAACAGGCGGTTGCCATCGGCGGAAATGCACGCCCATGACTCGCGATACTGGGGGTGATTGATAAACCGGTTGAGCGGCACCGGAGTAGACCAGCTACCGTCTTCCATGGTGGAAGTGTATATATCTCCACCTCCGTCCTCGTAGTACAGAAATAGCGTTGTTCCATCCGCGGAGATTGACGTTGCGACTTCATTCTGCTGAACGTTGATCTTGTCGCTTATCTTTTCCGGAGACGACCACCCGGCTTCGCTTTTGCGACTAACATACACGTCGTCCAGGTTTACGCCTGACTTAACCCGATACGATTCATGCGACCGGTTGGATGAAAAAATCAGTGACTGACCGTCCGGGTGAAGTAAGGGCGCGAACTCGGAGAAGTCGGTATTGATCCCCCTTTCAACAGGCTTCACGCTCGCTATTACCGGCAACTTTATCAGCGAATCACCTGCTATACATTCGGCGATCTTGCGGGTGGCGACGGATGCAAGACCACTGCTCTTTCCTCTGAGCATTTCGAACTGGTTGATGGCTTCTTCATACTGATGATCATTCTGATAAGCGATGCCGAGGTGAAAATGGATGTCGAAGGCGATATCGGGTTTCGTTGCAAGGGCATCCGCCAGATACTTCGCCGCTTGCTGGAATTGTTTCTGGTCCACGTAGGCAACACCTGCTTTGTATTTCGTCATCGGATTATCAGGATCTAATACCAGTGCCTGTTCGAAGTGTGTAAGCGCTGTCTTGTAGTCTTTTCTCTGATAGTACCGGTCTCCTTTCTGAAGGTGATCCTTCAGTGACTGCGACAATAAGGGGAGGGATGCGAGCACCAATATACACACCGGCACGAATCGTGAAGCTTTGAAAATTCTGCCCATAAAGAAATTCGTTTTTTGTTCACGGTGGACTATTTTATCGTCAATCCAAGTTCATTGAGTTGCTCCTGTGATATTGTTGAGGGAGAGTCAATCATCACATCGCGACCGGCGTTGTTTTTCGGAAATGCGATAAAGTCACGAATGGAGTCTGCTCCCCCAAAAATAGAGCACAGGCGGTCGAAACCGAACGCTATGCCGCCGTGGGGAGGCGCGCCAAATTCGAACGCATCCATCAGGAAGCCGAACTGTTTTTTCGCATCCTCGTCGGTGAACCCGAGCAAGCTGAACATCTTTTGTTGTGTATCCCGATCGTGAATACGAATAGATCCACCGCCGACTTCCGTACCGTTTATCACCATATCGTACGCATTGGCGCGCACCTTTCCGGGATCGCTTTCCAGGAAAGGGATGTCCTCTGCTTTGGGCGAAGTGAAGGGATGGTGCATCGCGTGGTAGCGGTTGGTTTCCTCACTCCATTCCAACAGGGGGAAGTCTGTGACCCACAGTGCGGAGAAGGTATTGCGATCGCGGAGACCGAGCTTGTCGCCCATGAGAAGGCGCAGTTCGCTCAGCTGTTTCCGGGTTGCATCGATATCGCCTGCAAGGAGCAGGATTAAGTCGCCGGGTTCAGCGTTGAATTTTTTCGCCCACTGTTGCAGGTCTTCGGTACTGTAAAATTTGTCTACAGAGGATTTGAGCGACCCATCCGCGCGGTACTGGACGTACACAAGTCCTTTTGCGCCAATCTGCGGCCGTCTTACAAAATCGGTAAGTTCGTCTATCTGCTTTCGTGAATAGTCGGCGCAACCCTTTGCGCAGATGCCTGCTACGAGTTGTGCGCTTTCGAAAATAACAAAGTTCTTTCCTTTGGTGTCAGCTGTAATGTCGGTGAATGTCATCTCAAAGCGCGTGTCCGGCTTATCGGATCCATAGTTGCGCATGGCATCATCATAGGTCATACGTGGTAGCACGGGCAGATCAATTTCCTTTACGGTTTTGAAAAGATGCCGGATAAGCCCTTCGAAGAGATCGAGGATATCTTCCTGATGGATGAACGCCATCTCGCAATCTATCTGTGTGAATTCAGTCTGACGGTCGGCCCGCAGATCCTCATCGCGAAAGCATTTTACGATTTGGTAGTATCGGTCGAAACCCGAAACCATGAGCAATTGCTTGAAGGTTTGCGGCGATTGAGGAAGCGCGTAGAATTCTCCGTGATGGACCCTTGAGGGAACAACGAAGTCGCGGGCTCCCTCAGGCGTAGACTTGACCAGCACAGGGGTTTCTACTTCAATAAAATCCTGTTGATCGAGGTAGGCACGTGTTTGTTGCGCCATGCGATGACGGAGCCGCAGACTTTCGCGGACGGGGTTTCTCCTCAGATCGAGGTAGCGGTACTTCATCCTGAGTTCATCGCCCCCATCGGTGTTGTCGTCGATGGTGAAAGGAGGGACTTTCGCCGCATTGAGGATCGTGAGTTTGCTTACTTTGATCTCAATCTCGCCGGTGGCCATTTTTTCGTTTTTCGCGAGTCGCTCCACCACCACGCCCTCGGCCTGGACAACATATTCGCGCCCGAGTTCGCGCGCTATTTGTAATACGGAAGGATCGGTGGAGGTTTCGTCGAAGATCAGTTGTGTAATGCCGTAGCGGTCGCGGAGGTCAACCCACAATACCCCGCCTTTATCCCGTGTGCGCTGAACCCAACCGGCGAGCGTGACGGGCTTGTTAACATCAGATAATTTCAATTCACCGCAGGTATGGGTTCTTAACATGATCGGAATTATTAGTTTTGCATTAAGTGTTCTTATCCTGCCTCCACATACCGACTGCTGCCTGAACGGCTACGCGCAGGCAGCAGTCGGAGGCAAGTTTAGCGATATTAGCCCACGCTGAAACTGCGTTGCCTGGGCGGGCTTTCCCGCCGAAGCTTAGCGCAGGCGGGGCGAATTTAAGTAATTACTTGGCTTTAGACAGTATCAAAAACCTCAATCCCCCTCGATGCCCCTTAAATTTTTGTTGTTGTTAGCGCCATTGACGTTTTTTTCGCCTAACCAGATAAAACTGGTCAAGGTCAAGGTTAGCGATGATATCACCATTTCGGTGCCCAAAGAGTGGCGACCCATGGATGAACTGGATTTTTCAGCTCGCTACCCCTCCGTCAGGGCGCCGCTGGCAGCATTCACCGATGTAAACCGCGTGGCTGACTTCAGCGTCAACGTGTCTGCAACACGGTGGCCCGACGCCAATCTTGAACTGGCGTCCCAATTCTTCAAGTCGAGTCTTATGAATATGTTCGATCGCGTGACGATGATCCATGAAGGGATTCGGGAGGTGAACGGAAAGCAGTTCATTTATTTCGAGTTTGAATCGCGTGTAAACGGAAGCCGTGACGATCGGGCAAACTCCGATCCGGTGCTGAAGTACAGCTATATCCAGTATCTGGTTCAGCCGGGGCGCACGTTGGTGTTCTCGTTCAATTGTCCGCGCCGCGACCGGCAGAACTGGGAGGAGCCTGCCAGGGAAATGATGGACGATATCAAAGTGAAGTAACCGCCGGTATGGAGCTCTACAGCGATGAGTATTTTATGCGCGAGGCTTTGAAGGAGGCCGTGAAGGCCCTCGAGATCGGCGAGGTTCCGGTCGGGGCGATTATTACCTGCCGCAACCGCATTATTGCACGGGCTCATAATCAGACAGAGAAGCTTACCGATGCCACTGCTCACGCGGAGATGATTGCCGTAACTTCAGCAGCCAACTATCTCGGCTCAAAGTACCTGAATGAATGCACGCTTTACGTTACGCTGGAACCGTGTGTCATGTGCGCCGGTGCCCTGCATTGGGTACAGCTGCAGAAGCTGGTATATGCGGCATCTGATCTCCAGCGCGGATATTCCCTCCTCGGTAAGCCGGTGCTCCATCCAAAAACCACCGTCGAGAAAGGCAGGGGAGCAGATGAGGCAAAGAAACTTATTGATACCTTCTTCAGGAGTATCCGCGATATTTGACCAGAATTCCGAAACCCGGCGGTGGTTTTAACCTTCATAACCGGGTTTACCCGAATACAGAAGCTGCATTTATTTCAACGTTAGCTGAATTTTATCGATTGGATTGCGGTTGTATATTTGACTTCTTTTAAAAAATAATTGTTCAACCTTAAACAAATCTGAATATGGCTTTTACACTTCCTGCACTTCCCTATGCATTTAATGCTCTCGAACCCCATATTGACGCCCGGACCATGGAGATCCACCATGGTAAACACCATAATGCTTATGTGACGAATCTGAACAGTGCAATCGCGGGATCGGACGCGGAGAAGTTAAGCATCGAAGAGATCTGTAAGGATGTATCGAAGTATCCCCCTGCCGTGAGAAACAACGGTGGTGGTCACTATAACCACAGCTTGTTCTGGACGGTTATCGGGCCCAATGCCGGTGGAAGTCCTTCCGGTGCGCTTGGTGACGCTATCAATGCAGCATTTGGAAGTTTTGAGGAGTTTAAGACCAAATTTGCCGCTGCGGCCGCAACCCGATTCGGATCGGGATGGGCGTGGCTTATTGTCGACGAGAACAAGAAACTTCAGATCACATCCACACCCAACCAGGACAACCCGCTGATGGACGTTGCCGAAGTAAAAGGAACACCTATACTCGGCCTTGATGTGTGGGAACACGCCTACTACCTCAACTATCAGAACAGACGGCCGGATTACATCGCGGCATTTTGGAACGTCGTCAACTGGGACGCAGTTGCCAAACGGTTTGAAGGGAAATAGATGAGATAAGATAAGATAAGGAATGGGGATCAGGAGATAGGGAAATCGACCCTATTCCCTGCCTGCCCCTTCGATCCTCTTCTGCAGGGCGAGGTATTCATCTCTCAGTTTTGCAGCTTCCATGAACGCAAGTTCTTTTGCGGCTTTCTCCATAGCCTTCCTGGTGCGATCGGCCATTTTTAAGAGTTCATCTTTAGACAGATAGGCTATGACAGGGTCGGCTGCCAGGGTGGGTTCTTCGTCTTCGATATAGTAGCGTTTTTCTCCTTTGCGGGCATCGGCTACTTTTGTCTGTCCAAGTATCGATTGTGTTGTTTTTAGAATTGTCTGAGGCGTGATGCCGTGCGCCTCGTTGTAATCTATCTGTATTTTTCGCCGGCGATTTGTTTCGTCAATCGCCAGATTCATCGATTCGGTTACGCTATCTGCGTACATGATCACCCTGCCATTGACATTCCTCGCTGCACGACCGATGGTCTGAACCAGAGAACGCTGGTTTCGGAGGAAGCCCTCTTTGTCGGCATCCAGGATAGCGACAAGCGAGACTTCCGGCAGGTCCAGTCCTTCGCGTAGCAGGTTGACGCCTACAAGCACATCGTAAACACCCAGGCGGAGCTCGCGTAAGATTTCCACGCGTTCGAGTGTAGGTACTTCCGAGTGGATATACCGGCATTTGACGCCGGCGCGGTCCATAAACTTCGTTAGTTCTTCCGCCATACGTTTCGTCAGGGTTGTGACCAGCACCCTTTCTTTAAGCTTGACGCGCTCATCAATCTCGTCGAGTAAGTCGTCGATCTGATTTTTGCTTGGTCTTACGTCAATTACCGGATCGAGCAGTCCGGTGGGGCGGATGATCTGTTCCACAACGACGCCCTCAGATCGGCGCAGCTCATATTCTCCCGGAGTAGCGCTGACGTATATAGTCTGATTCAGCATCGTTTCGAATTCGTTGAATGTCAGCGGACGGTTGTCGAGCGCCGATGGCAGGCGAAATCCATAGTCGACGAGATTCACTTTCCGCGATCTGTCGCCACCCCACATCGCCCTTATCTGGGGGATTGTGACGTGACTCTCGTCAATCACGAGCAGGAAATCGTCGGGGAAGTAATCCAATAAGCAAAAGGGGCGCGCCCCGGGATTTCGCCGGTCGAAGTATCGCGAATAGTTTTCGATGCCTGAGCAGTATCCGAGCTCCCGCATCATCTCGAGATCGAATTCCGTGCGTTCCTTAAGGCGCTTTGCTTCGAGGTGGCGCCGTTCAGACTCGAACATTTCGACTTGTGCGACCATATCATGCTGAATCTCGCGCATGGCTACGTGCAAGGATTCCTTGCCGGTAACGAAGAGGTTTGCCGGGAAGATGGTGACACTCTTCTCATCCGAGATCTTCTTTCCCGATTGCGGATCGATGCGGTGAATCGATTCAATTTCGTCACCGAAAAAATAGATCCTCAACGCATAATCCGCATAGGCGAGAAATACGTCGACTGTATCTCCCTTTACCCGGAATGTTCCTCGTTTAAATTCGGCCTCCGTGCGGTTGTAGAGAATATCAACCAGTCCGAACAGTAAACGGTTGCGCGCGATCATTTCGCCTGTTTTCAGTTTGATCACGTTTTTTCCGAACTCGTCGGGATTACCGATACCGTAGATACAGGATACCGATGCCACGACGATCACATCGCGCCGTCCTGTCAGAAGTGAGGAGGTAGCGCTGAGTCGAAGTTTTTCGATCTCCTCGTTGATGGAAAGGTCTTTTTCAATGTAGAGATTCGACGACGGGATATAGGCCTCGGGTTGGTAGTAGTCGTAATAGGAGATAAAGTATTCAACGGCGTTTTCGGGGAAAAAATGCTTGAACTCGCCGTAAAGCTGGGCCGCGAGGGTTTTGTTATGACTGAGAACCAACGTGGGACGCGCGCATTCAGCGATAACGTTAGCAACCGTGAATGTCTTTCCGCTTCCTGTTACGCCCAGCAGTGTTTGATGTGCCTCTCCTTCGTTGGTACCCTTCACAAGTTGACTGATGGCCCGCGGTTGGTCCCCGGTCGGAACATACTCACTCGATAATTTGAATTCCATACAATTTCCCTTCTATGTGGTATTGAACGATACAAAGAAACGGGAGGTTCCGGATAACGGAGTGTCTGAAATCTGGTTATCCAGATCGAGCGGCCTTAGCTGTTCCAGATATCCCAGCTCTTCTCAGCTTGTACGTGCAGCATTTCCAATCCGTTCTTCGCCGTAGCGCCCCGCATTTCTGCTTTTTGCAGGAACAGTGTTCTGGCAGGGTTATAAATCAGGTCGTAAACGAAGTGATCGGGCGTAAGCTGTTCGTAGTCGATGGGGGGCATCGCATTCGTGTTCGGGTGCATGCCCAGGGGAGTAGTGTTGATGATGAGGTTCGACTCCTTGATGATCTCGGGTTTTTTCTCGAGATCCTGGTAGGTGTATTTTCCTTTAGCAGCTTCGCGTGATACCAGTTTGAAAGGTATCTTGAGTTTGGTAAGGGCTTCTCTGACCGACTTCGAGGAGCCTCCCGTCCCAAGGATGAGGGCGTTGAATTTCCTGCCTTTTGGGAGCCATTTCTCGATGGTTTCGTGAAACGCATCCATATCGGTATTAAAGCCTGTCCTTTTTCCGTCGCGGATCTTGATGACGTTCACCGCGCCGATCTTTTTCGCCGCGGGATTCACTTCATCGAGGTATCCCATCACCTGTTCCTTGTAGGGGATAGTGACGTTGAGACCCGAGAGTCCCTTTGTATTTTTGATCAGTTCTTCAATTTCAGTAACATCGTCGAGCGGGAAGAGCTCGTAATGGTGATCTCGCAGCCCTTCGCGGAAAAATTTTTCATCGAAGTATGACTTGGAGAATGAGTGACTAACGGTTTGCCCGATCAGTCCGAATATTTTTTCCATTTTAGCTATTAGTTTTTCGTCTTGATGCAAATTTCTCAACCAAAACGACTATAAATACCCCCGCTGCCATCATGAGAATAGCGTAAAAGACCTGCGGATCTTTTCCGGTGATCTCCAGATAGCGCCACGGCAGAATACTACTATCGAACGTGGGTATCCTTTTACCTTCCACTGTAGTTGCGTATTCAAGCACTTCCCGCCACGGCCAGATCTTGTTCAGAGATCCGATCATCAACCCGGCAAACAGTCCCACTGCGAAGTTATAGAACTTCGACAGCAGCCCGGCGAGCAACCGGGCCGTAAAGATCAGCCCCAGAATACCACCGGCAATAAAGAGGATAATTACATCAATTTCAAGGGAGCCAAAGCTAGTAAGTATAAATCGATATTTCCCAACAAACATTAAGATAAATGAGTCCGAGACGCCTGGGATTATAAGCGTTGCGCCTGCGAGAAAACCGGTTGGCAAGGCCAGAAGGACATGGTTTGGAGTTGAGAACGGTGCAATACGGGTGAGGGAATAGGTGATAGCAAATCCGGCGAGCAGCGCGAATACCACACCGATATTCCAGCGGGTTATCTTTCGTAAAAGCAAAAAAGCCGCGATGCTGACGAGGCTGAAGAAGAAGGAGGAAATAAAGATAGGATAGATCCCTACATAATGGCGAAAAACTACACGCAGCGTCACGATACCAGTGATTATCCCCACCAGGATGGCAAACAGAAAATTGCTATTGATATGCTTCAGCCATGTCGATTTATTCCTGTCTTTTAACAGGCGCAGTGCTTTGCCGTCGACGGAATGCAGAGAACTCACCAACTCCTGATGTGCACCGAGCAGCAGTGCCATTGATCCACCCGAGATTCCTTGTAAGATTCCTGTGGCCCCCACGCACAATCCCTTGATGAAAACAGAAATATAATACAGGAGTCTTCTCAAGACCATTTAGATCAATCCACTTCGAATGGAGGAGCGCTGTGACTCGTGTTTTTCTCGATACCCAGGAAATGGAGAAAAGTGTCTCCGCGCAGTCCGAGCCTGATGGTCTCGAGCGGAATAACCTCTTCCGGGGAGATATTTCCAAGGTTGACATTGGCGCCCAGTAATTTGATGAACCATACCTGTTGCGCCTTTTGAGGAGCTTCCCAGATAATTTTCTCAAAGGGTATTTTTGTTAGAATCTCCTGTACGAGGCCCGAACGGACCTCACCTGACGCGCGGAACAAGCCGACATTCCCGGCTTCACGCGATTCTCCGATGACCTTCCATGCACCTGCATCGAGCTCCTTTTGCATGAGGTCGATCCACATATATGGGGGGATGATCTTGTCTGCGTCCTTGGACCCCACTTCCGAAAGCACTGTCACCTGCTCCGACAGCTTTACGATGTAATCGCATTTCTTGTCATGGTCAAGGTCAATAGATCCATCGGAAACTTCCGCAAATGACATATTGAACTTGTCGAGGAGCCGCTGGTAATCTTCGAACTGGTTGCGTATGACAAAAGCTTCGAAGAGTGTGCCGCCGAAGTACACGGGGAGGCCTGCCTCTTTATAAACTCTCAGTTTGTCTTTTAGCTTTGGGGTTACAAACGATGTTCCCCATCCAAGCTTTACAATGTCAACATGATCGGCGCAATTGCTCGCAAAATCCTCGGCTTCACGGACGCTCAGCCCCTTATCCATGGCCATAGTAAAGCCGTATTGTCTGGGCTTGGTAGTACGCTCAGGCAAGTTTTTCAGTTCGTAATTCATCAATGGTTGTCTTTTCTAAACTGCTCAATGATCTTGTGCAAAGCTTTTTGAGTCTCGATTTTAGGAAAAAAATCAAATAGTGCTGTATGGGCTTCAAAATCCAAAATTAAAGCATTTTCCAAATAATTAAAGGCTTCCTTGAATTTGCCTGCTTCAATGAGGTAAACTGTCATACGGTAGAACATCTCCGCATCGTCGGGAATGTTCTCAAAGCCCTGCATCAGGGTTTCCGTTGCCTTGGAAAAATCGCCTTGTTCGTAGAAGATAAAAGACCAGTTCAGCCAGATCTCTTTGTCTTCCGGCTCGAGTTTAGCCGCCTCTTCATAGGCGTCGATACTCGAAATGGTATTGCCGATTTTAAACTCGGCGTGCGCCACGGACTTCCAGTATTCCGCATTTTCAGTATGCAGCTTAAGGGCCTTGTTATAGAAGTGGAGCGCCTGATGCCATTTTTCCATTTTCTCCAGACAGGCACCCGCGCCGTAGAGCGCTTCGTCGTACAGGGTATCCAGCTTTGACGCCTTTTGGAAGTACTTCAGCCCGAGTTCGTATTGCTCCAGGCTTTCATAAGCAGCGCCAATACAGCAATAGACTTCCGGGCTTGGGCCTTCGAGTTCAATCGTTTTTTTGAATGAATCGAGTGCCTTCGTGTATTGTTGCAGGTTCATGTAGGTATTACCCATGTTGAACGATGCCGATGCAAACGTCTCATCGATCGTCAGCGCGTAGTCGTAAGCCTGTAGTGCCTTGTCGTACCGCTCAAGCTTGTTGTAAACAATGCCGAGGTTATACCAGGCGGCGGAGGAGTAAGGATCTTCGTCTATAAACTTCTGGTAGTAGGAGACGCTGCTTTCCAACTGGCCGGTGATATCGAGGCAATAGGCAAGTTCATAAAGCGCGCCGTCGTGACTGAGGTTTATTTCGATTGCATGTTTATAAGCCTCGATCGCTCCTTCGTAATCTTCCATGCTCTGTCGTGCCAGGCCAATATTGTAGTAGACCTCGTCCTTGTCATCAGCGAACGTCAGCGCCATTTCATAATTCTCGATAGCGTCTTTAAAGTTGCCCTGCAGCGAGAATATTGAACCCTTTGTAATGTAAATGTCGGGATCGGTTGGCTGGAATGCGTGTGCCTGATCGAGCAACTCAAGCGCCTGATCATACTCCTCCAGGTTCGATAGAACCTGCGCTTTCAGAGTCATCAACTCAACGGAGAAGGGATATTGCTGGATGGCCTGGTTGACCGCCTGTAGGGCTTTGTTGTATTTTCCCCGCACCATGTAATAGTCTATGATCTCGTCATAGGCATCAAGGTCAAAAAATTCCGTTTTTCGTCTGCGGAGGTGATCTTCAAATCTCTTAATCAGCTCGTTCTCCTCTTCTCTTTTGCGGTATTCTCTCGGCATCGACTAAAGGTTTTTCTAAAATAGCTAAAATATCCGGTAATGCGAAGGTGTGCTCAGTCTCGCCGGCCACCAAACTTTTGGGTATAATACTGACAACACCACTCCAACGTGCTTTCCAGTGTATGAAATTCCATCTGTAAAGCTTTTTTTATTTTATTATTTTGATATTGGAAATACGTCTCCGCCAAACGGCTGGTCTCGGGTGTAATGAGAGGTTCTGAACGGAGTAATTTTGTCCTGAAGGTCTCGAATCCCGCCACAATCTTAAGGAAATTTTTGTTCAATTTAACCATCGGGGGCCGCTTGCCAAAACCGTGCGCTACAGCTTGGAAAAAACCCTTAAAGGACACGGTGCCGGCGTTTACGATAAATCGCTCATTTTCTATGCCGGATTTTAATGCTATAAAGGCTGCCGAAGCCACATCTCTGACGTCAACGTAATTAAGGGAACCATCTGCGTAAAAGGGCCGTTCCTTCCAGGCGTATTTGAAGAGTTTAGCACTGCTTTTATCCCAATCTGCCGGTGCCAGGATCACCGAAGGATTAAGTATTACCGTTTGGAGGCCCTCTTCCTGGCTGCGAAAGACCTCCAGTTCGGCGAGATACTTCGACGTCGCATAGGCAGTGTGTTGCGCATTTTCCACCCATCTGTTGTTTTCGTCGATGGAGGTTTGACCTTTCACTCTGCCCAGTGCGCTAACGGAGCTGATATGGAGAAAACGACTGATCCCCAGGGCCAAACAACTGTTTACCAGGTTGCGCGTCCCTTCGGCATTAACGCGGGTGATCTCGCGCGCCCGCCCGGGGTTGAATGACACGAGGCCGGCGGCGTGAACCACCGAAGTAACCCCCTCGAGTGCTTCCGCCATAGAGACGGCATTGAGTATGTCCAGATCGCGCCAAACGATGTCGCCGGCTACGTCGGAAAGCAGCGAGAGATCACTGTTCGGTCGTTTGAAAGCGACAAAAGGCTCTTTAAGCTCAATCAGTTTCCTGACAATGAAACTTCCCAAGAGACCATTGGCGCCGGTGACTCCGATCATAACAGTGAATTATTCAACAGAGGCAAAGTTAAAGCTTTCCGGTAGTATCTCGACCGACTCGCCTGTCTCATCAATTCGGTGTGATTCAAATGATGACAATCACTCCCCATCCAGTGGATCACACCCTTGTCGATGAGCTTGAACGCCATCTGTTGCGCGGGTTTTGAATAGTAGCCGGTAATCGAGTTTATATTCACCTGCAACATGACGCCCCGGTCAAGCAAGTCCTGGATCTTATCGGGGTTGTTTTGAAGATACATATACCGCTCGGGGTGCGCCAGGATAAGCTTGTATCCCTTCGTTGTCGCAAGGAAGATGAATTCCTTCAGATTGAAAGGATCGGTAATAAAGTTTGTTTCGAACAGAAGGTATTTATCGCCGAACGTCAATAGCGGTTGGTCGGTCTCCAGCATCTTCATCAGCGCTTCGTCGAGGTAGTATTCCGCTGCCGCCGAGATGTCTATATCCAGTCCCTTTGAGGAAAGGTGTGCCTTGAGCTCATCCAATCGGGAGAGGATTCCCTTCGGTGTGTTGCGATACGCATCGCTTATTACGTGTGGCGTCGTAATGATCTTTTTATACCCCTGGTCTATAAAGATCCGGATGACCGCTTCCGCATCCTCCAGGGTACCTACACCGTCATCCAGTCCGGGAAGAAGATGGGAGTGCATGTCAACGCGAAGCGGAGAAGGATCGGTGCTTTTATTTTTCTTTAACCAGCTAAACACGTTTATCGAAAGATGGATTTCAGACTAACAGACTTACCGTTTTGTTCGTAATAGCCGTACCCATATCCTTTACCCTGGATAGTTACGGCATTCAAGAGCGTAGTGATGTTCGTGAATTTGTTGATGTTAATAATGCGCTGGAGATTGTTGATGAATTCCTTGTGCGAATAGTTTGCGCGGAAAACATACAGCGACACGTCAGCGAGCTTCATCGCCATAATCCCGTCCGTGACGAGGCCTACCGGTGGTGTATCCAGAATGATCGCATCGTAATGCTCCTTCAACTCCTGGAGCATCTCACCGAACCGGGGGCGGAGAAGTAACTCGGAAGGGTTCGGAGGGTGAGGGCCGGAAGGCAAGTAGTCGAAGTTGCTTATTGAGGTGGATTGCAGTGACTCCTGCCAGGTACTTTTTCCGCTGAGGATAGTGCTTATCCCACTGGTGTTGTTTTTGGTGTTGAATGGTGTATCGCCTTTCGCTTTTCGCATATCGAGATCGACCAATAGTACCTTTTTTTCTGAGAGGGCCATGACTCCACCGAGGTTCATGGCGATAAAAGACTTGCCTTCGCCCGAAATAGTGGATGATATCGCAATTATTTTTCTTGTGGACGTAACGTTGAAAAAATCGAGATTTGTGCGCAGTGTTCGGATAGCTTCACTCAGCATCGACTTGGGGTGTTGTACGATGTGGAGCGTTGAGCCATTCATGTGATGTGACATGGGAATAGCACCAAGAACGGGAGTGGTTGGCAGTTTTTCCAACTCGTAGAGGTTTGTGATGCGGTTGTTGGCGAGGTAAGAAATTGCAATGAAGAAAAGGATGACTACCAGGCTGGCCACCAGCCCGATGCCGGCGACCATCGCACGGTTTGGTGATATTGGTTTAGTGGGAAGAGATGCGGGAGACAGGATCTTGAAGTCGGGGGTGCTCCCGGCTTGGGCGATTTCGAATTCGGACTTCGACTGCATTAATGTGAGATAGAATTCTTCATAGAGCTTGTAGAACCGCTCGTTCTTTGAGAATTCCGTGTTCTTATCAGGCATGGCGACGAACTGCTTCTCAAGCGATGCCTTGCGTTGATTGAGTGTCGTTAGTTCGTCTTCCCATTGCTTGCGCAGTTCATTGAGCTGGGTTTGTATTTCCGAGCGAAGGGCAACGATGTTCTGTTCTTTCTGACGGTATGCAAACGTGATTTCCTTATAAGAAAGTTTGAGCTTTTCCTGCTCTGTTTCAAGTTCGTGCAGTACGTCGAGCTTTTGGTTGAGACGTTCGGGTAGTCGCTGGCGTATCGATACAGAGAGCGTCATTCCCAATTGCAGATTTGTGATGAAGCCTTCGATCTCTGTAATTCGACGGGTGTACTCGTATCGCTGTGAGTCGATGTGATTCATAGCCTCTACCGTCTTTCTCAGGTCTTCATCAAGGTTATGGGTCTTATTCTCCAGCGTGAAAGTTTCGAAATAGTTTTCGAAGTCTTCCATCTTTTTTTCGATGTTGCTTAATTCGCGATTGATCCATTCGATCTTCTGCTTGTTTGCCTGATTTTTTTGTTCGTTACTGTATTGCAGGTAGATAGTATCGATTTTACTCAGGACGTACTGCGCCTTAAAAGGGTTGTGATCGCGAAATGAAACTCTGACGGTGTTGGCGTTAAGGCTGAGCGGCTCGGCCGTCAGGCTGTTCATCAGGTCATCCAGTAGCACATCACGGCTCCTTAAAATAAGGAAGTATCCAATTTCATCGCCGCGTCGAAAGTGATCGTTTCGCGCCAGGACGAGGTCGAGGTCTCTGATTGTGACAAGTTTGTTATACAGCCCGCTTACTTTTTCGTCGTCACTAATCGAAAGTTCAAATCCCTGGGGTGAAGTTTCGCGAAATCCGATCCGGGTGTTATGCAGAGAGTGATTTTGGCTGAAGTATGTTACCATCGCGGGAGCACTGCTGCGATAGAGTTCTTCGTTCAACAGCCTGCCGACACTGAAGAAGGCTGTCTCGAAGTTTACGTCGTCGAGTACGCGGCTTAGGAAGAGATTTGACTTGATGATCTCGATTTCTCCCGAGAGGCGGTTAAGGTTCTGGTCGTCTGCGATATTTTTTATTCCGAGGTCGAGAGCGTCTTGCTTGATATCGAGTTTAAGCGTCGACTCCGACTCGTAGAGATTTTTTGTATACCGGATATACAGGTACGCGATTGCATTAACAACAAGAAAGATTAGCAGTATCCAGTACCAGTTGTTCCGTGTAACGATCTTTAGTTTATTAAAATCGATGTTATCACTTTCAGAAGCTGTTCGTATGGCTCCGGGATTCTGCATCACTTGCTTTGGGATATCACGAAAATCAGGGTCGCGAGGCTGGAGACGATGGTAATCATGGGTGCATAGTCGCGTAATGCTTCAACAAAAGGCCGGCGCAGGGGCTCTACATATACGATATCGCCAGGTTTCATCACCAAGTTACCCTTTTTGTAGCCATCAAAGGTACTCAGGTCGGCTATCATTACCGTTTCGCCGCGGATAACCCGTATGTTGTTGGCCCGGCTATCGGTATTGATACCCTCTGCCAGTGCCAAAACTTCTGTCAGGCGCATATTTTCGTTTGTGAGCGGAATTACTTTTCCGCCGGGGGCTCCCAACACAGTCACACGTTTGTTGGTGAAATGAAGGAGCACGTATGCGCCCTGGTAGAAATGCTCGTACTCTTGCGCCAACACTTCCTCGGCCTGCCGGAGGGTAAGTCCGGCGATGTTGACCGGTTGGATCAACGGAAACTGTACCAGGCCGTCAGTACCTACCAGGTACCGGATCGGAGCCGAAACATCGGCAGTGGTTTTGTTGCTGAAGGATTCGCGGTTTGGATCGATGATCTTTTCGCCGTGATTAGTGTAGACCTCGAGTGTCAACTGGTCATTCGGCTGGACGGTGTAGTTCTGTTCCGCTTCCTGCGTCTGCTGTTGCAGCGCGGCATCATTTACCACGAACAGAATATTTTGCCGGTAACTACCGCACGAAGCTGACAGGAGCCCCAACAGCAGAACGTAGGGTGTAAAGCGAGATCTCAATGGCTGGAAGCAGTTTTTCAGTTCCGTGAAATTACTGAATTTCTCAGCAATTCCTCGAAAGTAGGTAGAAGCTTATCCTTCTCCGACACGATGGGATCAGCGACCGACCAATCGATGTTGAGCTGCGGATCATTCCATACGATACCCGACTCGCTGGGCGGGTTGAACATATTCGAGCACTTGTAGAAGAAAATGCTGTCTTCCAGTGCTGCCAGGCCGTGTGCGAAACCCTCGGGGACCAGCAGCATATTCTTACGCACCGCATCAAGTTCGCACGTATATACCTTTCCGAAAGTCGACGAATCTTTGCGCAGATCGACTACCACATCGAGCACATTCCCGGTCACCACGGTGACCAGCTTGGCCTGAGCGAACGGCGGTAGCTGAAAGTGCAAACCGCGGACAACACCTTTTCTGGAGAAGGACATATTCTCCTGCGAGAACTTTATGTCGATTCCCAATTCTTTGAGAACTGATTCCTTGTAGAATTCGTAGAACCAGCCCCGATCGTCAGTATAAACATTTGGAACCAGTTCAACCAGTCCCGCTATTCCGGTTTCCCTTACTTGCATGGATAGATCTTGATTTCAGGAAGCCTTTTTAAAAGCTTCAAGGGCGCGAAGATACTTGTTAATGACAAGATTTTCATTGTATTCCGCCTCCATTTTTATTCGGCCATTGCGACCGAACTCCGCGAGCTTCCCATCTCCATAGGAAGCGAGGGCTCTCATCTTCGCCGCCAGGTCATCGGAGTCCTTCAACCTGCACAGAAGCCCGTTGTAGTCATTTATTACCACGTGATTACACCCCGGTACATCGGTTGCGATAATGGGCTTTGCTGAGCTTGCCGCTTCCAGGAGCGTTCGCGGAGTACCTTCGCGGTAGGAGGGAAGGACTACGCAATCGGCATTGCCGATGAATGACCTGACATCTCTCGTCGTTCCGAGATATTCGATTGTTTCAGATTCAATCCATTCGCGCACGGTAGCTACTTTGATACCGCGCTTGTGCTTGGGGTCCATCGTGCCGAGGATCTGAAAGCGGGCTTCAAACCCCGATTCCCGCAGTGACTTCACCGCTTTGATAAAGTCAAGAACTCCCTTGTCAGTAATCAGCCGGGAAATCAGCAAAAAGGTGAACTCGCGGTTTCTCCGGAACGGCAGGGGTGTGAACCTTTCCAGGTCGATACCGGATCCGGGCACCAGGTCAACGGCTTCGGGGCGCACCATCCTCCTTGCGACAAAAAGCTTCAGGTCGTCCGGGTTCTGGAAAAACACCTTGTGCGCAAAACGGAAACTGATCTTATACAGCCTGATCGCAATGGCGGAAACGAGGTTATCCTTTAGGAAGACGGTCCCCAGTCCACAAACATTGTTGATCACGGGAATACGAAGGATAGCTGCCGCCAGCGTTCCGTAGACATTCGGTTTAATCGTGTAGTGAAGGATAATGTCGGGCTTTATCCGCCGGTAGACAAGGAACAACTCAACAATCAGGGCCGAATCCTTGATGGGATTGGCACCGCGACTGTCCATTCTTATATTGTGGTGGATACTCCCCGCCTCTCTAAGTAAAGAGGTGAACTCATCATTTGGGGCGATAGTATGTACCTCGTGTCCCTGGGACAGGAGCGTACGCACGAGACTCATCCGGAAATTATATATATTCCAGGACGTGTTCAGGACCACGGCAATTCTCATTTAGGGCTTCGTTATGAGAATCCTCGTTCCTCTATATTTCGTTTAGCTAGCGAAAATGAAGGTTGACTTGAATTTTCTCTATTAAGTAGATTTAATCAAATATAATCAAATATTGCAGTCTGCAAAACCAGGAACGAAAATATTACGTTAGGATTTGTTTACCGGAATTTTTTATGACGCATGAAATAGTAAGTACGGCAGTTCTTGTCGCACTCGGAGGAAGTCGCGACGCTGACCTGACGAAAGAGCACCTTGACGAACTCGCCTTTCTGGCGGAGACGGCCGGTATAAAGACGGTTAAGCGCTTTATACAAAGCCTTGCCCAGCCCGATTCGCGGACGTTCGTAGGCAAGGGGAAACTCGCGGAGATTAAGGAGTATGTACAGGAAAATAAGGTTGTAAATGTGATCTTTGACGAAGACCTCAGCCCGTCGCAACTGCGGAATATTGAACGGGAGCTAAACCCCAAGGATGCCCCGGAGGAGGAACAGGTGAAGATTTATGACCGAAGCCTGCTGATCCTCGACATATTTTTGTGGAGAGCGCAGACGGCGCAGGCACGAACGCAGGTGGAACTTGCGCGCTATCAATACCTGCTGCCCCGACTGACCAGGCTATGGACTCACCTTGAACGGCAACGGGGTGGAACGGGAACCCGCGGTGGCGCCGGTGAGCGGGAAATTGAGACCGACAGACGGATCATCCGAAACCAGATATCCATTTTAAAGGATAAGCTGGAGAAAATAGAGAAACAGCGCATAACCCAGCGCAAGTCAAGAAGCAATATCGTTCGTGTTGCTCTGGTCGGATATACCAACGTAGGAAAGTCCACGCTGATGAACTTGCTGTCGAAATCGGAAGTTCTCGCGGAAAATAAACTCTTCGCGACAGTAGACGCTACCGTCAGGAAGGTATCGATTGAATCGATACCCTTTCTGTTGTCCGATACCGTCGGTTTTATTCGCAAGTTGCCACACCACCTGATTGAGTCCTTTAAGTCGACGCTCGATGAAGTGCGCGAAGCAGATATCCTGGTTCACGTGGTAGACGTAGCGCACCCCTTCCACGACAATCAAATAGAAGTGGTTACGCGTACGCTGTCGGAGATCGGTGCCACCGATATTCCCACCATCCTCGTGTTGAACAAGGTCGACCTATTCAAACAGCAGGATCCCGAAGCTAACCTGGAGGAGATGAAGGGATACTACCGTGAGCATGGATTCGAACACATCGTTTTCCTTTCCGCTACTACACGCGAAAACGTCGATGTATTCAAGAAGGTGCTTTACGAAGAGGTAAAGAGAAAGCACCTCACAATATTTCCTAACTACCTGCAGGAGGACACCCACGTAGGAGCCGATACGCCGTCAGCCTGACCGTGATGTCAGAACGGATGATAGTGCTTACGTGCAAGATGATGTAGACAGCTGGATTTTTCTTACCTTGGTGGTCCAGCTGTTTTACTATGCGACTACTTAAACGTTTTCTCGCAGGAGGTCTTGTTCTTCTCCTACTGTTCGTTGTGCTGATGTTGATGCCACGGGCCTATTCAGTGTTCTTTCCCGAAAAGCCGCCTGTAGGGTATCACTACCTTTGGACTTCCTACCTGGCGATCATGACCGGCCTCGAACGCATCGTAGAGACCAACCCACCCGTTCCCGATGATCTCGACATGACCCGGAATATCGAATACAAGAATATCGAAGGCAACTCGCTACAATTGGATTTTCTAAAACCACGTAACGTGAACACGACCCTGCCGCTGGCGGTCATGATACACGGCGGTTCATGGAGGCACGGCAATCGCGCCGACATGATGCCTATCATGATCGACCTGGCCAGGCGCGGTTACGCTACGGCCACTGTGTCTTACCGGCTTAAAGAGACCTATCCCAGTTGTGTAGAGGATATCGCCGATGCCGTTAACTGGTTGTTTGAGCACGGCGACGAATACGGATATGATCCCGATCGAGTTGCACTGGTCGGTGCTTCTGCAGGAGCGCATCTTGCGATGATGGCCGGCTATGGCTGGAAGGAAAAAACAGGTCGGGCTGATTCGATCGTGAATCCCCATCGGATCAAGGCCGTGATCAATATCTTCGGCGCAGTAGACCTGACAACGGAATTCGGACAGAACCAGCGCCTGGTTCCGTTGTTCATGGGAATGCCCTATGCCGAATCGCCTGAAACCTGGAAGGAAGCATCCCCGATCTCTTACGTAGACAGTAACTCACCGCCGACGCTGACTTTGCACGGTACCTCCGACGAACTCGTTCCGGTTGACCAGGCTGACCAACTGAAGCATAGCCTCGACAGTCTCGGTGTGCCCTGCGTAGATTACAGGTTCCCATTGTGGCCACACGCGATGATCCTGGTTCAGCGTGTGTATGACTATTGCATTCCCAGGATGGATGAATTTTTACGTCAATACCTGGACGGTCCTGGGTCGGTGGCCAGTGAGTCGAGAGGCAGTAGTGAATAGGTGAACTGATATGCTGCGTTTAATTGTAAAAAGAATTTTTATCGTCGCTTTAGGAGCACTTCTTTTATACCTGTTCGGTCCGGGCTTGTGGCATAGGTGGATAACCTACCCCAAGCTCGAGAGAGAACTTACCGAATTTCGGTCGAAACGAATTGAGCCCCCATCGCTGACACCGTTGAATACTTATCAAGGCGTACTACATGCCCATAGCTACTGGTCGCATGATAGTGAAGGCACTTTGAGCAGAATTCTCCCCGCGGCTAAAAAGACCGGCGTTGAGTTTATCTTCCTTACCGACCATCCGCGAAGCAACGCCGATTCATTTCCGAGGGGATACCAGGGGTATTATGACGGAGTGCTGATCGAGCCGGGTAGTGAAAAGCACGGATACTGCGCCTGGCCTCTTGATACCACCGTCATAGACTGGACAGCCGACAGAGACTCCGTGATCAGAGACATAGTCATGAACGGCGGAATCTTTTTCTATGCCCACAGCGAGGAAGACCACAACTGGGGAAATCCCTATTATCAGGGCATGGAGATCTACAATATCCACACGGATACGAAAGACGAGTCGTTTGTGCCGGAAGTATTCAACTTCATCGTCAATGGCGACAAATACCGCCATTGGGCACTGCGTCAGATATTCGACGAGCAATCGTTTATTCTCGCATTATGGGACTCGCTCAATACTACCCGAAAGATCGTAGGATTTTCGGCGGTTGACGCTCACGAAAATCAGAATTTTCGCGCCCGCTACCTGGACGACGGCCGGGTAGAATGGTTAGGCCCCAACGCCAACCCTATTGATACAACCCGGTTGACATTCTGGAATAGGTGGATGTTTCACGAACCCGATGAGGAGGGATGGATCTTTACTTTTATGGTCGACACGTATGAGAGCAGTTTTAACCACGTCACCAACTACGTATTCGCTGATACGCTCTCGATCCCTTCACTTTCCACACGCATAAGACAGGGAAATCTCTTTGTGGGATTTAACGGCCTCGGTGATGCGCGAGGCTTTATGTTCTGCTCAAAGGATGTTAACGGAAAGGTAAATGCAATCCTTGGCGACTCCATCCCTTCAGGCGATGTCGCATCCCTTCAGGCAGTATCACCACTCCCGGGAAAGTTCAGGCTCATTCGCAATGGTAGTCTGGTCGAGACGTCGGATGTGCCGGGATACGAGTATCAATGGACGGGACCCGCGGTGCCCGGCGCCTATAGAATTGAAGTACATATCGAATTGGCAGGCAAAGACATACCCTGGGTGTACACCAATTCGATCTACGTACACTGATATCACCTCTTCCGAAGAGTGTGAGCTATCCGTTTTAGGGAGTGGCGTAAAGAGCGCACACACCGCGGGAACAAACTTTGTAGTGTTGGTTACAGACTACATCTGGAGTTCCGTATGGTAGGTGAAAAAGATAAAATCGCCGCGACATCCGCCCAAAAACAAGCCGGGACCGGGATTGAGAAATATGCTTTACTGGCGCTTGCGCTGGTGATCCTGGCCGTGATCCTGTTCATATTTGAGTCGGAGATCCTGGCGCTTGTACTCCCGCACCTCTCGTACGATGGCAGGAAGTCTGTCGCCTTCTATACAAACCTGTTCCAGCTCATATCCTCCGAACTTTTCTGGTACGCCGGATTTATCATGCTGTTTGTTGTTATCGGGGCAAATGTTCCGCCCTCATACCTGACCAGCTCAATCGGCAGATCCTCTTCCATTAAGTCAGCATTCACGGTCATGGTCTCGGCATTGATGATGACCCTTGTGATCGTATACTTTGTTTTTGACCGGTTTCCCAATTCCGGAGACGAATATGTCTACCTGTTTCAGGCCAGGACAATGGCGTCAGGGCAACTCTGGGAGAAGGCCCATGAGCTTCCGCAGTTTTTTCACTTCAACCATATCGCACAGAAAGATGGTATCATCGTCGGGCGCTTCCCTCCCGGATGGCCCGCAATTCTTGCACTCGCATTTTACGCCGACATCCCGGCGTCTATTGTCAACCCGATCTTCGCCGTGATCGCACTGGCGATCTACTACACCTTTGCCCGACGACAGTACTCAAACAGAGTAGCCTTCTGCGCACTTGTCGCACTCGCGTTCACGTCGTACTTCCTCTATTTTTCCGCGTCCTACTTTTCACATATATCCTGTATGGTGGCGATCCTTGCATTCGTCGCCTGCCTGTACCGGTATATGGATACCCGGGCAGCTGGCTATCTCGCAGTTGCCGGACTTTTTCTCGGAGTCGCCGCCATCATCAGGCCCTTCACCGCCTTCCTGATCTTTCTTCCATTCCTACCCATGCTCATCGCCCGCTATCGACGCAAATCATTACCCATGCTCTTCTGGATTGGTATCGGAGCACTACCGGGCATGATCTTTCTCCTGTGGTACAACTATGCCATTACAGGAGATCCGCTATTGCCGGTAACGAAGTGGACGTTTCCGAACGAAGGCCTTGGGTTTGTAAAGGGACATACCCCGCTGAAAGGCGTAGAGCACCTGGTCAGGCAGGCGGGAATGTTCCTGTATTGGAGCTCACCCGCATTGCTGATCCTATATATCATCTATCTTCTTCAAAAGCTGATGAACAGAACCGACCGACTGCGGCATGTCGAAGACTACGCATTCGCATGCCTGGCAATCGGACATTTCTTTTATTATGAGATTGGCGGAGATCAATACGGTCCCAGGTTTCTGCTTGAAGGGCTGCCATTCCTCGTTTTGTTCGTTACCAGGAGCGTGCTGGCTTCATCATCGCATCGCGCAACGGCACTGTTCGTCGCGGGATGCATTTACGCGGTTGTCAAAATACCGGTCGTCTCCGAAAGAGAACAAGCCGTGGTAAAAGAGCGAACCGACCTATACAGGCAGGTAGCGGAACACGATCTGAAAGATGCCGTGGTATTGCTATCTTCCTATGTAGGAGACATTCGCCCGATGCCGGTTGGGGATTTGACCAGAAACGACCCGCTGTACGATACCGGTGTCCTGTTCGCGCTGGATATTCCGGGTCAAAACGCAGCATTGTTTGAATACTATCCGCGTCGGGACTTTTACCGGTATGAGTGGCTGCAAAGCCAGGGAAAGGGGCGTTTGGTAAAGCTGGATTCTCGTCGCTGAAAACCAACCGGATTCACTCACGGTTGGTATTCACTTTCTTCGCGAACATATTGTAAGAATCAATAACACCGTACTCGAATTTGCCGAATGCATCCAGCGTGTTTATAATCTGCCGGCTACCTGATATTTTTTCTTCTATGATAAACGTGACGTTATCGAAATACCGGATAAAATGCTCGGACCCCTTCAGCATTTCGACTTCCATTCCCTCAATGTCAATCTTAACGAGGATATTGTTGGAAGGATGCAGGTTGAGTGTTTTGAAAACCTCATCCATCGGCCTGATTTCACCCTGTGTTGTCTGTGCTGTCGCGGTGTTCACCCGGTGGTTTGCTCCGGGATTGACAGCGTGCAGCTTGAAGTGTTCGATGGAAGATTTGTCGCCCAGCCCAAAATTGAACGCCCTGACTTTATTCTGCAGGCCGTTCAGAGCGATATTCTTTGTGAGCATTTCATAGCTGCCCGGAACTGGTTCAAACGCGAAGCAGCGGTATCCCTTTCGGGCTAGCCAGACTGAATATTCACCAATGCATGCCCCCACATCAAAGAACACATCAAACCGTTGTGCCTCGATAAAGTGCTTGAGATCTACCTCGTAGGCATAGTTGACGTAAACGAAATCGAGGGTCCCTTTGCGGGTTTCAAACACACCGAGCCGGGAATTTATGCGCTTACCCGACGAATACGACCGGCGAGTCAGCGCATAGAGCGCTCCATTCATAGCAGCGTCGAATTCTGCGAAGCGGAGGAATTCATAAAAGTAGAGGCAATACACCTTTACCCTATTTAAAAGCCGGGTCATTGCAATGGGTTAAGCGCCAGGAGAGAATTTTCAGTGAGAGCCATGAAAATAATCATACCCGAAATGGAGCAGCACGCCGGCTGTTGCAGGTACCGGGTGATTAGTTGTCTATATCCGTTAACGCCGGTCGCGTATCGGAAGGGTCGCGCTTTTCGTAGTGAAGCCGGAACTTCCTGAGATCCGGAGTACGCCGCCTCTCGCGGTTTAGCTCATACTGGTAGACAGTTTGCCCCAGTTCAAAAAGGAAGGGCCAGCCCATATCTGTATACTCGTAGCGGTTATCATTGAGAATACCATCACTGTTGACATAGACTGTTGATGTCAGCATAAACTCGACACTGTTTTTGAAGTCGACCACATACGAGACATCCGTGAGGAAGCCATACGCCCACCCGACTTTGTTGAACACCCGGACATCGGGTGGCATTTGATGGCTCCCGTTCCTGAAATAGAACTTGACATAGCTGTCGTAGTATTGTGCCGTGTCATACTTGGGGTAGTTGGTTTCTGAAGGGTATTGCGACAGAAACTGGTATAGGAACTCACGGTCCTCGGCCAGCAGGAGGAAGCGTTGATGTTCAGGAACGGACTCTGGGAACAGGACTGCCTGCAGCATTCGCTGCAGGTCCTCCAGTCCGATGATATTTGCGCCGGTGAAATCAATCGGCTGGTGAACGAGACTGTCACGATTGTTGATATGTCCTTTTCCCACCTTGATGACCCTGTCGAAGTTGATGACATCGCTATTGTATGCCGCCCGCTGCCTGTAAACCACGCGCCCGTTTTTGTCGAGGAACCGCACAGGGTTTGTATGGCGGTTTTGTTCTTCCGTGAATCCCATAAATTGTCGGATGATACGGGTATTGTTGTATCCCTTCTCGTGTAACCATTGGTTGATCGACCTCTGCCCCACGAATTGGTAGAGACGATTGTAGGCGTCGTTGTCGCTGACCAGGAAAGCTTTTTTGATGTAATGCGCAATGGACGGGAAATAGTTTTTCGAAGTGCTGTCATGCAAGGCTCTGACCTGTCCTTCATAGCTGCTGTCGAACTGTATGGTCGTGTACTTAGTGACGTTTCCCCGCCTGATGAGGTTTATTTTTTCCAGTGCCAGGAACGCCAGTGGCATTTTGACGGTGGAGGCGGGGTTAAAGAAGAGGTCGTTGTTAAAATTGTAGTAGTAGTTTTTGAATGACGGAACATTGTTCACATCTCTGTTGATCTGCGTGTAGATGATCTGCAGCCGGAAGGAATCCGGGTGGTTGATGATGACCTTCATCAACTCACTGTTGCTGCGATGCAGCATATTGTGCAATAGGGAATCCGTCTTTTGCTGACCCCGGAGGGGTTGAGTGGTCATCAGGGAAGTGACGAGGAGAAGGAGTATAGTTCTCATTCGGAGGGTTTAATCGGTTGTACTAAGATAATATTTTACTTTCTAAGGCCGTCTATGAATTTGGGGTGGGGCTAAATGCCTTCCTAGGACTCAGAACCAGCCTTTTTATTATTGAATCCTAGCGGGATTCTATTAAATTTGCGGCTCTCTTTTGGAGGGCAGGGTTGCAGGCATACCCAGGCTCGTCCTCAAGCGGCCCCGTAGTTCAATGGATAGAATAGAAGTTTCCTAAACTTTTGATGCAGGTTCGATTCCTGCCGGGGCTACCGGTAAAGCAGACAAAGCCAGCTAGCGCTGGCTTTGTCGCTTTACCGTCCTGAAGCGACCGACATCCTAAAGCGATCGACGATAGGAGATCTGCTTTAGGAGAGGTCTGCTTCAGAGGAAAACCTGATTTCATTTCAGCGTCCCAATACCAATAATCGCAATAGAATCAGTGCGTCTATTGCTGTGGAGATCCAACTTCCATATTGCGTTTATATTTTATTCAGTCATAAGGACCACCTTCTTTATACCGGTTATACCACCAATATTGAGCAACGGATCAGGAACCACCATGCTGGAAAGACCAAAAGCACTGCTTCACGAATACCACTCGAGCTGGTCTTTGCGAATTTTATCTTTTTGAAGAGGATGCACGAAAACGTGAAATGTACTTCAAGACAACAGCTGGTAAAAAGGCCGTCAAACTTGTCTTCCTAAAAGACTGCAATTTGACGAGATCTGCAACAGAAAGGATCGATATTAGACCGCTTCGGGCCACCATAAATCCGGTCCATTTAAAAAGATTCAAATTACATATGTATTAAAAGCGGACTTAATGGTTAGGACTAACCAGCGAAAAGAACAAAACAGTGATCCGAATGTGGCCTTCGTCCGCCGTAAACTATTTCAACTAATACGAGTCACAGAATATTCACTTCGCTTAACTCTTTACCTACTTCCTGCAGCCCCTCAACAATTTTTTCCGTCTGTTTTTCAGAGGGTTTCTTTCTCCCCTGAACATATTGAGACAGTAGGGTGTAATTCATGCCAATTCTTGTAGCAAATTGCTTAACATTGATAGGGTATAGTTGAAAAAAACTTGGTATTGAGAAACTTAGATCCAAGTCCTTCTTGGAGACTGCAATTTTTTCACCGGCCTCTTGAAAGTAAAAACTTAAAGCCTCTACAATATTATTGACCAATTCTTTCACATCTGCTCCCGTGGTATATACGGGATATTTTTCGGCATACGCTGAGTAACCAGTTGAAGTTTTCTCAACAATTATTTTGACTTTTTTCATTGAGGAATCATGTTCATTCTTGAACCTGCATCATTATCGCAAAATACAAGCTGGCATCGGCCAGGTTCATATCCCTGCCTGCTTTCGAATAGCCTTTTCCGTTCCAGTGGCAATTTCATTCGAACCATGGTCGGGAAAAATGATAAAGTCTTTTCGATCTGGATGAATAAGCTTTAAATGACTACCTTTTTGACTAATAACTCGCCAACCGGCTCTCCGTAATTTGCGGAGCAATTCTGAACTCTTCATTTGCTAACAAATTGAAACTTAATTTTTTAAGAGTTTTCATAAGCACTTATTTCAGGTATAGAGGTACAACAAAGGTATATTTTACTATACTTCCAAGCAAATTATAAAAGGTATATTTTTATATACTTTTAATTAACGCACAAGTGAAAGGGTTAGTTCGCTTTTGGTGATATGCTGCTCAAGCGGCTATATTCAGGCACATAATTCTCAAAACAGGCACACATCCGTTTCAGCGCATTCTTCCCGTTGCCAAGTATCAGGGTTGAAAAGTAGCGAACCTGTAAAGATGTGCTAGGAAGTAGTTCGATATTCGACCGCTTCAGAGGAAAACCTGATTTCATTTCAGCGTCCCAATACCTATAATCGCAATAGAATCAGTGCGTCTATTGCTGTGGAGATCCAGCTTCCATATTGCGTTTATATTTTATTCAGTCATAAGGACCACCTTCTTTATACCGGTTATACCACCAATATTGAGCAACGGATCAGGAACCACAATGCTGGAAAAGACCAAAAGCACTGCTTCACGAATACCACTTGAGCTGGTCTTTTGCGAGTTTTATCTTTTTGAAGGGGATGCGCGAAAACGGGAAATGTACTTCAAGACAACAGCTGGTAAAAAGGCGATTAAGCTGATGCTTGGCGGTACCTTACTGAAACTTGGTTATAACAGAACGGCAGGGATTGCGGTTGTCCATGAAGAATAGAAGGCTATGGAGCAAAAGAGACTGCCGTGATCTATCGAGATGCTACATTTTTTAAAAAACCAGTTTGGCGCAAAAAAAGAAGAGAACCGTGGCACCTCAGCAAGATGCCGAATTCCGTAAGGGACGATTTTTCTAGCCAATATTTTATAGCTTCACAACACGTTAATGCAATCCACACCGAGGCAATGTTTTGCTGTGGAAAAATATTGTGACTGTAACGGACATGACACACAGAGACTGGCGAAAGGATATTCAACCCCTCATTAAAAAATACAAGGGAAAGAAGTTTCCCCTGAATTACGGTAATACCTATGAACTGGTGGTGATGGTAATTCTCGCGGCACAAGACTCCGATGCGCACATCAACAAAGTCGCCCCCGCGCTTTTTCAGGCATTTCCGAACATCAAGGCGTTGGCTGGGGCATCGGAAGATACCCTGCACCCACTGCTCAACAAAGTCCGTAACTTTGGCAACAAGACGAGGTGGTTGATGCGCCTTGCGGCGGAGGTTAAAGACGATGAGAATATCCCCATGACGATGGATGGACTGACTGCACTTCCCGGCATCGGCCGTAAATCGGCCAATGTCATTATGCGTGAGTCGGGCGTGAAGGCCGAAGGCATTATTGTAGACCTTCACGTCGTGCGTGTGGCTCCTCGTCTCGGCATCGCTACCGGGACAGATCCCAGGAAAATTGAAAAGCAAATGATGGATGTGCTTGACCCGGCAGACTGGGGTGAAGCGGGTATGTCGATTTCCTTTCTGGGGCGTGAAACCTGCCGGCCGTCTAATCCCAAACATGCGGAATGTATAATGAAAGATGTCTGCGCCTATTATAAATCGCTGAACTAGTACCGTCCTCACCGGCAATGAGTACCATATTGCACATCTGAGTATCAAACCATAGCGGCATAAAGTTTTTGTAGTGTTCAGCAGAAACACATGCTATGAAAATCAATGAACTTATTGGAGTAGGACTTATCGTACTGTCGCTCTGTGCTTGTCAGGGAAATGCGGGCGAGGACGTTCAGAGTAATAGTGAGAGTAGTAAAGATCGGATTCCGGCTGGAGAAGATCCGGCGGAAAAGATGATAGAGCATCTCGTGGGGGAATGGGAGCTTTATGCGCCTGACACAGACAGTACAACCAGCCACCTGCAGTTTACCGAGCGGGCGAGGTATGTTATATATTCCGACGGACAAAAAATTGACAGCGGAGCCTACAGGATGAACGAGCAGCTCGGAAACCTTTATCTCGAGAGCGAGGCCAACAAGGTCGTGCGTGAGTACTCAGTCGACCTGCAACCGGATGTGTTGATATTGCAAGGACAGGACCAGTCGTATACCTACCGGAGGGGTCGTTGACCTTGTGACCCAGTCGGACGTTCCCTGGATGTAAGAGATGTGCCCTCTTCACCTTATCCAGCTTTTCCCTGCCTCGCGCGGAAGGTTGATAAGGTTAACGGTCGATATGTGGCAGTTAGGTTACTGAGGTTTATAAGGTTTGGATCATACCCTGACATTACTTTCCGACGGCGGCACGTTTCTCTTTCAACTCCCGCCAGGTGGTGAGGATGATTTTTTCCTCTTCAAGAAATTTCCTGAATGCCGGATCGGTCATCGCAAGCATATCAGCTTTGCGTATGCGGCCGGAGCTACCGATATATTGAAAAATTTCGCTCGGGGCGGTGCAGTGCATGATGACCATTGATAATCCCGGCTTTAGCTTCTGTATTGTCTCAATGTATTGTTCGGTAGCGATTTTCCGGAGCTCTTCATCTGGCAGATCGCTTTCCTTGGGATATTCGAAGCCGTAGCTAACATTATGCAGATCGTCTAATACGGGCAGGCCCGCGTTCCAGAGCATTTCCCCCACTTCTCTCAGTTGAGATCGCTGGCCGCCGGACAATTTGATCTGTTTCGAAATCATCGTGGCATGCCCTCCGGGGAACATCACCGGAATCTGGTTCTCAATACCGACCTTGACATAGCGTTGAATGAACTCCGGCGTCGCGAACAGGGTACCCATATGTGAATCGAGGTGTGTTGGCTCGAAGCCCATATCGCGGGCGCGCTTCAGTTGCTCGCGGATTTCGGTCTCTACTTCATCGGCGGATGCATTCCTGGCTACGAGTTCGACCGAACGCCACATCGCTCCCTCCGGATCTACCAGTCCAGGAACATTGGGACGCCCGGACAGGGGATGCCACCGGTAGTCTTTCCACTCGGAGGTGAGGGTGAGGTGCAATCCGGCATCGAGGTTCGGGTGGTCTTTCATGTAATGCAGGAATCCCGGAACCCACGGACACGGCATCATGATGCTAAGGGAGTTGGCAACACCTTCTTCAATCGAACGGATGGTACCCTGGTTGGAGTCCCACGACATGCCGACATCGTCAATATGCAGGATCAAGACCTTGGATCCTTTAGGAAAGCCGAGTTTTTCGGCGTAAGTTGTATTGTCCTGGCACTGTGTGGTTGTGCTCAACACGAGAAGGCTGAGAATGAGAGTCACGTATCGCTGCATGGAGCTGAGTATTTATCGTTAATCGATTTATTTCGCCTGGATATTGCGGATCCTGAAAGGTAGCGCTCGCGCAAAATATTTTCCAAGTATACCCGGAAATAGTTTCGCGACAGTTCCCGAAAAACGCAAGGATCTGCCTGTTTAGCGTATTTTGGTATGGAGGAGACGACAGTCCAATCCCCGGCTTGCAACCCTATGATCCACCGTTCCGTAAAACACATCCATACATTCTCCGCGTACTTGCGAAGCCCCAAAACACTCAAACCCTATGATCAAAAAGATTCTTAAGATTGCCGGCATCGCCGTCGGTATTCTGATACTGGTTTCCGGTGCCTATTACCTGAAAGCCAAGACAAGCGTTCAGCACCGTATGGACCAAACCTATACGGTCGAACTGGAGCACCTCGACATCCCTACAGACTCTGCCACCCTTGCGTACGGAAAGCGACTTATCACTACCAAAGGCTGTGATGATTGTCATTCAAATGATCTCGATGGGCGTGTCTTTATCGACGATCCGGCGCTCGGCCTCATTGTTGCAGGAAACCTGACGAAGGGAGAAGGAGGTTTGCCCGCGAACTTTAGCAATGACGACTGGCTGCTTGCACTGAAACACGGCTTGCGCCGGAATGGAACGCCGCTGATCTTTATGCCTTCCCACGAGTACACCCACCTCACCGAAGGAGACATGACGGCGCTCATTGCATATTGCAGTCAGGCGACACCAGTTGATCGCGTATTGCCCGAAACCGAGATCGGACCCGTGGCGCGTATCCTCACCGACCTCGGCAAGTTTCCACTTCTTCCGGCGGAAATGATCGATCATTCCGAAAAACTCCGGGGCAACATCAAGGTGGAGGTGTCTGTTGAATATGGAAGATACCTTTCGATTGCTTGTCAGGGGTGTCATCGCCAAAATATGAAAGGCGGCGAACCGGTAGCACCGGGTTTCCCCGATGTGGCTGATATCAGTTCAACCGGAAACCCCGGAAAGTGGAGTGCCGATGAGTTCATTAATGCTCTGAGGACCGGCCATACACCGGAGGGCAAAACGCTCAACCCAAAAGACATGCCCTGGACGATGACAAAGGCCTATACGGATGTGGAATTACAGGCTTTGCATTTGTATCTCACAAGCATTTAGCCACGCTGTCGTCTTTGTTGTCGATTTTTGTGAGAAGTGCCTACACCTTCGTTTTCTCCAGATTGAATAATTCCTGGAGCAATTCGGAGAGTGACTCCGCATCGCCTCGTTTGCACGCTGCTTTCAGGTGAAGGACGGGATACTTGAGAAATTTTTGCATGAGCGAGCGGCTCATATCCTCAAGCTTTTGTGCTTCATCGGGCTTGGCGTTCTTCAGGAAGCGGGTGAGTTCTTCCTTTCTGATCTGGTCGAGCGACTGTTTCAATTTTTGAATGGTAGGTGAAACAATCATTTCCCGTGACCAGTCTTCAAACTCTACTATTGCTTCGCCCAGGATCTCGTGCACATGGGGTACGGAGGCCTTGCGTTTTTCGAGGGCTTCCGTAGTCTTTTCCTGAATATCGTCGAGGTTGTAAACAATCGCACCCGGCATATTATCGACGGCTGGATCAACACTTCTTGGTATTGACAGGTCGATGAAGTATTTGTGAGAAAGTATGCGGAGGTCTTGCAGGAGTTCCCGCGTTATCAGCGGTTCGTTGCCCGACACGGAGCTGACGATCACGTCGGCGTTCGCGATTTCTTCTTTGAGGCTTTCTATCGTGTTGAAACGGAACCCACATTTTGTCGCCAATGCCTGTGCCTTTTCGGGTGTTCGGTTGAGTATGGTGACATTGTTGAGCCGGGATTCAACCAGGTTCAGGCAGAAATCCTGGCCTATTGCGCCAACACCTACGACGAGAACCTTGGGTTCGCGGACGGCCGCGGCGAGGTCTTCTGCCAGTTCTTTTGCTGCGTATGATATCGACGCGGCGCCATCGCGGAATGAAGTCTCCTGAACGACGCGTTTGTTTGCAAAGAAAATAGTATGCATCAGCCGGTGCAGAAAGGGGCCTGCCATGTTTTCATCGGCGCTCCACTGATATGCGTTTTTTACCTGCCCCGAGACCTGTAGATCGCCGATCACCTGAGCATCCAGCCCGATGGCTACTTCAAAAAGGTGCCTGACACACTCCGCACCTTCATAGCGCGCAAAGTGTTGCTCGAATCCGGCATCCGGATTTTTAATCATAGCGAGCCCTTTGAATATGTCGTGTGAAAGATCCTTCTCCGCGCTATAATAAACCTCGGTGCGGTTGCACGTCGAAACCACTAGCACGTCCGTTGCCGGAGTGTAGTCCTTCAGGAAGTGCATCAACTGCTTAGCCCCTGTTTCATTGAGTGAAACCTGTTCCCGGAGGGCGAGAGGGGCTGACTTGTAACTGAGCGCTAAAGATTTAAAGTTCGGAGTCATTTCGGATCACAAAAATACACCGCGGGCTAGAATCCGTAATGACAAAAGTCATCCGGAGTACAATTTAGAATGATTTTAAATAATTCCACAAGCGGCCTACGCTACTTCAAAGGGGTAATTCACAAACCGCTATCTAAAGTTCCCCGGATTTCTTAATTTGTGTGAAAACCCTCTCCCGATGAAATCTGTCAGAAAATGGATCCGGGATATCTTTGGATTCTCGGGAAATGAAATCAACGGTTTCCTGGTGCTGCTGCCATTAATGCTCGTTCTGGTGATATCGGAGCCTGTTTATCGCCGATGGTCATCCCGGCGCGCGGCAATCCCCGATTCCAGGTCCTTTGACAGCCTGATGGCAAACTGGACAGAAACGACCGAACCCTTGAAAGAAATTGAGATGCCGATGGTCACACTGTTCCGGTTTGACCCCAATACTGCAAGCGTTGATGACCTTCGCAAACTTGGTATCGATGGAATTATAGCGAATCGAATTGCCGCTTATCGCCGCAAAGGGGGTGTGTTTCGGATTAAATCGGATATGAAGAGAATCTACGGGTTGGATTCTGCGTTATATCACCAGCTTTATAGCTACGTCGCATTACCGGAAACTCTGCCGGAAAAAAGCGCAACTTCCCCGGAAAGAAGCCGGGCAGGGCGTTATCCCTTTCCATCCGGGAGAAAAAGTAGAGAGGCGGAACAAAAATTTGATATCAATACGGCCGATACGTTGCAACTGGAATCTGTTTATGGAATAGGTCCGAAACTTGCAGCCCGGATCATTAAATTTCGTGATGGGCTGGGGGGATTTGTCAGACAGGAACAGCTGGCAGAAGTCTATGGGCTTGATTCGGCCACGGTGGCGCAATTGGCTGGTGTATCGTTTATACGCGAAGAATTTATTCCGAGAAAAATAGATATCAACACGGCAACTGAAGACACAATGTCACGACACCCCTATATCAACAACCGATTGGCGCGAATGCTGGTTATATACCGGTTTCAACATGGTGACTTTCGGGAGGTAAACGATATTAAAAAGTTATCGACTCTGAAGACAGGTGAACTGGATCGGCTTTTGCCTTACCTGACCGTTGAGAAGTAACAGGAGTCCTGGAGTTTTAATTAATCTGTGATCAATAAATCAATGGCGACCGACCCGGTAAAAAATGTGCTGCAGTCCTATTTGCGCAGGCTTACCAATTTGTCAGGCAGTAACCGCTCACTCTTGTTGTTGCGGTTGCACGCTGAACAGCTGATGGACCTTCACGAGGTAGACCATTTGAATGACTATGCGTCGTTTGAGGTACTGAAAGCATTCATGGCGGGTAAGACTATCAAGTTGTGCCAGGTGCTAGACAGTCGCGTGGAATCTAACAACGAAGTGAGTAAAAAGCTCAAGAAGATCCAGCGCACGGATAATTTTCTTTTTGAGGAACGCGGTTCCTACGATTTGCACATAGGCTGGCCATTTGTTCGCGGAAAATTTTCCGATGGTACGTTTGTCCGGTGTCCGTTGCTGTTTTTTCCGGTATCCCTTGTTCAGGAAAATAACGGATGGTACCTGCACCTCCGCCAGCAGGCCGGTATTACGTTCAACAAATCTTTCCTTCTGGCTTACGCCTTTTACAACAAGGTCGCGCTGGAGGAAGAGATGTTTGACACGAGCTTTGAGGACTTCAATACCGACAGCACCGTCTTCCGCACACAGCTTTATCAACTCCTCAAGGAAAAAATCGAAATCAATTTCAATCCTGATAATTTCAGAGATGAGTTGATCCCCTTCCAGGTGTTCAAGAAGGAAGAGTTCGACCTGAAGCACCGGAACGGTGAGTTAAAGCTTTTTCCGGAAGCCGTACTGGGCATTTTTCCGCAGGCGGGATCACAACTCGTTCCCGATTACCTTCGGCTGCTGGAGGAGGGCAACACGCTGGATCTGGAAGAGTTTTTTCTCAATAAGAATCATCGGGTTGATGAATCAGGTATTGAAAAAATTCTGGTCAACCAGGCGCTCAAGGAGGAGAAGTTGCACACGCCCTTTACACTCGATGCGTATCAGGAAAACGCTATTCGGGCAGTCAAGTCGGGCCAATCCATTGTGGTTCAGGGACCTCCCGGAACGGGTAAGTCGCAGCTTATTTGCAATCTTATCGCAGACACGATTGCTTCGGGTAAGCGCGCGTTGCTGGTATGTCAGAAGCGTGCCGCGCTTGATGTCGTTTATCAGCGTTTGCAGGACAAGCAGCTCGGCGATTTTGTCGGATTGGTCCATGATTTCAGGAATGAACGCAAGACGATCTTCGGCAAAGTCGCGCGGCAGATCGACAGTATTGAAGATTTCAAGAACTTCAATCGCAGTATCGATGTCATCCAGATGGAGCGTAGATTCTTTCATGTTTCGCGCACTGTCGACCGTATAACAGAAGAGCTTGAGGAGTTCAAGAAGACACTGTTTGATGATCAGGAGTGTGGCTTGAGTGTAAAAGAGCTTTACCTGACCTCCGATATTGAAGGCGAGACGATTAATATCCGGCAGGAATATCAACACTTCCTTTTTCCGGACCTGCCGGTGTTCCTTCAGATGCTGCGTCAATATGTGATTTACGCGGCAGTATTCGAAGAGCCACAGTATGTGTGGCGCAACCGTTCCTCGTTTTCCGGGTACCAGCTGACCGAGTTGAAAAAGATTGAGGGAGTGATCAGGGAGATCCCGGCATACCAGAGAGAAACGCAGGAAAAAGTTGAGAAACTGATCAATGTCCGGCTCAACCTTGAAGATGCTGACTCATTCAGGGCGCGTGAAGATGATGTGCTCGGTATAGTTGCCCTGCTGAAAACCGACCCGATATTCTCTTATATGCAGGCGATGGCGGATGAAAAGGACGATGAAACCAGCTTTCTTTGGTTTACCAACGTCGAGCGCGTGCTTTTGAACTGTTTTTCCGGGGTGGGCGCGGAGACGTATCTGCATCCTGGTCTCCTCGGGAGATTTCAGGAAGCGCTTCAGCGAAAGATGAAGACGCGCGGGAACCTGTTCCGCTCAATACGTTGGCGATTGTTTTCCAAAGACAAACAGTGGATCAATGATGTACTGAACGCCAACGGACTGCCTCGAACCAAGAAGGGCTTGCGAACACTGGAGGCGCGCATTGACAACAGGCTGAACCTCGAGCATCATTTGACCGCAGTGAAGAAGAAAACCTGGCTGGTCGACCTTCCGACCGATTATGACGAAGTCAACATCAGGACCTGGTTTGCAAGACAGAAGCTTGCCATTCGCGCCAAACTCATCTTTAATACGCTGCGGGAAGTTAAGGATGGAATGCATCCGAAGCGGTACACCCGTGCCGCCTTTGTCGGGGTCCTGAAAGAGCTGCTGCAGATTGTCGGCGACCTGAAAGAGAAAAAGATCGAGTGGCTGAAATACATAACCTCCTTTCAGTTCAGGCATCTGGTATCAAACCCTGACAAGGAAGATGAATATCTGAAGGCCCTGCGCAGGGATTTTGAAAGTATCTGCGACTTCGATCGGATTCGTGAAAACATGGCGGCGCACGAAAAAGATGTCATGGGTAAACTCTATGACAAAGTGGGGGAGTGGAACCCGGAAGCGATCGAACAGCTTTTCCAGAACAGCGTGCGGATTGCCTGGATTGAACACATCGAGGCAAAGAACCCTGACTTGCGTTCAGTCTCTTCTCAACGTATGGAGAAGCAGCGCGAAGAGCTGATCGCACTCGTCGAAGAGAAACAGAAGCTTAGCCACGATATCCTGACGTTGCGCCTGCGCGAGCGTGTATATGATAACCTGGAATACAACCGCCTCAACAACCGTGTTACGTACAGAGATCTTTATCACCAGGTCACCAAAAAGAAAAAGATATGGCCGCTCAGGCGCGTTATTGGTGAATTCCAACATGAGATATTCAATGTAGTTCCCTGCTGGATGGTATCGCCGGAGGCTGCGTCGGCGATCTTTCCGATGGCCGAATTATTCGATATCGTGATCTTTGATGAAGCATCCCAGTGCTTTTCGGAACGCGGTATCCCGGCGATGTACAGGGGAAAGCAACTTGTTATAGCGGGCGACGACATGCAATTGAAACCCAACGAGCTGTATCAAACCCGCTGGGAGGAGGATGGCGATCACCCCGACCTGGAAGTGGATTCCCTCCTCGACCTGGCCAAGCGGTATCTGCCGACGGTACACCTACAGGGACACTACAGAAGTCAGTCGCTTGAGCTCATCGACTTTTCCAATCGTCATTTCTATGACGGCAGACTTCAACTTCTGCCCGATCGCATTATTCTTAACAGACAGGAGCCTGCGATCGAATACCGGCAGGTGGAAGGGGTCTGGGAAGATAACACCAACGTGGTGGAAGCAGAGGCGGTGGTTGGACGCGTTATGGAACTCCTGGCCATGGATCCTGAAAAGGAAATCGGAGTAGTGACATTCAACTCCCCACAGCAAAACCTCATTCTGGACCTTCTCGAAGAGCGGTTTGCGAGTGAAGGTCTTCAGGTACCAGCGTCGCTTTTCGTCAAGAATATTGAAAACGTTCAGGGTGACGAAAAGGATGTTATCATTTTCTCAGTAGGCTATGCTCCCGACAAGCGCAGAAAACTCACCATGCAGTTTGGCAGTCTTAACATGGCGGGAGGCGAAAACCGTTTGAACGTCGCTGTTACACGGGCGCGTGAGAAGATAGTTCTTATATGCAGTATTCAGCCGGAACAATTACGCACCGACGAACTGAAGAATGAAGGTCCCGGTTTGCTGAAGAAGTATCTTGAGTATGCGCGCGAAGTCAGCCAGGGTAAATTCAGCCCCACTGTTTTTCAGGATGGAAAGCAAGCCTCGACCTGGTATCTCAATCATCAGATTCGGGAATGGGGCATGGTGAAATTTCCGGAGTTTGATTTTGAAGCTGGCGGGTTGCCGCTGGCGGATCTCTGCGTAAGGAACGACAGTCGGTACCTGGGGATCGTTCTCACGGACGACCTGCATTATTTTAATAGTCTGTCGGGAAAGGATTTCTTCGCGTATACGCCCGCTCTGATGTCAAGAAAGAACTGGAGCTACCATTTTGTATTCAGCCGCAATCTCTGGCAGGACCGGGAAAGGGTGGAGGAAGACCTTTTGCGTTTCCTGGGTGGCAAGATCACAGAGGTGAGCGGCCTGACACCCGGAACTATATCGCTGCAGTGATTTTCCGATCTGCTTATAAATACAAGAAGCCAGGTATTTCTACCTGACTTCCGCAAACAACCAGACGCCAAATCTTAGGGACGTATCCGGAATGTCAAAATTTAAACACGGCCGCGAGATTAGCACTGGGCATGATGTCAGTTGGTTTTCCGTCAGCATCGGCAAAGGAGTTTTCCGACGAGCGATCGATTCTGATCTCCGGGATGAACGTCAGGTTGCCAACGGAATAGTTACCCGATAGGGTGAACTCCATAACACTTGCCTTGCCGTCGCTGTCTGTTGCAAAAATACCGAGGTGCTGATTGGTAATACTCAGGTATTCGGCGCGGAGTCCGAGGGAGAATGATTCCGACAGGGTGATCTTCGGATACACCGCGACCCCCATAAAAGTTGCTGCCTTGCCATGGGCATCCTCAATGTCACCTTCGGCTACAAAACGTTCGCCATCATCAACGGTCTGGTAACTGGTGTTCAGTCCGATATAGAATTTCTCGCCAACGTTCCATCCTGCGGTGAGATCCACCTGGAACAGCGATCCTGTCGAGCTGATGAATCCGATCGGTGTGCCGTCTTCGTCGAAAACGTATGGGTTGTCATTGGTGTCAAGTTTGCCATCCTGGTCGCCATAGACCAGGTTCAGCCACATGCCACCGGTGTCGCCCGAGCGTCCGATCTGTGCGCCGAAAGTGTAGGTGTTGACCGGGTTGAATTCAACCAGGTCTGTAGGGTTCATTACTGCCAGCATTGCTGACACGCCTCGTCCGAGGTCAAAGTCGGCGCGGAGACCGCTGTGGCTGAAGGGGCCATACGAGAACATATAGGACGTAGAGTAGTGAAAGTTTGCCGCAGGCGAAATCACCTCATATCCCAGGAACGTATTGAACTGGCCGAGATTCAGGGTTACCTTGTCGGAGAGTTTGTAATACGCATACATCTGATTTACGATACCTTGATCAGAAGCAAATACCGCTGCTTTTCCCCGAGGTCCGAACACCAGGTCGGCTGTGAAGCCGACGCGGTCGCCAGAATAAGAAGCGATAACATTGGCCATTCCCAGGCCGAATCCCCTCAGGTTGGCAAAGGCGGATGCCGGAGCATAGCCATCGTCATAGGCGGCATTGGTGGTGCCGAAGCTTGAGTGGAAATAGGTATCAATGGATCCCGAGAAGGTGAGGGCAGGTTTGTCTTGCTCTTTTTTTTCGTCCTTTTCTTCTTTCGGAACTATTTCATCGGGTGTGGCAGTTCCTGCTGATGCAAGAACAGGTACTGACTGGCTGAGACCAGCCGTTGAAATCAAACACATTCCTAGTACAAATGTCATGCATAGTCTGTTAGTTTTCATATTTTGGGAAGGTTTACAAGGTTAGCTAAGGTTTAATCCTCGTGGGTGGTGAGAGACCCGCAGGGATGCTTTAGTGAGATCAGTAAGCGTTGTAAGAGCCCCCGAGATTCTCGGGGGCTTGTTTTTTTAGATTGAGTCTTTCGTCGTAGTACCGAGATCAAGCTGGTACAGGTTCTCGCCGTGCTGGCTCAGATCCTGACCGATTTCTTTTTCCTCCGCTGATACTTTTAGTGAGGAGATCAAATCCGTGATCTTAAGCATCAGGAGTGATCCGAGGAAAGTGAACGCGACCACGATAACCAATCCGATCATGTGAGCCTGGAAGAGAGCAAATTCACCGAAGAACAATCCGTTGCCGGTAGTATTGCCTCCGTTGACAGCCTGATGGGCAAGCAAACCTGTCATCACCATACCGACGAGTCCACCGACGCCGTGGCAGGGAAATACATCAAGTGTATCCTCAAGAGATGTTTTAGATTTCCAGTGTACAACGACGTTGCTGATGAGTGAAGCGAATGTTCCGATGAACAAGCTTGATGGAATCGTTACAAAACCGGCTGCGGGAGTAATTGCCACCAGGCCAACCACCGCTCCGATACAGAATCCCAATGCGGAGGGTTTCTTGCCTCTGACAGCATCGAAGAGCACCCAGCAAAGTCCTGCGGCCGCAGAGGCTGTATTGGTCGTTGCGAAAGCAGAGGCAGCGAGTGCGCTTGCGCCCATCGCGCTACCACCGTTGAATCCAAACCAGCCGAACCACAGTAGGCCGGTACCGAGAAGAACAAAAGGGATGTTTGCCGGTGCAATGGGTGTTTTCTTTTCACCTTTATTGCGGAGGTAGATGGAGGCGGCGAGGGCTGCGAAGCCGGCGGACATGTGAACGACGGTTCCGCCCGCAAAGTCGAGAACGCCCATCTGAAACAGGAATCCCTCAGGATGCCATGTCCAGTGTGCCAGCGGTGCGTAGATGAACAGTGAGAAGAGAACAAGAAAGATGATATAGGACTTGAACTTGATCCTTTCTGCAAATGTACCGGTGATCAGTGCAGGGGTAATGATCGCAAACTTCAATTGAAAGAGAGCAAACAATACCAGCGGGATTGTGGGCGCTCCCCCCCAGGGTTGTCCGTCCAGAACATTAGTGAACATAAAGAAGGTGGTAGGGTCACCAACGAAGCCCCCCTGAGATTCGCCGAATGCCAGGCTGAACCCGACAACGACCCAAAGAATACTGATGACGCCCATGGCGATGAAACTCTGAAGCATCGTGGAGATGATGTTCTTGGTATCGATCATACCTCCATAAAAATAGGCCAGACCCGGGGTCATAAGGAATACCAGGGCTGTTGCAGCCAACATCCATGCGACATCTCCTTCGACGATGCCTTCCGACACGATTTCCTTCGGAATAGCTGGATAAAATAACGCCAGAACACTGACGAGAATGAGCAAGACAAAAGGTAGCACTGCTTTTTTCATAATTTTCGGTTAGGTTGTTTAAATTTTGCCCTTGTTGTTTGAAATAATGAACAAATATTGAACTACCAGGGCTAAAAACAATCTATTTTTCTAAAATTATTCACGAAAACGTTGTAGATAGGGTTAAATTTTAACCTAATGAGGTAAAATTTGAAAGATTTGTAAGAAAAGAAGGGCTAATAGGAATTTTATACGGTTGTCCTGGCTTTTTTAGAATAAAAGACTGTATAAGTCTACTTTTTATTAGAAATATTCTAGAAGGAGAACCGCAAAGCCTCCTGATCAGGCAACCGGTAAGCCGTATTTCTTCGCCCACCACTGAAAGACCACCAATCCCCAGATGCGTGCAGGGGTGTCGCGGGGATTGTTCGAAAAGAGCTGCCGGGTGAGCTTTTGGACTTCGTCGTAGTCGAACAATTGCTGCTCTTCTATCCGCTGCCTCGAAAGGAGGTCGTCCATGATCAGAGCCTTCATCTCCCCGCGAAACCACTTAAGCAGGGGTACCTCGAATCCCTTTTTCGGTCGCTTGTACAGCTTTTTTGGTAGCATTTCGCGAAACGTCTCGCGCAGGATTATTTTTCTGTCGCTGCCGTCGATCTTGAAGTTTTCCGGCAAGGTGAAACAGAAATCAACCAGTTCGTGGTCCAGAAATGGCGAGCGTATTTCGAGTCCGTGAGCCATGCTCATAAGGTCTGTTTTGGTGAGCATGTCGTTTGTCAATACGAGCTGCATGTCTGTCAGCAGGATGTCATTAATTGTGTGATTTGGCTTGAGGTGCCGGAGGATGATATCCTTGCGGTGGTCGAGCGTCTGAAGGGCCAGCTTTTCTTTTGAAGATCGTGACAGCAGTGCCATGGTCTCGTTGGTGCCGGCATACGATGCCCAGCGCCAGTAGCGTTCTTTTGGAGTCAGCGAGGCACCTGCCGACAGACGGTGAGCCTGACGCACAGCGTTCGCGAAAAAATTGTTTCGCGACCTGGGCAGGTTTTTCCAGAGGGAGCTGAGTGCGATCACAGCCTTCTCTTTCGCGCCGGGATGAAACATACGGTTCAGTGCCTCGTGCTTGTTATAGCCTGCGAGCAGTTCATCGGCGCCATCGCCGGATAGCGCAACTGTTGCCTGTCGCCTGGTTTTTTTGCTCAGTATATACACATTGATCGCCGACGAATCGGCAAACGGTTCGTCGATATAGTTCAGAATTGAATCGACATGTTCGAAGAGCTCGTTATTGGTAAGCGAGAACACGGTGTGTTCAGTCTTGAAGTGGCGGGCCACGAGTGTTGCATACGCGGTCTCATCGAAGAATTTTTCGTCGCGGAATCCAATCGAAAAGGTATGGAGGTTGGCCGCGTGTCGTGCGGCGAGTCCGGTTACTACGGATGAATCAATACCACCGCTGAGAAAAGCTCCCAATGGCACGTCGGCGGTCAGTCGTCGTTGCACGGCGCGTTCCAGTAGCAACGAAAATTTGTTTTTGGCTGTTTCGAAGGAAATCGGGCTGTTAGTAATACGGTCCTCATCCAGGGCAATTCCGTACCACTTTTCCATTGTCATCTTTCCCCGGGTTACACGAAGCCAGTGGCCGGGCAGCAGTTTCTTTACCTCCTGAAAGATCGAGTCGGGTGCCGGAATGTAGTTGAGCTGCAGATAGGTGGCGAGCGAGGTGTAGTCGAGTGTGCGGTCAATTCCGTACTGCAGGAGAGTCTTCATTTCCGACGCGAAGATGAACTTGTCGTCATCAAACAAATAGAGCAGGGGTTTAATGCCGTAGCGATCACGTGCTACAAACAGCGATTGTTCAGCTTTGTCATATACGCAGAAGGCGAAGAACCCATTTAGTTTGCTGAGACAATTTTCCTTTTCGTGAATAAACAGCTGCAGGAGTACTTCGGTATCTGATTCCGAGCGGAAGGAGCAGCCTTTGCTTTCGAGATCTTGTCTCAGCTCCGCGTAATTAAAAACCTCGCCGTTGAAGATGATACAATAACGGCCGCTGACGTCCCACATGGGCTGATGGGCGCGTTCGGAGGTGTCGATAATGCTCAGTCTTCGGTGGCCCAGCCCAACCCACTCGTCGATGTATATGTCCTGAAAATCCGGACCGCGCCTCTCCATCGACATGGTCGCGGCAGTGATGTGGATCTTGTTAAACTTACCAACAAGATTAAAAGCGAAGATTCCTGTGACTCCACACATGAGGCTTCTAAAGTAGTCATAACTTTCGTTTGGTCCACAGCGACAGCATGAGTGAGGAACGTATCATTTCGTCAAATGCTCTGAACTTGATATATTTGTATCGGAATATTTTTTTGGCTATCAGAATCATTTTTGCGATGAAACCTCATCAGGTTCGTATTCTGAAATTTTCCATTGCCATTCTGTTTGTGCTGGGGTCATGTGCGTCCGGCAGGAAAGCGAGTGTTCGCGATGTGAGTGTTAAAAAGGTGGTGTCTTCCGCCCGTACTTTTATTGGTACGCCTTACCGGTACGGTGGAACTACACGTTCGGGAATGGACTGCTCAGGACTGCTTCTCAATTCCTTCCGGTCTATCAATGTCAGTCTGCCCCGCACATCGGAAGCACAGAGCAAAATAGGCACTGAAGTAAAGATGAGAGACCTCGCTCCCGGTGATCTTGTCTTCTTTGCGACAGGCAAGAAGAAGCGAAAGATTACGCACGTTGGACTTGTCACAGAGATCAGGTCCAAAGGCGACGTAAAATTTATTCATGCATCGTCATCTCTCGGTGTTGTTGAGACCAATATATATGCGGATTATTATCAGAAACGCTTTCGCGGAGCCCGCCGGGTGATTCCCTGAAGCGATCGACGAAGGAGATCTGCTTCAGAGATATAACCTAGCCCCTATGAACCTAGAAATAGTAGTCTACAACCTCGAATCGGCTCTTAGAGCGCAGGAAGGCGGAGCTGACCGCATTGAGTTGTGCGACAATGCCCCGGAGGGTGGCACCACGCCCTCGGCGGGCACTATCGAAGTCGTACGGCAGAATGTCAATCTCGACCTCTATGTGATGATTAGGCCCCGTGGGGGCGATTTTTTGTACTCGAATTACGATTTCCATGCAATGAAGCGCGACATCATGCAATGTCAGAAGCTAAGCGCCGACGGTGTTGTGTTCGGAATATTGAAACCCGATGGCACTATAGACAAGAAACGTTGTCAGGAGTTGATAACCGCGGCACGTCCGCTGAAGGTGACCTGTCACCGGGCTTTTGATATGGCCGCTGATCCGTTTCAGGCACTGGAAGACTGCATTGAAGTGGGTTTTGACAGGATACTCACCTCCGGGGGAGAAGCGCAGGCAGGGGCGGGGGTATCCCTTCTGACCGAGGTGGTAAAAAGGGCGGCGGGACGAATTTCTATCATGGCCGGATCGGGTGTTAGCGAGGAGAACGTTCAGGACCTGGTAAAAACCGGCGTTGATGAACTTCATTTTTCCGCCAGTGCCGTTCGCGATAGCCCGATGGAGTATCGGAATGAGCGAATTGCTTCGATGGGCATGGGCGGATCCGGCGAATATACGCTGAGGACAGTAGATCCCGAGAGAGTAAGGCGAGTGCGGGCGTTGATAGCCCCCTGAAGCAGATCGACGAAGGAGACTGCTTCAGGAGGGCTGCTTTATCGGTGGAGAATATCGGAGTCGAACCGATGACCTCTTCCATGCCATGGAAGCGCTCTAGCCAGCTGAGCTAATCCCCCTGATTGAGGACTGCAAATATAAAGTCAATTTTGGATTCGTTGCCCATCAATCCCGCGAAAGTTCAGTTGTTCCGCAAAGTTTGACAGATCACTCAGAAATTAACGACTGGGATGCGATGAAGGTACCAGGCTGAGGGAATCAGCGCCCGGCTCGTAATAGTAACGCATCTTTTTGCGATGCTTGCGGATGTTTTCTTTAACGGATTTGGGTATTTTCTTTTCACCGGGCTTTGGGCAGTCCATTTCCTCCACATCCACATGCTCAATGGTGTACCTGACGTAACGGTATTTGTTTTTTGAACTCTGCTGAGGTGTCCGTGCATCTGACGATACTGTGATCACGGGCTCCGGTTCGTCGCGGTGACGGTCCCAACCCCTGAAGTTTTTACCGGCGTGGCTTTTCTTTAACCGCAGTCCCTTCACCTCCGGGCACGGGATGATTCCGGAACTGCATCCTGTGCAGATAACAAGAAAAAGTATGAAGGCGCGGATCAGCATCTTTTTCCGGAATTGATCGAACGAATTATACAATATAGGAAAACCATACCGTAGTTTGTTTTTTTGGCTGATATTTTGTGCGCCGGGGTATAAGAGAAACGTTGAACCTACGGTTTTAGCGTGTTTGCACCGGCTATTTGATAAAAGAAGAAACCCCGGCGATCTTTCGCGGGGGTTTCTTTCGGGGATTAAAGGTCACTCAGCTCGCGCTTTATTTCGTCCTTGGTTTTACCCAATTTCTGCTGCAACCTTCCGTACATCTCGTCTTCTTTGCCTTCGACGTATGTCAGATCATCATCAGTTAATTGCGCGTACTTCTGCTTTAACTTGCCCTTAACCTCATTCCAGGTTCCTTTTACTTGCAATTTTTCCATAACAGCATATTTTGATTTTGACAATAGGATCGACCGATCCCGTCGATGTATAGCAAAAATCCGTGCCGGGCTGGCCCGCCGAAGCCTGAAAGTGCTAATTGTGTTGAAGGGACTGTAGCTGCCAGGAGTTCCGGGTTCCGGGCTTCGGTCCCGGGCGGGAGGGACATAGGAATTATGAGTTCCCACATTGCCTTTTGCCTTTTGCCTATTGCCCTTTGCCTTTTGTTGTTGAGCGGGAAACGAGACTCGAACTCGCGACCCTCAGCTTGGGAAGCTGATGCTCTACCAACTGAGCTACTCCCGCTTGAGACAAACCATTGTTACATCCCGCCGCTAATTTGATCAACTCTTCGAAACAAGTCAAAGGAGCGCGAATTTTTTATTGTTTTGGGCTATTGCCCGCCCGTGCGCAAACTAACGCTTTATTGACGCAAAACGCGAACGAGATGAATACAATATAGTCGAAATTTAGTTAGTTTGGAGTAAACCATCGGACCGGCATATCAGGACATAAATGCTCATGATCTGTTACGGGAAGTTGAACAAATTGTTAATTAAAGGGACAGCACAACTAAATAACAACTATGAAACGAATTTTACTGTATGGTTTTTTTATTTTCTCCGGTGGCCTGCTGTACACATCGTGTACGGAAGATGAGTCGCGACCGACCTTTCCCCTTTCCGCTGAGATATTTCAAAGCGCTGTAGGAAAGCAGGTCGCCTTTACCGCGCTAACCCATAGTGCCACAAGTTGGTCATGGGATTTTGGCGATGGGAACACGAGCACTGAAAAGGATCCGGTGCATGTCTATGAGGAAGGCGGATACTATATTGCTACGTTGACAGCATCCGATGGCAGGGGCGGCGCAGTTACCAAGGAGGTATCACTCGCGCTTGACCTACCGCCCTATGCGATGCTGACGGGTGATCATACTGCCGATGACTACGCGGGTAAAACATGGAAACTGACTGCTGATCACAGTACCGGGGGCGATTATTTTGCAGATGCAGATGCGGCGTTTACCACAGTCTCGGACACACCAAGACCACTTCCTACCGGCATCTTTGACCTTGAGTTTGGAATGGGAGATCTCTACAAGGACGAGTTTACTTTCTTTTATGATGGTTCCTATGTACACGACGTCAAGGAGGATGGTGCCTCCTTTGGGGGGCTTGTATATGAGATAGTAACCAATGGAGGGGCAGGTATTGTCAATGCCAATGGCGAGGATTACGGGCTGTGTATCGCCAAGTACACACCCGAGGCCGGTGCGACCTTTACCTTTACTGAGGATGAGAACTTTACTGTTCCTTCGGTCTACGGCCCCGGTGGTGCCATCACTTTTAATAACGTGATGACCCTCGACTTCTCAGGTACCGAATTCATAGGTTTCCGGGACTTTCAGCGTAAAGTGATCGTCCGGTCTATTACGAATTCCCGGATGCAGCTGATCATGTTTATGGCGGCGTCTCCGCCGCATCTTCCAGCGAACACGCATGCGCTTATTCTTTCTTTCGAGGTCGTCAATTAACCTACTCAAACTTTAAGATATGAAATTCAGATATTCATCCGGTGGTACGACAAAGCAGCTGGTTACATTTTTTGTATCGGTGCTTGTATCCGTTTGTATTGCCGGGCTCGCATTTGCCAAGGCAGATGCTATCATACAACAAAATCACAGGGTCTCAGGTGTGGTGACCTCTGCTGACGAAGGTTTCGGGCTTCCCGGACTGAGCATTGTTATAAAAGGAACTAATAGCGGTACCGTTACAGACCACGAGGGTAGGTATGTGCTGGAAGCGTCCAGCAACGACGTTTTGGTGTTTTCGTTTGTCGGATTCGAGACGCAGGAGGTTTCCATCGGCGGACGGAGTGTTATCGATATTTCGATGCAGGCAAGTATGCACTCGCTGGATGAAGTGGTGGTGACCGCTCTCGGTATCGAACGGGAGGAGAGATCGTTGGGATATTCCGTCGCAAAGGTAAGTGGTGAAGAATTCACCCGGGTAGCGCAGGAAAATTTTCTTAACTCTATGTCGGGTAAGGTTTCAGGTGTCACAATCAATTCAACCGGGGGCGTGGGATCTACGACGAGTGTGATTATCAGGGGAGCCACTTCCCTGAGCACGGATAACCAGCCCCTCTTTGTTGTGGACGGTGTGCCGATGCGAAACGAGTTTCACAACGTTGGAGGTTTCGGTTCCGACAACAGGGTGGATTACGGGAATGCAATCGCTGACCTGGATCCTGAAACCATCGAAAGTGTTACGGTACTGAAAGGGCCAAGTGCCGCCGCATTGTACGGAACGCGTGCCGGTAACGGCGTGATACTGATCACCACGAAGAAGGCAAAGGGAGTCGGAATGAAAGTCTCTGTTACCAGCAATACAGTGTTCGACGTGCCTGTGAAGTACCTGAATACACAAAAGCAGTTTTCTACCGGATTCTTTTCGTTCAGACCGGAGAATGTGGGAGGTGGTATTCTCCCGCCGATTAGTCCAAATGATCAAACTGGCTCGGGGCCGGAAGTGAACAAAGGCTACTGGGCAGTACAGTGGGATGCTCCGCTCGACGCTAACGGAGTTCCCATTCCCACGGAGGTGATTGGTTACCCTAACAACGTCAGGAATTTTCTAAACGATTACGCCTTCACCAGTACTAACGGTGTTTCTATTTCAAACAACTCGCCCGGTGTGAGCTACCGTCTTGGAGTGACGAACATGAAGCATACAGGGCTGATCCCGAATTCGGATCTTAACAAAAACAGCTTGTCACTCTCGGCGTCAACGAAGGTGACAGAAAAGGTCACCGTTAGCACGGATATCAACTTTGTAAACAGCTGGGCCGACAACAGACCGGCTAACAATCGGGGTGCGAATCCGCTGCAATGGGCATACAGCCATCCCCTTAACATCGATATCAACGAACTTCGCGACTACCACGTAGGTGGTGGCGTCAGACGTGTAGGCGACAGCTATCAAAATCCCTGGATGCTGGCTTACGACGTCAACAACAGTTTCAATCGCTACCAATTGTTCGGAAATATTGTTGCCAACTGGGAGATCACGCCGAAATTCAGTTTGATGGGACGCATTGTGCTGAACAAGAGCGATGAAATTCGGGAGACGAAGATCGGGCCTGGTTATACGCAAGAACCGAACAACGGAGCGTATGGGATTAACACCAGTAATGCTCTTGAGCGGAACATGGATGCCCTCGCTACGTATAAAGACGGATGGGGAGATTTCAGTCTGACCGCGTCGGTTGGTGGTAATACACTGTATTCAAAAGGATCCTCTGTCAGCAATTCGTCCAAAACGGGATCAGGGCTTGTCGTCCCCAACCTGTTTACTGTTTCCAATATAGGGGCAATGATGTTGAACTATAGCAGCTACAGAAGTCAACGGGCGATCAATAGTGTTTATGGGATGGCCAACCTGTCATGGCGTGAAACCGTGTACCTGGACCTTACTGCCCGCAATGACTGGTCGAGTACATTGCCGGCGGAGAACCGATCCTATTTTTATCCTTCAGTATCGCTGAGTGTTGTTCTCAACGAAGTTGTCGATATGGGCAATAACGTCGATATGGTCAAATTGCGAGGGGGCTGGGCTCAGGTTGGTAACGATACCGGCCCTTACAATTTGAAGGCAACGTATGGTAATGCCGGCCAATGGGGGGATGCGGTGCGCCTCGCCAAACCGGCAGCACTCCTCAGCCCGAACCTGAAGCCTGAAGAAGCGACGTCTTTTGAGATAGGTCCTGAGATCAGGATGTTTTCGAATCGCTTGCGATTTGAGGGAACCTACTTCAAACTCGATAACCGAAATCAGATTGTTCAGGTTCCGCTGGCGTCATCAGCCGGGTTTTCGAGCGTGGTTATCAATGCCGGATTGTTGCAAAGCAAAGGTGTCGAATTTGTTCTCGGCGTCACACCACTCAAAACAGCGGACTGGACACTCGATTTGGATCTCAACTTTACGAAGACCGACACACGCCTCCTCGAACTTGCGGATGAGGTCGACTTTATTCAATTCTGGGATGAGGCGCGGGTCAGGAACGTCGCGCATGTCAAGAACGACGCGACCGGTGAGGATGGTCGTATCGGCAATCTCTATGCCGGCAAAGTCAGAAGAGTGGAAGATCCTACTTCGCCCTATTACCGGTACCCAATCCTCGGAAGTGGTCTTGACGCCGAATGGGTAAGGGAGGAAGAGTACTCAAAAGTCGGTAACTATAATCCCGATTTCATTCTGGGGCTGCAGACCTCCCTTTCGTACAAGAACTTCACATTGAACATGACGTTCGACTGGCGGTCGGGTGGGCAGTATGTTTCACAAACCTACCGTTACCTTTCCGAATCAGTTCATACTCAGACCTGGCTCGATGATCTCGTGCATCCTGGCGCGCTGGGTGGTGCGCCGAGCGATGAACTTCGCGACTGGGTTATTGCAAACGCAGATCAGCTCTTGTTTAGTGACCGGCTGAGACCTGTTGGTGGCCCGACCCCTGAATACGGTGGTTTCCCCGAGAGTTTCAGCGGTGTTACTGTATACGATGGAACATTTGCCCCCGGTGTCATGGGTCACTATGATGAGGATGGCAAGTTCATCCTGGAAAGCGAAAACCTCGGAAACCCGGGTACGGTATTTCTTCCTTATGTGGTTAGCTATCCCTGGGACATCGGCGAAGCCAATATGTTCGATGCTGACTACATCAAACTCCGCGAGGTGTCGTTGAACTATAAATTCCCCGCTAGCATCGTCCGCAAACTTAAAATGGACGATATAAATCTCTCGATCTATAGTCGAAATATTATGCTGTGGGCAAAAGATGCCAGTTTCGGTGTGGATCCGGAACGAGCCTTCCAGCCGGAAGGTGGCCAACTGCTTCAGGGAGTAGAACGCTACAACGTCAATCCCTGGGTTGTTCCTATTGGATTCAGACTTGGCTTAACGTTTTAACCAGAAAAATATTAGATCATGAAAAACTATAAAATAAAAATTGCGGGGGCGCTGGTTATAGCTTTGGCATTAAATGCGTGTTATGACCTCGACGAGTTGAATATCGACCCGAATGGCCCCGCGCCCGAGGTCGCTGACCTGAACCTGCTGATGCCGACCGTAATTGTCGACCTGGGAAGACAAGTTGTCGACCTGGGATTTGGCGACATCGCCGGAGTCATGCAACACACCCAAAAGACCGGCTGGCAAGGTGGGCATAATGATTATGACTGGAACAACAACTCCAAGAGTTGGGCGGGTTATTATGGCATCCTGCGAAATGCAGACGAGCTGTATAACAAAGCTGTCGCTGGAGAGTATGAGTTTCACCAGGGAGTGGGGCTGGTATTGAAAGCCTATGCTTTTGGATTGGTCACCGATCTCTGGGGAGATGCTCCTTATTTTGAGGCGTTGAAGGCTGAAGGGGGATCAGCATTCTTTAAACCGCCGTTTGATCCCCAACGCGATATCTACCTGGGCATCCTCGCCGACCTCGAGACAGCGAATACGCTATTGTCAAAGGGCAGCAGTGAATACCAGAACATTGACGCCAATCAGGATTTACTTTTCCAGGGTGACGTGTCAAAATGGAGAAGGTTCGCAAATTCGCTGGCGCTGAGATATTATATGCGACTTTCAGTGAAAGAGCCTGGAATTGCTGAAGACGGCATCACCGCGATAACCGCTGACCCTGCGAAGTATCCGTTGATTCTCCAGGCTAGCAATGACGCGAATGTATCCTTTGTCGGGACTGCCCCAACTGATTCATGGCCGAGTAATACCGTGTTCGACCTTGATCCTGTTGGTGCTTATCAGCGTTTAAAAATGGGTAAGCCACTGGTGGATGTGTTGCAAGCGCTGGATGATCCCCGGTTGGGTGTATGGGCCAATAAGATCGAGTATCCACTGGTTCTCGTAGCGGGTGAAGACGTTGACGAGATCGTTGATGGTAAACGTGAGATATCACAGGACATAATTGACGCCTACGAAGAGTCCTGGGGAGTAGGCATCGATTTTGATACCGAGTACGTGGGTATTCCTCCATCCGTGTTCGCCGCTGCACAGTACAACCTCAACCCCAACCTTGAGCAAGGTGCCTATAACCCCCACGTTTCCAATCTGAACAGCATGTACCGGCAGACGCAGGGTCCGCTGTTGCTGATGCGACTCATGTCAGCCGCGGAAGTGAATCTAATCCTGGCAGAAGCGGCCTTGTATGGTTGGGCCCCTGGCAATCCCGCGGATCATTACGCAGCAGGAGTTCGCGAGTCCTTCAATGCGTGGGGCGTGGGTGATCAGTTTGCGGGCTACATTGCTGGCGCGCCTTACTCGGGATTGGAAAGTATTATTGAACAGAAGTGGATTGCAAGTTGGACTGCGGCGGCTGAGTCATGGTTTGACTACAGACGTACGGGGTTGCCAGACCTGGAGGCGGGCGAGTCGGCGAAACGTCAAGCATTGCCACTGCGCTTTTATTATCACTTCAACGATGAGATCTCCCGGAACCCGGTCAACGCCGAAGCCGCAATAGGTCGACTTGAACCTACCGCGTTCAAAGGAAGCGATGTAAGCAACAACAGCGCCTGGTCTAAAATGTGGTTATTACAAGGAACGAATAAACCCTATTAACTACGAAGCGAATGCCCTGATCGGCATCGCAATCTAAACGAGGAGGGCATTTTGCTCTCCTCGTTTTTTGTTGGTCGCAACGGATTTCAATGGCTTGTCACCGGGCGATCTTGTGTTCAGGACAGTCAACGCGCAGGTCTTTGGCCTGCAAGCGCTGGTTAAGCAACGTGCAGAAGTGTTTCTGCCCGTCGTCGGAGAGTTGATAATAGGAGCATGTCATACACATCCGCTGGATGGTGATAACGCCTGCGCTGTTAAGATGCCGGATGATCGCCATCAGACTTAACATCATGCTTTCCTTGTCGTCGGAATGTAATTGGCCGATAGGCGCGCGGATAGCTTCGGAAAACGAAGATGTTTTTGCAGCGATATCCCTGCCTTTTTTTGTCAGGTGGATAATGTAGCTTCGGGTATCGTGCGGTTCATATTCTTTTGCGATAAGACCCTTCTGTGCAAGTGCTTTGACCGTGTCACTGATGGTGGCTTTGGTCATATTGAACTCGTCCGCAAGATAGCTCACCTTTCTCTTCTCTTCAGTGTGGTGAAGCAGGAAGATCAAAACCTGGACCTGAATCGGGGTTAGCGAATATTCCTTGCTCTCCTGCCACAGCAGTACCCGGAAAGCCTGCGCGATCCTCTCCAGCGAAGCCACGATTTTGCTTTCTGTGTTCTCGTTCTGATGTTTTAAGTCGAAATCGGACGGGTTCATATATATTTTGATATTTGGTAAAGTACCCCCTATAGCCACAGATACCGCGGCTATAGGGGAATTTTTTAACCTCTTACATCCGCCATGGAAGCTCCAAAGTTGATGTGGAGAACGTTTCCGTTGGGCGTTACCAATGCCGGGACAGATTTTACGCCTGCTTTTTCGGCTTCATCAATCCTGGTTCTCACTTCTCCAATATGAACGACTTCCACATTGTCTTCACCGATAAGGTTGATGATTTCGTGTTCCGCGCTTACGCATACGGGGCACCCTGCGTGATAGAAAACTGCTTTGCTCATAATACCAATGTTTTTGGTTACGGCGATATTGCCGGAACAAATATAATTAGGAATCCTAACTATACAAAATCATGGCCTGAGACCTGGATTCGGCCTTGTTACTTCCGCAGCGACATCTGCCGGCGTACACGGCTCAGGGTTTCGGGCGTGACCCCGGGATACGATGCAATATGCTGCCGGGACGCCCGGTTGATTAATCCAGGGTTGACTTCAATCAGTTTTCGGCATGTTTCCTTCGCCGACATAGACTGTACGGCATTGATTCTTCGCTGCAAAGCGATGATGTGATTGCTCATCAGGTTAAGAAAGCAACGCTGCGCCTGGGGTAGCTCATCCCGGGTTGATGCCTTTGTTGCCGCGGATAGTGACAGGGCGATCAAAGTGGTATCAGGGATAGTGGAATGCTAATCCAGATCGGCCTGCGATGCAAATACAATTGGGTTGCAGGGTGGAAAATTCTCCACGCGTAGAGTTACCGTATGAGTAGTGACATTCTTGATTCAGATCAATTTCTTTCTTAGTTTATATCAGGCATGTCAACACGACTTTTGGTAGCTTTGAATTATACGAAGCACAATGGTAAACTAAGACTTCCTCTCGCTTACACATTTGGATGAGCCGGCTTACACTAGCAAGCAAAACGAGCAGTTGAAGAATCTGTTAAATGACCACGAAACGATCATTCAGAACCTTCGGAAGTTGATCACTCTGTTTTCGGATAAACACAAAGACCTCGGGACAAGTGATTTTGTGACGGGACTTATGGAGAAGCATGAAAAGATGGCCTGGTTTGTCAGGTCTTATTTTTTGAAATAATACACACTAGATAACCGTCCAATGCAGAAAGAAGAAGACTACAAAGCGCCTGACGCCGCGCGCATAGGCCACGTTCACCTCAAGGTGTCCGATCTCACCAAGTCCCTTGAGTTTTACCAGGGATTACTGGGGTTCGAGCTGACTATGATGTATGGCGATCAGGCCGCTTTCTTGTCAGCGGGCGGGTATCACCACCATATCGGACTGAACACATGGCATAGTTTAAACGCGCCGCCGGCACAGGACCGCGCAGTCGGATTATATCACACTGCCTTCCTGTACCCTACGCGGCGAGACCTGGCCGCCATTCTCGATCGCATCCGGCGGGCATACTACCCTCTCACCGGCGCATCTGATCATGGGGTGTCTGAGGCATTGTATCTCGACGACCCGGACGGGAATGGCGTCGAGCTCTATTGGGATCGGCCAAGGGAACTATGGCCGAAGAATCCGGATGGTTCACTGACAATGTTCACAAGGCCGCTTGACCTCCAGGACCTCCTGAAAGAACTGTGACGATAGGGATCCCGCTATTGGCCAGGCATTGCGTTGTTGATTTAAGTCAAGGAATACAATGCGCTTTTGGGATATCTTTGTATATTATTACAACCAACTAATATGATCCTATGAAAAAGCATGTAATCTTATTCTTTTCGGCACTACTGTTTTCGGTGAGCGTCATCGCTCAAACGACATGGGTCCATGATCCGATGCACTCAAGGCTGGGCTTCACTGTGACCCACCTCGGCATTGCAGATGTTCCCGGTTATTTTGGCGACTACAAGGTGACGATCATCTCATCGCAGCCCGACTTCAGCGATGCAGTAGTTGAACTTACAGCTGAAACGACGTCGATCGACACAAATGTAGACCCACGCGATAATCACCTCAGAAGCGCAGACTTCTTCGATGTAGAAAAGTATCCGACGATGTCCTTCAAGAGCACTTCTATCAAGAAGAAAGGTGGTAGCTATGAATTGACAGGTAATCTCACGATCCACGGTACTACCCGGCAGGTTACGATGAACATGTTACACCGTGGCACCACCGCCAATCCGAATGCTAATGGCGCACCCGTAGCCGGTATTCAGATCACCGGTACTCTCAAACGCTCCGACTTTGGCGTTGGTCCTGGCTTTCCTCCCCCGATGATCAGTGATGAGGTAAGGATAAAAGCAGATGGAGAGTTTGGCCATAAACCACAGTAGGATGTATGGTGCGCTGACTTGATAATTAGTCCGGCTGCGTTTTCTTTTCTCCCTACAAACGCTATTTTGCAGATAACTATCTGCAAAGTACGATGGAGATCCGGACGGTTCTGTTTTGCGCATTAGCTGTGTTTTCCCACGCGAGAGTTGCGGCGCAGACAGATCAGTTCAAGTTTCACCACCTCAACATGAATCATGGCCTGTCGCATAACCAGGTCACGACGGTTTTTAAGGACAGTAAAGGTTTTGTCTGGATAGGAACCGCTTCCGGCCTCAACCGGTTCGACAGCTATACGGTCAGATCCTTTCGGCATGATCCGCGCGATACCACCTCGCTTCCACACAATACAATCATCAGCATATTTGAAAGTCCGGATGGAGCGATCTGCATATCGACGCCACTAGGACTCGCGTTGTATGACCGTGCGTCGGAAAAGTTTACACAGGATCTGAAACCGTTTTACGAACGCTATGGGATATCCGGCACGCTGAGTGATATCCAAAGGGACAGTGCCGGACGGTTTTGGTTTGTCGAGCCCCGCGGGATTGTAAGGTTTGATCCTCGCCTGAAGAAGAATCTAGAAATCCGGAATATCCCAGGCGATACGCTCAGTATAATGGCAGACTCCGTATCTGACCTCACCTGGGACAACGCTGGCAACTATTGGGTAGTCCATCGCAATGGTATCCTTGAGAACCTGAATGTCAGCGATGCGGGCGCCCGGGTTTCGTCGAGGCATTATTACCTTGCACATCGCAATGGAAACCGCCTCTTTGATTACCGCGTTATGGCTGACCGGGACGGCGACTTATGGATTATGGTGCTCAATGACAACCAGGGTGTCTATTACTATAGCCGGAAGGAAAACAAGTTTTACCATTTCTCCACTACTTCCGAAAAGGTCCGGCTGAATACGAATATCATTGGTGGGATCGTACAGGATAATAATGGACTTATCTGGATTGGTACCGACCACGGCGGTATAAACCTGATTGACAAGCAGAATTTTACGGTACGCTATCTTTATCACCGGGATGAAGTTGATAAAACGCTGTCAGAGAACAGCGTCAGAAATATCTACCGGGATGATCAGGGCATTATATGGATTGGTACCTATAAACGGGGAGTTAGCTACTATCACGAGAATATTTACCGGTTCAACGTGTACAAGCATTACTCGCTTGAACCGTCAAGTCTGCCGTTTGCCGATGTCAATCGCTTTGTGGAAGATGACAACGGTAATCTTTGGATCGGGACGAATGGTGCCGGCCTGATTTATTTTGACCGCACAACGGAGACTTTTCGCCAATACAAACACGACCCGGCAGATCCGAATAGCCTGAGTGGTGACGTGATTGTGAGTCTCTGTATAGACTCGAAAAAGCGCTTGTGGATCGGGACGTATTATGAAGGATTAAATGTCTTTGACGGAGGGAAATTTATACGGTACAAACACAACAGCTCCGATACAACGTCTCTGTCAGGAAGAAGCGTGTGGGAGATATTTGAGGACTCGAAGGAAAATATATGGATCGGAACACTGGAAGGCGGCGTGAATACCATCGATCCCGAAACCGGTAGATTCCGGCGTTTTAGAATCGGGGGAGACAACGCGATTCAATCTTCGTATATCGCGGCGATCATGGAAGACGATGAAGGGAATATTTGGTTCGGCACCGGCGCGGGGATAGACGTGTATGCGCCGGAGACGGGAGCGTTTACCCACTACGAAAGTTCCGCTTCCCAGGGCTCTTTGAGCAACAACAATATTCTCGATCTCTGCCAGGACGCCAGGGGGCGTATCTGGATTGCCACCAGCGAAGGCTTGAATCTGTTTGACCCTGAAACAAAAGAGATGCAGGTATTCGGAGAGGATGACGGGCTGCCGCACAGCACTATCCTTACCATCCTTGAGGATAACCAGGAGGGTATCTGGCTCGGGACACCGAAGGGACTTGTCGCTGTTTTGGTGGAGGAGGTCGACGGGTCAATGGGTCTCAAAGCGGAGGTCTATACTGAGTCCGATGGATTGCAAGCCCTGCAGTTTAATGAGAACGCTGCCTACAAAACACAAAAGGGCGAATTGGTCTTTGGCGGGCCATACGGGTTTAATATTTTCAACCCTGGGGATGTGAAGCGACCTGCGTATAACCCCCGTGTTGTATTTACGGATTTTCAGCTGTTTCAGCAAAGTGTCCGTATCGGGCAGGAGGTTGATGGCCGCGTCATACTCCGCCAGTCTATCACTGGTGAAAGCGACATCGTGTTGCCTCCGGATAAGAATTTTTTCTCGATCGAGTTTTCCGCCCTCGATTACCTTCATCCGGAAAGGACGATGTACCAATACAAGCTTGAAGGCCTGGGCGCGGACTGGCTGTCAGTTGACAATAACACGCGTAAGATCACTTTCACCGGCCTTAGTCCCGGAGAGTATACGCTGTTCGTGCGGGCGTCCAACAATAACGGGGTATGGACCGGACAAGGCTCGGCGATGAATTTTATTGTCCTTCCACCGTTTTGGAAAACCAAAACCGCATTTATCTTCTATGTTCTATTCCTGGGAGTTATTCTATATGTAGCGCGAAAGCTGATGCAACAACGCGAGCAAATGAAGTTCACCATAGAGCGAGAAAGGCAGGAGGCAATTCGGATGCATGAGCTGGACATGATGAAGATAAAGTTCTTTACTAATGTCAGCCATGAATTCAGAACACCGCTGACATTGATTGTTACTCCACTTGAAAAATTGCTCAAACAGGTTAACGAGCCTGACCTGAAATCCCAGTATCAACTTATACAGCGAAATGCGAAACGCCTCCTTAACCTGGTGAACCAGCTCCTCGACTTTAGGAAGCTCGAGGTTCAGGAAACTCGTTTCAACCCGTCCGAGGGCGATATTCTTTCATTTATCCGGGAGACCGTTTTTTCGTTTTCCGATCTTTCCGAGAAGAAGAGCATCCAGCTTTCATTCCACTCCGACATCACTTCTTTAGAAACCATTTTCGATCAGGACAAACTCGAAAAGATATTGTTCAATTTGCTTTCTAATGCTTTCAAATTCACCCACGAACATGGGAAGGTGTCGGTACGGGTTCATCTGGTCCACGAAGGCGGTACCATTATGTTGCAGATCGCGGTCGAAGACACCGGCATTGGAATTCCTCCCGACCGACAAAACAAAATTTTTGAACGGTTCTTCCAAAATGAGCTCCCACAAGCCATCGTCAATCAGGGAAGTGGAATCGGATTATCCATTACGAAGGAGTTCGTGAAGGTACATGGTGGCAGGATCGAACTGGTGAGTACCCCGGAAAAAGGGAGCACATTTACCGTTTACATTCCAGTCAAGGAAGTTCTTCCGGTGAAGATATCTAAAGAGGTGTCTGTAATGACGGCGGAAGGAGTTCTTGCGGCTGAGGAACCTATAGCAGGTTCTGAAGGGAAACGCGTCAAACCCGGAATTCACAGTCTCCTGCTTGTGGAGGACAATGACGATTTCAGGTTTTACCTGAAAGACAATCTGAAATTGGTTTATACGATATACGAGGCGCGCAATGGAAGGGAGGGGTGGCAACAGGCGCTTTTGCATCAACCCGACCTCATCGTAAGTGATATTATGATGCCGGAGATGAATGGCATCGACCTCTGCCGGAAGATAAAGAACGATGAACGTGTTTCCCATATCCCGGTCATTTTGCTCACCGCCAGAACAGGGGAGGAGCGGAAACTTGAAGGGTTTGAGGTCGGTGCGGACGAGTATATCGGTAAACCCTTTAATTTTGAGCTCCTTTGGTCCAGAATCAGAAACCTTATCAGCCAGCGTGAAAAATCCCACAAAGTCTTTCGTAAAACACTTGATGTGAAAGCGAGTGAACTCAATATCACCCCCTTAGACACAAAATTTATTGAGAACGCCGTAAAGTGCGTGGAAACTAATGTTGCTTCTCCCGAATTTTCCGTTGAACACCTGGGCAGAGAGTTAGGCATAAGCCGCGCGTACCTCTACAAGAAAATTCGCGCCCTTACCGGAAAGGCGCCGCTTGAATTCATCAGGACAATCCGCCTTCAGCATGCGGCACAACTTTTGGAAAAAAGTCAGCTTACGGTAAGTGAGGTTGCGTACAAAGTCGGCTTTAACAATCCGAAATATTTCACCCGATACTTTAAGGAGGAATTCAATGTTCTGCCTTCTCACTACGCCGCTTCGCGGAAAAAGTTGCCAACATAGATGTATTATGGACAAATGCAGCGCATATAAAAGCGAATCTATACCCATCCGATTTTCGATTCGATTTTAATTTTGCCTGAAAACCAAACGAATGGAACAAGAACGGATCAAAAAGAAAATGCGGTGGATGATAGTGCTGGAGATCGCCCTGTATGCGGCAGTCCTGGTGTTGGCCGCACTGTTCTTGTATTCAGCAGTCTACCTGTAACGGTTCAGCCTACCACTCAGCATCAAACCCGTCAAACCTCAGGTGTCCATGAGGTGTAGCCATTCTATACCCCTTATATAGCATTTCCGATACCTGCTGTAGACATGCTGACCTCCTATTGAAGACAATCCATACCCCTGGCCACGCTGCCGGTACCCTACCTTTATGCAACCGTTTGATAACGCCGAATTGGCACAATCGGAGCTGAAAAAACGAGAAATGAGAAGTATTCTATTCAGATATGTAGTTCCCGTCGCGATTGTCGCGCTGGCATTAGCTGCCTATACGTTTCGGCAGCAACGGCCGGTTTCCAGGATCGATCAAGGTATCGTAATCCAGTTGCCTGAGGGCATAGAGACCAGGCTCGTCAGGCTTGAAGTTATCTCCGAAAAGATCATCCGTGTTTCAGCGTCACCGACCGATTCATTTCCAGCGGACGAAAGCCTTATGCTGGTGCCATCGCTGGATACACGCACGGCATTCAAGGTGACCGAAGGCAGGCGCGAAGTGACCATTGCCACGTCTGAGCTTTCGGCAAAAGTTATGCTGAAGACCGGCGCGATAACGTTCACAGATGCTTCAGGGAAAGTCCTGTTAAGGGAAGTGACGGGTGGTGGCAAGGATTTCACGGTGAGAAAAAGCGATAGCACAACAGTATATGCGATCCGGCAAAGATTTGAATCGCCCGATGATGAAGCCTTCTACGGCCTGGGCGGGCACCAGAACGGACAGATGAATTACAAAAACGATGATGTTGAGATGGTACAGCACAACATCGTCGCGGTTGTTCCCTTCCTTTATTCCAACAAAAAATACGGAATCCTGTGGGATAACTATTCCATTTCAAAATTTGGCGACCCACGCGATTACCTTCCCCTCAATTCACTGACGCTCTTCGACAAAAAGGGCCAGCCCGGCGGGCTGACGGCTACCTACTACGTGGATGAACAAGTGTGGAAAGAGGTGGTGGAAGACAAGATCGACTACGAATTTCTCGAAACCCCTCCAGTCGACAATTTCCCAAAGAATGTCTCCAACAATGGCAGGGTTGTGTGGGAAGGTTCTTTCACCTCGGAGGCGGAAGGCGCACACAAGTTCCTGATATATGCGTCAGGATACCTGAAGGTGTGGGTCGACAATAAACTTATCCTGGACAAATGGCGGCAGAACTGGAACCCCTGGACCAATAAATTCCGGATCGATCACATAAAAGGCCAGAAGCACACAATTAAGATAGACTGGGATCCCGATGACAGCGGATACCTCGCGGTGAAACACCTGGATCCGATGCAGCCCGCCGAACAGTCAAGGCTTTCACTTTGGTCCGAATCCGCGGACCAGATTGACTATTACTTTGTGAAAGGCGACAATGCTGATGACGTCATTAAAGGCTACCGCACCCTTACCGGAAAAGCACCAATCGTTCCGAAATGGGCTCTCGGCTTTTGGCAGAGCCGCGAACGATACAAAACGCAACAAGAGCTCGTCGATGTGGTGAAAGAATACAGAAGGCGGAACATTCCGCTCGATAACATTGTGCTCGACTGGCAATATTGGGAGGATCCTGAATGGGGTTCGCATGAATTTGACTCCTCGCGCTTTCCCGATCCTGTCGGGATGATTGACCTCCTTCACAATTCCCTCCATACTCACCTGATGATATCGGTGTGGCCCAAATTCAACGAAGGCACCGATCACTATAAAGAGATGGACGCGCGGGGCTTTCTCTTTAAGAATAACATTAAGATGAAAAGAAAGGACTGGGTCGGAATCGGTTATGAAAACACATTTTATGATCCATTCAATCCTGAAGCCGGAAAACTCTTCTGGAAACAAATTGACGAGCACCTTAACAACATCGGGGTGGACGCATGGTGGCTTGACGCAACGGAACCCGATATGCACTCCAACCTTTCCATCGAGGCCAGGAAAGAAAACATGAGTCCGACCGCTATGGGTTCCGGCGAGAAATATTTTAACGCATACTCGCTGCTGAATGCAAGAAGCGTGTACGAAGGGCAGCGCGTATCCAGTCCGGACAAAAGAGTTTTCATTCTCACCCGGTCGGCCTACGCGGGGCAGCAGCGCTACGGTGCCACTACCTGGAGCGGTGACGTGGTATCACGCTGGAGCGACTTCGCCGATCAGATCGCATCCGGTGTCAACTTCTCTCTCTCCGGCATTCCATACTGGACGATGGATATCGGAGGGTTTTCGGTAGAACGCCGCTATTACAACCGCACAGGAGAGACGGAGAAGGAGTGGCGCGAACTCAATACCCGGTGGTTTCAGTTCGGCGCCTTCTGTCCGATTTTCAGATCGCATGGACAGTTCCCCTTTCGGGAGATCTACAACATCGCACCGGAGGGGACAAAAGAGTACGAGTCGATGGTGTATTATACTAAACTTCGCTACAGGCTTATGCCCTACATCTATTCACTGGCCGGCGCAGCGTGGCACAACGACTACACCCTTATGCGCGGACTTGTAATGGACTTCGGTGAAGATCCCGGTGTACTGAACATCGCCGATCAGTACATGTTCGGTCCCTCGATCATGGTTGCCCCGGTACACACTTATCAAGCTACCTCCAGGCAGGTGTATTTACCCGCGGGAACAGGCTGGTATGACTTCTATACCGGTAAACGCTATGAAGGCGGTCAGACCATCACCGCGGACGCCCCGCTGGAAAGGATGCCACTGTTTGTAAAAGAAGGATCGGTTATTCCAACCGGTCCTGAGATCCAGTACACTGGCGAGAAGCCCGCCAGTTTGATTACCCTTTACGTGTTCCCGGGAAAGGATACGTCCTTCACGCTGTACGAGGATGAGAACACGAATTACAATTATGAAAGGGGGCAATTCGCGAACATAACAGTTGACTATGACGAGGCGACGCGCGCGGTTAATATCCGGGAGAGAAAGGGAACCTTCCCCGGTATGCTGGAGGACAGAAACTTTGACGTCGTGTGGGTTTCCGATCGCCAGGGTGGCTTAGGACTTGACGCACCCGCTCACCAGGCAGTCGCCTATTCGGGACAGGCGCTTACTATCTACGAAAATCCAAACAAGTAATAACCAAACCAAACACCTATGATTCGAAAAATATACAAATCCTTTGGTGTTGTTCTGTGTCTCATTCTGCTAGTCTCTTTGAGTGCGCTTGCGCAAACCAAAGTGGTTACCGGAACGGTATCAGACGCAACAGGCAACCCCTTGCCCGGGGTGAATATTATCCTGAAGGGCACGACGACGGGTACAACTGCTGATGCAGACGGAGCGTATCTGCTTGAAGCATCCGCTAATGACGTACTGGTGGCTTCCTTTATCGGATACCAAACACGGGAAATTCCGGTAGGCAATCAAACGCGGATATCTATCATCCTCGAAGAAGATATTTCGACTCTTGAAGAAATAGTTGTCGTGGGATATGGGGAACAGAAGAAGAAGCTGGTCACCGGGGCAAACGTTCAGGTATCGGGAGAATCTTTGCAAAGCAGAAACCAACTGAACCCGTTGCAGGCATTGCAGGGACAAGCCGCAGGCGTGGCCATCAGCGCTACCTCAGGGCAACCGGGAGCGAACATGAAGGTAGTGATTCGGGGATTGGGTACCATCGGTAATTCCGGTCCGCTCTATGTGATCGATGGTATTCCCGGTGGCGATATCAGTGTACTGAATCCCAATGACATCACGTCTGTCGACATTCTGAAGGACGCAGCCTCGGCCGCTATTTACGGCGCACAAGCCGCCAACGGTGTTGTTCTGGTTACAACTAGAATGGGAGAACGGGGAAAAAGCACACTGACATTTGACGCTTATACCGGTGTCCAGAACGCGTCGCGCAAGGTGGACTTGCTGAATGCGGAGGAGTATAAGGTGATCATGAACGAGCAGGCGTTGAACTCGGGCTCTGCTCCGATCAACTTCGACGCGATGGAAGGACTGGCGGATACCGACTGGATGGATCACATGTTCACCGACAACGCCCGAACAAGCAACTATGCGCTGGGACTGTCAGGTGGTTCGGAGAACTCGACCTATACCATGTCACTAAACTATATCGACCAGGAAGGTATTGTAGGAGGAAAGGATGTCTCTTACTATGAACGCTATGGTTTCAGGACAAACTCCGAGCATAAGCTACACGGCGATATACTCAAGATCGGCCAGCACCTGAACTTTAACTACATTAAAAACAACGGTATTGCTGTGGGGAATCAATACAACAATACCCTGCGGGGCGCGTTTGGCGTTTCTCCTTTGTCACCTGTCTACAGCGACAACAATCTTTTTGATAGTCCCTATAACGATACACAGAACTCACCCTGGTACAACGGCGACGGAAACCCTTACGCTTCGATGATGACCAACTCCAATAACCGGAACGACGCGCAAAGGGTATTCGCGGATGTTTACGCGGAACTACAGCCCATCGATAGGTTGAAACTGAAGACGGTGTTTGGATTTAATTACTATGCATCCGAGTACCGCAGCTTTACGCCGATATACCAGTTTTCTGTATACGCATACAATACCGATCATACCACTACAAACCAGAGTATGAGTAAAGGCCACACCATGTTGTGGATCAATACGGCAACGTACGATTTTCAGGTGAACGAGCATTTCTTTAATGCGATGATCGGAATGGAATCACAGCGTTTTCAGGGAACCAACCTCTCTGGTTCCAATTGGAATCTGTTATCGCAGTTTAACGATTTTGCGCACGCCTATCTCGCCAATACAACAGGCCAGGCTTTTATCGACGATGAAGGCAACGTAGTTGAAACCAGAACCGTAGGCGGGGGTCCGGAAAATAGGTATCGCAGGGCGTCCTACTTCGGGCGTGTCGGCTACAACTTCCGCGAGAAGTACCTGCTGAATGCCACGGTGAGGTATGATGGCTCTTCTAAGTTTGCAGCTGGAAACCGCTGGGGTATGTACCCCTCCGTTTCGGCGGGATGGATTCTCTCATACGAAGACTTTATCGCGGGTTCGGCGATTGCTGACCGACTGGATTTCTTTAAGATTCGCGCCAGTTGGGGACAGGTTGGGAACCAGGATATTCCTGATTTCCAGTTTGCTGGTCCCATCAATACCTCCACGAATTTTACGAGCGATGATCCTGCGGCATTTTATACATTCGGAACAAACAACCTCAATGTTCCGGGTGCCTACTTAAGCCGCTTGTCCAACCCGCTCGTAACGTGGGAAACGTCGGAACAAACCAACATTGGTTTTGATGCCGCACTTTTCTCAAACAAGCTGGACGTATCATTTGATTACTACACCCGGGTTACAAAAGACTGGCTGGTCACGGCCCCAGTGCTCGCGACTGCAGGTGCGAGACCTCCTGTTATTAACGGAGGGAGTGTAGAGAACGAAGGTGTGGAACTGGCACTCGCCTGGAACAGCCACGTGGGAGAACTCAGCTATCGCGTGGGTATCAATGGTGCTTACAACAAAAACACAGTTGGAGAAATACCTACTGCAGATGGAATGGTTCACGGCCTTACCAACATGCTGTATGACAACTCCGAAGAATTTTACAGGGCCCAGAACCATTTCCCTATCGGCTACTTCTGGGGCTACAAGACTGCCGGAATTTTCCAGAGTGAACAGGATATCCTTGACTGGAAAGAGGCTGGCAATGGAGTTCTTCAGGCCAATGTCAAACCGGGTGATGTTAAGTACGTAGATAGTCAAAAAGATGGCAGGATCGACAGCAATGACAAAACTAACCTTGGCAATGGCATGCCTGATGTCACCATCGGCTTTAACATCCTCCTGACGTACAAAGGTTTTGATTTTTCTGCAAACGCCTATGGCGCGGTGGGCAATGATATCGTGCAGTCATACAGAAATCACTCCAACAAGCAAGCGAATTATTCCAGCGCAATACTCGAGCGGTGGACCGGCGCAGGCACTTCGAACAGAATGCCACGTGTAACGGAAACCAATGTGAACTGGCAGTTTTCTGACCTGTATATTCATGATGGTGATTACCTACGCATTGCCAACATTTCGGTAGGCTACGACTTCACTAAGCTTTTCAATCTCGCGGGTATAAGCCGCGCGCGGGTATATGTGCAAGGTCAGAACCTCTTCACATTTACGAAGTATAACGGCATGGATCCCGAGATAGGATACGGCACAGAAGGCTGGGTCTCCGGTGTTGACCTGGGATATTACCCGAGACCAGCCATTATGATGGCAGGCGTCAACCTTTCATTCTAACAGACTAACCGGATAATGAAAATGAAAAAGATATATATAGTTACGATGGCATTAGGCGTCTTGCTTGCCGCGTGCTCAGAAGATTTTTTGAATGTTGTCCCGGCGGATAGTGTGCTGGACAATAATTTTTACAAAACCCCGGCCGATGCTGAAATGGCGTTAATCGGTTGCTACGACGGTTATCAACGTACTTCCTCCAATGGGAATATGGCATTTTATGTAGTTTCAGAGGTTTTGTCAGACAACACTTTTGGCGGCACGGGAAATACCGATGGCCGGGGCTATCAGTTGCTGGACCGTTTCAATTTAGCGGAATCACCTTCCGACAACAACCTCTTTAATGGCACCTGGTCAGATTATTATGCGGGTATTTTTCGGTGCAACACCTTGTTGACACGATTAGACGATATTGCATTTGATCCGGCGTTGACAACCCGCGACCGCATAGAAGGCGAAACGCGCTTTTTAAGGGCATTGATGTATTTCGACCTGGTAAGGCTCTTTGAAAGGGTTCCGCTTTTAACCGAGCCAACCACTGAAAATACTCCCCAGGCTGATCCACTGGAAACCTATAGACTTATCGTTGAGGATTTAAAATTTGCCGCGGCCAATATACCGCATGACGCATATCCCAAAGCGAATGCCGCTCAAAACGATGGACGTGTAACGGCATACGCTGCTAAGGCATTACTGGCGCGTGTTTATCTGTTCTATACGGGCTACTATGGTACTGGCGATCTCGGCGTAACGAGCGCAGAAGTACTTGCCGGACTGGAAACGGTAGTCGCAAGTAACGAATTCGATCTGCTCGAAGAGTTCAAATCATTATGGCCCGCGGCGAGTTATGTGCCGGGACCAGGGAATACGCTAGACCGGAGCGGCTATGCAGGAGAGGGCAACAGGGAAGTCGTGTTTGCCCAGAAGTTCAACAATACGCAGGACTACAATGGAAACGTAGACGGTAACCGTTGGCTGGTGATGATGGGTATGCGCAACACCAACTTCTCTCCCTACGGAAAAGGTTGGGGAGCCGCGACTGTCAATCCAAAACTTGTCGCCGAATTTTCTAATACAGATGAACGGAAGTCGGCTTCTATCATAGATATCGCTGGGGAAGGAGTTGCCGGATTCGATCTGAAAGATCAGCGGGAGTACACAGGTTATAGCAATAAGAAATATACACCCACTGCTTTTCCCGATGGAACATCCAACACAGGTGGAGGAAATGATTTTCAGATATCACAAGATCAGGATTATGTCGTGATCCGCTTTGCCGATGTACTGTTGATGGCTGCTGAGTTGGGTTCACCGAATGCACAGGAGTACTACGACCGGGTACGCACAAGGGCCGGGTTGACCGAACGCGAGGCGACGCTGCCCAACATCATGGAAGAACGAAAGTTTGAATTTGCTTTTGAAGGCTTGCGGTACTGGGACCTGCTGCGCCAGGGATTGGCAACAGCTGCCTCCGAGATCGCACAGACACAGGATGTTTTGAGTGGCACGGTTCCGGACCAGGTGGTCATCAATGAAGCCGACATCATGAAGACCCGGGGTTTCATGCAGATCCCCAATACGCAAATAACACTGTCGAACAGCGTGTTGGTTCAGAATGAAGGATGGAAGTAATTAATCATAGAACATTATGAACAGAATACTAAGCATATTAGCAGCCCTCATAGCCATCGTGGGATTATCGTGTTCTCCCGATGAGTATGAATTAGGAGGTATCGATCTCAAGCCCGGCGAACTCGTGGAAGGAATTGCCTTTAAGATTGATCATGATCCTGAAAATCCGAATATTGTCTACCTGACAAGTCTGCTCGACAGCCGATACACCCCACAATGGGAGCATCCGCAGGGACGAAGTCAGGACAGAACCGTTACATTGAGAATTCCTTTTCCCGGAGAGTACCAGGTTAAATACGGTGTGCAGACACGTGGCGGAATGGTGTACGGTGAGCCAGTCGGATTTTCCGTTGATGAAATGTATGCTCCTTTCATAAGCGATCCCATGTGGACTATGATCGCCGGGGGAGCTGGTGCTGAAAAAACATGGTATCTGGATCTCGATGCCGACGGTGTATCCCGGAAATTCCTCGGCCCTATTTATTTTTTCAGCAATTGGTATACATGGGACGGCTTGCATACGGTTGGTGGCGACAACTATATCGATGCGGCAATGTGGGATTGGAAAAACGCCATATTGCCTACCCTGGAAAGATCACCCGCGGCCAACTCAGGTGCACCCGTTCCGGACGTGGCGGCCTGGTATTGGACCGCCGACTGGCCGGGTAACCAGTGGATGACCGACGCAGCAGATTTCGGAACCATGACCTTCAATTTAAAAGAGGGTGCCAATGTGATCGTCGACCAGGAAGCTTATGGCCTCGGGTCGCAAACCGGTACTTTCTTACTGGATACTGAAAACAAGATGATCAAGTTTTCAGATGCGCGTCCATTACACGATGCGAACCGTGATGCCGACGACGTGGATTGGAGCAACGTTAGAATTCTGTACCTGACGGAGAACGCGATGCAATTGGGGATAGTACCCAACGGAGATGCTGCGACAATGACCGTCTACAATTATATCTCGGAAGAATACCGGGATAACTGGGTCCCGGACAATCAGCCAGCCCCTGAACCACCTTACGAGGGCGAGCCAAATGATGACCTCACAACTTCCGTCTCCACCAAAAAGACGTGGACCTTATCCCTGAACACGCCGTACAACTGGACCGGCCTCGGTGGTAACTTCCTGAACGAATGGACCAAACCGGAAGACTACGCCGCTACAGGATGGGCGCCTTATGACGCTTCGCTTATTTCCAATGTGTCGTTAACACTCGAGAAAACGGGTGCGCTGACGGGAACTTACACCTTTACCGATGGCGCAGGCAACCCGATCTCGGGTGCTTATTCCGTTGACGTCCAAAACAACATTGTTTTTGACCAGGAAATTTCATTCGCCATCTCGGACTGGGTAAGTCTGGCCACCGGCGCGGAGAATAAGTTGCGTATCATCCGTACTGAAAAGGATGCCTTCGACAACATTACGTTGCTATGGCTGGGACAACGCTCCGCCGACAAGGATGAATACATGGTCTATGCCTTTGAACCTGGCGGAGTCGGTGAAACCGATCCCGCTGCCGCATGGAAGAATGCGCTTGCCGGAAAGACCTTCACGCCGGATGTCAACTGGTTTGTTGACTGGGTGGGATTCCCGCCGGATTTTGCTGGCGGATGGACTTCAGCTTCTACCTTTGGCACCGACTATACCACGAACTCATGGGTATGGGATGCCAATGTAAGGGCGGTGGCGGAAAGTGCGACCCTGACCTTCAGACTCGAGGGTGACGCCCTCAAGGTTGACCTCGTGCAGACGAAAGATGGGGCGCCATACAATGCGACCGGCGACGTTGTCATCGATCCCGTGGATAAGATATTAAACATCAGCATTCCGCTGGTCGATTACGCGGGAACGGCGGCAAGCTGGTTGAACACGAGCAATCCCAAACATATCAGCGGTAGCGAAAATGATTGGCATTTTGTTTCCCATGACGGATCGTCCCTGGCTAACATTGACGCAAATGGATTGTGGCTGGGAGCCATTTCCGGCTCGACGGCAGCTGGTGATGATAAAGACGAGGTATTGCTCTTTCATTACGTGAAGGTTCCTTAATGAAACTTTTGTTGTGATAGTCCATGGTCAACAATCTGTGTCAATTGTTGATCGTGGATTATCACTTTATCCCGTACTTATGAGAAGATTTGACTTTATCCGTATATTCCTGATCGCGTGTATTTTGTTCTCCTGTTCGGAAACCGAACCGACACCTGATCCCGAGCTCGTCATCTCTACTGACGCCCTGGTCTTTCCCGTTGGTGGATCCCCCCAATTTTTCCATATAAAATCGAATAACTCATGGGTGGTTTCCGGTGCTACCGACTGGCTCACGGTCATGCCTGCAACCGGTGAAGGTGGAACAACAAAGGTTGTGGTGACGGCGAGCGAGAACAAAACAACGGAAGTAAGGAAGGCAACACTTACCATTGCCGCGGGAACGTTATCGGAGCAACTGAATATTACGCAATCGGAAGCTTCTATTCTGCAGTTATCACCCAATACATTTTCGCTCGATGCGGAAGGAGCGGAGATCACTATTGCCATAACGAGTTCTGGTGACTACACTGTTGTCATCGAAGACCCCTGGATCGCTGCCGTTGATGGTAGCCCCGGTAGATTTAAGGTCGATCCTAATCCAGGGTTGTGGAGCAGGTCGGGTAGTATTACGTTTTCATTGAAAGATATTACGCAAGTTGTGACGATAAACCAGGAAGGAAACGGGTTACAGATTCCCGCTGACAACACCGGAATGAGCAGTAGCGCTATGCTTCTTTCGCAGAAGATGAAGGCCGGCTGGAATGTTGGTAATTCGTTGGAAGCCGTCAATATCAACGGCGATGTCGTCACTCCCGGGGAGACGCTATGGGGAAATCCGAAGATTACAAAAACGTTGATTGACGCTGTAAAAGCCGCCGGTTTCAAGACCGTTCGCATTCCCTGTGCGTGGAACGGTTATATCGAAGATCCGGGCACTTACAAGCTCCAGGACTCATGGTTGGCCCGTGTCAAAGAAGTTGTGGACTATTGCGTTGATAACGACATGTACGCGATCATCAATACCCACTGGGATGGAGGGTGGCTGGAAGAGCATCCCCTCTATGCACACCAGGCTGAGGTAAGCGAAAAGTTTCAGGCCCTGTGGGAGCAGATTGCGGTTTACTTCCGCGACTACGACGAACATTTACTGTTTGCCGGCACGAATGAAGTGCACGCTGATTATGGAAATCCTACTTCCGAGCACATAGAAGTACAGGAGTCCTATAACCAGACGTTTGTAGACGCCGTTCGTTCAACAGGAGGGAAAAACGCGTGGCGTACCCTGGTGGTGCAGGCCTACAATACCAACATAGGCCATGCTATCAATTACATGACCATGCCGATGGATTCGCCGGGCATCACTGATCGCCTGATGGCGGAAGTCCATTTCTATGATCCATGGGATTTTGCCGGCGACGCGGCGAGCTCCAAATATTTGTGGGGTGCCGCGTTTGTCGGTAGCCCCCACGTTTCCGATTGGGGGCAGGAAGCATGGGTAGACGACACTTTCGGGTCGATGAAATCAAAATTCGTTGACAACGGAATTCCCGTTCTGCTGGGCGAGTACGGTCCCACATTCCGCGCATCATTGCCGAATGGACTAGCCGACCATATCGCCGCGAGGAACTACTACCTTAACTATGTCACCCATGCTGCCAAAGAAAATGGACTGGTACCTGTTTATTGGGACAACGGGCATACGGGGAATAATGGGTCCGGCCTCTTTAACCGCGCCAACGGCGCGCAGGTATATGCCGATGCAATTAATGCTATTACCTCGGTTTTTGAGTGAAGAAGAGATTTGTATATGTCTCTCTTGAAAACAATAGGCGTCTAGAAAAAGTCCTCCAGGTAGTATTCTTCCGTATTACAAAATACCCAGGAATAGATATTGAGGTCTTTGATATTGGTTTTTAGCTTTCTGCGTACGTACACTACCGGGGTATTGCGTTTCACTTTCAATAGTTTACTTATGGAAGGATTGGCTTTCTTGGCCCAGATCTTTTGCATGCCTCCTTTGATCTCTATATTATAATGTTCACTTAGAATCTTAAACAGCGATCGGTTTTCGAGATTGCGTTTTTCGAACTGAGGCAGGTCGAAGTTGGAGATGAATGTCTCCTCGAACAAGATCGGCGTATTGAAGATATTGCGGAGACGGGTGAAATAGATACAATTACCTCTCAGTTCTTTTTCACTTAATTCATCCAGCAGGTCGCCAGGCCACGTGCGCAGTGTGGGCTTTTGAAGTATAACAGTCTTCAGCTTTTTGGATCCCACTCCTGCTGTGACTCCGTTTACCGACAGGATTCCGAGAGCCTTCTTGGGTTCCGCCACAATGCTACCCTTGCCTTTGTAGCGTATGATATAACCCATGTTGCTTAATTCAGACAGGGCCTGGCGGATGGTTGGACGCGTGGTATTGTACGTGTCACAAAGATCATTTTCAGACGGTAGCAAACTACCTTTCTTATAACTGCCGTTTTCTATTTCCTTCCGTAGGTCCAGGATTACCTTTTTATACAATGGTATCGCCCTTCGTTTCGAAGTAAGAGAGGATTCAGTCATAGCGGTGAATGTTGGGTCATTTATAGGGCAGCTCGTGCTGTGCCCTTTTCGGTTATCACAATATACTCTTTTTTTGGATATTTAGCTCTCATCCGTCTTTTGTCTATACAAGTCCGATTCAAGCATACAGCGTGTATTTCCGCGGTGGGACAATGCATATTCTACTTTTTTTCCCGGGATGTTAACCCTGATCCGGATCAGTTTTTTGCTGAGCACAAATTAAGATTATAAAAATATTTTTTCCAAATCACTTGTATATACAAGTGTGACTTGGTATACTTGAACATAGCAAAGGAAATTCTGTGTTATGAGTTTCTTCCGTCTGCCCGTGTGGCTGACTGAGTAGGATGCTATTGCTTAAACTTTATCCAAACCTATGAACCGAAGGTCGGTAGTAAAGCGGGTTTTCTTGTTAGGGGGGATGTTCTCTCCGGTTTCGCTTATGCTTATCGAAGCCGCCTGTACCTCTCGTCGGGAGAAGGTTGATAGTATTGCAGAGACAGATGAAGAGCGTCTTGTAGAGGCACTCGCTGCAGTCTTGATTCCGAAGACAGATATTCCCGGCGCCGAAGCAATTGGTATAGGGTCTTTTGTCAGGATGATGGTTGATGATTGTTACACCCCGGAGCAAAGGCGCGAATTCGTTGCTGGCCTATATATAATAGAGGAAGAATCCAGGGCCCGGTTTGCGGTAGACTTTGTTTCGCTTGGAGATACACAGCGAAGGGAATTGATATCGTTCCTGACGAACGAAAATCAGGATGAGGTGTGGAAGCGTTTTTTCAAACGCACGCGTGAGTTGATTTTTCTGGGATATTTTACTTCCGAGGTTGGCACAACGCAGGCGCTTAATTACCTGCCGGTGCCGGGTAAGTATGATCCCTGCACGAATATGACACCGGGTACAAAGGCTTGGATTTATTGAGGATTTCTGATCGCAGGGGTATGAATATAAACGGAAAGGCTCAAGAGTTAAACACATACGATGCGATAGTTATCGGTTCAGGGATCAGTGGAGGATGGGCTGCCAAGGAGTTGGCTGAGAACGGACTGAAGGTGCTCATGCTGGAACGGGGTCGGAATGTCGAGCATGTTAAAGATTATACCACTGCAAATTTACGTCCTTGGGAATTCAAGCATAGGGGCAGGATAACGCACGCGCAGCGTTTAAGTCATCCTGTACAATCGAGGAGTGGGTTTTATTCCGAGTTCAACGAACATTTCTGGGTCAATGATTTGGAATGCCCGTATACGGAGAAGAAACGATTTGATTGGTACCGTGGAGATCATGTTGGTGGGCGCTCGTTGATGTGGGGACGGGGCTGTCTCCGGCTGAGTGATCTGGACTTCGAGGCCAATGCGCGCGAAGGTGTTGCCGTCGACTGGCCCGTGCGGTACAAGGACATCGCTCCCTGGTATGACCATGTCGAACGATTTGCCGGTATCAGTGGTCAGAAGGAAGGCCTCGCTCATCTGCCAGACGGAATCTTTCTTCCGCCAATGGAAATGAACTGTGTGGAGAAGGAGGTCAAGAAGCGTATGGAGACTCACTACAAGCGCGAGCGTGTGATGACCATCTTCCGTGCGGCGAATCTGACTACCCCTCACAATGGGAGAGGTAAGTGTCAGTATCGCGACCTGTGCAACCGCGGATGTCCTTTTGGTGCCTATTTCAGTACGCAATCAGCAACGCTTCCGGCTGCGATGAAAACCGGCAGACTGACGCTGAGACCATTGTCGATTGTTAACACCGTTGTTTATGATAGGAATAAAAGGCGTGCGACGGGTGTGGTCGTTATCGACGCGGAAACCAATGAGGTAACGGAGTATCACGCTAAGATCGTCTTTTTGAACGCCTCTACGCTGGGAACGACCTCTATTTTGCTTAACTCAACTTCAGATGAATTTCCGGACGGCCTCGGAAACAGCAGTGGGCAGCTAGGGCGCAACCTTATGGATCATCATTGTCGTGTAGGAGCGTCCGGCGTCGCGGAAGGATTTGAAGACAAGTACTACTACGGTCGGAGACCTATTCCGGTCTACATTCCTCGATTCAGAAATGTTGGGAAAGATAAGCGCGAGTATTTGCGCGGGTTCGGATATGGAGGGAAAGCCAGTCGAACGGACTGGAAACGCGCCATCGCCGAGCTTAATTACGGAGGCGCGTATAAGGATGCATTGAGTGTACCGGGTGAATGGCGTATGGGATTGGCGGCGTTTGGTGAAATGCTTCCTTATTCAGACAACCGTGTGACGCTCGATCGCACCAAGACGGACAAGTGGGGACAACCCATACTGGAGATAGACTGCTCATTCCGTGAAAATGAGAAAAAGATGCGTGTGGATATGGCCAACGATGCTGCCGAAATCCTCGGTATTGCAGGACTGAAAGATGTGACGTCGTTCGATTCCGTATGTGTTCCCGGTATGGCTATTCATGAGATGGGTACGGCACGCATGGGGCACGATCCGAAGACGTCTGTTCTGAACCGATGGAATCAAATGCATGATGTGAAGAACGTCTTTATCACCGACGGGTCGTTTATGACATCATCCGCTTGTCAAAATCCATCGCTGACGTATATGGCCTTTACCGCCAGGGCTTGCGATTACGCCGTTCAGGAATTGAAACGGATGAATTTGTAACCATATAGAATAAACAGGCATGCTGATAGCAGTTTTTAATTCAAACCTGATATGAAAAACAAGAAGAACGCAATCATTTACGGTGTATTGGTTACACTGGCTTGTTCGGCCTTTTATTGTTATCCGCCTGCAGCGTGGAAGTCCCTTTTCAACGGGAAGGACCTTACCGGTTGGAAGGTTTACGGAACGGAGAGGTTCTATGTTGAAGACGGAGTCCTGGTGTGTGAGAGCGGACCTGATAAAGACTTTGGATACCTGGCGACGGAAGAGCAGTTCAAGGATTTCGAGCTCCGGATCGAGTTCAAGCAGGATGCCGGCGGAAACAGCGGTATTTTTTTCCGGTGTTCGGTGGAAGGGACCATCGTATCAGGATGGCAGACAGAGGTGGCGCCCCCGGGAGAACACAGCGGTGGTGTCTATGAATCCTATGGCCGTGCCTGGGCTATTAAGCCCGATCCTGCGAAAATAGACAACCCGAACTTATCCCGACAGGAAAAGTATCTCAATATGCCAGATCCTGATAAAGAGAAGTATCTGAAAATGGGAGAATGGAATGAGATGAGATTGCGCGCGGTGGGAGGTAGAGTTACTACATGGCTCAATGGGCATCAGATGGTGGACTTTGAAGATGAGCAGATCGGAAACGCGACGGGTTCGATAGCGCTCCAGGTACACCGTGGCGGAGCGGTAAGAGTGTATTGGCGGAAGATCATGATTAAGCCTGTAAAATAAAAGACAATTGCACCAGACGACCAGACCAGATAGTTTATGAAAAGTTAAACACAATTTCCATGAAAACACTTTTACACAATGTTTGTCGTCGTAGGAAGTACTGGATTTCCAGTGCGGCCTTGATTGTTATGCTTCTCACTTCGGGTGGAAGCGTGTACGCCGATTTGCTCAATGCGTCGGTCTTGCTTCAGGAGCATGCAGTTTCGGGAAAGGTTACCTCCAGGCTGGACGGTTCTCCTCTCCCGGGTGTTAACGTTTTGGTCAAGGGAACAACTAATGGCGTTGTCACGGATAACGAAGGTGTCTATCGCGTCAGCGTTCCGAATGCCAGCAGTACGATCGTATTCTCCTTTATCGGATTTGCTACTCAGGAGATTCAGGTTAGTGGTAGATCCATTATTGATGTTGCACTTGACGAGGATGTTCAGAGGCTGCAGGAATTAGTCATTGTTGGTTATGGGACGCAGGAGAAGGTAAACCTTACCGGATCTGTTGCAACAGTCAACTTTGATAAGGTACTCGAAAACCGTCCTATAACCAACGCATCCCAGTCATTAAGCGGTCAGGTACCGGGCGTTTGGGTGACGCAGACCTCCGGTCAGCCCGGAACGGATGAAGCAGTCATGCGTATCCGGGGCTGGGGCACACTGAACAATGCTGAACCTATGGTCATTATCAATGGCGTGGAAGGATCCATGAGTATGATTAATCCGAATGATATTCAGAGTATCACGGTGTTGAAGGATGCGGCCAGCGCTGCGATATATGGATCTAAAGCCGCGAACGGCGTGATCCTTATAACTACTAAGGCTGGACAATATGACTCGAAGACAAAGGTTGCCGTTTCGAGCTATTTGGGATTTCAGACGCTTTCCAGAAAGTACGATGTCATTAGCAACAGTGCGGAGCACATGGAGATTTGGAATCAGGCAAGAGCCAATGTGGGACAAGGTCCTTTGTTTCCGGAAAGCCTTATCAACGACTTTCGGAACAATAACGATCCATACCTGTATCCCAATGTTGACTATTTCGACCATATTTTTCGGACCGCTTCTATGGATCAGCAAAATGTTTCTGTGAGCGGCGGATCCGACAAGAGTAGATTCTTTTTTTCCGCTAACCGGTTGAAGCAGGACGGTATCATGAAAAACACCGACTCCAAGCGTTATACAGTCAATCTTAAAGTGGATACAAAATTGAGTGAACGGGTTACGGCAGGAATGAGAATGAATGGAATGCAACAAAGCTCAAACGAACCGTATTCTATTGGCCGGGTTTCATACGTGTTCAGTAATGGGGCGTATCCCTTTATCCCTCCTTATAACGCGGATGGAACGTATGGCGCAAGCCAGGCCCTTACTCCTACCGGCGATATCATAGCGGGAGGAAGGAATCCAATGGTTGAGGTTGATAACGGCTATACGCGGAATGACGACTTGTTCGTGCGAGCGGATGCTTTTGCTGACGTCAAGATCAACGAGGTACTTACTTTTAAGACCAATTTCACTGCACAGAATACTAACATCAATACTGACCGGTATAATAATGGTCCGGAAATACTCAATAGAATTCGCACGTCTGAAGGTAGAATCGGATCGGTTTTGGATATCGGACAGATTGAGAACTATGAAGCCAGCCGGAGAATAAGCAACAACTTCAATTATGTATGGTTCAATACGCTTAATTTCAACAAGCAGTTTGGTCAGAACCACAATGTATCGGCCATCGCGGGTATGCAGGTTGAACATACCAAAGTGAGATCTTCCTTCGCTTTGCGGAAAGGAGCACCGAAGTCGGGGCTGACCCAGGTCAGCGCGGGTACTATGGGTGTTGAAGGGGAAGGCAGTATGTCGGCCTTGCGCATGCTTTCTTATTTCGGAAGGGCGAACTACGCCTACGCTGACAAATATCTGTTTGAGGTAAACCTTCGCGCCGATGCTTCAAGCCGGTTTGCAGAGGGCTATCGGTGGGGTGTCTTCCCCGGCTTTTCGGCGGGGTGGCGTGTGACGAGTGAGGATTTCATGGAACAACAGAACTTGTTCTCTGAGCTTAAGGTCCGCGCTTCATGGGGAAAATTGGGTAACCAGGATATTGCCGGGTACTGGCCGTACCTGACGACACTCACTCAGGAGTTTTCTTCCAGCTATAACTTCGACGGTTCACTTTCTCCCGGGGCCGCTGCAACCACATTGGTAAATGAATCGATCACCTGGGAAACCACTACCGCCTCTGAGTTAGGATTGGAAATGTATTTCTTAGAGAACCGGTTGGCGGTTGAGGCCACAGTTTTCAATAGAAAGACGGAAGATATCATAACCCGGCTTCCAATTCCAGCATTGCTGGGCAGTGTCTCCGCACCGTATGAGAATATCGGAGAAATGGTTAACAATGGATTTGACGTAGAGGTCAGATACTCCCAATCAACTTCAGATCGCAATCGGTTGGGCTACAGCATCGGTGCAAACCTTGGGTATGTCGTCAACGAGGTCACGAAGTTTAGAAAGGACTCACCCAATCAGCTATACCTGATCCGGGAAGGAGTTTCCTATAAGTCTCTCTATGCTTATAATTTTGAAGGTGTCTACCGGACAGACCAGGAAGGTCTGGAGCACATGCACTCGAACGGATACAAGCCTGTTGCCGGCGACTTCCGGTTCACTGACGTGAACAATGACGGAATAATGAACGCCGATGATCTCATGGTTATTGGGAACACGATACCCAAATTCAGCTTTGGAGGAAGCCTTGACTTTACTTACAAGGGATTCAATCTGAATATATTGCTTCAGGGATTGTCCGGTGTGACGGTGGGTAACCAAACCCGTTGGGCAATGCCGCTGGGTGTTTCGGGCGGTATGATATTGACACGTTGGAGGGATGCCTGGACGCCTGAGAATCCGGATGCACCTCTGCCCATGATAAAGATCAATGATCAGTGGGGCCATCGCCGCGATAATTCGTTCTACATGACCGACCTGACTTTCCTCAAGGCGAAGAATATACAGCTTGGATATAACTTCCAGGAGGGTGTTTTGGGGTTGGATAATCTCTATGTCTACGTTAACCTTCAGAATTATTTCCAGATTGTGAACGATGGTTACTTTGGGTTCGATGCGGAACGAAGCACGTTTGATATTCGCTCGGATACGGTGGGAGCTTTTACTGCAGGATTTGAGCATTATCCGCTTCCCAAAATAATTTCCCTGGGTCTGAACCTTAGTTTTTAACTGTCAATCACTAGCCATGAAAAAGTTTTTGAAATTCAATATTGCACTGTCGGCACTCCTTCTTTTGGGAGCTTGCAACGCCGACGAGTATCTGAATGTACTTCCCGAACATGTTATCACCAGTAAGACATTCTGGGAAACAGAAGCGGATGCGGAATTTGCATTGAGTGGTGTATACGCATCATTAAGAAGCGGTATTTTCAACGGCCACGATATTGACGCGTGGACTCCGAATGCGTATGCAGTGTTCAGTTCGTTTACCAGTCAGGCAATTGACGCCACATCGACCGGTCCAGTGCTTACGCGGTGGAGGAACAGCTATACCCTGATATCCCGCGCTAATTATTTTCTTGAGAACATTGACAGGGTCACGCAGATATCCGATGATAAAAAAAGACAATTTACCGGGGAGGCTTACTTTCTCAGAGGGCTTGCGTACCTGACGTTAGTTGATTCATACGGCGGTGTCCCGCTGATTACAGGAAGCATTTCCGTGGATGAGGCGCGACAGGTTAGTCGGGCGAGCGTTGAGGATTCCTGGAACCAGGTGATTTCGGATTTGAACATGGCCATCGAGCGTTTGCCGGTAGAGGCGACACAAGCCGGCCGGGCTACGAAGGGTTCAGCGCTGGGTATGAAGATGCGGGCCTACCTGTACCAGGGGGATTATGGCAAGGTGTTGGAGACGGTTGACGAAATTGACGTATTGGGGCAATATTCGCTCTTTCCGAGTTATGAAGGACTGTTTAAGCGAGAGAACGAGAACAATCAGGAGGTACTGTTTGATATTCAGTTCATTTCGGGACCGAATTCACAAGGCTCCGGGTCAAGTTTTGTTTATCTGTTACCGAATTTTACCGGGGCGGGAGGTGGACTGACGGTTCCTACGCAGGATCTTGTAGATGCGTATGAGATGGCAGATGGTTCAGCTGTAGATCCGAGCAATCCCTACGAAGGACGCGATCCCAGGCTCTATTTTTCAGTCATTCTTGAAGGCACGAAGATCGGTGACTATGTATTCAACGTGGAGGCTCTGAACCATTCACAGCAAGGCATCAAGCACCTGGCGATCCGGAAGTTTTCCGATATCCTGATCAATGGACAACACCCTCCTCTGGAAGAGGCAGATCTCAACTTTATTGTTATGCGATACGCTGAGGTTTTGCTGTCCAAAGCCGAGGCGCTGATTGAGAACGGCGATGATGTCGATGGAGCAATTGATCTTATCAATAAGATCAGAAGCGATCGCAACGACGTGAAGATTACGGCCATATCCTCCGGATTAAGTCAGGAGGAAGCGCGGGAAGTATTGAGGCACGAACGCAGAATCGAGTTTGCGTTTGAAGGGTTGTACTGGTCCGACATCAGACGATGGAACATAGGACCGTCATTGTATCCGATGAATATTATCGGTACTGATGGTAGTATTCTGGAAAGAAGATTCATTAACGGATATCAAGTTCCGCAAGATAATCTGCTGCCAATCCCGGATAGTGAAAGAGCTATGAATGAAAATCTCTCACAGAACGACGGATACTAATTAGCCATTGAGGGGATCAGCGTCGGCCGGCTGTTCACAGGTTGTCAAGATTATGTAAGACGATAGTCTTGATGGGCCGGCATGTCCTGACCCCTCGCATACATGTTAAGACAATAGTTATGGAGAACTCCACAAATGTCGTAGTTGATACAACCAAGGGGGATGCTGTGCGTTCACGGCTCCCCTCTTCGAAGAAACTTGGTTTCTGGAACAATACATTTATCCTCTGGGGATTTGTGCTGGTTATTTCCAGCTTACTGGTTGGCGGTCTTGTAGGTACACAGCTTCCTTTCTGGCAAGCGATGGGGGTCATCGCCTTTGCGGGTGTGTTCAACACAGTTGTGGCTATATTAATCGGTCTCATTGGTGCCAGGACAGGGTATACAAGCGCAATGATCTATCGGTTTTCGTATGGCAGTGTGGGCGTTATACTTCCCAATTTTATCATGTCCATATCGGCGGTCATCTGGTTTGCCGTCATGTTGAATCTGACACGTGATGCGTTTGTCAATATGGTCAACATCAGCTCGGCGACGCCGGGATTATATTGGGGTATTACGCTGGTAATCGCAATTACTTTTTTGGTGCCAGCATACAAGACCATTCGCTGGATCGGATATGTGGATTACATCGCGGCACCGTCGATTCTATTGGTGCTGTTTGTTACGATCACGGGTGCCATTGAAATGGGCGGAGGTATAACCGAGATCATTAGGAAGTCGCCTGCAGCCACCGGCTCTGTCCTGGTGTTGTTCACAACTGCGGCCGGAGGCTGGCTGCATGGTAACACCGTAATCTCCGACTTTACCCGGTTTTACAAGAATGAAAAGCAGGCTGCGACGGGTTTGTTTCTGACTTTCGGAGTGATGATGGTGTTACAATATGTCGGCGCTACGCTCGGAGCGTTAGCCACAGGAGAATGGAATATCTTTCTGATCATGGATCATTACGGGCTGCTCCCGGTGACATTCGCGATCTTATTCATCGGCTCCTGGTCTACCGCCATTGCGGCCATCTACTTCGCGGCGAATCTAATGTCTGCACCTCCCGTTCCTGAATACAAGGATGAAGAGAGGACTCGCAAACTTGTGTTAATCATTTCCTGGTGCATTGCCATGTTCTTCTCGTGGTATGGACCGGATAAGGCATTCAACTTTTTGCTTCAGTTTCTGGCGTGGTTGATCAGTCCTATCACCGTGACCGTCATTATCGACTACTGGCTTCTTCCAGGAAAGAGAAAGTTGTATGAGGACGAGAAGGGGGTTCCCGATACGCGCGTCAACGTAGCTGCCTTCGCCGCATGGCTCGTCGGATTCCTGGTTGGATATTTTACGCAGGAGTTTTTCATATCACTTTTGAATGGCATGATTGCGGCGGGCCTTGTGTACTACGTATGGATGAGGTTTTTAACTAGAGCCGAAGAAATTAAAGTGAGGACGTGAAATGAGGCGAAGAACATTTATAAGGACTGGTTTGGTTGCAAGCACGGCGGTGCTCAAAGGGCCCGCTGTGTTTTCTCACAACCTGCTTCGGATGTCCACGACTGGTATTCGGGCCGGTGCCGCGCGGTCGACGATCACGCCTGCTCTTAATGTTCCTTTGGATGGTACGATTATGCAGATCGGTCCAGCAACACATGTCCACGACGACCTTTTCGCGCGTTGCCTGGTGTTGGATGATAGCAAGACAAAACTAGCCTTCGCGGTCGTTGACAATACAATGATCTCGGACTCGATTCATGAAAAAACCAAAGCGCTTGTTAAGAAACACACGGGCATTCCATCTGACCATGTACTGATATCAGCGACCCATACGCATTCCACGCCGAGGGCGATAGTAGGACTTATCCCGGACTCGGCGGAACACAAGGCCTACCTCGAGGAGCTTCCGGTCCGTATTAGTGATGGTATCCGGCGCGCCGCCAATAACCTGGCACCGGCGACCATAGGATGGGGTTCTGGTAGTGACCGGCGTCATGTATTCAACCGTCGTTGGTACCTGAAGGAGGGAGAAGTGTTGTCAAATCCTTTCGGTGATACGACGGAACGTGTTTTTATGAATCCGCCAAGAGAGAAGATTGCGATACCTTCGGGACCAGTCGACCCCGAAGTATTTGTTCTGGCGGTGCGGCATCGCGATGGGCGTCCGATGGCCGTATTGGCGAATTACGGGCTACACTATGTAGGCGGCGTTCCCAACGGCGTAATCAGTTCCGACTATTTCGGTGAATTCGCTGACCAACTGAAGAGACGTCTTGGCGCCGAATACCAGGACCCACCCTTTGTAGGAATCATGTCTAACGGTACCAGCGGTGATGTGACTGCTAACGATCTTTCAGTTCCTCCTGAATCCTTTGGTCCTTTTGAGCGGATGAAAATGATCGCCGGTCATTTGACCAACACCGTTTTGTCAATCTACGAAGGATTAACCTGGCATGATCAGGTTTCACTCAGGGCGTCGTCGTCTACATTGAGTCTTGCAGTTAGAAAACCGGATGCCGAAAGATTGGCATGGGCACGTTCCATTCCTTCACCGACCGGAACGGGCAAACTCACACGTCAGCAGGTGTACGCGCGGGAAGCTTTCGCGCTTGACCAGTTTCCCGATCGGGTAACCATCCCGTTACAGGCATTCAGGATTGGAGAACTAGCGATAGCAGCAATACCGAATGAAGTGTTCGCCGAAACCGGTCTTGCTATTAAAGGGGAGTCCGCTTTTCCTGGCAATACATTTACGATTGAACTTGCCAATGGATTTCACGGATATCTTCCTTCAGCTGCTCAGCACTTACTGGGTGGGTATGAGACGTGGCCCGCACGGAGCAGCTACCTCGAAGTTAATGCGGAGGAAAAGATCAGAGTAAAGGCCCTGGAGTTAATCAGGAAACTTAAATAAGTGGTTGCATTGGAATAAAAGAGAGATGAGTTTAAGAGTAGTGATCGGTATTGTTGTCGCTTGCGTCGCATGGATGGTGTGCGGATGTGATTCTCGTGAAGAGGGGCCTCCTTATACGCCAGAGGATGCATTGAAAACGTTTGAGTTACCCGACGATTTTTCAATTGAACTGGTTGCTTCCGAGCCGCTCGTTCACGATCCGGTCGCAATCGATTTTGATCCGGATGGTCGGATGTTTGTTGTTCAGATGACGGACTACCCTTCACAGGGTAATGCGGTGAGCAGTATTGTGCTGCTGGAGGACCTGGACGATGACGGAAGGTATGAAACGTCGACTGTCTTCGCTGAGGAGCTCAGTTTTGTCAACGGGGTCATGTGCTGGAAAGGCGGTGTGCTCGCGACTGTTGCTCCCGACATCATTTTTCTCAAAGATACGACGGGCGATGGCAAGGCTGATATTCGGGAAGTAGTATTGAGCGGCTTTGCTGTCACGAATCCGCAACTCAGGATGAGCAGTATTCGGTATGGACTGGATAATTGGATCTACGGTGCGTATCCTTCGGCGGGAGGATCCGGCCGGTACCCACAGTTTTCAGATCATGGTGAACCGTTACACTTTCCCGGCGATCCTGATCGGCAGGTATTTGGCATTTATCCGGCCACGGACTTCCGCTTTCATCCAGATAGCCTCACCGCTGAGCCTTCTGGCGGTTTTTCTCAGTTTGGACTGACGTTCGATGACGCGGGAAATCGCTTTACAGTATGGAACAATAAGCATGTTCGTCATGTCATTATCGACAGTCGTTATCTTACGCGCAATCCGAATTTCAATGCTGGTCTTGTAATGGCGTCGGTGTCGGATCACGGTGACGCAAGCCCCGTTTTTTCTATCGCCCGCAATGCAATGGATCTTCATGAGTCGGAAATCGGTCACTTCACTTCCGCTTGTGGACTTACAGTATATACAGGTTCGATATTTCCAGAACCATACGATGCTTCCTCATTTGTCTGCGAACCTGTTTCCAATCTCGTGCATGTTGATTTGTTGTCGCGCGACGGTGTAACATTCAGTGGCTCCAGAGATCGGGAGGATCGGGAATTCCTCGCTTCTACCGATAGCTGGTTCCGGCCGGTGAATTCGGCGATAGGCCCTGACGGCGCGCTCTATATCGTGGATTTTTATCGCTTTCTGGTTGAGCATCCCGCGTGGATTCCACGCGCGGATGAACAGGGTATTTATACGCATGCGGGTGTCCTGCAGGAATCTGACTTCTTAAAGGGGCACGAACTGGGCCGCATTTACCGCGTGGTTCCAAAAGTATTTGATCGGAAGACAGTGCGCCGACCGGCGTTGAGTAAGGCTGGCCTGGAAGAGTTGGTCGACGCCCTTGATCACTCCAATCGGTGGTGGCGGATAACGGCGCAACGCCTTTTATTGGAGCGAGGCGATCATGCCGCCGTGCCCTTGTTGGCGCGCCTGGCGTCACAAGGCTCCTCTGTCGGAAAGATCCACGCACTATGGACACTTAGCGGTTTATCGGCGCTGACGGACGAACAGGTTCTCGCAGCGCTGGAGGATACCTCGCCAATGGTGAGGAAACAGGGTGTGCTGTTGACCGAACAAAGGTTGCAGGTTCGTTCCCTACGGGAGAAATTGCTTTCTCTTAGGGATGACCCCGACGTGCAGGTCCAGTTCCAGGTGGTGTTAACGCTGAGCGGCCTTCCAAATGAGATTGCATTCGAACCGTTGAAAAAAATCGCAGTTGAACATCTGACTGATCATTGGTTTCAGTCGGCTATTCTGCTAAGCGCGACGAATGATTTGGTTAAATGGTTTCGCGTATATAAGGATATTGAGATACCTGGTGAGGCGGAAACTGCCAGGTTGCGCATGTTGCACAACATCGCGGTGATCGTGGGGAACCGCCAGATGTCGGTCGAAGTATCCGAGTTTATAACTGCGCTGGCTCATCTCAGAGACACTACGGTTCAGACGACTGCTATGCGGGGGCTTTACACTGGTCTGGGACAAAGAGGTAACGGGATCGGCGTGTCCGGACGTGCGCAGGATGACCTATTGGCTCTTGCGGCCAGTGACCGCGCGAGTATCCGCAATGCATCTCTGGATGTAGCAACTCAGATTGCAATTGTTCCGACCCTGAATGTCCGCACGACTATCCGGAAAGCGACACAGATTGCCATGGATCCTACGCAGCACGATGCTGTTCGCGCGAATGCCGTGCGGCTAGCGGGGTTGGATCCTGCCGGGCCAGACCTGAAGCTGTATGATAAACTGTTGCGTCCACAACAACCTTCCGATGTGCAGTTGGCTGCTTCGCGCGTGTTGCTAGCCACTCGAGACACGGTTGCAATTCAAATACTGCTTGATCGATGGGAGTCGTACACTGCCGAAATAAGAGACGTTGTTGAAAAGGGCTTCCTGTATAAGGAGCAGTTTGCCGCGCGTTTGGTGCGCGCATTGGTGAGCGGCCAGATAAAATCGACATGGCTGTCTGCTACAGCCCGTACCCGTTTGATGCAACACAAGGATCCCGAAATCAAGAAGGCAGCCCGCGAGTTCTTGTCGTCTTTGTTTGGCGATAGGGAGAAAATTGTCAACAGCTACTACGAGTCCACCATTTTGAAAGGAGATGTTGCCAATGGAAAAGTTGTCTTCGACGAGGCGTGCAGCGTATGTCATAAGGTGTCCGACGAGGGAAATGAAATTGGCCCGGACCTTAGAAGTGTTTCCAACCGTACGAAGATCAACTTGCTTTCGATGATCCTTAATCCAAACACAGACATTTCGCCTGGCTATGATGGATATGTGATTGAGACAAAGGACGGACGGAATCTGGCTGGCGTCATGGTTAACGAGAGCCCGGTCCTGGTTGTGTTGCGCGCTCCCGGGGGAACGGAGTATACGGTTCCAAGGAGTGACATCGAGAATGTGAAGCCAATGGCTCTATCTATTATGCCGGAAGGTCTGGAGGCCAGCGTAACTATTCAGGAAATGGCGGACTTGCTGGAATTTATTCAGACGCTGGGGAAAGATCCCCAGTGATCGTGATAGGAATCTTAAACGAATAGAATATGAAATGCATTTTTGATAACGGGTGGGGGTTCAGAAGACAGGCAGCGGGTATACGGGAGCATCGTGATGCGGCCGTGCAATGGGGAATGGCATGCCGCGTGTGGTTTTGCTTTATACTGGTCATTAGTTCGGTTACGATGACCTCTGCCGGGGCGGTTGCCAGTTTGATTCCAGCAACAGAGTTTCGCGCCGGTGCTGCCGCGAGCAAGATCACACCACCCGTAGGAAGTATCATGGGAAATTCCTATGGTATAACAGTATCGGAAGGCGTCCACGATGATTTGTATGCCAGGGCGCTGGTGTTCGAATACAATGGAAAACAGACAGCGCTGGTTTCCATTGATCTGGTTAGCATTCCCCACGAAGTGGTGATGAGGACATGCGAGCTAATTTCATATAAGACAGGCATTCCCGCCAGCCACGTGATGCTGTCCGCTACTCATTTGCATGCGGGCCCGCAATTAAATCCTCTTTTTTGGGATGCAGTAGGTGGAGCCCCGAAACAGAAAAGCCTCGCCTATACCAGTGCGCTTCCCTCCCTTATTGCCGAGAGTGTTGAGAACGCGCGAAAGAAGATGAAACCTGTTCGCTTGTCGGCAGGACGGGTGGCCGAGGATGAATTGAGTTTTAACAGGCGATATCTCATGGCCGATGGCACCTTCCGGATGAATCCGGGCAGGATGAATCCAGGGACCGTCAGACCGGTAGGGCCGATTGATCCCGAAGTGTCGATCGTTTACGTTGAATCGCTCGACTCCAGGCCCGTTGCGTTGCTGGTCAATTTTGCGTTACACGTCGCCGTGGTAACAGGCAATCATTTCTCAGCGGACTTTCCTGGCAAGATAGCGGAACAAATAAAGACAGTATTGGGAGACGAGGTGGTAACCATATTCGCCGCCGGTACTTCCGGTAACGTCAATCACCTCGATCTTAGACACGAGAAACAACTCGCCGGCCAGACGGAGGCTTCGCGCATCGGCATTGTGCTGGCAGCGGATGTCCTACGCGCCATGCAGAACCTGCATCCTGTCGATGCTTCGGGACTGAACATGCGATCGGAGACGGTGTTATTGCCTGTGGCAACGGCAGATACCAGGGAGGCGAAACGGGCTGTGGAAACAATAAGGAATTGGGGGAGGTCTGGCGGACCTGCATTTCGGGATGTTGTTTCCGCATGGAGGACCATCGATCTCGGAATAACGGAGGGTGACGAGAAGATGCGTCATGCTGTTACGACAACAGTGCCGGTCGTTGGCGGCTCGCTGAAGAGCGAGGTAAAGGTGATGACGGTGGGCCGTGACCTTGCGTTGGTTGGTTTCCCCGGCGATGCTTTTGTCGAGTTGGGACTTGATATCAAACTTAATTCCCCATTTCCATTCACCCTTGTGGCTGAGCAGTCAGGAAATGGCGCGCTCAGCTACGTCCCAAACCACAAGGCCTTCAGTGAAATGGGTTACGAGGTTGCCAGCGCACGTTTCTTGCCGGGTGGCGGCGAGTTGCTGGTAGACGCGGTGCTTAGAAACCTGATCTCTTTGTATCCGTATCAGCGCGACTTGCCAAGCACGGCGCCCCTTCGCAGCGGGGTTGACCCGGTCGAAATTGATCTTTTTAACGGGAAGGATTTGAAGGGATGGTATACATACCTGAAGGGGAGAGGCAAGAACGTTGATCCAAAAAAAGTATTCACGGTTAAGAATAAAATGATAAGGATATCCGGGGAGGAATGGGGGTGTATCACTACGGACGAAGAGTACGAGAACTACAAAATTACGATTGAATACAAGTGGGGAGACAAGACTTTTGCACCGCGTGAAGACCGCGCGCGCGACAGCGGACTATTGCTACATTCTTTTGGAAAGGATGGTGGGCATCAGGACACGTGGATACATTCCCTGGAAGTTCAGATCATCGAAGGTGGAACAGGTGACTTTATTGTCATCGGGGGAGGCAATAAAATGTTCTCTCTTGAAGTGCCGGTAGCACCTGAAAAGCAGGATGGCAAACATGTTTTTGATCCCAAGGGAACGCCTGTCACAATTGGAGGCGGTCGGATCAACTGGTATGGACGCGATCCGGAATGGAAAGACTTGAAGGGATTCCGTGGAAAAAACGATGTTGAGAACGCCGTGGGCGAGTGGAACCGTCTTGAATGTGTCGCGGACGGTGAAACGCTTTCAGTGTATTTGAATGGGAACCTGGTGAATTATGCTAGCAGAGTTTCCCCCACAAAAGGCAAGATTCAGATACAATCAGAATCGGCGGAGATGTTCATCCGAAAGATCACGTTGACACCCATTACCGGTAAATAGCTAGGAAAATCGTATGAATCATAATATGGATATATATATGAGTAAGAACAACAAACCTATTCGCATTCTTGTTGTAGGATGTGGTAACATGGGAGCATCTCACGCAGTGGCCTACCATGCTCATGATGAATTTGAGATTTGTGGACTTGTATCAAAAGGGGATACGAAAGTGGCACTTAACGCTAAGCTTGGCGGTGGATACCCCTTGTTTACCGATTTTGAAAAGGCGCTGGATGAGACACGCCCCGACGCCGTGTGCATTTCCACTTATCCGGATACGCACGAACGCTTTGCTGTTATGGCGTTTGAGAGAGGTTGTGATGTGTTTGTCGAGAAGCCGGTTGCGGATTCAGTTGAGGGGGCGGAACGCGTAGTTCAGGCAGCCAGGAAGTATAGAAGAAAGCTCGTGGTTGGATATATCCTTCGTCATCATCCGTCCTGGCAGAGGTTTGTAGAATTGAGTCACGAGATTGGAAAGCCGCTCGTGATGAGGATGAATCTCAACCAGCAAAGTGACGGTAGTATGTGGACGCTTCATCGCAACCTGATGAAGAGCCTCAGTCCTATTGTCGATTGCGGTGTTCATTATATCGATGTGATGTGCCAGATGACGCGATCCAGGCCGGTACAGGTATATGCAATTGGTGCGCGCTTGACTAACGAGATCCCAGAAGGAAATTATAACTACGGTCAGCTTCAGATCCGTTTCGAGGATGGATCAGTCGGTTGGTATGAAGCCGGGTGGGGTCCGATGATCAGTGAAACCGCCTTTTTCGTGAAAGATGTTGTCGGACCGAAAGGCTCCGTCTCGATTGTTGCCAGGGATGCCGGCGGTGAAGGTAAATCTTCTTCTATTGAGGCTCATACCAAGACAGAATCAATCCGCATTCACTATGCTGAGCTTGATAAGCAGGAAGAGTTCGCAAAGCCAGACAAATGGATTAACCTTAAGGATGAACCGGATCATCAGGAGTTATGCAACCGGGAGCAGGCGTATTTCTTGAAAGCGATTCGCGAGAATATGGATTTGACGGATCACATGGAGGATGCGGTGAATAGTCTTCGCATCGCGTTTGCCTGTGACACATCCGTGCATACAGGAGAAGTTGTACGGTTATAAGTATTGTAAGATGGATCTACATAAAATATAAACGAATAGACATGGCAAGAAAGCAAAGTATGTTGGCCGAAGGCTGGTGGGATTTTACAACGTTGGATGAACATATCCTGCGCGATGCCGCTCAGTTGACGGTGAAGGACATGGAACAGTTGTCGCGTCCAGGTTTCAGGGTTGTCTTTCATGACAGTCTCGAGTCATTTTATCTGGCTGAAGCCCTGGAATATATAGAAGCCTGGCGCCTGGCGACATCGTCGCGCCCGGCCGGAGTGTGTGGTCCAATAGGACCTACCGAACAATTGCCGTTGGTTGCTCAGTTGGTAAACAGCCTGGACCTTTCGTTGAAACATTGTCACTTCTGGGGAATGGATGAGTGGTATGTTGATGGCAAAGAGGTTCCGGAATCTCATCCATTATCGTTCGGTCGCGCTAACCGGGAACTCTTGTTTAATCGTATCAACCCCGAGTTGCGGATGCCGGATGAGAATATTCACTTTCCGGGTGTCTCTACCCTGGATGCGTTCGCAAGTAGTTTTGATGAGTTCCGATGTGTAGTGATGCAGGGAGGGCAGGGTGATACCAAACACTGGGCATTTAATGACCCGGTCAGACGGGAAGGAAAATATGCCGATGAGCCGCCGTCCCGGGAAGAGTTTCGAAGCCTTTCAACAAGGATCGTTGATCTTCATCCCATTACCATGATGCAAAATGCACGCACATCGGGTGGGGGATATGTATTAGGTGTCCCGACTCAAGCCATTACCGTTGGCCCTGTGGAGACGTGGAAGTCGGAGAAGGTTTCGATATGGCAGGCGGGCATGCACGACAATCCATTTGGCATGAGACTTACGCCTTTTATGATATCAAAGGGTATCGTCGATTCTTCCGTTCCGATGTCGCTACTGGCCGACCATTCGAATGTTGAGTTTCACTACTACCGTCCTGCATTGAAATCAGTGGCAGCGGAAATGCACTAGTAAAGGACTATTACGCGAGGACTAATGATAATGCACGCGCCACATAATAGACGATCCGGAATAGTAGCGGCCGGGAATTGGATTGTTGATCACATGAAAGTTGTAGACTTCTATCCAGAAGAGCAGGCGCTTGCCAATATAAGATCGGAGTCTTTTAGCAATGGAGGATCCCCGTATAATATACTGAAAAACCTATCGAAACTGGGGGCTACGTTTCCGCTGAGAGGAATCGGACTTGTCGGTGCGGATACGTATGGTGATGAGATCCGACGTGATTGTAAGGCCCATGGGATCGATACAAGAGACATAGGATCGTCACTGCAGGCTATGACGTCTCACACAGATGTTATGGTTGTCGAATCCACTGGGCGGCGAACCTTTTTTCACTATCGCGGCGCCAATGCGCTTCTTGATGTTGAGCATTTCGATTTTGCCAATGCCCCTGAGAAGATTTTTCATCTTGGATATCTGTTGCTATTGGATTCGCTTGATCGTGTGCACGGAGGAGAGAGTGGGGCTGCGCGTGTATTCAAGAATGCCTCCGATGCCGGATTGAAGGTTTCCGCCGACCTTGTGAGCGAGGATAGTGATCGTTTTACTCAAGTCGTATTCCCTTGCCTTCCCTATATAGACTACTTATTTATGAATGAATTTGAAGCGGGAAGGAGTACGGGGATTCCTCTCCACGGAGATAGTCCGGACTACGATAAACTCGATCAGGCTGCTGGCATTTTGCTGGGTATGGGTGTGAGAGAATGGGTGTTTATTCATTTTCCGGCAGGGGTATTTGCAAAAAACAGGGAAGGGGATATTGTAACCTACGGGTCTGTATTGTTACCGCGGGAGAAGGTTGTTAGTACACTGGGTGCCGGTGATGCGCTGGCAGCGGGTGTATTGTTCGGCCTCCACGAGAATTGGGGTATCGATGATGCAATTCGACTGGGCGTATGGTCGGCAGCATTTTGCCTGCAACAACTGGGATGTTCCACCGGCGTTTTGCATCACAGCGAATACGCGAAGTTTCAGCCTGTATATTCCCTAAGACCTGCGCCTGGAAGGCAAAGTGAAAAGATATGAAGAACAAAATGAATTCAGAGAATACCGTTTTAGCCATCGTCGCACATCCTGACGATGTTGAATTTACCTGCGCGGGGACATTGGTTCTACTGCAGCAACGAGGCTGGAAGGTGGAAACAGCTACTATGACGCCAGGTGATCTGGGCTCTGTTCGCCTTAGTCGTGAAGAGATCAGCAGGATACGGAAAACGGAAGCAGCGACGGCAGCCTCCCTTATCGGGGCCGGATATCACTGCCTCGAATGCGAAGATATATTTCTGCAGTATGACAGGCCTACGCTATTGAAGACAATTGAACTGATTCGAAAAGTGAAACCCCTTGTCGTTATCACCATGAGTCCTTCGTGCTATATGGTCGATCACGAAACTACCAGTTCACTCGTTCAGACTGCATGTTTCTCCGCTGGTATTGTCAATATAGAAACGAGGGACGCAGAACCCTATCCCAAAATCCCATATCTCTATTATGCGGATCCCATGGAGGGGAAGGACAAATTCGGTAATCGCGTCACACCCGCAATGATCGTGGATATAACTTCGGTGATCGATATCAAGGAGGAGATGCTTAAATGTCACGACAGTCAGAGAAGTTGGCTTGCTGCCCATCACGGGATGGATGAGTACGTTCATTCGATGCGCGAGACGTCTTCGAAGAGAGGCAAGGATATTGGAGTTCCATACGGTGAAGGCTTTCGCCAACACCTTGGTCATGCTTTTCCGCAGGAGAATATTCTTAAAACAGAACTTTCGGATCGTGTGGTTGTCAGCAGCAATGTATAGAACCAGGAACTTAAAAATTAAACACATGTATAGAACATCTATTTGCCAATTAGTTTCTTTCGGATGTCTTTTTCTTTTAGGCTGCGCGCCATCAGCGAGGGAAGGTAACGAGGATCGCCCCAATTTCATTGTCGTCGTCGTTGATGATATGCGTTGGGATGAGTATGGGGAGGCGGGGCATCCTTATTTGTCCACACCCAATATCGATCGTATTGCTTCAGAGGGTGTCCGGTTTGAGAATGCTTTTTCGGCCACACCATTGTGTTCACCCAGTCGCGCGAGTATCCTTACGGGGCTCTATACGCATAGGCATGGGATATTCGATAATAACGAGCGAAGCGAGCAGAGCCACCGCCTTCCGACCTTTCCCGCAGCGCTGGATAGCGCGGGATATGAAACTGCATTTGTGGGAAAGTGGCACATGGGGAACGATAGCAACCCGAGGCCGGGATTTGATTTTTGGGTGTGCCTCGAAGGGCAGGGAACTGCAAACGATCCTTTGCTTAATATCAACGGAGACAGGAAACAGACTGTCGGATATGTCACCGACATTCTGACTGACTTCTCGCTGGAGTTTCTGCGGCGGGATCACTCAGGTCCGTTTCTCCTATACCTTTCTGAGAAGGCACTGCACCCTGATTTATTTCAAGCATCCGACGGCACGCTAAGTAGTATTGGTGAAGGAGGTTTCGAAGCTGCTCCACGACATAAGGGAATGTACGCTGATGCAGTCTTCAACAGGCGGCCGAATGCATATCTCCATCCCTCCGATAAGCCTGCGCTCACCCGGAAAATAGGAGATCTTCCCCCGCTTGGAAAAGAGACTGGTACACCGGAACAAGTTATTCGCGACCGGGCGGAAATGTTGATGGCTGTCGATGAAGGGCTCGGCCGTATCTTCAGCGTCCTGGAGGAAAAGGGTGTACTGGATAATACTGTGATTGTATTTATGAGCGATCACGGGTATTGGTATGGTGAACACGGACTGAATGAGGAGCGACGTCTTGCCTACGAAGAAGGGATTCGGATACCCCTGCTGATGCGCTATCCGAAGCTAGCCAAGGCGGGCACTACGTTATCCGACATGGTGCTGACGATCGACCTGGCACCTACGATACTTGAACTCAGCGGAGTGGAACGAGGAACGCATATTCAAGGCAAGTCGTTTGTTCCATTGTTGGCAGGAAATGACAGCGATTGGCGCTCGTCGTTTCTTATTGAATATTATACAGATAAAGTATGGCCGAGGGCGGTGAACCTGGGTTACAAAGCGATCAGGACCGAACGTTATAAATATATCCGATACACGGATCTGGAGGGAATGGACGAGGTATACGATCTTCAGCAAGATCCTTATGAACTCGATAATTTGCTTCAGCAGGATTCACTCCATCCAATGCGCGAACAACTCAATCATGAACTCGAACAGCTGCTCAGATAGTCATTCTGAGAAGTTGAATAATCACAATAGACCTCTAAAAAACAGCAAAATGAAATACCGCATTAATAGATTGTTTAATAATTCCGGGAATTGCCTCGATGTTGCCATTGATCATGGGTTTTTCAATGAGTATAGCTTTTTAGGCGGCATTGAAGAAATGGAAAATGCCATTGCGACGATAGTCGAAGCTCGTCCGGATGCTATCCAGTTGTCAGTCGGACAAGCCGAAATTTTACAGCGAATACCAGGGAAGGATAAGCCTGCCTTGGTTCTGAGAACCGACGTGGCTAACATATACGGTAGCGAACTTCCCGAGTATCTGTATAGCTATTTGATCGATGACGCGGTTGAACAGGCGGTTTCCCTGGATGCCGCCGCGATAGTAGTCAACCTGCTCCGGTTGCCAGGTCAGCCCGAATTGCATTTTCAGTGTGTGAGTAATATTGCCAGACTTAAACCTCAATGTGAGCGAGCAGGAATGCCGTTGATCGTGGAGCCGTTGGTAATGCGACCGAATTCCGAGAAGGGAGGATATATGGTTGACGGCGATATCCGGAAAATTCTTCCGTTGGTCCGCCAGGCGTGCGAGTTGGGTGCGGACATCATAAAAGCTGACCCATGTGATGATGTTTCGGAATATCACCGTGTGATTGAAATGGCAAGAAGACCGGTGTTGCCGCGCGGCGGTGGCAAGGCTCCCGAAGATGAAATCCTTGAACGGACCTATCAGCTTATGCAACAGGGTGCGAGAGGCATTGTTTACGGAAGGAACATCATCCAGCACGACAAGCCTTCTGGTATGGTAAAGGCGTTAATGGCGATTGTGCATGAGGGAGCGACTCCCCAACGCGCCAAACTGATCCTTCAGAAGGACGGGAATCATATAAATGTTTAGAAACAGGTGGGAGCTATCAAATGAACGGAGAAAGAAAGATCAGGTTTGGTATCATCGGATGCGGATTGATGGGTCGCGAGTTTGCTATAGCATGTGCTCGATGGCCTGCTCTGCTGACTACGTCGGCGCAGCCGGAGATTGTAGCAATCTGCGATGTAAATGCGGAGTTGTTTGTATGGTATGAGAGAAATTTTCGATCAATCGAAAAATCTACAACTGATTATAAGGAGTTGCTGGCATTGACGGAGGTTGATGCCGTGTATTGCGCCCTGCCGCACAATCTGCATGAACAGGTTTACACGGATATAATTTTGGCTGGGAAGCATTTGATGGGCGAGAAGCCGTTTGGGATCGATCAGGATGCCAATGCGCGCATCCTGAAAGTTATTGGGGAGAATCCGCAGGTGGTGGTACGTTGCTCTTCTGAATTCCCTTATTATCCCGGTTCGCAACATATCATCAAGTTCATAGAGGAAAATCGCTGGGGACGCATTATCGAAGTCAATGCAGGATTTTTGCATTCCTCCGATGTTAACTTCGATAAGCCAATCAATTGGAAGCGTCGAATCGAGGTCAATGGCGAATACGGATGTATGGGGGATCTTGGAATGCATGCGCTGCATATCCCGATCAGATCACAATGGATACCACTACGTGTCTCGGCGTACCTTTCGAAGATCGTCTCTGAGCGACCCGATAGCAAAGGAAACATGGTTCCATGCGAAACATGGGATAACGCTACACTTTCCTGCGTCGTGAATCACCCGAAGGATAACTATGAGTTTCCGATGACGTTGAAGACGTTTCGCATAGCGCCTGGCGAGATCAATACCTGGTACATTGAGATTATCGGAACGGAATTTAGCGCGAGATATAGCACGAAGTATCCCAAGACGCTTCAAACTATGTACTACTACAATAACGGAAAACAGGAGTGGAGAAATGAAGATCTCGGGTATATGTCCGTGTTTGATACGATTACAGGTGGAATATTTGAATTTGGATTCACCGATGCCATGTTGCAAATGTGGGCGTGTTTTGTCGAGGAGTTGGCCAACGTGTCGTTCCCGGATGCATTCAAGTGTGTTACCCCCGAGGAAACTGCCACGCAGCATTTGATTTTAACCGCTGCACTGCAGTCAGGGAAGACCGGTGAAACCGTGACGCTTAAGTCATAGTAGATGATAATTCGAGGACGGACATCAGGAATGAGATCCCCTGCCCGGATATGCAGCTTCATCTTAGTCGCGTTGCTGCCATTGCTAATGGTTGGCTGTTCTGACGATCACAGTGGTGGACGGAGTTCCGATGAGAGCCTTTCTGACTTTATGATTGCGCCAGGATTCTCATTGCAACTTCTGGCCGCAGAACCTTTGATTGCTGATCCCATAGATATGGAGATTGACGAATATGGGCGTTTGTATGTGTTAGAGATGCACGGCTATCCACTTGATAAAAGTGGGATTGGAAAGATCAAAATGCTGGAGGACCGCGATGGCGATGGACAGATGGATCACAGCATTTTGTTTGCGGATAATCTTACTTTTCCATTTGGTATCCTTCGCTGGAAAAAAGGTTTGCTTGTAGCGGATGCTCCGGATATTCTCTATCTGGAGGATACCGACGGCGACGGGGTGGCAGATATTCGCGAAGTGGTCCTGACGGGATTCGCATTCTCCAATGCGCAAATGAATGTCGGGAACCCTATGTATTCCCTTGATAACTGGATTTATCTGACATCGGAATCGGGTCGCACGTACCAACTCTATAAGGAGGAGTTTGGGGACTTAGGGGGCATGATCCGTTATCCCGGGAGTCCGGACGTTCCAGGAATTCCCCTGACAGGTTCGGGGCGCACCGTCCGATTTCGCCCTGATCGGGGCGAACTCGAACTGACATCCGGAATGACACAATTCGGGCATGGATTCGATGAGTGGGGTAGGCATATCCTGGGTGTTAACTTCAATCATGTCTATCACGAGGTCATCGCGGCCAACTATCTCCGACGCAATCCGTTCTTGTCGGTTCCCAGTGCTACTGAGAGTATGAGTGATCACGGATCGGTCGTCTTATCGCTTCAGAAAAATCCTGCTGGTTCGTGGGACATCGTGGAAAATATGTTCACAGCGGCCTGTGGGAACCTTGTTTATTCAGGGGGTGTGTTTCCACCTCCGTATGACGGGACGATTCATTTTGTCGCTGAGCCTGTCAGCAACACGGTCCATGTGGACAAGATCGCGAGCAAAGGGGTAACGCTTTCCGCCAGTCGTCTCGACGAGAAGATGGAATTTCTCACTTCGACTGATTCGTGGTTCAGACCGGTGAATATGTATACCGGACCAGACGGTGCTCTTTATGTCGTCGACTATTACAGGCAAGTCATTGAACACCCCGAATGGATGTCGGAGGAACAACTGCAGGAAGGTGGCTTGTATAACGGGAATGATAGGGGTCGCATTTACCGGGTAGTGCCGAACGATGCGCCGCCGGCGGATTGGACAAAAGGCCTACGTTTGGGCGACGCTTCTCCCCAGGAATTAGTTCTCAGCCTTACCCACCCCAATGGATGGTGGAGAACACATGCGCAGCGGTTGCTGGTCGATAACGCCCCTGATTCTGCGGTTCCGCTACTGAAAACCATGGTGTCGAATGTCTCCCCGTTGGGACGACTGCATGCACTATGGGCACTCGAGGGAATGGGAAAACTGGAAGTGCCAATGATTGAACTCGCGCTTCGCGATTCTGTCGCTGGTATTCGCGAAAACGCTATCAAGCTGGCAGAACTTCATTACGAGCAATTTCCCCAACTGGAAGGTGCATTGTTGTCGTTGTACGACGATCCGGACGATCGTGTCCGGTTTCAGCTTTTGTGTACTCTTGGATTTTTTGATTCTCCCGCTGCTTTTGAAGTCCGGAAAAAGTTGCTGTTCGACAATATGAAAGATCAATGGTTCCGGATTGCTGCGTTGTCGGCTTCTTCTTCTCAGTCTGTCATCCTGCTGGACGAGGTCTTGAAGAAGTTTGCACCTGAGGAACTTGCTTATGCATCCATCGTTCGTCAGCTAATGAGTGTAGTTGGTGCCAGCGAAGATCCTGCCAAGGTGCGTGAGTTTATCGGGAAGGCTGTTTCTACCTATAGCACAAAAATGCGCGGCTGGGAGGCGTCGGCTCTTTTGGGTATCGCCGAGGGACTTCGTCGGCGTGAGGATTCTGTATCGTTACTGGACGAAGGTGACAAATTGATTCGGATATATTTTGAACATACTTCTGCAGACCTGCGCAAGGCAAGCCTCGAAGTGATGCGCGTTTCCGGAATCGACTCGTTACAAAGACGACGGGCGATTCAAAGGGCAGTGTCCATTGCGGAAAACAGGGCTATCGCCGTTGAAAGGAGAAGCGAGGCAATCGCGTTCCTCGCCATAGCAAACCCGGCCGGCCATCTGCCGTTACTCAGAGATCTATTGGACTTTCACGAACCGCAGGAAGTTCAACAGGCAACGATCAAAGTATTGGGAGTAATCCCAGGTATCACTGTTGCAAATGATCTGTTGTCGAGATGGTCGACGTTCACTTCCGAGGTCAGGAGAACGTGTATAGACGCTTTGTTACTCGATACCGACAGAGTTGGCCTGCTTCTCGATTCGCTGGATTCCGGAGCCGTAACAAAGTCGGCAATTAGCGCGCATCAGGCCAGCAAACTAATGGGGCAACGTGACCCCTACCTTCGAAGGCGCGCACGGGCAATGTTCGCCGCTGACAAGGGTTCGGATGTTACGCAACGGTATGCGCAGGCTCTTACTTTGAAGGGAAATATGCAAAATGGAAAAGCCGTGTTCACAAAGAATTGCTCGATGTGCCACCAGGTGCGTGGCGGCGACGGTGTTTCCTACGGTCCCGATCTCGGAACTGTTCAGAATTGGAAACGGGAAGCGGTCATGACGCATATACTGTCACCGAACCTCAGTATTGCGGCAGGTTTTGAGTTGTGGATCATGGAGACTCTGCAGGATGATTCCTTTCAGGGGATTATTGTTCAGGAGACGCCGACAGCCATTACGTTGTCGATGGGAGGCGTCGAGCAAAGGACGATCAATCGGCAGGATATCCGAACGTTACAATCGCTCGATATTTCCGGAATGCCAGCAGGCTGGGAACACGCCATTGATGAGCAGCAGATGGCGGATTTGTTGACTTTTCTACTTGACGGACGATAGCATTAGAATTATAACAATGTCGCATTTTTTGCAGATATAAATCCCAATTACAATATGAAAGTAGCTTTTGCAATGTTTTGGATTGCTGTAGTTGTGCAGGGGATGCTCCCCCTTTCGGCTGCATGTCAGGAAAATTCCCGGGATAACGAACTGATTCACGTTGGGGTCGCGCAGGTGGATGTTACCCCCCGAGGTTTTATCCGGCTCTCCGGAGGGATGAACCGGGATACTGTTGAGGTGGATGGCGTTACCAATCGCCTTTATGCAAAGGCGATGGTTTTCGGTCGGGAAGACGAACAGCCGGCCATTCTCATTACTGTTGATGTCGAAGGTATTCCTGCAGACATCTCGTCTGCGGTTGCCGAAAGGCTGGGTGTCGATCCGTCCCGGGTGTCCATTCTCGCATCGCGTACTTCCGGGGGACCGGAAATTGGAATGTCGATGAATATGCTGATGTATACCGGAAACCATCCCTCTTCATCTGAAGGTCTGACATTATCGCAACTCGGTCGACTTGCAGAATATCGCCGGCAGCTTATCCAGGGACTGGAGGAAGTAGCCGTGAAGGCCTGGAAGGACCGTCGGCTCGCAAGGGTTTCCTGGGGGCAAGGCCAAGTCTCATTTACACAGAATATCCACGGACCCGGCGAAGCGGTAGACCCGACGTTGCCATTATTGCGCGTCACTGATCCGGATGGAAAGCTCAGGGCCGTATTTATCAATTACGCTTCCCCGGCTACTACTATACCATATAGTATAAAACGTATCCATGGTGATTGGCCAAGCGCAGTACAATTTACCCTCGGAAGACTTTATCCCGGCGTCACAGCAATGATTGCTATTGGATGCGGTGCGGATACACGTCCTACGCCAAATGGCCGTTGGGACAATGTCTGGGCGCATGCCGGGGCCGTTGTGGAGCAGGTTCAAAAACTCCTGCAGACACCGTTGAAGCCTCTTACTCAGGCCCCCCAGGTCTCTATGAAGTGGGTAAAGCTTCCGTATGCGGATGTTCCGTCGGTGAAAGAGCTTATTCAGAATAGCGCGAGCAACTCACTCAAAGGATATTATTCACATCGTACGCTTGAAAGGATGGTCAGAGGCGTCCAGCTTTCGGATTCCATCCTGTATCCCGTACAGGTCTGGACATTCGGTGATGAGCTCGCTATGATCAATTTAGGCGGCGAGGTAGTACCGGATTATGCCATCCGGCTTCAAAATGAGATCGGGGCGGAAAAGATTTGGGTGAACGGCTACGCGAACGACGTGTCTGGTTATATCGGGTCGCGTAAAAGCATGTCGCGGGCCATCAACAAAGAAGAGTGGGAGATATATGGATACGACAGGCCGTCATTACTGACGCCCGATATCGAAGAGATTATCATCGAGACAACGCGCGAATTGTTACCGCCCTCTTTTAAGGTACCCCGTCCGATGACTAATGTTCCCGCAGCCGTACAGCGAACAGGGTCAGGCACCTATCTTCTTACAGCAGAGTCCGCTTCAGCTCACGGTCCGAATATCAAATATATGCCCGAGTGGCGCGCATTCGGATGGTTTTCAGGCGCCGATCGTCTTACCTGGGAAGTCGCGGTGGAGAAAAAAGGAAAGTACGATGTGTATATGGAATGGTCCGTTAAAGACCAGGAAGCGGGCAAACCTTTCGTGCTAACCGCAGGGAATCGACTGTTAAAAGGGAAGGTAGGAAATACCGGATCGTGGTTCACGTACCGGACAGAGAAAATCGGCGCCATACTCCTGTCGCCGGGTAGACAGCAGATTGAGTTCAAGGCAGCGGTGCCGGCAGCGCGATCTCTGATGGACTTCCGTTCACTGCGCTTGGTGTTACAGGAGTAATTGAGAGTACTTGTGCAACCGCGACTCTCCGGTTTTCAGGAAAACGAGGTAGAGGCGAATAATTCAACTTTGATCATTGGCTGACATGAGATTTGTTCGAGTCGTTTTAGTTGTCGGATGCTGTATAGGTTTTGCCCGTGGAGCCTATTCAGACACAATCCCTTCGGGTACATGGAAGGCTGGAGTGGCACAGGTTGTCATCACTCCAACATCATCCTTGTGGATGGATGGATATGCCGTTCGTGATCGTCCGGCCGAAGGAGCTCTACATGACCTTTGGGCCAAGGCACTTGCTCTTGAGGATGCTGAGGGCAACCGCGCCGTAATGGTTACGACCGACCTTGTCGGAATCAAAAAGGCTATGTCGGATAGGATTCGGAAACGTTTGGCGGAACGATACGGACTTTCCCGTGCTCAGATCATTCTGAACAGTTCGCACACACATTCCGGACCGGTGTTGATGAGCGACTATGTCAGTGATTTTTCTCCAGAGGATACCTGCAAGGTCATTCATATCTATCCATTAGATCGTTTGCAGATCTCCATGATCAGGCAATATTCGCAACAGTTTGAGGACAGGATTTTGGACCTGGTAGGAAGTGCGCTCGCGTCATTGACTCCGGCCCGTGTGTTTGCAGGAGTCGGCGTTACCCGGTTTCAGGTTAACAGGCGCAACAATGCGGAGGCCCGAATTGCCTTCCAGTCAGATCTAAATGGTCCTAATGATTTTTCCGTTCCCGTGTTGAAGGTGGAGAACACAAGTGGTCGGTTGATGGCGGTGGCGTTTGGCTATGCTTGTCACAATGCTGTGTTGGACGGGTACGAGTGGTCTGGTGATTACGCAGGTTTTGCCCAACTAGCACTCAACAAGACTTACCCTGAGGCGACAGCTTTGTTTTTTCAAGGTGCAGGAGGTGATCAGAATCCGATTCCACGAAGATCTGTGGCATTGGCCAGACAATACGGATTGGAGCTGGCTGCCGCGGTCGAAACAGTATTGAGCGGTGAGATGACGGCCCTGGATCCGAAGCTGTCTACGGCATACTCCGAAATTGACCTTGAGTATGCAAGTCCCTTACCAGGCCGGGAGATGCTTGTGAGGATCAGGGAAGGCAAGTCGGACTATCCCGAGTATCGAAGGTTTAGCGCTGCGCTGCTTCTCGAGCGGATGAAAAACGAAGAGGCGTTATCTGACCGCTATCCGTATCCGGTTCAATTGTGGAGACTCGGAAACCAACTGATCTTTTCCCTGGGAGGAGAAGTAGTAGTCGAATATGCTATTCGGATAAAACAGATCTATGGATATGAAAGCTTTGTGTTGGGATACAGCAACGACGTGATGGGATATATTCCTTCAGCACGTGTGCTTTTGGAGGGCGGATACGAAGCCGCGCGTACGCCAATATTCACCACAGCATGGCATCCGAATACGGAATCGAAGATTATTGCTGAAGTGATCAGACTCTCGGACACCATGGGCATTCAGGCCGGAAATAGTAAGAATTGATTTTGAGTGATAGAATCAAGACCAAACCATAATCAATGAGACTAAACATCATCTGTTCAGGAGCGCTCTTCTTTTTGTTGCATTTTGGGTTTGCACAGGAAAATTTCACGGTCTGGAATCCGCAGGAGGATTCACCGGAGTGTATCGAAGGGCGCGCATTTGAGGGAACCGCCGACCTCTATAACAGGTTGCCCGCGAGAATGCAAAAGGACGTCCGCCCTCCCGTATGGAATTTCTCTCGAAACAGCGCCGGTCTGCAGATACGATTTCGAACCAATGCCGATCAGTTTGTGATCCGGTATGGTGTCGCGGCCAAATTTGAACGTCCCCACATGACGACATTGGTGTCGAGTGGTGTCGACTTGTATGTAAAATCGCCAGAGGGGAAATGGTTTTGGTGCGGACCGAAGACCACTTTCGGCGACACCATCGTCTATCGTTATCAGGGAGTTAACGTCGCCGGTCAGAATCGCGATGATTTAGAATACACACTTTATTTTCCTCTATACAATACGGTCACATGGATGGAGGTGGCCGTTCCCGGGACAAACTATTTTGTTCCGTTAAAGGCCAGAACTTGCAAGCCTATCGTTGTGTATGGAACCTCTGTCGCGCAGGGAGCCTGTGCCCCCAGGCCCGGCCTCGCATGGACGTCGATTCTGAGCAGGCTGATGGACCGCCCTGTGATTAATCTTGGATTTTCCGGAAATGGGGAACTTGAGGCGCCGATTATTGACCTGATCTCGGATGTCGACGCTTACATCTATATTCTGGATTGCATGGGAAACATGCCGCCAAGGAAATTCACCGAACAGGAATTGAAGAAGCGGATCTCTGGGGCAGTTGGAGAATTGCGGCGAAAAAGACCAACGGTTCCTATACTGATGGCAGATCACGCGGGTTATGAACAGGAGCAAACAAACGACTCTATTCGTGAACTTGTTGAGGGACGTAACCGTGCTTTCTATGAGGTTTTTGATTCTCTTGGTAGTGCAACGGTAGTGAATCTTTACAGACTTCCAAAGCAAGAGATCGCCCGGACAACGGAAACGACTGTTGATGGAATACACCCCAACGCGTTGGGGATGATGCGCTATGCCACTGCGTATGAAAAGAAAATAAGGGAGATCTTTAACATATCAGCCGGGAATGGATGCAGCCAATCTGCCCACCCCGAAAAGAGGAAGGTTTCCGGTGCTGATTGACACTGCCGGGGGAGGCTGTCCACGCTGACCCAAATCAGATAATTTACGGCAGAGATATATGCAATTGTATATATTTAGGTGTGAGCAGCAACTTTATATGTTCCCTACTTGCCCGAATCGCGTATAAGTACAGAGTCTTGTTGTCACTTCTGTGCGTCTATTGCGTCACCTTTGGCTCCTTCAACGCCGGAGCGCAAAGCAATGAGCAGAAGCGCCGCGATTATCTTGCGGATATCATACGCCTGCAAGACCGCCCGTCGTCAATCGACTCCTTTGTCAGTTACCACGACAAGACCTGGATCGATTGGCAAAAACGCACCGGCGAACTTCCGCCGGATTTTGACACACTGCCTTCAATTCCGTTTCTACCCGATCCACTGATGATCGATGAAGGAGGTAAGAACATTCCGGTAAAAACACCGGCACAATGGGAACAGCAGCGCCAATACTTTGCGCAACAGGTGAAGCACCTGTTCTCTGGTACGTTTCCCGACCCCCCGGGCAACATGACGGTAACAATTCTCGAGGAGAGGGAAGAAGAAAGTGTCAAAATTCAATTGATCGAACTTCGCTTCAGGGAAGATCAACAAGTTAAACTTACACTGGAGATATTCACGCCACCCGGCAACGGACCCTTCCCGGTGTTTATGACACAATGGAACCACCGCGGATGGGCGCAAGTTGCCGTGCGGCGAGGATACATCGGCCTCGTGTATGCAGGTGCCGATGAAAAGGACGATACGTACGATTACCTCGCTTTGTATCCACAACACGACTGGAGTACACTTATGACCAGAGCCTGGGGCGCCCATCGGGTTGTTGACTACCTTTACACGTTGACTGATGTAGACCGATCGCGAATAGCGATAACAGGGCATTCAAGGAACGGAAAACAATCCTTGCTGGCCGCGGCGTTTGATCCCCGCATTAAGGCAGTGATCACCAGCTCCGGCGGGACCGCCGGTGAATTTCCATACCGGTATACCGACGAGCGCTCGCCTAATGAATCGATCGAATATCTCTATTCGAGACGGACGCACTGGGCGCACCCGCGCATTCGCTTCTACGCGGGAAGAGAACATAAGCTCCCGATCGATCAGACATCCTTGATGGCGTTGATTGCTCCAAACGCATTGCTACTCAGCTCTTCGTTGAGAGATGCAGGGGGAGGAGATCCCTGGGCAGTTGAGCAGGCCTATCAGTCACTTCGTCCCGTGTATGGTTTCCTTGATGTGCCGGAAAAGCTCGGACTCAGATTGCGTGACGGACAACACCCGGTAGAAGCTCGCGATCTCGAATCTTACATCGACTGGCTGGATATTCAGTTTGGAAGAAAAGACCTCCCCTGGGATAATAAACTGTTCTACGACTATTCATTTGAGAAATGGAAGAATCTCAGCGCCGAGCGGGTAGAACCTGAAGACTTTCCAATTGTCTCTACGGGCGTGCTTGAAACCGCATCGGGTAAGAAAATCAAAAATCTTGCGGATTGGAATGTGAAGAAAGCGGAAGTAAAGAAACACCTTGAGTGGGTCATGGGTGAAGCTCCCCCAGGCATTGAAGCAAGCCCGATAGAGAAGTTGGTGTCCACGCAAGACTATGTGGAAAGCTTCATGAATCGCCCTCGGGTACGGAATGGATTCAGCGTCAATATTTCACCCTATAACGGGATGGGCGATTACCTGCATGCAGCATTATACTATCCTGCGGATGTAGGTGTAAAGATCGCTGAGGCTGAAAGTGAAAGCTTACCCGTCGTGATCTTCCTTCACAAGTATTCAAACACAGGATTTGACGCTAAATCGAATATGTTATTCGAGAAATTTCTTTCCAACGGCATTGCTGTACTTGCTTTCGATTTGATAGGATACGGCACGCGTATTGAGGAAGGAACGCTCTTTTATCAACGATATCCGCATTGGTCCAAGCTCGGCAAGATGGTGGCGGATACCCGGGCGGCAATCGACGCACTTCAGAGCCTCGATTTCATTGACAAAGAAAATATATTTCTCGCCGGTTACTCACTTGGAGGCACGGTAGCTCTCTTTACCGCGGCCCTCGACCATCGGGTGGCGGGTACAGCGGTTTCATGTGCTTTCACTCCCTGGAGAGATACCGGTAACCAGGATATCGAAGGGATTAGAGCCTACTCTCACCTGTATGGACTGCTTCCGCGGCTCGGTTTTTTCACGGGCAATGAAGGCAGAATCCCCGTCGACTTTCGCGACATTATTGCTTCCATTGCGCCGCGCAAGCTGCTTGTCATTGCGCCCGAGCTGGACCGCCATGCCAATGCGGCGAAGGTCGATCAGACTATGAACGAAGTTAGTTCGGTTTACATGTTCCTGAAGGAACCGAAGAACTTGGCGTATCTTATACCCAGGGAGTTTAATCAACTAACGTCCTCGCAGGAAACGGACATGGCGACATGGCTGGGGAAAATCAGCAGATTGTCCACCGATCAGAAAAAGTGACTTCGGGCAGGCCGGTCAGCCGGATAATGTGATTGATAAATTTTTATTATAAGCAGGATAGATGGATTGGAACTTGTATTTGTTCATACAAAAACCGCCTTATCAGGCACTCTTGTTTTTGTTGCTCACGCCTGTACTCATTCTGGTCATTCAACCCAGGAATGCCGATATGGCCTGGTCTATTGCGGCCTATATGTTCGCTCTGTTTCTGGTAGTCAATGCAGCGCTGTTGTGGTTTGATGACAGCCCGTGGCGCTACTTCTTTTACTCAATAGGTTCCGCCGTTGGATATGTGTTGTTGATCGCGATCATTATCCCGGCAGTGCTCAGGCTTATGCACCGGGAAGGTTCGGGGGAGAGTGCTATGGCTTTTCTGATACTGATTTATCAGCCTTTTGCCTTGCTGGCGGTGATGCTGGTGAAATGGATCTTGATGAAATGGTTCTAGTGAGCAGATCAAACTTCTGCCGGGTACGGGGTTATCAGCCGAGTGCCCTTACCTTGATTCTGTAGCGGGTCTAATTCAGCATGTCCGACCACGGCTTGATGAAAAACCCGGCTACTTTACCGGCTTCGTTGTACACCACCCGCAGCTCGAGCTTGGCGTCCGACTGGGAGAACTTGCCTTTGTATCGAAGAATTAAGATTTCCGGGTTGCTTTTTTGTTTCCATGCCTCGACAAAGTGAGAATCGACATAATCGCCGAACTGCGTCTGAATTTGCTTGTATAGTGACCTTTGCATTTCCGGAGAGATCTGTCGTTTCACCTCTTCACTTGCTTCCGAGCCGAACTCGTATGTGTTTCCCTGCTTCAGTGTGTTGTAAAATTGATCGTTGAATTTCTTGCCCTTCTCCACCTTGTCACCAGCCTGGGTTTGAGATACTTTTTCGAAATCCTGGCTGCAGCCTGAAACGCAAAAGCCGGCTAGCATGAGAACAATCAACGCGGGAGATTTTCTGTTTATGTGTTTCATAAGTATTGGTTTAAAGAGAAAGTCGAATGATCAGCTGGGTGATGACCTCTGTTCCGAGGAGGCATGCAAAGAACGAGATAGTACGTCGGGATCCTTTTACATTACAGGCTGTCTTGTAGGCGCTGAACATCAGAACGGCACTCCACGCCGCAAGACATACGTGTAATACGAACAGCAAATACATATTTGATGAGTTAATGGGAAAGCTATCAAACGCCGGAGTAAGCCGGACGAGTGAGAGAGCGATCAGTGGAAGACGTGCGATGCCCAGTGTTCCGGCAACGTCGACCAAACGGATCATCGAGGTTGAGAGGAGACGCCCCGCGCTGTAGAACAATACTATCGAGACGCCCCAGTAGCTCACGTGCTCGAGCAGGAAGTTGACAAACGGCAGGTCCTTTGCGAAGTTTATATTCAGCAACCCATAGTGATGTGTCCCGGTTATGTAGGCCGTGCCAGAGACAGCGATGATCGCGATGATCGCAACAATGACAGAAGGAAGTCCCGCCAGGACAACGAAGGGGTTGTATAACAGAAGGAACTTCGAACTGGAAGCGTTGTGATTCATGTCATTTTCAACTTTTCGATGATGTCATCCAGCATATTGCGGACGGTAGGGTAGCTCAGTTTCATTTGTTGGGCCATGTTTTTCAGGCTCCCGCTGGCGAGCACAAAGTCGTAGAGGAACAGCTGATCTTTTGGTTCCAGCGTGCACAGCGGGGGGAAGTCGAACGATCCGCTGATTTCCGTCAGGCACTCGTCGCAATGTAATTTTACGATCTTCAGCGAGCTGAGACAACTCGGGCAAGTGTGCGGCAGTTGCTTCTTCATTGAATAAAAGTAATATTATATTTAACAATATCAATATGATTATTAATTTTATTCAATAATTGTAGACGATAATGATGCAATTTGGTGAGATCGCGGGTTTCATCAGGAAAGTCTATTGCCCGGCAGCAAGCTGAAATTGTTGCCGTAAATGGGAGGACCTCATCACCGATTAATTTATATTTTTAATCGTGATGACTTTTTGGGAACCTTTCAGTATGACCTTACAGTATTGCTCTGACCTGCACCTTGAATTCCCGGAGAATAAAAAGTTTCTCTCGGACAATCCTTTGCAACCCAAGGGCGATATTCTGTTGCTGGCGGGTGATATTGTTCCGTTTGCTGTGATGGATAAGCATAGCGATTTCTTCAGCTATGTATCCGATCACTTTGAATCAACTTACTGGGTTCCTGGTAACCACGAATATTATTTCAGTGATGCGTCGCTACGTTCGGGGGAATTACATGAAAAAATCAGAAGCAATGTTCACCTCATCAATAATAAAGTGGTTGAGTTGGATACAGTGACACTCATTTTCACATCGCTTTGGACGAACATAAGTCCGGTGCGCCAGTGGGTGGTTGAAAAAGGAATGAGCGATTTCCAGGTGATCAAATATAAAGGCGATGTATTTACAGCTGCGGAGTACAATTTCTTGCACATGGAATGCCTGCATTTTCTGAAAGAGTCGTTACTCAACCTGAAAGGAGAAAGCAGTGTGGTGGTAACCCACCATGTACCAACTGAATTTCATTATCCGGAGAAGTACAAGGGTAGCTTGATCTCCGAAGGGTTCGTGGTAGAGTTGTTTTCGCTGATCGAAGAGTCCGGTCCGGATGTCTGGATCTATGGGCATCATCATTCCAATGTGCCAGGCTTTCGGATAGGCGATACAGAGCTAACCACCAACCAGTTGGGATACGTACGGCATAAGGAGCACTTGGGATACGAAATATTTAAATATGTAATTTATTGATTATCAATATAATAAACTTATTATGCAGTAATAAACTAATTAAGTTTATTATGTATATTTGAGTTTATTATTCTGGATATGAGTGATTTGACTAAATATATGAACGAAGTCCTCGGAATTGAGGCCTACAGCATTCCAGTGGACAAGCAGCAACTGGGAGGGCTCCCGTTATACATCGGACAGAGCTATGGGTTTGAATCACTCAGACTTTTTAACCGCCAGTTATTGCTTGTCAAACCAATTCACGAAGAAGAGCTCAACATACGACAGGTGACAAAGAATATTGACATGCTCCAGGCGCAACGACCAGAACGTTTGCCGGTCCTCGTACTGAAACAACTAACTGCGCTAAACAGAAAACGGCTGGTTGATAAGGCTGTCAACTTTATCGTTCCTGGTAAACAGATGTTCTTGCCTGGCCTGTTGATTGATCTTCAGGAAAAGTTCGTCAAACCGAAAAAAGCAAGTAATGAGGTGCTAGTGCCGTCAGCGCAATCTCTGCTGATCTTTCATTTACTGCATAAGAATAGCAGGTGGAAGGTAGAAGAAAATTCATTTAAGGTCATTGCTGAAAAATTCAGTTATACCGCAATGTCCATTACCAAAGCGGCAGATAATCTTCGGTTTCTGGACCTTGCAGAAATTACCGGGATGAGGGAGAGACGCATACGCTTTCGCTTAGAGCGAAACGAACTTTGGCAACATGGATTGAAACGAAAGCTGTTTTCCGATCCGGTGCTGAAAAGATTCTATGTAGATGAAAAGCCTAGGAACAATTATATGCTGATGAGCAACGCCTCGGCCTTGCCGGAATATTCCGACATGAATCCAGGCCGGCAAAAATATTTTGCCATGGCCAAGCCAGCATACTATGCCCAGCCAAAAAGCGCATGGAAGAATGTCAACGATTATGAAGGCAACTATTGTATTGAAGTTTGGAAATACGATCCGTTGACCCTTGTCAATGAGCTCTACAAAGATTCATTGGTAGTAGATCCGCTATCGCTGTATCTGAGTTTGAAGGACAATAAAGATGAACGGATCGAAATGGCTTTAGAACAAATTATTGAAAGACAATCGTGGTAGTAGGATTAGAAACATTCAAGGAATATTTCAAAGATTTTAAAGACTGCTACCTGATCATTGGCGGAACTGCGTGCGATATTGTCATTGAGGAGGCAAACTTCACACCCCGTGCTACAAATGATATTGATGTCATTCTGATCGTCGAGGCCATCACTCCCGAATTTGTAAAACGCTTCTGGCAGTTTGTTAAAGCAGGGCAATATACCGATCAACAAAAGGAAACGGGAATGAGGAACTGTTATCGGTTTAAAAAACCCAAGATTGTAGATTTCCCCAAACAGGTGGAATTGTTCTGCAGGGTACCGGATGTTATTGATGTAAATGATGGTGCGCACTTAACTCCGATACCGATAGAAGAAGGGTTGTCCAGCTTGTCTGCAATTCTTTTGGATGAAAACTATTACGACTACACCAGAGAACATAGCATGAAGACGGATGATGTATGTCACGCCAGTCCCGAAGCATTAATCTGTTTGAAGGCCTTTGCCTATCTGAGTAACAAGGCGAGAAAGGAAGGTGGGCAAGATGTTAAGAATGAAGACATCGTAAAGCACAAGTACGATGTGTTCAGATTAACACTCATGTTGATACCTGATGAAACATTCGAACTTCCTGAATCCATTAAAAAGGATCTGCAACAGTTTGTTGATGTAGTAAAGACTGACCTTCCGGATTCTACCATTTTCAAGGCGAATGGCTTCGGTACGCAGGATATGCATGCTGTGTTTAATCAATTGGTTATATCCTTTGGCCTTAGCATTTAATGAGCAAGAAAAAAGCACATCGAATTACATGGATGCGATTGGAGGATTTTGGGCCTAACACGTAAAAATAATGATATGGCAAGAGTACAGAAAACATCAAAACAAATGAACGTTATCCTTTGGCTTGCACAAGGACTTTTGGCCCTAACTTTCATTTGGGCAGGATCTGTGAAGATATTTCAACCCGAAGAATTGCCATTCGCCTGGGTAAAAGATAATCCAGGCCTGGTTTCATTCACCGGGGTCGTTGATCTGTTAGCGGGAACTGGAATAATATTTCCAACCTTGATTCGTATGCAACCTAAACTGATGATCTATGCAGCCTACGGAATTATCGTTCTTATGATAGCGGCATGTATTTTTCATGTCGCAAGAGGTGAAGCAAAAGACATCGGCTTTAATATTTTGATGGCTCTTATTGCTGCATTTGTAGCTTGGGGCAGGCAAACAAAAGCACCGATCATCCCCGGAAAGTAAGAACAGGCAGCGTAAGTCCGCTGAACCAGGCTCAAACAGTGCGTATCGGGCAATCAGGGTGTGCCGTGCACGGCGTAACCTTTTTTCTCAGGTCGGGCAACGTGGAGATGGCTTCGAATTGTTATTTAAATACTTTTAATATTGTTTAGTGAGGAGCGTCTTCAATTTGCTTCAGCACACGTCGGAGGCCCTCGATTTCCGAGCGTAGCCCTTCTTTTGCATCCCGGTTTTCATCGTGATTGATGATGCCGATCGGTCCGTCGTAGCCACTTTCAAGTATGATTCGGATCATGTGCTGTTCAACATTGCCCTCGCCGATGCCGACCGCGTGCTTGTCGTCGTCGCTCCGGATACCCGCTACGTTTATCGCCATCAGGTGCGGTTTGATCCTTGGAAAGAATTCGGGAAACCGTTTGTGATGCTCCACACCATGGTGGAAATTGTACACGAGCCCGATGTTAGATCGGTTGAGATGAGAAAGGATAGCCAGTTGATTCTCCGGTTCACCAAACCATCTCCTGTGATTGTACAGGCCGACCGTACAACCGAGTGATGCAGCGCGGTCGGCGATGTAGGCGACCGGTTCCGCCATTGCGACCACTTTTTCCGTCTGCTTCAGGGAGTCAAAGCCCGGCCACTCCCATATAAGCAACCACAGTTGTGTCTTTATGGCATTGCGCTCGAGGAAGTCGAACACTGCCTGAACATCCGTATCGTTAGCAGCGTCGCGCCCGGAAACCATCCAGAACGCCTGCAACTTAATGCCGCGTTCGTTCAATGCATTCCACTCTTCATCAAAGGTTGGGATATGCTTTTTGCGCCAGTCGTACGCAAGCATTGTGATTCCCAGCTCTTGCAACATTTCGGCGCGCTCCGCGGGGCCCCGTGCTTTTGCGTCGTACGGAACGATGCACCAGGCAACGAGGTTGTCGCGTGAAAACAGAGAGCTTTGCAAATCACAATGCCATAGGAGTAACCCCAGGAATGACCCGAGCACGAGAGGCGTCAGCCGGTAACGGAAAGATTTATTCCGGGACATCGGTCTGTTTTTTTGAACTGTCGTAGGCGCGGATGTCCCAGTTCACGCGGGCGAGCACTGATTTAAGCTTCTGGTATTGCAATGCTTCCCACGGAACTTGTCCCGGTTGGATGCCGGGATATTCCTTTACCCATTGTAACGTGTACACGTACTCCATGACATCCAGCAGGGGCGGATATTCGTAGAACAGCCACTGCTGATGCCTTGTTCCGTCAGGCGTTGTGAACCTGACGTCGATGGTCGGGGGAGCAGCGATATGAAACCGTCCTTTCCGGTCCGTCGTCACGGTTGCTATCATGCTATCGACATCCCAGATTTCCACCGGTATGTTTGCCAAGGTCAGACCTTTTTCATCCTTCAGCGTCGCCGTGATCGCTGACACGATGCGTGCAGGAGGGGTGCTCCCTGCTGTTCTGAAATAGACGGGCGCCGTGAAGCTGACCCCGGTGTTCTTACTATAGTCATAATTGAATTCATTAAGACACCGGTCGGCGTACGACATAACATCAAATTGAGTTTCTTCCTGTGGATAGATTTTGCCGTACGATTTCACAACATACCATGCCGTTTCCTCTTCTGTCACTTCAAACCGATGGGAAATGATTTTTTTCTTTTCCTCTCGGACATCGACTCGTTGCATAGGCTTTCCATTTCGATACAGGACCAGGAAAGAAACGTACTCGTCAGCAACGGGCTCGCTATACACTGTGACGTCGATGGTATGTTTTTGTCCGTCGGCTGGCAATTCAGTTCCCGGTGGGAGACCGTCAACGGTGAGTATCATGATAGCTTTCCCCGACAGGGTAGTGCGACCGCGCCTGATATTGGTCAGGAGGGAGTCGTAATGAAATTTCGTCGCACCGGTTTTCGCGTAGGTCAACATCCGGTAGCCAAGACTTCCACCACTGATGTTCCCGTCCGTTTCGGCCACCGGCACGAGGCGATAGCCAAGATTCAGCGTATGGAACCACAGATTTTGATAGAAGATGTTGTCTTTGTGGTCGCCCATAACCACGATGCCGTCATACGATTGTGCGGCAAGGAGGTCAAATGCCAGGTCTGCGGCGAGATTCGTTACCGGGAAGAGTTGGTCTGTGCCGTCATTCCACCAACGGGTTGGATGGGCGGCGGCGGAAAAGGCGCCGGCACGGCGGTTGCGCAAGCGGTCAACAAACGGAGGATGCCAACGCGGTCGCAGTGTTTGCCTGAGATCGATGGTTCCGCGTTTTCGAACATGTAGACTTTTCATCGAATCGACCAAAGCGGGGTCATGCCACTTAAGATAGTCGCGAAAGGGCTCTTTGAGGCCGGGGTGATTGACATACCACGTGTGACCGTATCGGAGCTTTGGTGTCTCCGCTCCAAACCGCAGGCTAAGGTTGGGTGTACTGTTGGCCCGGAAATAGCTGAGTAGTGAATCGTAACTCACAGGCATACGAAGACCGAAGAGCCAGCCCTGTCCGAGGTCAAGATGATCGATACCCAGCGCCGCACAATACGGATACAGGTAGGGCGGGCGATTGATCGAGTCGTAACCGTTTAGATGGTTATGACTATCAAAGGAGAAGTAACCGAGACCGTGGAGGTCGAGCCGGGGATTCAGGGAGATGTTACATGTATCCACCCCACCACTTATATCAAGCGATATTACGACTTCATCGCATTCATGATTCCAGGCGCTTATTGTAAGGCGCTCCGATGGAACCTTTAGCTGAAGAGGAGAGAAGGTCGGGAATCCCTTCGGCCCCCGGCGATGGTACCACCCGCCAATGTTGGCGTCGATCTCACTTGAGATCGTAACCCAGGCGGGCAGAGGTTGACCTGTTTTTGCATCCGTGATGATGACGACGAGATTCGTCGAGTCAGTTTCGGGCGTTTGGGCCTGGCTACCAGCCGCCAGAGACCAAACGCAGATAGGCAGTAAATATCTCAGTATTTTCATGGGGCACTTTTCTTCGGCGTGATTGTAATGGTCCGTGTCCCACCTTTCCATTTCACCGTCAGCGTGAGGGGCACGGTCGATGATGCGCTAATTACAGGCGTTTCCATTTCGCTTTTCCGGGGCTCGCACATGAGATCCACGGTCGCATTAAGCCCGAAAGGAAGGTGCGTGATACCGTGGCGCTCGAGCAACCGAACATCCCAGGTAATGCTGTCGTTTGGAACATCGGACCTTATACCGAGGATGTTCTCGATAAAAATGGAAACCGGCGACACCCCTGAGAATCCGACGAAGTCGGGGCGGCTATTCTTTGGGATAAAGCCGGCTTCGGGCGCGTAGTTCTCCCAGATGGTACCCGTCTTCCGGTATCTGTCCACGACACGATGCAGATGGTTCCTGGCGATAACATGCGCAAGCGAATCTTTGCCGTAAACAACCAACCCTTTCAGTGTCATAAAGTTTGTGATCGCCCACACTCCCCCTCGCCAATATTCGCCCTCGTCCGCGTACCCGGGCGTATCGGCGGAGAGACTCGGTATGCGGTGGTGTCTGGCGAATTCGCCAGAATCGGCGAGATGTGCGCAAAATCTCTCGACCCGGCTGTCGGGTACTATGCCGGCTAACAGCGACCAGTATGCGCCAATCGACTTAACATCCGACAAGGAGCCATCGCGAAAACGATCGACATAGAATCCGATTGCGTCATTCCACATGTCATTGTTTACTGTCTTCTTCAGTATTGAATATTCCTCTTCGATGTCGTGAATCTCATCCCGCCTTCCGAGCAGGTCGGCCATTTCGAGGAGAATCTTATCCATATAAAGTTGCTGTAGGGTGATGTCGATCCACGACATGTGACCATGGTCGAACTCGGGCGAATACCCCGAGGGAAGTCGCGGCTGGTTGTCCATACCTGAACTCCATCCGTTGGCAAAGTAGGAGCCATCCTGCCAGGTGCGGTATTTTTTTACCCATTGCTTGTTTGCCACCAACACGGGAAAGACCTGAGCAAGTCGTTCCAGATCACCCGAAACCTGAAAATACTCCCACTCACCCCACGGAAAAATATTGGGACCGGTACTGGAAAGGTCAAAACGCGCGAACTGCTCCGATCCGTCGCGCTCGTTAATCTCCCGGCTGATGTAACCATCCGGATGTTGCTTCGCATAGAAGTTTTCAAGCGACTGCTGGTAAGGAAATGCCTGCAGGCCGTACTTCCAGTACATGAACATAAAGACGTGCCCCCACATGAAGATGTGGTTATTGAATCCTGTGGTTACATAATTGGCGACAAAGCCGCTTTCCGGTTCTGGTTGCCGAAGGTTGCTGAAGGCGATCTCCCATGCTTTCCAATAGCAGTTGATATAGTCATCGTGCCCATCCCACACGGGCTGGGGAAGCTGCTTTCGTACCTGTTGAAAGACGGGCAATTCCGCCGGGGTGTATTCCTTTTTCGTGAAAGTATTCTCCGGAACGAAGTGATTGCGCACATACCGTTCCATAAACGGTGAGTCTGACCTGTACTGCGCGCTCGCACCAGACACTGCTGCGAATAATAGAAATGTGGATATAAAAAGTCTCATTTCCTGAGTGTAAAAATAATTTAGTATTGACGTTGGGGTGTCACTCCGACACATATTCGATGATCTTATTCCCGATATCGGTGTTCTCCATAATGCCCATGAACGCTTCCGCGCCCGGTCCATAAGCAAAGACCGGTACCATGATTCCAGTATGACCACCGGTGATGTACTCACCTTTTACCCATCCCTCTTCCATGCTGCCTCCGGTTATCGCCATTCCTCCCGTTTCGTGGTCTGCTGTAACGACAATCAGGGTGTTTCCGTCGTTGAAGGCGAACTCAAGTGCGCGGCCGATCGCCTGGTCGAAATCGAGCATCTCGCTTGCGGCGTAAGACGTATTGTTGTTGTGCGCACCCCAGTCGATCTGGGATCCTTCAACCATCAGAAAAAAGCCTCTATCGTTCTGTCGCAGCAAGTTGATAGCCGTTGTTGTTGCCAGGGGAAGATTGAGATCCCGCTCGCCGACGGGCGGGTTCTGGGCATATGCCGTAATTCCCGCCAATTTCCCGGAAGTCACTGCAGCGATATCCGCCATTTTGCGTTCGACGCGATAATCCTTCTCTCGGAGAACAGCGATAAGATCGCGGCCATCTTTTCTATCCGCGAAATTCTTATAACCACCGCCGATCATGACGTCGATGTCGGTTTTCAGATAATCGGCTGCAATGTCGTCATAGCGTCGTCGTGACGGCTGATGGGCGATGAAGGAAGCCGGGGTGGCATGTGATAGTGCGCAGGACGCGACAAGTCCGGTAGACTTGCCGTTCGCTTCCGCTATTTCAAGTGCCGTCTTTACTGCGACGGTGTCGCCTTGCGCGTCGACGACCATGGAGATGGCTCCATTATATGTTTTCTTACCGGTTGCGAGCGCCGTCGCTCCTGCCGCCGAGTCAGTGATGTAGCGATTACTGGACTGCGTGCGTGAAAACCCCATGTACTTGAAATTTTCGAGATACAACCGTCCATGATTGGCGGTCATGCCAGCAAAGATCTGGGCAGTGCCCATTCCATCACCAATCATAAGGATAACATTGCGCGGTCTATCGGTAGTAAACTCACGGGTAAAGTCGGCGACCTCGTATGGTGTGACATTCCTGAATATACGGGTTGAATCAGGCGTTTGCCCGGATGCAAAAAAAGTTGCAATGCACAGGATGCCCGCGCTGGTAGCAAATCTCATAATGCGAATGGTTGAAAAGTAAAATTATACAGTGAATAAAAAGAACAGTCCTGCCGACCTGTTCCAGACGGCAGGACTGTTTTTCTTGTGTTATTCCTCCGGGTACACCCTGGGGGGAATGTTGGTTTCGCTCCCTGCATAACCGGGAGCCTGGTTGATATGGCCGAGTGAATTCGACAAAATTGTTCCCTCGGGAATAGGCCAAAGTACGTTTCGAGGCGCTACCCTGTAGACCGGTCCTTCCACGGTTTGTATATTATCACGGAAGAGGAGATTCTTCTCAATGGTACGGTCATACCAGAAATTGTCATTGCTGAATTCGCCCAGCGAATAAGTCTTACTGTTGTAAGCCCTGCCGGTTTTTGCGAAGATGTAGGCCATGCGTACCATCTCCGTTCTTCGCGGCTCTTCGTTGAAGAGTTCCTTAGCACGCTCATCCAGGATCACATCGATATCGATCTGCGAGGGATCCAGCGGTGAGGCTCCGGCGCGTGTCCGGATGGCATTGACATCCTCCGCCGCGTTCGGTAGGTCCTCAAGCCAGAAATAGGCTTCCGCGCGTAAAAGATAGGTTTCGGCAACCCGGTAGACGTACCAGTCCTGATTCGCCCCGTTAGGAACGGTGCGGTTGTCGTCATTTAGAAATTTGTTCGGAAAGGAAAACCACACACGAAGCGAATCGGCGCCCGGTGGGCGGGCGGAAGCGGGGACGTGTTCGCCGTAGTAGACCTCATCGGTTGTCCCCAGGAGGCCCGTGTTATTGTATACCAGGTCGGTCATCTTCCACCAATTAGGCTGCTTGCCGCGCACATCGTTAGGATCATCCCAGATCTCGTAATCCATGTACAGACTCGGGCGCATGAATCCCTCGCCATGTCCCAGCGTTCGGTACTGATCCAGGGGATCATCAGTAGCCATCATACCGTTGACACCGGAAGGCGTTTTGATGGCACCTACCGCACCCCATCGCGGCGTATTGTTCCGCATGTTGCGCATTCCCGAGCGATACGGAATATTCCATTCCGGAGCATTCTGATCATCGTTTCCGTCAACGTTCATCCTGTCTATAACCGCATATAATACCTCGCGGTTATCAGCAGCGGTAATATTCTCTTCCCGGTGCAAATCCCAGATGACATCAAGCTGTACTTCGCCGCCGTTTACGTAGGCCTGATATCCCGTCGTTAATGACGCCTGATTCTTGAAAGCCCCGAAACGTTGTGTCATGAGTGCATGTGTTCCCCCGTCAATAACCGCTGATGCCGTGGTGACCGCATCCTGAAACTCACCGAGCGCTAGATTGATCTTGGTCAGCAAGTGATACGCCGCATCGCGGTTCACGGTCCCCATCGGGGCATTTAGCGGCAGATACGTCACATATTGATCCATGTCCTCCTTCATCTTGCGCAGAATGCTCTCTCTCTCATAGGTGAAGAAATCCAGTCGGGGACTGACCACCTCCTCGAGAATCATGGGGACATCACCAAACTGATGAGTTAGCCGGTAATAGGCCCGCGACCGATAGAACACCGCTTTTGCAATCAGGTAATTGCGGTCGTCCGCTGATAGCGAGATATCGTCTACCCGGGAGATCACTGTGTTGGCATACTTGACCACCTTATACCACTCATCCCAATATTGCTGTACGTTGTACCAGGCGTTGGCCAGTGCCCCGGACGAAGGGTAGAGATTTTGCGCGAAGTCGGACAATGTACAGCCCGCACATGCGCCGATGTCGGACATCATTACTTCGATCCTGGGGGATCGTGTATTCCAACCGCAGAAGGTGCTCACACGCGGTGAGTAAAGATTCCATTCCTTCCCGGTCGACCAGAACGTTCTCCGGTGAAAAGAAGGATAACGGCTTCGGCTTCAGAAAGTCCTCGTTGCATCCACAAACCAATACGATGGAAAGGAACGTGGCGAGGAGTGTAGTTGATCTGTTTCTATATTTTCGCATTTTGATTCTGTTTGAAGGTGGCTTATAAACCGATAGTCACACCCAGATTGAAATATCGGGGTGCCGGGCCCGTTGTATTCTGCGGGTTTTCGTTTGACGGATCCACGTTCTCCGGGTCCCATCCGGGCCAGTTGGTCCAGACATGGACGTTGTATACGCTGGTATATACTTTGAGTGATCGAACTTTGATTCGATCAAGAACAGTTGGTGGAAACGTGTAGCCGAGCGTGATGTTATTGAGGCGTACAAAACTCAGACTCTTGTAGTTCGTTCCACCGTTACCGCGCATACTCGGGTGCTCGTTACTCCTGTTCTCGGGGGTCCAGTAGGGCATGACAAACCCGTTTCCTGTTTCCCAGAGCGAGGTGCCTGCATAGTCAGCAAAGTTCATGATGTGGCCATGCTGCCCATAGACGGAGAACGATAGGGCCAGGTCTCGATACCTGAAGTCGTTCGTCAGGTTCCATCGGAACTGCGGCGTACTATGGCCGAGGAACTGCCTGTCCTCCGAATCATATACGCCGTCATCGTTGACGTCGACATTCTTAAACTGTCCTGGGAAATAGCCACCATAAGAGTAGGCATCTTCCGCCTCTTCCTCCTGCCATATTCCGTCGGAATCATAATCCCAGACTGCATCGATCGACTCGCCGATGAACCATCCGTTGGCCGGGTCGGATGCTTCTTCCTGGCCGATTACGTTTCCATTTTCATCCAACACATCCACCATGTCGCCGTACAGGCTCACGATGGTATTTTTATTCCGTGCCATATTGAACCCACTGGACCATACAAATCCGTTGCCCGCTCGCAGGTTAACTGAATTGACTGTCAGTTCAATACCGCGGTTCCTTATCTCTCCGAGGTTCGCGGCAACCGCACCATATCCCGTCACCGACGGCAGTTTGCGATCTACCAGCAGTCCGGTTGTTTCCGAATCATACCACTCAAGGGAACCGGTGATGTCGCTATTCAATACGCCAAAATCGAGACCGACATTAAGGGCTGTTGTCTTTTCCCATTGCAAAGAATTGTTAGCCATCCTGGCGAGCCTAAGTTCCGACGTTGGAGTGGCGGCGCCTCCCACCGAATAGAGAAACTTTCGACTCTCCATTACGGCAAGTGCCGAGTAGGTTCCGATGGAAGAGTTTCCGTTCGCTCCCCAGGAAAGACGAAGTTTGAGAAAATCTACCGGGTCAAATGAAAAGAAGTCTTCTTCCGACAACGTCCAGGCAAGGGCTACGGTCGGAAAGTGGGCATGCGGATTTGATTGTCCGAAGGCCGAGTACCCGTCGCGTCGCATGGCGAGTGTCAGATAGTAGCGCGACAAATACGAATAGTTCAGACGGCCGAGGAGGGCATCACGGGTGTAGGTTTGATCATCGCTCGAGATTCGCGGACTAAGTCCCAGGCCGATAGCGTGGTATCCGAGAATGTCAGTCGGAAAGAAACCGTTGTTGTACATCTCCTCGCTCCAGAAGCGTTGCCTTTCGGCATTGGCAAGCAATGTTACGCCGAAGTCATGCCCATTGAATGCTTTATTCCAGGAAAGGATATTGTCGACGATCCAGGTGTAGGCGGAGGTGTTGGCCCGTGTTGCTTCACCGCCGTTGGCAATGGCGGCGCTTTGCGACAATACGTGATCATAGAACCGGGAGCCGCGGAAGTTGTTTACGAAATTCACCTGATACTTGATCCCCAGAGGCAGGTCTACGATCGCATACAAACGACTGTCGAGGTCATTAAACTTGTTGAACCGGTCGCGATACGTGCGTTCATACAGGGGATTACGGCTAAGGTTATAGTCGTAGGTGAGATACTTCAGTGTTGCACCGTCGTCTTCGTAAAGCGATCCATACGGCGACCCCCAGACATAGGCATTCCAATCAGCGGGGATACTGCTTTCGTCGCGATTCGCGAACTGCGCATTTACACCTACAGTTAAGAAATCCGCAATCTTACTTTCCAGGTTCACCCGCGCCCGGATGCTCTGGTACTCCTGTCCAACAATAAAACCTTCGTTGTCGGTATAGTTGGCGGACATATAGTACTTAAATTTTTCCGCGCCGCCACTGACACTCATCTGGTAGTCCTGCCGGATTCCCGTTTGAAAAACCTGGTCTTTCCAATTGATTGTCCGTCCCGCGTTATAGTTGTCGATTTCGGTCTGGAACAAACCAATTCGTGCCAACCATACATTGGTGGGGTCGCCGGCAGCACCGGTGTAGGCCATCCAGTCGTTGATCGAAACGCCGGGCGGCAGGTTGCCTGGCCGGGAATAGAAACCGGGTTCGTTTCTCGGAAGATTGGTAGCCGAATAGGTACCGTGCATATCCAGGTAACTTTCAGCGTCATATACCGGACGGAGGAAAGAAGTAGTGGCCAGTCCGGTGTTTGCGGTAAAGTTGATTTCGGGTTTACCCGACGTTCCTTTTTTTGTCGAGATAATAATAACACCGTTGGCTGCACGGGATCCATAGATCGCGGCTGAGCTGGCGTCCTTCATCACGTCGATGCGTTCAATATCGCCGGGATTTATGTTGGCCAGATCGCCGTAGTAAATCATGTCGTCGACAATGACCAGTGGCGTGTTGGAGGCAAGCAGCGAGTTCGTTCCACGAATTCGCACGTTGTTCATATTCACGCTTCCTTTGGCGTCGACTGAGAAAGGAATATAGAGACCGGCCAGGTTATTCCGTAAAAGGTCGTTCACATTAGGTGTGAGCCTTTCCTCCATCTCCGTTGGATTGATCTGAGCGATGGCGCCGGTGAGGTCCCGCTTCTGCAGGCTTCCGTAACCGATGACCACGACTTCTTCCAGCGACGAAGTTTCTTCCTGCATGGCTACATCGATTACCGATCGACCGGCAACAGCAACCTCCTGCGACTTTTTCCCCACGAATGAAAATACAAGAATCGCGTCATCGGGGACGTCCGCAATGGCATAGGTCCCGTCATAATCGCTTATGGTCCCCTGCGTGGTACCTTTGATGACGACGTTCACCCCCGGAATTCCGATGCCGGTATCGTCGGTGACTTTTCCGCGAATCCTGACGGTGTCTGCCGGCGGCTCCTCTCGTTCGCGAGACTCTCGTTTGGACGGAAGGGTTTTTTCGGTGATAATAATCGTTTTGTTTTCGATCACATAACTCAAGGGCTGTCCCGTGAGGCATTGATCCAACGCGTCTGTCAACGGTACGTCTTGCATTCGCACGGTTACCTTGCTTGCCTTTCGCAGGAATTCCTGGTTGTAAAAGAATACATAACCTGTTTGTCGCTTGATTTCGGTGAAGATAGTCTCGAGCGAAGCATTTCGTTCATTGATCGTGACATGCTGGCTGATGGCCTCGGCGGTTCCTACAAGAAAGAAGAAGCAGCAGCACAAGACACACGATACCAGGGTTCGTGGTCGGACACGCGGTGTCGCGGGCCTGGCAAAATATGCGTTTAACGCATGATGTTGTAACGAGTAAAATTGCATAATTTTGATTTGGTTGGGTTGAACTTAAGATAGTCGACTATACATTGACCATGGTTCGCCTGACTACTTCAAGGATTCCGTTCGCACCGGAATCCTTTTTTTATCAGGAGCCACGTAACTAGTTCAAAACGGCAATAGTCCTCACACCACTTACCGGGTTGCTTTCTATCCGGAATCGGACGTTGCTTTTCTCCAAAGCCTTGAGGATCTGGACAAGGTCAAGATTTCGCTGCATCTCGCCACCGAACTCGATTGCCGGCACGCCTTCGGGATATACCACCTGTACATCATACCAGCGTGCGATTTCACGCATCACTGTTTGAAGATCGGTTCCATTGAAGTTGAAATAGCCCATTCGCCAGGCGATATCCTGTTCGACACTTGTCGCAATTACGTCACCATTGATATAAGCCTGTCCGGGTAACAGCACCTTGTCATTGATACGGACCAGCCCCTCGACCAGACTTGTCTTGACGACGCCGTCTTCGACATAAGCCCGAACGTTGAATGTCGTTCCCAGTACCGTAATCCGATCAGCGCCCGCGTTGACAATAAAGGGCTGTTCCGTCCGGCTTGCCACTTCGAAGTATACCTCCCCGGAAACCTGCACGACCCGCTCATTTCCGTTAAACTGAGTGGGGTAGGTGATACTGCTCGCGGCGTTCAACCAGATCCGTGTGCCGTCCGACAATGTCAGCGTGTACTGTCCGCCTCTGGGCGTCGACATGGTGTTGAAGGTAACCGCACGATTCCCGGACTCGCCACTCTGATATATAATTCGGTCCGCCTCCTTTACAATACTCGTGCCGTATTGATCCGCGAGCTTGCCATCGGATACACTGTCGAGTGCAATCACTTCGCCGTTCGACAGCGTAAGCGTAGCCCTATTTCCGGCCGGCGGAATTTGGTTGCCGTAGTCGATCGGCGTGGAGATAATCTCCGCCGATGGGGTGACATCATCATGCAGATTGTTGATCCAGAAATAGGTGACACCGACCAGGGCGACCAGTACGGCCGCGTATCGCATTGCCTGAGGGAAGTTGGCCGGGCGTTTCGTATGGCGTTTTGACGGCAACGGATCGCGCAATGCACCGGAGGCCACCCTGGGCCGAAGCTGAGGCAGACTTAACGGGAGCGCGGAAACAAATGCCGGGTCTGCGGGGAGTGAGCTTACAATCCGGGCATATTCGTCGAGAAATGCCTCCGCATCACGTCGATCGGCTACCTTCAGGAAAGTGATAACCGAATTCAGTTCGTCTTCAGAATAGTTTCGATACGCAAGCTTTTCGGCGAGCGGTAGGTAGTCCTCCAGCTTCATAATGATTCGTTGATGTTAAGACGCCGCCGGTGGGAAGAAGTGGAACTGCGTTGTCAGAAAAAGTAGAGAAAAATTACGAGCAGCCAGTCCGCATGTATCCTGAGAGACTCCCTGATCCGCGAATTCGCCATCCAGATTTTTTTTTTGATGGTCTCTTTCGGCAGCATCAGGCGAGCGGCTATTTCGTCGAGGCTCATATCTTCCTGGTTGCTCATGAGGAATACGTCTCTCAGCTTTGGCGATAGGTTTCGAATTGCCTCCACCGCCTTTTCGTGGAACTGTTGAAAGAGAAGGTCGTCGTCGGGCATGGGAACACCCGCCGGGCGTACAGACGCATATTGTTCACGGAGTTTGTTCTCTCGCTGTTCTTTTCGAAGCAGGTCGAGGAAACGGTTTCGCGCCATGCGGAAAAGATATTGATCGAACGACTTTATTATATACAGAGATTCACGTTTTTCCCAGACGACGAGAAAAATGTCCTGGATAACGTCCAGACAATCTACATTAGAGCCCTGTGCGAGCGGTTGTAAATAGTAGGTGAGGCGCGGTAAATATCGGTTGAATAAATCCTGATAGGCAGTCCAGTCTCCGTTGGCAATTCTGCGTAGGAATACCGCCTCTTCGCCTTCGGAAGTATCCGTTTGGGTGTCGCGATATGGAAAGTCAGTCACCACTGTCTCTTATAGGCCAGGACACTAAGTTAACTTCTTTCCGCGAATTTTGCCTTTATCGCGTTGCTGATTCATCCCGGCAAGCGTCATTCGCTCCATCGGGTGGCCAGGGTGAATCCATTGAAAAGTATGTTTCCCGATTTTGCATGCAAGTTGCCGTGGAACACCCGAGTCTTTCGGATGGAAGGTTAAATGAGCAAACGGGGCTAACAGAACACCATTACAACTACAAAAATAATCAGAAACTCTCCCAGTGAAGTTCTTATATACTTAAGCGCATGCGTCAGGTGATTTTCAACTGTTTTGATGGAGATGTTCAGTCGTTCTGCAATTCTTTGATTCGGGATATTGTCCTGACGACTCAACCGGTAAACCGCCTGGCACTGTCGCGGTAGCTCGGAAACCCGCAACTCGATAGTGTCTTCAAGCGCCCTCAATTCCTGGTATTCCAGGTTGGAATTGTCATGGAGATTCTTCACGAATGTGGCGAAATCGGAGACGTATGCACTTCTTACCTTCTCCGATCGGAACTCATTCAACAACCGGTGTTTCGTAGCGCCGTAGAGATATCCCGATAAGGAGGTAGTGATATTGAGCGATTCACGCTTATCCCACAAAGAACAGAACACGTCTTGCACAACCTCTTCGCTCGCTTCTCTGACGTGGAGCCGGTTGTATGTATAGGAGAACAGCTTCTCCCAGTAGAGGTTATAGATCGCTTGGAACGCCAGTTCATTGCCCTGCTTCAACAGATTGACGAGCGTCAGGTCATCGGTTAAATGTTGAGCCGCAATTGTCATTACACGTTTGACTAGGTTAACGGGGGCTTTTTTCGGAGACGCTCATCTGAAACTCGCAGGTTACTCGCAAAACGCGTCGATGTTATCGTTGCAGATTTCAGCGTAACCTTGATCTGGCTTCAGGAAAGTTAAAGATCAATAATTGTTCACGAAAAAAAAAGTTGAAATTATCGTAGGTGTTAGTGGAGAGTTAGGTTCCATTCACATTAGAGGACGTCTGTATATAGAACCGTATACAAGGCAGTTCCTGCCCGTTGGGCTCATAAATGGGCAGGCCAGGAAAATTTATGGATGAAAAAAGATTTGATGACCTGATTCGCCGGTACATGTCAGGCGACGCCACGGCGCACGAAAAAGATCTCGTTGAAAAATGGCTTGATCGACGCAGTCAGAAGGATCCTTATAGCACGTTGTCCCGCGAGGAGAAGCTTGCTATACGGCAGAACATGGCGGAGGAGCTTTCGGCGCGGATGTCGGAAAATACCGGACGACAGCGACGACCTGCCGTGTTCTACCGTGCCGCGGCGGCGGTGGCCGTGCTGGCTGTGCTTTCCTATTTGTTGCTTGATTTTTCTTTGCCTTCTGTCACCAGGGAAATTGCGATGGTCCGTGAAAGCTCCTCGGAGCAGGCGACGCGAAAGGTCATTCTCCGCGACAGCACTATTGTCTGGCTGAAGGGAAGCAGCTCCATTACCTATCCGGAAACATTCGGAAAGCGTGAGCGCCACGTGGTGTTGTCCGGTGAAGCGCTGTTTGAAGTGTACAAGGACCCTGAACATCCGTTTGTCATTCAATGCGGTGGTTTGGTGGCCAGGGTGCTTGGGACGAGTTTTAATATCCGGACGAGGGAATCGGGCGTCGAGGTACATGTTTTGACAGGTAAGGTCTCCCTTACGTCCAGAGGAAGCCGGGAAGAACTCGTCGTGCTGCCGAATGAAAAGGCTATCTATAACGAAGAACGCGACCGGGTGGAGAAACTCGATGTGGTGGTGGCGGAAAGGACCGCACGTATAGCCGGGACGGAGTATCCGATGGACTTTCATGCGACGGCGATGGAGGAAATCATCAGGCGTATAGAAGGCAAGTTTGATGTCCGCGTTTCGGTAAGTGACGAGCGACTGAAGAACTGCACGATTACCGCCGACTTTACCGACCAGTCGCTGGACAGGACCTTGAGCCTGATAGCGCAGACGCTGAAGCTTGAGTACGAGATAAGAAACGGAGAGGTGATGCTGAAAGGAAAGGGCTGTGATCGATAAGCACCGATTTGAGATTACCTAAACCATAACAACCATGACGAACGCTATTTACGACAATTCAGCATAGAAAGAGAGCAGGGGTGTTGGAAGCACCCCTGTGATGCCCTGAAGCCGCCTCGACAGCAGAACTCAGGGCCGCTTTGTCTATTCAGTTGAAATCAACAAAACATGTGAATTTATGCAAAAAAAATCTACGGCCAATGATTTGCCCGCAGTTGTTTCTAATCGCCCGGGCCAGAACCGCAGACGGCCAACAAGTCCGGGCCTCAGGTACCAGATTATGAAGGTGACACTGATACAAATGACGGTGGCGATGATCTTTTCAGGGGTTTCGATCGCCTTTGACAATCATGCTCAGAAGATACTAAATAAAGAGGTTTCTCTGGAAGTGAAGATGACGTCGCTGGCAGAAGCTCTTTCGGAAATCGAAAGGGCCGCTGATGTGAAATTCGTGTATAGTCCGGCACGTCTCGATCTGGCTGATCGAGTCTCCATAGACGTTTCACGCGAAAAGCTCGGCGTGCTACTCTCAGACTTGCTGACTCCCCGGTCAATCAAATTCCGGGTACAGGAGAATGAAGATTACATCGTGTTATTTGACAGCGAAAATATTCCGCCCATTAACGCTGTCGTGGAGCATGATCCCGTGGACGAGGTGATTGTTTCCGCGGTTGTTTCCGGTAAGGTAGCAGACGAGGAGAGCAATCCAATCCCGGGAGTAAATGTCGTCGTCAAAGGAACCACCAACGGAACGGCGACAGACGCGAATGGACGATATTCACTTTCGGTCGCCGACGAAGATGCTGTACTGGTATTCTCGTTCATTGGATATGGTTCCCAGGAGATCTCAGTGAATAAAAGATCCGTTATCGATGTGATACTTCTCCAGGACTTACAGCGATTAGAGGAGGTCGTGGTGGTCGGATACGGCACGCAGGAGAAGGTCAGTCTTACAGGCGCCATCGCCACTATGAAATCCGATGACCTGGGAAAAGTTCCCGTTGCCAATACAACAAATGCGCTAGCGGGAAGGTTGCCGGGCGTTATTACCAAGCAGGAAAGTGGTGAGCCAGGCAAGGACAATACGACGATTAATATAAGAGGCTTCGGTACCCCATTGGTGATTGTAGATGGCGTTGAAAGGAGTTTTAACGATATAAATGCTGAGGAGATTGAGTCCATCTCGGTTCTGAAAGACGCGTCGGCCGCGATTTATGGCGCACGGGCCGGGAACGGCGTCGTGTTGATCACGACCAAGCGGGGAGTGAAGGGCGATACGCGCATGCAATACAAGAGCTCCTTTGGCGTGCAGGGTGTCGCCAATTATCCCGCGTTTGTGAATTCCGGGGAGTATGCGGAATTACACCGGGAAGCGGAGATCTACCAGGGAATATCGGATGCCCAGCTGTTGTACTCGGAAGAGGATATCAACAACTTTTATTCCGGTGCCGCCGGATATCCCAACGGCGACTGGTGGCGCGCGACCGTGAGGGACTGGACCCCGCAGCAACAGCACAGCTTATCGATATTGGGAGGAACCGAATCCGTTCGCTATTACGGAGTCATCGGTTATATCGGACAGCAGGGGATGTACAGATCCGGAGATAATAAGATGGATCGCTTTAATGTTCGCTCGAATGTCGATATCGATGTAACAAAGAACTTATCAGCCTCGATTGATCTCTCCGGGAAGGTTCAATATCTGAAAAAACCTACCGCCTCCACCAATACCATATTCACCAATATATTTAACGCCCTGCCCATCTATGCCGTCTCATTTCCCGACCCGGATATCATACCTTATTCCGGGAAAGAAGACCAGAACCCAGCCGCCATCAGTAGCCGGTCTATTGCGGGATACGATGATGAATACAACAATAAATACCAGGCTACCTTCCGGCTGAACTACAAGCTGCCTTTTATCGAGGGGCTGCAGGTAATGGGGAGATTCGATTACTACACCATTAACGGTTACGATAAACTATTTCAGAAACCATTTGAGCTCCATAATTACGATGAAGTATCGGGGGTCTACTCACTTGCGGCTATACAAAGCAGGACACGCCTGCGCGAGGACTTTGCCAAAAGTACATTTCTGACCAGTCAGGTCTCACTGAACTATGACCGTCATTTCGGGAATGACCACCGGCTGAAAGGATTGTTCGTGTATGAAGCGATCGACAGCAAAGGCAATGATTTCTGGGCAAAACGGGAAGAGTTTCTAACCACGTCCATTGAACAGCTTTTTGCATCGGGAATAGCCAACCAGGATTTAAGCGGAAGCGCCTGGGAAGACGGGAGGATAAGCTATGTCAGCCGGCTCAACTACGAATACAAGGGAAAATATATGGTGGAAGGTGCGCTTCGATACGACGGCTCCAATCGCTTTCCGTCCGATAAGCGGTGGGGGTTATTCCCAAGTATTTCCGCGGCATGGCGAATCAGCGAAGAGAGCTTTATACGGAATAGCTGGCTCGATAACCTGAAAGTACGGGGTTCCCTGAGCCGGACGGGGCGTGACGATACAGGAATGTTCCAATACCTCACCGGCTATGTTTATGGAAATGACTATATCATTGACGATGCTTTGGTGAAGAGCCTTATTTCCACCGGCGTAGCAAATCCGAATATCACGTGGGAGTCTATGACAACCTACAATGTCGGTTTGGACATCAACATCCTTAATAACTTATTGTATGGTGAGATGGATGTGTTTTACCGCTTGAGGGAGGGTATGCTCGCTACCCGAAGCGCGTCAATCCCGAAAGAGGTGGGAGCCTCGCTACCAGCAGAGAACTTGAACAGCGTGAGCAACCGCGGGTTTGAAATTGCCATCGGGCACCAGAAAACAGTCAATGGATTCCGATACAACGTGAAAGCGATGATGTCCTGGGCGAGGTCGAAATGGAAGCACTTTGACGAACCTGCCTACACCGATCCGGATGACATCCGAATAAATAGCAGGTCGGGCCGATGGACAAACCTGTCGTTTGGTTACCGTTCAGTGGGATACTTTCAGTCTGAAGAGGAAATAGAGAACTGGCCAACGGATCAGGATAACAACGGAAATAACACCTTGAAACCCGGAGATTTGAAGTACATCGATTTGAATGGAGACGGAATTCTCGATTGGAGGGATAAGGATATTATCGGTAAATCGGGATTGCCGGAAGTGATGTATGCTCTTAATATTGATCTGCGCTATAAGGGGTTTGATTTCTTTATGCTTTGGCAAGGCTCATCGGAACATTACGTTGAACTCGGCATGAGGAATGTCTTTGCCAGTGCTTTTCCGAAACCGTTTCGTTATATGTTTACCGACCGATGGAGACCTGGCTACGACGATGCTCTTTTTCCCCGGCCGAGCCTCGGCTCAGTACCCAACAACGAAGCAGATTCGGATTTCTGGCTGCAGCCGGCTTCCTATTTACGGTTAAAAAATATTTCCCTGGGATACACCCTCTCAAATACTATCACGCGGAAATTGGGCATCGACGGGCTGCGCGTATTCGTGTCTGGTGAAAACCTGATGACATTCAGCAAACTGCACCGGAAATACGGTTTTGATCCGGAATCACCGCAGGATCAAAACGGCAAATATTATCCGCAAATGCGGTCACTTTCAGTTGGGTTAAATCTGGCTTTTTAAAACGAACAGGCGATGAAAAAGTTAACTAATTGCTATATAGGAATACTGACGTTGATCATGGCGTTGACGTCTTGTCAGGATATCTTGGACCGGGCTCCTATTGACCAGATCTCCGATGCAGTGGTTTGGAACGACCAAACATTAATTGAAGCCTATTTATACCAATGCTATTCCTCGGCTCCCTTTCATGCGTCGCTGACTCAGGAGGACGTAGAAGACAGGAATATCCTGTACCCTATCACCGTCTGCGACGAGGGCTTCAGTAAAAAGACACAGGACGAAGGTGCTTCGATCTGGAAGATGAATCTTCTGGACAAAGACGGTGGCAAAAGGAATCTATTCCAGTACTGGGGCTATACGGATATCAGGCGCGCCAATGAATTTTTGGAGTTGGTACGAACCTCTTCACTGGAAAACAAAGATGTGCTGGAGGCTGAGATGAGATTCATCCGGGCTTTCATATACTTTGAGATGGTAAAAAGATACGGAGGGGTACCGCTGATCGTCGAAGCCCAGAGTCTAAACACCGACCTGCAGGAGATGTATGTTCCGAGAAATTCGGAACAGCAAATCTATGATTTCATTTACGATGAATTGAGTGATATCGTGGACATTCTACCGGAGGAGTATTCCGGTGGGTTCGGGAGAGCGACCCGGTATGCAGCCGCAGCCCTCAATAGCAGGGCAATGATGTACGCCGCCAGTATAGCACAATGGGGCAAACAGCAAATGGATGGATTGCTCGGCTTGCCGCCGGGTGATGCGGCGGGCTATTGGCAGAAATGCTATGATGCCAGTAAGGTAATTTTAGGAACTGACCTAAAAGGAGGCGAACACTTCCTCTACAAAGGGAATGCTGATTTAGTCCAGAACTTCCAGGAGATATTTCTCAACGAGAAAAACAAGGAAGTCATTTTTGCAAAGCAATATGCCGGGAAAGATGTTCTCGGTCATCGCTGGGATCTGTTCAACGCGCCAATCAACAGGATTCCTGATGACGGAAACGGAGTGATATTCGGGAGTGAAAAACAGTGTACCAGTCTAAGCGTGTACCTGGAGATGGCCGAGGAGTTCGAATACAACGACGGTTCGGAAGGCACTATCTTTTCCAGTAGGGACGCCGAAGAAATCGAAAGCAATATTTACACTATAGATCAACTCTTTGGCAATAAAGAACCGCGGTTTCATGCGTCTCTCTTTCATCATCAGTCTGACTGGAGAGGTGTAAGCCTGGATTGGAAGAAGTGGGATATTAAAAGCGGAACGAAGAGTAAGGCGAAAAATCGTCCGAAAGCAGATGTTGAAGAACAGACCGGGTTCGGTATTAAAAAGTACGTTTCAAATACAGGAGGTTTCCCCGAGGGTGCGTCGTCGGATGTCGATTATATCGTCTTTCGGTTTGGTGAGATTCTGTTAAATTTCGCGGAAGCCGCGTATGAGCTGGGAAAAATGGAAGAATCAACCTTAGCCATAAATGAACTTCGAAGCCGGGTGGGCCTTCCGTCGCATGCAACGGTTGACCGGGAGAAAATCAGGCACGAACGAAAAGTGGAGCTGGCGTTTGAAGGCAATCGTTTTTGGGATTTGAGACGTTGGAGGTCGCTGGAAGAAGAGATGAATCGCAAGTTTTACGGCATAGAATACGGCCAGATAGATGGTGGTGATGAATACCGGATATATCTCGTCGGGGGCGATGCAGAGGGAACTTATGTGTGTAATATGTCGGAAAAGTACTACTACCTGCCTATTACCACTAACCGGATCGCAAGTAATCCAAAACTGGCACAGGAGAATCCTGGATATTAACGCAGTGACAGCGTTTGGTTGTAATTCACCCAATAATCGGTAAAGATGTTTCTAAAGTTTTGCTACCTACTGGTCTTCCTTTTCGGTTTCACGCTCCAGGTGATCAGTCAAAAGACGCCGAATGTGCTCTATATATTTACGGATGATCAATCAGCTCGTACATTAAGCTGCTATTCGGAGATGGGATCGGGATTTCATACACCGAATATTGATCGCCTTGCAGCGAAGGGTGTGAAGTTCAGGTACGCCTACACCGGCGCCAAGTGCGTGCCCTCGCGAGGCAGTGCCATCACCGGGCGACTACAGCATAATTATACGAAAGAGAGCGCTTATTGGCCGGTGACATTCCGGAAGCAGGGATATTACACCGGAATGATCGGAAAGTGGCATTGGGATAAACCACGCCACGAGGAAACGTGGGACTGGTCGGCGGTATGGGAGCATCACCTGCCGGAAAACAAAACGAATTACTACTGGGATCAGAGTCTTCGGATCAACAATGACTCTTTAATGGATTTGAAAGAGTACAGCACGGACGCCTATACGAACCTGGCAGTTAATTTTATAAAAAAGGGTGCGCAGAATAAAGATAAGCCCTGGTTTCTCTGGCTCTGTTATGGAGGTGTGCATGGGCCCTATACGCCCGCCGACCGTCATATCGGGTCCTACGCCGCGCAGCCGGAGATACGGTATCCAAAGGATGTTTTTGGCCCGAGGCCCGATAAACCGGAACACGTCATGTTTCTTGAAATGAACAAAAGAGACAAGGTCACGGGTAAGCCGATGTGGAAGAAAAGAACGTTGGATAGTTGGGTCAAGCAGTATAATGAAGCGGTACGGGCCATTGATGAAGGTGTAGGTCGTTTGGTGGAGGCCCTGGAAGAAACAGGCCAATACGAAAATACGGTAATCATTTTCACCTCCGACAATGGCTACGCCTGGGGACATCACGGATATAATCTGAAAATAGCTCCATATGATGCTAATTTGCTCACTCCCCTGATTTTTACCTACGGCAATAAAGTCGCTTCCGGTAAAGAATGTCCCTTTCCGGTGAATGGTGTGGATATCATCGCCACTATTCATTCACTGTGCAACATCAGGCCCGACGCTGCATTGGACGGAAGAGACCTTGCACCATTACTTTCAGATCCCGGTAAAACGGAGTGGCGTGATCAGAAAATGGTCCAGATTTATACGGGGAATAATTACGGCAATGAACAGATCCGGTATGAGTTGGAAAGAGCTGCGCAATCAGGGGACTGGTCTAAGTTCAATGTACATAATTCCACCGGCACCAAAGCATGGATGATGCTCAGAGACGGAAAGTACAAGTATGTGCGACACATCTATAAGAATTATTGCGAGGAACTATATAACCTCGATGAAGATCCTGAAGAGTTGGTAAACCTTGCGGTACGCGATGAAAACCGGAAATTGCTGAGAACGATGCGGCAACAGCTCCTTATCGAATTTGAAAAGAAAGGAGCTACGTTTCTGAAATTATTACCGGCTCCACTGGAGAAGACCGTGAATTGATCGCGACACTGCGTCGAACACCAACATGAGTAGATTTTTATCAACATTTTTGTTCTGTGTCGCCACAACAGGTAGTGTGGCACAAAACAACGGCAGGCCTAATGTGCTGTTCATTATCGTGGATGACCTGCGGCCTGAATTGAACTGCTATGGGGCATCCCACATGATTACGCCTTCCATAGATCGGCTTGCCGAAAGCGGCATGATCTTTCAAAGGGCGTATTGCCAGCAAGCCGTCTGCGCGCCTTCAAGAAACTCCATCATGACCGGTCTTCGCCCCGATGCAATAGGAATCTACGATTTACAAACGTTTTTTCGTACAACAGTACCTGATGTAGTAACCCTGCCGGAGCATTTTAAAAAGAATGGATATCGCACAGAATCCGTAGGGAAGATATTTCATACCGGACACGGGAACAAGGACGATGCACAATCCTGGTCCGTTCCCAAATGGAATGAAAGAGGAATAATCAGCGCGATCCCGGCGATTCATCGTGGAGATACCGTTGGGCTCGAAAGCGATTATCCCCACATCAACCATGTAAAATTGCCATTTTACTGCTCGGATGAGCCGGAACAAAATATGACTGACGCGGTCATCAGTGAAATGGCAGTAGAACGGATAAAGGTACTAAAGGATTCGACCTTTTTCCTTGCAGTAGGATTCCGGAAACCTCACCTTCCTTTTGTGGCACCGCGGAAATACTGGGAGCTCTACGATCCCGATAAGATCAGCATACCAGGGCAAAACCCACCAGAGAATATGGCGGACTTCGCGTTGATGAACTTCGGCGAATTGAGAAATTACTCCGGAATACCAGCGAAGGGACCCGTGCCTGATGAAACTGCCCGCGAACTCATACATGGCTATTACGCCGCGGTAAGCATGATCGATGCGCAAGTTGGAAAGCTACTGGAAGCATTGGAGAGTAATGGCCTTACTTCTAACACTATTGTAGTATTACTGGGGGATCATGGTTGGAAACTGGGCGAGTACGGCAGTTGGTGTAAGCACACCAATTTTGAAGTGGATACTAATGTCCCTTTGATTATAAGCGGTCCGGGGATACCCGGGAGAACGAGTACCACTTCACTGGCGGAGCTGTTGGATATCTACCCTACCTTATGTGAATTGTCCGGGCTGAGCAAGCCCGCTCATCTTGATGGAGCAAGTTTGGTACCCGTGCTCAACAACCCGAAGAAGGAGGTCAGGAAAGTAGCTATCAGTCAATACCCGCGAAAAGTGCGGTTAGGAAATGAAAGTGAGATGACGGAGTTGATGGGTTATTCTATGCGTTATGGCGACTACCGGTATGTCCGCTGGCATAAAGCGGATAGACCGGGGGATGTTGTTTCCGTTGAATTATACGACCATTCGCGGAGCAATGTCGCTTCCGAAAATTTGGCCGGAAATAGAAATTATCAAAGCGTCGTCCGAAAGATGGACGGGTTGTTATTAGATGCCATAAAGCAGACCGATTTTTTCTATGCGGGGCGCAAGCCGCGCTGAGGCGCGGCCACTCAGGTCTTCTTCCGATACGGCTAAAGGAAAGTACGATACCGGTAATCGGGATTTTAAAATGCTTTCCTTGAGGGCATCCTGTATCTGGGAATCACGCCGAAAGCCGGTAGAAGAAAGTCCGTATTTGCTGTGGGATGAAAGCTGTCTTTCGTATTCTTGCACAAGGCAGGGTGGGAGGTTCTCTTATCAAAAAGCATCAGCCTTTGACGATGGAATAGATTGAATAAGGATGCACCCGCCGGATCAATACACCAAAATTCGTAATAGCGTGATAAAAATTTCATCGTATTCATTTAATTTCATTTTTGGATTGATTTTTCTCGTTTCGGCTTCCTGTAGTGTCAGTAGCATGCGAACGGATCGTTATCGCTTCACGAAATGGAGAAAGAAAGCGCAGCCCGATGAAGTAGTGGCCTATGAGTTGTATGATCTCATAACAGATCCCGATGGACTGGTAAACATTGCCGGGAACCCTGCTTCCGAAAATATCATCCGGGAACTTTCTGAATTGATGGCTGCGTCAGGAATTGGCATGCAAATCATAAGGTGACGGACGGGTGGTATTGGTTTCTTCCGCGACGATAGCGCAGAGTATTGAAACGAAATACTATCGCTCCAGGTCGCTCGGGAAGGAGGTCTCAAAAGAGAAAGCCAGGTACTCCCAGACAGTCACGAATGACAAGGGTGTGGTCACAACCACCGTCACTAATCTCCGGGAAAATATAATTGAGGCCCGGTATGCATGGCGGGATGATGAGCCTGTGGGCACCTGGATCGGCCTTACCGGAACAGGCCCTGAGGAAATGGATTTCGATTTCGAAATACGTTATGAGGAGAATAGCTGTTCGAATCCGGAGACAATGGATGGCGTATCAGATTTCTTTGTCGACAATAACGCTATTGCTTATACTGCACCCGTTGTGGATTATAAAGAGCCGGCGTTGATGGTATTCCTTCGGCACAAACTCCGTTATCCGGCAAAGGCAAGGAGAATGGGTATTCAGGGGACTGTCCATCTTACCTTCGTCATTACCACAGACGCGACCATTCGTGATGTCGTTGTAGCTCAGGGCGTGGATATCTCTTTAGATAAGGAAGCGGTAAGGGTGATACGGGCTCTGAAGCTTTCGCGTCCTCCAATGCGTGATGGCATCCCGCAGGAAGTTTGTGTAAATATGCCGTTGCGTTTCCAGCTTCATTAGAGGATTGAAGGTTCTCTTGTCAAAAAAAGCATCAGCCTTTGGCGATGGAATAAATTGCCTTTGTCTCCCTCTTTCAATTTTTCCAGTAAATACGAATCAGACTGACGCGGCATACTGCTGGCCTATGCAAAGCGAAGAACACGCGAGCATGAGCTATTGAAATTCATCCGGGAGAATACAATCCTCAAACCGTTGCCTTAACGGAATGATCCTACCCGCGTCGTATCACCACGACTGGATAAAAGAGAAGAGAAAACATTATCTCAAAAGTGATCCGGCCATTATGGAGAAGGTGATCTATGCCCGGCAGCAAACTGAAATTATTGCCGTAATTGGAAATATGATAAAGGCCAAATCACTACAGGCAAAGTGGATTCAGGCAAACTAAAGGCCGACCGTTGCTATTCAAATTTGGCAACTGGGAATGCTTGTTAAGGTTGGCATCAGCCCACAAAAAAGGCAATCTTTTTGGACTGCCCGAATAATTCTGAAATAAACATGTCTAATTAAACCTAAGCCCCGCCAGAACGCTTCTGGAATGCTTTTGGAAATCCATGCTTCTCCAGAAAGATTTTCGAGTCATTAGCCTTTTTAACGAAAAAAGGGTCGTTACCATAGTCCCTTACCTTTGAACTGACTATGGCTTTTGATTTGTTCTTCACCAGATGCTCGTTCTTTGTGGTCATTTCGTCCTCCTTTCTACCTGTAAATTTACACACTTTATCTTCTCCATGCCATAAAGGCCTCATAATTTACGCCTCTTCTAAAGGGCTTCCAATCACCCTCCTTATTCAACGCATATATTGTTGTAATGCGCGGTCGATAGATAATTCAGGGTCTTGCATTTCGTCTAATCGCTCCGATGCCACTTGTGCCAGCCAGAGTTTAAAGGGCTCCGCCTTCGGTGATGGGATAGACTGAATAAGACGGAAGAGTTGTTCGGTGTCGGCAACATCGGTTAACCGCATTTTGCCATCAGGAGCTTCCATCTTCAGCTGGTTACCATTTGTAACCGTTTCATTTCCTTCATCTTTTAGCCGCTTTTTGAGAACTCTCCAATATACTTGTGGATTGGGGCTGTCGGTCAATGCTGCAATGACATCAACAATGGCTATATACCATTTCTCTTGTTCAGCATCCCAAATAGACCTTACTTGTTTATCCTCAAAAACCTTGATTTCATTCTGTTTTCCCATCAATTCTATTTGATTTTCGGTTCCTTTTCAAACCGTTACAAATTGTAACGGTTTGAGTTGTCTCATTTTGGACAACTCAAGCTGAGCTTTACCCAAGATATCGGATTATCGTCAGATTGAAAATAGCGATGTAGCTGCATAAAGTAAGAATAATCCAGCTGCGTCCCTTATATCATGATATTCAATTACTTACCAGGCTATGTCAAGTCTGAGGCTTCTTATGGGGCACATAAACTCTGTGACCCGTTTCCTGAAAATGTTCCACTTCCCATCCGGCCTGGTGTAGAACACTGGATCTCATCATCAAAGGCATTCGACTTGACACTTCTGCTTCGCAGCCCGACGATGTTAAGCTGGTAAGGTCTCGTATAGAGAACGAAGCCATATTCCTTTAAAATTTCCCTGATGCGCGATAACATGATTTTTTAATCCGGTGAATACTGTTTCAGACTTCCGCTGTAGCCGTGTACCGGAACGCCTTGAGCCGGTTCATCCACCCATTGTAGAACACAACCTGGTCAGGTCTCCTTTTGATGATGTTGTTCAGGAAAACATATCGTTCGATCTTCAGCGTATCGAATAACTTTTTCTGATCTGCGCCATTGATCGCCGCAAGGGTTTTCGCTCCTACGATTCCGTCAACGGAAACCTCTACATTTCTCTGCACTATTTTCGCGATTGTCTTCCTGCCGGAATGGTAGCCCCATCATGCCCCCGACAATGGCTTGCAGCGCATAGTCCAACAGGAAGGTTAATTTTACATTAGCCAAAATGAAAGCTTCCCTTAGTTAGTAGCATTCAAAACTATAGAATTCCAATCATAATC
>CAZBNP010000009.1:0-186705 GCA_964493505.1 uncultured Roseivirgaceae bacterium
TTTGCCCTTTGCCTTTTGCCTTTTGCCTTTTGCCTTTTGCCCTTTGCCCTTTGCCCTTTGCCTTTACGTGGCGATAGTCTTATCATTGTATACTTAACCCTAAATCGGTGGAGAATCTAAAGCTCAGTTACACTTCGCTGCTCCTGGTTTTTGTTACGGGAGTTATCTTTTCGTGTGGTTCATCCGCAGATGCGGACAAGAACGGGAAACAGCCGAATATCGTACTGATGATCAGCGATGATCATGGTTATCAGGCCGTCAGCGCCTACGGCTATGGACTGAACAAGACACCCCACATCGACCGTTTGGCAGAGGAGGGAGCAATATTTACGAGGGCGTGCGTCACGAACTCTATCTGTGCGCCGAGCCGGGCGGTGATTCTGACAGGGAAGCACAGTTTTGTCAACGGCAAAGTTGATAACGTCCAGCCCTTTGACTGGGATCAACCCAACTTCGCGAAGAGTCTACAAGCCGCGGGATATCAGACGGCGATGATTGGAAAGATTCACCTTAACGGTCTCCCGCAGGGATTTGATTTTTCCATGGTACTACCTGGTCAGGGCTTTTACTATAATCCCGATTTTCTGGTAAACGGAGAGCGAAAACGCTTTGAAGGATATGTAACTGAAATCACAACGGAACATGCGCTCAAATGGCTTAAAGAAGGCAGGCAGGAAGACAAACCGTTCCTGCTTGTATTTAATCAGAAGGCGCCCCACCGGAACTGGCAACCGGCGCCGAAGTATCTTACACTTTTTGACGACACCACCTTTACTCCGCCTGCGACATACTTTGACGACGACACTGACTATCAAGGAAGAGGTACCGCAGCGAAGACTCAGGAGATGGAAGTCGACGGACACGCGAGATGGGGACACGACTTCAAATTGCTGGTCGATCCGGAAGGAAATAATACGGATTTCGAGCGCCAGCTAGCGCGCTTCACCGACAAGCAGCGGGCAGAGTGGATGGCGGTATATGAACCCAAAAACGCGGAGTTCATCAAGCGTTACAACGATGCCGGCGAGCACCCCTTTACTGGCGACAAACAAAAGGAGATTGCCGTGTGGAAGTATAACAGGTATCTGAAGGACTATCTGCGTACAATCCAATCGGTGGATGACGGTGTTGGGGAGGTGCTTGATTATCTAGACGAAAATGGCCTGTCCGACAATACAATCGTCATCTATACTTCGGACCAGGGATTTTATCTAGGTGAACATGGCTGGTTTGATAAGCGATTTATGTATGAGGAGTCTTTCCGTACACCGCTGCTTATGCGTTATCCCGCAGAGATAAAGGAGGGAACCGTCGTGAAGAAGCTTGTTCAGAATCTGGACTTCGCTCCTACGCTGCTTGATTACGCGGGGGTACCCGCGTCTCCTGACATGCAGGGCCGCTCGTTCAGAACGCTGGTAAATGGAGGTTCGGATGAATGGCGCGACGCTGTGTATTACACTTATTATGAGTATCCGGCCGAGCACATGGTAAAGCGACATTACGGGATCGCTACAGATCGCTACAAGCTTATGCACTTCTATTACGATATCGACGAATGGGAGATGTACGATCTTCAGGAAGATCCGTCGGAGATGAGGAACGTTTATGATGATCCGGCATACGCCGATGTGAGGGAGGAATTACATCGCAAGCTCAGCGATCTGCGAAATCATTACGGCGACTCCGATGAACTGGATCAGAAGTACCTGAAGGCATACCTGGAGCACAGGTCGAAAAAGTGACGTATTTTGCTCCCTGTGGATCTACGTTAAAAATATGTTGGGGTGGGGGAAGCGTTATCGTGACGGGGGGACCTGTCCCCCTTAATTGCCATGGAGGATCAGAACGACTTCGGCGCGCGCGTTTAACTCAATACCCTCCACTTTTATCCCGTTGCCATCTTCCTGAAAGTTTTCGAAGGTGATGTAGCTTCGTTGCGCGGGATCAAACAGCTGCAAGGACGCAATCGCTTCGCGGACCACACCGGGTATCCATATATCTGCGGTCTGCGTCGAGGTGCTGCTGTTTAGCAGGTAAGCGAACCAGGTGTCACCACATTTGACGGCATAAGACTCGGCTCCGCGGGATTGTGCCTCGATGTGTTCAAACGACCCCTTTCCGGCTTCGAGCATCAGGTCATTGATTTCCCTGACCCCGCGAAAGTAGGTGGTCAGACCGCGTTCGTCGAAGTACTCCCACCACCAGCTCATGGGTAAGATCGGTGTTGGCGAAAACATCCCGTACCAGAGTCCTCGTTTGTAGTCGAAGTCCATCTCGTCTCCGATAACGCCAAAGTCTTTATTCCAGTCCCATTCATAGGCGAACTCGCCCCATACAAAAGGCTTCCTGTAACGCTTGGTGTACCGCTTTACACCAGCGGGGATTTGTTCCGTCCGTTTGTAGATGTGCATTTGATTAAGGTCGATTTCGTCAACGGAATACAGTCCCTCGATCTGGCGATGGGAAACGCTGGTGGTGACGATGTGATTGTAAGGGTCGATTTCTTTTAGGTAGGCTGTCATTTCGCGATGCCAGTCCGTGATGGCTTCGTGTGGGATTATTGTGGTATCGGTGTCCGAAAAGGCGGCGTTGTCGATTTCGTTGAAGAATTCCCACGCTGCGATATGCGGGCTGTAACCCCATCGTGCGACGATGTAGCGCAACCTGTTCCTGTAGCGTTCCCTTGATTCCGGCAATGTAAAAAATTCAGTAGGCGTCTCGGCCGGTCCGCCATTCTTCTTATTGTAATTGTGAATATCCCATTGATTTCCTTCGATCAGTGCGTTGTGTGAATCAAACGTCAGCATCATGTAAAGTCCTAGCGAGTCGGCAAGTTCCACAACTTCGTCGAGACGCCGGATACCATCCGGGTTGAAGTATTCATCCGTGTTCGTGTATCGATTTGTGTGCCTGACTGTCTTCCACTCCAACGGAAAATTGTTAGGTGCCATCCAGGATCGGAAGAAGTTTGCGCCGTTTTGCGATAGCCTGGGTAACAGGTAATCATAAGTCCATTTCGGATTGCTGAAGGAACGTGGCTCCCACCCGACGTTTTCACCGATTCCACGAAAAGGTTTGCCTGAATCGAAACGCAGCGTCCAGAGATCGTTAATATGGAGGAATCCGTCGTCGTTTGAAGGACTTGATGAGAAGCTTTCAACAGAAGACTGTTCCTCTATCTTGTTACCCCTGAGACACTCGAAGTGATACTTGTATTCTCCGATCTCCCGCGGTGTGAATCGCGCTGTCCAGGTTGTGGAATTCTCCTTACTTTCGTCGAAGAAGCACGGAAGGGTAATAGATTTCCCCGAAGGGCTTCTTAGTATCATGTTCAGTGCGATCTCGCGTTGGTTATATGGATTTTGAAATGTCTCTTCCAGCACGATGCGGAATTCAGCCTTCTCATACTGTTTGACATCCCGGGTTATTTGTCTATGACTTTGAAAAATGTGATCGGTGCATCCATTCAGGATACCTATAGTGAAAATGATCGCGACTAGTGCGCCATAGCGAAAATAACCGAGCAGACCGGAGTAACGTAAATGAAGGAAATGCCCTACCGATGTGCATTTCTTCCAACAGGAACATGTAGAGATATTTTTGCGACGGTGTACTGATCTCATCGTGAATGAAATGTTTCCTGCCTTAAAATAAATGCTCTGTGACGACAGTGGATGTTTGAATTTTGCGGACATACAGACAACTTCAACACCTCACTCCACGGAGATCCCCTCTGCTGATTGATACATGTCCGGCAGGTCTTCACTGAAGATGGTGAAGCTGCTCTGGTAGAATTTGACGAAGTCACTGGCCGAACTGTGACCGATCCAGGGTCCGTAAAAATGATACCCCTCATGTGCCGGGTCGTATTTATTTCGCCACATGACGACCATACTGATACCCTTTCCTGCGAGCGGAGTCAGCATCTCTTTTGTCCAATAGTCGGAATATTCGTTGCCGCCTTTTCGAATGCCTTCGATCCCTGTCTCTGTAATGCCACATGGCTTCTTCTTTTCTTTGGCGAGTTCTGCCAGATTACGGGCGTTTACCGACAGTGCTTCGGTGTTGGTGCCGTGATAGCTGTCCATACCAATGAAATCAACGTAGTCGTCGCCGGGCCACCGGAATAGCAGGTTATCTTTGACGGTCCCTACATCCAATTGAGGTGATATCGCGAAGATAAAATTGTGTACTCCCTTATCTTTTACAAGGTAATCGACCGTGAAGCGCCAGAGAGCAATGAATTCCTCCTGCGTGGTACAGCTCTTGCCCCACCATGACCAGGTCTGTGTGTGTTCATGATACGGTCTGAATATGATGGGCACAAGTTTACCGTTGTCATCTTTCAGTTCTTTCGCGAAAGCTGCAAGTCTGTCGAGCCATGATTTGTACGTATTTTGTACGTCACTACCTTGTTCAAGGATCTGTTGGGCTACGGTATTGTCCGAATTGTCCCATGAATCTCCACCGGTAAGCGGATTGTTGAGATGCGCGCATGCGGTGATGACCTCGCCTCGTCTTCGCGCTTCGAGGATCGTTCGTTTGCGGTCTGCGTTCAATGCACTTGTTGAATGCCTGTCGTCCATGATCTCGGCGAAATCGAGACTGAATACAGCCGGATAGTCGCCGCATACTTCTTTTACGTCCGATCGATCCTGCTCTTGTATCCAGTCCCTCCCGTAAATGAGGTCATCGTGATGACCGAACATGAATCCTTCCGACTGGATTTTCCAGAGATTCGAGTAGAGTGCCCTGGTTTCCGGGGTGGCATTCCGGTCGACAAGTGATAGGGTTACGGGTTCCTGTTCACCGGGACCAGTATCCGGTTCTTCATCGTTGGAAGCGCACGCGCAGATTACGACTGCGAGGAGCAGTGGAATTCTATAAGAGATCCTCATTCAATAGTCATTTAATTCTGTTGAAAAAATGCCCCTGTCCCGCGGTGGTTCGTCTCTTTGGATCGCGTAGTGCTGGCGAGACAGGGGATAAGCTTTCTATTGTTTTTCAATATCAACCCAGAACTTCCTGGGTCGTTTTACAAACTTGTCATAGTCGGAGTATATTTTGTCCCAATCGTCGGTTCCTTGCAGCGAGAATGCCAGTGCCGATTCAGTGGTGGTTTTTGATTTGTCATTGCCCAGATTTTCCGTTCCGGGACCGATGAAAGATCCTGTAGCGGTAGTGCCATTTTCGAATGTAAAGATCACCTCACCGGTGGTGTAGTTTCGAAGCCATTTCCCTTCGCCCTTTGGGATTTTGCGGTAGAAATGATTGACATCTGTCTCGGGGTCGCCCACAAAAACAAAATTCGCATAGAGCCCGTCGGGGCCGGCGTCGTTGATTACCTTTCCATACGTATTCCCATCTTCGGTGATCCCTTCCAGCTCGAAGGTCAGTGTGTTATCGAGTTCGACGCCGGGGCCGTCTGTGTCGGACCACACCCAGGGTTTGTTCATCATTTGAACAACAGCCGATCCTCCGTACTCCGGTCCGGTGCCTCCGTATACTACGAGATCCGTGATCTTGTAGGTGCCGAGGATTGTTTCCTGGAATGATGTCGCCTTTACGGTGTATGTGCGCGATTTGCCTGTCGGCGATGTGACGGTGAAGGATGCACTTTGATCCGGGTTTTCGAAACTCAGTGGATCACCCACGGTTATCGTGGACGTGGCGCCATAAGACAGCTCAAGGTTGCTCACTGCGATCGCTCCCAGGCTGGGGACGGCGTCGATATTTATAGTTATAGTGATCTCACCGGTCTGCTCATCGATCCTGTTGATCTCCGCCATTCCCACCTGATTTTCAAACTTAATATTCAGAACGCTTCGCTCATTGTTCCAGCCCCCACCGGAGACGTCGTCCCATGGGTCAGTGACGCACGCGAACAAACACAGCAACAGCAGTGTGAAGGTTATATTGATTATTTTCATAACTAAGTGATTTCTTGATGTTTTATAAACCCTGATTGAGGTCAATCTCGATTTGCGGGATAGGATAGAAGGCTACCTGCTCCGGTGTCAGGCCAGCCGCTTCTTCCACCACGGTGGCGACCCTGTTGTACCTTCGCAGATCATAGAGCCGGTTTCCTTCGAAGGCGAGTTCCCAACTGCGTTCGTGCCAGACTGCTTCGCGAAATTCCTGAGTTCCGAGCCCGGGGGTTAATGGGTCAAGACCTGCTCTTCCCCTGATATAATCAACCTGCGCATAGGCCTCGGGTGTCGGTCCCGCAGCTTCCGCGTATACCAGTGCGATATCCGAAAATCGTATGAGGAAAGGTTTTACGCTGGTTTTGTCGGCGATGAACAGTGGATCGACATACTTTCTTGTAAAGGGATAAGGTATGTTTCCGGGATATTGCGCAATCAGGTCACCCTGAGCGTTGTAGAGGGAGTCGACGATCAGCAGATCGGAACGAAGATCTCCGTCTTCAAAAGTATTCAGGAATTCTGTTTTGGTCTGGAAGACGCTCCATCCATCGTGTGATTTGGTGTACGTTCCGTTTTTGTTGTTCAGGTAGATGTCGCCCCCGGCGATGTAGGGGATAAACATCTTTGATATTTTTGAGTAATCGCCTTCGATTACACCGCTGCGGTCCATAGACATCAGGAAGATATGCTCCTTTCCTTTCGGTTGTTGGACGTCATAGATTGTCAATAAGTCGTCTTCAAAGCCGTACACAGACTGATTATTGATCACTTCACCGGCATAGTAGGCGGCGCTGTCGTACATCGTCTGCGTGTTGCGACCTATGGCGCCGTACAACGGGACATCATGCTCTTTTGCCGATGCGATAGTCAGGTAGACTTTTGCGGCGAGCGATTGCGCGGCTACCCGGTCGGCGCGACCGGTCGCCTGCCTGACAGAAAGCAGCTCGCTTGCCTTCCTGCAATCTGCGAGTATCAGATCGTAAACCTGCTCAAGGTTGGTTGCCAGGGGTGCCGCGGTTTGATTGAGAGAGCTCACCGTCGTTGTATGCATGGGCACCAGCCCGAAATTTCTCACGAGGTTAAAGTAATTCCAGGCGCGGAGGAAATGTGCTTCGCCCAGGTACTGATCTTTCAGAGATTGGTCAAAAGCCGCCGGTGGTACCTTCTCGAGAATGATGTTAGCGCGATTCACCGCGATATAGGCATACTTGAAAAAATTCATCAGGCTCGGATTCGTGGAGAAGGTCTCTACCTTCCAGGTATCCAGATCACGGGCTCCGGCTCCCTCGTCAGGTTTTGGGCTCACTTCTTCGGAAGGCATATCTCCCAGGTAGAATACAGTCCGGGAATATTCCAGGAATGTAAGCGCGTCGTAGGCGTATCCGATACCGGCTTCCGCGTCTTCAGGGGTTTTTAGGAAATTTTCTTCCGAGTAGAATCCGTAAGGATCTTCATTTAGGTCACATGCGTTGAAGAGCGACGCAACCATTAGTATCAAAATGCTTTTTGCTTTCATGTCTTATAGGGTTATAGCGTTAACGTCAGACCTAGCGTCATCTTTCTCAGGCGCGGGTAGCCACCCGAATATCTGCCGTCTGTTCCTACTTCCGGATCATAGCCGTTAAATTTTGTAAAGGTGAGGACATTGGAGGCATTCATGAATACTCTCGCAGACAGTCCTCTGCTGATTCCGATATTGTATCCGAGGTTTAGGTTCTGGAGGCGGACAAAGGATCCATCCTCAATCCACCAGTCGGAAAATTTGACCTGGCGGCCATCACGCAGTGCCGGATAGTCGTTTGTCGGGTTGTCTGGTGTCCACCTGAACGGTTGGTTATTCGGCTGATTGAACGCTTGTGAATTCAGTACATCGTTACCAAAAACACCGTTGAGGAAAACACTGATGTCGAATCTTTTGTAGGTAAGGCTGAGGTTTAGACTTGCCATGAAGTCCGGCGTGGGATCGCCGATGATGGTGCGGTCGTTTTCATCGATCACACCGTCGTCGTTGATATCGATATATTTGAACTCGCCGGGCTGTGCCAGATCTCCTTCGAGGCCGGCTTCAATACCGTCTTCCAATGACTGGACGATGCCACTTGTTAAGTAGCCGTAGAATACATTCACAGGCTGACCAATAGCCAGAATGTTGGGGTACCCCCGGTACATCTCTATGCTGTTTCCGAAATATCTGAATTGCATGCCGGTGTTCGGATCGGTGATGTTACCGGACTCCTGAGCGTTGCCGAGGTTGGTTACCTGGTTGCGGTTGCGATAGTAGATAGCAGTCGCGTTGAGTGTGAGATCTTTTGTCTGGAGTACGGTACCGTCGAGCGTAACTTCAATACCCTTATTGGTGATGGACCCGTCGTTTACGAGCATACGATCGTATCCCGACGACAACGGAAGAATTCTTTGCTGCAGGAGATCGTCGGTGTACTTCTCGTAATAGTCGACTGTGGCACGAAGGCGGCCATCCAGGAAGGACATATCGACGCCGAGATTCAGCTGAGCAGTGGTTTCCCATCTCAGATCGGGATTCGGAATCCCTCCCCACAAAACTTCGATTCCATCCTGTCCTGCGCGTCCTACCTCGCGACCGGGTCCTATGACGGTGACCCAGCTGCCATCGTTGTAGTAGTTGCTAACGCCGAAACGGCTCAGTGTCTGATAGGGAGAGATGCCCTGGTTGCCCGAGATCCCATAGCTCGCCCGAAACTTGAGTTCGTCAAAAGTGTTCAGTTGTTGAATGAAATCCTCCTCATGTGCTTTCCAGCTCAGTGCCCCGGAAGGGAAAAGCGCCCATTTGTTGTTGGCTCCGAATTTTGACGATCCGTCTGCACGCGAGGTGACTGTGAGCAGATACCGGTCGCGGAATCCGTAATTCATGCGAAAGATACCGGATACAAGTTCGGTTTTCGTCAATCCATTGCCAACGGTGTTCAACTCGGGATTGCCGGCATCGAGATTTTCGTTTTGCAGCACTTCATTGATAAAGTCTTTCGCGCCGAGATCGAAAGTTCGTACCAGATCCTGTTGATATGAATATCCCACCATTACCCCGAACTGGTGTTCGTTGATATGTTTGTTGTAATTGGCGAAGGTCTCCGATACGAATGTGTTCCCCTGCCAGTTGTTGATCGATGCCGATCCATTGTTGAACTCACCGGACTGCGTGTATTTCCTGGGCTGGTATTGGTCGGTCAGTGAGTTGCCATATTTATAGTTGAGTCGCGATGTCAGCAAAAGTGAAGGCAATACTTCATATTCTACATCGATGAAAGAAAGGACATCAAGCGACCTTGTTTTGTTGAGCCTGTGTTGTGTAATGGCAATGGGATGATCGAAGTCATTGTTGTTGTACCGGTAGTAGTCACCGTTTTCGTCGTATACGGGTATAATAGGACTTCTCCAGTATGCGAGACCACCGTTATTATTTCGACTTCCGCGCGTCAGGATATTCGCAAAAGTAACTTTGAGGTTGTCGTATATCTTATGGCTTACATTCAGGTTATAGTTCAGCTTGGAAAAATCATCTTCTATGTAGACACCTTTGTCGGTGTAGTAGTTTGCGCTGAGGTTGAAGGAGGTCTTGTCGTTTGCGCTTGATATGTTCAAAGTAGTACTGTTCGAAACCGGAGCCTCCCTGAATACGAGGTCGTCCCATCGGATGTTGTGGGGCCATTCTCCGTTTGAGAGCTCTTCAATGGAGGGGTAGTAAATACCTGTGGGAGAGACTGCTCCTATATATTGTGCCGGGAACCCTCCATTGACGCGCGACTCATTATTTAATTGTGCCATCAGCACAGGATCTCTCCAGAGATTTACCTTTGATGTAAACTGGGATAGGGTTGATTGCTGCTGGAGGCTGATCTTCGTCTGGCCGGCCTTCGCCTTTCTTGTCGTAATCATGATCACGCCGTTGGCGCCACGTGAACCGTAGATGGCTGAAGCGGACGCGTCTTTCAATATTTCTACCGACTCAATGTCGTTGGGGTTGATCTGGTGAAGGTTACCCGCGTCTCCGAGAGGAAATCCGTCGACGACGACCAGGGGAGCGTTGGAACCCTGCAGGGAACTACCGCCGCGGATACGCACAGTTGCGCCCGCCCCCGGATTTTGCGAGGAGTTGATGACCTGTAATCCGGCTGAACGTCCTTGCAGCAGCCCTTCTACGGAATTGGCGGGAATATCCTTGATCGCGTCCATTTGTACGCTGCTCACCGAACCCGTCAGGTCACTCTTGTTCACCGTGCCGTAGCCAATGACGACGACTTCACTGAGGGTCTGTATGTCTGGTAGTAGTCCGACATCGATTTCGGAATTGAACCCGACTAAAATTTCCTGGGATCTAAATCCGAGAAATGAATAGACCAGTACGGCGTTGTTGTCGGGCACTGATATCCGATATCGGCCATTTATATCGGTCACCGTTCCCAACGTGGTACCCTTGATGATGATACTGACACCGGGCAGCGATTCACCGGCCGCGCCATCGGTGACTGTGCCGGTTATTTCTCGTTGTGCGACCTGGGGTAAGACAGGCGGTAATGCCGCTTCGGGTTTCAGACCCGCGTGGGCTTCCGGGAAGAGTAGAATGCCCAGAATAATCAGAAAAGTTAGTTTAATCTTTTGCATAGGCGGTAGGTTTGTTATCAATGTCAAAACTAGGTGTGCTTGTCAACATTCCGGTGTCCTATCGTCCTGAAAACCGGAACAACCGTCCCGTTTTGTTGTCCATAGCGTGAAATACGATAACTTTATCGAGAGACCTACAAGCACCGCAACTTAACCGGATGCGTTGCGGGATTGCGTTTTCAAAAGAAACTATCTAGTTTACCTGTTGGTCGGACTATTCCTTAGCTTGTGCAACGATGAGGCTTTTGATCTTAATTGTACTTTCAGTAGTCATCTCCATCCCTGCTTCGAGTCAGATCCGGGAGTTGAAGGTGGATAACCTATCGACTTATGATGGCATGCCTACCGACAATATACTCTTCACGTACCAGGACTCGTTTGGATTCCTGTGGCTGGCGTCATACGAAGGACTGATACGGTGGGATGGCACCATTTACAAGCGATTCCTCTACTCGCAGAGCGACAGTACCAGTTTGTCGGGCAACATTGTTTACAAAATCCACGAAGACCACCAAGGACGCCTTTGGGTTGGTACCATCGACGGGCTCAATCTCTTTGACCGCGCCCACGAGCGATTTATTCGGTGTGATATCGGTAAAGAGACTACGAAGATCCCGGTGAATGACATTCGGGAGGATTCGAAACACCAGCTTTGGCTGGGCACATCCTACGGGCTTTGCCGTTATGACCACGACACAGGCGTGGCAAAGTGGTTCGTGAACGACCCGGGGAATACGAATACGTTAAGTCATGATGTGATTTTCCGGCTGACGCTGGATGGAAATGATGATCTATGGATCGCGACATTTGGAGGAGGTGTTACCCGATTCTCGCCGCAGACGGGAGTTTTTACCCGGTTCCTGCACGACGAGAATGATCCGTCGACGGTGTGCAGTAACAAGATAAAAAGCATTCTTGCCGATCAGCGCGGACGTATCTGGGTAGGATCGTTCGATAAAGGCGTGACACTCCTCGACCCTCGGGGTAGGGTGTTGCGGCATTACCGGCACCTTGGCAATACTGCCGGTAACCGGATTCAGAGCGATGTCACGTGTATTTACGAGGATGCGAACAACACGATCTGGCTGGGTATCAAAGGCCAGGTACTTCAATACATGAGGGACGATAGCGATGAATTCCTTCCATTTCTCAATACACCGTATAAGAATCCCGGGCTTCAATGCGTGTCGATTACATCGATATGCGAGGATACATTTGGAAATATCTTCTTCGCCAGCCAGAGTCATGGACTGTTTCGTACCAATGTCTACAAGAACCTCTTCAGACACTTCTATAAGGATGACGAACAGAATAAGGTCTTAAATCACAATGTCGTTACCTCGTTGCTGGAGGACCGCGCCGGAAATATATGGATCGGGACAGACGGTGGGGGTTTGACGCGGATGAATGCGGCACGGAACAGTTTCACCTCCTATACGACTGCACAGGGACTTAGCAGCAATGCGATCATGGAAGTCCGGGAAGACGACGAGGGAAATCTCTGGCTGGCTACCTGGTCGGGGGGTGTTATGGAATTCAACCCGGTGACCGGCTCCACGCGAACGTTCATCAACAATCCCGCTGATGTCAATTCTCTGCCATTGAATAATGTAAAGTCAATTCTTCCTCGCGATACGCTTGTCTGGATCGGCACCCATGGAGAGGGGTTGGCAGTCTACGATAAAAAGAATGGAAGGTTGATCAATCATCGCAATAACGACGTCCTGCCCTTCAACCTGAAAACACCCGCCTGGATCAATCACCTTTTCATCGATTCTCACGACAGACTTTGGATAAGTGCCTATGGGGGTCTGTACCTGTATGACGGGCAAAAACTCCATCACTTCACTCCATCGGCAAGTCAAACCAGTATCAGCAGTGATATTGTGAACATGGTCGCGGAGGCACCGGACAAAAGTATCTGGGTAGCAAGCGAGTCTGGCGGTCTGGACCGTTTCAATGAAAGCAGCCATGACTTCGAACGCTTCACTGAGCGTTATGATCTCCCGCGGACGGTTAAAGGCATCGCCTTTGACCATCATGGAACAATATGGCTTAGTTCCAATGAGGGGCTTACGGGTTTCGACGTGTATTCAGGAAAGATTATTCAATACGACCAGTCTAATGGCTTGCAGGGAAACTCCTTTTTTCATAAATCTATCCTCACCTCGCGTGGAGGAAGTCTTTATATTGGTGGGCCACACGGTGTAAATTCTTTCAATCCCGATAGCCTTCGGGTGAAGAGGAAGGAGTTCAAATCGGCCGTCTATCTCACGGATCTTTACATATATGACGCGTTGCAGGTCCAGGGAAAGACGGAGTCTCCGTTGCGGGAAGTACTGGCGTTTACGGATACACTGATCCTGAAACCGGAGCAATCCTTCTTTACAATTGGTTTTGCGAGTGTGAATCTCTACTCCACTTCAAAGACCCAGTACGCTTACCGACTCGAGGGATTGCACGATAACTGGATTAATACAGGTCACGAGACGAAAGCTTCCTTCACAAAACTCAATCCGGGGAACTATGTCTTCAGACTGAGGTATACCGATGTGGACGGTCAGTGGCATGAGGCGGAGAGGAGCCTTCAAATTCTTGTTTTGCCGCCGTGGTGGAAGACATGGTGGTTCCGGTCCGTAGTGGTGATCGGTGCGGTATCTGTTTTGATCGGATTTTTCTATTTCCGGATCTCGTCGGTCAGAAAACGCAACATATTGCTGGAAGCGGAAGTTGCGCGGCGCACGCACGAATTGTCTGATGCAAATGCTTATCTCGTAGAGAAGAACGAAGAGATCAATCTGCAGAACGAAAAACTCGAAGAATACAACCACGAAATTCTGAGACAATCCGAGAAAATTCTCGCGCAGCAGGAACAGAACATCGCGCAGAATCACCAATTGGAAAAGACCGTTCAGGAGCTCCATCGCTCCAATCAGACAAAGGATCGCTTCTTTTCCATCCTGGCGCATGATCTGCGGAATCCTGTTTCCACCTTGTCGGGGTTGGCGGAATCGCTGAAAAACAACCTTGCACAGCTTACGAGAAACGACATCCGCGAGTATGTCGATAGCATTCATAAGTCATCGCAATCCGTTTATACATTGTTGATCAATCTTCTTAGCTGGGCCAGGACACAGTCGCACGACATTCAGTACTCGCCTGCCGACTTTGATATTATCGGGCTGATCAGAAAGAATATGGCGTTACTGGATCAGCAGTGCAGGAGCAAAAACATTCGCGTGACCCTGACTTCGACGGCAACGCATAAAGTACATGCGGATTACAATATGATTGACACGGTTGTCAGGAACCTGTTAATGAACGGAGTTAAGTTCACGCACGCCGGCGGTAACGTCGGGATAGTTGTTGAGGAATGCGACCGGGAGATGGTGGTGCAGATCAAGGATACCGGGATAGGAATGACTCCGGAACAATTGAGAGATTTGTTCAAGATTGAGAAAAAGTCGCTGGCAGTGGGAACTGCGGGAGAGACAGGAACCGGGTTGGGCCTTGTGATCACCAAGGAATTTTTGGAAGCAAACAAAGGCAGCTTGCAATTGACATCTTCAAGAGGAGTGGGGTCCGAATTCCGGATGCGACTTCCGAAATCGGTGGCCACCATCGATCGCGCGCAGAACGGAAAAACACAGCGAAACGAATCAGACGGCAATGGTGTTATTACCGATTTTCCGGTTGAAAAGCAGCTTAAGTTAAGAGGGAAGAGAGTACTTGTCGTGGATGACAATGAACAACTACGGTATCACTTGCGCCGGGAGCTATCCGGTACGTTCGAGATCTTTGAGGCGGAGAACGGAAACGAAGGATTGAAAATGGCTCTTGAAGTACAGCCGACAGCTATTATCACTGACATGGTCATGCCCGTGATGGATGGCGAGCGATTCTGTAAGGAGCTTAAATCGCTTTCCGCAACAAGCCATATACCGATAATCCTTTTAACCAATCAGGGCTACGAAGACCAGTCCGTTGGCTACGGTGCCGGAGCAGATGTGTACCTGACAAAACCGGCAACCAAAGAGCTTTTGTTTCAGGTGATCTATAATTTTCTTCACGCCCAGGAAAGGATCCACGATCTGATACTGAAATCGAGCACCTATTTCCCGGAGAATGTGTCGATCAGCAAAGTGGATGAGGAATTTCTGCACCAGGTCGTGGCTGTCGTCGAGCGGAACTTGGCAGATCCCAACCTTGATCACCGCTATATCTGCGAAGAAACCGCGTTAAGCAGAACGGTATTATATGCCAAAATAAAGACGCTGACAGGGCAGGGGGTTAATGAGTTTATCCGGTCCATTCGCCTGAAGAAGAGCCTCGTGTTGCTGCGGGAGGGTAAACTCAATATCAGTCAGGTTGCCTGCGAAGTGGGATTCAACAATCAGTCTTATTTCAATAAGTGCTTCATCAGGCAGTATAATATTTCTCCAAAAGAGTACGGAAAGAATCCATCCAGGCTGGCGTCCCTTGCGTCAATTACTTAATTTGCGGCGGGACCCCGGATATACGCACAGAGTATTTATGACACGTCATTTATTGTTTTTGATAGCGATTCCATTGTTCGGGTTTGCAGCTCAGCAGACAGATCCCAACCGGAACGTTGCACCGAAACCCAATATCCTTTTCATTTGCGTCGATGATTTGCGACCGGAACTCGGTTGTTACGATGCGGAATACGTTCACTCACCCAACATTGATCGATTCGCCGAAAAGGGGTTCGTGTTCACCAACCATTTTGCAACGGTACCCACTTGCGGGGCATCGCGCTTCGGATTGTTAACCGGCATGCTGCCCCGCACGAAAGGTCAGATCTCGAATGATGCTATCCGCGCTTTTATTTCAAGTCAACCCGAATCGCCAAGGCCTGAAACGTTCATTCATCATTTGCGCCGCAATGGATATTATACAGTCGGGGTCGGAAAGATCAGTCACTATGTAGACGGACTTCTGTACGGCTACGCCGATGAAGTCGGAAAGCAACGTGAATTGCCTTACAGCTGGGATGAGATGGTGTTTGACGCGGGAAAATGGAGTACCGGGTGGAATGCTTTCTTCGGCTATGCCGATGGCACGAACCGGCAAAGCCGGAGCAATCAAGTACAACCTTTCGAGAATGCCGATGTCGGTGATGATGGATATCCCGATGGACTTACAGCGAACCTCGCTATTCAAAAGTTGAAACAGCTACGACAGAAAGACGAGCCTTTCTTTCTGGGTGTCGGCTTCTTCAAGCCCCATCTTCCGTTCAACGCTCCGGCTGAATACGCCAAGCTCTATAACGTCGATAGCATTCCGTTAACGCCTTCGCCCGACATTCCGGAAGGAATCAATCCGGCGAGCCTCCATGCCAGCAGGGAATTCAACCGCTATCTGGCTGGCGAGGAGCAGGCGTCACTCGATCACCCGGTTTCCGACGCATACCAACGGCGGGTGAGGATGGCCTACCTGGCTGCCGTAAGCTATGTCGACACCCAGATCGGAAAAGTTCTGGACGAATTGAACAGGTCGGGCCTGGCTGAAAATACAATTGTGGTCATCTGGGGTGATCATGGATGGCATCTCGGTGATTATCGTGTGTGGGGCAAGCACACCCTTTTTGAGCGGGCATTAAAGAGCGTCCTGATTATGCGCGTGCCGGGGAAGACGGACTCCGGCGGAAAGATTGACAGGATTGTCAGTTCGGTCGATATCTATCCAACCTTAATGGAACTCTGTGGCGTCGAAATGGATTTTGATGTTGACGGGAACAGTATGTCGATGTTGCTGGATGATGGAAAAGATCCTGCATGGAAGGATGAAGCATGGGGTTATTACAACCGCGGCGTAACCGTTCGTACACCCAGGTATCGCTTTACGAAGTACTTCAGAAGTGAGGAGCCGTCCGTTGAGTTGTATGACCATGTTTCGGATCCCTGGGAGAACAGAAATGCAGCAATGGAGAATCCTGAAACTGTCAGGAAATTTCTTCCGCTGGTGGAGAAGAAAGCTGCTGGCTTTTACGACAGCGAATGATTTAAGGGCCGGATGACTTTGCATGTTTCATATTCAACTCCTTCGGGTTGGAGAGGTTCGCCCTACCGCTTGATCAGTTTCCGATGTACCCTTTCTCTATTCCCGCTTAATGTTAGGAGATAAAGGCCCGGCGGAAGTCGGGAGATATCAAATCTCCTATCGCCTTTGGTGATATCAAGGTGTGCAACCGCGCGTCCGCTGAGATCGAAGATAGTTGCGGTTTCAAAATTTCCAACGGAGTCGATCCACAGCCAGGATGATACAGGGTTCGGATAAACGATGACTTCTTCATTGTCGCCCGGCGATACCGAGGTGATGGGCTCCGGATCGGGTGTGGGGTCAACGAATGTGATCTCTTCAACTTTGACTTCGCTGATGTGTACATTCCCGGAGGGGGTACCGAGATCAAACACGAGACGCGCAGCCGGATCCGTAGTACTTGTCATGGCAAATGTAAAGCTATAGGTAGTCGGCATTGACGTTATACCCACTCCGTTGTAACCACTGTAGGCGTCCCAGGGGGAACTGGCTTTACCGGCGTATGCGCTGATACTTCGGTCTGCGGTGGCGTCCGCGGTAAAGGAGACGCGGTATTGTTTATCCTGCTCCAGTTTTATATTGCTCTTCACGAGCTGCACGTGCCATGACTCTGTACCTCCGTTGACAATCGTAATAGTGAGACTGCCGCCTGATGCCGCCGCCGTTCCGTCTGCCGTTCCTTGTTTTTGAAGTATCCAACCATCGGTTCCTGATGAGAAGTTGCTCGTGTAGACTGGAATGGTAAATACAGGTGTTGGCTCTCCGAGTTCATTGTGGAGCAATGCGTTTACCAGGCGTGAATTGAACTGTTGGGTGGCGGGGTTATAGATGCCAAATCCGGCGCTGAATTCCCAATATGCCCAGCTCAGGTTTTTCTCTTCAAACCAGCGGGCGAGAAACGTGGTCCAGCGTTCCCGCGATTCTATATCTGCTTTATTGTAGGCACCGAATTCTCCGATGTGGAGAGGAACGTCGTGGTTTGCGGAGAACTGAAGCGCGTAGTTGAATTCGCTCTGCACCGCTTGTCGGTCGGCTTCGGTGTCCAGCCATTCAGTGCCGAGCCAGGGGTCGGAGTTCTCCACCCATTCCGCACCCTGGTGTGTGAAACTGAATGGGTTGTAGTAGTGTACGGAAAGAATAATGTTATCGTCGGGTGGCAGTTCAATTTGAGGAACTGCTGATAGTCCGCCGTACTCTGCAATACCCATGACCACAACACGTGATGCGTTTGTCGTTCTTATCTCTGCCAGCGCGTCGCTGAAGTACTCGTTCCAGAGCGACGGGCTCAGATTGCCGTGTGGTTCGTTTAGCACTTCGAACAGCAGGCTGTCAGGGTAGGACCTAAAATGATCCGCAATCTGATACCATTGCGAAAGGAATCTTTCTTTTTGACCGGCCGGATCATTATATAGTGCTTCGTGGTGGTGCATATTAATAATGACATGGAGTTTATATCGCAACGCACTGTCTACCACTTCTTCAATGCGGTGCAGAAACTCCGGAGTAATAGTGTAGGGCGGCGATGACATGCTGCGTTCTGCGGTCTCCCAGCGTATAGGAACCCGCACATGGGTGAAGCCCTTTTCTGCGATCATTTTGAAATAGGAAGCGTTCCATGGATTTCCCCACTCGTCTTCGGCAGGTGCTTCAAAGGCGTTTCCTATGTTGATTCCGCGTCCGAGCCGCTCGGCGATCCCGAACGCGTGTTCTCTGTTCTGCCCTTGTGCTACGAGAAGGAGGACGCACGCTGGTATAAAGAGTAGTTTTTTAATCACGAACGTAATATACGAAATGACAGGTTATGCATTGTCAGTGCTGCTGAAATATGGCCTGCGGACCTATTGCCCCCTCATGATCCTTGAGAATTTCCTAACAAAACGTATATTTGATTAAGGGTGAATCTTACGGTCTTGGTTGAAAGGAAATTATATACGGAAAAAGAGCTGTTTTCTCAGGTGTCGGCCGACAGCCATGAGGCATTCAATACGCTCTTTGGCCTTTACCGACCGCGGCTTTTCAGGTTTGCTATTCAACTGGTAAAAGCGCATGACGAAGCGGATGAGGTTGTGCAGGAAACCTTTGTCAAATTGTGGTTGAAGAGAGATGTTCTCATATCTGTTGACGACCCGGAGAAATTCGTCTACACCGTCCTCCGCAATATATGCATTGACAGACTCAGAAAAATAGCGCGTGATGGGCGATTGCGCGAAGAGATCTGGCTCCACGTTGATTCGCACGCTAACCCGACGGAAGAGCAGGTTTTTGCCGACGAAAGCGCCGGCCTTGTTCACCGCGCATTCGAGCGATTATCACCCCACAAACAGGTCATTTTTGAGCTGAGTCGTCACCAGGGCCTCAGCTACGACGAGATCGCCGATAAGCTCAAAATATCCAGGAATACCGTTAAGAACCAGTTGGTTTCGTCATTGCGGTTTATTCGGGAATACCTTGCGCGTCACCTCGCGATTTTCCTCTTTTTCTTTATTCATCCCTAAAAAAAATCGAATTGTTGATAGTCCGGCAGGCGCCGGCGTTCGTCATATACCCGGAGAACCCACCAAGCCTCCGTGTATGAAGAAGACCAACAGATTACGTTACCTTTTTGGACGTTATGTGAGCAACACTTGTAGTCGCAGGGAATTGGGCGAATTTTTCGACTACGTAGAAGACGCCAGACATGACGACCATCTGAAAAATGTTTTGGATGAGTTATGGCATAAAGGCGGCAACGCGGTGCAGGCTGATGATTCATATCAGCCAGCGGCGGTATCGTCATATTGGAAGTGGGCTGTTGCAGCCTCGGTTTCTGTTGTCGCGATTCTCGCGTTCGGAATGTTTTTCTGGAGAGTATCGGATAATGTGCCGGCGGAAGGTGGGGGGGAATTGGTTCAACGGGTTTCAAAATCGACATTCGATGAGCGTCGGATGATTACCCTTCCCGACGGCAGCGCGGTATGGATCAACAGTGATAGCAAACTGGACTATCCGCTCGAGTTTTCCAATGGCGTACGCGAGGTGAGACTGACTGGGGAGGCGTTTTTCGATATCCAGAAAGACACCCTTCGGCCCTTTATTATCTATTCCGGAAAAGTAACGACGTTGGTTCTGGGAACTGCTTTCAACATCCGGGCATTCCCGGAAGAGAACGCGGTGACCGTGACGGTCGCCCGAGGAAAGGTGATGGTTCGCGACGATGAGAAGCACGAGCGTATACTCGAAGCCAACCAGCAAATATCCTTCTCTGAATTGGCCCCTGCGCCTGTGCCGCAGGCTGCGGAAGCGGACTCTGTTTCAGGGTGGACGCAGCAGGACCTGGTACTCGACAATATCACCTTCCGGGAAGCCGCTACTGTTATCGAGAACCGGTATTCGGTGAACGTGGAGTTTACAAACGAAGCATTGAACGGGTGTCGGTTTACGTCGACGTTCCTTCATGGCGCCAGTCTTGAGCAGATGCTTACCGCGATCTGTATTGTGAACAGGGCAACATTTACAGTCAGCGATAGCACCGTGGTTATCTCTGGCGAGGGGTGTGAAAGATAAAAACCGACCGAACAAACAACTTAGGAATATGATATCGCAAATACATCGACGACCACCGTAGCTGTCTCTCTGGAAAACGACGGAGGCCCGGCTGCAACCGGACCCCCTAATGATCCTTAAATAATTTTGGCAACTACTTAAAAATCTATTAAAGATATGCATTTTTTTACCCAAACCGCATATGGAATATGGCCCATTCACGCCCGATTATTTCTTTCATCGAAAATCAGATTCTTTATGAAAGTGAATATGTTTCTGTTCCTGCTTACGGCCCTTTCGTCTTCTTTGCTATCGGCTACCGACGGGAGCGGACAGGACCTGGAGAAAGAAAAGGTCACTATAGGACTTTACAATGAAACGCTGGCGGTCGCACTTAAGAGCATCGAGGCGCAGAGCTCTTTTCGCTTTACCTATAAGGTAGACGAGATCTCGACATTCAACAAAATGAAGGTCCGGCCCGGCACGAGGTCAGTCAAATCGACGCTGGATGTTCTGTTGACCGACACCAACCTGACCTACGATCAGGTCGGTAACTATATCATTCTGTCATCGAAACCGGAACTGCCGGTACAGGGATTTAATGTTCGCGGTAAGGTAAGTGCCGAGGGGGGTGATCCTTTGCCTGGTGTTAACGTGATTGTAAAAGGAACTACCCAGGGAACTTCCACGGATGCCGAAGGAGGTTTTGCTCTGCTGGTGGATGATGCAGACGCTACACTGATTTTCTCATTCATTGGCTATAAGACACAGGAAGTTCTTGTGCGCGCACGCAACGAGATCAATGTTTTTATGTCACCGGATGTGCAATCGTTGGAAGAGGTGGTTGTAGTCGGATACGGAACAGTGAACAAGCGCGATCTGACCGGATCAGTAGCATCGATATCGAGCGACCAACTGAAGGAGGTTCCCATTTCTTCCCTGGAACAAGGAATGCAGGGGCGGGTTGCCGGTGTACAGGTTACCCAGGCTTCTTCGGCGCCGGGTGGCGGTATCACGATTCGCGTAAGGGGTGGAACATCGATCAATGCGGGTAATGAGCCGTTGTATGTAATTGACGGGTTCCCGATATACAACGACGCGACGCTCGCGCCGAGTACGGTAGACGAAGGGGTCGCGCCCAATCCGCTGTCGACAATCAATCCGAGCGACATCGAATCCATCGAGATACTGAAAGACGCGTCGGCAACAGCCATCTACGGCGCGCGCGGAGCGAACGGAGTTGTCATCATCACGACAAAAAGAGGAAAACCCGGCAAACCGAGAATCTCCTATGAAGGGTATTACGGCGTTCAGGAAGTAGCGAAACGCTACGAGATGATGGATGCTCAGGATTATGCCACGATGGTTAACGAGATCGCTGAGCGCAAGGGGCATGCTGCATACCTCCCTACACCTGAATCGTATGACAACAACAATACCGATTGGCAGGATCTTATCTTTCAGCAGGCGCCGATACAAAACCACCAGATCAGTGTGTCGGGGGGCGATAAGGGTCTCAACTACGCGTTTTCCGGAAACTACTTCGACCAGGAAGGGATTGTCAAGAACTCGGGTTTCAAGCGTTACTCGTTCAGGGTAAATCTTGACAAAGAGCTCAACGATCGGTTGAAGATCGGCAATACGCTAAGTATTAACCGCTCGATAACGAATTCGATGGTCACAAACGGTGAGAACAGTCCTTCTAACGGGATTATCGGCGCAGCGCTTGGGATGTTGCCGATCCTGCCCGTCAGGGACGAGAACGGTAAATATGTCTACGCGAACTACGCCAACAATTACAGTACGCGTTTGAACCCGCGCGACAATGACAACCCCGTCGCGTTGACTACCGATTACTACGACGAAATGGTATCTGACCGGGTGATCGGAAATATCTTCGGCGAATACAAGATACTTGACGGTCTGAAATTCAACGTGAGTTTCGGTGCCGACATCGCCAAGAACTATCGCGAGATATACTTTACCCGGAATACCTATTACGGTTCCATCAAGAATGAAGGTGGCTACGCGCGCACGGGTTATTCGGAGAAATCTTCGTTTCTCAATGAGAATGTGCTGACATACGACAAGACGTTCGGGCGCGACCATGACCTGAACCTGATGGTAGCATACACGTGGCAGAATGAAGTGTACAAATCGCATTCCCTGGTGAACATCAACTTCATTACAGACATCCAGCAGAACGCCGGTATCGAGACAGGAAACCGGGCGGGCGGCCCCAGCATTGGAGCCAATCAGCAGCGTTGGGATCTCGTGTCCTGGGTTGGTCGCGCTAATTACGGGTTCAAGCACAAGTATTTGTTCACGGCAACGGCAAGGATGGACGGTTCGTCAAGGTTTGGCGCAGGCAACAAGTGGGGCTTCTTTCCGTCGGGCGCTTTCGCCTGGCGTGTTTCGGATGAAAGCTTCTTACGCTCAAGCCGCCTTATCAGCGACATGAAATTCCGTGTGAGCTACGGTGTGACGGGTAATACGGAGATCGGAACATATCGTTCGCTCGCGAGCCTGGATAATGTCCGTTATAGTTTCAATGGCACTCCTGTAATTGGTTTTATTCCCTCGAGTCTGGGCAACCCCGATCTGCGGTGGGAGACAACCAAGCAGTTTGATGTAGGGGTGGATATCGGGTTAATCAGCGATCGCCTCACGCTCAACATGGATTACTATGTCAAGCGCACGGACGACCTCCTGCTTGAAGTGACGTTGCCCATTAGTTCGGGCTTCAGTACAGCGCTGAAAAATTCGGGAAGTGTGGAGAATAAAGGTCTCGAGCTCGGTTTGTCCGGAAAGGTATTCGTCAAGAAATTCAAGTGGAATACACACTTCAACATTTCGGGTAACCGAAACGTGGTGGTTGACCTGGGCGAGAGTGATCGCTTCTTCGGGCAGGAACTTCCGGTGAAGTTCATCAGCGCGACACTGGTTCAGGAGGGATATCCTCTGGGTGCGTACTACGGGTTGCAGGTTGATGGTGTAATACGGAATGAGGAGGAACTCGAGGCTTACAAGCCTTCCGCACAGGTTGGCGACTATCGCGTTGTCGACCAGAACGATGATGGCAAGATCGACGGCGACGACCGTGTGGTGCTGGGTAATCCCAATCCTGATTTCATCTACGGGTGGACGAACAACTTTGAGTATGGGAACTTTAGCCTGAACGTGTTTTTCCAGGGAGTTGAAGGGATGGATGTTCTCAATATCAACCTTATACGGTTCGAGAACCTTGCGGTGAAAGTCAACAATACCAAGCGAAGATTCAACGAACGTTGGACGCCTGAGAATCCGAATGCCAATTTCCCAAAATTCGGCCCGGGTGAGCAGGCGATCGGAGCTAACGAGATGAATAGCCGGGTAGTGGAAGATGGCTCGCACCTTCGGCTGAAAGCCGTTACCATAGGCTATACCTTACCGCTCAAGTCGGAGCAGATCAGCAGTCTCAAGTTCTATATTACCGGCAAGAACCTGTTGACGATCACTGATTACACAGGCTACAATCCCGAGGTTAACAGCCGCGGTCAGAACAACGTCAACCGCAATGTCGACTGGGGTTCTTATCCGCTCGATAGGTCGTATATATTCGGTGTAAACCTTACATTCTAAAATTGAAGTCATGAAATCGATAAAAATATTTTTTCTGGCAGCGATGCTTTCGTCCTGTGTGGATGTTCTGGATGAACACCCGATGGATTTCATCGGCCCTGCGAATTTTTATAAGAATCAGACGGACGCGATGGCTGCGATCGACGGTGCGTACAGCGCGTTGAAGACTTACTACGCTGAGGACAGCTACTTGCTGATGTCTGAGCTTCCCACTGAGATGGCGGGAGCGCACGGTCAGACACTGCAGGGGGATAACCCGCAACTCGATGAATACCTTTGGGATGACAATCATGTCGACATACTGGCGTTTTACACAAACGCGTATCGCGCTCTCAATGCCGCCTCCGCGGTAGTGGATAATGTGCCGGGTGCCGACATGAACGAGGCTCTGAAGACGCGCATCATCGCTGAGGCGAAATTCCTTCGCGCGCTGACGAACTTCAACCTCGTCCGGTTTTTCGGAGATGTTCCATTGAAACGCAACTCGGCGCGCGGACTATCCGACGTTGGTATGGTGGCGAGAGATCCGGCGGCCGATGTGTACGGTTTTATTATTGAAGATCTCGAAAGCGCGATTGAAATCCTTCCTAAGAGGAGTGCGCTCACCGGCGCCGATATAGGAAGGGCGACCTGGGAGGCTGCGCACACACTACTTGCTAAAGTTTATCTGCAGCGAGGAAGCATGAACGCAGCCAGCGGTATTCCGGAGCATCTGCGCATTGCGGAGGCCGGCGACTATGCGAAATGTGTTCAGCATCTCGAGACCGTTATGAGCGGGAATTATCACAAGCTGTTGGATGACTTCAATCACCTCTGGGGATTCGCCGTTTCTTTGCAACACGAGAACAACGTCGAGGTGATCTTCGATATCCAGAATATGGCACAGAGCGGGTTTGGCGCAGGTTTGTCCGACAGGGTCGCGCCGGTCGGATCGCCATTGACCAAGTCGGAAGGCGGAACGTTCCAGGCAGAGTTGCCGTTTTACAACTCATTTGCGGAAGAAGACGTCCGGAAAGCTATAACCTTTGTTACATCCTATGTCGTCAATGGCGTGACGGTCGTCTATGATCAGGACAATATCGGTGGTACCGGTTTCATCGGCCCGGTACCCGGTTTTTACAAACTGCTGAAACCGGATCTGTCGGCGCAAGATCCCAACAATTTTATTATTCTTCGCTATGCGGATGTTTTGTTGATGTACGCGGAGGCGCTGAACGAGATCAACAACGGTCCGGTGGCACTGGCTTATGACGCGGTCAACGACGTGAGGGACCGCGCTGGTCTGGATGATCTTCCGGACGACCTCACCTATAGCGAGTTCAAAGACGCTGTCTTTACTGAACGAAGGAAAGAGCTGGTGCTGGAAGGGCACGGTTGGTTCGACAGCCAACGGCATTTTGCCTGGGCGAAATCGCGTGTAGAGGCGAGTTCGGGTTTTGGCAGTACAGATTTCGGGCCTTCGACTCAAATCACTGTCGAGGATCCAAAATTCCGCCTGATGCCAATACCGCGGGCGGCGCGCGACATCAATCCTAATCTCTCACAAAACACGGGCTATTAACTATTAGTATAGTGTGATGGATAGAAAGGAATTTCTGATGCTGGGTACCGGCGGACTTGCCTCTTTGCTGGCGGGTCCGCGGGCATCCGGCTTCGAAAATCGCAGCTTCACGGCTAAAGCACGCTCCTATAAATTTGAAAAGTACATTCATCCCGATAATGCTTGTCCGGTGTATCGTGTTACACCCCGGGATGGCTTATACATCCATACTTTTTTTGATGTATGTCCCTGGAGTCCGTCAGGCCGGTACCTGGTAGTCACTCAGGTTCCGTATGGCGACCGGAAGCCGGTTCTGGGCGACAGGGCGGGAATTGCTGTGGTGGATCTTTATAACGAATCAATCCGGACGGTGTATGAAACCCTGGCGTGGTCGTTTCAACTCGGCGCGAACGCGCAGTGGGGAAACGACGACCGCTATCTGTACTGTAACGACGTCATCAACTACGTCGCGGTTTGTGTTCGCATAGACATTGCGACGGGCGAGACGATGATATATAAGGGCCCCAAATACGATATTAACGGTACGGCTGATGCCATCGTCGGATCAAGGATGGAGCTACTGAATGCCACACAGTATGGCTACGGGATACCCGACAGCGCCGACGGATTCCCTATCTATTCAAGTGCGGAACAGGAAAACGATGACGGATTGTGGTACACAACATTGCAGGACAATCGTAAACAGCTCTTGTTTAGCTACGGCGACGTGAGAAAGCATGTATCTGACGCGGAATACCACCGTGCCGGAGTGTTCTATTTCTTTCACTCAAAATTCAATTCGGCAAATAACAAAATACTTCAGGTAGTGCGGTGCCTCATTCCCGGAAAAAAGGGGAGGAACCCGTCGCTGTTTACCTTCGATCAGAAGACAGGGGAGCTTCACGAGACCATTGACAGGCAGGCGTGGGAAACCAAAGGGCCCATCGGGCAGGGGAATCATCCGAACTGGCATCCCGACGGAGAACATATCGTCATGAACCTCGTACCCGCATGGGAAGGCGATCAGATGATGCGCTTTTGCATGATCCGATACGACGGGTCTGAAAAGAAAGTCTTAAGCAGAAAAGCGCTGGGCAGCGGACACCCGAGTGTTGAGCCTTCAACGCGATTTCTGATTACAGACGCATATCCGAATCAGGAATGGGTAGCCACCGGCGACGGAACTGTTCCTATTCGGCTTATAGACCTGGGCGACGACCAGGAAATTACAGTCTGTCGGATATTTAGCGATCTGGCTGGCGAGGCCGGCTTCAACTATTATAAAGTGAAAGGTGGTGGCAGCCACTTTAAACTCGACCCTCATCCGGCGTGGAGTCGCGACTATAAAAAAATATGCTTTAACGGTGCTCCCGGCGGAAATCGCGGGGTATATATAGGTGAACTGGAAACTTTGTTGCGATGAGAATCAAAGGAATTATGATTTGTATTGTTGCGCTGGTGGTATTGCCCGCACCACTGACGACCATTTCTGCTCAGGAGCGGAAACCTAATATTATATTGATCATGGCCGACGACCTCGGTTACGAGACGCTCGAGTGCAACGGAGGTAGCTCGTATAAGACACCGCAGCTGAACGCAATGGCGCAGTCGGGCATGCGATTTGAAAATACGCATGCAACACCATTGTGTACGCCGAGTCGCGTCCAGTTGATGACGGGCAAGTACAATTTTCGCAATTACATCGGATTTGGATTGCTTGACCCCGCGGAGATGACATTCGCCCACCTGCTGAAAGACCTGGGATACGCCACCGGTATTACCGGAAAGTGGCAACTTCTTGGACTGGAAGGCGAGCAGCGCGATGCGGGTAACAGACGCGGGAGCTACCCCTTCGAAGCGGGTTTTGATGAGTATTGTTTATGGCAGGTGGAAGAACGCCTTTCGCGCTTCAAGGACCCGGTGATCACAACCAATGGGAATAAAATGGAAGTCATGAAAGGTGCCTATGGACCCGATGTGTTCTCGAAATTTGCCAGCGATTTTATTGAACGGCACCGCGACGAGCCATTTTTTCTGTACTACCCTATGGTGCTTACCCACAATCCGTTTCAGCCGGTGCCGGGGAGCAGTGAATACGAAAGCATGGACGTTGATTACCCTGGAGATCCTAAGTACTTTGCCGGAATGGTAACCTACGTGGACAAGATCGTTGGCGATCTTATCGGCAAGGTGAAAGACGCTGGCATCGCAGACAATACACTGATCATTTTTATGGGTGACAACGGAACGAATACCACTGTCGTATCGCAGTTCAAAGGAACGTCAGTACAGGGTGGGAAAAGCGGCCATCTTTATACAGCCACACATGTGCCCATGATCGCATCGTGGGCAGGAGTGATCACGCCTGGCGTAGTGAACACCAACCTCGTCGACTTCACTGACTTTTTGCCCACTTTCCTCGACGCGGCGGGAGGGGAGAAGCCTCGCTACTTCTCCGTTGATGGTATCAGCTTCTATGAGCAGTTGAAAGGAAAGGCGGATGCCCCGGCTCGCGAATGGGTATTTTGCTCGTATGATCCAAAGCGCGGGAACCGAACGCCCGGCACCTGGATACATGATAAGGAATGGAAACTTTATACCACAGGCGAGTTCTATCACCTTGCCAAAGACCCCTTGGAGAAAAACCCGTTGTCAGAAGGACAGATGAGCGCAGCCGCACAGCAGGCAAAAGCACGTTTGACACAGGCGATGACGGGGGTGATGAATCGATGACAACAGTGACTATATCTTTCCGGATGGCCAGGCGGTATTTTTTGTGTGTGTTGATCGCTTTCAGCGCGTGCGTACGTGCCTCGCCGGTTTTTGCGCAGACACGGTCCGAACCATTCAATGTCTTGTTAATCGCGATTGACGATCTTAATGATTGGGTAGGTCCGCTCGGCGGGTATCCAGGGATAAAGACACCGAACATCGACCGTCTGGCAAAGCAGGGGCTCACATTCGGGAATGCGTATTGTTCCGCACCAGCGTGCAATCCCTCAAGGGCAAGTCTGTTCACGGGCATCCGACCCTCGTCGTCCGGGGTGTACCACAACAAACAACCGTGGCGTCCGGTTATGCCCGATGTCGTTACGTTGCCGGAATATTTTACCCGGAATGGTTACGCCGTAGCTGGTATGGGAAAGACACTTCATATTCCTTACAACGACCTGACTATGTGGCCCCGGTATGTGCCCCTTCCCAAGGATCGCGAGCCGGCTGGGAAGCCGGTCGCCGGCAAAGCGAACGACAGTTTTGATTGGGCGGAAATGCCGGATAGCGAAGCTGCGTTCTCCGATCACAAAGTCGTGGACAGCGGTATCAGCTTTCTCGAAGAAGACCACGATATTCCGTTTTTCCTCACCGTCGGCGTGTACAAGCCGCATCTTCCCTGGTATGTTCCCAAAGAATACTTCGACCTGTATCCGCTGGAGGAGATTGTTACACCTGCGGTACCTGACGACGACCTTGACGACATTCCGCCGCAAGGGGTATTGATGGCGCGTACCAGGGGCGATCATGAATTTGTGGTCGAAAGGAAGCTATGGCCAGAGGCGGTCCGGGCCTATTGCGCCAGCATCACATTCGTCGATGCCCAGATCGGGCGACTGCTGGATGCGCTCGAGAAAAGCCGATATAGCCAGAATACGATCGTTGTGCTGTTCAGTGATCACGGATGGCACCTGGGGGAAAAGATGCATTGGAGAAAATTTACCCTGTGGGAAGAGGCAACCCGCGTTCCTCTCATCGCGGTAGTACCCGGCATGACTACGCCGGGAACTGTGTGCAATCGTCCCGTGAGTTTGCTTGACCTATATCCAACACTAAACGATTTGTGTGGCCTTCCCCAAAAATCCACGCTCGAAGGGATCAGCCTCGTCCCGCTTTTAAAGGATCCTAAAACGCAATGGGATCGCCCGGCGATTACAACCAACGGCATGGGCAATCACGCTGTGCGCTCGGAGCGCTGGCGGTATATACAATACAATGACGGCACGGAGGAGTTGTACGATCACGAGTCCGATCCCGGCGAATGGCACAACCTGGCGCAGGATCCTGCTTTCCGCGAAATCAAAGGAGCGCTCAGACGATGGCTGCCATCTGTTAACGCCGCCAACGCACCTTTCGAGGTAAGGGACTGATTTTTCGATACACAAGCGTATATTGCACGGTGCTTGTAGACTAACCCTGTATAAAATGATCCATCGTTGCATCAAAACTGTCGCACTCCTCAGAAATGTATCTCCGTGTGTTTTTTTCTTGCTGGCGGTTGCCGCCATCTCGCCCACATGGGCGCAGACCAGCGAGGGAAAGAGGCCCAACATTCTCTTTATCGCTTCCGACGACCTCAATAACCAAATGGGTACCTACGGGCATCCTTTGGTAAAGACGCCAAACCTCGACAGGCTCGCCCGGATGGGCGTCCGCTTCGACCGGGCCTATAACCAGTTTCCGCTGTGCAGTCCGAGTCGCGTCTCAGTACTAACGGGGCTGCGACCCGACACAACGCGCGTGTTCGATTTAAAAACAGTGTTTCGCGACAATATCCCGACCGTTACGACGATACCGGAGTTCTTCAAGAATAACGGATATTTTTCAGCACGTGTGGGTAAAATATTTCACTTCGGTGTTCCCGGGGGAATTGGCACTGATGGCCTTGATGACCCGCAATCATGGAACCTCGTGATCAACCCGTCGGGAAGAGACAAAAAGGAAGAGCACTTGCTGACCAACTACACCCCTCAGCGGGGACTTGGAAGTTCGCTGTCATTCCTCGAAGCGGAAGGAACGGACGAGGAACAAACCGATGGTATCGTAGCCAGCGAGGCGATCCGCCTGCTCGGAGAATACAAAGACAAACCGTTTTTCATCGCGGCGGGATTCTATCGGCCTCATTGCCCGTATATCGCGCCGAAGAAATATTTCGACATGTATCCGCTGGAGAGTATCGTACTTCCTAAAGAGCCGGAAGAACACTTCAAAGACATTCCCAAAATCGCATTCTTTACAAACCCGCTTTACTGGGGGCTAGATGAGCACCAACGAAAGGAAGTGATCAGAGCCTACTATGCGTCGGTCACGTTTATGGATGCGCAGGTAGGCAGGTTGCTTGACGCATTAGACGAACAGGGACTCACTGACAATACAATCATTGTATTCTGGAGTGATCACGGCTACCACCTCACCGAGCACGGACAATGGAAGAAGCAAAGTCTGTTTGAGGAAGTAGCGCGTGTTCCTTTTCTGCTCGCCGCTCCATCGGCGAAAGGTAACGGAAAGGCTACTGAGCGCATTGTGGAACTCATCGATATCTATCCGACATTGGCAAGTCTTTGTGGATTGAAACCGCCGGCCTACATTCATGGCAACGATCTGACGCCTCTGCTAAACAATCCGAAAGTGAAATGGGATTACCCAGCGTACACGCAGCTCGTTCGCTCGCGCACGATCATAGGGCGAAGCGTGCGCACCGATCGTTGGCGATACACCGAATGGGACAAGGGAAAGGAGGGAGCACAACTTTACGACCACCGGAAGGATCCACACGAATACAGGAATCTCGCTGATGATCCGCGTTTTGCGAAAAAACGGCGCGAGTTGAGTTCGCTGCTGAATGCACCAGTAAAGGAACAGTAGCGCATCTGCTCCGCGCTCCTCACCTGGACCTATTTCAGCTTTTCGCGTACTACGCCGCAACGAAGCATCTTGTCGCCGAAGTATGGGTTGCTGACGCTCTCCTTATCGCTGAGCCAGTACCCGCCCTGGTCGTTGAATGCCATAGGGCAGTATGTGTAATACACCTCCTCGCCACTGAGACCGAAAGCTTTCACACTCTGGTAGAGGTTGTCGGACAATGTGCTGAAGGCCGTCCGTTGTGCTTCGATATCACTGCCCGCCTGGATATCTTTTAGTGATGATCCCATTCTTTCAACGTAGGCCAACCAGTCGTTTTGCGCTGCTCCGCTAACCAGTGCCCTGTCTACGCTAACCAATGCGCCGGAAGTTTCTGCAGCTGCCTGCTGAGCTTCTGTTGCATCGGATGCAACAAGCGCTTCCTGGAGTCCCACGTACGCCGTGAAGACCGCCGACAACTGTTCCCTGAATTTGCTATCCACCTCGAATTGGGGTTTCGTCGCATTCATGGATGCCATGTCTGTTGAATGGTTATGATCAGAATGATTGTGATCGCTGTGATCACCGTGCTCCGCGTGAGCGTCACCCTCTTTATGTTTGTCTCCCGCGCAATTCATGAACGAAAAAGCCGCTGCCGCAAGCAACAGCGTGAAAAATACCGACCTTGTTTTCATAGTTGATAGTTAAAATTGATTGGAATTATACACTTTTAAACCCGTTTTTTCAACCTGCCGCTCACGGCTACCGCCCACCGCCCAACTGACTCTCCGAATACAGCAAATACGCGCCAGTCACTGCAATGGTATCGCCTTCAGCCAGTCCTTCGAGGATTTCTACTTCGAAGGCGTTTCCCACGCCGGTGGTTACAGCCTGCTCCCGGAATGTATTGTCACCTGATTGAACATATACATGGCTTCCCGTCTGGTCGCGGATCACCGCGTCGATTGGAACGGTGACCGCTTCTTCCCGGGCAGGTCTCAACAACACGTGTGCTTGCTGACCGGGTTTGAATCTGCCGCCTGGATTATCCAGCGAAGCGCGTATGATCGCAACCTGTGAGCCGTTTCTGAACATGGGACTGGTAAATGTTATTACCGCGTCAGTCCAACCGTTAACCGAGCTTTCAACCATCACCCCGATTTTATCCCCCGTTTCTACCAGCAGCGTTTCTTCGGGATAAACCTCCGCTTCCACCCAAAGCGAACTGACCTCTTCGAGTCTGTACAGGACCGTGCCCTCGCGGATATACGCGCCTTCAGGCACTTCTATCGCTGTCGCGATGCCGGAAGACGGAGCAAGGAAAGTGACCCCGGATCGTAAATCATCCCGCCTGAGTTTGCTGATCTGCGTCCTCGTCAATCCATACAAGAGAAGTTTTTTTTCGGCTCTTTCCAGGAAGGGTTTGTGGGTTTCGGGATTGCCTGATAACTCGTATTGATCCTTTGCCAAGAGGTATTCTTGCTGCAGGGTAAGAAGCTCTTCACTGTATAGCACATACAACGGCTGGCCCGACTTTATGTTTTCACCAGTTTCCTTGACATACAGTTTTTCAATTCTGCCCCCGACCCGGCTGCTGAGAACCGTGCTTTTGTTTTCGTCGGCAACGAGCCTGGCGCTGATTACAATTTCCTGGCTTATCAACTTCTTCACTACTCGTGCTGTCGAGATGTTGGCGAGTTTCATTTGGCGATCGCTAAGCATCAGACCGTGTGGTTTTCGTTCTTTTGTTGTTACAACATGATCGTGCTCCCGGTGATCTGTCGGCGCCGAACATGCGAATACAATGAGCCACCCGAAAATGAATATACTGATTGCTTTCATATTAGTTGCTTGGTTTGATGAAACTATCACTGTCGACGAGAAACTGTGCGTTAGAAGCGATTTCATCTGTGGACGCCAGCCCGCTTTCTATAATGACCATGCCGCCGACCGAAAGCCCCGTTGTTACGTTTTTGGGTTTGAAAAGACCGCGATCGCGAATGAACACCACCTTCCGGAGTCCCAGTGACCAGACGGCTTCCCTCGGAACCCACAGTCCTTCCGCGGAGTGGATTAAGATACGTGCATTTATCAGCTGGCCTATGAGCAGATCTTTCGAGTGATCAGGGTATACCCTCACCTTTAGGAATTTCTCGCGCTCGTGGTAATACGGCTGCACAAAGTCGACGGTGAGTAATTGCCTTTCGTGCGTATCAAAAAGCAATTCTGCCTTCTGACCTTTTACTATCCGATCGGCGTATATTCCGGGGAGCTCGAGGTCGATTCGCAGTGCGTCATTCTTTACAATCGTAAACAGGGTCTCACCCTGCGCAACGTAATCGCCTTCCCGCACAAACGGAGCAGTTGCCTCAGACGGTTGTGACCCGGGAGCCGGTACGGATTGTCCGGTAATGATGTATCCGGAGTAGGCACTATAGACCGCAACAATGTTGGTCGCTTCCCCGCGACGGATTACCGCGTCGATTTGGGAGCCGGACATCCCCAGCAGCTGCAGTTTTTGTTTGGCGGCGTCGATGAGGGATAAATTTTTCGCGTCACGTTCCAGGAGGAAAAGGAGTTCGCGTTGGGCGGCGACCAGTTCCGGACTGTAGATCTCCGCGATTTTCTGTCCTTTCGCGATTTGCTGGAAAGCGTATCGGATATAGACCTTCTCCAGGCGCCCGCCAACACGGGCCGGCAGTGTATAGATCTCACGTGTATTATAGGTCACAACGCCGGCAGCTGACACTTCAAGCGGAACCGATTTGTATTCTCCCTTGACGACACGGAGACGGGCAACCACCGCATCAGCGGGTGATTCCAGCAGTGCTGCTACATCGGCGGGAATTTCCATGTTGTCGCCTTGCCGTGATTTGCGAACCAGGTCCATACCACAGACCGGACATGTTCCCGGCTCATCTGACACTACCGTCGGATGCATCGGACACGTATAGGTGGCCGGATCGTGAGACAGGCTATTGTTGGTACAGGCGCCTACCAGGATGAATAGTACGGCGCCAGTGAGCAGGCAACGCATGCCGTATTGCGCGGCCTGGATGTCGAGTGCTTTGTGTCTGTGTATGTTCATCGCAGGGATCCTATTTTTCAACTTCCTTCTCATATAGGGCTATCATCGTGTAGTATTCGCCGAGCTTCTCGATATATTCGATCTCCGCGGCGTTGATCGCTTCCCATCCGTCGACGACAACGGGAAGCTGCTCGCGATTCTCTTCATAGCCCAGCATCAGGGTCTGGTAGTTTTTCCGCAGCGCCGGGATGATCTTCGCCCGGTAATTCTCGAGTTGCGTTTCGGCGCGCGCGATTCTGTCGGCCATACCAGCCAGGGTGCCACGCATCGTCACCAGTATTGCCTCACGTTCTTTTCGCAGGGCTTCAATTTCATGCTGAATTCCCTTTGCTTCAGCCTTGTACATGCGCGAGGACCAGGGTGCAATCGGAATGGAGATCATCGCCATGGCGCTGAATTGATTCGGCATGTTGCCGATTGATTGCATGTGATCAAATCTGATCGTAAAGTCGGGTTTGGCTTTTAGTCCCTCCACACGCTGCCTGAGTTTCATGGTCTCTATTGTCGCGTCGATCTGTTTGAGGTCGCTTCGTCTCGTTCCCGGTACAGTAGTATCGTATAGGGTATACAACCGCTCGAACGAGACGAAGGTGGTGGTGTCGACTTCGATTGAATCGGACGGGGCGAGGTTCATCAAGGATTTGAGCCGATAGCGCTTTTCGTCTATCTCACCCAGTGTCATCAACTGAAGATTTTCTATTTCCGCTGTTCGTGCCTCCGCCTTGTATATGCTTCCCAGACTACCTTGACTATACGGATAGCGAATCCGCGCCAGCCTGACGAGGAGTTCTATTACCTGGGAGCTTTCTTTCAGTACGCGGAGTTTTTTTTCTGCCACGAGCCATTGATAGTAGAGCAACTTCGCCTCCATCCGTAGATTGTTGAACGCTATTGCGCGGTTTTGTATTTCAACGGCTCCACGCGACCGTATGTAACGCGCGTTTGCCTTCAACTTCGCCGGGTTGGGAATACCCTGCTCGATGGAGATCATCCACGCGCCTTCCTGTGACGGCATCGTTTCAGCAGAGCTGTACGGCGTCATAAAGGGTCCTACGCCTGCCATCGGAGCCATCCATGCTGACGCGCCTTCCGCATAGGCGCGGAACGCCTCGGCTTTGTTCTCGTATTCCTGAAGCGCAGGGTTGTTTCTGTCTATCGCCGCGAGTACGCTGTCGAGGGTGACGACCTGACTATGGCCGGTACTCCATAGCATGGCGAGCGGCAGAGCGATCCACAACCGACTGCGTTTTACGTCTTTAATGATGTCCGTTTTCATAAACTTCTATTTTTCCGAGTTTTCTCAGTTCATATTCTTTCGTCATCAGGAATACCAGTGGCGTCACCAGCAGGATATGAGTAGACGACGTCAATACGCCGCCGATCATTGGCAGTACGATCGGTTGCATCACATCACTGCCGACACCGGTAGCCCACAACACCGGGATAAGTCCGAACAGCGCGACGGATACTGTCATCAGCTTCGGACGAAGGCGTTTGGCGGCGCCTGCTATCACGTATTCACGGAGGTCATCCCGCGTAATTGCGTCTCGCGAGTTTCCTTTCTCCCTGACCAGTTGCTGCATGGCGTCGTTGAGATATATGACCATGACAACACCCGTTTCGACGGCTATTCCGAAGAGCGCGATAAATCCGACCGCAACGGCGACTGACAGGCTCGCGCCCCAGAAATACACCATAAAGGCACCGCCGATTAACGCAAAGGGAACAGTAATGAGGCTGAAGAACGCTTCCCTGATAGAACCAAAGGCGAGGTAGAGAGAAATGAAGATGACCAGCAATACCACCGGGAGGATCGCCGTGAGCGTCTTTTTCCCGCGAAGAAGATTTTCGTATTGACCGCTCCACTCCAGGAAGTATCCATCCGGCAAGCCGCCGAGGTTGCCTTCAAGTGTAGCGATCGCTTCCTTCACTGTACTTCCGAGATCTCTTTCTCTCACGTTGAACAACACCGCCCCACGCAGCATGGCATTTTCGGATGAGATCATCGGGGGTCCGTTTTCGAACCTGATATCGGCGACCTCCGACAGCGGAATAAATCCCATTGCGGAAGTCCTGATCGGGATACGCCTGAGTTGGTCGATACTACTTCGGTAGTCCTGTGCCAGCCGGACGCTGATCGTGAATCGCTCCCGACCCTCGATAGTCTGCCCGACGGCCGATCCGCCAATTGCCGATTCGATGAGTGTATTGATGTCGTCGATACTCAGTCCGTATCGTCCGAGCGCTTCCCGGTCGGCGTCGATCGTCAGGTATTTTCCTCCGGTGATCGGTTCGACATACAGGTCTTTTACCCCCGGTACATCTTCTAGCGCGAATTTCACCCGTTCTGAAAGGACTGCGATACTGTCGAGATTCTGTCCGTACACTTTGATCCCGACATCCGTGCGAATCCCCGTTGCCAGCATGTTGACCCTGTTGATGATCGGTTGTGTCCATCCGTTGACGACGCCCGGGATCTGCAACCGGGCATCCAGTTCGTTGATGATCTCGCTCTTTGTCATGCCCGTTCTCCACTGCGACTTGGGTTTGAGCATGATGATAGTCTCAATCATATTGACGGGTGAGTTGTCGGTAGCCGTGCTCGCTCTCCCTGCCTTTCCCAATACCTTGTCTACTTCGGGGAAAGATTTGATGATCTTGTCCTGAACCTGGAGTATTCTTTTTATTTCATCGTTCGACACGTCCGGCAGAGTAACAGGCATGAAGAGAACGGACTGCTCGTCGAGCGGCGGCATGAATTCCGTGCCGATGCTCATGAGCAAGGGAATACTGACAACCAGCGCTAGTATGTTTACCCCGATAGTCGTCTTGCGCCATTTCATGCAGGTGCGGATGATAGGTTCATATACACGTTCGAGGAAATTATTGAGTGGATTCTTCCTTTCGTTGGCGAAACTCCCTTTCATAAAGAAGGAGATTATCACCGGGGCGAGCGTAACAACCAGGATCGCGTCCACAATCATGATAAAGGTCTTCGTGAACGCGAGAGGATGAAACAGCTTACCCTCCTGTCCGGTCAGCATGAATACCGGTAGAAAAGATGTTATAATAATCACCGTCGAGAAGAACACGCCTCTCGACACCTGTTTGGACGATCGTTCGATGATCTGAAGGCGCTCGGCTTCGTCTATCGCGTTGTAATTCTTTTTGAATAATTTCCTGACCATATCCGTTTACTTTTCTGTTTCCGGATTAAGTTGCCTGAAACGGGTTGATAAATGCTTGTAAGAGTTTTCAGCCATGATGATGCCGTTGTCGACAATGACGCCGATAGCCAGTGCGATACCTGTGAGCGACATGATATTGGATGAGATGCCGAAGAGATTCAGCAGGATGAAACTCGTAGCGATAGTGATGGGGATCTGTATGATGATACTCGCCGCGCTACGCCAGTGCCAAAGAAACAGGATAACCACCAGCGAGACCACGATCATCTCCTCAATGAGCGTTGTCTTGATTGAGGAAATAGACTCGCGGATCAGTTCGCTCCGGTCGTAGACGATGTTGAAGGTCATTCCATCCGGAAGTCCTTTCGCCACTTCCTCCATTTTCTTCTTTACATTTGTGATGACGTCGTCCGCGTTTTCGCCGTAGCGCATCACCACGATCCCTCCGACTACTTCTCCTTCGCCGTCGAGATCGAAAATGCCCAGGCGCGCCTCGCCTGCCATCTGAACGGTACCGAGGTCTTTGATTCGAACGGGCACCGTACTGAGCGTACTTACCGGCAGGTTCTCAATTTCCTCTATCGACTTCAGGTAGCCCGTGGTCTTGACGATATATCCGATACCGCTCATTTCAAACTTGCGTCCGCCGGATTCGTTATTATTGGTGCGGATGGTTTGGATCACCTCCGGTATGGAGATATCATAATAGCTGAGTTTGGTGGGGTCAAGTGTCACCTGATATTGTTTCTGAAATCCGCCAAACGATGCTATCTCGCTTACACCCTCAACATTCTGCAAGGCGAACTTCACATACCAGTCCTGCAGCGCGCGCTGCTCGCCGAGGTCCATACCGGGTGCGTCGAATGTGTACCACAAAACGTGGCCGACACCCGTACCGTCAGGTCCCAGGGTTGGGGTGATTCCATCCGGTAGTAGGCGACTGGCATAGTTGAGACGCTCCAACACGCGCTCACGTGCCCAGTAAACATCTGTTTTATCATTGAAGATGACGTACACAAAGCTCATCCCGAACATGGACGAAGCCCGTACATAATCTACCTCGGGAAGTCCCTGGAGATTCGTGACCAATGGATAGGTTATCTGATCTTCTATGACCTGAGGACTTCTTCCGGTCCACTCAGTAAAGACGATCACCTGGTTTTCAGAAAGGTCCGGTATCGCATCGATCTTATTCTCGCCGATCGAGTAAAGCCCCGCGGCGAACAGGCCTGTGGCTACCAATGATACCAATAACCTGTTTCGCAGCGAAAAGGAAATCAAACCTTCTATCATAACGTGTTTTGCTTCCGGCCAACGGCAGAAGTCTTATTTTTTCAGAATTTGAAAAATAGGAGATGACAGCGCGACCGGGTCGCTTTTGTCACTGGGCAGGAGTTTATCCTGCGACGGAAGATAGTGGGCTAAATCAGGAGTACCTGATGTTCGATGGTGCGATCAAAGGATCGCTGAGGTGGATTATAGTCGCGATAAGGTAGGTCCGGCAAAGCTTCGGGTACGATCTCGGCTATCAGAATCAATGGCTGATCGGCGTCTGTCGACACGGGAGCAGACAGATCGATAGTACCCTGTACTGCGTTGAACGAAGACGCGTCGTGGACCACGGTTTCGTCGTCACAACACGCATCTGCGACCGGCTTGTGGCAGGGAGGTACCGCCACCCGTTCCATCGGGCAGGTATCAGCTTGTGAAAAGGCTACATCCCAAATATCTCCCATGCAGAAATGCACCCCTACCGTGAAACTGGAGGAGGAAACCAGCACCAAAAGTGCCATCAACAGGGATGATATCGCTTTACCTATTTTCAAGTACGACAAAGGTAGTGAATTGGCGTTGTAATGACTTGCATTTTACCGCCAATTTACACATAACGATGAAAGGCTGGAATGTGTTCCAACCTCATTTTCAAGCGTTTTCATCCTCTTTCGGTTTCCTGAGGGCCACGGAAACCCCCATGGAGACCGTAAGGACGGCCGCAATGACAATGAGGGAAACCTCTACCGGCACCTTGATGACATCGGCCAGGCACATTTTGACCCCAACGAAGACAAGAATCGCCGCGAGGCCGTATTTCAGGTACTGAAAATATTGCTCTATCGCGGCAACCGCAAAATAGAGGGAGCGCAAGCCCAGTATGGCAAAGACGTTGGACGTGTAAACGATAAATGGATCGTTGGAGATCGCGAGGATCGCGGGGATGGAATCGACAGCGAAAATCAGGTCGGTTCCCTCAATAAGGACTACGACGAGAAACAGCGGAGTGGCCCAGGTCTTGTGATCGCGCTTCACGAAAAAATGGTCCTCTTCGAAATCAGGCGTTACAGGAAATATCTTCCGGGCAAGCTTCACCAGCGGATTCTTTTCCGGGTGTACCTCAGGGTCGCCATTGATGGCCATACGAATACCGGTAACGATCAGGAACCCGCCAAAGATGTAGATGAGCCAATGGAATTTGTGAATCAGCTCGATGCCGGCAAAAATAAAGACTACACGCATTACGAGCGCCCCCAGGATACCCCAGAACAGAACCTTGTGCTGATAGGCCCTCGGTACCTGGAAGTAGGAAAAGATCATGATCATCACAAAAATATTGTCGACGCTCAATGACTTTTCGATCAGATAGGCCGTGAAAAACTCGAGAGCCTTTTCGTGCCCCATGAATTTGTACACGAACAGGTTGAATGCCATCGCCAGTGTTATCCAGACTGCCGTCCAGGTCAGAGCCTCTTTTACTCTTACTACGTGGGCGTTTCTGTGAAAAACACCAAGGTCGAGGGCCAGCATGCCAAGCACAAACAAGTTGAAGCCGCCCCAAAGAATCGCTGATTCGCTCATTTAAAGATTTAGACCGCTAAAGATACGCTGTGAGGCATTGTGTTTCGGTGAACAGCCTTAAGAATTTTGATTTATATTCATGAGGATTGTCTGACCCTAGTGGCGGGTAGTCAGTGGCCGGTCGTTGTCGTTGGTGTATGGTGCGAAAAATTGCGATCGTAAGAAGCACTTTTTCATGCCGATTATCGGTAAAATCTTCGTTGATTTGGGGAATTCAAACACATATTCGATGAAATCAAGACAAAGACAGCAAAACCGGCATGCCGCGTTGTATCATCTTCCGGCTTATTTAATAGTGTTTTCTCTTTTAGGCTGCGGCGCGGGAGAGTCGCGGCTACAATCAGAAACAACGGGGGAGGGGGTAGCTATTACAGAGGACGGTTCGCAGATTTTGTTTTATCAGGTGAAGCCGAAGTCGCTTGACGGACTGTTTGAACGGGCGGGCTATGTGCACCCATTGTATAGCCTGGATGGAACGGTGATTACGGAAGACTTCCCCGAAGACCATCCTCATCATCACGGAATCTTTTCGGCGTGGCATCAAATCCTTCTCAATGACTCGATGATTGCCGACGGATGGACTAGCGAGAATATCTCGTGGGAAGTCACCGAGACCAAAACGGAACGGGTGGAAAAGGGCATCGTGCTTGACAGCGAAGTCCTCTGGAAAACGCCGGATGGGGGCACTTCCAAGCCCATTGTCAGTGAACACATCACTATTACCGTACACGAATCGACCGGGCAGCGGCGAGTCATCGACTATGATTTCAGCCTGACGGCACTGGTTGACCACGTGCGGATCGGAGGATCGGCCGACAACAAGGGATACGGCGGATTCTCATTGCGTCTCAAACTTCCCGAGAACATCAACTTCGCCGCCCGCGACGGCGACGTTGAGCCACAGATAGAACAACTCGCGGTGGGTCCGTGGATGAACATGACAGGATCGTTTGATGGTACAGCCGAAAAAAGTGGAGTGCTTGTGTTCTCCCACCCGTCAAACCCGGGTCACCCTCAACCCTGGATACTCCGCAAACAAAAAAGCATGCAGAATGCCGCGTTCCCGGGAAAAACACCTGTCGATATAGGGAAAGATGGATTGCACTTCCGATACCGTGTCGTCCTTCATCGCGATGCACCGGGACGCGATGCTATTGAGGCAACGTATGAGGAATATGCGAAAGACTAAGGCAGGATCCTACGTTGGCCGGGTAGATGGAAACAGAGGTTGCGTTACCGAAAGGGATTTTCGGTATATTTGAAAAAAACAACGAACCTTTACAGATCGCTACTATAATATGACGGAGCGTAAGGAAACAAAATCTACAGTCAGCAGGAGGATGGAAATCCTGAATCAGCTGGAAAAGAACGGACAGGTGAGTGTGAATAACCTCAGCGCCACACTGGGGGTCAGTTCGGTTACTATCCGAAATGATCTTGAACAACTGGAGCGGAAAAACATGTTGCTGCGGGCGCGGGGAGGTGCCATGAAGATTTCGCAAAGCCACGTTGGGCTCGATTATCCTCTGTCCGATAAACAGAAAAAGCATCTGCTGGAAAAGAAGGAGATAGGAAAGAAGGCGGCGATGTTGATTGAAGAGGGAAATACAATTGTTCTCGATTCGGGATCTACGACATTTGAGGTCGCAAAGAACCTGAGCAAGTTTGAGGAGCTCACGGTGATCACAAATGCGATCAATGTGGCGAACCTGCTGGCTGAATTTAAGAATATCAACGTCATTGTACCGGGCGGTGCACTGCGGAAGAACTCCCTTTCACTGGTTGGTATCCTCGCCGAAAAAGGTTTCAAGAACTACTTCTGTGACCAGTTGTTTCTGGGTGTCGATGGCTTTGATACAACCTACGGAATCTCAACACCGAATATAGAGGAGGCATACCTCAACCAGATCATGATCGAAATGTCGAAAAAAGTCATTGTGGTTGCCGACTCAAGCAAATTTAATCACCGCGGATTCGCCTTCATAGCGCCGGTAAGCAGGATCCATACGCTGATTACAGACGCGGGTATCCCGGCGGATGAGCGCATCAAACTCGAAGGCCTCGGCATCGAAGTAATTATCGCCTGATTGGCCTCCCGTACCGTCAGGTCGCATACGTCCAGATAGGTTTGTCTACATGGTTGACGATGTCCTCAGCGAGACTACCGTTGAGGAAATGTGCGAGGCCTTTGCGTCCATGTGTTCGCATAGCAATGAGGTCACCCTTTATACGCTTCGTAAACTGAATGATTCCCGCTTCTTCGAATGGGTAGTTGTAGATATTCAAAGTATAATTCCGGAAACCGAACTTCCTGACGAATTGCTCGAGTCGTTCCTGCGTGATGTTGTCGGCGGTGAAGTTTGTGGGAGTGTTGACGTAGAGTATGTGAATCTTCGCCCGGAAGAAAGCCTGCAACTCTTTGACCCTGGCGATGAGTTTTGTCTGGTTCTCTGTTTCCAGTGTATTGGGAAAGACGATATTCTTTATCGGGCTTTTGACGTAAGCCTTCACCACCAGCACAGGCACGGGAGAGTTTCTTACGATCTTTTCGGAATTGGAACCGATCAGATATTCCCGTATTCCGGAAACACCATGTGTGCCCATGGCCACCAGATCTATCTTCCGTTTCTTTATTTTATCCCCAATTACGAGTAGTGGTTTACCGAACGCTACTTCTGCCTTTACCCTGACACCCGCGGTGTTGTACTTGGCAATCAGCCTGTCAAACCGGGCCGTGGTAGTGCTGGTCATGTCGCGAAGGAAGTCTTTATCGAAACCTGTTACCGGCATAACAATCGGATCGTGAATTACCGGTAGCTCGATAACATGGATGAGGAACACGGTGCCTTTCGACTTCCGCGCGAGATCAAGTGCGAGACGGAATGCATTGACCGCGGGTTTTGAGAAATCACAAGGCACAAGGATATTTTTCATTACTGGCTGGTTTTATGTCAAACGTAGTTCATCATAATAAGACTTTCTTTGATGAATATCAAAAAGGAAGCTGATTTTTGTCAGGATGCATTCAGCGTTTTCCGGCTCTGTTTGATCGTTGTCACCGGAATAGTATCTTTAAATGACAATCATTGTGAATAGATAGTCTGTTATGGCTTCGATGCTTCGGTACCTTATCGTGCAGATCGCTATGCTGGCGATACCCTCCCTGGCGGTGGCGCAGGTAGTAACTGATTCACACGGTGCAATCATCCGCGGCGATATCAGCGAGAAAAGAATTGCACTGGTGTTTACCGGCGATACGTTTGCCGATGGCGGTCCCGTTATCCGGAAAACGCTGAAGGAACACGAAATAACCGCGGCCTTTTTTCTGACGGGAAGTTTTTATTCGAACAAAGCTTTCGCGACACTGATCGCGGGGCTGAAAAACGATGGGCATTATCTCGGCGCGCACTCCGATGAGCATCTGTTGTATGCCGACTGGACAAAACGCGATAGCCTGCTTGTTGAGGAGCTGCAGTTTAAGAACGACCTGCGGGCAAATTACCGGCGCATGCGCATGCACGGGATTCACAAAGCTGATGCGCCGTACTTTCTGCCGCCGTATGAGTGGTATAACGCCACGATCTCGGAATGGACACGGGATATGGGATTGAAGCTGATCAATTTCACGCCCGGCACACGTTCGCACGCCGATTACACATACCCTGAAATGGGCAATCGATATGTCTCTTCTGACGCGATATACCGTTCAATCACCGACTTCGAGAAGACCAGCGAACACGGGCTGAATGGCTTCATCCTGCTGGTGCATATCGGTACGGATCCGCGTCGAACCGATAAATTTTACAATCGGCTGGGAGCGTTGCTGACGGAACTTACCTCGCGCGGCTACCGGTTTGTTTCGCTGGCGGAGCAGATCCGCTAGTGGGTTAGTCGCGGCGATCGTCTGCGGCGTCGGTGGATGTGGTCGTATCGGGTTTTGAAGGGCTGTCAGCGTCTTTTTCTACCTCTTTGACGCCATCCTTGAATTCACGCACACCTTTTCCAAGGCCCTTCATAAATTCGGGGATCTTCTTAGCGCCGAAGAAGACGAGGATCACGAGACCAATCACCAGCAGCTCCTGCATACCGAGGCCCATTATCAATAAAACAGCATTCATAGTCTTTGGTTTTAATCAACGTCCCGCATTGCAGCACTCCAGGGGCAATATGCTCCATCGGCGCTCTGGCCACGGACTCACCTACAAACCTACAACTTTTGAGTTACTTATTTTGTCTTTCAGGAAAGCAATAAAACTGGCGGGTCCTATGATGACTATCTCGTCTATCAGGCCAAGCGTAAATCGCGCGACACCATCGAAATTGGCTACCGGCGCCTGAAACAGGTAGTGATCCTCTTCTTTCGAAAGGAACGGTTGTGCGAGAGGGAATTCCTCGCGCAGCAGCAGGTAGGCCCGCATACTCAGTTCGAGGGTGACTACTATACTGGCATCGCCAGTGAATCCGAAAATGTCGGTTTGATTTTTCTCATGCAGGGCTTCAAACGCGAATGGTTTATCAAATGGGATCACCTCTCCGATGCGGTCGAGCTTGAACTGCTTACAGATTTTGTCGGACGTATCCAGCGCCATGATCGACTGATAATTGTCGCCAAAGTGAACCGGTTCTACCAGTCGGTCGCGAATTTCGTTGCTGTTGGCCGAGTGATAGTTCTTCAATACCACCTGTTGCTTGTTCCGAATTGCTTCCGCAAGTTGCTCGACAAATTTTCCCAGCCGGGCCTTGAGAAACAGCCGGGGCATGCTGTCTATTTCTGAATTCAGCGACAACTTCTTCAGCAGCAGGTTTCTCAGCGGATTGTCTACGGAGCCGGACTGGATCATCTTCTTGATCAGGCGGGTTTCTTCGACAGAAAACTGTGCCTGCGAAGGGTCGTCGTCTGATGTGATAATGAAATAGCGGTTGTTAAAGTCTTTTTCTATCAGGAAATCCACGTCCTCCAGGAGGTGGATATAGCGATAGATCGTTCTTTCACTGGTGTCGAACCGTTCAGCCAGCTGCCGGATTGTCCAGTGGCCACCTTTTAATACGCCGATGATCTGGAAGAGCCTCAACAGTTTGGCTTGCGGGATGATGGACTCGGATTTTTGTTTTCGGGATGCTCTTTTTGCACTCATTGTCAGGGTAAAATAGTCAAAAATAACAATTTGCGCTTTGTTACTTTCCCGATCCCAATAGGATATAACACCGACCAGTCTGGTGTATGCCACCTGGTGTTGTTGAGATGACTTCCAAATTATTGTGTAAAGACGTTTTATGACGGGCAAGATCTTCGCGGCTGAGATCAACTTTCAGGATACTCCGCTGCCGATCCGGGGGAAATTCACAGACTCGGAAAAGGATATAACACGTTTGCTTGAGACCTTCCGGCGGCGGGTGAAAGAGGTATTTATTTTCGCCAACAAACAGCGGCTCACGGTGTATATCGCGCATGAGGATATGAGACCACTCGTCGATTTTTTTCACCGCGAGCACGACCTGAACGGATTTATTCAGTTCTACTACAACACGGCGGAGTCGATGACACACATCATGGCGACTGCCAGCGGATTGTTGTCGCCTCTTAAGGGCGAGGCACAGGTACTGTCGGATATGGCGAAGTGTTTTGACCGGGCATGCGCGTCCGGATGCATTGGAATGACACTGGATGACGCCGTCAGAAAAGCAATCGCTACGGGCAAACGTGTCAGGACGGAAACGGGTATCGATCAGTACTGCGCATCGATCGCTGAGACAGGAATTGAGTTGCTCTTCAACCGGCTCCAGGATATACATCAATTGAATTTCGTTGTCGTCGGGACCGGCGAAACCGCCAGGGTCGCCCTCGCCGCGCTCACGGGAGAAGGTATTTCCAATATCGTGCTCACCGGGCAGGATGCGGAAGCCGTATGTAGACTGGCGGGGCGGTATGGTGTCGAGAGCATAGATTTCAGCGCGTTGCCCGAGTGCTTTGCGGAGGCTGACGTGGTTATCGGAGCGGCTTACGGCGAACTCGAAATACAGTTATTGCCCGCGCTGAAAGATGCCGGTTTGCGCGAGCGGACGGACCGGATTATTCTGGATCTCGGTATCCCTTCGAACTTCAGTCCCGATACCGTAGAGATGCTGGCCGATGAGATCTACAACCTTGATGACCTACGACACCTGCACCCCTCGCCACTCGAAATCTTCGGCGGTGTCGAAGCAGCATGGCAAATGGTGCTCAGAGCCGCAGGGGAATTTTCGTTCCTGACGCAGTTGCTACGGCAGTCGCCGGTGCTGAATGGCTATCTCGCGCGGCAGTTTGCGGCGAAAAACGAGGCGGGAAAGATCAGGACAAAGACAAAGAGGAGTTTTCGCGCCATGTTCTTCAGGAGGAACGAGCACGAGCCGGGGCTTTTTAGTAAAAAGCGCAATCAGGCACCAGACAACCACCTGCCCGTGAATGCCGCGGAGGTGGTCAGAAATGTGTGGGAAATTAAGCGGTTCCGGTACTGGATCAGCGAAAATTAACACGGCTGCTTGAAGGTGCAATACCCGCGGCTGGCTTGGCTACAACGTTTGTATTGTACAAACACCTGTTCGTGAGGGTTGTTAATCTTTCGAAATGCCGCGGAAGCGTTTGAATTTGACTAAAAAATGCCATAAATTTCGAAGCGGAAACATCAATTGAAACTACTGTCCCGGTATGAACTTAGTGCAAATAGAATTTCCATGTTGTGGCTGTAAGCATATCATTGTTCGTGCAGGAGCGTCGGATATTTAGTCTGATAAAAAAAGAAATAGTCTGAGCCTTTCCTGCAACCAGGAGGGCTTTTTTAATTTATAAACAATTCCATCATGAAGAGTTTCAGGTCAGAGCTTGAAGACATTAACAACCCGGTAGTAGCCCAGGATATCATCGACCTCGGCGACAAGATTAAATTGTTCAGGGAGGGGAAGATTGATGACGATAAGTTCAGAAGCGTGCGTTTGCTGCGCGGTATATATGGCCAGCGGCAGCCGGGGGTACAGATGGTGCGCATAAAGCTTCCCTTTGGTCAGGTAACAACCCGGCAGATTCGTCGTATTGCCGATATCTCGGATGAATATGGAAGCAGTAACCTGCATGCTACTACCCGGCAGGATATTCAGATACACTTTGTAAGCCTGGACAAGACGCCTGAGCTCTGGACCAAGTTGGAAGAGGATGCGATCACCATCCGGGAAGCCTGTGGTAACACAGTACGGAACGTGACCGCATCGCCAACGGCCGGAGTAGATGTGGACGAACCTTTTGATGTTTCTCCGTATGCGTACGGGACATTCAAGTACTTGCTGAGAAATCCTGTCAACCAGGAGATGGGGCGCAAGTTCAAGATATCATTCTCATCTTCAGATGAAGACACAGCTTTTTCGTATATCCATGACCTGGGATATATCCCGAAGATTGTTGACGGCAAGCGCGGTTTCAAAGTGGTGATCGGCGGCGGTCTTGGCGCTAATCCTTACCTCGCGATCCCGGTCTACGAGTTTCTTGAAGAAGATCAGGTTATTCCGTTTACGGAAGCGGTTCTACGCGTGTTTGATCGCTATGGCGAACGTACACGCCGGATGAAGGCTCGTATGAAGTTCCTGCTTGCTGATATCGGGTTGGAAGAAATGATGAGACTCGTCAAAGAAGAGTGGGCGGCGCTTCCGAACAAAACCTATAAATTTGATATCAATGCATTGCCACAACCGCGTCTCAGCGATTTTATCCCTGACCAGCCCGCGGCGATCGCCAACGAGAAGAAATATCAACAATGGTTTGATACCAATGTAATTCGCCAGAAGCAGGAAGGATATTATGGGGTATTTGTAAAGGTTCCCCTTGGAAACCTCTCGTCAAAAAGGGCGCGCAAATTCGCCGATATAGTAGACAAGTTCGCATCGGAGGAACTGCGTGTTACGGTGAACCAGGGCTACCTGATACGCTTTGTGAGAGAAGAGGTCATCAGGCATCTCTATCTCGCCCTCGATGAGCTCGCGCTCGCAGAGCCCGGATTCGACAGCGTCGGCGACATTACCGCGTGCCCCGGAACCGAATCTTGTAATCTCGGTATCTCTGACAGTACACAGGTATCGCTTGCGCTTGAAAAAGTTATCAAGGAAGAATACCCCGATCTTATCTACAACAATGAGATAAAGATTAAAATAAGTGGTTGCCCGAACTCATGCGGACAGCACGGAATTGCAACCATTGGTCTCCATGGAAGTACGATCAAGGATAAGCAAGGCAAGGTTGTTCCTGCCCTGATTGTGTTGCTCGGTGGCGCCAAGCTCAACAATGGCGAAGCACTCGTTGCCGATAAGGTAGTGAAGATCCCTTCACGTAAAGGGCCTGATGCATTACGCCTGCTCCTCGACGACTACGCAAATAACAGCCAGGAGGGAGAATATTTCCACGCGTACTACAGACGTCAGGGAAAAAATTATTTTTATTCGTTCCTCAAACCGCTGGCGGATCTTACGGTGTTGGCACCGATAGACTACGTTGATTGGGGGCAGGAGCAGAACTTCGTTCTCCACACCGCTGTCGGAGAGTGTGCTGGTGTCATCATTGATCTTGTCTCAACGCTGCTGTACGACTCCGAGGAGAAACTTGCGTGGGCAAAGCAGGCGTTAGATGAGAAGATGTATGCCGATTCGATTTATCACACTTACAGTGCCCTCATTAATACATCCAAGGCTATGTTGCTGACGGTTGATCAGAAGCCGAGCACGCAAATCCAGACGATGAATGATTTTCAGAAACATTTCGTCGAAACGGGACTAATTACCGGTTTTGGAAACTTTAAGGACTTCACGATGCGCATTAACAAGAATGAGCCTACTGAATTGTTTGCTATTCAGTACCTGAATGATGCCAACCGGTTTCTACAGGAAATTTACACGTTCAAGGACCTCAAAAAACAGACAGCATAATATGCTCAATTCCCCGTCCCCCCTTAAGAAGCCAATGCTTACGTTGGTGGGAGCGGGTCCCGGCGACCCGGAACTCATTACAGTAAAGGCGATAAACGCGCTCAAATCAGCCGACATTGTGCTTCATGACGCATTGGTCTCCAAAGGAGTGCTTGACTATATACCGGTCTCCACGCCGGTTATCTGCGTCGGCAAACGGGCAGGGCGCCATTCCTATACGCAGGAGGAGATCAATTCCCTGATTGTGGAGTCGACGCATTTGTACGGCCATGTTGTTCGTCTCAAAGGGGGTGATCCTTTTGTATTCGGCCGTGCGACCGAGGAAATCGAACACGCGTCGCGTTACGGGATTTCCACACAGGTGGTGCCGGGTATCAGCAGTGCGCTGGCAGTACCGGCTGCTGTTTCAATTCCCCTGACCTCCCGTGGTGTAAGCGAAAGCTTCTGGGTTGTTACGGGTACAACGATGACAGGAAAGCTCTCCGCCGACGTGGCGCTGGCGGCACAGTCGTCTGCGACGGTCATCATACTGATGGGACTGAAGAAGCTCGCCGAGATCATGGCGGTATTCCAGTCCTTCGGAAAAGGTGATATGGCTGTGGCTGTCATTCAGAGCGGAACACTTCCGGAGCAGAAGCACGTCGTCGGCACTGTTTCGAATATTGCAAGCCTTGTATTGGAGGAAGACCTGGGATCACCCGGTATCATCATTGCAGGTGATGTCGTAAGATATGCCGGCGTTGGCCGTGCGCTTGTCGCGAATAGCGCTGACCTCGGGTAAACTGACTTGTTTATGGAGGAGCGCAACAGCCTTTTTCCTGTCTTCCTGAAGCTTGAGGAGCTCGATACCTTGCTGGTAGGAGGGGGAAATGTCGGGTTGGAAAAGCTCAGCGCCCTGCTTAAGAGCAGTCCGAATGCGAGGGTGACCGTCGTGGCGCCTTTTATTTCTACCGGTATCAAAACGATTGCCACACCCAACGTCCGACTCGAAGAAAGAAAATTCCGCACGAGCGATCTGCAGGACAAAGACCTGGTGATTCTCGCCACCGATAACTCCGCCCTGCACGAACAGATCAGGACGCGGGCGAGGAAGAAAAGGATCCTCGTCAACGTCGCCGATACACCTCGGCTGTGTGATTTCTATCTCGGTTCAGTGGTGACAAAGGGCAATATCAAGATCGGCATCTCCACAAACGGAAGGTCACCGACGATGGCGAAGCGGATGAGGGAGTATTTCGAAGAGACTATACCTGATGACACCAATCAGCTTTTGGAAAATATGCGCGCTATCCGCGATCAACTGAAAGGCGATTTTGCCGAAAAAGTCAGGGTCCTGAACGATCTGACTGCTTCCTGGCTGAAGAAGAAGTAGGGGTGGGGTCATTCGCCGGAATTTCTTACATTGGGATTCAAAAAAACAAATCTCTATTGTATGGAATATTCCCGACGTAAATTTTTGCATAATACCGGTAAGACGCTCGTCGGAGCCGGAATGATGAGCGCTTTGCCCTGGGATGCAATCGCCGATCAAAAGAAGCGCGTATCTCCCAATGACAGAATCAATGTGGCGGTGATCGGTGCGAACGGTATGGGATGGTCGGATACCAGGTCGTTTATGAAGATTCCCGAGTGTAACCTTATGGCTGTGTGCGACGTGGATCAGAACGTGATCGACAAGCGGGTGGCTGAGATGAAGGAGTCGAACATAAAGCTCGAGACGTACACGGATTACAGGAAGCTACTCGAAAACAAAGACATCGACGTTGTCATAATCGGAACACCCGACCACTGGCATTGCCTGCAGATGGTCGACGCCTGCGCGGCGGGTAAGGATGTGTATGTCGAGAAGCCGGTGGGAAACTCCATCGCTGAGTGCGACGTCATGGTGAAGGCGCAGAAGAAGTATCAACGCGCCGTACAATGCGGGCAATGGCAACGGAGCATGCCGCATTTTGTCGATGCGCTTAATTTTTTGAAGGCCGGGACATTGGGCAAGGTAAGGACTGTCAAGGCCTGGGCCTATATGGGTTGGATGAAGGATATTCCCTCGCTGCCCGACGCTCCTGTGCCGCCCGGGGTAGACTACAATATGTGGCTTGGCCCTGCGACGACGTGCCCGTTCAATCCGAATCGCTTTCATTTCAACTTCCGCTGGTTCTGGGACTATGCGGGCGGATTAATGACCGACTGGGGTGTTCACCTCGTCGACTACGCTTTGCTTGGAATGGGTGCTCCGCTTCCCAGGTCGGTATACGCATCCGGCGGCAAGTATGCTTATCCGGAAGGAGGTAATGAAACACCCGATACCCTCGCTGCGGTGTATGACTTTGGCGACTTTACCATGCTGTGGGAACACGCCCAGAGTATCAGCAATGGAAACTACGGACGCGACCACGGTATTGCCTACATCGGCAACAACGGTACGTTGGTTCTCGACCGCGGGGGATGGGAAGTTATCGCCGACGAAAAACGTATAGAACCTGTTCCCTACCAGCCGAACAAGGGAAGTGGCCTTGACGCGCACACGTTGAATTTCATCAGCGCCGTGAAGTCGAGAAAGCTTGACGCACTCACATGCCCGATCGAAGATGGCGCGCATGTGGCCAATGTTTGCCAGATGGGGAATATCTCCTATCGCACAGGGGAGATCGTGCATTGGGACGATAAGAAAAGAGTTTTTAAGGAGTCGGGAGCCAACAAGTTCATTACAGCGAAGTATAACAACGGGTATTCGTTGCCGAAGGTGTATGCCCCCCACTGATACCTGACAGGTATTTTTATCGGTCATACGTTCTATTTAGGATTAGTGTTTGTAATGATATTCCGTTTTTGAAAGGATCGAACCTTGGTTGTCTCTAACTTCGGTTAATCGGCCGAAATCATCATACAGGTACTGACATCTCCTGGCCTGTCGCTGTTCGAACACAAAAACAAAACACAAACAAAAAAGAGGCACTAAGCCAGAATACATGAGTACTACGATTACTCCGTGTTACGTGCATAGGTTTGAAGGTTAGTAGGGTTTAGGGTGCTATCTATTCACTTCAATATCACAGCTGAATCCAACTTTTACCGAGATCATCATGGCTGTGTTGCGGAAAACAAAAAAGCCCATCCGATCTCCTCCGCGGAAATCAGTGATGGGCTTAGGACTAAGATAAAATGTTTTTTTCATTACTGCAAACAGCAAAGAATAAATTGCACCTGGTGTAAAGCAATATCCAGCGACACAACCTTGGGGGTATTGGGTTTCGGAGTTCTGGGTTTCGGGTTTGAAGGGACATCGGATTTATGAGTTCCCACATTGCCCTTTTGCCAATTGCCTTTTGCCAATTAAACCAATCCCCGTTTTGTCAACTGTCAATTTTGTCAACTGTCAACTAGACACAGCAAACTCCCCGGAGTTCGGTGGGTTCAGAATTTTCCCGTGCCGGGCACCAGCATCGTCAGTGAAGCCGGGATCAATTCAACCTCGAAGCGGTCGGCCTTGCCAAGGGGTTCTCCATCGACATGGTAGGGCATGGCATGTGTCAGCGTGATCGTAGCACTTCGGACCTGAAATGTCTCACAGTATTCAGACCGGTCGATCGTTCCTGCCAGGAAGGCGTAGAGGAAGTCAACACGGTAAGCAGGAAATTTCCTCAGGATGGAGATATCCAATAGTTGGTCGTGGACGGAAGCGCCGGGCGCTATGCGTACATTGTTTCCATACTGCGACGAGTTGGCGATGGCGATTATCAGGGCAGTCTTTTTTACCGAGCCCTGTCCGGTAGTGATGGTTGCCTCGAACTCGGTGAACTTTGGGAACTCGTTCAACACCAGGCGGGCGTATCCCTGTAGTCCGCGGCGGGCATCTTCGCCAAATCGCTCGGCGACATATCCGTCGAATCCGATGCCGGATACATTTAGCGAAAGTTTCCCATTCAGCCGGAACGCATCGATAGCCAGGGCCTTGTTGGTGAAAAAACCTCTTAGTGCTGATTCGAACTGAACCGGGATTCCCAGATGTCGCGCCAGGCCGTTTCCGGATCCTTTTGGTAGTATACCCATGGCGGCATCGGTGTGGATCAATGCCTGTGCCACCTCATTCACGGTTCCATCACCCCCCACAGCCACCACTCGTCCAAACCCATCGGCGACTGCCTGCCTTGCCAGGGTAGTGGCGTGTCCCTGTCCTTCGGTATAAGCGAGCCCGCACTCAACTTCGTGTTCCTTACAGTGATTCAGTACCAGGCCCTCCAGGTCGGGGTTAAAGCCGGTACCGGAGTACTTATTGATAATAAAGAATACCTTGCTATTTTCACTGTTCACATCTCAAGGTTAATAAATTTCAGCAATACCGCTATGAAATTCGTCCCCCGTAAACTGCTTTTCAAAGCGTGGAATCCGGAAACCGGCCTTTTGATGAGGCTCAGCAGTATTGAATGTGTCAAAGGAGAGCTCTTTCGCAGGGACCATGTTCTGCTCCAGTTTACCGGTCTTTACGATCAGCAGGACGAGGAGATATACGAGATGGATATGTTGTTGATAGCCGGCGAGAAGGTTGTCGTTTTCTGGGATCCGGTGCAGAACGGGTGGGCGGTGTCCTCCATCCCTGCCGGGGCTTCCCGGCCTTTTGCAAGGGATGTCGCAGGTGCTGCCGTGAGGATATGCAGTTATTTCGAAGCTGAGAGAGCTACTTGATCTTTTCCTCTATGTACTTCACGGCCTGCCCGAATGTTTGCAACTTCTCCGCATCGTCATCGGGAATACGGATATCAAAGGTCTGCTCAAACTCCATGACGATCTCTGCGTAATCGAGAGAATCAATTCCAAGGTCTTTAACAAAATTGGCGTCGGGTGTAATTTCTGATTGCGCAATACCGAGTTTTTCAACCAATATTTCGGTTACTTTCTTAGGGATATCTTGCATGGGAAGCGGTAAGGGTTTGGTAAAGGTATTAAATGATGATAAGCCTTCCAAGTCCACCCGGGGAAGTTGGCGAGGGGTTATTTTTTCCAGTGTGCCGGGTCTACCCGCCAGGCTTTGAGGGAGATCAGCTCATCCTCCGTGATATACTTTTCAATGACCGCCTGCGACAACAGGTGCCCATAGTCGCTTAGCGAGATCAGGGATACGTCAGCTTCGTAGAAATTGCGTGTGGCGACGTCGAAGCCATAGCTGAAGACGGACACCATTCCGAGAACCTGGATGCCGGCCGATCGCAGGGCGTCGACAGCCGCAAGTGAACTTCCTCCTGTCGATACGAGGTCTTCAACTACCACAACCTTTTGGCCTTTTACTACGCTGCCTTCAATCAAATTCCCCATTCCGTGCGCCTTTGGTTTCGGTCGTACATAGAGGAAGGGGAGATCAAGGCCGTCGGCAACCAATGCGCCGTGCGCGATACCGGCTGTCGCTACTCCGGCAATACCCTCGGTGGTAAAGAAGTTATCCCGGATGGCTGAGATAAGTCCTTGCTTGACGGCGCTTCGAACATCGGGATGTGACAATGAAAGCCTGTTGTCGCAATAAATCGGCGACTTCCAGCCCGAGCTCCACGTGAAAGGTTTTTGTGTGTTGAGCTTGATAGCCTGGATCCTCAAAAGCATTTCCGCTATGGGGCCGGCTGTCTCCTCCTGTACTTTGATTATTGGCATCGCCAAAAATATAACTTTACCGCGACCGGATAAAAGAAAGGTTAAAGAAAGGCTTATATGCAATCAAAAATGTGATCAAGTACTTGCCAGCCTGCAAATTATTTGCTCTTTTGCGATTGGGGCAAACCCGAATGCTTTGATCCTTTTTATTAACGATATCCCTGTAAAGATCCTGGATCCCGGTGTGGTTCCCGATCCGGGGCAATACAATTATATTCTGGATGCAGCCGCTGAACCGATCACGCAAGCGAAACTTATCAACCATATCTGGATCAGGAACACCAAGGGTCCCGATTTCGATGAGCTGCTGAAGTTTCTCAACAGCAATGTTCCAACCAATATCCTCTCCGTGATGGTGTCTGTCGAGGGGGTGGATGTCAAACAATATCTTCGGTCAAAATTCAAAGTCGTGAAAGCGGCCGGTGGATTGGTGCGCAAGAAGGAAAAATTCCTGATGATCTATCGTCTTAAGAAGTGGGATCTTCCCAAAGGCAAGAGGGAGAAAGGCGAGACCTATAAGGAAACCGCCGTACGCGAAGTGGAGGAGGAGGCGAACATATCGGTGAAGCTTGGAAGCAGGATCTGCACTACCTGGCATACCTACACGATGAACAAGCGTGCAATGCTAAAGAAGACACGGTGGTATGCGATGGATTGCACCGACGATGTAAGGATGAAGCCCCAGACCGCGGAAGATATCGAGGAGCTTCGCTGGATGACGCGGAAGGAAGTTTACCATGCGCTTGAGCACTCCTACAAATCGATCAATTACGTCTTTGATCAGTATTACAGGAAGAATGAATTGAAATCAGCATAGCGCTTGCCGGAGGTGCTCAAATTCTATACGGTAAATATTCAGATACATCGCCGCCGTAGCCGTGTACTTCGCGAATGATAGACGAACTGATCCATGCGAATTGCGGCGAAGTGATCAGGAATACAGACTCCAGTTCGCTGTACAATTTCCGGTTGATCTGTGAGATGCTATTCTCGTATTCGAAGTCGGTCGTATTCCGGATTCCACGCAACAGATATCTCGCGCCATTCTTACGCGCAAACTCGGCCGTAAGCTCGGCGTAGGTAACCACGCTGATTCCGGAATAAGCCGCGAATGTTTCTTCAACCTTGCCAATCATCATCTCGATGGGGAAATACCGCGAACTCTTGGCTTGATTGTATCCGATGCTGATAATGATTTCATCGAACAGGCTCAGCCCCCGTAGTACGATGTCTTCATGGCCCCTGGTGAAGGGATCGAATGAACCGGGAAACAATGCGATTTTATTTTCTGCCATATAGCGCGGGTGATAGTTCTCGATGGATCGCTACAACAGGTGCATACTATACAGGTCGAAGAAATGATGATCCTGTACTTCATCAAACATATAGCCGAACTTCAGGAATTTGGGTCGATGCCCGAAGACGACGTTGCTGATATATTTGTAGAACTCGTTGTAGTGCGGGGAATTCTTGCCGACATAACCCCACATCACTACCTGGCTGGACTCTTGTTTCAGATTCAGTGTCTTTATTACCAGCATAATGTACTTGACATACTCGGCAAACTGGTTGATCACAAACTGATTGTAGTAAACCAGTTTGCCTTGCTGTGCATAGACAACGTGCAGCCGGAAACGGTCGACGAAAATGTACAGCGGATCATTTTTTTCCTTTTGAGATATCGCGGTCACTCCTTCGATGAGCACAGCCGACTGGTGCATGAGGTCGACCGTGGTATTAGTATAGATTCCGGTGAGCCACTTCTCCAATTTACTGGAAACTGAAAATATGGTGACGGCGCCGGTGAGTTTGTTTTTCACCGAGTGAACAGACTCATTCGCCGAATTGAAATGAGCGTTGAAACGGAGGTATTCCTCACGCGATTCTTCGACGAACAAAGGCTCGGGAACCTGTACATACTTGTTGTTCTTGAATGAGATCTTCACGTTTTTCCAGAAAGCTGCCTTCAACAATTCGTGATCGTCAAAGAGTTGTTCAAGTGCCGACTGCAGGTCTGCCTGTGATGTGAGGGAGGGGAAAACGAAATCTTCGAGCAGAAGCAACCGGTTTTCGACGGTATCGACAACACCTACCTGAAGGTCACGCGGACCGGTATGAATCAACAGATCGTAATGACTAATCTGGTCAACGTCGAAACGCTCGTCTTTGATTTTCTTGATAAGCTTGTACTTGAGCGCGGTGGATTGCAAAATAGATCTGATTTTGGATAGCCCTTATCCTACAATAATAAATATTTTAAGCTTCAATGTAAAAGATAAGTCCGCGCAATATCCCCGAGGCGGATTAAATTCTGAAAAAGCCGGTAAGTGTTCTGAGGTCATCCGGCGACCTGGTGAGTCCGAAGATACTGTGCCGTCGCGAGTCGGCGATCGCCGCGATCTCTTCCACAGTCATGAACTTTACGTCGCTGATGATGTCCAGTTCGGGATCGGCGCCACGTGTAGCTTCGGTGGTTTCGGCTCTTACGTCGAAAAACAACTCGACTGCGTGCAGGGGATGCCTGACGAACTCGCATACAAAAAGGAATCGTGACACGACGATTTTAAGGCCGGTCTCTTCCATAAACTCTTTTTGAAGGCGTTCTTCCGCTCGCTCTCCGAACTCCAGGCCACCACCCGGCGGAGCCCAGAAATCATCGGGAGTCAGCCCCCGGTGGTTAACCAACAAAAGACGCCCGTCTTCCCAGCATAGTCCGCACACACGAACCCTTACACGGTTTCCATACAATTCTGCTATCGAGGTATCCACAGGGTTACTTTTTACGTTAGGAAGACCATAAATGTGTATTTGTAGCGTTAATCACCTCAGAAGCCGGTCAGCGGCTGGAAATCACGGCAGCGTGTAAGGGTTTTGGGTTAAATTCACATTTTTTCGGTCAAATTCAGCTAAATTTGAAAAAAATTAAAGTATGAAAAAGTATTTGCTAGTGTTATTGGTCCTCGCGGTGGCATCCCCTTCGTTTGCCCAGGAAGCGACCCAGCAGAAGAACGGTGCAGTCATTACCTGGGAGAAGAAATCACATGATTTTGGAAATATCGTTCAGGGGGATAAGGTGGAACATACTTTCCACTTCACAAATACGGGAAATGAACCCCTCATTATCACGAATGTTCAGGTTAGCTGCGGCTGTACAACACCGAAAGGCTGGCCGCGTGATCCTATCCCCCCGGGCGCAAGCGGTGAGATCACAGTGGGTTACAACAGCACTGGCAGGTCAGGCGTACAAAGCAAACCGGTTACACTAGTGACAAACGCCGTCAATACGGAGGGAAACACTATATCGTTTACCACCACCGTCATTGACAAGAAACCGAATCAGTAGCATACGGCTATAAGGCCGAAGAAAACGCCACGGTTCACGAAGAGGTCTCCTTTAAGGGGACCTCTTTGCGTTGATACCCAGGAGAAGGAACAGCCAGCCGGCGATGAAACCGATACCGCCTATCGGCGTGATAGCGCCCAGGATCCGGCACCCGGTGAGTGAGAGGGTGTAGAGACTGCCGCTGAAAATTATAATCCCCACGCTGAAACAGATCACACCACGGCCGATGTGGCGGGAAGGAAAAGGCTGCATCAGGAGTCCTGCGAAGAGAATGGCGAAACTGTGATAGAATTGATAACGCACGGCAAGCTCAAAAGTGTCGACCCTGGCGTGTTCTTCCAGCAAGGGGCGCAGAGCGTGTGCTCCGAATGCGCCGATCGCGACCGACAGGCCCGCGAAGAGTATGCCGGTAGTCAAAACAGTCTGTTGTTTCATTTTATTTTCATTATACTTTTTTCAGAGGTTGCCTTTCGCCAAAAATTGCTGTCCCTACGCGCACCATGGTACTGCCCGCTTCAATAGCGAGTTTATAATCGCCGCTCATGCCCATCGATAGCTCCTCCATCGCGACCTGTTGAGGTAATGGAAGGCCTTTGAGTTGATCAAACAAAGAACGCAGGGTTTTGAACTCCCGGCGTAATTGTTGTTCGTCGTCCGTGAAGGTCGCCATTCCCATCAGACCCCTGACTTGTATATTTTTTAGGCCGGACCAGGCGGCTGATTCCACCATATCGGTAATTTCATCGGGCGAAAAGCCGAATTTCGAGGTTTCTTCCGCGATGTGTACCTGCAGAAGCACCGGGATGACACGGGAGACCTTCTTTGCCTGCCGGTTGATTTCCTCCAGCAGTTTCAGGCTGTCTACGGAATGGATCAGGGCGACAAACGGGGCGATGTACTTTATTTTGTTCGATTGAAGGTGGCCGATCATGTGCCACTCGATATCGGTGGGGAGCTTTTCAAACTTTGAGGCCAGTTCCTGTGCACGGTTCTCGCCGAAGACGCGTTGCCCGCATTGGTAAGCCTCCATAATCCTTTCGGAAGGCTGGGTTTTGCTGACGGCGATAAGTATGCAGCCGGAGGGAATATTTTTTTGAAGATCTGCGAGATTTTGCTCAAGAGACATTTTGACGCTTCGTTCAATACCATCTAACACTGACGTAATACTAACGATTTTATGGGATTTTTGGCGGAGTGGGATTCATGGCTATTTTTGGGGCCATAAATAAGACTATGGCAATCCTTGGGACGTTGCTAAAAAAGGGGATCCGGATTCGTGAGATGCTGGAAGAGGAGTACACCTCCCCATTTGATTTGCAGAAAAAGGAATTGAAGGAACTGCTGATCAGTGCCAGCGCCACTGAATTTGGAAAATACTACGATTTTCCGGAGATACTGCGGGGGTTCCGAAAACGCGACCGTGAATACTATAAGCGATTTCGGTCGAAGATCCCTATTCATACCTACGACAAGATATACAACGACTGGTGGGAGAGAGCGCAGGCGGGTGTCAAAAACGTCTGCTGGCCCGGGAGGGTGAAATACTTCGCCTTGAGTTCGGGGACGTCGGAAGCGTCTTCTAAATACATCCCGGTCACAAAAGACATGACGAAGGCGATTCAAAAAACCAGTGTTCGCCAGATCCTGACACTCTCGAAGTACGATCTGCCAAACGAGATTTTTGAGTCGGGAATACTGATGCTGGGAGGGAGTACTCACCTCAATCGTCGGGGGAGTTACTTTGAGGGCGACCTGAGTGGTATCCAGGCGGCGAGGCTTCCGTTCTGGTTTCAACATTTTTACAAGCCAGGAAAGCGTATTGCCAAGAACCGGCAATGGGAAGCCAAACTGGATGAGATCGCAGTTAAGGCCCGTGAATGGAACATCGGTATTATTGTTGGCGTACCTGCCTGGATACAGATCCTTATTGAAAAGATAATTGCCCATCACAAGGTCAATTCGATCCATGATATATGGCCTGATCTGCTGGTCTATGTTCACGGTGGTGTGTCGTTCGATCCCTATCGCAAAGGATTTGAGAAATTGCTGGGGCGTCCGATCTACTACATTGAAACTTACCTTGCGTCGGAGGGATTTATCGCCTTCCAGGCCTACCCCGACCGCAGGTCTATGCGCCTGGTGCTGAACAACGGGATCTTTTACGAGTTTGTGCCATTCGATGAAAAGAACTTCGACGCCAACGGCGAAATCAGGCCCGATGCGGAAACGCTGCTCATCGATGAAGTGCAGACGGGAAAGGAATACGCTCTTCTCCTTTCAACCTGCGCGGGCGCATGGCGTTACCTTATCGGCGATGTGATCAAGTTTGTATCACTTGAAGAGTCGGAGATCGTGATAACCGGCCGCACCAAACACTTCCTCAGTCTTTGCGGTGAACACCTTTCGGTCGACAATATGAATAAGGCTATCGAGCTGGTTTCAAATGAGTTGAATATTGATGTCCCCGAGTTTACCGTAGCGGGCATTCCCTACGAGTCGCTGTTTGCGCATCATTGGTTTATCGGAACTGACGACCCCGTAGATCCGCAGGTATTGAAAGCCAGGCTCGACGCGACACTCAAAGAACTCAATGACGATTATGCGGTAGAGCGCGTCGCTGCCCTCAAAGAAATTCTCGTGGACGTTCTTCCTGTCGATGAGTTCTATGGCTGGCTGGAGAGCAAGGGCAAAGTGGGGGGGCAGAACAAGTTTCCGCGGGTTATGAAGAAGGTGCAATTGGAGGACTGGACCGCATATCTTCAGTCAAAACAAAATGGAAGTCGTTCTTAACGGGCTTATATCCGGGATTGTGCTGGCCTTTCTCATTGGCCCGGTATTCTTTACTATCCTGCAGACATCAATCGAGCGCGGGTTCCCGAGCGGAGCAATGGTAGCGGTGGGGGTTTCGCTCAGCGATGCGTTGTATATCGCTTTGGCATACCTCGGTGTTTACAGGTTGTTCGACGGCGCTACGTTTCGCGAGTACCTCGCCTATTTCGGCGGAATGATGTTGCTTGCCTTCGCCGCGTACTACCTCTTTGTCAAGAGCAGAAAGCTTGCGCGTGTCGATCAGGAAGCGTTGCGATCTAATAGCCCGTGGCGGTTGATCGGGAAAGGATTTGTTATCAACGGACTCAGTCCGATGGTATTGATTTTCTGGTTGGGTACCGTCGGCATCGCCACGACCAAGCTGGGTTATACGGTCCCCTCGGAAGCGATCCCTTACTTTGTAACAATCGTGCTGACGGTATTCGCCACCGACCTGGTAAAAGCAAAACTCGCTGACAGATTACGGAGGCTCCTTACGCCAAAATTTATTCGGCGGTTGAATCTTGTGTTGGGATTTGTGTTGCTGGCGTTCGGCCTTCGCATGATTTTCTATGCCGGAGAACTGGCTTTTTAATCCGCGGTTAGTCCTGCAGCACGTTGCTGATGAACGTCGATTTCAGAAGGAGCCAGAGCAGGAAGAAGCATGCTGCCCAACGCAGGTAGATAAAGTAGTAGTCGGATGTGTTCTTGTATCTCGTCTCCTTTATTTCCGCTTTTTCAAATTGGTCGATCGTCCGAAAAACAGATGCCAGTGCCTGATTATCGGTTGCGCGGAAGAACTGGCCGCCGCCGATCTCCGCGATCCTGCGCATAGTCGTTTCGTCGACTGTGTTCTCGATCATATTCGGTCTCCCGAAGAAATCTTTTCCGTATGGAACAAGTCCTTCACGACCCACGACAATCGTATAGATCTTGATCCCGAAAGAAGAGGCTAGTTCCGCTGCTGTAATGGGGTCGATGTTTCCCGCCGTGTTGTCGCCATCACTCAGAAGAATACAGACCTTGGACACTGTTTCTGATTCGCGCATCCGGTTCGTAACAACACCCAGCGCGCTTCCGATCGCTGTACCGCGGTTGTCTATCATCTCGAAGTTGATATCCTTCACGTAAGTGCGGAGCAAATCGTAGTCGGTTGTCAGCGGTGCCAGCGAAAACGCGTCACCCGAAAAAACAATAAGTCCTATACGATCTTCCAGACGTCCGTCTATGAAATCCATTGCCACCTGTTTCGCCGCTTCGAGCCTGTTGGGCTGAAAGTCTTCGATCTGCATGGATTGCGAGATATCCATCGCTATCATGATGTCAATTCCTTCGGTGAATTGTTCTACCCGCTCATTTGTCTTCTGCGGACGGGCTAGTGAGAGAAACAACAAAGCGGAGACAATCATCAGTACGATCTCAGGTACGAACCTGACGAGGTTGGTGGCGGATGATCTCAGATCTTTCGGTGCCATCGCCACGGGTAATTTTTGATTGAAGAAATAGCGTATGCCCCAACGAATAGCAAATATCAGTGGCACGAGAAGAATCAGCCAAAGCAAGAGGGGGCGTTCCCAGGTAAACGAGCGCAGTGTTGATGGCTCGAACCACGTCAGGCTGTACCAGGGTATCTGAAAGCTGCTATCCATGATGTACCTCCTTCAGTTTCAGATTGAATCGCTCGTCGGCGAAGTTCCTGAGATTCTCGAGTGGACCGGCTACAGCTGTTTCGTGCCCGTAGATCGCGCGATCGATATTGCTCAGATCACCGATCAGGCCGGGTTCACGCACAAGGCGTTGGGTCTCGCGGGTTGTCAGCTTGGTGTACGGCTTCGACTCCAGTTGTTCCATATATTTTTTCCACGCTACCAGGGCCGATTCCGTTGTGAGCGACGAGAATCCCGAATTCAATTGCGACAGCAATGCATTATATCGGTTGAGAAATGCCATGTGGTCTTTCTTCATTTTCTTAACCTTGAAATGCCGTACGATCCGGCGGCCAAACATTCCCCATCCTATCAGCGCGAGGGCGAGCAGCACTGTGAGCAGGCCGAGCAGTAATCCGACGTTGAAGTCATACCGCACGTCTTCGTATGCCGTATTCTCTTTGAAAGGAAGTTCCGCGACCGATACTGTGTCGGGTACATGGGCTACGAATTGCGTGATCAAAACACTGTCAGGCACTGTAGTCACTACCGTGCAGTCGCGGCCGTGAACGACATAGACCGGCAGAGACAGGTGTAGTACGCGATCGATTTCAAAAGTTGTCAGGTAGTAGATTGTGCTGTCCGTACTGATGCCGTCTGTAGTGCGGGTGAAAAAGTATTCCTTGCTGTCGTATTCGAAAGGTGTGAAGTCGTGGATGGAGTCGGGGAACAACACGTTCATCTCGCTGGGATAACGCGCCGAAAGATAGTATCCTGTTTGTTCGCCGATCTTGATGCTGTCAGCGAAGAAACCGCCGCGCACGTCTACGTCTACCTCTTGGGCGAAAGCCGTCGCCGGCAGAGAAGCGGCAAGTATCCATAGCAACAGTCGACGGAAGACCGTGGACCGCTGGCCGAGAAATGCCGACCGTGGACCATTGACCGTACTCATGATGTCTTTAAGGATTTGTTCCGGATCTTGAATAATCTGAGAAGTTTAGGCACATAGTCCTCTTCCGTATCGATGGTGATGAAGTTGATCTCGTGTTTGCGGCTGAAGCCCGCCAGTTCATCGCGTCGAGCCTCATAACGGCTCACTACTTTTTCCCTGAAGTCGCCGAAGGAAGTATTGATCCAGAGCGTGCGACGCGATTCCTTGTCTATTACCGGAATGATTCCAAGCCGGGGCAGCCGTGTTTCCCGTTTGTCACTCACCTGAATGGCGACGAGGTCGTGCCTGCGCGCAAGCGATTTGAGGTTATGAAAATATCCTTCATCGATAAAGTCGGATATCAGGATTACGACGCTTCTGCGTTTGATGATGTTGAGCGCAAAAGAAATTGCCTTGTTCAGGTTTGTTTTGAGCGACACGGGTTTCAGCTTTGCCAGCGCCGAGATGATTTCGTAAGCCTGTACGTGCCCTTTGCTTGGTTTGAGATATTTCTCCTTGACATCGGAAAAGCAGATGAGGCCGACATGGCTCGATTCCTTAACGGACGATAATGCCAGGACGCCACAGATTTCCTTGGCGACGTCAGCTTTTGTCCGGCCCGGGTTGCCAATATTCTCGGAAGCACTGACGTCGAGGATAAAGAACACAGTCTGCTCTTTTTCTTCGCGAAAGGTCTTGACAAAAGTACCGTGGCCTTTGGCCGATACATTCCAGTCGATAGTGCGGATATCGTCGCCGTATTGATATGGGCGGACATCGTCGAATTCCAAGCCCGATCCTTTGAAAATGGACCGGAAATCGCCTTGCATGTGGCTGTTGATAGCCTTACGGATCTGGATTTCGTATCGTCTGAGCTTTCTTAGTATGTCTTTCAAGGCACCTGTTCTTTACATTTCTGCCTGCCGTGCGTTCGCAATCGCGAATCCGGTGCATGTGAAGCGTTCCGCGCGAACCAGACTTACCAGTCCTTATCGCGATGCCGCTTGCAGCAGAGGGCCGAAAAATAGGATAAATATGAGTATTTTTGGCACCCGAATTGAACAATGGACTCAGAAAACGTCAAAAGATTGAGCAAAATCCTGAAACCACTACCCATTATCCTGGCAAGTGTCGCGTTGCTGTTTTCGTGCGCTGATAAGCGTCCGGACGGTATCCTCTCTGCCGCCGAAATGGTGCAAGTGATGAAGGGGATTTATGTCGGCGAGGAAAAGGTCAACGAACTTGCGCTTCCGCACGACTCGGCAAAGCAGGTAGCTGTAATGATGAATGAAAGAACGTTTGCTGCCGCTGCAACGACCGATTCCGTCTTCCGGGCTTCTATCGACTACTATATGGCGCGGCCGCGGGAATTGGAACGGATCTACACCGCCCTGGTCGACACGCTCCACCTCTGGGAACAACGCGCGCCAGAAAGCCATGATACACCATGATCTATCCCGACACCCTGGAGCAAAAACTCGGGTTTGACCAGATCAGGCAGCGGTTGAGCGGTTATTGTCTTTCGGCGTCGGGGGCTGCGCAAGTTTCCTCGATGACCTTCCTCTCTGACGCGGAGCTTATTCGCACGTTACTTGTCCGCACGCTGGAGTTTCGCCTCATCTTTGAGAAAAACGAGGATTTCCCTTCCCGGCATTATTACGATGCAGACGATTGGCTGGAGCGCATGGCGATTGAAGGAAACTACCTGGACGCGGTAGAGTTTCTGCAGCTGTGCTACGCGCTTGAGACGATTATCGGGATCAGGGACTTTCTCGTGAAGCGAAAAGAAATGTATCCCGCGTTGACGGTACTCGCGGAGCCGCTGACAATTACATCACGACTTACCGATCAAATCAAACATAAGGTTGACGACAAGGGCGGCGTGCGCGACTCGGCCACTCCCGAGCTGAACCGTATACGTCGCCGGCTGAGGGAGGAGGAGGCGCGTGTTCGCCGCCTTGCCGATCAGCTCTTCAAACAAGCGGTAGCCGACCATTTCGTGCCGGAAGGGGCGCTGCCTACTGTCCGCGACGGACGTGTGGTACTGCCGGTCCTTGCCGAGCATAAGAGGAGGCTCAAAGGGTTTATTCTCGACGAGTCTGCGACGGGGCAAACCGTGTTTATGGAGCCGGCGGAGATGCTGGAAGCCAACAATGAAATACGAGATCTCGGACACGCGGAGAAGAGAGAGGTTATTCAGATACTGAAAGCGCTCACGGGCGTGCTGCGTCTTGAGTTATCCGCGCTGCGCGAAGCGTTCGGTTTTCTCGCCCATATTGACTTTATCCGGGCAAAGGCGAAGTTCGCGACCGAAATTGGCGCCGATCTTCCCACCATCGCAAACGGTCCTGCACTGACATGGCACCAGGCGAAGCACCCCCTGTTGTTCCTGAGCTTACGCGGCAAGCGCGATGTGGTGCCACTTGATATAGCGCTCGATCCGTCATGTCGGATGTTGCTCGTGTCGGGGCCCAACGCGGGGGGGAAGTCAGTTACGCTGAAAACCGTCGGCTTGCTTCAATACATGGTCCAGTGCGGCTTGCTGGTGCCTATGGCTGCCCGCTCGCGCATGGGAATATTCAACGATATCTTTATCGACATCGGCGATCAGCAGTCGATCGAGAACGACCTCAGCACGTACAGCAGTCACCTGCGAAATATGTCGGTGTTTCTGGAACATGCGACAGACCGTTCCCTCGTGTTGCTCGATGAACTTGGCGCGGGTACCGATCCGAATTTCGGCGGCGCTATTGCCGAGGCAGTACTCCAGGGATTACTGGAGAAACCCGTTTGGGGAGTAGCCACCACGCACTACTATAATCTGAAATTATTTGCCGCGCAACGGGAGGGTATACGCAATGCGGCGATGCGTTTTGACAGTGAGCATTTGCAGCCTCTGTATATCCTTGACATCGGCAAGCCAGGAAGTTCCTTTGCGCTGGAGATTGCAAAGAAAACCGGTATTCCACACGCGACGCTTGAGAGAGCCGAGCAGCTCGTGGGGAAAGACCTCGCAGGGTTCGAAACCCTGGTGAGAAACCTGGAGAGAGAGCGGCAGGAACTAAGCGAAAAGATCGCGCGACTCGAACGCGAAGAAACGAAACTGAAACAATCGCTCACCCGGTATCAGGCACTCTCGGTCGACCTCGAATCGAGGAAGAAAGAGATCATCTCAAAAGCCAGGGAAGAGGCCGCCGGTCTGCTTCGTGAAACCAATCGCGAGATAGAAAAAACAATTCGCCATATCCGGGAAAACAAGGCTGAAAAGAAAGAAACGAAGAAGGTTCGGCAAAACCTGCAAACGCTGCACGAACGCGTAGGGAAGAGGACGGAAGAAAAAGTTGAGAAAACGCCGACGCCGATCAAGGCAGGTGATCGTGTGCGCATCGCGGGACAGGACGGTAGCGGAGTCGTTACAGCTGTCAAAGACAATACGGCATCGGTTCAGTTCGGTGATTTGAAATCGCTGATTCGCGTTGACAGGCTTGAGAAGGTCACCTCGCGGATGGAGAAAGAGGTGGTGCGGTCGCGCAGCACCGGCATCAATCTGTTCGAACGGCAGGCGAGCTTCAACGCAACCCTCGATCTGCGCGGCAAGCGCGCAGAGGAGGTGGGGCCATTGTTAGATCAATTTATCGACTCCGCGCTCTTACTCGGGCATGGAGAATTGAAGATCATCCACGGCAAAGGCGAGGGCGTCCTGAGAAAAGTAGTCCGCGAACAACTTGCCCGGGTCAAACAGGTTGCTACCTGCCACGACGAGCATATCGAGCGTGGAGGCGACGGAATTACGGTTGTCGTGCTAAAATAGCAGGCTGATGCGCTCCTAACGGCTGAACGTGAACGTCCATGCACCGGTTACGCTCTTCACACGGCCTCCGGGCCATCCGCCGGTTTCGGGAACCGTGAACGTGAGGGTCAATTCGCTGTCTGCCACCGAATAATTCACCATAATCTCGCTTGTAGTGGCCGGATCGCGGATAATTTCGGATGTCTTGTTGGTTCCGAATTTCCAGGTACCGCTTTCGGGCCAGGGGCTGGGATTGGGGCGTGTGCCGGTGAGGTTGTAATTATAGGTTTGACCCTCCCCGCTGTAGCTGCCCTCAAGGTGCAACACGAGGTTGGTGAAATCAGTTGTGCGATCAGGTGTTTGTGCATCCGTCGCCGTAACCAGATTCCAGGCGCCTGCCAGCTTCTCCAGTTGTTGTTGTTCTACTGTTTTTGAATCATCGTCTTTGTCCTTGCAGCCGGTGTAAACGATCGCTGCCGTGGCCAGGATGGAAAGGGTGAGAAGTCTGCGTGTTATTTTCATTTTATTGGGTTATGATCAGTAAAAATAAGCAAACGACAGTTAATAAGCAGTGTGAATACCGAAAATGTCATGATTTGTAACCAAAGTGTAAGTTTTGGGGCATATTTCAGATACATTTTCAGATGTCTGGTCGATTTTGTCAAATTATCATGCCTTATTTCAGGTCAACTACGGGTATCCTGACAGCGTTGCCGGGGTACTCTTCCGGATTATTGGAGGCGATTACAACTATTGACACGGAAGGAAGTGCTGCCAGTTGCTCCCGGTACCATCTGAAAGCCTGTTCGTCGAGGTTGGTGCCGGGCTCATCGAGAAAGTAAACATCAGCGTCCGTAAAGAAGGCAAGTGCCAGCTTGAGGCGTTGCCGCATGCCGGACGAAAAGTTTACCAGGGGTTTATCCAGTTCGTTTTCGAGATACATTTTTCGCGCCAGGTCTTCGCGGCGAATGGAAGGACGGCGTTTCCTGAGGCTGAAGTGAAAATCGAGCATCTCCCGAAGTGTAAAGTCTTCGATGAGGTCCATATAGGGTGTGGCGATGGCGACGTATCTGAAGACCAGGTCGATAGCGACGTCGGCCTGATGTTTCCGGTAGCGCAGCACTCCGGATGTCTGCGGTACCTGTCCCCATAATACCTGGAGCAATGTAGATTTTCCGGAGCCATTAGGACCGGTAACGGCGTAGGTATTGCCGGGGTTAAATGTGTAGGTGAGGTCCCTGAAGATCCAGTCGCGATTATATCGTTTACTGATTTTTTCTGCTTCGATAGCAAAGGCACCGTTCGTGGTTTCCTTTCCTGAAATGTTTACCGCAGTATCCATGTCGTTAATTAACCGGTATCCTCGTGTCCCTAGCTGAAACCTCAGCACGTACTTTATTCACGACCCCTTAGTCAATCGTGGGTGCCATATCCTTTCATGATGCCGCGTTCCGACGAGCGGATGAAGTCGAGAATGTAGTCGCGCTCGCCTGTTACGGCCATCCGCTGCTCTACTACTTCAACCGCTTTAGAGTTATTGTAGCCTTTTAGGAAGACATACCGGTAGATCTCCTGGATCTCGTTGATCTTTTCAGTAGTGAATCCGCGTCTGCGCAAGCCGATTGCATTGATACCCGCGTAGGTGAGGGGTTCGCGGGCGGCTTTTGTATAGGGTGGTATGTCTTTACGTACAAGTGATCCCCCCGACACCATCACGTGTGCACCAACCTTTACGAATTGATGGAGGGCGCTTGCGCCACCGATGATAGCCCAATCGTCTACGGTTACGTGGCCCCCGAGTTGTACTGAGTTGACGAGGATACAGTTGTTTCCGATAATGCAATCGTGTGCTACGTGGACGTAGGCCATGAGCAGGCAGTTCTTACCGATCGAGGTTTTGAATTTGTCGGAGGTGCCGCGACTGATCGTCGCGAACTCCCGGATGACGGTATTATCGCTGATGTGCGTTTCAGTTTTTTCGCCCGCGAACTTCAGGTCCTGGGGGATAGAGGATATAGATGCCCCGGGATATACCTTGACATTTTTTCCCAGGCGGGTGCCATCCCAGAGGATGACGTTGGCGCCGATCCAGCATCCATCGCCGATGACTACGTCTTTCTGAACGGTTGCAAAAGGTTCTATGACAACGTCGTTGCCAATCGTCGCTTCGGGGTGAACGTTTGCTAAAGGGAATCTGCTCATGAATTTTTTCGAACGATACTGGCGGTCATTGTACCCTCGCATACGAGAGAATTGCCAACGAAAGCGCGGCCATACATCTTTGCAATACCACGTTTTATGGGTGCCACGAGGTCACATTGGATAACCAATGTATCTCCCGGCAGGACCATTTTTCTGAATTTGATGCTTTCAATCCCGAGGAAATAGGTCCAGTAGTTTTCCGGATCGGGAACGGTGTTGAGAACCAGGATTCCTCCGATCTGGGCCATCGCTTCAATTTGCAGGACACCGGGAAAGACAGGATTCCCGGGGAAGTGTCCCTGGAAGAAAAACTCATTTGCCGTCACGTTCTTAACGCCGGCTACGCTTTCTGTGTCGAGATAGATAATTTTGTCGATCAACAGGAACGGATAGCGGTGGGGTAGTGTCGCTGTGATCTTGTTGATATCCATAACCGGCGGCAGCGACGGATTGTATTTGGGGCGTCCCTGCTTGTCGGCTTCGTGCATTGCCTTCTTTAATTTCTTGGCGAAGGCGACATTTGCCGCATGTCCCGGCCGTGCCGCGAGTACCTGTGCTTTGAGCGGTCTGCCTGCCAGCGCCAGGTCACCGACGATGTCGAGAAGCTTATGGCGGGCGGGTTCGTTTTTGTAGCGTAATTCTATGTTGTTCAGGATACCCTCCTGCTTAACGGCTACCTTGGGTTTGCCCAGCATCTTGGCGATGTTGGCGAGCTCATCATCCTTGACTACGCGGTCTACGATCACGATCGCATTGTTGAGATCGCCTCCGCGGATCAAATTGTTCTTATAAAGCATCTCGAGTTCGTGGAGGAAACAGAACGTCCTGCAGGAAGCGATCTCTTTTTCGAACTGGCGGATATCAGTGATAGACGCGTGTTGGCTCCCCAGCACTGGCGAGTTATAGTCGATCATTACCGTAACCCGGTAATCGTCAAGCGGTAGGGCTGCAATCTCTACGTTACGTGCGGCTTCGCGGTAAAAAATAGGTTCCTGTACCTCGAAGAAATCGCGTACCGCGTTTTGCTCTTCGGCACCGGCGTTCTTGAGTGTCTCGACAAACTGGATTGAGCTGCCATCCATGATCGGGCATTCCGGGCCATCGAGTTGAATCAGGACATTATCTATTTCCAGGCCTACCAGCGCCGCCAGTGTATGTTCTATGGTGCTGATTCGTGCGCCGCTTTCCTCGATAGATGTTCCCCTCGAGACGTCCACTACGTTGTCGCAATCAGCGCTGATAATGGGTGACCCTGGAAGGTCTATCCGCTGGAATTTAATGCCGTGATTGGGCTTGGCCGGCATGAAGGTCATGTTCGTTTGCACGCCGGTATGCAGACCTACTCCGGATGTGGTGACCGACTTTTGTATTGTTTGCTGTTTGATGTTGAGCATGCTGGTGGAAAGTCGGCAAATTTAAACGCAATTATCCGGATTATCCAATCATTAGGAGCAACATTACACAAAATCCAAATTGCAACGGCAAAGGAGGAGTTGTTTGGCCCCCCGGCACTCCAGCAGCCGAAACCCGGAACCTACCGCGTTTCTACCGATGGGGATTGTATCTTGTTTTCGATTCTCTGAAGCCTGTTTTGAAGCTCTCTCAGGCGTGCATGGATGTCGGGTAATTGCTTATGTACAGCGTATGCGCGGAAATACTCCTTCTTGTCGAAGGCCGGAGATCCGATGATCTGCTGCCCCTCTTTGATTATCGACTTCAGAATGCCCGACTGTGCGCCGATACTGGTCTTGTCGGCGATGGTGAGATGCCCGGCCAGGCCTACCTGGCCGGCGACGATACAGTTCTGCCCTATCTTTGTTGATCCTGCAATGCCGGTCTGGGCAGCGATCACCGTGTTTTTTCCGATTTCGACGTTGTGGGCAACCTGAATGAGATTGTCCATCTTCACACCGCTGCGAACAATAGTCGAATCACCGGCGAGGGTGGCGCAGTCGATTACGGTGTTTGCTCCGATCGAGACGTGGTCTTCGATCGTCACGGTACCCAACTGGGGGATTGTCTTATAAGTACCGTCCGCCTGTGGTACAAATCCGAAGCCATCGCTTCCAATTACCGTACCCGCGTGTATCTCACAATTCCTTCCCACGGTTGTTCCCGTGTACAGTTTAACATGGGGGTGCAGTATGGTATTGTCACCGATCGAGACATTGTCGCCGACATAAACATGGGGATATATCTTGACGTTGGCGCCGATGCGGACATTATTTCCGATGTAGGAGAAAGCGCCGCGGTAGATATTTTCTCCGGCTACCAGATTTTCGCCGGCGAATGAAGGCTGCTCGATACCCGATTTCTGAAGGCTGATGATCTTGTGATACTCTTCAAGCAGTGCGGTGAAGCTGCTATAGGCATCTTCAACGAGGATGAGTGTTGCTGCGACTGGTTTCCGCGGAACAAAGTCTTTATTGACAATGACGGCAGAAGCTCCGGTTGTGTAGATAAACGATTCGTACTTCGGGTTAGACAAAAAAGTTACCTGGCCTTTCTGCGCTTCCTGAATTCTGGCCAGCATGTTTACGGTCTCGCCTCCGTTCCCCCTCACTTCGCCATGCAGCATTAGTGCTACCTCATCTATCGTAAATTCCATATTGTTAGTTAGGGTCTCATCACCTGCCTGCCCTGCCGGCAGGCTCACGACTCTTCATCAGACAAAGATACATTTTTGGGCCAGCACAGGTAGTTTTTTTTAACGATTTTGCCTAGGGCTTTGATATTGGGCAGATCTGAGGCCTGGGCGACATCGAGGAGTTCTCCCGAGCGCGCGAGGATATTGATCTTTTCCCCGTCCGTGTATGCTTCGTTAGTGACTGTTCCATGTGAATACAGGTACGACGAATCGGCGCGGAGAGTGTGATAGTGTTCCGCGACGGAGGTTCGTATGTTCTCGAGCACACTTCTTCGGATAGGGTCGTTGCTGAGAACGATCCTGAATAACTTACGTTCGATGATCATCGTCGATAACAACGAGAGAATCCGGTCGCTGTGGTTGCGCCATAATTTAATGGCTCCCCAGATGTCGTGGTCGTCCATACTGGCGAATGCTTCCAGAATATCCGGACTGCTTTTGAGTAAATCGAGTGAAACCTTTTGTTTGAGAAAGACCGACAGCGGCTCACTCGCGGGTACTGCCTCACCCGCCCGCGTCAGCACCTCTGCTCGCCGCATCAGGTTCACCAGCATACGCTCTGCGGCGACGGTGGTTTTGTGAAGGTAAACCTGCCAGTACATCAATCGTCGCGCGTTCAGAAAATTCTCGATACTGTAGATACCCCTTTCTTCGACGACAAGCTGATCGTTGTGTACCGCCAACATCAGGATGATACGATCAACACCAATCGAACCTTCCTGTACACCGGAGAAGAAACAGTCGCGGTTCAGGTAGTCAAGACGGTCGATATCCAACTGGCTTGAAACAAGCTGCGAAAAGAATTTCCGATCGTAGCTATTCCGGAAGATCTTGAGACTCAGGTCGAGTGCGCCATTGAACTCGCGGTTGAGGGAGGACATGAGCAGGTACGAAATGCTCTCGTGTTTTACACCGGGAAGGATGCTGTGTTCCAGTGCATGCGAGAACGGCCCGTGTCCGATGTCATGCAGGAGTATGGCGAGTTGCGCCGCCTCGTATTCGTTGTCGCTTATTTCGACACCCTTGAAACGCAGGTTATCGAGAACCCTGCCCATGAGGTGCAGGGCGCCTAGCGCGTGCTGAAAACGCGTATGAAGCGCTCCCGGATACACCAGGTCGGTAAGCCCAAGCTGCTTGATGTTTCGCAGCCGCTGAAACTGGGGATGTGAGATAATATCAAAGACCAGCTCACTTTTTATGTGGATAAAGCCGTAGAGCGGATCGTTAATGATTTTCTTTTTGTTCAATACCAGGACATTATGTTCAAAGTCTCTATCAGGCCTCTGAATCAGGAAAAAAGCCTTGAATGACAAAACAAATGTCGCTTTTAAAGGCTATATTTTAATAAATTTCAAAAAAATAGATCTCTATGCAACGATACAATATACTCTGGGCGGATGATGAAATCGACTTGTTAAAGCCTCACATCATGTTCCTGGAGCAGCGCGGATATGATATCACCCCGGTGAACAATGGAGCTGAAGCGGTTGAAATGTGCGATGACAAGAACTTTGACGTCGTTTTTCTCGACGAACACATGCCCGGTATGTCTGGACTTGAAGCGCTGAGCCAGATCAAGAACAATAAGCCGAATTTGCCGGTGGTCATGATCACGAAGAATGAGGAAGAGCAGATCATGGAGGAGGCCATCGGCTCCAAGATTGCCGACTATCTGATCAAACCGCTCAACCCCAGCCAGATATTACTTTCCGTCAAGAAAATCCTCGACAACAAGCGGCTGGTTACGGAAAAAACCAGTCTTAACTACCAGCAGGAGTTTCGCAAGATCAGCATGGCGTTTCAGGATGTGATGAACCATGAGCAATGGGCTGACATTTATAAAAAACTGGTGTTCTGGGAGTTGGAAATGGACGAAAACCAGGAAATGGGGGAGGTGCTCGACATGCAGAAGACGGAAGCCAATGCGAGCTTCGCACGCTTTATAATGCGCAATTACGACGGCTGGCTGAACGATCCCAGGGCTGATAAGCCACTGATGTCGCATCAGCTTATGAAGCGCAAGGTGTTCCCTGAGCTGTCCGGCAAGAAGCCGGTCTTTGTGATCGTCATTGACAACCTTCGCTTCGACCAGTGGAAGGTGATTGAGCCCGTGGTGGCCGAGTACTTCACGATAGAAAGTGAAGAACACTACTATTCGATACTGCCGACAACAACCGCCTACGCCCGGAATGCGATCTTTTCGGGTCAGATGCCTTCGGAAATGGCCAAGAGTCATCCCGATCTCTGGGTAGGCGAAGACGAAGAAGATGGCAAGAATAATTTTGAAGATGAGTTCCTCGCTAAGCAGATGCGGCGAAACAACATTCAGGGAAAGATGTCTTATCACAAGATCAAGAATATGGAGGAGGGCCGTTCCCTGGCAGATTCTATCAATAACCTCTTTACCAACGAGCTGAATGTTATTGTTTACAACTTTGTGGACATGCTGTCGCACGCGCGGACTGACATGGCAATGGTTCGCGAACTGGCTCCCGACGAATCAGCATACAGGTCATTGACGAAGTCGTGGTTTGTACATTCGCCGCTGATGGATATTCTTCGGAAACTGTCGGAAAAGGATGTAAGGGTGATCCTGACTACAGACCACGGTACGATTCGTGTAAAACGCCCTTTCAAGATCATCGGCGACCGGACGGTCAACACCAATTTACGGTATAAGCAGGGCAAGAACCTGGGCTATGAGGGTGATAAGGTCATGACGGCTACCCGGCCGGAGAGGCTGTTTCTGCCCAAGGTGAATGTGTCTACTTCCTACGTCTTTGCGATCGAGGATCAATTCTTTGCCTATCCGAACAACTATAACTACTATGTTAATTTCTACAAGGACACGTTTCAGCACGGTGGAGTTAGTATGGAGGAGATGATCATTCCCTTAATTTTCTTAAATTCGAAAAATGTGGTTTGAAGGCAGCCACATGACCTGGCGTGAGGTAGCATTGAAGGACCTGGAAGAGGTGTCGGCGGCGATCCTGGAAAAGACGGATCACAGGGTCTGGCTGTTCCAGGGGGAGATGGGATCGGGAAAAACGACGCTCATTAAGGCTTTCTGTGAGCATCTGGGAGTATCCGATCCAATGAGCAGCCCCTCGTTCTCTATTGTAAATGAGTACCAGGATGGCGGTGGTCGAAACGTTTATCATTTTGACTACTACAGGATCAGGAACGAGGCGGAAGCATACGATATCGGAAGTGAAGAATATTTTTACTCCGGAAACCTGTGTTTCATCGAATGGCCGGAAAAGATTCCGTCGCTGATACCCGCTGAACACGCCGAAATAAGTATTTCAGTAGATAACCAAAACCTTAGAACAATAGCACTTTCCGTTCATGGCCGAAAAGAAGAAAAGCGGATTTGAAGCATTGGCCACAAAGTCAAGCTTCTATCCGGAAGAGAAGTTAATGAAGGTCAAAAAAGGAAAAAATTCCTTTTTCATTGGATTGCCCAAAGAGGTATCACTTCAGGAAAACCGGATTAGTCTGACACCCGACGCGGTAGCGTTGCTCGTCAACAACGGTCATGAGGTCCGTGTAGAGGCCAAGGCCGGTATCGGGTCGAAGTTCACGGATAAGCAGTACAGCGAGGCGGGCGCTAGCATCGTCTACTCACCGCAGGAAGTGTACAAGGCTGATGTCATCCTCAAGATCGAGCCGCCAACGCTTGAAGAGATAGAAATGATGCATCCGAACCAGGGGTTGATCTCCGCTTTGCAGCTGGGGCATCTTAAGTCGGAGAATCTGCAGGCGCTGATGAAAAAGAAAGTCACTGCCCTGGCCTACGAATTCATTGAAGACAAGGTAGGAGGAATGCCGATCATCCGTGCGATGAGTGAGATCGCCGGTACAAGTGTCCTGCTGATCGCGGCTGAGCACCTGAGTTCGGCCAACAATGGAAAGGGTGTAATACTGGGAGGAATCACGGGTGTTCCGCCAACGAAAGTTGTCATTATCGGCGCCGGCACCGTCGCCGAATACGCCGCCCGGGTGGCCATCGGTCTCGGTGCTGAAGTGCAGGTATTTGATAACCATATCTACAAACTCCGCAGGATCAAGAGTATGCTCGGTCATCAGATATATACATCGACTATCGACACGCTGACACTCAGCGAGACACTTCAAACCGCCGACGTAGTGATCGGTGCGCTACGGCCGGAAAAAGGCCGGCCACGTCACGTGATTTCCGAAGAAATGGTGGCGCGGATGCGAAACGATTCGCTCATCATCGACCTTAGTATTGATCAGGGTGGTTGTGTTGAAACCTCGGAGATCACTACGCTGAGTAAGCCGGTTTTCCGGAGACATGGGGTCATACACTACTGTGTACCGAATGTCGCCTCCCGCGTGGCGCATACGGCTACCACGGCCCTGAGCAACATATTTACCCCCACCATCCTTCGCGCTGCGGAAGAGGGGGGTATCGAGGAGATGATCTTCTCCCATAAGTGGTTCATGAAAGGAGTATATACCTATAAAGGCGGGTTGACAAACGAGCCGGTTGCCCGTAAATTCGGATTGAAATACAAGAACATCGATCTACTGTTTGCTGCCAGATTCTGAAATATGAAAGCACGAACCTACCTTATCTTCGCTATCGCCTGGTTGGGCTGCTTCCTGTCCGCGGCACAACCAAATGCTGTTGTTCCCACGAACATCCGCGCATCCAATACCCTCGACAAACTATCGGACGGAATTAGTGTTTCGGAAAGCCTCTGGGGTATTCCGCTGGAGCCGGGCCGGGTGCTGGGTACCACCTACCTCACTGAGGGCTGGAACCGTGCCACTATCCTTCTGTACGACGACAGGATGATAGAGGGATACCTTACCCGGTACGAGATTGATCTCGACCAGATCGAAATAAGGCTAGCGGCAGAGATCAAGGTGCTTGATGGAAAGTTGGTACGGAGCTTTGTCTGGACGGATGAGATGAACTTCAGTCCCCATTATTTTGTCAATGCCCGCGACTACCGGCTCGAAGGTCAGCCTTCCATGACGGGCTTTTTCGAAGTGCTTTCCGAGGGACCGGTCACCCTGCTTTCGAAAACCGATATCGCGGTGCGGAAGCCCAGTTACAACGTAGCGCTTGATATGGGCGTGCGTGACACTCGGTTAGTACAGCGGACGGATCTTTATTACCTGAAAGAAGATCTCGTCAGGGAATTACCGTCGTCGAAAAAGAAGTTGATGGCGGTGTTCGGTGAGAACGCCGATGATGCCGAAGCGTTTATCAAGTCGAACAAGCTCTCCCTGAACGACGAAAGCAATCTCAAAGTACTCTTCGATCACATTAACGAAGAAATTATGGATTGAGCCTGGCGAGGCTTTCTTCCAACGCGCTGATGTTCGCTTCCGCGTCTGCTTTTTTCTTCCGTTCGATCTCCACTACCTGCGGCGGGGCGCTTTGTACGAACTTGTCGTTACTGAGTTTCTTATCCACCTTTTCGAGAAAGCCCTTATAGTAAGAAATCTCTTTGAGGATTGACTCCCGTTCTTTTTCCGCGTCAACTTTTCCGTCGAGAGGAATATAGAATTCCGCTGACCTGACAAGAAACGCGGCTGCGGGAGTTGACGGCGCTTCTCCTACAAACGAGATGTTACTTACGTTTGCGAGCTTTCCGATTACCGGAAGGAAGGTGTTCACAGGATATTGTGCCGATTTCCTGATCAGGAGAGAGACTGCTTCCTTTGGAGAAAGGCTGCGTGTGTTTCGTGTATTCCTGATTTCGGTTACGATATCGAAGGCGAATTCCGCTTCCGGCAGTATGGTGGAGTCAAATGCCGTGGCGGCGGGGTAGGGTGCGACGATGATGCAGTTGTTCTTCTTTTTTTCGTTCAGTTCGTGCCATAGTTCCTCTGTAATGAACGGCATGAAAGGGTGCAGTGCCTTCAGGAGCGTTTCAAAGAAACGCGTAGTATCCTGCAATGTCTTCTCGTCTATGGGTTTTCCGAAGTCGGGCTTGATGATTTCGAGATACCATGAGCAGAAGTCGTCCCAGATAAGCTTGTACAGTGTGTGCAGCGCATCGGAGATGCGGTATTTCGAGAAGTGGTCTTCGATTTCTGTCAGCGCCTGGTTTACACGGGCGTCGAACCACGCCGCGGCCACCTGGTTTTCTTCCGGCGTAGGCACTTCGCCAATAGTCCAGCCGTTGACGAGCCGGAACGCGTTCCATATTTTGTTCGCGAAGTTGCGACCTTGTTCCACGAGTTTTTCATCGTAGAGCAGGTCGTTTCCCGCTGGCGCGCTGAAGAGCATACCGGTACGGATCGCATCCGCGCCATACTGCGCGATAAGATCGAGCGGATCGGGTGAATTGCCGAGTTGCTTGGACATCTTGCGGCCTTGCTTGTCCCTGACAATTCCCGTAAGGTAAACGTTGCTGAATGGTTTTTCACCGCGGTATTCGTACCCCGCGATGACCATACGGGCTACCCAGAAGAACAGTATTTCCGGGGCGGTCACCAGGTCGTTGGTAGGGTAGTAGTAGTTCAGATCAGCGTTGCCGCGGTTTTTCGGATCGCCGAATATTGACGGGTCGAAAACGGCCATCGGCCATAGCCAGCTTGAGAACCAGGTGTCCATTACATCGGGGTCTTGCGTCAGCGTGACCGACTTCCTGTCGGGGTATTTGCGGGCATATTCCGATTGAGCATCCTCAAGGGTCTTTGCCACTACGTAGTTTCCGTTGCCGTCGAACCATGCCGGGATCCGGTGGCCCCACCACAGTTGGCGGGAGATACACCAATCGCGCACATTTTCCATCCAGTGGCGGTAGGTGTTCTTGAACTTCGCGGGAATCAACTGCACGTTATCGTTCATCACGTTCTCGTATGCCGGCCGCGTGATTTCTTTCATTTCCAGAAACCATTGAAGCGACAGCCTGGGTTCAATCACAGCGTCCGTTCTCTCCGAGAACCCTACGTTGCTGGTGTAATCCTCGACCTTGACGAGATAGCTCTTCGCTTCGAGTTCCTTCGCGATCTTCTTGCGCGCAATAAAACGGTCTTCGCCTACATAGATCTTTGCCTTGTCGTTGAGTGTACCGTCTTCGTTGAGGATATCCAGTACTTCCAGGTTGTGCTTCGTGCCCAGATCATAGTCGTTCATGTCGTGAGCGGGCGTCACCTTCAGACAACCTGTTCCAAAATCCATCGTCACATATTCATCTTCGATGACGGGAATGCTGCGGTCGATTAGGGGGATTATTGCGCGCTTGCCGCGGAGATGCTTGTAGCGCTCGTCGTTTGGATTTACGCAGATGGCAGCATCAGCCATGATCGTCTCGGGTCGTACCGTTGCAATGGTGAGGTACTCATCCTTGCTTCCTTCGATCGGGTATCGGATGTAGTAGAGTTTTGACGCGACTTCGCGATGGATCACTTCGTCGTCTGAGAGCGCGGTCTTGCCGAGCGGATCCCAGTTAACCATTCGCAGTCCGCGATAGATATGACCCTTCTTGTAGAGATCGATAAAAACGTTGATGACGGCGTCATAATAATCGGGGTCCATGGTGAACGTTGTGCGTTCCCAATCGCAGGAAGCGCCGAGTTTTTTCAGTTGCTGGAGGATGATGCCGCCGTATTTTTCTTTCCACTCCCACGCGTAGGCGAGGAACTCGTCGCGGCTGAGGTCGGACTTCCTGATTCCCCGCTCGCGCAACATCGCCACCACCTTTGCTTCCGTAGCAATCGACGCATGGTCGGTGCCCGGCACCCAGCATGCCTCTTTGCCCTGCATCCGCGCTCTGCGTACCAGTATATCCTGGATGGTGTTGTTCAGCATGTGACCCATGTGCAGCACGCCGGTAACATTCGGGGGAGGAATCACGATACAAAACGGCTCCTTGTCGGGATTGGGCTCGGAATGGAAAAGCCGGTGCTCCATCCAGTATTCGTACCATTTGCTCTCGACTTCGGCTGGATTGTATTTCGTGGATAATGACATCGGTCTTGAAATTAAGACCGCAAAAATAGCTTTTTAACGAGAGCTTTAAAAGAGATTGCCATCGGCAGCCATCCGGATCCTCCAGGCGGACGGATACAGGTTGTTGACCCTGCCGGGAAGTACATTGACCCAGCCGAGTGGTGTGTCCTGGAATGACAACAGCGTGAATCCGTTGTCGGACGCTGTTAACGCAAGTGGATCTTTGCGCAGATACCTGCGGGCGGTTTCTTCATTCACCTCCAGCGTCTGAACGTTTGACCTGTTCAGTTCAACCGACAGTGCCAGCGCGTGTTCAGGGATCAGTTTCTCGTGCTTGATGGTTGCGGCGTTTGTTCCGGCGTACACGACTTTGAGGTACTGAAGCAGGAATGTGAAGTCGTGCGCGACCGACGTGCGGGTGTAGAAGGCCAGGTCGTTGAACTGAAAGAACCGGTTGTCGTCTGCATTTTTCACCCAATCACACAGGCGTTCCTGAATACGAGCCGATGGCGCGGCAACACGCTTTTTTGTTTTGATCTTCAGGGTGCTGATAGGTTCTGTTTTTCGGATTGCCGCGAGAAAGAAACCTTCACCACCGACTTTGTGCGGATAGAAGCGGTATCCTACAACGCTACCATCAGAGACCTCCGTGATGCCCCAGGAGGGATCGGGCGATAGCTTTAGAAACTCCGGTTCGTGATGAGTGCGCATCCAGCGCAGGTTCTCTTCATTCTCCCGCGTGTTGAAAGTACAGGTGGAGTAGATGAGGATACCGCCTTCGCGAAGGGCCTCCCACACGGCGCTCACAATCCTGCGTTGCCGGCTGGCGCATAGTTCGACATTGTCCGGAGACCATGCCCGGGAAGCGCCTGGATCTTTGCGAAAAAGCCCTTCTCCCGAGCAGGGTGCGTCTATCACGATTACGTCGAAGAACCCGCGCAGATTTGTGAAGTCAGCGGGGTCGTTGTTGGTTACTATGGCGTTTGGATAGCCCCACTTCTGGATATTCTCGGACAGAATACTGGCGCGCGTACGGATGGTTTCATTCGAGACCAGCAGGCTGTCGCGGTGGAGCAAGGTCTGGAGCAGCGTCGATTTCCCCCCGGGTGCGGCGCAAAGGTCAAGTACTCTGACAGGTTGATCGAGGTCGACGGTCTGACGGATGGCGTGTTCCAGGAACATGGAGCTTGCTTCCTGCACATAGTAGGAGCCGGCGTGAAACAGCGGATCGAGTGTGAACGAGGGACGGGTTGCGAGATATTTTCCCTGCGTGCTCCAGGGAACAGGCGCTTCGGCCTGCAGGGAGCATTTTTTGAGGGGGTGCAAACGGACGCTCACGGGCGGAAGCACCTCCATGCTTTGAGCGAAGGCAGTAAACTCCTCGCCCAACCGGGTGCGCATGGATGCCTCGAATGCCTCGGGAAACGAAACCATTGGCAAATCAGATTCCCCGCTTGCGGGTGATTAGTCGCGGTACATCACCGCTTTCACCGCCTTCACTGTTTTCTCCACATTCGGGAGTATTTCCTGAATGAGTGTGGGAGCATAGGGAAGGGGAGTATCATAGCTTGTGACGCGGTTGACAGGTGCGTCGAGATAATCGAAAGCGTTTTTCTGAACGTAATAAGTGATCTCTGACGAGATCGACGCCAACGGCCAGGCTTCTTCCACGACGACCAGGCGATTGGTTTTCTTAATCGATTCAACCACTGCGGCGAAGTCGATCGGGCGTACGGAGCGGAGGTCAATCACTTCCGCTGAAATACCCTCTTTTTCAAGTTCTGAGGCGGCAGCCATCGCCACTTTCATGATCTTTCCAAAGGAGACGATGGTTACGTCTGTTCCCGGCTTCTTAATATCGGCAACACCGATGGGAATCAGGTATTCTTCTTCAGGAACCTCGCCTTTATCGCCATACATTAGTTCAGACTCCATGAAGATGACCGGATCGTTGTCGCGAATGGAGGTCTTCAGCAGGCCTTTAGCATCATAGGGATTGGACGGTACAACTACTTTTAGTCCGGGGGTGTTGGCAAACCAGTTTTCGAAGTTCTGAGAGTGCTGAGAGCTTAACATTCCGGCGTTACCGGTAGGGCCGCGGAAAACGATTGGCACGCTGAACTGACCACCCGACATCGACATCATTTTTGCCGCGCCGTTGATGATCTGGTCTATTCCCACCAATGAAAAGTTGAAAGTCATGAACTCGATAATCGGACGCAGCCCATTCATGGCGGCACCGACTCCGATCCCGGTAAATCCGAGTTCTGCAATGGGTGTATCGATAACCCGTTCAGGGCCGAACTCATCAAGCATTCCCTGACTGACCTTGTAGGCGCCGTTGTACTGAGCCACTTCCTCACCCATGAGGAAGATCTTCTCGTCTTTGCGCATTTCCTCACTCATCGCCTCCCGAAGAGCTTCTCTGAACTGAATTTCTCTCATACCGATCTTTAAAGTGGCGTAAAAATACGACCAAAGGGGTGAATGGCAAAGTTTTAGAGACCAAAGGGGCAAATAAAAACCCTCCCGGTTTTGGCCGGGAGGGTTTTTATGTGGGTTGTTTTCTAAACTATTTCAGTGCGTTCCGGAAGCTCTCGGTAGCCGAGACTTTCGAGAATTCCAGGTCTGTCAGCGCTGCTTCTTTGAGGGAAGGATCGCGTTGAACTGCGTTGGTGAGGTTGCTTACAATCTGATCAGCATTGTCAAGACGGGCAGATGCAACGGCCGCGCCATAGTATGCGATCGCGAGGTTGCTGTCTTTGCTGGCTGCATCCTGGAAGGATGTCAGGGAGTTTTGATAATCTTTGTTCAGCAACTGAGCGAGACCTTTGTTGAAGAGGTTCACAGCTTCGTCGCTTGCTGAAGACAGGGAACGAACAGCATCCTGATATTTGGCCATGGATATTTCAGCAGAGCCTTTTACACCATTCAGTCCGGCAGCGTTATCGCCGCTAAGACCTGCTCCCAACGCGCGGTTTGCGTAGTTGTAAGCCTGGTAAGGGTTGCCTTTGATCATGCTTATCGAAGCCAGGTTCGCTTGTACTTCTGCAGCATTTTCATTCAGCCTCGCAGCGATGTCGAGTTGAGCCTGCGCTCTGTCAGCAAGGCTCGATGCATTGCTGGAGTTCTCAATAGCCTGTGCGATGTAAACAGCACCCAGGTTGTTGTGAGCCTGCCAGTTAGTACCTTTTTTGGTCGCAGCTTCATAGATCGCCGCTTTTTCCTCCAGGGAAGGAGTGAGTGTTGCAGCGTACATAAGCTCTTCTCTTGACAGGGTGTCGGCGTTAACCGAGCCTTGTGTGATTTGCTTGGAGAGAACCGCTATTTCCGCATCTGTTTTCTTGTCTTTCAGAACCAGGATTTCTGTTTTCGCAGTTCTGAGTTTAGGGTACACTTCGCGGAAGACTTTTCTGTAAGTAGCGAGTTTCTGGAGTTGTTTCTCCTGGCTTTCGAATGTTCCACCACCGTTGATGATGTTCAGGTATTCTGATTTTTGCTCGGAAGTGATTCCGTCGTAGGAAGCCAGCGCGTTTTTGAATTCATTCCAGTCCTGGATAACAGGCTTCAGGATGAATTTGATCTCGTCAGCCTGTTGCTTGTAGTCGTACTTCTTCATCTGATCGCGGTAGAACTTTTCGATAGCCGCTGCGCGATCCGGAGACAAGCGTGAGTTGATCCGTTCAGCACCCTCAGGCGAGTGAGTACCCGTAACGGTAACGGTGCTTGTAGCGTTCTTTGATGCAATGAAGGCATCGAGTTGCCTGCCTTTAGGGCTGCTGATTTCCGACCTCCTCAGTACAGACCTCCCTTGTTCGAAGATGAAATCAGGGATAATAACCGGCTCCAGTTCGGGCTGGTTGTTGTACCCGTGATCCGCATACGCTGCGAAGTACGCAGGCTCAACCAGTTTCGACGTCGTGATCACGCCCGTGGCAACCTGCATTCTGGGAGATGTTTTTGATTTCTCACCTTTTGATGCTACTCCTTCAACTTCGAGGATGCCATTCTTCATGGCAGGAGCATAGGCAAAAGTGAATGTTTGCGAAGCTCTGGGCTGTTCAGTAGCTGCATTGGGGTAATCCTCAGCACGGAACGCCAGTGGTTCCAGAGCTGTTTCCTGTTCGCCGTACTTATAGAAGGTGTTTACCGTGTAAACAGTACCCTTCTTCAGCATTTTGGCGGGGAGGTTTGCGGCCATGTCGAAGGTAACAGTATCCTTATGTACCTCCAGAGGATTAGGAGTTACGGTAAGTTGTTGTTCCTTAGCCATTTTTACCATTTTGGGCAACGTACAGCCCCCGAGGGCCAAGGCAGCGGCAATAAAAAATGAGTAAACTACTTTTCTCATTGGAGGTTTGTTTATAGTTGATTTATGAGGTTCCAAAAGTAAACTTATGTGTGTTTTTTTGCAATTATACTCAAAAAAATGACAATACTGCCACTTCAAGACACCCCATTGGGGCTTATATTTGTAAGTCGGATTATTGGTCGATGAATGGTCTTTTTGGCAAGTTGAAAGCGAGTTAAAGCTTATGAACGATGTAGTTTTCAGGATTCAGCGCTTCTTTGAGGGATATGCGTTTGGCGTCTGCACCCGTCTGGGTGAAAAATTGGGTATGGCAACCTCCAGCATCCGGTTGTTCTTTATTTACGCTTCATTCATCACCTTTGGGTCGCCCGTCATCCTTTATCTGGCTCTGGCATTCGTGATGAATATGCGAAAACACCTCAGAAAGAGGAATCCTATCTGGGATTACTGAAAGGTGACGTTTTTTTGTTCCGAAAATAGTAATCGAAAATAATGAGGCCGCGGTGAACATTTTCACGCGGGTAGGAGGGGTTCGCCCTCCGGATCACCGAACGCTGCTTTCGGATACGGCCTATTGAATTAAAAAAATCGCGGTGTGCGCGAAGCACGCTCAACGAATTTCGTCCCTCACCCTTAAGGAGAAAGGTCAAAGCCGCCAGCCAGTCGAGCATTATCCTTAGGGGTAGCTTGCCGATCAGTTCTCCTCTGTCGAAGTGTTTGGCGATCAGGTAGAGTCCATTTCTGAAGTTCAGATACGTCTTCCTCGGGTGTTGATAGCCCAGTGTTCCCGCGCCGAGATGGTAAACCGTGCTTTTCCCGGAGTAATATATCTCCGCGCCAGCGCGCGCGATCTTCCAGCAAAGGTCGATCTCTTCCATGTGCGCGAAAAAATCCTCATCGAAACCACCGTGCTCGTGAAATTTTTCCGCGCGTATCATCATGCAGGCACCGGAGCTCCAGAAGACCGGACGCTCGTCGTCGTACTGCCCCCGGTCTTCTTCGACATGGTCGAATATCCGGCCCCGACAAAACGGATAACCGAGTGTGTCGATAAAACCCCCGCCGGCCCCGGCATATTCAAACACCTTCCGGTTCTGGTGGGAGAGTATCTTTGGCTGTACCGACGCCACTTCGGGACGCTGGTCGAGCAGCGCTTTTAACGGCAACACCCAGCCGGGAGTGACTTCTACGTCTGAATTCAGCAGGATGTAGTAATCGTAGGTGATCTCGCGCAGCGCTGCGTTGTAACCTCCGCAGAAACCGAAGTTTTCGTTGAGCCGGATCACACCCACACCCGGAAATTCCTCTCGAAGCACACCAATGGAGCCGTCGGTAGAACCGTTGTCGGCCACGAATACGTCGGCAGGCGCCGAATGTTGAATAACGGACGGCAGGAACTGGCGGAGTAACCGTTCGCCGTTGTAATTCAGAATAACTACCGCGACAGTGGTCATCCCATCAGGCCGCTTAAATCCATGCCGGGGATATTGGGGAGCAGGCCCTCGGTACTCTTCTTTAATTCCTCCTTCGCTCTTATCTCGGCCTCTTCCGCAGCCTTGTTCACCGCCGCGACGATCAGGTCCTGCATTACCGTCTTGTCTTCAGCCTTCAACAGAGAACTGTCGACGTCGAGACCGATCAGCTGGCGTTTCCCGTTAACCGTGGCCTTCACCAATCCGCCGCCCGATTCACCGCTTACATGAATGTTGGCAAGATTATCCTGCGCTTCCTTTAGACGGGCCTGAACCTCCTTCATCTTGCCCATCATTTTCATCATATCAAACATAGTTGTCTATTTAATTAACAAATGGCAAAAAGCAAAAAGCAAAAAGCAAAGGGCAAATGGCAATTGGCAATTGGCAATGTGGGAACTCCTATGTCCCTCCAAACCGGGCACCCAGACCCCAGCACTAACCCGCAACCAACCTCATCTCCTCAAGAGAACTACCGACCCCGATCTTTTAAAAATACGTCCGGTGCGGTCGGTTATGTTGGCGATGAACGCGTACGTTCCTTCGGGCATATCATTTCCCTTGTAGGTGCCGTCCCATCCGGTGGTGATATCGTTTGTAGTAAACAAAAGCTCACCCCAGCGGTTGAAGATATGCATTTCAAAGTCGACTACATATTGACCGAAGACGGTAAATACGTCATTCAGGTTGTCGCCGTTAGGAGTAAAAGCTGTTGGGTGAAAAAGGTTTGGGTCTTTCAGGATTGCGATTTGGTTAGAGAGAGACGGATTGAGCCCGCCTTCTACCGCCAAAGCGCGCACGATGTAGACCAGGGCCTGATGGTTGAGGTCGCTGGTAGCATCGGTGAAAGCGGTCGTCGTTCCCGTGGAGGTTGTCTGCAGCAGGGTTCCCTCGCTGGAGTATTTCTCCACGACGTAGTCGGTGACACCATTCTCCCATCCACCGTAAGGCGACCACGTGAGATTGACAGTATTATCACCCGCCAGTGTACCGGCCAGTCGTATCGGACACGCTTCAATTCCCGGCAGACTTTCATTGGCGCACGCGTCGTGGTACCGGATGCGATAGCAGGAAGCATCCTCCGTGGCGTAGGACGGATCCTCGAAGGTGTGTTGTGTAGTAGTAGCCAGTTGGCTGTAACTTCCGTTCGTCGATTTTTCAACGATAAACTCCACCGGCACGAAGTTCGGGTCAGACTGCCATTCCAGTGCTACGCCGTCGTCGCTTACCACTGCTGTGACATTTCTGATAGCCGTTGGAGTATCGTCCGAGAAGCCGGTCCCACACTTTGTCATCGACACACTTTCGCTCCCGTTGGTGTAACGTGTTGTGAGCTGGTAGCAGTACTCTATGCCGCACAGAACGCCGGTATCTGTATGCGGTGACGCAGGGGGAGAGGTGACGAGTGTACTGCCATCGCCGGCTGCCCGCTGGAGGCTGTAGTCGCTGATCCCCGTTGGTGAAGTTGTCCAGGTTACATCGATCGCTTTATTGCGTATGTTGAGGTCGAGGTCGGCGCTGCAGATTACCGCCGAGTTGAAGCTAATGTTGTTGCAGGGGTCGAATGCGGCGAGGCGGAAGCAGTAGTAGTTGTTGTCGGTATTCAGGTTTTGAACGGTAAACGCCGATGAGTTATAGACATCCGACAGCTGTTGAAAGGTTGTTGCATTGTTTGTCGCGATGCCGAGCTTGTACTGAATATCTGGCGATACGTCGAAGTCGAGTTGTATGCTGGAATTATCCGGCACTTCAAGCCGTGTGATAGTAGGAACAGGGAGTGTGAGCAGGGGTGTTATGGTGCGGTTGTCGGCACTGCAGTTGTCTGCTGCGGTAAGGTTGCGTCCGCGCACGGAGACTGTCTGTGTGCCGGCCGCGTACACGTGATGATCGGCTCCGGTACCACCCACGACAATTTCAGGACTTGCATCATTGTAGTCGATAACATATTCGTCGTAGTGGCTGTCGTCGAGTTGAACGGAAATCTCATTGTTTCCGCAGGTGTAAAGGTTGAACCCGGGAGCGACGTTTGGCACCACTTCAATCCGGATGCTGTCGAGCACCGGATGACGAAGTATCCGCAGGTAGTAGATACCGGGTTCTGTATACGTGTGCGTGAAAGGAGGGACTATCAGGGGTACGCTGGTAGTCATGTTTTCATAGAACGCGGCACAGGGATTATTGGTGTCGCAGATAAAAGGCGGGATCAGACTTACGGTTACGGTGTGAGGCGCGCATCCTTTGATCTCATCAACTTCAAATCCACCTCCTGCGCTGAGGTGCTGGCAGAACGACACCGTGGACAAAACAATCGCGACCAGAAATAGCGTTATTCCTTGCCAGTTCATAGAGCGATCGTTATTTCCTTCAAAAATTTCTCCGCTTTGGTCATATCGTCATGCAGGACACGGTCGTCTTCAATAAACGGGATATTCAGGCGGAAAGTATCGACAAGCGTTTCCAGATAAGGAGACGTGCGGAGGGGGCGTCGAAAGGTGAGCGCCTGGGCGGCGGTCAGCAATTCGATGGCGAGGATTGCGTACACATTGTTCACAACCCGGTATGCTTTCGTGGCGGCGTTCGCGCCCATGCTGACGTGGTCTTCCTGGCCGTTGGAACTTACAATCGAATCGATTGATGCGGGTGTACACAGTTGCTTGTTCTGGCTTACCAGCGATGCCGCTGTGTATTGCGGGATCATCAGTCCGGAGTTAATACCGGGATTCGCCACCAGGTAGTTTGGCAATTCGCGCGAGCCGGAGATCAACTGGTAGGTTCGGCGTTCGGAGATGTTGCCGAGTTCACTTAAGGCGATGGCGAGAAAATCCAACCCCAATGCCAGTGGTTGTCCGTGGAAGTTACCCGCCGAGATAATCTGATCGTCGTCAGGAAAGATATTCGGGTTGTCGGTAACGCTGTTTACCTCGGTCAGGAATATATCGGATACATAGTCGATAGTATTGGCGCTCGCGCCGTGTACCTGCGGAATGCATCGGAAGCAGTAAGGATCCTGTACGTGTTTTTTGTGCTGCGCGATGAGATCACTTCCTTCGAGCAAGGCGAGTATTTGCTTTGCCACTTCTCCCTGACCGCGTTGTGGGCGTATAGCATGCACGCAGGGCAGGAACGGCTCGGGGCGTCCGTCGAATACATCCAGCGACAGCGCGCCTATGATATTACTCAGTTTCTGTATGCGATGGGCGTGCAGGCTGCACCATACGCCATACGCGCCCATAAACTGAGTGCCGTTCAAGAGTGCCAGGCCTTCCTTTGCCTTGAAATGTACGCGTTCCCATTGGAGTCTTTGGTTTACGTCGTCAGCGGCCTGGATTGCACCTTCGTACGAAACACTCCCCAGCCCGATCAGCGGCAGTGACAGGTGGGCCAGCGGCGCGAGATCGCCGGAGGCGCCGAGTGATCCCATCTCGAAAACCTGTGGGAGCACGTTGTGGTTGAACATTTCGGCAAGTCTTTCGACTGTCGTGAGCTGTGCCCCGGAATAGCCATACGATAATGACTGGATCTTCAGGAAGAGCATGAGCTTTACGATCGCATCGGGTATTGGCGGTCCGGCTCCGCAGGCGTGCGACTTGACGAGATTCTCCTGGAGCTTTTCCAGCTGATCGCTGGAGATATTCCTGTTATACAGCGAGCCAAACCCGGTGTTGACACCGTAGATAGGTTTCTGGGCATTCTTGATCTTCTCATCGAGGTACTCGCGGCAGCGAACTATATTCCGCCGTGCTTCTTCTGAAAGTTCGAGGGAAACATCTCCGTGAACTATCCGCTCCATATCTGCGAGAGATAGCTTTTTAGAGGATATATAGTGAGACACTCGCGACATCAATGATAGATTGGTTGTTCCGGCGCCGGACTAAAAAGATGCACCGAGCGTTACGGGCGTTGTGTCAGGCGCTGAATGATCGCTTCAAGATAAAGCTTTTCCTGTTCACCGGTTTCGAGATTCTTAATCGCGATCAACCCGGAGGCTATTTCTTCGGAGCCGATGACCAGGGCGAATGAGATCTGTTTCCTGTTAGCGAAGTCGAGCTGTTTCTTGATCTTTGCCTGATCGGGATAGATCTCAGAAGCGATTCCCGCGGCGCGAAGTGAACTCAGCACACCGAGTCCGTACCGGAAGCTTTCGTCGTCGAAGTGACAGACGAGGGTGCTTGAAGCGGCATGGGTGCTTTTCGGAAAGAGTTTCAACTCCTCCATCGCATCGTAGATCCTGTCGACACCGAAGGAGAATCCTACACCCGAAAGGTTGTCTTTATCTCCGAAAGCGGCGGTCAGGTTGTCGTAGCGCCCGCCTCCGCTTACACTGCCGATCGCGACGTTGTTGATCTTTACTTCGAAGATACACCCCGTGTAGTAGCTAAGTCCCCGTGCGAGGGGGATGTCGAACTCCACGCGGGATTCATCGCCGGAGAGTGAGCGGACGAGCTCGAAGACCTGGCGAATATCGCTGATCCCTTTTGCGCCTGACTGGCTTTGGCTGAACTCATTTTCGAGGGCTTGCAGCTTTTCTGTGTTGGTACCCCGGAGGTCGAGGACGCGGAACAGTGTCGAAAGGCTTTCGTCGATAAAACCTTTTGCCAGCAACTCTTCCCTTACTTTTTCCGGTCCTATCTTGTCGAGTTTGTCGATGGCGACGAACAGCGGAACCTCGCTGCCTTGTGCGCCGATGAGCTCAGCCACACCGTTGAGTACGCCGCGGTGGTTGAGTTTGATCGTGTAGTCTGCGATCCCGAGATTTTTGAACGCTGTTGTGATCATCAGTATGATCTCCGCTTCACAGACGAGTGAATCGGTTCCCACCACGTCGGCATCGCATTGGTAGAATTCGCGATAACGTCCTTTTTGCGGTCGGTCGGCCCGCCACACGGGTTGGATCTGATAGCGTTTGAAGGGGAACGACACCTCGTTCCGGTTCATGACCACGTATCGGGCGAACGGAACCGTGAGGTCATAGCGCAGGCCTTTTTCGGCTATCCGGGGGGAAAGGGAGCGGTGATCACGTGCTTCGTTGTCTGGCACATCTTTCAGGAAGTCGCCTGAATTGAGTATTCTGAACAGCAGTTGGTCACCTTCGTCGCCGTATTTGCCCGTTAGCGTCGACAGGTTTTCCATGGCGGGTGTCTCCAGAGGCTGGAAGCCGAAAGTTTGGAATACCTTCCTGATGGTATCGAAGATAAACTGGCGTTTCGCCATCGTTGCGGGGCCGAAATCCCGCGTTCCTTTCGGTAAAGTGGGTCTCTCCATGTCCTTTCCTTGCTTTTTCCCGTTGATTACAATGCGCGGCAAGTTAGACGGGTCTCTTTAATTCTGCTAAAATTTCTCGGTTTTCCGGACATGATTTTTACAGCCGATATGTTTAATTTCACGGTAAGAAAGCCCTCTGGTGTGAATGACATGCATAAAGAACGGTTAGGTTTAACCTTGAGATACTCATGCTACTTACCTTATTGTTCATAACCATCGGAGGCGGCGCGCTGTCGATCATTGTTCCCCTGATAATGGGTATCGTTTATTATGCCAGGAAAACTACCGTCCTGACCGGGAAGAGCGTGAGAACCGGGAAAAGGTTTGAAACGGACTTTCCATCGCAGAATCTGACAATTTTCGCCCGCCTTTTTGCTTTCCCGCTCCAATCTCTTATTTTTGCGCTTCCTTTAATAGAAATGCCATGGCAGTAACCAGACTTAAGAGAAAAAACCGCAGAGATAAGGCAAAAGCCGCGGTAAGGCGTCAGACGCTGAAAATTCAGAATTTCCAGCCAGTCCTGAAAACAGTAGATGTAGAAAAGATCAAGGAAGAGTTCAAGGCGAAAAAGGCTTAGTCTTTCTTAGAGATATATTGCGAAAAGTCCCGCCTAACGGTGGGACTTTCTTATTTTCCGACCCATAACCTCACTTCATGGCAGAACTTCACCTCGTAAATTGGAACGTAAACGGAATCAGGGCTATCGTCCGGAAAGACTTTGTCAAGGATATCAGACAACTTGCTCCGGATATATTGTGCCTTCAGGAAACAAAAGCGTCCGTCGAGGAGGTGAAATCGGCGCTCGTGCTGCTGCCCGAGTACAAAGCTGTTGTCAACTCCAGTAAAATGCGGAAGGGATACTCAGGAACGGCGATTCTGTCGAAGATTGAGCCGATCCGGGTTGTTTTCGATATGGATATCGAGGAACACGACCAGGAGGGCCGGGTGATCACGGCGGAGTTCGAAAGGTTTTTCCTGGTTACGGTGTACACTCCGAACTCCGGTCAGGGGTTGAAAAGGCTGGACTATCGCGAGAAATGGGATGAAGAGTTCAGGAAGTATGTAGTTGGCCTGGCAGCGAACAAGCCAGTTATTATCTGCGGCGACCTTAATGTTGCCCACCAGCCTATCGATATCGCGCGGCCAAAGGAGAACTACAATAAATCAGCAGGCTACACGCAACGCGAAATCGACGGTTTTACCAAACTTCTGGAAGCGGGCTTTGTTGACACCTACCGCCGGTTCTATCCTGATACGGTGAAGTACACATACTGGAACGTCGTGTTCAATTCACGGGCACGCAACGTGGGATGGCGTATTGATTATTTCCTCGTCACGGATTCGATCATCACCAACGTGCAGGATGCGATGGTGTATGACCACGTTCTCGGGTCGGACCATTGTCCCGTTGCACTTAAAATTGAGTTGTAGGGTTGCTGGGTTGCCTAGGTTTGGAGGGGCATAAGCTCCGCTACGCTCTGGTAATATCCGCACCGAGGGCCCGCAGACGGGTATCGATATTCTGGTAACCCCGGTCTATCTGGTCGATGTTGGATATTTCGCTTTCACCCTGCGCTGAGAGGGCGGCGATGAGAAGTGCTACTCCTGCCCGGATATCGGGCGACGCCATCTTGATGCCGCGCAGGCGCTGCTTGCGGTCAAGGCCGATGACAGTAGCTCTGTGAGGATCGCAGAGGATGATTTGTGCACCCATGTCTATGAGTTTGTCGACAAAGAACAACCTGCTTTCGAACATTTTCTGGTGAACGAGCACAGTGCCCTTTGCCTGTACGGCGGTAACCAGGACAATACTCAACAAGTCGGGTGTAAAACCCGGCCACGGCGCATCGGCAACCGTGAGTATGGAACCATCGATGAACGACTCAATTTCGTAATGTTCCTGGAAGGGCACGTGAATGTCGTCGCCTCTGAATTCGAGTTTGATTCCGAGACGGCGGAAGATTTCCGGGATTATGCCCAGCATATCGATGCGGCAGTTCTTGATGGTGATCTCCGACTGCGTCATCGCGGCAAGTCCGATGAAGCTGCCGATCTCGATCATGTCAGGAAGCAACGTATGCTCGGTGCCTTTCAGCTTTGTTACGCCTTCAATGGTGAGCAGATTGGATCCTATGCCACTGATCTTTGCGCCCATCCGGTTCAGCATCAGGCAGAGTTGCTGGAGGTAGGGTTCGCATGCCGCGTTGTAGATGTTTGTAGTTCCGCTGGCGAGCACGGCAGCCATCACGATGTTGGCTGTCCCTGTAACCGAAGCTTCATCCAGGAGCATGTAAGCTCCTTTCAGTTCCGACGCGTCGATGGTGAACACATGGTCGGCTGCATCGAAGTTGAATTTTGCTCCGAGCTTTTGGAAACCGAGGAAGTGGGTGTCAAGTCGTCTCCGGCCAATTTTGTCGCCACCGGGTTTAGGCATCGTCGCTTTTCCGAAGCGCGCCAGTACGGGACCCAGCAGCATAACCGACCCGCGAAGGGATGATGCTTTCTTCCGGTACTCGTCGCTTTCGAGAAAGGCGGTGTTGACATGGGAGGCTGTAAATCGCCATGATTCTGTTCCGAGGCTTTCGACCTTCACACCCAGCGCGCTCAACAGTTCAATGAGTTTATTGACGTCAAGGATATTGGGAACGTTGTGAATGGTAACGGGATCTTCTGTCAGGAGGGTGGCGCTGAGTATCTGCAGTGCTTCATTCTTGGCGCCTTGTGGTATGATTTCTCCTTTAAGCCGCTTTCCTCCCTGGATATTAAAAACCATCGGATCGTCGTGAATCTTAAATTTAAACTGAACTAAAAACCCGTCTTCGCTAAGGCTCCGCAACCCGCAACCCGAAATTTACTGATCCCTGCGTTTGCGAAAGTTTCCGGCTCCTTTGTGGCCTCCGCCTTTGTTGAACTGACGGTGACCATTTCCTCCCTGATGACGAGAGTGGTGGGTGCCACCTTGCTGCGGTTTTGTTTTCTTGCGCTCTTTGTAGAGTTTCTCGAAGAGATTATCTTCCCTCACTTTCTCGATTGTCATCTCGAGCGCACCGCCAGACATTTCCTGTATGTCTTTCAGGATAACTGAATCGTCCAGTGTCTCTTTGTTCCAGTTGGAGTAGAAGGTTTTCATCAGTTTGCCGAGATAGATGATAGCATCCTGGCGTTCCTGCGGATCTTCTTTTTTCAGTGCTTCTTTCACAAGCTTTTCGATGTTCTTGCCGTAGTGTTTGAAGCGTACCTGGCTTTGTGGATAATCCACGCGATCGGGTTTCTTGAACAGAATATCACGTTCCGGTTTTGGATAGGGTCCGTTGATATCCAGGTTGAAGTCGGCGATGATATAAAGGTCATCCCATACCCGCTGCGGATCTTCCGGCTGATCCTTGATTGTTGGCGTGAGCTGTTTGATAAGTTCGATCAGCGTGTACGACAGATCGGTTCTTTTTTCCTGGTCCGGGATTGTACGGATATAGTCTACCAGTTTTTGCACGTTGCGGCCGTACTCCTTGAGGATAAGCGGAGGCCTTTCGGTATTATATTCTCCTATGGTCATGTGGTATAATTGTCTTAAGTCGATTGCCGGTAGCCAGGTTGGAAGGTGCTACCTGAAATTTAAAGGGGTTATCCGACAAATTTAGTTGATTAATTGATACGCTCCAACCGGTCGAACAGTTAGTTCTCGATGATCCGCAGCTTTGCAAAGCTCAATAACAGTGTTTTTTCGCCCACTTCCCTGAAGTTGATCCGCGCTTTCCGGTCGGCGCCGGAGAGGTCCATGGTCACGACGGTGCCAAAGCCGAACCGCGGATGCTCCACTTTCATGCCTGCCTCCAGAGCCGACGTATCGCTCGGTGTAAAGTCGCTCGGCGCCCGATAGGCAATTTTCTTAGGCGGGGGAGGAGTGGAGGAGATGTTCTTTTTAATGCCATTGATAAGGCTTTTCGCATATTGGCTCGGCGGTGGGGCCGACTCCACTGCGCCAGACCGTGTATGCAGCTTGATGAAATCCGGGTTCACATCGTCGAGAAAGCGACTCGGTTCACAGTTTTTCAGACGGCCATAACGATAGCGCGTTAATGCATAGCTAAAGAACAAGCGCTTTTGGGCCCGGGTGATCGCTACATAAAACAGCCTTCGCTCTTCTTCCAGGTCGGCCCGGCTGCTCAGCATCATCTGGGATGGGAAAAGGTCTTCTTCGAGGCCGCAGATGTAGACGTGGTTGAATTCAAGACCCTTCGCCATGTGGATTGTCATCAGGGTCACCTTGTCAGGGTCCTTGTCTTTATCTTCATCCTGGCCCGTGACGAGCGACACTTCCTGGAGAAATGCCCCGAGTGACTTGTCTTCGCGCTCCGGGCTGTCGGTGAATTCTTTTATAGCGTTCAATAATTCCTGAACGTTCTCATATCGGCTTAGTCCCTCGACAGTCTTATCTTCATACAGTTCCCGCAGCAAGCCGGAGCTTTTGGCAACTTCAAAGGCGGCGTCATAGGCATCCTTACGCTCCAGTTCGAGGTTGAAACGCGTGATCATCGCTACGAAATCGGAGATTGGCCCGGCTGCTCTTCCGCCGACGAATGGTGACGGGTTTTGCAATATCTCCCAGATAGAAGTACCGTGGTCGTTGGCGGCCACGATGATCTTGTCGACGGTGCTATCGCCAATTCCCCGTTTCGGTAAATTGATAATCCTCCTGAACGAAGCTTCGTCCTGTTGATTGATTGAATATCGCAGGTAGGCGAGCAGGTCTTTTATCTCCTTGCGTTGATAGAATGAAAGTCCTCCGATGACCTTATACCGGATGTTCATGCGGCGTAGCGCTTCCTCAATGGCGCGCGACTGGCTGTTGGTTCGGTAGAGTATTGTGAAATCACTGAACTTCAGCTGGTGTTGCATTTTCTCTTCAAAGATCGAGGATGCGATGAGCCTTCCTTCCTCGTTGTCTGAAACCGCCTTGATCAGTTCGATGAGATTGCCTTCTTCGTTCTGCGTCCATACATTTTTCGGAATCTGCGCACGGTTGCGCTTGATCACCGAGTTGGCGGCATTAACGATATTTTGGGTTGAGCGGTAGTTCTGCTCCAGCTTGTAAACTTTCAGGTCGGGATAGTCGCGCTCGAAATTCAGGATGTTGCTGATGTCGGCACCCCGGAACGCATAGATACTCTGCGCGTCGTCTCCGACCACGCAAATATTCCTACGCACAGATGCGAGCTTCCGGATGATGTAGTACTGGCACAGATTCGTGTCCTGAAACTCGTCGACGAGCACGTAGTGAATACGTTGTTGGTACTTGTTGAGCACTCCGAGATGTTCCTTGAAGAGCTTGTCGGTGTTGAACAGCAGATCGTCAAAATCCATCGCCCCCGACTTAAAACAACGAAGGGCATAGGCGCGGTAGATCCTACCCAGCTCCGGACGCATGTTGGCGGCGTCGTCGCCCATCAACTCCGCGTTTCCGAGATATTCCTCCCAGCCGATAAGTCTGTTCTTCGCCGCAGAGATCCGGTTGTAGACGGTATTCGGTTTATAAGCGGTATCGTCGAGTCCCATCTCTTTGACGATTGACCTTATCAGCGACTTTGCGTCGTCGACATCGTAGATGGTGAAGTTGTTGGGGTATCCGAGATGATGGGCTTCGGCGCGGAGGATACGCGCGAACACCGAGTGGAATGTTCCCATCCACAGATTTCGCGCGTCGCTTCCCACAATCGTTTCAATCCGCTCGCGCATTTCCTTTGCAGCCTTGTTGGTGAAGGTAAGCGCCATAATGTTGAACGGATCCACGTCTTTGCTCTGGATCAGGTGTGCAATACGATAGGTAAGGACACGAGTCTTACCCGACCCCGCGCCTGCTATCAGCATACAAGGGCCTTCGGTATTGATCACACCCTCCCGCTGAGGATCATTCAAGCTTTCTAGATATTCCATGTTGGGATTAACGCTCATCGCCGGGCGCACGCTCTGTCGCTATCAGGCTGTATTAAACCTGTAATTCTATGCAAAAGTATTGTCGATTCCGACAGGAGTGCACATTTTTCAACCAATCAATTGTCATCTTCAGGATCGATGGCGTCGTTGTCCATTTTCGCTGCGGCAGGTTTCATCATTCAAAACGCAACCCTGGTTTTTTGGTTCCCGGTCGGTCCGCCCTGGCGGCAATATAGATTCCTCGGTTTTATTCCGTTATTTTGTGGGTTGTGATCGTTTATCGCCGGGGTTGTCCGGCTTGCGGTCGCTTCATTCAAATTATTCGATTATGATCAAGATAGGAGAGGTCCTGGTTTCAGATGATGTTCGCGACAAGGAATTTGTGTGTAATCTCGATAAATGCAAAGGAGCCTGTTGTGTGGAAGGTGACTTCGGCGCACCGCTGGACGAGGATGAACTCCCGATTCTCGAAGAAATCTATCCGGTGGTGAAGCCCTATCTGACGGAGAAAGCGATCAGGACCATCGAAAAGGAAGGCACTCACACCATTGACGATGACGGCGAATACTGTACACCGGTGGTGGAGGGACGGGAATGCGCCTATGCCATCTATGACAAAAAGGGTATTTTGAAATGCGCCATCGAACAGGCCTACAACGATGGAAAGCTCAAGTGGAAGAAGCCGATCTCCTGCCACCTTTACCCGATTCGTATTACCTCCAAAAAGGGTTTTGAAGCACTGAACTACAATAAGTGGCACATTTGTTCACCCGCGTGCGTCCTCGGAAAAGAGTTACAGGTTCCGGTCTACAGGTTCCTGAAAGATCCTCTTATCCGGAAGTATGGCGAGAAATGGTATGGAGAGCTGGTGGAGGCGATCGAGGGGAATCGGTAGCCGGTTATGATCCGATCGTTGAAAAATCAAAAGATGTCTCCAGAAAATTCGTAGTGAATTTTCCTGATTTGAACGTAGGGTTGTCCATCAGAGCAATATGGAATGGTATCGTGGTTTTGACGCCTTCGATCACAAATTCCTGGAGTGCGCGTTTCATGCGTGTCATAACTTCTTCCCGTGACTGACCGGTAACGATGAGTTTGGCGATCATAGAGTCATAGTTCGGCGGGATGGTATAACCGGCATATACGTGGCTATCGATGCGCACGCCGTGTCCGCCGGGCATGTGGAGGTTTGTGATTTTTCCCGGAGAAGGCCTGAATCCGTTGGCGGGATCCTCGGCGTTGATACGACACTCCATCGCGAAGAGATTCGGGAAATAGTTGGTCCCGGAGATTGGCACGCCGGCGGCTACTTTTATTTGTTCCTTGATCAGGTCGTAGTCGGTGACCTCTTCGGTGATCGGATGTTCTACCTGGATACGGGTGTTCATTTCCATGAAGTAGAAATTTCCATGCTTGTCGACGAGAAACTCGATGGTTCCGGCTCCTTCGTACTTGATGGCTTTGGCGCCTTTGATGGCGGCGTCGCCCATCCGTTCACGCAATTCCTGGCTGACAGCGGGTGAAGGGGTTTCTTCCACCAGCTTCTGATGACGTCGCTGTATAGAGCAGTCGCGTTCGGAGAGGTGGCACACCTTTCCGTATTGATCGCCAACGATCTGGATCTCGATGTGACGGGGTTCTTCAATGAATTTCTCAAGATATAATCCGTCGTTGCCGAATGCAGCACCTGCTTCGCGGCGTGCATCGTCCCAGGCCTTTTTAAACCCACTTTCTTCGTTGACGATGCGCATACCTTTTCCGCCCCCGCCGGCAGTAGCCTTAAGGATAACAGGATATCCGATCTCTTTCGCGAGTTTCTGACCTTCCTCTATCGACGTCAGCAACCCGTCAGAGCCGGGAATCGTCGGCACGCCTGCCTTCTTCATCGTATCTTTTGCTGTAGACTTGTCGCCCATAGCCTGAATCATTTCAGGTGTGGGGCCGATGAACTTGATGCCGTATTCGTGGCAGATTGCTGAGAACTCTGCGCGTTCCGACAAGAAGCCGTAGCCGGGATGAATAGCATCGGCGTTGGTGATTTCCGCCGCGCTGATTATCCGCGGAATATTCAGGTATGAATCTTTGCTCTGTGCGCCGCCGATACAAACCGCTTCATCCGCGAAGCGAACGTGCAGGCTTTCACGGTCAGCCGTAGAATAGACAGCTACGGTTTGGATATCCATTTCGCGGCACGTGCGAATGATTCGCAGCGCGATTTCACCGCGATTGGCAATGAGTATTTTTTTGAACATGAATTCCATTATCAAACCCCGGCGCCCGCATTACTGCGGGAAAAAATTAGTAGATGATTTTCTTATTACGCTATGTCTTACCGTGCGATGGCGCACTAGTCGGGTTCAACTACAAACAACACCTGGTCATATTCCACCGGAGTTGCGTTTTCGACCATCATCCTTACAACCGTTCCCGATACTTCCGACTCTATTTCATTGAAAAGTTTCATAGCCTCAATGATGCATACGGTTTGCCCTTTGGTGACCTTATCGCCTACGTTGATGAACGGAGGAGTGTCCGGGCTCGATGAGCGATAGAACGTACCGATCATTGGCGATTTGATGTCTACCGTGTTGCTGGCGGCTTCGGGCACAGACGTTTTCAGGGTAGGCGGCGGAGAAGTCTGCTGAACGACCGGTGCTCCGGCTGCGGTTTGTGGCAGGGGAGTAGCGGATGTCGGGCTTTTGTAGATCTTCTGATCGGGCTCCCGTTTTACATGGAGCTTCAGCTCGATCGTTTCAATGTTGACTTCATTGAGTCCGGACTTCGCGATGAAGTCGATCAGGTCCCGGATTTCCGCGGTTTTCATCGCTTGTTTTGACGATGAAGCGGATGCGGGTGCTGCCCGCTGTGTTTTCGCTACTTTTTTCGATGTTGATTTTGACGTGCGACTTTTGCTCATAATATTATTTTACACGTTCTACGTAGGCACCTGTGCGGGTATCTATTTTTATTTTCTCTCCGGTATTGATGAACAGGGGCACACGAACTTCGGCACCATTTTCCAGGGTCGCCGGTTTGAGTGTGCGCGTTGCTGTATCGCCCTGCACGCCGGGCTCCGTATATTGTACTTCCAGGACCACATGTGCCGGAGCTTCCGCCGTGATAGGATTTGTTCCATCTTCAAATGCAATAAGGATTGTAATTCCTTCTTTGATGAATTTGCCCGAATCGCCCAGCAGTACTTTGTCGATGTAAACCTGGTCAAACGTCTGATTGTCCATGCACACCAGGCTTTCGCCGTCCTGGTAGAGGTATTGATACTCTTTTGTTTCGATCCGCAGGATCTCGATATCATCGCCTGGCCGGAAACGGTTTTCCGCGATCTTTCCGTTGCGGATGTTCCGCATTTTTACCTGATAGAATGCCCTCAGATTGCCGGGAGTCCTGTGTTGCAGTTCTTCAACCTGCATCACCTCGCCGTTGTAGCGTACAAAGTTGCCTTTGCTGAGATCGGATACTGTTGCCATGCTGAAATAAACGACTTTAAGTTACAAATCAATCAAAATAAGCGAAAACGACAAAACCTTGTGCAAGGTAGGCCTTAATTGTAAGCCCACTTCAAATAAACCGCACCCCAGGTAAAACCACCTCCAAAGGCAGCCATGATCACATTGTCTCCTTTTTTCAGCTTCTTCTCGTAGTCCCACAGCAACAGCGGGATCGTTCCCGCGGTCGTATTCCCATAGCGCTCGATATTCATCATGACCTTATCATCCGTGATGCCTATTCGCTGTGCCGTCGCGTCAATGATGCGTTTGTTTGCCTGATGGGGTGCCAGCCAGTCGATCGTCTGCGGTGTGAGATTGTTGCGCGCGGCGATCTGTGCTGCCACGTCGGCCATATTAGTAACCGCGAACTTGTAGACCGCGGCTCCCTCCTGGTAAACGAAGTGCTGCCGCTCTTCAACCGTTTCAATCGACGCCGGTCTTCGACTCCCTCCGGCTTTCATGTGAAGATAGGTTTCTCCCGTGCCGTCACTTCGCAGCACAGAGTCTATAATACCTACATCTTCTGTCGTGCCTTCGAGCAGAACGCATCCGGCGCCATCGCCGAAAATTATACACGTTGTCCGGTCGGTATAGTCAACTATAGACGACATTTTATCACCGCCTACCACGACTACTTTCTTATATCGTCCTGATTCTATAAAGGTCGCTCCTGTGGTCAGGGCGAAGAGGAACCCGGAACACGCCGCGCCCATATCAAAGCTGAACGCATTTACAGCGCCTACAGCTGTAGCCACAACGTTGGCTGTGGCCGGGAAAGTCATATCCGCTGTGACCGTCGCAAAGATAAGCAGGTCTATCTCTGCAGGATCGGTTTGGGTCTTGGCGAGCATTTCCCTGACCGCCTTAATACCCATCACCGATACGCCCTGATCTTTTCCCTTTAATATCCGCCGCTCTTTGATACCGGTACGGGTGGTGATCCATTCATCGCTGGTCTCGACCATGGTTTCCAGTTCCTGGTTTGTAAGAATATAGTCTGGAATATACCCGCCAACGCCTGTGATGGCAGCCCTGATCTTATTCATATTGTTATGGAGTTATTATTTGGTTTGTCAGAGGACGCAAAATTCAAAACCGGATTAGAATGCTCACCGCCAAAATGAAAAAAGCCCGAGTACCTCGAGCAGTTTTTTACTACGATCTTCACTCAGGATGAAATCAGAGCCTGAACGCTATTTTGAAACCACCGCAGGGGCAGTGCAACCACTTCTTCCGAATGCGCCGGCAATTTCATTATGCCAGCACTTCTTTTTCCATGACTACTTTGCCCTTGAAATAAAGCTTCCCTTCGTGCCAAAACGCACGGTGAGGCAAATGGTGCTCGCCGGTCGTAGGGCAGACGGCCAGTTGCTTTGCCGTAGCTTTGTAGTGTGTTCTTCTCTTATCTCTACGGGTTTTCGAGGTTTTCCTTTTAGGATTTGGCATATCAAATACTGTTTATTTTAGCTTTTTTAGTATGTCCCAGCGAGGATCAGCGTTGTCGTCGCCGGAATTGTCTTCTTCCTTATCTTTCGAGGAATAAATAATCTTTCCTTCCGGACCTTCATCCTCTTCTTCCCGGAAGCGCGGATGGAGTTTTTTTATCGGGATCTCCAGTGCAATAAACTCATAAATATACTGCCCCAGTTCCAATTTCTCTGAATCGCGATGAATCATCATGATTTCGTCGCTCAGTTCTTCGTCTCTGTCGCCGAACTTGAAGACAAGCTTTCGCTCGCTTTCGACCGGTTGTTCAAAAGGGTCGAGGCTTCTGTCACAGACCAGGTGCACGGTTCCGCGTATCGAAAAGGTAGCGTCGATCAATGTTTCCCGCTTATCCAGAACCACTTCCGCTGTCAGCGAGCCCTGTGATACAAGACTCGACCCGTAGTGCCCGAAAAAGTCGTCACCCACTTCAAATCGGAAATGGTGCTCCTTGTTGGATAGACCGACAATATTTACCGTGTACGCCCTCGCTCCCATAGCCCGTCAGGCCATTAAAATAAGTCGGCAAATTTAGGATAATTAATGAAATGAACAAAGGTAGTCGGGGAAAGCCTGGCAAATCAGGCAATTATCCGTTGAATAGTTTGAGCCGAAGGCGCAGATTGAAGGAAACCAGGGGCTAAACGAAGTCGCGGAGTGCTGATTGCTTGAACTCTTCGCGCGACTTTTTACCGTAGTTCTCAACGAAAAACTCAATAATATTCTTTTTGAATCCCAGTTTGATGGCGATGTTCCGTGCAAACAGCAATTCGCTGTCGAAAATATTCTGATCGGCGAAGACCAGGTCTATGCTGGTCATGAGGTAGTCAAATTTCTGCTCAGCGGAGAGCGCCCCGAGGCTTTCTATCGGTTCGGGGTTCCGGATGAGATCATTTACCATTTCTTCCGGAAAATGCCGTTCCTTAGCGATCCTGAAGATCATTTCCCGCTCAATCTTGGCAAAATGCTTGTCGGCTTCCGCCAGTTGAATGAGAATGTTAAGCTGTTTCTTGGTGACGATATCCATCGACAAGTTTACTTAAGGTTAAAACTACTTTTTTTTAATCGCAACCTTCACCCTTACGGCTGGTAAAACGTTGTTTCGAGCACCCGATCCGTCCTATTTTTCTTTGGACTGCTCCGCCCGCTGCCGGGAGATTTTCCCAGCCAGGAAGATTGCGTGGCGCATGGATGCCTCGTCTGCCTGGCCTTTTCCCGCAATATTATAAGCTGTTCCGTGGTCGGGTGAAGTACGCACAACGCGGAGTCCTCCGGTAAAATTCACTCCCTCGCCGAAGGTAAGCGCCTTAAACGGGATCAACCCCTGATCGTGATACATTGCGAGCACGGCATCGTATTGGCGGAACTGGCCCGTTCCAAAAAAACCGTCGGCGGAAAAGGGACCGAATACAAGGCGTCCGCGGTTCCGGTACTCACCTACGACGGGTCTGATGATCTGTTCATCTTCGGTACCGATTACGCCGTTATCACCCGCGTGGGGATTTAGGCCGAGCACGGCGATCCTGGGCTTGCTTATGCCGAAGTCGTTTTTCAGTGACTGCTCCATGAGGTTTATCTTGCGCTCCAGCCTCTCCTTCGAGATCAACGCCGCTACATCCTTAACCGGCTCATGGTCGGTGACAAGTCCTACTCGCAGCAGGTCGCTCACCATAAACATGAGGCTCTCTCCACCGCCAAATTCCTTTGCAAGGAAGTCGGTATGGCCCTTGAAGGGAAACTCCTCGCTGTGAACGGTGTGCTTGTCGATGGGACCTGTGACCAGCGCGTCGATCATGCCTTCCTTGAGCTCTGCGCATGCACCTTTAAGGGCCTGTAGTGCGGCTTTTCCCGATTCAGCGGAAGGTTTGCCGGGATTGATCTCGATGGCATCCTCCCAGCAATTGACAACGTTGACGCTGCGGGCGGCGAATTGTCCTTTGTTTCTTACCTGAGAGAAATTGAATTCTTCAAGCGCCAGCAACTTCTTATAGTGGGTAAGCACGCGCGTTGAACCGTATATGACCGGTGTCACCATGCTCAGTATCCTGTTGTCTGCCAGTGCTTTCATCACGACTTCCGGGCCGACTCCGTTAAGGTCTCCAAGGGTAATTCCGATGCGTGGTTTGTCCTGAGGTTTTTCGTGATGACTCATGTTTTCATTTTGTTCCCTGCGAATTAACGAAAAAATGTTTAGACTCATGGTGTAGCACGATCAGTGAGGTGTAAAACGCACGGCCAACTTTTCCTACCTTTGGCCGCAATGTCAGCAATGAAGAGATTCGTCAGACCAAAGAAAGCACTGGGTCAGCATTTTTTACACGACCAGAATACGGCGAGGAAGATCGTTGGCAGCGTTGTCGCTACCGGCGATGGAGTAATGGAGTTGCTGGAAATCGGACCCGGTACCGGCGTGCTCACGCGCCTGCTGGCGGACATGCCGCATGTGTCGTTGACGGTAATCGAGATCGATCGCGAGTCAGTCGCCTACCTTAAGGAGAATAACATCCTCGGCGAAGACCGGATAATTGAAGGCGATTTTCTGAAAATTGATTTGTCGGAGTTCTTTCCGGGACACCTCTCGATCATCGGAAACTTTCCGTATAACATCTCGTCGCAGATATTCTTCCGCGTTCTCGAATACCGGGCGTCGGTAGACCAGGTGGTGTGTATGCTGCAGAAGGAAGTAGCCGAACGGATTGTCTCAAAACATGGCAGCAAGGTGTATGGCATACTAAGTGTACTACTCCAGGCATACTACGATATCGAAATGTTGTTCAAGGTTTCGCCCGGCGTTTTCATACCACCGCCGAAGGTAATGTCGGCTGTGATCCGGCTTGTGCGGAACAACAGGACCCAACTCGGTTGCAATGAAAAGCTGTTTGTCCAGGTTGTCAGGCAGGGGTTTAATAACCGCCGGAAGACCTTGCGCAACGCGTTAAAAAATCTAAATTTGACCGAAGCCGTTTCATCTCTTCCTATAATGGACAAACGCGCGGAGCAGCTCACCGTTGAAGAGTTTATTAATCTTACCAGGCAAATAGAAGAAGATCGCAAATGAATAGGAAGTGTCTTGTAGTTGATGCTATGCACGAAAGTCTTCACGGTATGCTCGAGTCTGCCGGATGGCAGGTCGACTATTACCCTTCCATCACACGTGAAGAGATCAAAGAAAAACACAGGGGTTATCAGGGGATGATCGTTCGTAGTAAAACGGTCGTCGACCGCGACCTCCTTGGGGAAGATCCAACGCTTCGGTTTGTAGGTCGCGCGGGAGCGGGACTCGACAACCTCGATCTCGCCTATCTCACCGAAAAGAATATTGCTGTTGTTCACGCAGCGGAGGGTAATCGCGATGCGGTGGGGGAGTTTACCGTTGGAATGCTGCTGAGTCTTTTAAGAAATATTCCCCGCAGTCATCAGGAGGTGATCAACAGCACGTGGCTACGGGAAAGCAATCGCGGCGAGGAGATTATGGGAAAGACTGTCGGTATCATCGGATTTGGAAATATGGGTGAGGCCTTCGCGCGAAGGCTCGTTGGCTTCGGATGTAAGATTTTGGTATACGATAAATATAAACACGGGTTCACGAATGAATTCTGGCAGGAAGCTGACATGAATCAAATATATGGGGAAACGGATGTTTTGAGTCTGCATATACCATTGACAGACGAAACCCGCGCGATGGTGAACACCGGTTATCTCCGTGCATTCAGCAAAAGGATTATACTGTTAAATACGTCACGGGGTGAGATTATTCCGCTTTCGGACCTCGGGGAATCATTATCGAAGGGCTTTGTTCGCGGTGCGGCGCTGGATGTACTGGAGAATGAAAAGCTCGATAGTCTTACACCCATTCAGCGGGAAGCGTTCAGAAGTCTCATTGCCGCGGGCAATGTAATATTCACCCCGCATATTGCAGGCTGGACGTTTGAATCCCATGTCAAAATTAATGTAGCTTTGGTCGAGAAGATTAAAGCGCTTGCTTTATATCAATAACACGCTTTTGACGATAAAAATTTTTCAGGGCGCGACCGGATAAGTGTCGCGGTGTGTCGGCGGGTCGGATGTTGGAAGCCCATTTACTTTTTCAGATTAAGCACTTACGTTAAGCCCGATCGGACCCAAAATGAAAATGAAACGATGGACTGAATTCTACAATTCGGTAATTGAAAAACCACTGCTGACTTCGACCATCGTCTTGATATTCGTAGCGGTCATTGTGGTGAGTCTCAGTCTGCCGTTCTATCTCAACGACTTCGATAGCTTCATTGCCCAGATTCTCGCCGAGGCTCACGGTATGATATTCGATATCGCGGTGATAGGTATCCTTATTTTTTGGCTTAATCAAAATGGTGAGATTCGCCAGCGCATACGAACCTATAAAGATGAGATTGACGACTTTCGTCTATGGGAATCGGAGGAAGCGGCTTTCCGGACCGTGGGTAACATCAAGCGCCTGAACCGGCACAAAATTCACGACATCAATCTTGTGAATTGCTATTTGCCCAGAACCAACCTGAATTACGTGAACCTCGCCGGGTCTAATCTGAACTCGTCAAACATCTGTCAGTCGTCACTTATTGAAGCGAACCTGGAGAACGCGCGGTTGAACCAGACAAATTTCGAGAATTCGAATCTCAACCAGGCAGACCTCAAGGGGGCATACGCAAGTGGTGCCAATTTTAAAGACGCTTTTCTGATAAAAACCCAGTTTGAAAACGCTTTTCTCATCAAAGCAAACTTCAGCAACGCATTTCTGATGGAGGCAAATCTTCAGAATTGTTATGTAATGGGTGCGGATTTTGAGAATGCGAGTCTTTACAAGGCCGATTTGCGGGGGGCGAAAGGCCTTACGGTAGAGCAGCTGTCGAAGGTTAAAACCCTCTATCTGGCGAAATTCGACGATGAAATTCTTGAGCAGATAATGACCCAGCTGCCGGAACTTGTAGGGACCTGATTTTTGAATTAAGATTTAAAGTACTATCTTTGCAGTATAGCAACGACCTCGTCTCCCCCGAGGTCGTTGCTTCTTTTTTTGCATGTCTGCAAAGACTTCGAAATTTTGAGATAATAATTAAAGATATTAAATGAGCGATTCGTTATGAGTAAAGTATCGTACTATACGAAAGACGGCCTTGAAAAGCTGAAGAATGAATTGAGCACGCTCAAGTCAAAGGGGCGTGCTGATATCGCCCGGCAGATCGCCGAAGCGCGCGATAAAGGAGATCTCAGCGAGAACGCCGAATATGATGCTGCGAAAGATGCACAGGGTCACCTGGAGGCAAAGATTGCCCAGCTTGAAGACCTTGTTAGTAAAGCCCGTTTGCTCGATGAAACCAACATTGACACTTCGAGAGTTTCCATACTTTCGACCGTGACGATCAAGAACAAGAAGAACGGCGCCGCTGTGACTTACATGCTTGTATCGGAAGAAGAGGCCGACCTGAAAACGGGAAGGATTTCAACTCTTTCGCCGATCGGTAAAGGACTACTTGGTAAGAAGAAGGGCGAACTGGCGAAGATCAAGACTCCGGCAGGAGAAATGGAGTTTGAAATTCTTGATATCACGGCGTAAAAATATGACGGAGAAAATCCTGATCTGAAGATGGCCACGCTCTTTACCCGAATCATCAACCGGGAAATCCCCGCACACATTGTCGCCGAGGATGATCACTATATTGCTTTCCTCGACATCAACCCATTGGTGATGGGCCATACCCTGGTGGTCCCGAAGAAGGAAGTCGATTATATTTTTGATCTGGATGACGCCACGCTTGCGGGGCTCCAGCTTTTCTGCAAGAAGGTTGCCTTCGCTGTAGAAAAGTCATTCTCCTGTCTGCGTGTTGGCGTTGCCGTTGTAGGCCTTGAAGTTCCCCATACCCACGTTCACCTCGTGCCGATAAATTCAATGGACGACCTTAATTTCACCAGGAAGAAGTTAAAGCCTTCGCAGGAAGAACTTGCCGCGGCGGCGGCGAAGATCCGAAGCGCTTTGTCCTGAGGATCTTGTCTTTTGCTAGAGGAAGTCGATGTCGACGTTTAGCGGGTAGCGCATGAGATACTGCAACCCCTGTTTGACCGTGAGGCCTTCAAAGAACACTTTGTACAACGTCGCGGTTATCGGCGCCCTTACTTCATAGTAATCAGCACACTTTTTCGCGATTTGAACAGTGTTCACACCTTCGGCAATTTCGTCTGTACTTGCGAGGATTTCGGCGAGTGTTTCACCTTTCGCCAACCGGAAGCCGACGTTGAAGTTTCGGCTTAGCGAGCTGTTACAGGTCGTAACGAGATCGCCAACCCCCGCCAGCCCCAGAAATGCTTTCGTGTTGCCACCCAGCGCTCGTCCGAGGTATATCATTTCAACCATTCCGCGGCTTATGAGTAAACCCTTTGCATTTTCGCCGTAACCCATTCCGCTTAAGGCCCCTGCGGCAATGGCTATGATGTTTTTCAGAACGCCGGCGAGTTCCACACCTACCAGGTCATTGTTACCATAAACCTGAAACGTGTCATTGCGCAGCAGGCGTTTACCCAGTTGGATAACTTCATGAAACTGACTGGCTACCACGGTGGCGGCGGGCTGACCGGCCGCCAGCTCCCTGGAGAGGTTAGGGCCGGCGAGGCAGCCCATCCTTACAACCACACTTTCTTCCGCAATGACTTCACTCATCGTTTTAACCTGCCCGCGGTGCAGTTTCTCTACTGTCTCGATCGTTTCTCCTTCCGGAAGCTGGAGGTCGAGCCCCTTGGTACCATGTATGAGGATGTGGTAGGGGTGAAGGTACTCCGACAGATGCTTCATCATTCGCCTGAAATGCTCGCTCGGAACGATCGGAAAAATCACATCGCATTCTCTGGCAAGATACCCGAGATCGTTTATCGGATGAACATTCTCGTGCATTATGTGACCGCGGTGCTCGCGTTGCTCATTGATATGCTCAATAACGCTTTCATCGCGGGCATACAGCAACACCTTCCTGCGCGTCGCGAGGAGATTCGCTACCGCACTTCCGAAGTTTCCGGCTCCGATTACGCCGACAGGTTTATCGTCAGACAAACTTTTCAAGGTCATAGCCAACGAGTCTGTTGTGGTAGTAGTATAGTGTGTTGAGGTCGCGTGTGATGATGTTGCCCTCCTTGTTGAAGAGGAGGGGACGCTTCAGGTGGAATATCCCTACGTTGTCAAGCCCATTGCGGATCACGGTATCGATATCACCTTTGAGATGGGTAGCGTGGTTGACACTTTTCTCGTCCTTCAGTTCATAGATTCGCTTGCGCACGTTCCGGCAGGCTGTCTTGAAATCTTCGTAGCCAAGTTCGAGACCCTCCTCGGGAAGTCGCAGCAATCCGAAGAGGTCGAGTTTGGGATGTTGTTTCTGGAAGAGCTCAAACGCGACGAATGCTACGAGGTGACTGGAAAATACCCGGTTGATACGATGATACTCGGAAACAATTCGCTGGCTCAGCATCCGCGTGTACTGATCTTCGCGCTGTTTATCGATTTCAATCGCGTGATTGGTAACGAAGTAGTCCCTCGTATCGACAATTCTGCCCTGCGGGTCGAGACTATTACCATCGTCATCAACATAGTTGCCCAGCACGTCGAGTCCCCTTCCGATAGAGACTGAGATATTCGAGCCTTTCGCGAAGAACTTGAACAGAAACTGGAGGAGCTGCCAGCTACCGTATTTGTCCTGCTCGGGGATATAGCGGTCCTGTCCTTTTACAGAAAGGTAATCATCGATAAGGTCGGGAGCTTCCAGTACAAAATGGTAATTGAGCGTCACAGGAACGATAAATATCTTGCGTGCCTTTTCTTTGTCGCCGGGTTTCTCCAGCAAATAGAGGTTGCGTTGAGCCTCGACAGTCGAGCTGAGCAATCCGAGTCGCAATTGCTTCTCAAGGGAACCTGAGCGCGAGCGCGTTCCCCCTGGAAAGAAGAGGCTGTGCGCTCCTTTCTGAATAGCCAGCGTAGAGTATGCCTTCAGTGTTTCAAGGTATGGCAGATTTTTTTTCCTGCGGTCTACCTTGAACGCCCCGAGGCTATTCATAAAATATGCGAAGATCTTGATGTTGAACAGGTTCAGCCCCGCGCCGTAGATGAACGCGGGGAGACCCAGTGAATGGATCACCCAACCGATCAATACCGAATCGAGGTTGCTGAAGTGCGTAGGAACCATCACAACCGTTCCTACTTTCGCGAGCTTTCTGAGTTGCTTGACCTTTCCTACGACGTGGATTTTGTCGCGAAGTGTGTACTGGCTGCGGAAAAAAGCTCCGAATTTTTTTACTCTGGCGCCGTTTAACAGGCGCGAGAACCAGAAACGCAGCAATTCGCGGGTAACGCGATAGGAGCTTGGCTTGAAATTACCGGCGATCTCATCCGCATACCGGAATACGATGCGCTGAAGGACCTCGTCTGCCTTCTCCTGACTTTGGTTGGCAGCGGCCAGGTCTTCCTTTATCTTCGCCCAGAAATCGGGCTCATCCTTGGGGTCGACGCGCCAGCGATTACGCTTCATACGCTGTTGCTCGCGATAGACCGTCACCTCGAGATCGTCAAGTAATTGCTTGGTCGTGGGACGAAGCTGCTTTACCTGCGAAAACGCGTATTCAGCCACCTGCTCAACAAATTCCTTCCGATTCTTGCTGAGCCGGTAGACCGGCCAGTCAGGCATGCCGTCTAAAATTGGCTTGTACTGCTTATTCTTGTTTTTTTTCTCCGCGACTTGCATTCGGCCCACAAATTAAGACAATTTCTCCAACCGGATAAAAAAGTCACAATTCGCTCCTTGTCCGGGCTTCGTGGAGTGATCGCCCCATTTCCCGGAAGCGCTCCGATACTTGATGAAGAAACTCCGCATCCAGAATGGAGAGCAGGTCTTCGTCGCCGGCGAGATCGAACTCCGGGATTTTAAATGTTTGTTCCAGGTTGCCCTGCTCTAGCTTTATCAGGTACCGGTTGTTCCAGGAGAAGATAGTGATCTTGCAATCAGGATGGCTTATTTCACGGACGACACGCATAATGGACGGGAGTTTCCCCAAATGTAATCGGTTGGATCCGTGAAAAGAAATTATAGGAATTTCACGCAAAACAGACTAATTATGGCTATTTACCGTTACTTTGATTGGCAATCTTTGTGGCGTGGAACGCCCCTTTATGTGGTATCTTATCCCGTTATTTGCATCAAAACAGGTTAGTGCTGTCATTTACCATTTCGAATGAGCCGAAAATTACTTCTGCATTCCCTCTTCCTGACGTCGATCCTGGTCATCGGCTTTGTGTTCTCTTCTCACGCCACGCACCTTCGCGCTGGCGAGATCACGGTTGAGCGGATTGGCTGTTCCAACGTCTGGAGAATCACCGTTACCGTTTATACAAACACGATCAATACGAATGTTCTTTTCGGTGGTGAAGATGACTGGCTGGACTTCGGCGATGGAAACAGGATGCTGATACCCGAGCAGGATAATGTGCTGCGCCCGGACCTCGGCGTTGGGATTGCCACAGCTTCGTACACGGTCACCCACGCATACTCGGGTAACGGACGATATCTCGTAAGCTACTCCGAACCCAACCGCAACGCTGGTGTCGTCAACATGGAAGGGTCTGTCAACACGCGTTTTTATATTGAGACAGAACTCATCATTGATCCGATTCTCGGCTGCAACAACACTCCAAAACTGCTGGTTCCGCCGATTGACCGCGCGTGTACCGGAATCGCGTGGTTTCATAACCCGGGCGCTTACGATCCCGACGGCGACAGCCTTTCATACGAAATGGTGATTCCCTTTCGCGCGCGGAATACAACGGTGGTAGGCTATCGCGACCCTGCTGATCCGTTCTTCTATTCGAATTACTCCATGGGCAATGAGACGGCTTCAGGTCCTCCTACGTTCAGCATTAATTCAGTTGACGGAACCCTGACATGGGATTCGCCGGGCCGGTCGGGGGAATACAATATTGCCTTTGTTATCCGGGAATGGCGACGCGTCGGCGGCGTATGGCGCCGGATCGGTTTCGTGCGACGCGACATGCAGATCATCGTTGATGACTGCGACAATGAACGGCCCGACCTCGAGGTTCCCGATGATGTTTGTATCGAAGCCGGCGCTACGCTCACAGCGGAGATCTTTGGCACCGATCCCGACGGCGACAGCGTAAAGATCGAAGCGTTCTCCGAGATCTTTGAGTTTGCACCCGCGCAGTTTCCCGCGACGGTATCGCCCTTTCCCGCGCGATTCGCTTATCAGCCCGCTAAACTCGATTTCGAATGGGTTACGGACTGCTCACACATAAAAGATCAGCCTTATCAGGTTGTCTTTAAGATCACAGACCGATCGCCCACCGGTTCGCGACTTGTAACGTTCAAGACGTGGAACATCCGTGTCGTGGGGCCGAAACCCGAATGGGCGAGTGCTACCACCGACCTGGCAACGCGCAGTGCAAATCTCGAATGGGATCCTTATACCTGCCAGAACGCGGAGTCGATCCAGCTATGGAGAAAGGTCGACAGCTTCCCCTTTGATCCCGATAGTTGCCAGACGGGAATGCCTGAAGGACTGGGATACGAACTCATCAATACGGTTGCGGCTAACACCGCATCGTATGTGGACGACAACAATGGTCAGGGGCTTGCAAGCGGGGCGCAGTATTGCTACAGGTTGGTCGCTTTATTTCCCCTTCCCAAGGGTGGTGAAAGTTATGTATCGGAGGAAATTTGTCTTGACCCGATCCTCGCGGACAGGGCGATCATTACGAACGTGACAGTAGACATTACCGGCGACACAGACGGGCAGATCACCGTTCGCTGGACACCACCGTTTGAAGCTGACCCGGCGCAGTTTCCGCCGCCCTATACCTACCAGGTGGGCCGCGCGGAAGGGTTCTCGGGTAATGTCGGGCTGACGATCGTCGGCACCGTTTCAGATACGACGTTTACGGATACCGGACTCGATACACGCACCAGGGTTTACAACTACCGGATTATCGCTATCGACAACGAATCGAAACCGCTGGATGCATCGGCCACGGCTTCGTCAGTGAGATTGGAGGCAGACTCGGAGGTGAACAGCATTCGTCTTACCTGGAGTGCTTTCGTGCCCTGGTCTAACCAGATACAGACCACGCCAAACCGCCACCACATCTATCGTGGGATGGAAGGTGATACCGATGCGGAACTTGTCTTGATAGACAGTGTCGATGTCACTTCGGCCGGATTCACCTATCTCGACCTTGGTCCGTTGGACCAAAACCAGGAGTACTGTTACAAGGTGATGACGCGCGGCGCGTATGGTAACCCGCGCATAGGTGAACCGTTACTCAACTTCTCACAGAAAATATGCACACAGCCGGGTGATACGCTCGCTCCGTGTAAACCACTTGCTCCGCTCCCCGTGCAACCGATCGATTGCGCGGCCTATGTAAATGAATTGGAAACGTGCGATCGTCCGAGCTTCTCCAATACGATCCGCTGGTCACGTGGTACGGAGCAATGTGATAATGATGTGTCTTATTACCGGATCTATGTCGCCTCTACTACCACCGGAAATTTTTTCCCGCTTCCGATCGAGATACGTGATACGCTTTATGTAGACGAGAACCTGCCTTCTTTCGCAAGGTGTTATAAAATACAGGCGGTTGACCGGTCGGGTAACGAAAGTGAACTCAGCGATGCTATATGCTTCGATAATTGTCCATACTACGAACTACCGAATTTCTTTACACCCAACGGCGACCAGTGTAATGACCTGTTCAGCGCCTTCAGTTCTATTAACCGGACGTGGGGCGGTGGAGAAGGGTCGCTTGGTGAACCGTGTAGCGCCTTATCGTCTGATGTGACCAAACGCTGTGCCCGCTTTGTCGAAAAAGTAAACGTCCGTATTTACAATCGCTGGGGAAAGGAAGTATTTGACTACCAGTCCGGCGGCGAGCGTACGATCTATGTCGACTGGGATGGCCGTGATCACGATGGCAGAGAGCTCGCCACGGGTGTTTACTACTACGTCGCAGAAGTGACTTTCGAGTCCGTCGATCCTCGCAAGCGAAACCAAATCATTAAAGGCTGGGTACATCTGATGAGGTGACCGATCAATTTTGATCTTTCGCTTATTACTTTCAAATTTGGGCGAACAATACCGACCACCAAACAACGACAGGTTTGAAAGCATATATTTTCCCCGGCCAGGGTGCGCAGTTTCCCGGAATGGCCAAAGACATCTACGATCAAAACCCCAAAGCGAAAGAGCTGCTCGATCAGGCAAACGAGATTCTCGGTTTTGATATCACAGGCGTTATGTTCGCGGGTTCGGCGGATGAATTGAAACAGACGAAGGTAACACAACCAGCGGTCTTCCTCCATTCAGTTGCTCTTGCACTCTCGTCTAATTCGTTTCATCCTGATATTGTTGCGGGACATTCCCTGGGCGAATTCTCGGCCCTCGTGGCAAACAAATGCCTTTCGTTTGAAGACGGACTGAAGCTCGTTTACCAACGCGCGATAGCTATGCAGAAAGCATGCGAAGCAACCCCTTCGACCATGGCAGCCATCCTCGGGCTAGACGATCAGGTAGTGGAGGATATCTGCGACTCTATCGATGAGATAGTGGTGCCGGCAAACTACAACTGTCCCGGGCAATTGGTGATCTCCGGAACGATCAAGGGTGTTGAGCTCGCCTGCGAAAAAATGAAGGCCGCGGGTGCTAAACGCGCTTTGCTGCTTCAGGTAGGAGGGGCGTTCCATTCGCCGCTGATGGAATCCGCGCGCGAAGAACTCGCTGTGGCGATAGAAGCAACCATATTCAACAAGCCGGTTTGCCCGGTATATCAAAACGTCAATGCCAGTCCCGCCGTGGATGTCAGCGAGATCAAGAAGAATCTCATTGCACAGCTTACCGCACCGGTGAGATGGACCCAGTCCGTGCTCAGGATGACGCAGGACGGAGCCAATTCGTACATTGAATGCGGTCCCGGAAAAGTATTGCAGGGGCTTGTCAGGAAAATCTCCCCGGAAGTGGAAGCGGGATCCGGTGTTTAGTTTCGGTTCCGGATTCAAGGTTCCGGATTTAGAGCTGTCCAACTCGAAACGCTAAACTCGGAACGCTAAACCCGGTCGACCGCCAGGACGTCGACGCACTCGTCTAACAGGGTGGCGATTGATTTCCTGAGAACGGGGTGGACAAAATCGGGTGCGAGTTCCGCCAGCGGTAAAAGTGTAAACCTGCGAGCGGGGATCCCCGGATGTGGAACGCGGAGGTGTATCGTGTCAATCACTTCGCTGCCGTAAAAGAGCAGGTCAATGTCGATGATCCGCGGTCCCCATTTCACGCGGCGGATCCGCCCCATCTGAAGTTCGATTTCCAGCAACATCGCAAGCAATTCTTCCGCCGGCAACGAAGATGTGATCTCAACTACCTGGTTGTAGAAGTCAGGTTGTTCTTTCAACCCCCAGGCTGCGCTACGGTATAGAGAGGACCGGCCAGTGATCGTCCCCACGTTTTTTTCAATGATTCCAAGCGCTGACGCGATATTTTGCGCAGGGGCCCCCTCGTTGGATCCTAAAAGCAGGAATATGTTCCGGTCCATGAAGCGTCAAAAATAGCGTGATCCATCGCTGAAAAGAAACAGGTGGCCCGCTTTTATACGTGGCCTAACCTTTTATTAGGATCACTTATGGGTACTTTTTACTACTTTTGACCCTTAAACAATCCTTATATATGAGTTTTGGAAAAGCCTTTCTGTCGTCCTGCCTCGGTGCGCTTGCGGCGATGATCGTTTTGTTTTTTTTGGCTATAGCGTTCTTCAGCGCCATGATATCCGGTATGTCAAATGACAAGACCGTGGTGGTCAAAGACAACTCCGTACTACACCTTGAACTCGACGCCCAGATAACCGAATTGACTGTTGAAAATCCACTGGCGGGTCTTCCCGTGCCTGGCGGAGATGTTCGCAGAATCGGTTTGCTTGCCCTCAAACAGGCTATTGATCATGCTAAAGACGACGATAAGATCAAGGGTATATACCTCGATGTCAGTATGTCCACCGCGGGATTCTCCACCCTTCAGGAGATACGCGAATCACTGCATGACTTCCGCGAAAGCGGCAAGTGGGTGGTCGCCTATAACGAGACTATGTCGGAAGGAGCATACTATCTTTCGAGTGTTGCCAATGCTGTATATCTGCACCCGGAAGGAGAGATCGAGTTCAATGGACTAACCGCAACGATCGGCTTTTATAAAAAGCTGCTGGATAAATGGCAGGTGAAGCCGCAGATTTTTCGCGTCGGGGAATTCAAGAGCGCTGTTGAACCCTTTATCATGGAGAAGATGAGCGAAGAAAACCGCGCTCAGCTCAGCGCGATGGTCAATAACATTTACGGACACATGCTGGCGGATATTGCCGGGTCCAGGAGTATCGATCCGCAGCGATTGGAAGAGATATCAGATCAGATGCTCGTTCGCAACGCCGAGTCTACGGTAGACCTCGGGCTTGTCGATTCGCTGCTATACCGTGATCAGTTTAATGCTGTGCTCAGAAATGAGCTTGAAATTGGCGAAGAAGATGGGATCAATCTGATTCCCTATAACAAGTACCGCAAGAGTTACTCCACCTACCAGAAGTCCGACAATGAGATCGCCGTTATCGTTGCGCAGGGCGCCATTATTCCCGGCGACGGCAATCAGCAGGATCAGGTGATCGCCGCCGACAAATTTGTCGCCCAACTTCGGAAAGCCCGGGAGGACGACGGTGTAAAAGCAATCGTATTGCGCGTAAATTCACCCGGAGGGGAGTATCGCGCATCCGATATGATCTGGCGTGAGATGACGCTGGCCCGCGAAAAGAAACCGGTGATCGCTTCCATGTCCGACTATGCGGCATCGGGCGGTTACTACATCTCCATGGCCGCCGATACGATTGTAGCACAACCCACTACGATCACAGGCTCGATTGGGATCTTCGGAATGATCTTTGACCTCAGCAGCTTCCTGGGAAATGAAATAGGCATCACGTTTGACGAAGTTCGCACCGGTGATTACGGCGATACCTATACCATCACCCGTCCATTAACTCAACCAGAGAAAAATTTTGTTCAGAAGAGCCTGGATGAATACTATGAATCCTTTACGCGCAAGGCGGCGGAAGGACGCCACCTTACACATGAAGAAATACTCAAGGTAGCATCGGGGAGGGTCTGGACCGGGCAACAGGCGCTCGATAATAAACTTGTGGATGTGCTCGGCGGATTCGACGATGCTGTAAGGATCGCCGCGAACGCTGCCGGCGTCGAAGACGACTACAAAGTGAAGTACTACCCCGCGCCCAGGAATTTTTTCGAGGAGATACTCGCAAACATCGAGGAGAACACCGAAGCCAGGGTTGATCAGCGGTCAGGCCACTTGTATTCCTGGTACCGGGAAGGAAGGAAAGTGCTGCAATACCAGGGTATCCAGGCGCGCATGCCATTCGAGCTGAAGTTTGAATAACCGTAATGATTTTTTAACCTGTTTCCTGTAAGACACCCCCGGGAGTTGAAAAGGAGAACCTTTAACCAACGATGACAAATATTAGAAACAACTGGACACGGGAAGAGATCACCGAGATCTACAATCGTCCCGTGCTTGAACTGATATACCAGGGAGCATCCGTGCACCGCCAGTATCACGACCCGATGGAAGTACAAGTGTGTACGCTGCTATCGGTGAAGACCGGAGGATGTCCGGAGGACTGCTCGTATTGTCCTCAGGCGGCCCGCTATCACACCGATGTAGAAGTACACAAGCTGATGGAGGTAAAGGAAGTGCTCGGCCGCGCGCAGGAAGCAAAAGAAGCCGGCAGCACACGTTTCTGTATGGGCGCTGCCTGGCGTGAAGTACGCGACAACCGCGACTTCGACAGAGTCATCGAGATGGTGAAAGGTGTCAACGAAATGGGAATGGAAGTGTGCTGCACCCTGGGTATGCTTACACATGACCAGGCGGTGAAACTAAAGGAAGCAGGATTGTATGCCTACAACCACAACCTCGACACCAGCGAAGAATTTTACAGCGACATTATTTCCACGCGAACCTATGCAGACCGGCTTGAGACGCTGGAAAACGTCAGAGAGGCTAAAATCTCCGTCTGCTCGGGTGGTATCATCGGTATGGGCGAGCGGGAAGAAGATCGCATAGGCATGCTATATACACTTGCCACGCTGCCGGAGCACCCTGAATCGGTTCCTGTAAATGCGCTTGTGCCGGTGGAAGGCACGCCGCTTGAAGATCAGCCGCGTGTATCGGTGTGGGAGATGGTGCGTATGATCGCTACGGCGCGGATAATCATGCCACGCGCAATGGTCAGGCTCTCCGCAGGACGTGTCAGAATGAATATGGAGGAACAGGCATTGTGCTTCCTCGCCGGCGCGAACAGCATCTTCTCCGGCGACAAACTGCTTACCACGCCTAATCCCAATATTGTGCAGGATGAGGAGATGTTCCAGGTTCTTCAGTTACGACCGCGGGCCCCGAAGTCGGTGGTCGACAGTTCGGTAGGTCATTAGGAACACCGAACATCCATCTGTTTTGCAAGCAGCCAGACGTCTGCCAGGATAGGACCGTGGGGCGGGTATAGTTTTTAAGCATGATTCGGGAACCGATCATTGCTTATGGAGAGAAAATTGACCACGTTCCTGGCGTTTTACCTGGCATTTGGTGCTTCCTGTTTCTCGCAGGTGGATACTGCCTATGTCTACCAGACCGGTGTTCCGTACGGAGCGCTTGATATCCGAATCGCTAAATCGCCCACAAACTATTATTACCTGCAGGATGGCACCTTGTCGTTTCGTGAATCGGCGCCTGGTGTGCGGACCAATACATTCTTCGATATGACGGCGTGGGATTCCGGTCCCTATACAGAAGGCCAGCTTCGGGAGAAAACGAATACGGGCGATAATTTCGTGATGAATTTCCGATTGCTTCCGCCCGAAGATTACAACGCCGGGTATGCTGAAGGCTACCCGATGGCTGTCATGCTGCACGGCTTTGGAGAACGCGGTAATTGTCAGGACAACAATTGCTATCACGCCACCCCGGCGTGGTCGCCTCTCAGCAACGAGCCAGCTGCGCCAACCGATCCGGATAACCCTTTGATGAACAACGACCACAATCTCCTCCACGGAGGGGCCAGGCATTTAGCGGCGGTTAAACACGCGGCCGGAAGGCTGCCGGATGACCCGTCGCTCGATGAAAAATCCTTCCCCGGGTTTGTGCTGTTCCCGCAGAACCTGAATGGCTGGGATCACTTCGCCGTCCAGGACGTTATCCGCATCGTCCGCCTGTTGACGAAGAAATACAACATTGACGAGGACAGGATCTATATCGAAGGACTTTCAAACGGTGGTCATGGACTCTATGAAGCGATCAAGCGCGCGCCGTGGCTGTTTGCTTCCGCTATCGCGATGTCGGCCGTAGACGATGGTTATATCAATACCCAGGGCGTTGCGCAGCGGATTGCGCATATACCGCTCTGGATATTCCAGGGTGGTAAGGATGTCAACCCGTTGCCGTCAAAGACCCGACGGTATATGCAGCAGTTTGAAAGCGTCGGTGCTGACATCCGTTATACCTTTTATCCCGAGATTGGGCATGGCACCTGGAACAAGGCATTTAACGACCCCGAGTTTTTCACGTGGATGCTGGGACAAAACAAGGCCGACATTCACAGCTTTGAAGGCTCGACAGCGATATGTTCGGAAGCGGGTACGCGACTTGAACTGGCAAAGGGCTTCTTTGCCTATCAATGGGAGTATGATGGACAGATTATCCCCGGCGCTGACTCCGCTGTCTTCTTTGCCAAATCGCCGGGCCAATACCGCGCGCGCTTTGCGCGTGTGGCCAATCCTACCGAGGCCCAGTGGAACCAGTGGTCAAAACCGCTGGAGTTGCAGACCGCCGCCCCGCCAGTGGCAACGGTCCGGCAGGTTGGCACCGTGGTACTGCGTGATCTGAACAACGGAACCGATGCTGTACTGCGATCGGAAGACACGCATAGCCAATACCATTGGTACAAGAACGGCAGTCCACTCAACCTTCCGGGAAACGAGGACGATACCATGAATACGGTAACCCTTACCCCCGCGCATGGCAATGGCGTGTATACCCTCGTGGTGTCAGACATGGGATGTCGTAGTGTTGCCTCCGATCCGGTATATGTTTTCTTCGGTAACTCCGCTCCGTTGAATATAACGGCACCGACTAACTTCGAGGGAATCTCTGCGACGCCTGCTGAAAATACGCTGACGTGGACGGATGCGTCGGATAACGAAGGAGGTTTCGAGATATGGAGACGCAAGCAAGTCGGTTCCTCCTGGAGCTCGTGGGAGATGGTTACCATCACCGCACCCAATGTAACCTCGTTCGACGATACGGGTGTGGAACCAACTGTCAGCTATCAGTACAAGATCAGGGCTGTGAGCCATGAGGGGCGTTCCGATTACACACCATCGGAAGCCAATACAGGACTCGTCGTCAACACCCTGGTGGATGAGGAACCACCGTCGGCACCGTCGGCATTAACGGCATCTATCCGCGGCGTCGAACGATTCCAGCTGACGTGGAACCCCGCAACAGACAACACCCGTATCCGTGGTTACGTAGTGTACTTCAACGATGACTCAGTGGTTACGACCTCGCCCGACACGACGTTCATGCTGACGAACCTGGCGGTCAACACCGACTACAATGTCAGCGTGAGAGCTATCGACCTGTCGCACAACCTCGGACCGGAGAGCGAGCCGATAGAAGTCAGCACGTATTTCTCCGGACTGTATTACGAACACACAACCGGAGCGTGGACCGACCTTGAGTCTGTCGACTGGTCCTGGGCGGAAGTCACCGGGCTCGTTTCCGATTTCACTCTCTCACCAAAGACACAGGAAGACTACTACAATTTTTCGTTTGACGGATACTTGCTGGTCACGGAAGGAGGCGATTACACTTTTCGTACCACCTCGAGCGATGGATCGAAGCTGTGGATTGACGAGGAACTTGTGGTCGACAACGATGGTATTCACGGAGTGGAAACCCTTGAAGGAGCGACGGTTTCGCTCGCACCGGGCCCCCATAGAATATACCTTCGTTACTTTGCGTACACATTGGAAGACAGCCTCTCTGTAGCGTATTCGGGACCCGACACGGGCAATGAGTGGACAGACGTTTCGATTGACGTGCTCAAGAGCGATGAAAGCATTATCACCGCTATCGGAAATCCGGATGACGGCCCCGAAGACAGTTTTGTCGTTAGTATTTATCCCAACCCCACAACACAAGACAACATCAATGTTATGGTGGAAACTGTGTGGTCCTCACCCGTGCGGGTGCGGTTGATGGATCTGACCGGTAGCAATCTGTTTGAGCAGATTTTTCAAGCCGAGGATATTGTTCACGGTGTGAATGTCACTCCATACGGCACGATGCATACCGGTATGTACCTGATTGCCGTCGAGCAGGAAGGGTATACAATCCGTGAAAAGGTAATCGTGAGGAGATAGACTGCGTGCGATCAGGCTGTCTGGTTGTTGATTTTCTCGATCAGGCGATCAAAGCTTGTCTTTTGAATCTGAAGATGTTCGGGCGGCGACTTCTGGAAGAAATTCCATTTAGCCATACTATCCACTTCAATCGGTTTGATCTTTTCGCTGATTGGATTTATAAGACGGCCGGTAAGGTCGCGAAACTCCTCGTCATATAGCTCGAATTCGAGGCAGGGGAAACCCTTTCTCAGGTTGTGATCAAAGTCTCGGATATAGAGAATACGGCTGTCCTTCATTTCAATAATGTACAAGTCGCCCTCGTCTTCGTATTCTTTGGCGCGCGCAATCTGGGTTGCGTTGACAGGAGAGACCTCCAATACATCTGCCTCCAGCATATCATCTATCTTGCGGATCATCTTGTTTGCGCGCCGGATATCCTTATACGCCTCAAAAGGCATAAAGAACACATATCCGATACTGAATACCGCTGATACACCGAGAATAAATGTTATGAGATCGTAACGCGTCCACGTGGCGCCATACATGCACAGAGCCGCGAGTGCGAGTGCCAGCATGACGTTAGGCCACTTGTATCCGCGATTTAGTACGCTTTCATTGTTTTTTCGTATTTTCTTCAGCGCCTTCGTTTCCTTTTGGGTTAACGTGCGCGTCACCTTTTGCAACATTTTCACACCTCAAAAATAGGTTATTTCAGGGAAAATTGAATTTTTAACTTACCGTAGCACCCGGCGCCACATCACTGTCGGGCGCTACCAGACGGAGTTTTCCTTCGCTGTCTTCGGCCATGAGAATCATCCCTTGCGACAGGATACCCATCATTTTTCGCGGCGCCAGATTGGCGATAAACACCACGCTCTTACCCGCCATATCTTCAGCTGAGTAGTGTTGAGCGATACCGCTGAGGATAGTGCGAGTATCCAAACCGCTGTTGATCGTCAGCTTAAGCAATTTATTTGACTTCTCCATTTTCTCCGCGGCCACGACTTTTCCGATACGAATATCCAGTTTCGTAAAATCGTCAAAAACAATCTCAGGCTTAAGTGGAGGAATCACAGCAACCTCGGCCGCGCCTGTCGCGGCAGACGATTGACTTTTTGATTTTGTCAGCCGTTCAATTTGCTTCTCAATATCCGCGTCCTCTACATTTCTATACAGCAACTCCGGTTGATTAAGCTGATGACCTTGCTCCAGCGTTTGAATGAGCGACTCCTTTTTCCAGAACGCCTTCCAGTTGTCGTGGAGCTCGGTTGCGTTGAGTTGTTTGAGGATATTTTTCGCCGCGTCGGGAAGGAACGGTTCAATAGCGATGCCCAGGTTTCCAACCAGGTTCAGCGCGAAATTGAGCACATAGCCCACGGCTTGCATATCGTCCTTGGCGAGTTTCCAGGGTTCGGTGTCAGCGAGGAATTTGTTGCCCGTGCGCGCCATGTCCATCATGTGAAACTGAGCCTCGCGAAACCGGAAGTGCTCAAGCGCATCCGTCATATCTTTCACCGATTTATCCAGTTCGGTTTGCGCACGGTTGTAGAGATCGACAATGCTTTTTCGCTTGTCGTTACTGGCGGCGAACTCCGGTTCGCCCGGTACTTTACCGGCGAAATACTTCCACGTAAGCACCATTACCCGGTTGACAAAATTTCCGAGGATCGCCACCAGTTCGCTGTTCACCTTCTGTTGGTAGTCGCGCCACGTGAAGTCTGCGTCTTTTGTTTCCGGCGATATCGATGTAAGGACATATCGAAGTTCATCGCGGCGTCCGGGGAAATCAACGAGGTATTCATGCAGCCACACCGCGTGGTTTCGCGATGTTGAAAGTTTGTCTCCCTCGAGATTCAGGAATTCATTGGCGGGTACATTATCCGGAAGGATAAACTCACCATGCGCCTTCAGCATGGCAGGGAAGATAATGCAATGGAAGACGATATTATCTTTCCCAATGAAGTGGATGAGCCTGGTATCAGGATCCTTCCAGTATTTTTCCCAGTCGTCGGGCCGCAGCTCTTTAGTAGCCGAGATATAACCGATGGGAGCGTCGAACCAGACATAGAGAACCTTTCCTTCCGCGCCGGGTATTGGCACCGGTATACCCCAGTCGAGGTCGCGCGTAATAGAACGCGGTTGAAGCCCCTGATCGATCCACGACTTGCACTGGCCGTAGACGTTTGTTTTCCAGTCGTCTTTATGGCTAATGATCACCCATTCGCGGAGCCAGCTTTCGAACCTGTCGAGCGGGAAGTACCAGTGTTTTGTCGGTCTGAGCACCGGTGTGTTTCCCGACACAGTAGATCGGGGGTTGATGAGTTGTTTCGGGCTCAGGCTCGTACCGCATTTTTCACATTGGTCGCCGTAAGCGTTCGGGTTTCCGCAGGTAGGGCATGTGCCAATGATATAGCGGTCGGCGAGGAAGACATTCTCCTGCTCGTCGTAGTACTGGTCTGACGTTTCTTCGATGAGCAGATTTTTGCGATGCACTTCCAGGAAGAAGTCCTGCGCGGTACGGTAGTGGATTTCATTGCTCGTTCGGGAGTAGATATCGAATGAGATACCGAAATCGAGGAACGCCTGCTTCATCAGGTTGTGGTATTTGTCGACGAAGGCTTTCGGGGTAAGGCCTTCTTTTTTTGCGCCAATAGTAATCGCCACGCCGTGTTCGTCAGACCCGCCGACATAAACGACATCTTCGCCGCGGAGCCTGAGGAAGCGCACATAGGTATCGGCAGGCAGGTAGGCGCCGGCGATATGGCCGATGTGGAGAGGTCCGTTGGCATAGGGGAGGGCGGAGGTGATCGTATAGCGTTTGAATTTCTTCATGGTCGATTTCGAATTGAGGAGTGCAAAGATGGGAAACGTTTGGCAGCTTTAAAAGATGTTGGGAAGACTGTTGGGAGGAGGCCGCCGGTCGGTTGGTGTCTTATAGTTTCCCGACGTCGCCCTCCACACTGCTGAGCGCGGGTTTGGACTGGGCGAAGGGGAGTTTAACGTAGAACTCGGTGTAACCTTCGGGGGTTGTTTTCAGGTGGACGCTGCCGCCGAGTTTTTCAGCAGCGGTCTTGGTGATATAGAGTCCGATGCCTCCGGTCTCCGATCGTTCTGACGCGCGGGAGAACATCTGGAATATCTTGTCGGGGTGGACTTCGCTAATGCCGATACCGTTATCGACTACATTGATAGACACGTACTCGCCACTGCCGCCGATATTGATTTCGACGAAGGGTTCGACACGCTCGGAGTCGTTGTAGAATTTGATAGCGTTGTCGATAAGGTTTTCGAGGATGATGCGAACGAATTGAGGGTCGGAGCAGAAGGCGGTTTGGGGATAGATATTTTTGGTGACTTTGAGTTGTTTGGGGATACCTTTTTTTCGTTCGAGTGTCAGGATATCTTCCACGATTCCGTCGAAGTCGATGACGTCGAGCAGGAGGGAGGAGTTATTGATTTGGTTGACGATGAGGAGGCGTGTGAGTATAGTGTTGAGTTTTTCTGCCGTGATATCAAGTTTTTGGAGGTAGTTGAGGGCGAGCGGGTCTTTGACGTCCATGAGGGCTACGTTGCACATTCCTTTGAGGCTGGCGAGCGGGCCGCGGATATCATGAGAAGTTTTGTAGATGAAGTTGTCGAGTTCTTCGTTTACGCGATGGAGGGAGTCGTTGGCGCGTTGGAGCTCGAGGTTTCGTTCTTTGAGTTCCTGGTTAAGGGAGACGTTAGAGTTCATCAGCTGGCGGTTCTGGTCTTCGATGATAGCTTTGGCATCGGAGAGGGCGGCATTGACCCGGCGTTTGACTTTTATGGAGCGGTATAAGACGAAGATGAGAGCGCAGAGGAGTACGGCGATGATAGCGATAGAGATATTGAGTTCGCGTTGGCGGGCGATGGTTATTTCTTTATCTGCAATTGTTTGGAGGTTGACGCGTTCCTGGAATTGCGTAGTGATTTTGGCGATTCGATCGATGAGCTCACCACCGTAGATACTATCTTTTAATGTGATGTATTTGTTTTGGTAGGTGGAGGCGTTTTCGTAATCTTTCTGTAGTGAGTAAAGGTTGGAATATTCTTTATAAGCCTCTATTAGCAGTTCACTATAGCCGTTCTCTAGCGCAAACTTTTCTGTTTTTTCCAAAGCGGGGACTGCCGAATCATACTCCCCTGCTCGAACGTAAATATGTGCCAGATATATAGAGTTTTCCGCCTGAAACCTAATGTCATTTGACGCCACCGCAGTCTCGTAGGAGTTTTTAAAATGTTTTTTTGATTCACTTAGAAGGCCTTGGGCGTAATACGACACTCCTAATCCAAATTCACCTTGCAGAACGGTGAAGGCCTGGCAGTCAGGACTACAATATTCGAGTGCCTTCTTGATAATCCCACGAGCCTCGTCAAACCTACTGAGTTGATTATAACAAAGGCCGATATTGATTAGGAGGACTGCACGGAAGTCGCTATCCTTTAGATTATTGTCGTGGTCCAAGGCCAGATTATAGTACTCTAGAGCTTTGGGGTAATTCCTTAGTTTGAAGTATACGATACCGATATTATTTAGACACTCACTTATCTTTCGATCATTGCCAACTTGTTCCCGTAAAACCAGATTTTGGAAATGGTACTCTAGAGCCTTATCGTAATTTGCGTGTAGAGTGTATGTGATTGCGAGGGAGTTGAGAATATATTCTTCTTCGTCCTTAAGGCCTAGTCTCCTGGAAATTGGCAGGATCGCGATCAACTCATCAAGCCGATCTTGCTCCTTTCCAAGTCTCCGGAGCATTTGAAACTCAATTCGGGTAGATTTAACTATTCTGACACTGTCGCCCAACTCGTAGGAAATCGCTTTGGCCCGTTGAAACTCTGTGAGTGCTCTCTCAATATCCCCCCTCAGATAGTATTCAAACCCCAATTCAAAAAGGACTTCATACTTTTCGAGTCCTTCTTTTGATTCGGTCAATGCCCTAAGGGAGTCTATCGACTTCAGGCTTTGGGCGTAACTTTCTCCAGAAGCAAGTAGGGATAGAAGACCTAGCGCAAATATAATCTTGCGAAAACGGCAAACGATTTGGTACACGGGTTATTTTAAAAAATCTATTAACTGAAAAAGTATAAAACAGCCAACCATCTTTGCATTACAATTTATCACAAAAAAAGTCAAAACCTAAATTTTTACAATTATGAAAAAGTTCATTTTTACCCTGATGATCGTATTTATTAGCGCATTGGCATTCACTTCATGCACAGAAGAAGAAGTTGCACCTAGCACCCAAAATGGTGGCGGAGGTTTCAGTGACATCGTCGGTCGTTAATTGATATATTAAGCTTACTCTTATGAAAACCAAGATTTCAATTCTGATTGCCGCAGTTGCATTAGTAACACTCTCCTTCACATTTGTGAGCGTGGAGCAACCAGTTAACAATACCGACCAGCAAGCGTCAAGTACAGCAATACCCTCACCAGTTGGAGGAATTATCCTTGAGGAGGTTGCAAGATAAACCTCATTTCTAAAAGGTCAATATTCGTTTCTGTTGCCCTGCAAGTGGTGCGTTGCTCGAGGTAAAAGATGCCAGGCCCATTCTGATCGCGGATGAGCTGAGCGCAGTGCCATCTTCAGTATCATTCCACTAAGAGAGGTTGGCCCAAGAGATGTCTTGGGCCAACCCGAAAAGTGGTCTTCCTTTCCCTCGCCTTTCCAAGGTACTCATTCTACCTCGGTGGTCTTCCTTTCCCCCGGCTTTCCAAGTTACTCATTCTACCTCGCTTTGACGTGCTAGTCCTTGCCCTTTGTGGTAGCTAACGATCAATCGTTTGTATGTAATTCGACTTACTTAAAGTGTTACTTTAAGTACTTTTTCTACATAATATCTGGAAAACCTTACATGGCAGAATGCCAAATATTATTTGGGTTAAGGGCCATGGGCGCCTAAATCGGCTTTTTTTATCCGTTTTATTTGTTGATTCATGCAAGGGTCCATTTTCCTCTATAATAGCATCAAGGTAGGCGTATTCCACGGGTTACTTTTCTTCTACCCGGCCAATGGCCGTTAATTGAAGCATTTGTTTGTTATTCAAATTTTGTCATGCGGTCCGGTAAACTGTGGCTGCCGCTTCGCAAGGCGCACCATGGTGTCGCGCAATTGATTTAGGGCATTTTGCATCTCCCTTTCTTGGATTGCAAACGCTATATTTGAAAGACCTGTAAGCGAGTTAATTGCTTCTTTGATAGCTCCAGATAGACGTTCCAGTTCATACTCTCTTACCTTTAGATTCGTCAATAGGTCACTGATCTCTCCTTCAAGTTCTCGAGTACGTTCTTTTATTTTTTTTGCCAGTAGTATATTCATTGTCTTCTTTAAACGATAGCTTTTGAACAAAGCGATCAGCATAGCGACGGTTGTTACAAACAGCAATCCCACAATGACATTTAGAGCGATTTGTCGCCCAATGGTTCGTTCCCTGTCAGCGATTACTGTCTTTTGAGAATCTATCTTTGACAGGTTTTTCCTTTCCTGATGCTTAGATTCAATCCTCATCAAGCTGGTAGTAACAGCCTCATTATAGATACTATCTTTGAGGGTGATATATTGTGATTGGTAATGAGAGGCCCTTTCGTAATCCTCTATCTTGAGATAGAGTTCACCTAGTTGCCCGTATACCTTAATCATTTCCATGTTGAATGGGATACCAGTGTTAATGACGGATTCTCCCTTATCCAAATACTTCTTAGCCGCCTTCAGTCGATCTTTCTTGATCTGAATCCTTGCCAGCATATTAATGTTGTCCAGGTACATTCTTTGGTCTGGGATTTGTTCAGCTATCTTTAATGATACCTTATAGTCATGTTCAGCGTCATCCAATTCATTCTGAACGAAGTGAATATATCCCGATGCGTATTTGATGTGCAATTCCGCGAAAGGAATACAATTACTTCCGCAGAGATCCTTACTGAGTCGGAGGTATTTCTTGGCATTTTCGAAGTCATTTAGATAGGCATAGCATAGACTAATGTTCAAAGGTTGTGAGAAGTCAACTCTTTTAAGAGAATCGCTGAGCAGGTAGCTGTTGATCATAAACGGCAATGCCTTTGTATAGTCTTTTAGTTTGTAGTAGCAGACACCAATGTTCATTAAACTCGTTGCTACGTAGGTCTTGTGATTCATTTCCTGTGCGAAATGCAGTGTTCTTAGGTGATAGTTTAAAGCATTGTCGAACTGACTCATGCTTAAGTAACACACGGCCATTAAATTTAGGACTGTTAGATACTCGTTTGTATTCCGGGACGCTGCTCCGTATTTAAGCAGGGGTTTTATTGTTGCGACGGTTGCTCCTGGCATGCCGAGTCGGTACATTATCTGTCCCTTGAGCCTTTGGCTTTTTACGATGCATAGACTGTCACCTGTCTTAATAGCAACATCCTCCGCTTCCTTCACGAGCGTAAATGCTCTTTCGTTGTCCCAATCTACGTATTCGATAGCTAGGTAATGCAAGAGGTAGAACTTTTCAATATCGTTCGATGCGTTCGGGAGTTTTGCGTGAATCGAATCGATTACTGATTTTTTTTGAGGAGATTCAGTCTCCACCTCTTGCCCATACATTACAAGCATTCCGAATATCAGCGGAATGAATGCTGAAATTTTTCTGCGTGTCATAATTAGAGGAGTTCTTTTCTTATTGTTAATTTAACACTTTGACCCCATATATACATGGCTATCTTCCTCTCACAAAAAAACCTTGAAACCGAGGTTTCGAGACGCGTGGCGGAAACATGCGAGCAAATTATTTCCGAAATGGGCGCCGAACTTCACGACGACCTCATTCAAAAATTATCAGTGCTCCGACTCTATATCGATAGAATGGAACGATCGTCCGGCAATCAGGCCGAGATAGATACACTCCTGATAAAAATGAGAAGCGAATTCGACCAGGTCATTCACATGGTCAGAAATATCTCGCGCCGACTGCTACCTATGACGATCGAAGGCGAAACCCTCGACAAAGCTCTCCTGATCCTTTGCCAGAATATGGAATACCCGGGGACCGGACACATCCACTTCGAAAACGAAGGTATCCCGCTTCCGCTGCCGCCGCAGGTTCAACACTACCTCTTCCGAATCGTTCAGGAGCTTATCCACAATGCATTCAAACATTCCGCTGCGTGGCACGTCTGGATAAGACTGACCTGGACCGCCGATGCACTCACAATCGAAGTGGAGGACGATGGCACCGGCTTCTCGAGAATCCCCGCATTCATTCGCCGGCTGAAACGTAAGAACAATACGCTGAAACTGCGCTCCACGGTCATCGGCGCTATTATCAATTATTCACAAGGGCGCAGAGGCCTTCTCGCTACGCTGAACATGAGCACAATCCCTGATGTGCCTGCTGAAAGCGAACAGACACAATAGCTCCTGTCAAAGTAGTCCGTTGCGGTAGGCGTATGCCAACAGTGCCGCGGTGTTTGGAACACCGATCTTCCTGAGCAACCGCATCCTGTATGTCTCGGCTGTCGTCTCTGCCATCTTCAACTCATGAGCGATCTCTTTTGTTATAGACCCGCGCGCAAGCGCCTTCAGCATGTTACGCTCCTGTGGCTGTAAAACAACTGTGGGCACGTGATCCCACGTCAACGCATTAGACTGTATGATGCGCAGTATATTCTTCGGATAATAGTTTCCCGACGTGAGAACACTTTTGATCGTCTTGCGGATTTCTTCGTACCCGTTCAGCTTATACACGATACCGTTAACACCGCGTTTAAGCAGATTGATCATCAACTCGACTCCCTCCATTCCGGTTACTGCGATTACTTTCGGCGCTGGCTCAAGTTTTTTGATTGAATCCAGCAACTCAACACCCATCGTGTCCCTTAACCGGATATCCAGTAAGATGACGTCGACGCAATGGGCCGCTATAAATTCGTGAAACTGCCCGGCGTCAGATGCTTCGAATATGTCGCCGATAAATGCCTCTCGCTCAAGTAACGATCGCAATCCTTCCCGGATCAACGCTTCATCGTCTACTATCAGAATGCTTGCCTTTTTCATAGTGGTAAGATGAGTGGGTTTGTATGAGTAATATAGCCGATCACGATCAAATTCTGTTTGCTGATTTTCATTTTATCCGGAAAACCAGACAGTCGGGACGTCTATTTTTCCATAAAAAAGCCGGGGGACTCCAACCGAAAACGTTTGAAGTCGCCCTTTCGAAATATAAATGCAGGCCGACTGAGGAATTGTTTCGATTCGCTGTAACATTGCACCCGAATGAACGTTCATTCAACCATGAAGATCCACCCGGGCGATAAGAAACAGGCAATCTTTGAAAGCACACTTGATCTGATCAAGGATTACGGCTTTCATGGCACGACTATGAGCCTGGTGGCGGGTAAGGCTGGTGTCGCTGCCGGTACGGTCTACCACTACTTCGAAAGCAAAGATCAACTGATCTGCGAACTGTACACCTATAACCGCGAGCGTGTTACCGCTGTCATTGAGTCGTCCATTGACCCGCACCTGTCGTATAAAGAAAACTTTTCACGCCTTTGGAAGAGCCTGTACGGATTCTATCAGCGCGAGCCTAATGTGCTGATTTTCTTCGAGCAGTTTATCAATTCCCCATTTAGCGCCAACAAATTCCCCAATTATACCAAGGGTATATTGTTTGACTTCTTCTCGTCAGGCGTAAAAAAGGGAGTATTCCGGACCATGAAGCCTGAGTTTTTGTTACTGCTGGTAATGAGCAGTATCATCTCGCTGGCAAAATTGCAGATCTTCGGAAAAAAGACGGTGAGTAACGCCGACCAGCAGCGCATTATCAGTGTGCTCTGGGAGGGTATGACAATTGGCAATGGCCAATAGGCAAATGGCAAAAAGCAAATGGCAATAGGCAAATGGCAAAAAGCAAATGGCAATAAGCAAAAAGCAATAAACAGAAGTTCTAACGTTGACCAGCAATGAGAAAATTCACACTTCCTCTATTCTTTATAACATCCATGTTCCTGCTTGGCTGTCAGGACAAACAGCAGACGCCAGGGGGGCGCGCGGCTCAGCCGGTACCGATACCGGTAGTGGAGGTGCCACTGAAGACCGTTACGGCTTATTCGACCTATCCTGTGAGTGTGGAGGGAACGGTGAGCAGTGCCGTCAGGGCAAAGGTAGCAGGCTATGTTACTTCGGTCCTGGTGGATGAAGGCGAGCGTGTGCGAAAAGGCCAGACGCTCTTTACGCTTGAAACGCAGTCTCTCACGCAGGATGCGGGAGCTGCCCGGGCCAATATTGATGCTGCTAAGGTCGAGGTTGAAAAACTTAAGCCGCTCGTACAGAAAGGTATCATAAGCGAAGTGCAACTGGAAACTGCCGAGGCGCGCCTGGCGCAGGCGGTTGCCAACCACAATAGTATCACTGCGAGTATCGGGTATGCCACTATCAAAAGTCCTATCGACGGCTTTGTTGGAGCGATAAACTTCAGGCAAGGCGCGCTGGCAAGTCCGGCTGATCCTTTGCCGTTGACAACGGTTTCTGATATCGATGACGTTTACGCTTTCTTTTCGCTGAACGAACGCGACTACCTCGACTTCCTGCAGGGTACCACAGGTATGACGCTGGTCGAGAAGATCAGGAACTTCCCCCCGGTAGAATTGGAACTTGTCAATGGCGAGACCTATGAGGAAAAGGGAAAGATCGGGACGGTTACCGGGCAGGTTAACCGCTCGACGGGAACAGTGAGTTTTCGCGCTACGTTTCCCAACCCGAATCACATACTCATGCACGGTAACAGTGGCAGGATCCGCGTACCTCATATCTACGAAGACGTTCGCGTGGTTCCTGCTACCGCTACGTTTGAGCAACAGGGAATCGTATATGTTTATAAGGTACTTGGTGATACGGTTGTGATCACCAACCCTATTGAGGTCGTCGACCGGGTGAATAACCTCATCATTGTGCGGTCGGGGCTGGAGCCAGGTGATAAGATCGCTGCGCAGGGTACGGGAAAGTTGCGTGACAATTCTCCTGTCCGGGCACAACCTGTGCCGTTCGACAGTATAGCAAATTCCCTGAAAGTCGTATTTAAATAAGATCGCGAGATGCTGAAACAATTCATAGACAGACCTGTCTTATCGACTGTCGTCTCTATCATTATCTTGATTCTGGGGGTGTTGGGCCTTACTACATTGCCGGTGACACAGTATCCCGATATCGCTCCGCCAACCGTTCAGGTTACCGCGAATTACCCGGGTGCGAATGCGCAGACAGTTCTCGAAAGTGTGATCATTCCCGTCGAGGAACAGATCAATGGCGTGGAAGATATGACGTACATCGAGTCTACGGCCAGTAACAACGGTATGGCGCAGATACGTGTGTACTTCAAACAGGGGGTCAATCCCGACATTGCGGCCGTAAACGTACAGAACCGCGTTGCGCGGGCAGCACCTTTGCTACCGCGGGAGGTTACACAGTCGGGTGTGATCACGCAGAAGCAACAGACCAGCGCTCTGATGTTCCTAACGGTCTACTCGGAGAATGAAGATTACGATGCGACGTATATTCAAAACTATCTTAATATCAACGTGCTGCCTACGCTGAAGCGGATCAGCGGTGTGGGTGATGTATCGGTGTTTGGGTCGAAGAACTACGCCATGCGGATTTGGTTGCGTCCGGATAAGCTCGCGGCGTATAATCTCATCCCGTCGGATGTTATCGTGGCGCTCAATGAGCAGAGTCTTGAGGCCGCCGCCGGATCATTGGGCCAGAACAATGCTGAGGCATTCGAGTATATCATACGATATGGCGGCCGCTTTAAGAATGAAGACCAGTTTCGGGGCATTATCATCAAAGCGCTCGGCAACGGCGAGTTTCTGCGACTTTCGGATGTAGCGGATGTCGAACTCGACGCAGAGGGTTACACGGTTGTGTCGTACACGAACAATTTACCGGGTGTCAGTATGGGTGTATATCAAACGCCCGGCTCGAATGCCCAGGAGATTATCGAAACTGTACATGCTACTATTGCAACGCTAAGGGAAGATTTCCCGAGGGGGTTGGGTGTCACGGTCAATTTCGATACGAATGAGTTTCTCAACGCATCGATAAAAAAAGTAGTGACGACTCTCCTTGAAGCGTTCCTGCTGGTCTTTCTCGTGGTGTACATATTTCTTCAGGATTTTCGGTCGACGCTTATCCCGGCTATTGCGGTACCGGTGTCGATCATCGGAACGTTCTTTTTCCTTAACCTTTTCGGTTATTCGATTAACCTGTTGACACTCTTCGCGCTGGTGCTTGCTATTGGTATTGTGGTGGATGATGCGATTGTGGTAGTGGAAGCGGTGCACGCGAAACTGGAAGAGGGTGTGAAGTCGGCGCGGACAGCCACACATTCGGCAATGGAGGAGATTACCGGTGCGATCATTTCAATCACGCTGGTGATGGCGGCGGTGTTTATTCCCGTGACATTTATCACGGGTCCGACGGGTGTCTTTTACGAACAGTTTGGTGTTACGCTGATTGTGGCTATTGCGATATCGGCTTTGAATGCGTTGACACTCAGTCCTGCGTTGTGTGCGCTGTTGTTGAAGTCGCATCACGAGGGGAACGGGAAGAAGGGATTTCTGAATCGGTTTTTCCATGGGTTCAACGTAGCCTTTGATGTTACGACGAAGCGTTATGTCCGTTCGCTTTCCTTTCTGTATAAGTTCAAATGGATTACACCGGCGATCCTGCTGCTTTCGCTGGCTGGTATCGGGTGGGCATCCCGTACGACTTCCACAGGGTTCGTACCACCTGAAGACAGGGGAATGATCTTCGCTAACGTCGAACTGCCGCCGGGTGCTACACTCGACAGAACCGTGTCGGTGACGCAGGAGCTTTACGATAAGATCAAGGACATCCCGGGTTTTGAAAGCGGATCGCTGGTCAACGGGTTTAGCCTTATCTCGGGAGCGGGGAGCAACTACGGCCTGGGCTTTCTCAAGCTGAAACCGTGGTCGGAACGCGTGGATGAATCGACTTCCGTGGATGCTATCATGGGGCAGATGTTCGCGGTAGCGGCTACTATTCCCGACGCGAACTTTTTGTTCTTTGCTCCGCCCAGTATTCCCGGGTTTGGGATTTCGTCTGGTTTTGAATTCAGTGTGCTCGACAGGTTCGGGGGAGAATTTAACGAGCTCGATCGTGTCACCCAGGACTTTCTGCGTCAGCTGATGCAGCGCCCGGAGGTGACGTACGCGCAGTCGTCGTTCAACACGCGGTTTCCTCAATATGAGATGGACCTCGACGTCGCCAAGGCTAAGGAAGCGGGTGTGGCTGTCAACAGTATATTTGAGACACTGCAGGGTTACATTGGAGGAATCTATGCGGCGAACTTCTCGCGCTTTGGTAAGCAGTATCGTGTTTATGTTCAGGCGCTGCCGCAGGACAGGGCGACGCCCGGTGATCTGAATTCGCTCTTTGTGAGAACCAGCACAGGGCAGATGGCGCCGATCACCGAGTTTATACAATTAAAACGAATCTACGGACCGCAGGCGGTTACGCGTTTCAACCTGTTTAACTCCGCGGGTGTAAACGGTGCCGCGGCACCGGGATATTCGTCGGGCGATGCGATTCGCGCGGTGCAGGAGATGTCTGCTACGACGCTGCCAGCAAACTACACGGTCGACTTTTCCGGATTGACGCGGGAAGAGATTTCCGCGGGAAGCCAAACGCTTTTTATCATTATCCTCAGTATTCTTTTTGTTTATTTTATTCTTGCTGCGCAGTATGAGAGCTACCTTATACCGCTTGCCGTCCTGTTTTCGTTGCCGATCGGGATCATGGGGGCTTTTCTTGTCACCAAGTTCGTAGGTCTGAATATTAATGTCTATTTCCAGATCGCGATGATCATGCTTATCGGGCTGCTCGCCAAGAACGCGATCCTGATTGTAGAGTTCGGTATTCAGCGGCGACGGGCAGGACACGGGATTGTTGAAGCTGCCATTGAGGGGGCTCGGGTGCGATTGAGACCGATTCTTATGACTTCGTTCGCATTTATTATCGGGTTGCTTCCGCTGGTATTTTCCGGCGGGATCGGCGCGCAGGGTAACCGTTCTATCGGAACCGGCGCCGTTGGAGGACTTTTGGTCGGAACGGTGTTAGGGGTTTTTGTTATTCCTATCCTCTATATTTTCTTCCAGTGGCTTCAGGAGAAGATCAGTCCCAGGAAAGCAGTGCAGGAAGGCGGACACGTTTAAAACACACTTCGAAAAATTGAGAATGAAAAAGAATAGATTAGTGACGTTTGCCATTATTCCGGTTCTGCTGGTCACTCTGCAGTCTTGTTTTGTCGCGAAGCAATACAGCCGTCCGGAAGTGGTTCAAAGTGAATATTTCAGAACGGATTCTCTCGCTGCCGATAGCACGACTATCGCGGATGTATCGTGGCGTGAATTGTTTACCGACCCGGTTCTGATCGGTCATATCGAAAAGGGTCTTGAGCAGAACATCGATATTCGCGTTGCACTGCATCAGATCGACATCGCGCGTGCGTACTATCTCCAGGGCAAGCAAGGCCAGCTGCCTGCCTTGAATGCGAAGGCCAATGTGAACTACCAGGCGCTTTCCGGAAACAGCCAGTTTGGCTCAGTGTTTAGCGGATCGTTAACGCAGTACGAAATTTCCGGAGGACTTTCGTGGGAAGCTGATATATGGGGGAAGATCAGGAGTACCCGTCGTGCCACGGAGGCTACTTATCTCCAGTCAGTGGCTGCACACCAGGCTGTAAAAACGGAACTGATTGCGGGAATCGCCACGACTTATTTCAGGCTGCTGGCGCTGGATGAACAAAAACGTGTCGTGGAGCAAACCATTGCTACCCGCGAGAGCGCGCTCGAAACAACCCGGGCGTTAAAGGATGCCGGCACGGTGTCGGAGGTTGCGGTGAAGCAGACAGAAGCGCAGCTGCACACAGCCCGGGCGTTGCGTGTTGATGTGGACACGAATATCAAGCTGCTGGAGAATACAATGTCGATCCTGCTGGGCAGTGATCCTCGCGCCATTGCGCGTGGAAGCCTGAATGACCAGGAGCTCCCCGATGAACTGCATATCGGATTTCCGGTTCAGCTTCTCCGCAACAGACCTGATGTTGTTTCTGCGGAGTTCGGTCTGGTAAACGCGTTTGAACTGACGAATGTCGCGAAAAGTAATTTCTATCCGTCGCTGACATTGTCTGCCAGTGCGGGGCTTCAGAGTCTTGAACTGGATGATCTATTCAGTGTGAACTCGTTGTTCGCGAACGTGATCGGGGGTTTGGCCCAGCCTATCCTCAACGGGCGGCGCGTCCGCACGCAATACGAGGTTTCACTTTCTCAAAAGGAGCAGGCTTTCCTGCGATTCCGGCAGGCTATTCTCAACGCCGGCCGCGAAGTATCTGACGCGCTCTACAACTTCCACGCTGCGGGTGAGTCGATCGGGATTAAACGCGAGGAATTCGCCGCCTATGAAACGGCGACTGAATATTCGGAGGAACTAATGAATAGTGGTATGGCCAGCTACCTGGAGGTACTTACCGCGCGTCAGAATGCGTTGAATTCTCAGCTCAATCTTGTCAATTCGCGTTTTGATCGTCTCGGTGCTGTCGTAGAACTTTACAGGGCGCTGGGCGGAGGCTGGAGGTAGGTCGGACCAGTGGTGTTTTACCGCTTTCTTGTTATCTTGTCATCGGTACCACAATAACAACCGGAGGCACGCTGACACTATGAACTGGGTAATAGTTCTGGATATCGTTTATATCATTATCCTGATTATTGTTGGCCTTCGGATCATATACGATACGACGAGTATCAATAAAACCCTTGCCTATCTTTTGCTCGTGGTTTTCATACCGATACTGGGTATGTTGTTCTATTTTTGGTTTGGCACGAACTATCGCAGAAAGCGTGTCTATAGCCGAAAGCTCGTCGAAGACGACGCCATGGCCTACCGTGTGATCGAGGGTGTTATCTCGCGCACGGAGCTCAATCTTCAACGCAGTATCAACTCGATCGGCGACGGGAAGAGTCTGGTGAAGTTTCTCCTGCGCGACAGTTTCAGTCCGCTTACTACGGGTAATGCGGTAAAAATTCTTCAGAACGGGGAGGAGAAGTTTTCCGAGGTGCTTTCAGTGCTTGAGGGCGCGCGGCATCACATTCACATCGAGTATTATATCTACGAAGACGATATTATTGGTAACCAGCTCAAGGACCTGCTGATCAGGAAAGTGGGAGAGGGGGTGAAGGTGCGCGTTATCTACGATGCGTTCGGTAGTATGAGCATACGCAAGACCCTCGTACCTGAATTCATTGCCGGTGGTGTTGAAATATATCCTTTCAACAAAATTCGTTTCATCAGGCTTGCCAACCCTATTCATTATCGCAATCACAGGAAGATCATTGTTGTCGATGGGAACTGTGGTTTTGTGGGGGGTATCAATATCAGCGACCGGTACATAAACGATCCGCGCAAGAAACGTGGTGTGTATTGGCGTGACACGCATCTCCGGATCGATGGCCCCGGCGTGCAATACCTGCAGTATCTCTTTTTCTGCGACTGGAATTTTTGTTCTCAGCAGAAGCTTCAGCCCGAGGAGGCTTACTTTGATCTCCGTCGTCATGAGGAGGGGCAGGAGAATGTACAGATCGCTGCCAGTGCTCCGGATTCGCCGATGTCGACGATCATGCTTTCGATTGTCAAAGCCATTAATATCGCCCGGAAAGAGATTTTGCTGGTAACTCCATATTTTATCCCCGGTGAGAGCATTCTCAACGCGCTGAAGGTTGCCGCGCTCAGTGGTGTGTCCGTGAGGATTATTACTCCCGGGGTCTCCGATTCCTGGCTGGTGAATGCGGCTGCGTGGTCTTACTACGGCGAGCTGCTCAATGTTGGCGTGGAAATTTACCTGTATCAGAAAGGATTTATGCATGCCAAGGCTATGGTCGTGGATGACTATATCGCTATGGTTGGAACGGCCAACATGGATTACCGCAGCTTCGACGTGAATTTTGAGGTGAATGCTATAGTTTACGGGACCCAGGTGGCGGGCGAGTTGCGCGCTGACTTCCTGCGCGATCTGGATGATTCGGAGCAAATCCGCCCGGATGTGTGGCGTAATCGCCCTAAGTATAAGCAGTTTCCCGAGCGGGTGGCCCGTTTGCTATCACCTCTTTTGTGAACACCACCCTCCGTTAGGGATATACAATGGTAACAGACGGCGAGAATTGAGTTAACCTTAATATTGTATGCTATGAAGAAGATTGCGATCAATGGTTTTGGGAGAATCGGGCGAGCTGCGCTCAAAGTAATGATGGATCAGGGTGACCTGGAGGTTGTGGCGGTAAACGACCTGATGTCCCTCGAGAACGCGGCGTATTTATTAAAATATGATAGTGTGTACGGTGTTTATGATAAGGAAGTAAGAATAGAAGGGGAGTATCTCGTTGTCGGAGGCCGGAAGATCCGGTATCACGGTGAGAAGGATCCCGCGAAGCTTCCGTGGAAGGACTCCGGTGTTGAAATTGTCATTGAAAGCACCGGATTTTTTACCAATAAGGAGGACGCGGAGAAACATATTCACGCAGGTGCCAAGACTGTCGTGATCTCCGGACCATCAAAGGATAAGGATACGCCGACGGTTGTTCACGGTGTAAATACCCAGGACGGCAAGACGGCGGTATTTTCCTGCGCGAGCTGCACGACCAACAACGTGGCTCCTGTTGTGGAGATCATCGACCGGAAGATCGGCATCAGTAAAGCCATTCTTAGTACGATACATGCGTATACGGCGTCGCAGGGTATTGTGGATGCGCCGTCGAAAAAAGATTTGCGCATGGGGCGTGCCGCGGCTGTAAATCTTATACCCTCTTCAACCGGCGCAGCGATTGCAACAACGAAGGCCTATCCGCAGCTCGCGGGCAGGTTCGATGGCGTTTCTGTGCGGACTCCGGTTCCGGTAGGATCGATCTCCGATATCACTTTCCTTGTGTCGAGAAAGACGACGCCCGAAGAGATCAATGGAATTTTGCTGGAAGAGTCGAAGACTCCGCGTTACAAATCAGTACTGCACGTTTCAGATGAACCGCTCGTTTCATCCGACATCATTATGAGCTCCTTTGCTTCGGTTGTTGATGCGGGTATGACCAGGGTCGTCGACGGCGATCTTGTGAAGGTCATGGCGTGGTATGACAATGAGTGGGGTTTTACAAACCAGATGGTCAGGCAAATACAGGAGATTTAAGCAACCAATTCCCGCCGAACGGTGTTCTTTCATTGATTTCACAGTATTTCACAATATTGCCATTCACTTAACCACATTGCCGCAATGAATCAGGATTATCTTGGAATTAAAAAGCAACTCTCCCTTGATGGAAAGCAACTCTCCTACTACAGTCTCAGGACGCTGCAAGAGAAGGGTCACCCGGTGAGTCACCTTCCGTTTTCCATCCGGGTGTTGCTGGAGAATGCGCTTCGCAATTACGATAGCTACGTCGTTACATCCGAGCACATTGATACCCTGCTGAACTGGAAGCCGAAGCCGGCCGACAAGGAAATCCCGTTTATTCCGGCCCGTGTTCTTATGCAGGATTTCACAGGCGTCCCCTCAATAGTAGATATCGCGTCTCTGCGCGCGGAGTTGTTGCGGAAGGGAAAAGATCCGGCGCGTATCAATCCGCTGATACCGGTTGATCTGGTGGTGGACCACTCTGTGCAGGTGGATTACTACGGTAGCAACGATGCTTACGTCCGCAACGTAGACAGGGAGTATGAACGAAACAGTGAGCGCTATCGCTTTCTGAAGTGGGCGCAGGGTGCTTTCGATAATTTTTCGGTGGTGCCGCCCGGCATGGGGATCTGCCATCAGGTAAACCTCGAATATCTTTCGAAGTGTGTGGTGGAAAGAGATGGCGTGGCGTTTCCGGATTCGCTGGTGGGTACCGACTCTCACACCCCGATGGTCAATGGGCTCGGTATTGTCGCTTATGGCGTAGGGGGTATAGAGGCAGAGGCGGCGATGCTGGGGCAACCACATTTTTTCGCGCTACCGGAGGTAATAGGACTGAAACTGATGGGTAAGTTGCCCGTCGGGAGTACGGCGACAGACCTTGTGCTGACCATTACCGAGTTGTTGCGAAGGAACACAGTTGTCGGGAAATTCGTGGAGGTATTTGGCGATGGTTTGCAGTCGTTGTCTGTTCCTGACCGTGCGACCATCGGCAACATGTCGCCTGAATTTGGTTGTACGATCACGTACTTCCCGATAGATAACAAGACCCTTGAGTATCTCGACAAGACGAATCGTCCGCGTGAAGTGATCGAATTGACAGAGCGCTATGCGAAGGAGAATCTTTTCTGGCGCGAAGATGAGGACAAGATCACCTATAGTCAGGTTGTTGAACTCGACCTGGGTACCGTCGAGCCGACTATCTCCGGGCCGAGCCGTCCGCAGGACAAGATCTTGCAACGCGATGCAAAGCGGGTTATTGCCGATATTCTTGAAAGTAAATTCTTCCGCAAATACGTTGAGTTTACCGATCGTCCGTTGAGCCGATGGGCCGGAGAAGGTGGCAACGTTGCACCCAGCGAAGTAGCCACGGCTACCCACAGCGATATGCGTACGGTGGAGGTGACTTATAACGGAGAGAGTTTCCACCTGAGCGACGGCGATGTTGCTATTGCGGCGATCACCAGCTGCACGAATACGTCAAATCCCGATGTTATGATCGGCGCCGGCCTGTTGGCGGCGAAAGCAATTGAAAAGGGGCTTGACGTCAAGCCCTGGGTAAAAACGAGCCTGGCGCCGGGATCGAAAGTGGTGACTGACTACCTCCGCGAAGCCGGGTTGCTGCCGGTGCTTGAGAAACTGCGTTTCAATATTGTGGGGTATGGTTGTACGTCGTGTATCGGAAACTCGGGACCCTTGCCGGAACCCATTGCGCAGGCGGTTTCAAATAACGATCTCGTTGTCGCCGCCGCGCTGTCGAGCAACCGGAATTTCGAAGCTCGTATTCACCCACAGATCAAAATGAACTTCCTGATGTCGCCCTTACTTGTTGTGGCTTATGCTCTCGCAGGTCGGATGGATATCGATATGCAGTCAGAACCTCTGGGTGTTGATCAGCAGGGCAAGCCGGTGTTTCTCCGCGATATCTGGCCGTCTGAGCAGGAGATTCACGATGTAGTCGGCAAGGTTGTCCGTAAGGAGTACTTTAAAAAGAACTACGACGAGATCTTTGATGGCAATGAACAATGGCAGCAACTGGATGCGCCGGTCGGTACGGCCTATCAATGGGATTCTTCTTCGACCTATGTGAAGGAAGCTCCATTCTTTGTCGACCTTCCCGACAAGCCCTCGGCGATCCAGCCCATCGTCAATGCGCGCGTATTGGTTATGCTCGGCGACTCGATCACGACCGATCATATCTCGCCGGCGGGGGCGTTCAATATTCACTCGGCGGCGGGGAAATATCTGCTTGAACGGGGTGTCCCCTTTGAGGAGTTTAACTCATACGGGTCGCGGCGCGGAAACGATGAAGTAATGGTGCGGGGTACGTTCGCGAACGTGCGCATCCGCAACAGGCTGGCAACGAAGGAGGGGGGGTATACCACATTTCTCCCGAATGGAGAGGAGATGACTGTTTATGACGCCTCGGTGCTTTATAAGGAATTGTCTACGCCGTTGATTGTTATCGCAGGCAAGGAATACGGTAGCGGTTCTTCGCGCGACTGGGCGGCTAAGGGCCCGTTGCTGTTGGGGGTTCGCGCGGTACTCGCCGAAAGCTATGAGCGTATTCACCGGAGTAACCTTGTCGGTATGGGCGTCTTGCCGCTACAGTTCCTTTCCGACCAGAATGCGGAAGTGCTTGGGCTTACAGGCACGGAAGAGTTTTCTTTTCCCGGACTTTCCGATGCGATTGCCCCGGGACAATCCCTGACGGTAAAAGCAGTTTCGGGAGATGGTACTGTGAAGGAGTTCAGTGTCTTGAGCAGACTCGACAGCAAAATTGAGATAGATTACTATCGCAACGGCGGGATACTCCAGTACATGCTGAGGAAGCTTGCTGTTTAACCGTGTGTGTCAAATCAATCCGTTATGAAAACCATTTTATTGTTTGCCGTTTGCCTTGCTGCGGTTACAGATGTTGAGGCACAAAGCGAATTGGTGTTCAGGGAAGACTGGAAGGAAACTCCTGCCGAGCTTCCTGTAACGCAGAACCACGTGAGCAACAAAGACCTCGAACTCAGGCTTTACGGTCCGGCGCGCGATGAAGTGAAAAAGAGCTTTCATCCGAACATACCGAATGATCCTTTTTATATCTGGTCAGGTGAATGCACGGCCAACTGGGCGCTTGCGTTGCGGCATCGCACCCGGCTTGTAGATCTCACTGGCGATGCCACGATAAAGTTCCGCTCCCGTCAAACCGGATTTCGTGAACTTCGTATTATCGTGCAACTGGAAGGTGGAACGTGGCTTGTAAGCGACCAGTACGTGGGCGTCTCGCCTGATTGGACCGAGCAGGAATTTCAAGTGCAAAATATCCGGTGGCGGAACCTTGATATTAAAAGGGTTACCGAGACTTCATGGGCACAGAATCCCGACCTGAGCAGGGTAGAGGAGATTGGATTCACCGACCTGATGGCGGGCGGCGGTTCACCGGCGTCTTCGCGTCTCGATTGGATCGAGGTGTACGGCAGATCGGTACGACGATAGAGCGAATCACTTTGCAATTTACTCCGGGTCTTTCACGCACCTGAATCCCAGGTTCGACATTCCCGAGTCGAAGGATGTGCCCTGACGCGCGCTCGGGCGGTAGTTTACGCAGTAGTCGTCGGCGCAGAGGAACGAGCCACCCTTTGAGACACGCTTGATCGAATACGGTTCGTTGGGATCATAAGGTTTTTCGGGACCTTTGGGATTGACGGCGACAGAAGCTTTGGCGAGCTGTTTGAAATAGTCTACGTGATACCAATCGCTGGTCCACTCCCAGACATTGCCTATCATATCGTATAGTCCATAAGCATTTGGTGGAAAACTTCGGACCGGCGCCAGCCGGTCGAACCCGTCTTCAGCTGAATTGTGATTAGGAAAGCTTCCCTGGAAGGTATTGGCCATAAACCTGCCGTTGACCTTCATTTCATTTCCCCATGCATAGCGTTGTCCTTCCGCTCCGGCGCGTGATGCGAACTCCCATTCCGCTTCCGACGGGAGGCGTTTGTCCACCCATTCGCAATACGCCAGCGCGTCGTCGTAAGCCACGTGTACGACGGGGTGATTCATTCGTCCTTCGAGGTTGCTGCCAGGGCCTTCCGGCTGCCTCCAGTTAGTGCCGGGGAGCCAACGCCACCACTGCGAGTAGTCGTTGAGCATGACCGGATGATTTGGCGGGTTAAACACAAGCGCTCCCGGTACAAGCAAACTATCCGCGGGGGCAGGTGTTCCGGGAGGCGATTGTTTCTGAAGGTCTTCCCAGGTGGGCTTTCGCTCAGCGATTGTAATATAGCCGGTTGCTTTCACGAACGCCTCGAATTGCTCGTTGGTAACTTCCGTTTCGTCCATCCAGAAACCGTCGATCTTCACCTGATGTGCCGGCCGTTCGTGGTCGTATGCCTGATCTTCATCAGTGCCCATGACAAAAGTACCCCCGGGTACCCATACCATACCGGGGATATCCTTCTCCGGCTTGGTCTCCATGCTATTTTCACTGGTTTTTCCTTCCTTCCCGCCGCAGGCGAGTACGAGCAGTGCCGGTACCGCCCACCAGGAGAATACGCGCGCCAGACGGAATATTTTATTATACAGGCTCATTCAATTTCTTTGCACCCAATAAAACACTTTGCGTGATGCGGATCAAGTTGGGTGGAAATTCTTTTGTGGACTGTAGTCCGTCGGATTTTTACGAACTTTCTTTTAAATTAGTTGTTACACTAACAATTAATATACTAACTTTACTTACCTCAAGACGACGATGATCCAAACAGATATTTGCATTATAGGCGCAGGTCCGGTCGGACTGTTTGCTGTATTCGAAGCCGGTCTCCTGAAGATGCGCTGCCATCTTGTTGATGTCCTCCCGCAGATCGGCGGGCAGCTGACCGAGATATATCCGAAGAAGCCCATTTACGACATACCGGGTTATCCGGAGATCAACGCGGGGGAATTGATCAACAACCTCTCCAAACAAATTGAACCATTCAAACCAGGATTCACGCTGGGGGAGAAGGTCACGGAGATCGATAGACTTGGGGATGGAGGGTTTGTGGTCAGGACTTCCGAGAACACCAGCATTGCATGCAAGGCGCTGGTGATCGCGGGCGGTCTGGGTTGCTTTGAACCGCGCAAGCCGGAGATCGAGAACCTCGGGAAGTTTGAAGGAAAAGGTATTCTGTATTTCGTCAAAGACCCCGAAACGTTCCGCGGAAAGAAACTGGTTATCACCGGTGGCGGTGACTCCGCCCTCGACTGGACGATCCACCTGGCTTCGCTTGCGAAACACATCACGCTAATCCACCGGAACGAGACGTTTCGCGGCGCGCCCGATTCGGCGGAAAAAGTATTTGAACTGGCACGCACCGGGAAGATAGACCTGTTGCTGAGCTCCAACCTCAAGCGTGTTTCCGGTAATGGCAATCTGGCATCGGTGTCAGTTATCGACGGACAGAAAAACGAACGCACGATCGATTCTGATTATCTGATTCCATTGTTCGGACTTAGTCCCAGGTTAGGTCCTATCAGTGAGTGGGGGCTGACGCTCGACAAGAATGCGATCGCGGTAAATACTATCGACTACTCCACCAATATACCCGGGATCTACGCGATAGGCGATATCAATACTTATCCCGGAAAGCTGAAGTTGATCCTCTCGGGATTCCATGAGGCGGCATTGATGGCGCAGAGCGCGTTCAGGTTTGTCTACCCGAATGAAAAACTGAGCTTTAAGTACACCACGGTAAACGGCGTGAACGCTTTTTGATAAACTGTTATGATAGTGTTTGAAGTCGAAACGAATGACGGGGTACGGAATCGTATTGAGGTACCCGAAGATATTAATCTTAGTCTGATGGAAGTTCTCAAAGCTTCCGAGTATTCTATCCAGGCGACGTGCGGAGGCATGGCGCTGTGTGCGACCTGCTACGTGGAGGTCCTTGAAGGCGGCGAAGACCTCGGAGCCCCTACTCACGCGGAGCTTGATATGCTCGATACCCTTCCGTCGTCTAATGACCGCAGCCGGCTCGCCTGCCAGATCAGGGTAAGCCGAGGCCTTCAGAACGCGGTACTTCGGGTGGGAACTTTCAACTAGGCACCGGGAAGTTGTTACTCTGCAGACGCGAACCTATCTTCATCCTATGAACGAAGAGCTTTATAACTCGTATTCGTTTCTTCTCGATCGAACTGCCCGTCGCGTAAAGCAATACGCGCAGCAGAAATTCAAAGAGATGAAGTTCAATATCACCGTCGATCAGTGGCTTGTGATGAAGCATCTCCATGAAGAGGGTGAGATGAAGCAGAATGTCCTGGCGGAGTTTATCTTTAAAGACAACCCTACCGTTACGCGCATTATTGACCTGCTTTGTGAAAAAGGGCTGGTGGTCAGAAAGGCACATCCTGATGACCGGAGATGTTTTCTGGTAGGGCTCACGAAGCAGGGTAAGGTAAAAGTCGAACAGATGCGCCCGCGGATTCAGAATATTCGTCTGAAAGCATGGGAGGGATTGTCAAAAGAAGATTTCAGGCACTTTCAGAGAGTGCTGAATGCAATCCACGACAACCTTGTTTAACCGAAAGTTTCAGATTTTCCCCCGCGATCAGGCAAAGGGCGCGGACTCCAGCTGATTCACAGCATTGAGCTCCTCGTATGCCTGGATAAGTCGCTGGCGGATGGATACTTCACCCTCGCGAATCCATACGCGTGGATCGTAGTATTTCTTGTTAGGAGCGTCGTCACCGGTGGGGTTACCCAATTGAGCCTGGAGGTAATCCTGATTTTTCTTGTAATAGTTGTGTACCCCTTCCCAGAAGGCCCACTGGATATCCGTGTCGATGTTCATCTTCACAACTCCGTATCCGATCGCTTCGCGAATGGCTTCCGGTTCCGAGCCTGAACCACCGTGGAAAACGAAATTCACCGGGTTTGCACCAGTTGAGAATTGTTTCTGGATATGTTCCTGTGAATTCCTGAGGATAACGGGTTCAAGTCTCACATTACCGGGCTTGTAGACGCCGTGCACATTTCCGAACGATGCTGCAATCACGAAGTTTTCGCTGACCTTCATCAACTCTTCATACGCATAAGCAACTTCTTCCGGCTGGGTATAGAGCTTTGAGCTCTCAACACCGGTATTGTCGACACCATCTTCCTCGCCTCCGGTAACACCCAATTCAATCTCGAGATACATATCGAGTTTCGTCAGCTTCTCCAGGTAGCGTTTGCAGGTTTCAATATTCTCCTTCAGGGGTTCTTCGGAAAGATCGATCATGTGTGAGGTGAACAAGGGACGTCCGTTTGCCTTGAAGAATTTTTCACCCTCACTGATCATACCGTCTACCCAGGGCAGAAGTTTGTGCGCGGCGTGATCTGTATTGAGAAGGACCGGTACCCCGTAAAGGTCGCTGATGTCGTGGATATATTTTGCGCCGGCGACAGATCCTGCGATCGAAGCCTGTTGACCGTTATTACTGATTGCTTTCCCTACAAAGAAAGCGCCTCCGCCGTTGGAAAACTGTATGATGATAGGTGACTTCACCTCTTTGGCTGCCTCGAGAGAAGCGGTGATCGTGGGGCTGCTCGTAACATTGACGGCAGGTAAGGCATATTGATTTGACTTGGCGTGATCGAATACCTCTTTAGCTTTGCTGTAGGGAAGAACTCGTGACATGTTGGCGTTTTTTTTGATTGGTCGAAATTTTTGCAAAGATGTAAGACCCCGGTTCAAATCCTAGTAAACACGGACAAACTTTGCGTGCTCCCGACAGCATACGGTTACGGTTACGTTTGCGCGGATACCGCCGGGGCGTTACCTTACGGAGGAATATTGAAACCGCGAGGGCAGGCGAACCCGGTTGCCTACGATATTGTTTTAGCGCTATTTAGAGACATGTTTACAGGGATCATCGAAGCAACAGGAATAATCCGGAAAGTGGAGCGGGAAGGGAGCAATACGCACTTTCTCGTAGAGAGCTCAATTTCCGGCGAATTGAAACCCGACCAGAGTGTGTCGCATGACGGGGTTTGCCTGACGGTAACATCTGTGGAAGACTCGGCTCACCGTGTCACAGCCATAGACGAGACGTTGCGTAAATCGTCTCTTGGGCGGTTGGCGGAAGGCTCGCTTGTCAACCTCGAACGTTGCATGCTGAGCAACGGAAGGTTTGATGGTCATATCGTTCAGGGGCACGTCGATCAAACCGGTGTGATCACCTCCCTACGCGACGTTGACGGCAGTTGGCTTTTTGATATTGAATACAACCCCGCGACAGGAAACATCACCGTGGAGAAGGGTTCGATAGCTGTCAACGGTGTGAGCCTTACCTGCTTCGATTCGCGCGACGGTGCCTTTCGTGTCGCGATCATTCCCTATACTTTTGAACATACCAGTTTCTCGCGCCTGAGGGAGGGCGATATCGTCAACCTGGAGTTTGACATCATAGGAAAATATGTTCAGAAACTAATGCATGCGGGCAGGTAGTTCTTTCTTCCGGTCAAAGTAGCGATAGAGGAAGGAGAGCAGGTACCAGGCGACGAGCGCGCTGATGAATCCCACGGCGAAACCGGCGACTATATCACCCGGGTAGTGGACGCCCAGGTAGACGCGTGTGTACCCCACGAGTAATGTCCAGAGTAGAAGGAGCCCGATCCAGGGCCTGTAGCGTTTTAGCACTAACCACATGAGTGTAGCGATTCCAAACGTATTGGCAGCGTGGCTGGACGCGAACCCAAACCGTCCACCGCGGTAGCCGTTGACGATATTGACGCGATCGAAGATCGACGGATCTTGCGAGGGACGCAATCTTTCAAAGAACGGCTTCATGAACGTGCTGGTGATCTGGTCGGCGAGTAGTATCGTCAGCGCTATCGCCAGCAACCAGATCCACGACTGCTGCCGGTAGTGCCTGATCAGCAAATACAGGAGCAACAGATACAAGGGAACCCATGCATAGGTGGAGCTGAGAAACGTCATCAGCTGATCCATGAACGGACTTCTGAAACTGTCATTCAGTGCCAGGAATATATCACGATCGAGTTCCAGAATCTTTTCCATTTTCCGGCGCGGTACGGGGCGCTTATTGGTTTGTGTCTTTTGTAGAGAATCGGCGTTAGCGAAACTACCTGCAAATAATGCCCTTCAGCTGTTGAATAAGGCGCCAAAAAGTCGTAAATAGTAACTAGAACCCCTATATTTTTTAACGAATTTATGGAAAAGTATGGTCTCGTAGTGATAGGTGCAGGCCCTTCCGGTTATGCCGCAGCGATGCGGGCATTGGACTTTAAGCAAAAAACGCTGCTGATCGAGAAAGATAAGGTTGGCGGGGCAGGAGTGACCAACGGAGCCCTGTCGTCGAAGACCTGGTGGGAGTTGTCCAGGGAAGTTGCTTCTTTTCGAAAGAACCTCAGGAAGTTCAACATCACCGTTCCCGATGTAAACTACAAGGAGATACAGCAGGAAGTGCGGAACGCTGTCTCTGAACGCAAGGTCATGCTGCAGGACCACCTTTCACAGATGCACGACTCGAGGCATGCTCATTTGCTCACATTCATGAGGGGAACAGCTTTTCTTCTGAGCGCAAACGAGGTGCAGATTACCACAGACAGCGGAGTCAAGGTAGTGTGGGCCGACTATATAATTCTCGCTACCGGTAGTCGCCCGCGGTATTTGCCCGATCTGCCTATTGACGAGCGGATTGTGATGACCAGTGACGGCATTGAAGACATGGATGATTTTCCCGAAAGCATGGTCATCGTAGGGGCGGGTGTGATAGGGTGTGAGTTTGCGACCATTTTCTCCGCCTTTGGGAAGACGAAAGTCAATCTAATCGACAAGGGAGACAGGATACTCCCCTTTGAAGACGTGGATGTGGTGAAAGTGATCGAGCGGAATATGGAAAACAACGGTATCCTCATTCACCGTAATTCGCAACTGGTGAGCATGGAGATCAAGAACGGGCGTGTCGAATACGAACTCGAGTACAACGACGGAAAGCGAGCCAGGTTCAACGTGGAGAAAGCGTTGGTGTCGGTGGGACGTGTACCGAATTTCGAAGGTCTCTGGGATGAAAGCCTGGGTATCGATTTCACTAAACGCGGTATCAAGGACAATGAAACACAAACCAACATCGGGAATATTTACGCGGTTGGTGATATCACCGCCGATATTTCGCTGGTGAACGTCGGAGAGTTGGAAGGACGCTATGCGGTAGAGAAGATTTTTGGAAACCCGTCGCGAAAACTGGTGTATGAAAATATCAGCACGATCATGTTCCTTCACCCGGAAGTAGCCGGTGTGGGGCTGAATGAGCAGAACGCTCGGGAGAAGGGGATCGACTACCGGGTGGTGACGCTGGATTACAGTTGTATCCCAAGGGCAATCGCCAAAAGGAACACACAAGGGTTTATCAAGCTGCTTGTGACTAACGATGCGGAGATGAAGATCCTCGGATTGAAGATCGTAGGCCATCAGGCTTCCAGTGCGATGCAGGCCGTTGCGCTGCTCATTTCGATGGATAAGGGTATCGAGGAGCTCGCGGAGTGCGTACATCCTCACCCATCGATCACGGAAGGAATTCAGGAGTGTGTCAGAATGCTGTTGGGTAAATCTCTTTTCAAACCCGAGGCATTGAAAGGAAAGCTTTCCTGCCGCACGAATAAGGCGGGATTGTACGAGGATATATACTTTTGATGAGCCGGATCGCGAATTCGCCTGATGTCGACTTACCGGTGTCTTTCCTTGAGGATTTTCTCGACGTCGGATAAGCTGTGTCCTTTCGCCTGTAACAACACGAGGTAGTGGTACATCAGATCTGACGCCTCATTGAGGAAAAGATCGCGGTTATTGTCCTTCGCTTCGATCACCATCTCTACGGCTTCTTCTCCGACTTTCTGAGCGATCTTGTTCATGCCCGATTGGAACAGGGAAGTTGTATAGGAGCCGTGTTTGGGGTTTGCCTTGCGGTCGGCGATTATTTTCTCCAGCGCTGACAAACTCCATGACGGGTTCGTCTCCTTGAAACAGGTGTCGGCGCCTGTGTGGCAGGCGGGGCCCAGCGGACTGGCTTTTACCAGTAAAGTGTCATTGTCGCAGTCGGCGGTGATGTCTTTTACATCGAGGAAGTTTCCGGAAGTTTCTCCTTTGGTCCACAGACGCTGCTTTGAGCGGCTGAAGAATGTCACCCGTTTTTCGGCGATCGTTTTCGCCAATGACTCTTCGTTCATAAAACCCAGCATCAGGACAACACCGCTGTCTGCGTCCTGAACAATGCAGGGAACGAGACCGTCGAGTTTTGAAAAATCTATTTGTTTAGGATCGATCATGATATTGTATTTCTATTAAAGTCGTACTTCGATGTGTCGTTCTTTGAGGAATGATTTCAGTTCGGGAATCTTTACTTCGCCGAAATGAAAGATACTCGCCGCAAGTGCTGCGTCAGCTTTCCCCAGTACAAACGCATCCATAAAGTGTCCCACTTCGCCGGCGCCCCCTGACGCTATCACGGGGATGGTTAGCAGGTCGTGGAGTTTACGCAGCGCATCGACTGCGAATCCCTGTTTGGTTCCGTCATGATCCATGCTCGTGAAGAGAATTTCACCGGCGCCGCGTTTCTGTCCTTCTTTCGCCCAGGAATACAACTTTCTCTCTGTAGGTTTCTTACCACCGTGTGTGTGAACCACCCAGTCATTGTTCAGTCTGCGGGCGTCGATTGCCAGTACGATACACTGCGAGCCGAACGCAACCGCGAGTTCATCGATCAGTTCGGGGCGTCTGACCGCCGCGGAGTTTACGCTGACTTTGTCAGCTCCCGCTTCGAGGAGGGGAGCGACATCGGCTACCGTGCTGATGCCACCACCCACGGTAAACGGGATGTTAATATGCCGGGCGATATCTCTTACCAGCGACGCAAAAGTTTTCCGTTCTTCATTTGTCGCCGAAATATCGAGGAAGACAAGTTCATCCGCCCCCTGACTCGCATACAGAGAAGCCAGCTCAACAGGATCCCCCGCATCCCGGATATTGATGAAATTCACACCCTTCACAGTACGCCCGTCTTTGATATCGAGACACGGAATAATTCGTTTCGTCAGCATCGTTATTGTTTCCTTATACCTTATTTCCTTGTTTAATCCAGCCACCCAGCCCCTAGCAACCCGGAACCCAGGGCCTCCAACGCAACCTTCCCCTCATAAATCGCCTTTCCCACGATCACTCCATCTACGCCTGTCGCCTGTAAGCGGTGCAGGTCTTCGACACTGCTCACACCGCCACTGGCTATGAGGCGGAGAGTAGGGAAACGTTCGAGGAGGCTGGAGTACAACGCCATGTTAGGTCCCTGCAACATACCATCGGTACTGATATCGGTGCAGGTGACATACTGTATGCCCGCCTGGAGATAGTCTGTTATGAAGTCAGTGATATGAATGGTCGACTGTTCCATCCATCCGTTGATAGCGATTTTTTCAGCGTTGACATCGGCGCTGAGTATGATCTTTTCCGGGCCCCATTTCGCTATCCAGGCCGTGACGATATCAGGGCTCTTTACCGCTATGCTGCCGAGGTTGACCTGGTTAACGCCTGTGTCGAACAGCGATTGCAGTTCATTGTCTGTTTTTATTCCGCCGCCGAAGTCGATAGTGAGCTTGGTGTGCGTGGCGATTGCTTCGACAACTTTCCAATTGACGACCTTACCTGCTTTAGCACCGTCGAGGTCGACGAGGTGGAGGAAGCGCAGCCCGGCGTCTTCGAAGCGTCGCGCGACTTCCAGTGGATCTTCGCTATAGACTTTTTTCTGCGCGTAGTCTCCTTGTGTGAGGCGTACACATTTTCCGTCGATGATGTCGATTGCGGGGATGATTCTCATAAGTTCAGAAAGCTGTTTAAAACCAGTTCGCCAGCCTGGGCCGACTTCTCCGGATGAAACTGGACGGCGTAGAAGTTATCGCGGTGCATGGCAGCGCTGAAGGGCGAAATATATTCAGTGATCGCTGACGAGCACCGATTTACCGGAGCGTAATAGCTGTGGACGAAATAGACATTTTGTCCCTCCAGCGCGGGGTCGAGCCATCCTTCGCACAGGTGCAATTGATTCCAGCCCATGTGCGGTACCTTTTTGTCGCCATCCGGCACGAAACGTTTTACATCCTCGTCGAAGATGCCGAGGCATTCGGTATCATTTTCTTCCGAGTACCTGCACATAAGCTGCATACCCAGACAGATGCCCAGTACAGGCTGTTTCAGGTCGCGGATCACAGCGTCGAGGTGATGTTGTTTCAGATAGCTCATGGTTGTGCTCGCTTCTCCTACCCCGGGAAAAATCACCTTGTCGGCCGAAACGATCCGGTGTATGTCGTCTGTAATGGAGAAGTCGACGCCGAGTCGTTCCAGGGCGAAGGAGACAGACTGTATATTGCCCGCGTTGTACTTTATAATAACAACTTTCATACTCAGATTTCAGGTTTTACAAGGCCCGCGTCACTACAACACTCCTTTGGTGCTGGGGAGATCATGCCCGTCTACTTTCACCGCCATCTTTACGCTTTTCGCAAACGCCTTGAAGATCGCTTCGATCTTGTGGTGTTCGTTTGCGCCTTCAGCTTTAATGTTAAGATTGGCTTTGGAAGTATCGGTGAATGACTTAAAAAAGTGATAGAACATTTCGGTGGGCATTTCGCCGATTTTTTCGCGATTGAACTCCGCTTCCCAGACGAGCCACGGCCTTCCGCCGAAGTCGATAGCAACCTGCGCGAGGCAGTCGTCCATCGGCAGGCAGAACCCGTATCGTCCTATTCCGCGCTTATCGCCAAGCGCTTTCAGGAAAGCTTCTCCCAATGCAAGGGCAGTATCTTCTATTGTGTGGTGTTCATCAATGTGCAGGTCGCCTTTTACTTCTATGTCGAGGTCGATACCGCCGTGCTTCGCTACCTGATCGAGCATGTGATCGAAGAAGCCAAGTCCGGTAGCAATCCGCGAGATCCCCTTGCCGTCGAGATTGATGTCGATGCGGATATCGGTTTCTTTGGTTGTGCGCGTCACGGTCGCGTTGCGCGGGCGCGTGGATAGTAGCTGGTGGATGTCTTCCCAGCTGCGGGTAATGAGCGAGCAATGCTGTGCGAGACCCCGCGCTTCAAGGTCGCCCTTCAGCTGGCCATCGTTGATGAGGATCCCCTTGCTTCCGAGATTTTTTGCCAGCTCGACATCAGTGAGCCGATCGCCGATCACGTACGAGTTTTCGAGATCATATTCACCGCTGAAGAATTCTTTCAGCATGCCTATGCCGGGTTTCCGTGTCGGCAGGTTTTCGTGTGGAAATGAGCGATCGATAAATGTTTTTGAAAAGCTAACGCCCTCGTTGGCAAACACCTTTACCATTTTCTCCTGTGCAGGCCAGAATGTGTTTTCAGGGAACCGGTCGGTACCCAATCCATCCTGATTGGTGACCATTACGAGTTCATAGCCTGTTTCACGCGCGATGCGTGCGAGCCATGTAATTACACCCGGCAGGAACTCCAGCTTTTCGAGGCTGTCGATCTGCTCGTCGGGAGGCTCGATGATGAGCGTGCCATCGCGGTCGATGAATAGTACTTTTTTCATATCTGTTTTAGTGAGGCGATAAGTCTTTTGTTTTCTTCGGGTGTTCCAATGGTGATCCGGAGACAGTTGTGGCACAGGTGTACCCGTGAGCGGTCGCGCACGATGATGCGGTCGTCCACGAGACGCTGATAGGTAGCCTGCGCGTCTTTGACGCTGACGAGCACGAAGTTGGCGTCTGACGGAAAGATCTTTTCTACGATAGAAAGCCGTTTGAGTTCCGCGACGAGGACGCCCTTCTCACGGAGGATCTCATCCACCCAGATATCTTTCCGGTAGCTATTCTCCAGCGCATCCAGCGCGATCTCCTGTGTTTTGATGTTTACGTTGTACGGATATTTTATTTTGTTGAGCACAGCGATAATCTCGGGTGAAGCGTAGCACATGCCCAGCCGCAGACCGGCGAGGCCCCATGCTTTGGAGAACGTCTGAAGGACCACGAGGTTTGGATATTGATCAAGTTCGCCGAGGAAGCTATCGCTTTTAGCGAAGTCGATATAGGCCTCGTCAACGACCACCAGTCCGTAGAATCGCTTCAGTACTTCTGTGATTTTTTCGCGGCTGAGCAGATTCCCCGTGGGGTTGTTCGGACTGCAGAGGAAGATCACCTTTGTAGTTGAATCGAATGTGTTTGGTATCGCATTGAGGTCGAGGTCATACTCCGGTGTTAGTGACACCTGTTGAACGTTGACGGCGTTGACCTCCGCGCACACCCGGTACATTCCGTAGGTTGGTTCGGTGATCAGTATTGAATCACGGTTTGGTTCGCAGAAAGCGCGTATGATAAGGTCGATCGGTTCATCGCTTCCATTCCCGAGAAATATCCTGTCCGGATCCACGCCTTTCAGTTTGGAAAGTTTTTCTTTTACCCTCCACTGTAACGGATCAGGGTATCGGTTGTAAGGAGAGGGGTATGGGTTCTCATTCGCATCCAGAAAGACCTCCGCCTCGCCGTGGAATTCATCCCGCGCAGATGAATACGGTTTCATGTTGAGAACGTTCGACCTCACCAGCGTCTTGATATCGATAGCATTTGTTGTCCTTCCCTGCATTGTATATTGTTTTTTCTTTGCTCCTTTAACCCAGCACCCGGTATCTACTCCAACCGGATCCTCACCGCCCGCTGATGTGCCGCGAGTGCCTCAGCTTCAGCCATTCGTTCTACGAAAGGTCCTATGTTCCGAATGCCGGTTTCCGACAGTTGCTGAAAGGTGATGTACTTAAGGAAGCTCTCCAGCGATACGCCGGCGTAAGCGCGGGCATATCCATTGGTGGGGAGCGTGTGGTTGGTACCTGACGCATAGTCGCCCGCGGCTTCCGGTGAAAAGTTACCGATAAATACCGACCCGGCATTAACGATTTGTTCGGCGACGGCTTCGGCGTTGGAGGTATTGATGATAAGGTGTTCAGGAGCGTACGCATTGGTGAAGTCGATCGCGACAGCCTCATCGTCAAATATGATGGCGCGGCTATTAGCGAGCACCTTTTGCGCTGTAGCCTTGCGCGGAAGGTCACGGAGCTGTTTTTCAAGCTCGTCCTTGATTGCTTCGAGCTTTGAGCCATCGAGGAGAACCAGCATAACCTGACTGTCTTCGCCGTGCTCCGCCTGCGACAGGAGGTCGGCCGCTACAAAGGCGGGATTGCATGTCTCGTCGGCCATGACCAGCACTTCCGAAGGACCGGCAGGCATATCGATCGCAACGCCGTCTTCGGTGACGAGTTGTTTTGCTTTGGTCACATACTGATTTCCCGGCCCGAATATCTTGTAGACATTCGGGATAGTCGCCGTTCCGTAGGCGAGGGCGGCGATAGCCTGCGCTCCGCCGACTTTGAAGATTCTTGTCACGCCGACGAGATCGGCGGCAAACAAGATTGCGGGATGGATCTTGCCATTGTCTGACGGTGGTGTGCAGAGAATTATCTCCGAGCATCCCGCGAGATTCGCCGGGATACCCAACATCAGTACGGTGGAAAAGAGCGGCGCCGTACCGCCTGGAATGTAGATGCCAACCTTTGTTATGGGTACTGCCTTACGCCAGCATTTGACACCTGGCATGGTTTCGATAGTGACCGGATCGCGCCTTTGCGCGGCGTGGAATTTCGTGATATTGTCGGCCGCCACCCGGATAGCTTCCGCCAGGTCAGGTGCGATTGCCTTCAGTGCAGCATTCTTTTCTTCTTTGGTCACCTCCAGGTCGGTAACATCTACCTTGTCAAACTGAAGGGTGAGGTCATGCAGCGCCTGGTCACCGGAGATCCTGACACGGTTGAGGATGTTGCGCACCGAGCTTTCGAGGAAGCCCAGTTCAATCTGAGGGCGTCCGACGAGTTCTCTCCACGTTTCTTTCGCTGGGTTAGTAAATATATTCATGGTTAAAAGCTTGTGGTCAGATAATCATTTTTTCTATCGGTACTACCAGGATACCTTCAGCACCAAAAGAACGCAGCTGGTCGATCCGCTCCCAGAAGTCGTTCTCGTCGACGACGGAGTGCAATGAACTCCATCCGGGGCGTGCCAATGGAACGATCGTCGGACTCTTCATACCGGGTATCACTGAAGTGATTTGATCTATCGCTTCGTTAGGGCAATTCAGCAAGATGTATTTGCTGTTTTTTGCTTTTTGCACAGCGCTGAACCTGAACAGCAGCTTATTCAGAATTGTTTGTTTTTCGGTGCTCAGGTCATTGCTTGCGATCACGATGGCTTCTGAATGCATCACAACCTCTACTTCTTTCAGTCCGTTGCTTAGCAACGTACTGCCCGTACTGACAATATCACAGATGGCTTCGGCAAGGCCGATACCGGGGGCGATCTCTACGGAACCACTGATCTCATGGATACCGGCCTCTACTTTATTCTTTGACAGGAAGTCTTTGACAATGTTAGGGTAGGTGGTGGCGATGTTCTTTCCGGCGAGTGACTGCACACCGCCGTACGTTTCCGAGCGGGGTATGGCAATAGACAGTCTGCATTTGGCAAAGTCGAGCCGTTTCACCAGCTGTGCGTTCCGCTGTTTTTCGACGAACACATTCTCGCCAACGATACCGATGTCGGCTACGTTGTCTTCAACGTATTGCGGGATATCGTCGTCGCGCAGGAAAAGGATCTCTACCGGAAAGTTCCGGGCCTGGGTCTTGAGCTGATCCCTTCCGTTGCTGATTGACAGCCCGCTTTCCTTGAGCAGGTCGAGCGATTTTTCCTGTAGTCTTCCCGATTTCTGAATTGCGATACGAAGTAGCGTTTCCTTTTCCATTGTTATTCTATGTCTTATTTTAAGTCCTTTATCAACCCCCGCTTTCACGGGCAGGGCAGCAAACAAAAAAGGCTTGACACCTCCGTGACAAGCCTCTGAAATCTTACTATGTAAAACTCAAAGCATAACCGTGCCACGCATCGATGGGGTACCATGATGGCGGTGGTGATGAATTGTTATGCTGAGTACTGCATCCATATTTTTTCCGGGTGCTAATAACCAAAAATTGGTCTATAAATCAAAATTTTCCTCCGGCAAAATGCCGGAATACGATTGCATGTGTCAGGATAGCGGCCTGGTGACGCGGAAAACACTTGTTCGTGTTGCCACTGAGCGGCTACTTCCCGGCATTGGTGTTTCCTCCGTACATTTAGGGCATGACTTATCGAGCCTTGATCAAAACAATAGTGGCACTCTCGTTGGCGGCGTGGGTCCTGGCCGGATGTGCCGATAGTAAAGAAACCCGTATTCAACGGTTCCTTTTGAAAGGAAACGAGCAGGCGAAGCAGGGTAATGCCGCGGAGGCAATCGGATTTTTTGAGGCCGCGCTGAATCTCGATTCATGCTTTGCGGACGCCTGGAACAATCTCGGCACTATTTACCACCGACAGCAGAACTATGAGAACGCGCTGGCCAGCTATGATCGCGCCATTCAATGTCATCCCGGTTATACCGATGCGTACCTCAACCGGGCGAATACCTACTATGAACTGAAGCAGTATTACGGTGCGTTGAAAGATCTCGACAGGGTGGCAGAAAGCAACGCCGACACGGTGACTGTGCATTTTCTTCGCGGACTGGTCTACACGCAAATGCGCGAATACCCACAGGCCCTTGCTTCCTTTCGCGAAGCGCTGCGGAATGAGCCCGATAACGCGGAGATCATCATAAATATGGGGACGGTGTATTACTATGCCAACAACTTCGACTCTGCGCGACTGTTGTTGGAAAAAGCCCTGGAAATGGATCCCACGGAGGCGAATGCCTACAATACGTTGTCGCTGATGGAGGTGAAGGCAGGCAACTACAACCGCGCGATGGATTACATCTCGACGGCGATTGAGCTGCAGCCACGAGACGCCTATTTTCTCAACAACCGCGGCTTTATCCTTCTCATGCAGGGTAAACCGGAGGAGGCTATTGCCGACATCAACGAGAGTATCGTAAAGGATCCGTACAATGCGTGGGCCTACCGCAACAAAGGGGTTTATTTTCTCCGCCAGGGAGATGCGCCAAACGCCATCCGCCTTTTAACCCGCGCGCTGGAAATGACGTCTTTTATTGAAGATGTGCATTACTATCTCGGCGAAGCTCACGCTGTGAACAACGACGAGGCAAGCGCTTGCCGCGAATTCCGCGAAGCGGTGCGAAAAGGGGAGATGAACGAACGCGACCTGGCTGAAAGGTGCGGGACGCGGTAGGCCTGGTCTCCGGCCCGTGAAACCCGGAATCGGATCACCATTTATGCCGCACAAACGCTTCCATCGCTTCGTATTCAGCGAGACCCAGCTTGTTGTAAGCTGCGGCGGTTGCGTGGTTGCGGTCTTCCGCCCGCATCCAGAATTCGCGTTTGTCGCTGCCCGGGAACATGGCGCTGTCTTTCTGCGACTGGTGCTTGAAGACCGCCCGCCGCTTGCGCATAAGCTCATCGGGGCTGAGCGGTACAGCCATCTCAATCTGGTCGATATCCCATTCCTGCCAGGCGCCGCGATACAACCATACCCAGCAGTCCTTCATCCAGGATTCGTTCTTCAATTGTTCTATCGCCTGGAAGATTGCTGCCAGACACACACGGTGTGTGCCATGCGGGTCAGACAAATCGCCCGCGGCGTATATCTGGTGGGGCTTTACCCGCCTGAGCAAATCAACGACCAATTTGATATCCTCCTCGCCCAACGGTTTTTTCTTCACCGCGCCGGTTTCATAGAAAGGCATGTCGAGGAAGTGCATCTGCTCGTCGGGGATGCCGACATAGCGGCCTCCGGCTTTTGCTTCGCCGCGGCGGATGAGTCCTTTGATCTTCAATACTTCCGGACTGTCTAGCTGGCCCGGTCCTTTGTCCTTCAGAGATTGAACCACCGTCTTGTAAAACTTCTCGCCATCGGCCTTGCTCAGTCCGAACTGTTCATTGAAATCGCGAACGAAATCGGCAAAGCGGATCGCGTCGTCGTCGAACACCGCGATGTTACCCGATGTCTGATAGGCGACATGTACTTCGTGCCCCTGGTCAACCAGGCGTATAAACGTTCCTCCCATGGAGATGACATCGTCATCGGGGTGGGGGGAGAAAATGACAGCTCTCTTGGGAAAGGGGTTGGCACGTTCCGGCCGGTGTGAGTCATCCGCGTTCGGCTTACCTCCCGGCCATCCGGTGATGGTGTGCTGAAGGTCGTTGAAGACCTTGATGTTTACCTTGTAAGCAGACCCATACTCGGTAATGATATCACCCATTCCGCCTTCCATGTAGTCGTGGTTCGTCAGCTTCAGCACAGGTTTGTTGACCTTCTGACACAGCCATACCACCGCCTTGCGGATAAGCCGGTCATTCCACTCGATGCTGTCCAGCAGCCAGGGTGTTTTTGTGCGGACGAGTTCCGAGGATGCGGCTCCGTCGAGCACCACGAGACAGTCGTCGTGTTTCTGAAGAAAAGATGACGGTAGCTGATCGGTGATGGGCCCTTCAACCGCTTTTTTGATGACACCCGCTTTCCCTTCGCCCCAGGCCATCATAAACACTTTGCGGGCCTTCATGATTGTGCCAACACCCATCGTGATCGCTTTGCGCGGAACGTTCTCTTCACCGAAGAAATCGCTGGCAGCGTCGATGCGTGTGAACTGGTCGAGGGTGACCAGTCGCGTAACAGATTTTTCGGAAGATCCGGGTTCGTTAAAACCAATATGACCTGTCCGCCCGATACCGAGTATCTGGATATCGACTCCGCCAATGTCTTCGATCGCCTTTTCGTATTTCCGGCAATAATCGACAACCTGCTCCTTGGGCAGCATGCCATCGGGAATATGAATGTTCTCTTTAGGGATGTCGATGTGATTGAAAAAGTGCTCGCCCATAAACCGCACATAGCTTTGCAATGCGTCCGGCTTGATGGGGTAGTACTCATCCAGGTTGAAGGTGTGTACATTTTTGAAGGTCAGACCCTCTTCCTGGTGCATCCTGACAAGTTCAGCATACACCCGGGTAGGCGTAGAGCCCGTGGCCAGTCCCAGCACACAGGGTTTGTTCTCCTTCTGACGGGAGCGGATCAGGGTGGCGATCTCACCGGCGACAAACCGGGAAGCATCGTTCGACGTCTTAAATACGTTGACAGGTATCTTTTCGAAGGCGGTAAAGTCGATATTCATTAGTTTCAGGGTTGAAGATCAGTGGTTGAAACCAAGTGTAAATGTATTGCAAAAAGTGCCAAATTTTCAAATGTTATCGGGAACATATTTGTTTTCAGTGTGCCCGACAGACATGGTGCGTGTTTTTACACCTGTCCGCTTGCTTTTAAAGTGCCGGAACGCGACTATAGAGTGGTTTTCCGGAGAATCAGCGCCATGGCTGAGTTGTTACCACAAAATGAAAGATTTTCGAACAGAACTTAAGATCGTACCATCGAACGTCACCATCGATCTCAAAAGCGGCATCCTGACGCAGGGATCTTGCTTTTCCGATGCAATCGGTGGGCGGTTAGGCGATCACAAACTCAATGTCCTGCCCAATCCTTTCGGGGTCATCTACAACCCGGAGTCTATACACAGCGTCCTGCTATCCGCCGTCTGCAACGAGCCTATGCCGGATCACACTTTCCTGCAAAATGGTGAGCTGCACCTCAATTACAGGCTTCACTCTGAGTTTGCCACTTTCAAAAAAGAAGAGTTGTCGGTGCGCCTGACAAACCTTATCGGTTCGACCCATTATTTTCTGAAAGACTGCCAATGGCTGATCGTCACCTATGGTACCGCCTGGGTTTATAGCCGCAATGATACCGGCGAGATCGTCGCCAACTGCCACAAGCTTCCGGCGTCGGCTTTTGCGAAGTCGCTGATGTCTGTCGAAGACATAATCGGCTCCTTCCGCCGCTTCTATGAGCATTTGAAGGCGTATAATCCCGGGATCAGGGTTGTTCTCACGGTAAGTCCGGTTCGTCATATCAGGGATACCGTTGAGCTCAACAGCGTCAGCAAATCCGTATTGCGCCTGGCCTGTCATGAGATAACCCGGCTATTTGATGATGTTGGCTATTTTCCGGCGTATGAAATAATGATGGACGACCTGCGCGACTACCGGTTTTACAAGCGTGATATGATCCACCCGTCGGATGACGCGGAAGACTACATCTGGGAGAAGTTCGCGGAACGGTATTTTTCCCCCGAGCTTAGCGATTTCGTGCAGCGCTGGGAGGGAGTTCTCGCCGCCATGCGACACAGACCCTTTCATGGACAGTCTGCCGCGCACCGGCAATTCATCCGCAACACCATGAAAAAACTGGAAGCGTTCAGCGGTACCGTTGACGTTTCACAGGAGATATCAGTTTTGAAGCGACAACTGGAAACACCAAACGAATGAAAGGAACAGGAAAGACCAACCGGTTGATTCACGCGGCATCTCCCTATTTACTACAGCACGCGCATAACCCGGTCGATTGGCATGAATGGGAAGAAGAAGCGCTCAGGAAGGCGAAACGGGAGAACAAACCGATTCTCGTGAGTATCGGCTATTCATCGTGCCATTGGTGTCACGTGATGGAGCGGGAAGTCTTCGAAAAAGAAGACATCGCAAAGGTCATGAACGATCATCTGATCTGCATCAAGGTAGACAGGGAAGAGCGACCGGACATCGACCAGGTTTATATGGACGCGGTTCAGGCGATGGGTGTTCAGGGAGGATGGCCGCTTAACGTGTTCCTCACCCCGGATCAAAAACCGTTTTACGGGGGGACGTATTTCCCGCCGGATCAATGGTTGCAGGTCATAAAAGGAATCAACAACGCATTCACTACCCGCCGGGACGAGGTTGAGCTCTCGGCGCAGGAATTGACCAACCACCTCGCAAAACAGGATATCGGACGTCTTACCCGCGAGTCTGCGTCGCGCGAATTGGCGGAAGAGGTTGCCGTGAGTTATGGCAAACTGCAACCTATGTTCGACAAAGCCTGGGGAGGACTGGAAAAGACGCCGAAGTTTGTAATGCCGTCTGTGTGGCGCTGGCTTCTGCGATACTACCGGATTACAGGCGACGAGGGGGCGCGGAAGCATACCGTCTTCACGCTGAAGAAAATCGCGATGGGCGGAATCTACGACCAGATCGGCGGAGGCTTTGCGCGCTATTCGGTAGATCAGCATTGGTTTGTCCCGCACTTTGAAAAAATGCTCTATGACAACGCACAGCTGATGACGCTCTATGCCGAGGGATATGCCTTGACCCGGGATGAGGAATTCAGGACCGTGTTGGTAGAGACGTTCGACTGGCTTCAACGCGAGATGACGGGTACACACGGTGGCTTCTATTCAGCGCTCGATGCCGACAGCGAAGGGGAAGAGGGGAAGTTCTACAACTGGACGCAGGAGGAACTGGAAACCATACTTGGCGACGACGCTGCACGCGTGGCCGACTACTACTCCGTGAAGGCGCAAGGGAACTGGGAACAAGACAAAAACGTGCTGATTCGCGTTCAGAAGGAAGAAGACTTTCTCAAAAAACACGGATTAGATTCGGGGGCCTGGAACAAGAAACTACGCGAGGCCAGGGATCGTCTTCTGCGCGAACGCGACAAGCGTATCAGACCCGGACTTGACGACAAGGTCATTACCAGCTGGAATGCGATGATGGTGATCGGACTTACCGACGCGTATCGCGCGTTGGGGGACGAGCGGTTTTTGGAAGCCGCGTTGAAAAATATGCGGTTTATCGAGAACTCCCTGACCGAAGGACTTACGCTCTTCCGGTCGTACAAAGACAAGCGCTCGCACGTAAAAGGTTTTCTCGACGACTATGCCTGGATGATTCAGGCATGCACGAGCCTGTATCAGGCAACTTTTGATGAATACTGGATCAACCGCGCGAAAGCGCTCCTGGAGCATACGATCGATAATTTCTATGATTCGGGCGATGGCTTTTTTCAGTATTCCAGGCAGGACGCCGAAAAACTTATCGCTTCCAGAAAGGAGATATTCGACAACGTGATCCCTGGGTCAAACTCGGTGATGGCGCAGAATCTTTCGCACCTCGGGACGATATTCGAAAACGAAACCTGGAAGGCATTGCTGGAAAAGATGGTGTCTTCGGTCAGGCACCTGATTGTATCCGAGCCGAACTACATGTCGAACTGGGGTATTGTCTACATCGAGATGAGAAAGGGAATGGCAGAAGTGGCGTTTATCGGCGACGACCCTCAACGTGCCGGCCGCGAATTCTTCGCTGGCTTTCAGCCTTTTGCGCTGGCGATGGGTTCTGACACGCAAAGCACCCTGCCTTTGCTGGAAGGTAAGACCGCCGTCGACGGAAAACTCACCATGTATGTCTGTTACAATAAAGTCTGCCAGCGTCCGGTACACAACATAGGAGAGGCTATCGCGCAGTTGGAGACTGGAAAATAGCCACTGTTGTTTCCGGCTTTGCGGCCTTGGCGGTTTTGACTTACTTTGACCGTGGAAATATTCGAAACCGACGATCTGCGGAAAACGCTCTTTGCAGAGCTTCTCCTTCCTGTACCGGTTCCGCGTTTGTTTACCTATCGCATCCCCTTCAGCATGAATGAAGATGTGCGTGCGGGGCAGCGCGCTATCGTCCAGTTCGGCGACCGCAAGATCATTACCGGCCTCATCGTCAGCGTTCACGACAAACCTCCAAGAGATTTTGAGGCGAAGTACATTCTTGAACTACTCGACGACTTCCCCTCGGTTAATGAGATTCAGCTGAAACTCTTCCGCTGGATGGCTGAGTACTATATGTGTACGCTCGGTGAAGTAATGAACGCCGGCCTGCCCGCGGGCCTGAAGCTTTCAAGTGAATCGATGGTGCAGCTCCATCCTGCATTCAATCTGGAGGAAAGTACACTCGATTTTTCCGAGAAGGAAGCCATGCTTATCAAGCGACTCGGAAACAGCACCATGACCTATTCGGAGATTTCGAAATTCCTCAGCGTCAGGCACATTTTCAGTATCCTGAAATCCCTTTCCGCCAAAGAGGCCATCATTCTGTTCGAAGAAGTAAAAGAAAGGTTTAAACCCCGAACAGAACGGAGAGTACGGCTGACCACGGAGATGCGTGAACCTCCCGCGCTGGAGAGATTGTTTGAGCAGCTCGCTTCCCGGCCGACGCAGGAGGCGGTTCTTCTGAAATATTTACAGGGGGTCCCGGTATTGCAACGCCCTGATGCAAATAAACAGGGTATTGCGAAAAAGGAGCTAATCGCAGGGGGCGCATCCGAATCGTCGGTCAATACCCTCGTACGACATGGTGTGTTCGAAGAGTTCGAGACGATTGTTCCGCGCTTTGGATTCGAAGAACCCCGGGAGGTTACTGCGATACTGCTGAGTGAAGAGCAGGAAAAAGCGATGCAGGATGTGATCCGGAGTTTTGAAAAACACGCCGCTACCTTGCTGCATGGTATTACCGGAAGCGGGAAGACAGAGATATACATCGACCTGATAAAAAAGGCCGTTGCCAGCGACACGCAGGTCTTGTACCTGCTTCCGGAGATCGCGCTGACCACACAGATCGTTCAGCGTCTGAAAAAGATATTCGGCAATACGATGGGTGTTTACCATTCCAGATTTTCTGACAATGAGCGCGTAGAAGTATGGAATGGAGTGCTCAGTGGAAAGTTCAAGTTCGTTGTGGGCGTTCGGTCGTCGGTCTTTCTGCCGTTCGACAATCTGGGCCTGATCATCGTGGATGAAGAGCATGAGTCCTCCTACAAACAGCAGGAGCCGGCGCCGCGATATCACGCGCGGGATGTGGCAATGGTACTGGGCCGGTTGCATCATGCCAAGGTGTTGCTGGGTTCTGCTACACCCTCCGTTGAGACGTACTTTCACGCAAAGCAAAACAAGTATGGACTGGTAAGACTGGAGAAGCGGTTTGGTGAAGCAATCTTACCGGAGATCGTGCTTGCCGATATGAGCGCAGAGCGCAAAAGAAAGACACTGAAGGGAGAATTCTCTCGTTTGCTCTTAGAGCGTATTGACGGCGCGTTGAGCCGGAACGAGCAGGTGATAATTTTTCAGAACCGCCGTGGGTATTCGCCGATGATGACCTGTGAAGATTGCGGGTGGGTTCCGAAGTGTGTCAACTGTGCTGTTAGCCTTACTTACCATCAGTTTCGCAACGCGGTGATTTGCCACTACTGTGGATACCGTGAGAGCCTCCCGCACCATTGTCCGACCTGCACATCGACACGGCTTAAGACAGTAGGATACGGAACGGAGAAACTTGAAGAAGAACTAAAGGTTCTTTTCCAGGAGGCTAAAGTCCAGCGCATGGATCTGGATACCACGCGAACGAAAGGAGGATACGAAAAGATCCTGACGGCATTTGAAAATGGCGAGACTGATATTCTCGTAGGCACTCAGATGGTAACGAAGGGCCTGGACTTTGATCGCGTCAGCCTGGTCGGTGTATTTAATGTCGACCGGATGATGCACTTCCCCGACTTCCGATCCTATGAGCGCGCTTATCAGTTGATTACGCAGGTAAGCGGAAGGGCGGGAAGACGCGCCCGGCGCGGACAGGTCGTGATCCAGACCTCCAATCCCGAACATCCTGTGTTGATCTTTGTTCTGAATAACGACCAGGGTACGTTTTATGAAACACAGCTCGCCGACCGCCATCGGCATGACTACCCGCCGTTTACCAGGCTGATCGAGATCACTGTCAAGCATACCGATAAGAAGACCTGTCACGAAGCGTCGCGTCGCCTCGCCGAAGTCCTTCGCGATAAGGTTGTGAATGTAAAGGTCATGGGACCCGGCGAACCGATGATTGGGAAGATCAGAAATCATTACCTGATGACCGTGTTGCTGAAGATCGCCAGGGGCCAGGCAGACCTTGCCAGGGTGAAAGCACTGGTTCAGGAAAGCATCAGCCGTCTTTCCAAAGAGCAGGCGTTTCGCAACGTTCGCTTTGTTACAGACGTCGACCCGGTGTAGTTTTGGGTTTCGGGTTTGCCTGGCGCCTGAATGCCCTAGTTGACCTTCATCAACTCCACTTCAAAGATCAGCGTGGAGAAAGGCGGAATATGCGGCGGCTCCCCGCGTTCGCCATAGGCGAGCGGGTAGGGGATGTAAAGAATCCATTTATCGCCTTCCTTCATTTGCTGCAGTGCCTCAGTCCATCCGGGGATTACCTGATTGACGCGAAAGGTAGCCGGCTGACCTCGCTGGATAGAGCTGTCGAAGATGGTGCCATCGGTAAGTTTGCCGGTATAATGAACAGTCACCCAGTCTGAAGTGGTAGGGGATTTCCCGTTGCCTTCTTCCAGGATCTTATACTGTAGTCCGGAGTTTGTGATTTTCACCCCGTCGCTGGTCTTGTTTTCTTCCAGAAATTTTTCACTTTGCGCCTTGGCTACCGCACTTCGCTTCATCATGATAGCCTGCATATAAGAACGCATGGAAGCTTCCGCTTCTTTGGGGCGCACTTTCAAGTGCCTGTCTTCGATGACATCCTCCATGGCGGACTGGAAAGCTTTCATGTTCAACGAATCGAGGCCCGAGTCTTTAAAGTTCTTGCCCAGCACAACGCCAAAAGAATAGCTAACCTGCTCGGTAGAATCGTTGAGGTTTACCTCAAATGGTTTCTTAAGTTCCGTGATCTCCGCTTGAAGTGCATTAACCTGCGCATGAAGATCCGTTATTTCCGCACGAAGTTCTTTTTTGGACTGTGAAAAGACAGGAGTAATGAGGCCGAGTATCAGGCAGAAAACTATGGATCGCATTTTTTATACTTTGGGCCCAAATAAAAGAAATTGACTCATAAGATGAAACAAACTTTACAATTGCGGTCGCGTTGTACGTACCCTTTTAGTCTAAGCCGGACATATAATCAGAAATAAAAAAAAAGTCCGTCGCGGCGAACCGGACGGACCCTTTAAAAAATCAGTGTGGATCACTCACCGCTAACCACCAGCTTGATCTCATGCTTCACCTCTTTGTGAAGATCGAGCATTGCCGTGTAGGTGCCTACCTGCTTCGGGCTTTCTTTAAGAACCACCTTTTTGCGGTCGATGTCGAAGCCTTTTGCTTTTAGTACGTCGGAGATCTGAAGTGCTGTGATAGCGCCAAAGATTTTGCCCGACTCGCCGGTTTTAGTCTTGATCTCAGCGATGAAGTCGCCGATGCTGGCAGCGAGTGCCTCGGCATCCTGTTTCAGTTTTGCCGCTTTGTGCGCCATCTGCCTTACGTTCTCCTCCACCTGGCGGCGGTTCGACTCGTTGGCGATCAACGCATACCCATTCGGAATGAGGTAATTCCTTCCGTATCCCGATTTGACTTTAACGATGTCGTTCTTATAGCCAAGACCGGATATATCCTGTTTCAATATTACTTCCATGTTCGTGCTCTTTATCGGTTAAAGACTACTTAAGAGAATCACCTACATAAGGCAGGATCGCCAGGTGACGCGCGCGTTTAACCGCTTGAGCTACCTTCTTCTGGAATTTCAGACTCGTGCCTGTAAGGCGGCGCGGAAGGATCTTGCCCTGCTCGTTGATAAACTTCAGCAGGAAGTCAGGGTCCTTGTAGTCAATGTACTTGATACCATTTTTCTTGAAGCGGCAGTACTTCGGTCTTATTTCCGCCCGCTTGATGGGTTCATTCATTAATGTCATCGCTTAGCTTCCTCCTCAGCTTTTTTGGTGGTTTTTTTGTTCTTGAATTCGCCTTTGCGGCGGCGTTCGTTGTACGTCACAGCGTGTTTGTCAAGCACTGTGGTCAGGAAACGCATCACTGACTCATCACGTCTGTACTCTGTTTCCAGCGCGTTAATCACCTGAGGATCTGCCTTAAATTCGATAAGGTTGTAGAAACCGGTAGACTTTTTGTTGATCGGATACGCCAACTTTTTCAAGCCCCAGTTCTCCGTGTTGATGATTTCAGCATTAGCCTTGGTCAACACCTTCGCGAATTTTTCGACAGTATCCTTTGCCTGGTCCTCAGACAAAACGGGATTTAAAATGAATACCGTCTCATAATTGTTCATATTACTTTGTTTTTGGTTTTTGAGCCTGCAAAATTAGGGAAAGAACCGGGATTTTAAAAGGCTGGCCCCGAAAAATCGCGTTTCCGGCGTCCTGAGTGCAGCTCAGGCTGGTTCAGGTGTTTTATTACCGGCTATTTGGGCTATTTTTGGGTCGAATGGAATTTCTTAAGACACTTTTTGGACGCCTTCATCCGCTGCTTGTCCATCTCCCCATTGGCATACTTTTCCTCGCGTTTCTCTTCGAATGCCTGTCTTTCAGAAAGGATTATAGAGTCCTCAGGAAGGCGGTACAGCCAGCGTTGTTCTGGGGCGGTATTTTTGCCGTTGTGGCGGCAGTCACGGGATTTCTCCTCCGGAGGGAAGGGGGGTATGATCAGGCGCTCGCAGACAGACACCAGAACTTCGGTATCATCACCGCCGTCCTTGCGTTCGCCGTCTATGTGCTTCGGCCGAAAATAGGATCATGGATCGTTTCCCGCAGGAAGCGCAGGCAGGTCAAACTCCTGTTGTCGGTACCGTTGATCCTGTGTCTGTCTATCACAGGCCACTGGGGGGGGGCACTTACCCACGGTGAAGATTATCTTTTTGCAGCCCTTTCGCTTCGCGGCGATGAAGCCAAAGATCCGGCCGTGAAGATCCGGGCCATCACGGACATAGAGCAAGCTGTACTGTATAGTGATGTTATTCAGCCTATTCTTGAATCGCGGTGTTACGATTGCCACAGCGCCGCGCGGCAGAAAGGTGATTTACGGCTCGATCAGGCGAAATTTATCTTGAAAGGAGGGGAGAATGGCCTGGTGATCAACGACGGCCCCGCCGATTCCAGTGCTATCTTTAGTCACTTGATGCTACCCATTGAACACGACGACCACATGCCCCCGCGTGAAAAGCCACAGCCTTCTTCTTCCGAAATAGCACTCATCAAGTACTGGGTTGAGGAAAATGCCAGCTTTGACAAAACAGTAGCGTCCCTGGAAAACAGCGAGAAGGTCGCTGCTATTATCAGGTCGCTGCAACAACCTCCGGAAAAATCGTGGATTCCTACTGATGAGGAGGTAGACGCAATAAGGAGCGCTACGGTTGAAACCCTCAGGAACGCCGGGGTCAACCCTATGCCACTGGCGGAAGTGAATAATTACGTCGCCGTAAGCTTCACCGGCAATCGCGAGATCGCCGACCCGCAGATTGACGTCCTGAAGCAAATCAATCAACAGCTGGTTTGGCTTAACCTCAGCCACAGCGGTATCAAGGACCGGCAACTTGAATTTATTGCAAAGCTCACCAACCTCCGCGCTCTTTACCTGAATAACACGGCTGTCACCGATGAGGGGTTGTCTAAACTCGCATCACTCACCAACCTGCGGTGGCTAAGCCTCGTCGGTACTGACATCTCGGATGCTTCCCTCGCGACGTTGCTACAGATGCATAATCTCGACAACCTGTACCTGTACCAGACGTCGATCACCCGAGATGCTATCGCAAAACTGACGGAAGCGAACAGGGAATTGAGGATCGATACCGGAAACTACATGCTGAAAAAACTCCCGACCGATACGATTGTTTATCGGCGAACCCGCTAACTACCGGCCTACCGACTCATCACCTGACAGTAAACTCCCCGCGGCCTATCAGATAGTCATCTGTGTAGATTTCCAGTTTGTAGGTGCCGGGTGAATATTCGGAACCCTTATCATAGAGGTATGTGAGCTGCTGACGGGTGTTATCGAACAACACTTCCTGCGCGGCGGTGTAGAATTCTTCCTTGCCGTTGAAAATGAACGTACCTGAACCACGTGCGACATCAAAGAGCACCTGGTCGTTCTCATCAATAATGCGGATCATGATCTTCTTTCCTTCGATAGGTGCGACGCTGTTTTCCGCGAGGTTGAATTCTATTTTGAGTTTGTCGATTTGCTTGGTTCTGAACGGTGAATTGCGTTCCCGTCCGCGCTCGTTGACAGATTGGATACGGATATTCTCAGCTTTCAATTGGGAGGCGATTGCGACCTTTGTCGCGAGTTCTTCCTTCGACTGCGACAGGCGGTTCAGTGAATCCCCGAGAACGTTCTGCTGTGTTTTCAGCGACCGGTTTTCTGTGAGCAATTCTTTATTGACAGTTTCCAGTTTGGCGATCTCTTCATCTTTGTTGCGCAGCAATAGCTCATAACCTTCGACACGGTCTTTCAGCGCCTTGATCTCCTTTCCTGTCGCGCGCTTTGTTCTGCTCAGTTCTTCTTCGATCTCGGCTTTGGCCTCTTCGAGGTCTGATACATCGCCTCCGAGTGCTTGTACCTGCGCGATTTTCTCATCGAGTTCGGTGCTGATCTCGGTGAGTCGCTGCATGGTTGTAGCCAGCTCTTCCTCTGTGGTGATGAGCTGTGTCCTGACCTCCTTTTTTTCCTTTGTATCAAGATAGATCTTGATACCCTGAATGATGATCACAATAGCCATGAAGGCTATGATCACGGGAAGTTTATTGTTTCTTTTTGGTGAGGGTTCCGGCGTCGGATTTTCAGCGTTATCAGTCATATCAGGTTGGTATCGATCGGGTTCTGCCGTCGGGTGTTTATTTTTTCAGTCGGTTTGATTTCGCCGGTGATGCCGGCAAAAATAGGTCATTAATCTCTGTATTTCAACGTTCAGACCTGTAAGATAGCGTGTTGTTTGTTCAGTGAGGGGTCAAAAAAAACAATTCCGCAGCGGAACAGGTCGGCCGAGCCATATACGAGCCGGTGTTCCCTTACATATCGCCAGGCAGCCACCATTCCGGGTGAGTGATAGATGTCGTCCACTATGATCACGCTGTTTTCATTGACTTTCCTGAGCAGCCACTCAAAGTAGCGGACCGTGGGATCATACTGGTGGTTTGCATCGATAAACGCAAGATCGACACGGGATACTTTCTGCAGAAAATCCGGCAGTGTGTGATCGATGTCGCCGACCACCAGTTCGATATTTTTCCGGGAGGCGAACTCGAATGTCAGGGCAGCGATTTCTGCTATCGCGGGTGAGCCCTCAAACGTTGTTACCCTGACGTCTTTGTTATCGGACAGGTACAAGGTATTGATCCCCAGAGAGGTTCCGAGTTCAATGATATGCCGGGCTCCGCAATGCCTGACGAGTTGCGCATAGATGGATGAAAACCGCGGTGTACTGAGGCTGGTACGCGCGATAGAAGAAATTTTTCGAATTGGTTTTCTGCCGGTGCTGCTGCCGAGGTCATGGACGCGGATGGTACGATGGTTGCGCAGCAGCTTCCTTCGCAGTTTCTCGATATATTTATACCGCGGGTGCGCGGGAGGATTTTTTACAACCGTTGTATAGAAGTCGAAGAGGAATGGAGAGTGAAGCGAATGCTCGTCGAGGGCGTTGAGCCAGTAGGAAATGAAATGCCTGACGCGCAGTAGGTAAGACACCGTTGATCAGTTCTGCCGGAGAGGCGCGATCATAGTGAACTCGGGGATGTTGACCGTCATCGTGGTTCCGTCAACGACTCGTTCCATCAGGTACGTGCCCGACATCTTTCCTATCCCCGACTTGAGATTGCACCCGGAAACGTACTGGTGGGTTTGTCCCGGTTCTATGACAGGCTGTTGTCCTACGACACCCTCGCCCTCAACCTCGCGCATACTGAATCCCGCATCGTGAATATGCCAGTGACGCCGCATGAGCTGAATCGTGTTCTCACTTTTATTCTCGATCGTAATGCGATAGGTAAAGACGTAATGATTTTGCGTCGGACTGGAATACGCAGGCTGGTATTCTGATTCGACAGTCACTTTTATCCCTTGTGTAATTCCCGTTACCATACCCGTCAAAAATATTAATTTTTTGCAATTCCAACCTCTTATAACAGGAAACTCCTGCGGAGTTTGTCAGAAAGGCCTTTTCCACATCCTGGACCCTTCCTCCCTTCCCCCGGTTTTCCTAACTTTCCCGCATGGAAGTCAAAATCGCCTCTACCTGGAAATCGCTGCTGGCGGCTGAATTCGAAGAACCCTACTTTAAAGAACTGGCCGAATTTGTCAAGCAGGAATACAAGACCCAGACGGTATATCCCCGCGGATCGGATATTTTCAAAGCGTTTGACCGGTGTGATTTCTCAGCGGTCAAGGTAGTCATTATCGGTCAGGATCCATACCACGGTCCAGGGCAGGCCAACGGCCTTTGTTTTTCGGTGCGCGAAGGCGTGCGCGTCCCTCCGTCGCTGAAGAATATTTTCAAAGAGATAGCCGACGATCTCGGAAAGCCGGTTCCCCCGTCGGGCGATCTGGAACGCTGGGCGCGCCAGGGTGTACTTCTGCTTAACGCGACACTCACGGTGAGGGGAAATACGCCGGGGTCGCATCAAAATCGCGGATGGGAGACCTTCACGGATGCCGTGATCAGAAAAATCTCCGATGAGAAGGAGGGAGTGGTGTTCCTACTCTGGGGTGCGTACGCACAGAAGAAAGGTGAAATAATAGACCGAAGCAGGCACCTTGTCCTTGCGTCTGCTCACCCCTCACCATTCTCGGCCGACCGCGGCTTTTTCGGTTGCAGGCACTTTAGCAAAGCAAATACATACCTGAAGAGCAGGGGCGGAGACGAGATCGACTGGTAACGCCAAGAGCCGCAAACGACTATTCAATCAGCTGGAAGAACCGGTTCCACCTGATCCTGCTGAAAAAGTCAGCTTCGCGATCGATGGAAAGCCAGATGAAGAACGCCTTGCCAACAATGTGGTCTTCGGGAACAAATCCCCAGTAACGCGAATCGAGCGAATTGTGGCGGTTGTCGCCCATCATGAAATAGTAGTTCTGTTTGAACGTATATTCATTGACCTCGTTGCCGTCGATAAACAACTTGCCATCCCTGATCTCCACGTTTTCGTTGAAATCATAATCAGCGATGGTGCTGCCGTATTTGGCAACCATCTGCTCATCGAGCCTGATGGTCATCCCTTCCTTGGGAATCACGAGCGGTCCGTAGAAATCGCCGTTCCAGGGGAAAACATCCGCGTCGGGAAAAATACCATCCTCCACCATTTCGGCTGTTCGTGGCCCGATCGGATAGTCGCCATTGAACGTCCCGATTCGTACGTCCTGGATAAAGTTGAGTTTACGGAGTTCGTCAGCCACTTCTTCTGTGAGATGCATCTGGTAGACCACTGAGGTGCCGGGTCTTCCGATCACCTGCTGATCGTATATCTTGTACCGTTTCAACACACGCTCGTTGAGTTCGCCATTGGCGGTAACGATGTGGCTGAATTGCATCTCAGGCGGATTTTCAGAAGCATCTCCGTTGACAAACACCTGCCTGTTGACGATCGTCAGTGTATCTCCGGGGATGGCAACACATCGCTTGATGTAGTTGGTCTTCAGGTCGACGGGATAGGGAATGCCATCGTTTAGACTGATAGGCGGTACGTTAAAGACCACCACGTCGTTGCGCTTGACTTCGCTGATACCGGGAAGCCTGTATGGGGGCAGTTTGATCAGCGTCGAGTAGGAAGGGATATTCGTAAACCAGATCTTCTGATGCGTGAGTGGGATCTGCAGCGGAGTGGTGGTGGTTCGGCTGCCATAGTGAAACTTGCTTACGAAAAGGAAATCACCGACAAGGAGCGATTTTTCCATCGAAGGAGTAGGGATCGTATAGGCTTCCATGATAAGCCAGCGAATCAGTGTCGCGGCAATCACGGCGAAGAGTATCGCATCGCCCCATTCTCTGAGTTTCGACTTCGGCACTACTTCTTCCTCTTTCTTATCCTCGGCAGGTTTCTTCTTCCAAAACTTCCAGTTCATATCGTATACAGGTAGGTACTAAAGCTTGCAAATAAAACGAAAATTACCGGGAATCGTTACAACCGTGCCTGCAGACCGCGTGAAAGCGGCTATGCGCACAAAAATCACTGGAATTTCAGAAAGTCGTTCATATCCAGGACTCCGGTCTTTCCGGGGAGCCATTCCGCGACCATTACCGCTCCGAGCGCGAACCCTTCGCGTGTGTGGGCTGTGTGTTTGATCTCAATGTCGTCCATTGCGGAAGCGTATTTGACGACATGCGTTCCCGGTACTTCGCTTTCCCGGAACGACTCTATCGTTAGGTCTTCCGGCGTACCGCTTCCGGCCTTTGCCCATTGCTTTTTCCGGCCGAGATGCTGTATCACACCTTCCGCCAGTGTTATCGCCGTGCCGCTCGGCGCATCCTTCTTTTCCGTGTGATGTGTCTCATCGATTGTCACATCGTAGGAAGAAAACTGATTCATCATTTTCGCCAGCTGCTCGTTGAGTTTAAAGAACAGATTCACGCCGAGGCTGTAGTTTGAAGCGTAGAAGAACGTAGCACCTTTTTCTTTTGTGAGGCTTTCGATCTCGTCTTTCCTGCTCAGCCAGCCGGTAGTGCCACATACAACGGGTATGCCGCGCAGCAGACATTTTTTTACATTGTCGTAAGCAGCATCGGGATGTGAGAATTCTATGGCTACATCGGCTGTCACGGTGTCAAGGTCTCCCGGATTGTCGATATCAATTTTTCCTGCAATGCGGTGGCCGCGCTGCTGCGCGATACGCTCGATCGTCCTGCCCATCTTGCCGTAGCCTACTAAGAGTATATTCATGTTTTCAATTTGGCCGGAAGATAGGGAACCAGGAGAATATTCTTGTTCTTGATAACAACTTTTGCACGCTAAAACCTCACCACCAATGCCACTCCCGTTGTCCGGCCGGTCATATAGTTGGAATCGATGGAAGGTTCAATGCTAACCTGCAATCTCGGATTGAGATCAAACTCCTTCAGGTGAGAGTCTACATGTGCGTCGATCATCTGGAGAATGTACATGCCGCCCATGAGAATGATCATGAAGTCGCGTTCCCGCCTCACTTTGTCGACCTGGTTGCGCAGCTGAGCGGTAGTGATGTTTCTCATTTTGTGTGGCAGGTTCGGGTTCGTAGCGTTCTCACCGACTCCCTCTTCGAGATTGCGGAAGAGGTATCCGCGATATTCTTTGTGAAGATCGTTGTAGAAATCGAGTCCGTATCCGATCGCGTAAAACCCACCGTAGACAAGCGGTAGCTTCCAATACTTTCTGTTGTAGATCTGACCCAGGCCGGGGAGAACAGCGGCGTAGAGGATAGCTTTTGCCGGATCGTATCGCCGGGCGTAAGACTCGATCAGTACCGTGTCAACCTCTCCGCGAAAGGCGTCGTCGAGCGGATCGACGATCAGGTTGTCGCGCTCCACCCGCGTGGTATCCTGCGCGGCACCGGGCACTGCCACGAAAAGCAAAAGCAGTAGCAGTCCACCCAGGCAGGTACGTCTCGACAACGTCTGTTTGCTGGAACACTTCGGCTTCGAATAGTAAACGGTCATCATGAATACGCGAGTACCACTGGTACGTCAGGACGAAACCTTCAGGATCTCCACGATCCGGTTGAGGTCCTCGACGGAATAGAAAGGTACTTTAATTTCACCTTTAGCGCCATCACTCTTTACCACAACACGAGTGCCAAAGTGTGAAGAAAGCCGTGATTGCAGCTGTGAAATTTCGCGATTGGCCGGCGCTGACGCAGACTCCTGCCGGCCTTCGGGCTTTTCTCCTTTACGGTGCGACATTTCCCTTACGAGTTCTTCCACTTTGCGCACAGACAAGTCCTCGTTCAAAGCTTTTTTGAAAATGTAGAGCTGTTTCTCCTGGTCTTCGACGTTGATAATGGCGCGGGCATGACCCATCGACAGCTTGTTGTCGCGGACCGCGATCTGAATATCGGGTGGCAGGCGCAGCAGTCTCAGATAGTTAGTTACCGTTGCGCGGTTCTTGCCGACGCGCTCGCCCAATTCGTCCTGCTTCAGGCTACACTCGGAAATGAGGCGTTGGTAACTCAGGGCAATTTCAATGGCGTTGAGGTTTTCGCGCTGAATGTTCTCTATCAGCGCCATCTCCAGCATCTGCTGGTCGTCCGCGGCGCGTATATACGCAGGGATTGTTTTCAGTCCGGCCAGCTTGGAAGCCTGAAACCGGCGTTCTCCCGAGATCAGCTGGTATTGCTTGCTGGCAAGACGTCTGACCGTAATAGGCTGAATGATTCCGTGAACCCGGATAGATTCAGCCAGTTCCTGCAGCGCTGCTTCGTCGAAATGCGTGCGGGGCTGAAAAGGATTTACCTCAATCTCTTCAACCGGTATCGCTGCAATGCCACTTTCTACCGGCATTGCTGCCGCCGGCTGGATATCGACCTCCAGTTTTTCGTCGGGGCTGCTATCGCTCAACAGCGCGCTGAGTCCCCTTCCTAATGCTTTTTTCTTACTCATTTCGATACACCGTTTTTATCAAGGATTTCATGGGCAAGGTTGAGGTAACTGATCGCACCCTTGCTTTCGGCATCGTGAACAATGACCGGCAGGCCAAAGCTCGGCGATTCGCTGAGCTTCACATTCCTCGGTATGATCGTTTTGAACGTCATTCTCTGGAAGTGCGTCCTTACTTCTTCCACCACCTGGTTGCCCAGACTCGTCCGGGAGTCATATAACGTCAGCAGGATGCCTTCTATTTCCAGCTTTGGGTTCAACCTTGTCTGGATAATTTTAATTGTATTCAGCAGTTTCCCAAGCCCTTCAAGAGCGAAATACTCGCACTGTACAGGGATGATCACCGAATCAGCGGCTGTCAGCGCGTTAATAGTGATGAGGCCCAGGGAAGGGGAACAGTCGATGATGATAAAGTCGTAATTGTCTTTGATCTTTGCCAGCGCGTTGCGCATTTTCTCCTCCCGCCGGTCGATACTGACCATTTCTACCTCTGCACCTACCAGGTCGATATGCGATGGCAGAATATCCAGGTACTTCAGTTCGTTCCGGACAATTGCATCTGCCGGTTCGACTCCGTCGACCATACATTCATAGATACCCTGCTGTACATCTTTCGGGTTTATACCCAGGCCTGAAGTAGAGTTCGCTTGTGGATCTGCATCCACCAGCAGCGTCTTTCGCTCCAGAACAGCGAGACTTGCAGCAAGGTTTATAGCCGATGTTGTCTTTCCTACGCCTCCCTTTTGATTGGCAATCGCAATGATTTTTCCCATTTCGCAGAAGAATATTAAAAAATACCCTCCAGATTGAGCTGAAGGGTTTACAAATATACCCGAAATAACCGTCGGTCGTGGAACACCGTGGAACGTGTTATCCACAATCGGTACACAAATCGACGTGAAATACGGCTAATGTCGGTTGATAGCCTGTGGATGAAATGTAGAAATCGCAGGCTCTGCTACTTCTTCTTGCGCTTTTTTCGCTCTTCCTCCGCTTTGCGACGGGTTTCCTCGCTGGCCTTCATGGCTTCTTCCAGGCGCGACATGAACTTTGATTTCTTACCTCCACCGGCTGAAATACGTTTGCGGTTTTCCTCCAGAATCACCTTGAGTTTGTCTTCGTTAACAAACCGTCGGATAATCGCCTGTTGTGCAAACGTCACAAGGTTGGAAACAAAGTAATAGAAGGTAAGACCGGCAGGGAAGGAGTTTAGTACAAACATGAAAATGAGGGGCATGATGTACGACATGGATTTCATCGGACCTGTAACAGAGGAAATCTGGTTGTTCTGCCATGTGTATATAAGGGTAGATACCGTCATCAACAAGGTGAACAAACTGATATGGTTGCCCACACCGAAGGGGAGACTGAAGGGCAGGTTGATGAACGAATCATACGTCGAAAGGTCTTCCGCCCAGAGGAAGGGCTCCTGTCGCAACTCAATGCTGGCCGGGAACAAATAGAACATGGCAAACAGGATGGGCATCTGCAACAGCACCGGGATACACCCGCTGATGGGGTTCACACCGACCTGCTGATACAGCTTCATCTGCTCCTGTTGCGCTTTCTGCATGTCGCCGCCGTTCTTCTCTTTGATCTCATCCAGCTCCGGCTTCAGCACCCTCATCTTCGCCATGCTGAGGTATGACCGGTATGAGAGCGGCGCGAGCACCAGCTTCAGCAGTATTACCAGTACGATGATGATCAAACCGTAGTTGGAGATCACGCCTGTGAGCAACTGGAACACCGGGAAGATGACAAACTTGTTGATCCAGAAGATCGGAGGAAACCCCAGGTAAACGTTTTTCTCGAAGTCTTCGGCGACGTTGCCGATGGTCTTGTAATCGTTTGGACCGATATAGAGTTTGAAGTCAGCCTCTCCGCCGATCAGCGATGTCTTCGGAATGAACAACTTTACTTTTGCGTGTTCGACAACCGACGGGTCAGTTTCATTGGTGACCGAAGACACTTCTCCACCGGAGAAATGATTATCGGCGATGATAGCCGACAGGAAGAATTTCTGTTTGATGGCGATCCATTTCAACGGTTCAGCCAGTGTTTCCAGCTCTGTTCCGGAGGAGCGTTCCTTCAGGTGATCAAATCCGTTGGCGACTTCGTAATAGCTGACACCCGAATTGTTTCGCGTGTCGATGATATCCTTCTCCATCGGGAGGATCCTGGTGTCCCACTGGAATGTCAGGTGGTTGCCTGCGAATTGTTCGCCGAATCCGCGCTGTTCGATTCTGTATCTGATCTCGTAGCCGGCAGGAGGTACTGAGTAGATATGTTTCAGCGACGATCCGTTAGCGAGTTGCACCGAGAAGGTTACTATCGTAGTGTCGCCGTTTTTGGTCTGGCTTCCTGTGTAGTACAATTCGTAGAGATCGATATCCCTTCCCTGGTAATTCGTCAGGAGATCAAACTTCGAGCGGGCGGGGGTGATCAGTGTCAGTGGTTCCTGTTGATAGGTTTTGTATTTCAGCAGCTCGGCTTCGCTGATGACACCGCCTTTGTTTGTGAATATCAGCCTGATATCATCGTTTGAGACCTCAATGGGTTGTTCTGTGCCCTGTGCAAAGGCGGAAAGATCGCCAAATGATGATGCGAACACGCTGTCGGCCACCAGGGGCTGCGCCGGCGATGTGCTGGCGGGTTGTTCGCCTACAGGCGATTCGCTAACCGTTGATGGCGCTGTCGGCGGCTGTGGTTTTGGCGAGAACCAGTAGAAGTATACGAGCAACAACCCCGCGATCAATGTTAGTCCTATCGCCGAATTTCTATCCATTGTGTCAAAATAATGATGAAAAAAGCTTTAAATGGCGTGCAATATTAAGAAATAGATTGCTTATGGTTGAGAGCCGCTCCGACAAACTTCACGAACAGCGGATGCGGATTGAGAACGGTGCTTCGCAGTTCAGGATGGTATTGAACACCGACAAACCAGGGATGATCTTTGAGTTCAACAATTTCAACCAGCCCCGACTCGGGATTCACCCCCGATGATTTCATTCCCGCTGCTTCGATCTGTTCAAGGTATTTGTCATTGAACTCATATCGGTGCCGATGTCTTTCCTGAATGAGGGACTCACCGTAGGCAGCGTGCGCTTTCGTTCCCTTCCTGATACGGCAGTCGTATGACCCCAGTCGCATGGTTCCTCCTTTCATCGTGATCTTTTTCTGCTCTTCCATCATGTCGATCACGGGGTGTTTCGCTTTCGCGTTCAGTTCAGTAGAGCTGGCGTCCAGCTTCAGCACGTGTCGTGCGAACTCCACGACAGCACACTGCATACCCAGGCAGATGCCGAAGAAAGGGATCTTGTTTTCGCGTACGTAGCGAATCGCTTCGATCTTTCCCTCCATACCGCGTTCGCCAAAACCCGGCGCGACGAGTATGCCGTGAAGACCCTGCAGTATCGTTTCCACACTGTCTGCATTGATCTCTTCCGAGGAAATCCATTTGATATTGACTTTCGAGTCGTTCTCGGCGCCTGCGTGAACGAAGGCTTCCACGATCGACTTATAAGCATCGGGGAGTGATACATATTTCCCAACCAGTCCGATAGTAACTTCGTCCATCGGGTTCTTCAGCTTTCCGAGAAAAGTCTTCCACTGGTCGAGATTGGGTTCGCCTTTCGAGTGGATCTTGAGTTTCGCCAGCACCCGCTCGTCGAGTTTCTCTTTCTTCATATTCATCGGCACGTCGTATATCGTGTCGGCGTCGATGGCTTCTATGACGGAGTTGAGGTTGACATTGCAGAAAAGCGCAAGTTTCTTGCGAAGCTCAAGCGGCAGCGGCATTTCTGTGCGGCAGACCAGGATGTCGGGCTGAATTCCCTCCGCCAGCAATTCCTTCACCGAGTGCTGGGTAGGTTTGGTTTTCAGCTCTTTCGCGGCCTTGAGGTAAGGGATGAGCGTGAGGTGGATTACCAGGGCGTTGTTGGCTCCCAGATCCCAGCGCACCTGGCGCACGGCTTCAATAAAAGGGAGAGATTCGATGTCGCCTACTGACCCGCCTATTTCCGTGATCACGAAATCGTACTCACCGCTTTCGCCGAGGAGGAAAATATTGCGTTTGATCTCATCGGTGATATGAGGGACCACCTGCACCGTCTTCCCGAGATACTCTCCCTGTCGTTCTTTGGTAATGACATTGTGATAAATACGGCCGGTAGTGATATTGTTGGCCTGGCTGGTCTCGATGTTGAGAAAGCGTTCATAATGACCCAGGTCGAGGTCTGTTTCCGCCCCGTCGGAGGTTACGTAGCACTCGCCGTGCTCGTAGGGGTTCAACGTACCCGGATCGATGTTAATATAGGGGTCAAATTTCTGAATTGTGACACTGAAGCCCCTGGCTTGCAGTAACTTACCTAATGAAGCAGCAATAATCCCTTTACCCAGTGATGATGTAACACCCCCGGTTACGAAAATGTATTTGGCAGTAGACATGTTAGGACTTGACCCTTTTTCGATTAACCGGGCACAAAGGTAAATTTTTCAGGGTAAAAAGCTCAGTTAATCGTGGTGATACCGGCAAAAAACTTGAGATATCGGTGCTTTTTACCGTGACCAAATGCTGACGCGGCTCTGATCCGCTGAGTTTCAGGGATAAGCGAACACCGAATCTTTTTCGGCAGGAAAATCCGTAGGTCATTCTAAAAAATTGCCGCTTGCCGAAACGATGATATATTTATCAAAAAACTAGGGTTTCCTTGCAGGTCCTTTAGTCATTAATGGGTTATTTCAACATTGACACGACAATCCATAGAAGCCCTATTCGGTACAATGAAGAACAGGTGGCTATTGATGCTCCTTTTTTTGGTATCTGCCGCTGTCCAGTCGTGGGGACAGTGTAACGAGTTGCGTCCTCAACGCGACGTAAGTTTCAATACAGACCAGGATTGCGCGCCGGTAACGGTGACCCAGTTCACGATCACCTACTATTTCAACACTCCGCAGGACCCATCTACCATCCGTATCCGCTATGTTTGGAACGATCCGGGGGGAACAGTAACTGAAATTCACAGCGGTAACAGTCTGATAGCAGGAGCAGGGAACACCAGCTTTACGGCAACGGCCAGTCTCACCTATAATGACAATGACAACCAGTGCAATATCTTGCCCACAGCGTATATACTGATCAATGGTGTGGTGTGTCCATCGTCCGCGGAAGAACGGTCGGCGTATTTCTGGGGAACCGACATTCAGGCCAACGGCACGATAGCCATGGCTCCGCAGAACTGGGATGTATGCTTTGATAACCCCATAGAAGACGCCATTTTTGACGATGCCTCTGAATTCAATTGCAACCTAATTATTGAACCCGACAATCCGAACCGCGCTCAGCGGCACGTCCAGTTCGTGTATGGTACCAATCACAATCCGGCTAATGCGATACGCGACCTTTCGTTGAATGACGGTGGAGCCGTGCAGTTAACCACCAACACAGGTGCCCTGGCCACTACGACTACGCGCGGCACCGTTACCGGGGCCTACTTTGGACCGATTGAGCCCATCCCTTTTCCAGCCGACGGTCCGAACGCCTCAACCTTTCCGATGAATGCCCCGGCGAATCCGTTGAATCTGGTCGGCCATCAGTTTGAAGTAACCCTGTACAACTGGAATGTCTGCAATCCCTGGAACGGAAACACGAGCAACCCGAATTATGAAGATGCGGTTATGACCACCGGGTACATCCGCATCGTCGATGCGCCCGATCCGAGTTTCAGGACTTACGACACCGATGGAAATGCGACGACCGATTTCTGTATCAGCGAAGTGATCAGGTTCCGGAATACCACCGCCAACTTTTGGAATTACGACTGGACCTGGGAATTCTATGATGACGCAACCGGTACCGACCTGATACACACGTCAACAGCCCGTGACAATATCAACTTTGCTTTTACCACCGGTGGAACTAAATTAATTCGGGTACGCGCGAGCAACCCCTCCGCGCAAGGTTCGTGTGAAGCCGAATATGAAGGTTTTGTGAATATCACACCGTCAATGCACGCGCAGATAGGCGTGACCGACCTGGCCGACAACCCGATCACTCCGGACTTTTGCCAGGAATCGGCGGCACCTTTGACAGCCTTTGATGTGCGTTTCACGGACAACTCCATCGGTACGCCTACGGGCACAACGCGGTGGCGCTGGGAATTCTACGATGAAAACAACAACCTGGTCTTCGATGCGCCCAACGGTGATTTCTCCACTACGCCGCTTGGTCCTTTCGATCGTGTGTTTACCAATCCCGGTGTTTATCGCGTCCGCCTGATCGTCCATGACAACAATACCAATTGCGAAACCGTCGACGAAGTGGAGGTGCGGGTATTTGAAAACCCCCAGCCTCAGTTTTTGGCTGACCGCGTCTGCGCGGGATCGCCGACCGCGATCACCGACGCCTCCAGCCTGAACCCGATCGCGGGTGAACAGATCGTTTCGTGGGAATGGGACCTGGACTACGACGGGGTGACCTTCAACAAGGACCCCGCCCGGGATGACGAACTGAGTATCACCCACACCTATCCTGCGGCAGGTAGCTATGAGGTTGCGCTCCGGGTGACGACCAACACCGGAACGTGTTCCGCTCTAGCGGTGCAGACCGTTGAAGTCGATCCTATGCCCGTTGCCGGTTTCACACCGGATATTACGTCGGGGTGCAGTGGTATGTCTGTCACGTTCACCAACAACTCCGTCAACGGCCAGCCCGATGCTATCCGCGAATTTATATGGGAGGTAGACGCCGGTACCGGGTTTGTGGTCGACGCCACACAAGACCCGAACGACCCGACATTCTCCGATACGTTTGTAAGGGAATTCACCAACAACGGCACAGTGGATATTGAATACCGGGTCAGGTTGCGCGTGGTGACGGTGAACGATTGCGAATCTGTTTCGACGCCGGTCACCATCACCGCATTCCCTGAGGCGAAAGCCGGATTCGTATCGCTGAACTATTCGCCATTCAACGATAACTGCAGCCCGGTGTCGGTCAATTTTACTGTCGACAACGAAACACAGGCCCTCAACCCCACGGATTATACCTGGCGGGTTGAAGATGCCAACGGTATTATCGACGAAGTCAGTACCGCGACCACCCCTGCCTTTACCTATGAGTTCGTCAACACGACGCCGGCTATGCGTGATTTCTTCATCACCCTTCTCACTACGCTGCCGGGTGCCTGCCACGGCGATTCTACACGTACTCTTCGGATCGCGCCGGTGCCGGTGTCGACGTTCGACATCGATACGCTGATGTATGGATGCGACCGCGTGTTGCTGGCGCTTGAGGCTGACCAGCCAGGATTGGCGGAATACGAATGGACGATCGCGATCAACGGTGTTCCGGTGTACCAGTCCACTACGAGTGGTAGCCGTCTTGAATATGAAATACAGCGATCCGCGTCGACCGATCAGGACGTGGCGCTGACGTTGAAAACCACCAACCTAACCAACTGTGAAAGCGCGCTGACGACCCAAAACGTTTTTGTCGGCAGGGCGGAAGCCATGAATGCGTCGTTCACCGCAGACCCGGTGGACCAGACACTTCCTGCGTCGACGGTGACCATTACCAATACCACCAACCCGGGGGCGTGGAGTTACCACTGGGATTTTGGTGACGGAACAACGTCGACCGACCCGCTTGTCGGGACGCATACCTATCAGACTTTCGGTGTCTACACGATCACGCTGCAGGTGTCAAGTCATGATTGTATAGAGACCGTTACCCGCGATATCAGTATCAACCCGATCCCGCCTGTCATCGAGTTCGACTATTTCCCGCCTTCGGGCTGTGCTCCCCTTACGGTGAATTTTATCAATCAATCGTTGTACGCCGACCCGACCTCCTACGTCTGGAGGTTCGGAGCAAATGAGGGTACATCGCACGCCATCGATCCAACGTACACGTACCAGCGGCCGGGCCTTTACTCCGTAACCCTGTCGGCCACAAACCTGCTCGGCGGGGTAGTGTCGCTGACGAAAGAATTCATCATCGAGGTGAAAGAGAATCCTGTCGCGCAATTTGCAGTTTATCCGACGACGCCGCTGAATGTTCCGGGTGAAACACTCTACACCGACAACCGCAGTCATGGTGCTACCGAGTACCTGTGGGACTTTGGCGATGGCACGACTTCCACCGATGTTGAGCCGCAGCATCTTTACACCGATGAAGGAACATTTACAGTAACACTGATTGCGCGCAACGACGAAGGGTGTGCTGACACCACCGCAATCGCGTCGGCTGTCACCACGGTCCAGCACGGACAACTATTAGTTCCGAATGCGTTTCTTCCGAATCCCGCGGGACCCGGTGCCGGCGATATTCTGAGAAATGAGATATTTCTTCCGCTCGTTCACAATGCGGCGAAGTTTCACATGCTGGTATTCAACCGGTGGGGTGAGCTGATGTTTGAAACTTCCAACCCGCAGAGGGGGTGGGATGGCTATTACAAGGGCAGACTCTGCGCCCAGGATGTATATATCTATCGTATCACGATCGAATACGACAATGGCAGAACGATTACCCGAACGGGCGATATAAACCTGCTGCGATGAAAGAGATGCGATTGTTGATATGGTTGTTGCTGATATGCCCCGCCCTCAAGGCGCAGGATCCGGAGTTCTCGCAATACTATGCGGCACCGTTGTATCTCAACCCCGCGTTCGCGGGTACATCGGTCGATCACCGGTTTATTCTGAACTACCGCAACCAGTGGCCCAATATCTCGCAGGCATTTGAGACCTACGCGTTGTCGTATGACTACAATCTCGATCTGCACAATAGCGGTCTCGGTTTTTTGGTAACGACCGACAAAGCGGGTTCAGCGGGTCTGCGCTCTACGCAGGCGAATTTTCAGTATGCCTACAAGGTAGGGATCTCCGACAAGATGGTGTTGTCGTCCGGTGTCAACTTCGGTGTTGGGTCGCGCAGCATAGATTTCAATAAACTCATCTTTTACCAGCAACTCGACTTTGCGCAGAATAGCAACAACCTTCCGCCGCCGCCGGCGCTGAAGATGGAGGGGCGTACCTATTTTGATTTTGGCGCAGGGCTTCTCCTATACAGCCGGAAGGTCTGGTTAGGATTTTCCATGGCCCATCTCAACCGTCCGAACCGTTCTCTCCTCGACGATGAAGCGGAAATACCTGTCAAGACTTCGCTTCACGGCGGTGTGCGCATTCCGCTCTACAACGGTGTATTTAAGCGGGACCGCACGGCTTCCATTGCGCCGTCTTTCGTATATAAGAAGCAGGGGACCTTTGATCAGCTCGACGTTGGAACGTATTTCTACTACGAACCTGTAGTGGTTGGCCTGTGGTACCGGGGTATTCCTATCCAGCAGGAGGAGGAGGATAACATCAGCCACGACGCAGTTGTTGTGGTCATCGGTTTCCAGTTGCAGAACTTTGAGGTGAGCTACAGCTACGATGTCACCGTCTCCGAACTCGGCCCAATCTCTGGAGGTGCTCATGAAATAGGCCTGAAGTTTAAAATCGAGCTTGCCACGCAAGTGAAGAAGCGCAAGAAAGAGCGGTTTATTCCATGCCCCACGTTTAATAAGTAAGGGTTCACCTTGGTAATCCGCGGACTGGTTCTCCTTAACGGAATGCGGAGCGGGTTCCCAATAGCGAATGTCTGGTTTTCTGTTTCCCCAAAAATAGTACGCGACACCTCGCTTGTGTAAATTCGCGGTGTAACATCCACCATAAAATGGATCACCCTCGTTACATCGACCCTACCAGCGAT
>CAZBNP010000010.1:0-183451 GCA_964493505.1 uncultured Roseivirgaceae bacterium
TGCGCGCCGAAGTGCTTCGGCACGTAGGCGTGTTGAAGAATATGTCGGGGATGGACAAGCTACCGGTGTACCTGAGGAAGCCAGTATTTGAGAAGCTGTTCGCTATCGCCGAATATAGTAAGCTAAATAAAAAGGAACGGGATATGTACGACGTCAGTTTAAAACGCAAGTGGGATAAGGCAGCTGTTTTGGCGTATGCTCGTGAGGAGGGGGTAAAAGAAGGCATGGAAAAAGGTATCGAGCAAGGTATTGAGAAGGGGATAGAGCAAGGTATCGAAAAAGGCCGCATGGAAGAGCGTGCCAGAGCCGAAGCTGAAAAGCTGGCTGAGAAACACGCCAGCGCCATAGAACTTAAGAAAATAGGAGTAGCTGCGGCTGATATCGCGAGGGCGATGGGTTTGTCTGTGGAAACAGTAGAGAAGCTAGGGTAATCACTCCATTTGCTGAAAACGCATTCCTTGACTTTACAAGGTAATGAAAATCGATTTCCTGTGAACAGGCAGAACATTCCGGGTTTTATGGCCTTTTCCGGTGGTATCTTCTACCAATAAAATTTCTCCGGGACGAAAAGACCGCTTTTCTCCGAGGGAGGTCTCGATTTCGATCTCCCCGTCCAGCAATATTATAAACTGTCGTTGAGGCGCGGGATGAAAATCCCAGTCGTAGTCAGGAGCGACCTCCCGAAAGATCACCGATGTAGCATTGATGGGATTGGAGAGTTTGCCTACCATGCCTTTGTCGTGCAAGGCAATAACTGTATCTTCAAAATGGCTCTCTCCTTGTGAATCACTGTACACTCTTGTTATCCCGAATTGCGACGTGTTAGTGGTTTCCATTTTTTCCATGATTTCGCTGACTGATGACCTACTCCGGCACCCACACCACCGCATCGGCTATCACCTTTCCTTCGGCATCTTTAGTAGAGACTTGCACATATCCCTTCCGGCCGGCGGGCATGTCGTAGCTACCCAGCGATACCCATTCACCGGATGTCTGACCCTCGACGCGGATATCGGACTCTCTGATCACAATACCCCTCGACCTGCTGCCATCACTGACTATCACCAGCGTCCGGCGTGAAATATTTCTGATTTTCGGAACATAAATATAGGCACGATATCGTCCCTCCTTCGGAATATCAGGCGTAAAGCGTACACTGCCCATTTCATTTTCATTTGGCTGATAAGTAAGGAAATCAGGGCCATATCCCCCTTTCGTTTCCACCGACCAGTTACCTGTACGTTGTACACCCTCCGGATCGGCGTTGTCTACCAGAATTTCAAATACACTTCCATCGGCGAGAGGGTCGTCTTTGAGGCGTTTCTGCAAAGCAGTAACATCGACCTTCTGAACAGACGTGCCCCCGTCAATCGCCATCACCGCGGCTGTTGCGGCCGATTGCGCCAACACCATAAACACCGGCTCCATACGGATAGATCCGAAAGCCATGTGCGTTGCCGACAGGCAGACGGGTACCAACAGATTGCCGCATTCAGCGGCTTTAGGAACGAGCGAGCGATAAGCGATAGGGTACGGTCCGAAGCCTCCGACTTCCACATTACCCTCGTTCTTCACCATGCCGTTTACAACGATGCGTTGTGTATTGTGCGAGTCCATCGTGTACGCGGCCATCCCCACTCCGTCGGAAACCACTTCCTTACCCTGGCAATTATGCTGTGTCATCACGTAACTACCCACCATACGCCGCGCTTCTCGTATATAAAGCTGCGGTGTCCAGTTTCCGTACTCCACATACTCGTCTTTGGGATATCCCCATTGCTTCATCTCGTCGCGTAACTCCTGAGGCACACGCGGGTCGTGTCCAAAAAAGTACAATAGCCCTTTGGTGTAGTCGGTGTGATCCCGGATGATCCGTTCGCGCTCTTCATAGCTTCCGTCCGGGTAGTCGTAGTTCGCGCCGATCATATCGGTCGAAAACCCACCCCGGTTATTGATATCGGTCTTCCCGTTAGGCATGCGACTCCAGATAAAATAGTTGCTCAGCTTCCGCATATTAGGCTGGGCATCAAACAACCTGAGTAACAGTTCATATCGCGAAGGATCGTACCGCTCCGGTTCTGTGATCGCGATCCGGTTCATTAAATTGGACGTGAGGCAGATACGATAGTTGTAAGCCTGAACCAGTTTGTCACCGGTACCGTTTGGGAGTAGTTTCGCGTCGCTGATGCCCCAGAGCAGTCCGCTCTTCGGATCGCCGGGTATTTTGTACGGATCTATGCCATCGGGAAATTGATGGCCATGTTTGAGCTGGACACCGCTGATGGTCTCACCGTACTGTTTGTTGTCTTCGCGTCCCACTATGTAGGACACGCCGGCACGTGCCATCAAGTCACCCTCATAGCTGCAGTCGATAAACATCTTCGCACGGACAGAAACGGCGGGCGTTGGAGCGCCACCGGCATGTTCCAGCGATATCTCTGTGATAACGCCGTTGTGCTTGTTTGCCCGCGTAATCCGATGCTCGTAAAGAACATCAAACCCACCGCGCATGACATAGTCCTGAAGGATCGCCTCCGCTACCTTCGGCTCGAATATCCACTGTTCAAATTTTCCATAGCGCTGCCCGACGCGTCGGTAAAAGTCACGCGATAGACCGCTGATAGCATGTTTATTCCCGATATCAGTGTACCCCAGCCCACCGGAGGTTAATCCGCCAAGTCGTCGGCCGGGTTCGATGAGAACAGTTTTCTTGCCCAGCTTCTGCGCAGTATAGGCAGCGATCACACCCGCCGATGTTCCGCCATAGATACACACATCGGCGTCGATGATCCGCTGTGCGATTGAGGGAAACGCAATCAAAAAAACAAACAGAATAGCTACAGTTTTCTTCATGGTATCAAAAATATACATTGAAAAGTAAGGGTCTTCGCTCCATTTACCAAATGGGACCGGTAATTTCAGGATATGCGCGGTCTTAGCGGCGGCAGTAAGCAATAACAAACATACGCTGGAATGTCTTCGTACGGCTGTCGTAGCACGGTGCCTTCGCGGCCAGTATCCCTGAGACATTCCGCATCTTTTTGTTGCATTTTTAAGATGAGACAGGGAACTTAGAAGCCACACAAAAAAACCCCACATGAAAACTATCAAACACCTGACTGTTGTCTCGCTCCTGCTCGTATTTAACACTACCTACGCACAGCAGGAGCCCGCCTGGAAGGCCGAACGCCTGGGCCCCGTTGAATGGATGCGCATAACTGAGCTTGGTTATGTAGTGGTTGGCACCACAGGCAGCTTAAAATGTATCGATCCTGATACGGGAAATCAATTATGGGAAACCAAAGTCCTCGGTACGGTTCGTGAGGACATGGTAAGCGACGTATCGGGTACGCAATACCTGCAGATCGCGTACGGCACTGAAAGCGGAGATACAGACCTGCCGATGATCGCCTTGCTGGACGTGATAACCGGCAACCTCGTATTCGATTCCCGAAAAGAACGCGTTGGCGTACTGGGCTCGTATCCACTCCCCCTGTCGGGGAAATTCATGGTAGTCGGTGCGGAACCGGGTAAGTTTTTCGCCAAGCTATACATGTATGATATGAACAGTGGAGCGAAGCTCTGGGAGAACGACGACCTGTTTAAAGGGAATCAATCCGGAAAGGGTGGCCTGCTGGGTAAAATGGCTAGCGCAATGGAAGGTATGATGAATATGCAGTCTCTCACCTCCGACCCGGTTGAAGCCGACCGCGATCATATCTATATCACTCATCCCAGCTATGTGATCAAATTAAAGGCAAGTGACGGCACAACCGTCTGGAGAGCAAAAATCGAGGAATCAACGCGCGCGCAACTCGTCTACACACGCAATAAACCGAACATCATTTACGTCGCCGCTGAAACGGAATCTGAGTCTATGATGTCTACCGGCGACGGACCTCCCCCGAAATCCTATCTATCCACCTACTATGGCTTTCACGCAACCACGGGTGAGCCCTTGTGGAAAAAACCTGTGCGTATCCAGAATGAACGTATCAATCAGGTATTGCCCGGAGAAAAGGGACTTGTTTTGTTGCCCGGTTCGAGTGGTAAAAACAGACCCAGCGTCAACCAGTTGAATTATGATACCGGTGAGGGACTTTGGGGTTCGAAAGGAAAGGGAACCAAAATTGATGGCACCGTTGTCGACAATATCTTTACCGACGATGGTTTGATCGTCGCCCTGGAGCGAGAGAGCAATCTATCGAATCGCGGACTGGAGTATTACCTCAACGTGCTGGATCTGAAAACAGGCGAATTGAAATACAAAAAATCACCAAAGGTAAAAGGCCGCCTGGTTCGGGTTGAGAAAATCCCCAAGGGTATTCTGTACCAAACCACACACGAAGTAAATATACTGGACATAGCTACGGGAGAGCTCGTTCTTAGTTCTTCTATTGAGTCGGGTGGTCCAAAACGTGGTGACCGGGTTCTTCCCTTTCCGGTTTCCGATACGGGTGACAAATGGTATATGTTCGCGACAAGGGAGGGCATCATAAAAGCACTCGATAAAACAACCGGGTCGGTGAAATCTGTAAACACGACGAAAATTGAATTTGGTGGTAAAGAACTACCGAAGTCTATCGACGCTTTTGCTGATGGAATCGTGTTGTGTTCTGATCAGAACATTATCATCGTTGACTACGATGGGCGCGTTAAATACAACAAGTACTTCAGTCCTCCGCGTGAATCAACGCTCATGCGCGCACTGGCGCTGGCCGAGGCTATCAAGGGAGCGTACGTAGGCGTGGCTATGCTGAGCGCCGGCGTGGAGTATGCAGACATGGCTGCATCTGCTTCCGACCAGTCTGTGCAAACACTAGCGACCGGCGCTTCCATGCTCTCCGGTGGTATCGCCCTCGCCTCATTCTCTTATGCAGGGAAAGCGCTTGCTGATTTTAACAGACGATTTAAAGCCACGACCAACACCAGCGACTTCCTCATCGTGCTCTCAGAAGTGGCGCCCAACGACTATCGGCTATTACAGGTAGACAAGGCCACCGGCCAGGTGAAAACCACACTCGACCTGGGTAAAGACCGAAACCCCGTCTACCAGGTTGACCTGATAACCAATCAGGTATATGTGTTACCCGAAAAATCAGGATCGGCGTATCAGATAAACTGCTACAAACTATAGCCACATGAGAAGAAAACTCCTTACCCTTGTAGCGTTCTGTTTCCTAACGATAGGTGCTGCAGCCCAGAACATAAACGTTGAACTCGTCGATATTGAAGACAATCGTGGGTCAGGTCCTTTCAAGCGTTGTAACGTCAAGTTAAAACTTTCGGGCTCCGGCCTGGAAAACGCGGAGTTGATCAAGTTCGATGTAGCATTCACCGCTGTGGATGATCTTGGCACAGCGTTGTCGCACGAAGAATCTATGGGATTTCATGCGGGTGAGTTTGAAGAAATCGAATTGAAGGAGGGTGGACTCGAAAAGGAGATCAGACTACTCAACCCGCCCCGCAAAGCTTCACAAATCAAATTATTAAAAGGGGATATTCAGGTCTTCAATACCAGCCTCGACCCTCCGAGCCGAATTACCCGAAAAGGCTTTACCAATAAACCCAATCAGTCTTTGCTTACGACGAAAGACCCGGCTTTTGATGTACTGTATATAGATGCTGAGGCTTACAGGTTTATGAAGCAGGCGGAAAAGGAAAAACTGAACAAACAGATTGAAAGCCTTAGTTTAGAGGATCAGCGGGCGGCAGTAGATTTCATTACTCGCTTCCTCGAATCTATAGACAATACGGGGGATGCCAACTCGGTGCTCTTTTACGTGAAGGACCTGAATACAGAACTCATGAAGTTTGAGTTCAGGGACGAAGCCGGGGAGCCGATCGATCCGGGCATGACGATCAATGGTGGTAGCTATTACAGTTTCAAGTTTCGCAAACCCGTTACGCAAGAGTGGCAGGTGACGCTGCTTCGCATGACACCCAGGTCGATAATTACCGTACCCTATGAGTTGAAGGATATTGTGCTGCCCTGATGGAAAATAGTTAACGGCCCTGAGCATACAAGTCAGGGCCGTTAAGTTGATATTTACTTCCTCCCTTTGTTGATCCAGATATCCAGCCTGGGTGCTTCCCAAGTGTACGGCTTCCCGAGAATATCCAGCAGGCCGTCTCCGTTCAGATCGACGAGAACCGACTCATGCAAACCGAATCCCGAGTGAATAACCATTTCACTGAAGTTCCCCGCACCGTCACCCAACAGGATCCTGGTTTTGGGGTTGGGGTTTTTTCCAAGTTGCATTTCGGCGGTAAAAATATCGAGGTTACCATCGCCGTCGAAGTCAACCAGCGTAATGGAGTGCCCGTCTCTGACTTCTTCCAGTAGTACCCTGCTTTTCCATACACCCTCCTGCCATTCATACATGACAAGCGGAGCCGCGCCATCACCCGCGACGAGGATCACCTCCGGCCGGCCACCTTTGATCAGATCACCCGCGGCAGACCTGGTAAATACGTACGACGCGTCGATCACATTAGGCAAGAATGTCAGTCCTTCAATATGTTTAAACCACCTGCCGCCTCCCACGATATCGAGTTTTCCGTCGCCGTCGATGTCAATTTTTGCCAATCCTTCATGTTCGTGCGTTCGTCGCCAGCGCGGATACTCCCCCCGCTGTTCCATTTCACTATCGTTGCTCCAGGTATAGATCGGCTTGTATTCCCATTGAGTGACCTGCTTCGGGTTTGGAGGTATTTCAGCCAAAAACAAAGTCGTTCCAGTCTGATTCCAGAAAACGAGTTCCTCTTCTCCATCGCCGTCGAAATCACCGAACATCTGGTCGTGGTGTTTCTTTGCGCCGGAGGCTTTAATGGTTCTACGCTTCCATACTGTCTCCGGATCATAATCCGGATAGGGATTCTCCCACCACCAAATCTGGTTGCTCTGGCCGTCACCTCCGAAGACAATATCGAGATCTCCATCCCGATCGATGTCAAGAAATGCAGACCCTGCTTCGATTGTCAACGCGTCATTATCAATCACGTACCGATCCCAGCCGGTGCTTGTTCTTCTGTACCAGATCACCGAGGGAGCCTGTGTTCGTTCAGTAATAATAAAATCATTGATTCCGTCTTTATCAACATCCATCACCAGTGTAGCAGTCTGTTGATTTCCTCCATTTGGAACCACCAGATCGTCATTAGTCGATGAAAGGTGCTCCCATTCATAAGCCAGGGTAGCCTGCTCCATCGGCGATCGCATAGTACTGTCGGCCGACGTGACATCCTGATCGGAAGTCTGGCCACACCCTACCAGGAAAAGCGACAGCGCCGAGCAAATCACATACGGAGTTTTTTCACAGAATGAGTTGATTGGAATGGGGACGTTCATATAAGCTAATTTTGAGTTCCTGCACGAATTATAGGTTTCTTTTCCTCCTGGGTTTCTTTTAACGTATCAAAAGAGTCAGGGAATGGCGACACTGCAGTCCATCCGCCATCGATAACCAGAGTCTGGCCGGTAATGTGACCCGCATCAGGTGAAAGGAGAAAGAGTGCCGCGCGCGCGATATCCACCGGCACAGCTGTCTTGCGATCAGGTATGAGTTCGCTCCACGCGTCCTCGTAATTCGGATCTTCTAACAACGTTCGTTCGGTGATGGTTGCCCCGGGAGCGAGAGCATTGATGGTGATGCCGAAGGGAGAAAGATCGAGTACCAGGCTTTTTGCCATCATGTGCAACGCCGCTTTCGTCATCGAATAGATAGCCAGATGCGGATAGGCGCGCAGCCCTATTGTAGACGACATCAGCAGGATCCTTCCTCCCTCGCCCTGCAACCGCATTTGCGATGCCGCCTGCTGCGTTAGAAAAAAAGATCCCTGGATGTTCAGGTTCACTACCCGCTGGAAGTCATTCAGCTTTAACTCAAAAAAATCGGCGAACAAGGTAGCGCCAGCGTTGGCGATCGCGATGTCTAACCTTCCAAACTGCTCTATCACGCTTGCCAGTAGTGTATGGATAAAGGAGTGGTCGCTGGCGTCTCCGGCAATGGCAGCGCATTTCCCCGGCCCCTCACTTCCAAGCTTGATGGCAGATTCCGTTGCCAACGTTGCATCGATATCATTGATCACAACGTTGGCCCCTACATGCACCAATTGACGTGCGATCTCGAACCCGATTCCCTTACCGGCACCGGTGATCACGGCTACTTTACCTGAAAAATTCGAAGTCATACTACTATTTTTTGAGGGTTTCTTCATCGGGGAACAACAGTACCTTCACGGCCTGCTTTCTTTCTGACAGGTCGAACCCGGTCTTCCAGTCCGAAAGGGGCATCCGGTGTGTAATTACATCCTTCACGTTCAATTTACCCTGTTCCAAGATCTTTATGGTTTGCGACCACGTGTCGCGGGTATAGCCGACCGAGCCGTCGATGCGCAACTGCTTAAAAGCGATATGATCCCAGGTGACCCGAAGTTCTTTCCCGAAATGTCCTACCTGGATGTATTGCCCGAGTGGCCGAATCGCTTTGAGGCAATTTTGGACAGATCCTTCCGCGCCGGCACACTCGATCGCCACATCTACGCCGTGTCCATTCGTTTCTTCATCGACGACGACCATCAGGTCTTCCTGGTCAACCTTCACCGTTCGCGCCGCGCCGTATTGTTTCGCAAGGTCAAGTCTGATTGTGTCGTCCGATGTCCCGGCGACAATTGTTTTGATACCCTGTGTAATCAATAGCTTTGCGCAAAGCAATCCGATCGGACCGGGGCCCGACATCAGGACTACATCGCCGAGCCTGAACCGGGCCACATCGCACACCGCATGCACCGCGGCCGCGAGCGGTTCCACCAATGCCGCCTCCTGCATACTGATCCCTTCCGGTATCCGGTACAGTTGATCCGGGCGCACGGCGACATACCGCGTGAATGCACCGTTTACGCCGTGGCCCATACCTCTCCGGCTTTTGCAGAACATGAATTCGCCCTTGTAGCAATAGCTGCATTTCCCGCACGTTACGGCGGTGGCACCCAGCACGGAGAATGTATCGTTCTGTTTCACATCCCTGACATCACCACCAACGTCAACCACCCGGCCGGAAAATTCATGGCCGAGTATTACCGGAGGATAGTTTCGGAATGTGTCGTGATAGACATGCAGGTCCGTACCACATATACCGCAGCAATCAACTTCCAGCATCACCTTATCGGGGGTCAGCTCAGGTTCAGGCATGTCGAGGATGTCGACATTGCCCTCCCCTTTCTCAAACTTGGTTAAGGCCTTCATAGATTGGTTTGGGGAAATGTATCCTTTCTGATCCGGGTCAGCGCCTTCATTGACGCCTCCACAATATTAACCGCCCGCAGGCCGTACTTATCCATTAGCTCATCTTTCTGGCCTGACTCGCCAAAGGTATCCATGACACCCACGCGCATCACCGGACAAGGGTGTGATTCTGACACGATACCCGCCACCGCTTCGCCGAGGCCGCCGATGATCGAGTGTTCTTCCGCCGTAACAATTGCGCCGGTCTCTGCAGCCGCCGCGATCACCGCCTCGTTATCCAATGGCTTAATCGTGGGCATGTGCAGAAGACGCACACTGTAGCCCTTCCGATCAAGCTCCTCTGCAGCGATCAGACCCTCACTGACCATGATACCGGTTGTTATGATAGTGATGTCCGTACCTTCTCGAAGCAATTTCGCTTTCCCGATCTTGAATACACCGTGTATCGCTTTCACGACAGGATATACATCGCGACCAAATCGCAGATACACCGGACCGTTAAACTTTGCCGCAGCCCTTGTCGCCTGCTTTGCTTCTTCGTAGTCGCCGGGAACCAGCACTGTCATATTAGGGAAAGACCTGGCGATGGCAACATCCTCTACGCTTTGGTGTGATGCGCCGTCCCCTCCCGTGGTGATACCACAATGCGTGGCCGCGACCTTTACGTTTGTCTTTGGATATGCAATAGAATTGCGCAGCTGGTCGCCCGCGCGGCAGGTGGCAAACACACCGAAGGTGGTAGCAAAAGGAAGGAAGCCTTCCAACGCCAGGCCGGCGGCAGCGGAGAGCATATTCTGTTCCTGTACACCACAGTTAAAAAACCTGTCGGGGTAGGCCTTTTCAAAATCTACCGTCTTTGTCGCCTTCGCGACATCCGAATCCAGCACGATCAGGTTGGGGATTTCTTCCGCCATCTCCAAAAGTGCATCAACATATCCCTGTCTTGTATGCTTTTGTTCCATTAGCTCAGTTCTTTAATCGCTCTATCGAAATCTTCCTTGCCGGGAGGTGTTCCGTGCCAGCTTGCTTCGTTCTCCATAAACGAGACACCCTTTCCTTTAACAGTTCTGGCAATGATCATCACCGGTTTTCCCTTTTCCTTCTTCGCCCTTTCGACCGTGTCGATAATCTGCGAAAAGTCATTGCCGTCGATCTCGTAAACCCGCCATCCGAAGCTCTCCCATTTGGGTCTCAGTGGATCCAGCGGCATCACCTTTTCAGAATTCCCATCGGTCTGCAGATAATTTCGATCGACGAAGCCGATAATATTGTCGAGTTTATATTTGTTGGCAAACATCGCAGCTTCCCATACTTGCCCTTCCTGTATTTCACCGTCGCCGCACAGGATATAATAGAGGTGGTTTTGCTTTTTCAATTTCGCGCCGAGCGCCATTCCCACGCCCGTTGAAATACCCAGCCCGAGCGTACCGGTCGACGCGTCGATTCCCGGTGTCTTATGCTGCGCCGGATGTCCCTGGAGATGTGAGCCGGGACGTCTGAATGTCTTTAGGTCTTCTTTGGGGAAATATCCGCAATCGGCCAACACCGCGTATATCACAGGAGTACAATGGCCCTTCGACAAGATAAAGCGATCGCGATCCTCCCATCCCGGATCGTCGGGTCGATGTGCCATAATGCGGTAGTAAAGTGCGACTACCAGTTCCACAGCACCCAGGCTTCCCCCGACATGACCGGAGTTCGCACGGTGCACCATCGTCACTATTTCTCTTCTGATTTCAAGTGCCTTTCCACCCAGTGTCGTCAGTGTTGATTGATCAGTCATATCGATTGGCTTATTCCGCTGCGCACATTTTCTTTCTCGAATTCGTCTGTCACACACCCCTCGGTGGCAGAGGAAACGGTAAAGGCGTATTTATATAGTATCCCCTGCGTCGCACCAAGCGGAGGGGCCTCCCAACGGCTTCTGCGCTCCGCCAGAACCTCCTCGCTCAAATGAACATAGATCCTGTTTTCAACGGCGTCAACCGTGATCTCATCGCCATCGGCTACCAACGCGATGTTTCCGCCGACCTGCGCTTCCGGAGTTATGTGTCCTACTACAAATCCATGTGTTCCTCCCGAGAACCGGCCATCGGTGATCAGGGCCACTTCTTTCCGCAGGCCCGCGCCCATCAGCGCTGCCGTTGGTTTCAGCATCTCCGGCATACCCGGCCCGCCTCTCGGTCCGCAATAACGGATCACCACAACATCTCCGGGAAGAATCGATCCATTCAGGATCGCTTCATTCGCGAGATCTTCCGAGTTGTATACACGCGCCGGGCCCGTAAATCTTTCGCCTTCTTTTCCCGTGATCTTCGCCACTGCTCCTTCTTCAGCGAGATTGCCGTAAAGGATCTGCAAGTGACCCGTCTCTTTGATCGGGTGGTCAAACGGATGAATGATATCCTGTTGTTCTTTGAGTGACGGAACAGATGAGACATTCTCCGCCACCGTGTGTCCTGTAATAGTCATACAATCGCCGTGAAGCAAACCTTCGCCCAGCATCAGTTTCATCACCGCAGGCACACCCCCTACTTCAAGCAGATCTTCCATCACATACTTCCCGCTGGGTTTGAGATCGGCCAGCACTGGCGTTGAATTGCTGAAGTGCTGAAAGTCGTCAATGTTAAGCGGCACGTTTACCGCCTTCGCCAGCGCGATAAGATGAATCACCGCATTGGTAGACCCACCCAACACGATTACAAGCCGGATTGCATTTTCGAATGCTTCCCGTGTAAGGATATCTCCTGGTTTGAGATCCTTCTCAAGCAACAGCCGGATCGCCTTCCCGAGCTTTCCTGCCTCCTCTTTTTTCAGATCACTGGCGGCGGGATAAGACGAGTTGAACGGCAAACACATGCCAAGTGCCTCGACCGCCGAAGCCATCGTGTTGGCGGTGTACATACCGCCGCAAGCGCCCTGACCAGGACATGCGTGAAATACTATCTGGCGAAACTCCTCTTCATCGATCTCGCCTGCCATCTTTTTTCCGGTAGCTTCAAAGGAAGAGATAATATCCAGTTTCTTGTCTTTCCAATGCCCGGCTCTGATAGTACCTCCGTACATGATAATACCGGGGCGGTTTAGTCTTGCCATACCGAGCAGAGCACCCGGAATATTTTTGTCGCATCCGACCACCGCCACCATCGCATCGTACCATTGCGCACCGCCTACCATCTCAACCGAGTCTGCGATCACATCGCGCGAAGGCAGCGAGAATCGCATACCGCTGGATCCCATCGAAATCGCGTCGCTGACACCGGCGGTGTGAAAAATCAAACCGATAAGGTCTTGCGCCTGAACACTTAATTTGATATCGCGGGCGATGTTATTCAAATGCATGTTGCAGGGATTGCCCTCCCACCCGGCGCTGACAATGCCAACCTGTGGCTTGCGCAGATCATCACGACTTAGCCCGATCGCATGCAGCATCGACTGAGCGCCCGGCTGCGTATCATTCTGCGTAACGTGTTTACTGTATTTGTTCAAATCATTCATAGTCTTCCAGCATTTCTTTATTCCCTGACTTCCGTCCAGATTGTACTCATCTTATTTCAGGCCCAGGATGTTCCTGTTCATGTTTCTGTCTGTCTCGCTTTTTGCAAACTCGTCGAACGCCTGCTTCGTCGACTCAATGATATGATTCTGAATAAATCGCGCTCCCTCGGCAGCCCCTTGTTCCGGACTCTTGACGCAACATTCCCATTCCATAGTAGCCCAGCCATCATAACCCGATTCCGTCAGGCGTGTGAATATCGTCTTAAAGTCCACCTGTCCATCTCCCAGCGATCTGAACCTGCCGGCTCTTTGAACCCAGTCATTGTATCCACCATAAACTCCCGCGAGACCACTGGGATTAAACTCAGCGTCCTTCACGTGAAAGCCGCGTATTCGGTCGGAAAAGATCCTGATGAAATCAATGTAGTCAAGTCGTTGCAGGAGAAAGTGACTTGCATCGTATGTAATACACGCCGCCGGATGGTCTCCCGTTTTTTCCAGGAAGCGAAGGAATGTGCTGCCGTCGAAAAGGTCCGAGCCAGGGTGTAATTCAAAACCGAAGGTCACACCATTTTCCTCCGCGAAATCGAGGATCGGGCGCCACCGCTTTACCAGCTCATCGAAAGCTTCTTCAATAAGACCGTCCGACCGCTGTGGCCAGGGATACAGGTAGGGCCACGCCAGTCCGCCTGATAGAACTGAAATATTCGTAGTTCCGAAATTTGCAGACGCTACCACCGTTTTGCGAAGCTGGTCCGCCGCCCACTGTGTCCGTTCATCATCGTTCAATCCTTTTGGATGAAACGACTGGAACAATAACGAATAGGCTGGATGCACCGCGAGCACCTGTCCCTGTAGGTACGACGCAAGCTCAATAATTTCCAACCCCGCATCCAGACGACGTCCTTTATATTCGTCGCAATATATCTTCGAATCTGCCGCCCGATCGAGATCAAAAACCCGGCTGTCCCATGTGGGCACCTGGATACCCCGGTAACCGAGCGAAGCGACCCACTCTGAAATTGAATCAATGCTATTGTAGGGCTCTGTATCTCTGAGAAACTGCGCAAGAAATATTCCGGGCCCCTTTATCGTCATGACGTATAGCGAAGTATGAAGTACGAAGATAGACTACGTGTCTCCCCCATGCCTATACTCTTTTAGCCAACTTTTGCACTCAATTGAAATTTTTAGACTTCGTCCATACAATTCATGACATTATTGTTCAATTTGGGCTATATAGCGACAAAGGCGGCAAAAAGACCCGACGTTGCGGCCGTACAAAGTTCACCGCCACCCGTTTTGGAATTTGCCCGGCCACAACCCAATCCGATCCGCCTATAAGTCAAAAACGAACCTTTTTTGCACAATATTGAATATCTTTTTACCTTATATAGGTTTTCAGGCCCATATGGTTCAAGTCTATGCATCCCATTCTGGAAAAGGTATCGCCGGATTCAATCAATTCTTTTGCTTTAAAGGAAGAGATTTTACCGTATATCAAGATTGGATGGCACTTCCATCCGGAATATGAACTCACCCTGTTCACCGAGAGCACGGGAAAAAGGTTTATTGGCGACCACACCGACAATTTTGGTCCGGGAGATCTTCTCCTGCTAGGGCCGAACCTGCCCCACTACATGCGCAATGACGAGATCTACTACACCAACAATCCCGACCTCCGCATTCGCGCGATCGTAATCCACTTTTCGTGGAGCTTCATCGGTGAGAAATTTTTTGATATTCCAGAAATGATGCCGGTAAAGAAGCTTTTGCAAAACGCCTCGCGGGGTATTCACATCGGCGGAGAGACGCAGAAACTGATCGCACCAAAAATGGAAAGCTTGTTGACGATGAATGGTTATCCGCGCCTGATGCGTCTGCTCGATATTCTCGAGGTCATCGCGCACTCGGAAGACCTCCGCCTGTTGTCATCGCTCGGGTACCAGAACTCGTTTTCAAACAACGATGCGGAAAGGATCAATTCCGTATTCGACTATCTCCTACAGCGATTTACGGAAGAGATCAGCCTGCACGCTGTTGCCGACCATATCCACATGAACACTTCAGCATTCTGTAAATTCTTCAAGAACCGCACAGGGAAAACGTTCTCCCATATTCTGAACGAGATCCGTATTGGTCATGCATGTAAGCTGTTTATCGAAGAAGGGCTTTCCGTCTCGCAGGTTTGTTACGCCTGCGGATATAACAGTCTCTCGTATTTCAACAGAAAGTTCAAAGCTATCACAAAGTATTCTCCCATGGAATACCGGAAACGGTTCTACCTGGAGCCGAAGCTATGATGGCTGAATCGCCGAACTATCGGTGAATACCCGTTGCCTAGGGATTCTTACGGTTCAACCACAATCTGACAATGTTTTCCGCAAAGTTAGCTCCGAAGATATCCATGTCGCCGTCGTCATCCGCGTCGAAGATAACCATACTGTGACATCCGCCGGTGCTTATCACCTGCCGATCCCAAACATTTTCTCCCGCATTGAAGTAGATAACAACCTCATCCGGGTCGGCGCCTTGTTGCATTTCAGCCACGACGATATCCATCTTACCGTCACCGTCAAAATCGGCTGCTCCAATCGAATGGACGATCGTTTCTACCGAATCTTCGACAACATGCTCCCTCCAGATCGAGGCCGGGTTTTCCGGGGCCTCAAACCAGGAAATGCGATAATACGTTTTGGCAAGCTCCGCGGGAGAATGTAGAATATCCGGTCGTCCATCGCCATTGATATCACTCACATCAATGTAGGTGTTAGGCCAGGTCCAGGAGTCGGTAAACAGGTGTTCATGCCATTGAGCCATGTCGCCCGTATTCTCAAACCAGAATCCATTGGTCACAATATCCATCTTTCCATCGTCATTGATGTCGGCCTTTTTTAATCCCTCTCCGTCCGCAATTTTCTTCTCGTGGCGCGCCCACATTCCTGCAGGACCCTGCTTATAAAAGAACAACGTATGCCCGCCCTTGTCGCCAAATGCACCCTGGTTTCTGGCGATGACATCCAGGAGTCCGTCGCCGTCAAAATCGTGAACCTCTACATCATGAGTGGTAACTGAGTCGATCACGTGAATATTCCAGTCAGGACCTGAAAACCAAACGAGGGCGCCGCTTACAACGGCCACGATATCGGAAACACTGTCATTGTTAACATCGCAGACCTCGGCATTGGTCGATATCTTCACTGAATCATTGATCACCTGCTTCTTCCAGTCAGGTGCGAGATAGGCAACCAACCCACCGCTTTTCCAGCCACCAACCAGCATATCGGTCTTGCCATCGCCGTTTACATCGCCGGTCGTTTTCATCCAAAGATGTTCAGGAGCCTGATCATCGATCACAATCTCATCGAAAACAGGCCGCTCCGTTGGCGTGCTGCAAGCGACCACCAGACATAGTACGGCGATTAATACAGTAGTGTCACCTCTCTTCATTTCAATAGTTTTTGTTGGTGAAGCCTTACCATCAGATTATCGCATTCCTGAATTGAAGTATCCATTCTCACTTACCATTCATCACTCGTCACCCGCCGTTCACATTCAAAAAACAGGTACGCGACAATACAACCCCAATGTAGTTTTTTTAGCTAAACAACTTACCCTCCGTTGCCATGTATTTGAACTCAATTGAGATTGTGAATGGCAATTGAGGCCGATATCATCCGCGGTTGCCGGGAGCAGGGAAAGCATTAACTTTGGCAAAACACTAACCGTTTGAGCACAATCTATTCGAGGCATAAAGAGCTATTGCTGAAGATCTCCAGCCTACTGGTAGTTGTTCTTGTTTTTGTCGCTATCGAGGTAGTAGTAAGAATAGTATTTCCGGCAAGAGGTCTGGATAAGATGATGGATCTCGGTCCGATCAATCTCTTCACAACAGAAGAGATCGGGGGCGAGACGTGGTATCAAATCTCCAATAAAAATGCCTACAACAACCGCAAGGTGCGGTTCAAAGCCAAGAAAGACTCAAATCAGTTGCGCATCATCTGCCTCGGAGGCTCGGCAAGTGCGGGGTGGCCACATCCTCCTGATGAGATCTATAGCAGCTACCTGGAAAAAACGCTTCAAACAGCTTACCCCGACAAAGACATCGAGATCATCAACTGCAGCGCACACGGTTTTGCGAGCTACCGGATAAGGCAGGTGTTTGAAACGATTATTCCTTTGGATCCCGACGGAATCATCATCTGGTCAGGCAACAACGAATTTCTCGAAGGACGGCACTACCGCACTTCGGCAGTGAAGAATGCATTGATCAATTTCAGGAACAATGTCAGATCGCTACAACTCCTGCGCGAACTCTTCGTAGATCACCGCTATGATGACAGCCCGGAGGTGACGGAAACCTTTTGGAAAAAAATAAATCAGCAAGCGCTCGAATTAAGGTCGAATCCCGAACAACTCGAAAAGGTGAAAGAGCACTACCGGGAATCGTTGACAGCTATTCTGGAAGAATCCCGGGAACACAACATAGCGGTGATGCTCATGACAGTAGCGGTCAATCTCCGCGATTGGAAACCAAACGTATCGTGGCTGGATCTGAATCCATCCGACTCCCTCAGGTGGCTGACGGAATTCAGAAAAGGGAAAAACGAGCATCTCCTTTCAAACCACGCTGCGGCGTTGAACGCTTTTCAATCAGCACTTAAGATCGCGCCTTCTCATGCTGAGACAATGTTCTGGATGGCAAGGGCATTGGAAAGCATGGGGGACACCACGTCAGCACTGGACTGGTATACACGATCCAAAGATTTCGACTATAATCCGTTCCGGGCGATCAGCGACTTTAACGCGATACTCCGCAGTCTGTCGGATGGCTACCCTGGCGTAACCCTGCTCGACATGGAGCGATTAATACTGCCCTACGCGCGAAGAGGATTGCCAGGCTTTGACATGTTTCTCGACTACGTTCACCCTACGCGCGAAGGAAATCTGATCATCGCCCACGAGGCTGCGAATCATATCATCCAATCAAACTTCCTCCCAGCGTCTCCCACCACCCGCGCATTCAGCTTACCGGACATCGTCAGAATCAACGGCTCCGACTACCGTGACGAAGAGGACATGTTCGTCCAATTCACCCGGTTCTCGCTCTGTTGCATGATGCATCAATACAATTCCGCATTGGAATTTGGTAAAACGATATTGAATGGTCTTCCATCCGAAGCGATCGGAAATGACACGTCGGGGAGGATTGCATTGTTGGAGGACGCGGTAAAGGTATTCCAGGCATACGCTGACCTGGAACAAAGGGCGGCGCGTCACGAATCAACGGCTGAAGAAGAAGCACGCATGCTGAACGACATCCGGGCGTTCTATGCAACGCACTTCCCGTACCGCTCACTATAGTCCTTTGTGATCCTGACCAGGATGTGGACTTCACCCGAAAATTTGGGTCAGTTCGCCGACTGCGTACCCGTCCGCTCTCCAAAATAATCGAATATCTCCTTCAGGGTTGAGACCGGATCATGCGACTGTTTATACAATACTAAAACCTTTTGCTGGTAGTAGATACTATCTTCCGGCGCACGCATCTTAGAGATCGAACCAAGATCATAGAGGACAGCATCATATTCTTTCATCGTGAGAAAGTGGTTGGCACGGCTCAACAAGATATTGAACGAATCTGCCGGCGGCGATAAGGAATGGTTTAATGATTCGATTTGAAGCCAACGGTGATATTCTTCGTTCATCGACTCCATTTCCCGAATAAAGGCCTCGTTGCGCGGTTGTAATTCGATAGCCCGTTCGAGATCCAGTCGGGATAGTTCATACTGATGCTGCCGCCGATACGCCATCGCCCGAAGATAATGCAGGTCGGCGTCCTTGGGGTGCCTCCTTAGAAGGGACTCAGTGGCGTTGATGCTCTCATCCGGGAATCCAATGGCCTGCAACTTCCTGACCAGCGACTTTGAATAAGCGAGATCTTCACCGTGCTTCAGGATATACTGCATACACGCCAGTCCGACCTCGTATTTTCGGTCAGCTGATTCTTCGAGATGCTCAATCATCTCCCTGTTTTTCTCTACCGCATCACATCCGGAAAAGGAAAATAGAACTAACCAGACCATATATCGGAGCAGTCTCATCAGTCTGACAATATTTTTGTACCCCGTAAATATTCTTCCAGGTGCCTGGCAACGCGGGCATGTCCAAACTCATTCCAATGATTGTCATCCTTAATAAAATACATTCGGGAGACAATCGCGGGATTTTCTGATGTGATAAACAAGGGGAAGAGATTGACAAAATCAATCGCGTTCGAGGCTGCAAATGACCGCCACTTCTCAACGTAGTAGTCGTGCGTATCTCCTTTGAGTATCTGATAGTGCCACGGGTGAACAGAGATCGTCAGCGAAACGCCATGTGCGTCGCAGAGGGCTTTCAACTTCCGAATATTCTCCATTCCCAGCTCGATACCGCGGTCCGCAAGTTCCCTGAACTGGTCGTTGTAATACCATTCTCCCACCCCATGGAATTGCGGATTTGACAACAGGACGTTGTCGTCAAATCCTCTAAAAAATGAAGCATAAAGCTCCAATGAATTTGCCGGTGTACTCAAGGCTCCTTGTTCGTTAAAGAATCTGGCCTGTTCGAGAAATCTCCTTGTTTCCCGTTTTTGCATAATGAAATTTACCATGTAGAACACCGAGGAATGGGTCTTCAGGAAAAATTTTGCGGAATACCAGGCCTCATTGGTCCATGACCGATCACGCGGTCCGAAGCCCTCATACACAAGTTCGTTTTGCATGTCTGATATATCAATCAAAACGAAGAGATGATCTACCTTCAGCCCCTGCTCAAAAAGGAACTTTGCTTTCAGAAACTCTATCTTCGGACTATAGCTGATACACGATGCATTGAGAACTTCAACCGTGTTACCCAGCCGACGCGACAGCAAGCCGCTAAACGTCTTCTCGTAAGCAACGCCAACACCTTCCGAATGCGAATCTCCCAGAATCAGCAACCGTGGTTTATCGCTTTCCGCTTTGACTTCATACGCTGCGGAGTCTACCATCCCCAGCGAGTTGGTTTTCACGGGATACAACGCCGAACCCCAGGATGCCCACGCCTCCTGTCCAGGTTGCAATCCATGGTGATAATAATAGTGCGGCGTCCTAAACGATGTGTAGCTCTCGGGAATGATGATAAAACCCGCCACAAGGTCCAATACAACCACCATGCCTACTGATATCAACAATTGAAGCCAGAATGACGATATCATTCCTCCGGGACGTGTGGGTGCAGAAGTGAAGGACTTTTTCCCGGCGGCACTCTTCATTTCAAAACAGCGTGTTATCTCCTTTTTTCAGTTTCGTCCGAATGATTGTATACCTGCCATCATCGTCGTCCGAAGTGGCGAGTTGACGACTGAGCCGGGTGTCTCTCGCGAGAGCTCGCGGAATTCGAAAGGTCCATTCCATATCCTCGGGAGCGTTTGCCACGATCTGCGCGATTTTCCCATTTTCTATTTTTCCTGAAACCGATACCCCATCAGAAGCCAGCAACCCATTAAAGGAGCAATTCCTGAGTTCAGAAGGAATTGCCGGGAAAAGGATCGCGCCGTTCAGGTCGTAGACTTGCACAAACATTCCGTTGATCGCCGCAATATAGGAACCCGAACCGGTTGTATGCCAGGGCAGGTACGCACCGTCTTGTTTACTCCAATGCTCCGGAGGGGTCATAAAAGACCCCACGGTGTGTTTCGCATCTTTTAACACTTCGTAGCCACGCTCTACCTCGCCCGCGATGAAGCACGTATTGGCAAGGTTAGACAAGCCCCATATCCACGTCGTGGTAGACAACACCAAGTCCGTCGTGCGTTGTGTCTTTGAACTCTGATAGTAGTCTATGGCTTTGTCCAGCGTGTTTTGTGCGATGTCGCTGTGAATATCAACTGAAAAAGGATAAATCGAGCCGAGGTGCGCTACTCCTACCGGGTCATCAATATTTAAAGAAGCCCTGTACACCTTGTTCTTCGGGTCAATGGGCATGAGCTTCTGCACCCGTTCAGCCAACTGACGCCATTGCTTCGCCTCCTCCCCGTCTATCCCCAAAATCGTCGCCGCATTAGCCGCCGACTGGAGTGCGCGTGTAAATGCCGAGACGGTGTACATACAATTGACCGCCGGATAAACATGCTCGATAATCGATACAAGCGGGCGTAAACTCAAATTTCCATTTTCATCTTCCCGCAACACGTCATAGATCAGCCATTCCACATTTCCCTTCAACACAGGGTAAAACTGTTCGAGACTCTTTTTATCACCTGTATGGAGGTAATACCGCCAGGTGTGCTCTGAAATTTCACCATGAGTATATCGTTCATCCACCCATTGGCCGATCGGCGAGCTCTCACGTCCGTCTTCCGTCGCCTCCCATGCATAAAACGTACCATTCCCCTTGCTTCGGTCTACTGCCACATCATAGGTCAGCCATCGCCAGTTTGGGATCTTCCGCGCAAGATCGGGATGATTTGCAGATATGAGTCCGAAGAATACCGACATCTCGTCGTGCAGGAAGCGCCCTTCCCAGTTCGACGCCAGGATACCGCAGGAAGAACTCCATTCGCCAGCATTACAACGAAGGGTGTACAACGAACTTTTGTAGATGGCCTCCAGTTCCGGATTATTAAGATTGACTGAACTGGTTCTCCAGAACCGGTTCCATCCCGACTTATGTTCTTCTACAAATCGCTTCACCTCTTCCACCGACGTCGGAAAATATGTGTACTTCAACCGGTCGCTGATAGAAGCATAGAACCACAATTCCTGACTTTCGCCTGCTTTTAGTTTCACTTCGTGAATAAAGTTTCCCCCGACGGGTGTTTTCTGGATTCTTCCAACCGGCCAGCGGCCCCAACGGATTTCACCGAGATGCTTCTCAACCTCGAACTTCACCGAGAGCTGCTCCGAAATATGTGGTGCCCGCGTATCGACATCCGCGTCTGTGCTAAACTTGCCGTCAACGCTTCCAAATGGCTTGTCGGTATGATAGGGTCTGAAGATATATAGTTTGGTGCCTGTGGCTTGTTTTCCATAGGCATCGCCAAATTCATACTTCACTGTAAAATCAGCTTTCACTTCACGATTGGACGTGTTCGTGAGTGTGGTGTGAAAGACGATGATGTTTTTGTCCAGCAATACCATGCTTTCGGTGTACTCGCGCAGTCCATCATGCGTAAGCGTAGATCTCACGATTCCGTTGTCGTAATCCATCTCCTGAACCCAGTTGTTGTCCTTCACCTCCACACCGTTGACGTTGAGTATCCGGTGCACGCGACCAAAACGCACGAGCGGTCGCGTTGAACCAATGGGAATGTCCTTATCAAATCGCGGTATCCATGTTTCTGCTGTACGGGCGTCGTCATGCCTGCGGCCAGCCCAAAAGATAGTTCGGTTTACAGATTCCACTTCGAGCACTTCACCGTTGTGAAACCCATTCGGACCTACAATAGTCTGAAGATGGCCGTTGCCGATCATCGGCCAATTATAGGATTCGTCGTTTGACGTAGCCGTAAAAAATTTAGTTTGTGCCTGGAGCCCACCCGTAACCAGTATGCAGCACCAACAGATAGAAATGATTTTTATCATTTTTTTCATAGTTGTTTACCAAAGTTATCTCTTATTATCAATCACCGCGCTAATAGCCTCACTATTCGCATCAGGAGTCACTTCCTGATCCAGGAAGCCGATTACAAACTCAAGATTCTCGTCCTCAAGTATGCGCTTTGTCCCATGCGCCCGCCCGAAGCCGAAACAGACCATCCCATCCGGCGATTTTTTCGAGCCACCACGTGTATTTCCCATGTAGGAAAACAAGTCAACTTTTTCGTCTTCCTGAACCTGCCTCAGGTATAGTATCCGGGGATATCCTTTCCTCCCCACATACACCCACCTCATATTATTGAAGATACCCGTGTTTTCAAGCAGGTCGGGGAAGTCGTCCCTTCTCCCGTCGAGATTGTTTCCCCAGTACATATTTTCCGGGTCGTATTTTCCCGCCGGCGTTCCCTCGTAGAGAAACCAGTATGGAATGTCGGGATGTTTTTTTACCATGGTGAATTTTGCATGATCGTTGTAAAATGCCCATCGAAATTTCCAGTTACCGGTTTTTGTGCTGGTTTCGATTACGTTGGGAGCCACAATCTTTGTTACACAGGCATCAAACCCGGGATGCCCTGCACCATCGTCTTCACCTCCGATCCCTAAGTTGGGAATACCGCGATACTCGGATGCCGCATTTCCGGGCGGCGGATAGTCTCCCTTTTTAAAACTAATCCAGTCATTCCCGTCCGTATCGATCATGCTGATGAACCCACCCCCCGCCTTGTCGTAGATATAGGTAGCCGCTGGTGTCTCGATCTTCAGGCTGGGGATTCCCTGATCTTCTGTGTCGGTGATCTTTACCTTTGAAATATCCAGCCGATCGCTGGTCTGATTGCGCCATAGGTAGAGAGGTGCCTTATTCCAGTTCCGTGGCGCGACAATGTCCAGGTCACCATCGTCATCAATATCGCCTACCGTTCCGCCATAGCATGCGTTTTCCGAAATGATCTGTCTCTCCCACTCCCGATTATTTCCCCTGTTTCTGAAAATCACCACAGGGTGAAATCCATCGGGATCCGGTGCGTTCCATATTATAAGGGAGCCGGTTACGATATCGAGATCACCATCGTTATCCATGTCTTCCACTCGCAGAGTATGCGCAAAGTTCATATAGCCAACCACATTCTCATCCCACTCCTTTGAATAATCCTTACCGGGATTTTTATACCAGCAAATCGCGTAGCCCGTGTTTTCGGCATTCGAAACAAAGATATCGGGATACCCGTCGTCATCGATATCCCGGGTCGTCACCTTGGTATTGTTGTCAAACCACGCACCGTCCTTCCCTGTTTTTTGCTTGTACCAACGCGCTGCGTAGTCGTGTTTTTTCCATTCATCCTTGAATATGTCATCCGGGCATTCAAACCAAAGCCCATTGATAACAATATCCATGTCGCCGTCCTGGTCGACATCCGCCACGTCAGTCCCGTCGTGGTGCGGTGCTTCCAGCTTTATGATGGTCCATTTATTCTTAGGGGCCTGCACATATACCCGGACAAATCCGTCGACTCCACGTGCCACGATATCGGTCTTTCCATCGCGGTTGAAATCGGCGGTCACAATATCCTTGGCATACGTACTAAAACCGACATTGAACTTTTGCCACGGCCCGCCCTTGTAGTTCCTGGAGCCGAAGGGATTCTTCAACCAAAAGATATTTCCCGTTTCATTCATATCGTCTCCATCGCTGTCTTCCCGGCCGATGATATCGACGTACCCATCGTTATCAATATCAGCAGCGGCAATACCACACGATCGATAATTCAGCTCAGTGATCACCGTCCTCCTGAAACCCTCGCCGCCTTTTTCTCCCTGGCTCGAAAACCAAACCAACGTCTTAGTGTTCAAGGCGTCGTTTCCTTCCAGGTCAATATAGTCGTCAACCACTACAATGTCGTTCTTCCCGTTTTTATCCACGTCGAATATCAGAGGATGGAGCGCCACAGAGTTGCTGACAACTGAAGTCTCAAATTCGATCTCCTGACCAAATCCCAAAAAGGTCGGCATTATAAGAAGGCAGCAGACTGCGGTAATCCTGTTTATTACTAAATTCATTTTTTCAAAGTTTTGGTGGACCGGAGCTACTGACCGGTTTTTTTAATCTTTCCGACCGAGATTTTCAGAGATTTATAAGCATTATTAATGCGGTCGCTGACATGCGTAAAGCCACTCTCTTCCGCAAAGCCAAATGTTAAGTGCGCCGGAGCCTTTGTAAGCTGCTGCCAGTTTTCCTGCGTCGGGCCGCGTCCGAAGCCAAATACAGTCATATTGCCTTCGCCCGAATGCCAGAACACATCTTCGTGAGGATAATCCTCGTGATGAATATAGTAGAGCACGCGATCCGATTTGTGATCACCGAAGTATACCCATTTGGGCGAAGGCAGATGTCCTGTCCACTGCTCTTTAAGCGTATACGGTTTGAGAATTTCCCTCGTCCCGTCCGACCGCACCCAATAGTCGTCTTCGTTGAACTCCCCGCCGGGTGTTCCTTCATAAAGTATCCAGTACGGTTCCGGCCCCTTCTTAAGAAGCGTCATGGTAGCATACTGCGGATAGATATCCCACCGGGTTTTCCATTGTCCGTCTTCGGTCTCCGTCATGATCGATACACGAACGGGACCTTCACTGATAATACGCGACGACTTCTTCGGCTCGATCTCTCCGGGATGCAATTCAGGCGGCGCTATGTTCGGTATACCGCGATAGCGTCCCTTCATCCCACTCTCCGGTTCAGGAGTAGGATGATAACTCACCCAGTCATTGCCGTCGCGATCAATGACGCTGGCAAATCCTCCAGTCGCTGAATGATAGTAGTATTCCGCCGCCGTGGTCTCAATATGCCAGGCCTCAAAGCCTTCATAGTCACCCACCGGCTTAATGGTGACAAAGTCCCTCGTCCTGGAGGCGGGGTATTCCCGCTCATCGAAATGCAGTTGGAAGAAGCGCGATTGGTCGGGACCGGTAATTCCCGTCAGTACAAAGACAAGTGTTCCCAGCGCGCGTTTATCCGCGTCAAATTCAGCAGCCTTTTCAAATTGAAACGGAACGTTGCTGTTGATAATCTTACCCGCTGCGTTGACTTCGGTCAATTGCAGCGATTTCTCCGAAAAGGCTGACGTTAACGCGGCTTGTGACAGTAGTGACGTAAAATCAAGAGGAACCTCCACGGGTTTCTCCATCCTGAGAAATCCGTTTCCCGAAACCGTAATTGGAACCGTGAACTTTCTGTCGGAAGCCGCGGTTACCGGTTCCTCCTTTTCCTCATTCCTGATGGCATCGTTTCTCCACATATGAAGGTATTGCGGTTCACGCCAGGCAATACTGACAATATCGAGATCGCCATCGCCATCAAGATCGTTCAGTTGTGTACCAAGATGGCTTTCCTTCCCCTGATCAACCACCCGTGGAGTAAAGGAGCCACGGCCGTCGTTTTCATAGATGATCACCTTCTCATCTTTTGGCAGTGAGGTCATACCCGGCCCCATCATTTCATGCTCGCCTACTACAAGATCGATGTCGCCATCACGATCGATATCGGCTCCGTCGAGGCTGTTCATAGATTTAGTAGTAACGATGATATGCTTTGCCCAACTCATATCCGCCAAATTGCCTTTTTGCTCATACCACGTCAGGTTTGCGTTTCGGACATTGCCGGGATACCGTTCGTCACTGGTAGCAATATCCAGCTTTCCATCACCATTCAGATCTGCAACGACGTACCGTTCGGTGCTCGTTCCCGTTCCCACGTCAAAACGCTGCCAGTTACCCTGGCCGTTACCCGGATTCTTCCACCAGCATATCAGGCGATTGTCTTGTTTTACGTCGCTGGTCCCTGCCATAACTTCTCCTACCCCTTCCTGCGGAACAGCCCCTACCAGATCGATAAAACCATCCTGGTCAATATCACCTGTTGCATACCCACCCCCCTCAGTGCTGATTGTTACATAAGGCCACGGTGTATCAGAGGGGTTGTCAGGAATAATGAAGTAATATTGATTGACCTCATCTCCCAAAATGATCTCCGGTTTCCCTCCGGGGATGATCTGAGCGAGTGAGTATTCCTGAGCGTTGGCATGTCCCGTCTGACGCATGGAGCCGATCTCAGTGTAGGACCATGAACTTCCCTCCTTATCCTGTGCTTCCAGCCAGAAGATTTGTGGCAACCTCAGGCCGATCACATCCGCAAACTCATCGCCATCGACGTCGGTCGCGAGAACCGCGTCAACCTCGATCGGAAATGTAACGCGCTCCCACTTCGTGGTCATGTCACCTCCCGGATTCCGGTAAAACCATTCTCCAGCTACAATGTCGGTATATCCATCCTGGTTAACATCATACAAGTCTAGTCCGAAATAATTCCACCAACCTGAGGCTCCCGGAATGACATAGTTATCGCGCGAATTATCAACCTGCACATACTGCCACTTATCAAGTGGCAGTTTAGCATCGGCGAAGCCAGGGGTGTACATCTTTGTCGGCCCTTCAAAATAAGACTGCGGCCCCACAATATCGATACTTCCGTTGCTTCCCAGGTCAGCCAGAACCCCGGCATACATGCCGTCACTGGCCACGGGATGTTCCTTCCAAGTAAGGGCCTTTCCATCGGTATTGTAGAAGATCACTATAGGATACGGCGGTTCATTCATATAACTGGCTCCCTCTTCAGGGTTCCGTCTGAATTTAGCCGCGAGAATATCCAGATCGCCATCATTGTCGACATCCGCGGCGTCGAGAGTCTGACAAAAATCGAACGTTTCGGCTATCCGCACCTCCGTCCACTGGTCTGTTTTCACCTCATCTATCGAGTTGGCCATATAGAGAGAAATGGGAAATCCCGGTAACTCCGAATGCGAGATCAGAATATCGAGAAGACCGTCCTGATTCATGTCAATCACTTTCACGGCTGCGTTATTGTCGCGCCAGGTATTATCGACCGGCGTAAACCACTTTGTGTCGAATATATGCTTTACGAAGTCCGCGGCAATGCGGGCGTTGGCAGGTGTCTCATACCAGAACCCGTTGAGCACGATGTCTACGTCTCCATCTTTGTCGAGATCTCCGATATCCATACCTTCGTGAGAGGCGTGCTCAAGAACGACATCATTCTTCCATGATAAGGGGCTGGATTGAAAATAAATCGCTGTCTTTTCATTAGCGCGTGTGATAATATCCGGCTTCCCGTCGCGGTCAAAATCGGCCACAGCGATATCCTTGATATAATCTTTCTGATTTCCCACTTTATGAATCTTCCAGGAACGGGATTTCGTCACGTTCCGCGGGTGTGGGTTTTCTATCCAAACCACATCCACGCTGATCTCTTTTCCGGCATTGTCGTTAATGCCGATCCCGGTGATCAGATCCAGGTCTCCATCCTGATCAATATCATACAAGGCGAGGCGGTCGCCTCTGAAGTTGACCTTATCTATCAGGACGTGCTTCCTGTACTTCCCCCGTTTGTCGAATTTAAAAAGCGTCATCGCCTCACCCTTGAGTCCCGCAACCCGAATCAGGTCATTGACACCGTCGTTGTCAATATCGCCGACGACCACCTTGCCCAACCCCGCGTCCAGAGACTGGGCTGTAAAATCGGCGATACTCCTCTGGCCAAACAAAAGTGGACTACTGAGTAAGGAAAGAATCAGGAAGCAAGTCAATCGTTTCATAGTAACAGCTTTGGTACTCACCGCAACGGAGAGTGAAAAACATTTGAAAAGTGTCACCAGACCCGAGGTTTCAGGTATGGTGACCCAATTCATTACAGATTGCCGGACAATAACACGTGCTAATATCCGTCGTTTTGTTCAATCAAAGGGTTTACACGTAATTCCGCACTGGGAAAAGGATACAGCACCTCGTGGGGTTCAACGGATGCATTGGTCTGAGACAACTCCACTCTTTCTTTGAGATAGTCATACCCCCAACGACGAAGATCCATGAGCCGGTGACCCTCACCCGCAAGCTCCTTATAACGTTCGTCTTTGATGATATCGAGGAACGCCTCGTGCGTGTAGGACCCGGTTAGATCCGGAAGGCCCGCCCGATTTCGCACGCGGTTTAAAGCATCCAATGCGTCCTGGCTTGAGCCATTGTTCTGTGTGTTGAGAGCTTCGGCGTATATCAACAGCACTTCGGCAAAACGCAGGAACGGCCAGTTGTTGTCGTGGTTATGAGGCGTAGTCAGGTCATTGTCCTGAAACTTGGTCATGTATATCTTACCATTGGTATTCACGTTGTCGCCTGTAAAGGGGCTGACGAACTCGCCGGTTATATACGATTCCCTGCGGAGATCAGCAGGATCAAAACTGTTATACAATAAAGGCGTCGCCTCAAAACGCGCATTTCCCCAGGCTCCAAAATATCCTGGAACCGCCCACTCCACATTATTGTTGTTGGTCGCCTGCCCCGGGTTAAACTGGAATTCCCATATTCCTTCTTTGCCATTCTTGTTGATGGGAAGAAAAGCGGCCTCGTAGGCCGTGTAGATGACGTTATCTTCTTCATCCAACACCGGCTCTGTGATCAGGTCGTAACCTTCATTGTCGATCACATCTTTCGCATACTGCACGGCCTTGTCAACATCACCTGGCGCAGCAGCTTCAGGATAGCACGACTTGGTAAGGTAAACCTTTGCCAGCAATGCCTTGGCAGCTCCCGAAGTGATCCTTCCCTTGTCGGCGGAGGCAAGCGCCTGCCAATTTGGAAGATAATTGTGGTCGATTATTTCCGTCAGGTCAGCGATAATCTGGGCATAAACTTCCGACACCGTGCTATTAGGAAAATTGGAACCGTCGGGTTTGGAGGTTACTACCGGAATCGGTCCCCACATTTGCACGCCAACAAAGAAATTATACGCGCGGAAGAAAAGCGCCTGACCTTTGAAGTTCTTCAACTTGGTCCAGCGGTCACCGAAGCGGGCTTCCAGATCGTCGTAATACGACATAAAAGTGTTCGCACGAGCCGTAGGCCACCAGATGTAATTCCACTGCCGGTAAATATTAAATTGGGTTTCATCAAAATCGTGTTGATCGTACTGTACACCTTCCGCGTCAAAACCCGGGCCCGACAGTGATTGGTTGAACTCGTCCGCGGGCACAGTAGCAAACCAACTCCAGCGGCGATCATTGATCGCCCACCAGTTTCCCGGATAGATACCGTTGATAAACTGCTCAGTTCCCGCTTCCGTGGCCGTAGCGCCAAAGAAATTATTTTCGGTGACGAGCGTCTTCGGCTCCTCTTCGAGAAACTCCTCGCAAGCAAACACACCTAGTAGTATGGTGAAAAAAGCAATCGCAAAATATTTTTTCATTTCAAAGACGTTTAAATGATTACAGTCCGATTTGAAGGCCAACCATATAGTTGCGGGTCGCGGGATAAAAGTTTCCGTTCAGCGGCAACAACGTAGCACTGCCTCCCATCTGGTTCGCCTCCGGATCAAAGCCGGAGTATTTGGTTAATACCATCAAATTGTTTCCCTGAACGTAGACACTCGCTTTATTGATTCCCAGACGGCTCAAAAAGCTCGTGGGGATATTGTACGTGAATGTCACGTTCCTGAGCTTCAGAAAACTTCCGTCCTCTATCAGTCTGTCGATTCCACCATCAACACCATCGGTGATGTTGATCGGTTTGTACCCTGCCCGGGGAATGTCGTTGGAAGTGCCGGGACCGGTCCAACGATCCGTAGCAACCTCCGCCAATTTATTGAATTGAGTAGAGGACAGATCGTACTTCCAGCGTGCCAAATCGAAGTTAAAGACTTCTTGTCCGAGCATCGCAAAAAAGAAGATAGACAGGTTAAAATTCCGATAAGTGAAATTGTTTGTTATACCCCCAAAAAAGTCCGGGTAAGCGTTTCCAAGTACCACAAAGTCCTCACCGCTGATCTCTCCATCACCGTTCTGATCGACGAATTTCATATCTCCCGGAAGGGCGTCCGGCTGTGCGGAGGCGTTGATCTCTTCCTGTGTCTGATAGATTCCATCCGTTTCATAGCCAACGTAGTTTCCAAAAGGCTTTCCTTCTTCGAGTCGATGGTAGTTGCGGCGGAGGTTATCACCCAGCTGAAGAAAATCCTGCCCCTCGTTCAATGCCAGATCGAGTAACTTGTTCTTCTGGAAGGTACCGTTAAGGTTTACCGACCACTGAAGCTCGGACGAAAGCGAAGGCTGATAGTTAATGCCTATCTCAAAACCTGTATTCTGAAGACTTCCTATGTTTCTTCTGATCGTGGGGTCGTGATCCTGATTCGGATTATTGACCATCGAAATCAGTTGATTCAGCAACAGATCGGTAGTCTTTTTGTGGTAATAATCCAGTGTAACATTCAACCGGTTGTTTATTACGCCGAAGTCAAGACCGATATCCAGCTGCGTAGTGGTCTCCCACTTCAGGTCCGGATTAGAAGCGCCACTGGGAATATACGTTCCCACTCTGATGTTGTTAAATCCATAGGCATGTCCGGAGCCGATCGTAGGCATCGTTGCATAAGGAGTGATACCATGGCTGCCGATACTGCCATAGCTGGCGCGAAGTTTCACGTCATTGAATGTTGTCATATCGCTCATAAAAGACTCCTCCGAAAGTCGCCACCCGACGGAAGCGGACGGGAAGAACGCCCATTTGTTTCCAGGAGCGAACTTCGACGATCCATCATATCGACCGTTCACTTGCAGAAGATACTTGTCATTGAAAGCGTAGTTTACACGTCCGAAGAATGACTGTAACTGCTCTTCGCGCTGCAATGAACCCACTGTATGGTTTGCCGGGGTGCCGGCACCAAGATTATGGAATTCGAATTGCTCAAAGGCAAAGTGTCTCGCTCCTGCATTCGTACTTTCAAATGTCGTCTTCTGAGTAGAAGTACCGAGCATGACCGTCAGGTCATGTGTATCATTGATAGACCTTTCAATGGTCAGCATATTCTCCACCAGCCAGTTATTTCCACGAGTCGAATTCTTCGACGCTACTGCAGACTGTTCAAAATATTGAGGATCGGGGATCGCCTGCGGTGAAAAAAATCTGTGTTCGGTAAACGTCGGCTGCAAGCCCAAAGTCGCATTGTATTTAAGCCAATCGGTAAACCGGTATTCAGCACCGAAGTTAAACTGGATATAGTTGCCGAGGGATTCCCTGATCTCGCGATCCAATGCAGCGAAGCTGTTGAAATACTGCGACGGTGTACCCGTTTCATAGGTATTGTAAATGATGGGCGTGTAGGTTCCAAACTCGTCAAAAGGCGTCAACATCGGAGGGATAGCCATCGCGTTGATAGTTCCAAAGTTATATCCAAACGTCTCCGCCATAGAGTTTGTGATGTCGGATGCATAAGTCATCCCGCTTGAAAAACTGAGTTTTTCCGATGCTTTAAAGTCAATATTAAAGCGTGCGGTAAATTTCTGGTAGTCGACATTGGGCATAATCCCCGTCGTAGAGAGGTATCCGCCCGACGCGCTGTAGGTTACATCTTCCGATCCTCCCGACACAGAAAGAAAGTACTTCTGCTGCGTGCCCTGACCGAAAAGCTCTTTCTGCCAGTCGGTACCTCCTCCTGTTTGACTAAGGACACTCTGAATGTCGGGGTACGCCGGCGGCGAGCCGCTTTGAACACGTGCATCATTAACAAACTCCATATACTGACGCGAGTCCATCGCATCGTACAACCGATTGGGCTGAGAAACCCCGTAGTAGGCATCAAATGTGACCGTTGGCTTTCCGGGCACACCCTTCTTGGTCGTTACGATCACAACACCGTTTGCCGCGCGCGAACCATAAATAGAAGCCGCCGAAGCATCTTTCAATATATCGATGCTCTGAATGTCCAGTGGATCCAGCGCGTTGATATTGGCGCCGATCACACCGTCGATCACGAACAGCGGCGTATTCGTTCCGTTAATAGAGTTCAACCCTCGAATAATGATAGAAATGCTGCCAGCACCCGGAGCAAAAGTGTTCTGCCTGACAAGAACGCCTGGCGCCCTGCCTTGTAACGCCTGGTCCATACGCTCAACCGGAACGGTCAGGATCTCGCGGGAAGAAACGGAAGCCACAGAGCCAGTCAGGTCTGCGCGTTCCTGTGTACCATATCCCACAACAACCACTTCATCGAGAGTCTTCATATCGGACTCCAGCGATATTGAGAATTCCGTCCGGCCGGCTACGTGGACTTCCTGCGTTGCAAAGCCAATAAAGGAGAACACCAGCACGCTGTTCTCTCCCTGTACATTGAAAGAAAACCTACCGCTGACATCAGTAGTAGTTCCATTTGTAGTACCCTTCTCCAGTACATTCACGCCCGGCAACGGCTGATCGTTCGCATCTCTTACCGTACCACTAACTGAAACAGCTTGCAATGCGCGACTAAATAGCACTTTTCCTTTACCTTCATTAGATACCAAAACGTACTGTCCTTCAGCAAACGTTTGTGGGTACAATGAAATAGAAAAGGAACCAAAAACGATTGTCAGTGCACTAAAGTGAACTACCCTTCGTAGCAATGGTTTCATAGGCAATTGGGTTTGTTACTAATTTGAATGATTTCGAATTCCCGTCCGTCAAGGAACAGATAAGTCCCACCTACCATCGAAGCAGATCTGTTGTGGAAATGCCTGATGGACCTTGATACTATTGCGTCAAACCCGTGCTACTAAAGCGCTATCGAAATCGTTCGGACGAGTGTCGCAATTCATCTGCACTTGTTAAAACGAAGGTATATTTTCATATAGAGTGAAACTTCCACTCTTTTAGCAGACTATTGAACTCTATTGAATTCGTATGGAAATCCAGGAGACTTTGAAGCTATTATAGTTCAAATCATGGATTCAGGCGACAGCAAACTGAATGGCATGGTGCGCCGCGATAGCGGACTGGACAAGTCCCACACCTAAAAATCAAGGACCTTGTAAAATTCTATCCGGAAATTCCTGAACAACGGCCGCTGCAATTCTGCAAGTTTTTCATGTTCATCATCACCCTTAAAGAACTCAACCATTGCGTAGGCTTCTTCCAGTGAATCGAATTCCTTTTCCCACGTAATTGAATTGCAGGATGACAACCCGGATATTGGCTGAAGACGCTTTCCTCCCTTGGGATAGTCGGGACGCCGCCTTTCCAGTTCAACAAATTTTTCTTCCAGTTCCATAAACCGTGCTTCTTCCGTGATATCAAACTCCCATAACATTCGCATGTACACTTTCATATTTTGAAGATTAGTTGTTTAACCGTTCTCTGTCTGCCGGAATACGCAGCAAACTCATCACCTCCGGATCAATGGCACTACCGGAAAGATCTGCGAGTTCCGCCAGTTTAGGCGCCCCCATTTCAGGACATATTGTATGCTGCGACATTACTGCCAATGCACCCGCTAGATTTCCGAGTACCTGGGCCTGCTGAAGCGGAAGTCCGGCAACAAGTCCGCTAATAACGGCCGAGATATGCGCATCGCCCGCACCGGCGGAGCTTTTCACCTTCACCGAAAGCGAGGGACAATATTCCAGTTCATGCCCATCCCAGCTCCAGCTTCCATGACGGCCGGCCGTGACAGACAGCCAGCCCGCTGGGTTTATATCCCCCATTTTTTCAATGGCCTTCTTCACGATCTCCTCCGGCACCGCGTCGTTTGCGTCAACACCGCAAAGTGCGGCTGCCTCGTCCGCGTTTATCGCAAGGAGATCAACCATGGCCAGCATGCCGGTATTCACCGCCTCTTTCATTTCCCCGGTGGTAAAGGATGCTACCGCGAACCCCCCGTGCTGACGGGTCAGTTCAAGTAATTTCTTCCTCGCCATCAGTGAGACTTCCGGTGCCGCCAGCGAAATGAACGCTCCGGCGTATTGTGCAAATGTCGGAGCCGCGCGTTCGATCAACGCCGGATCCACCTTTGAGCACGCCGACTCCTCCGTCGTGAGGTTACCTCCTGTTCCATCCGGGTAGAGAAAACAAAAACCGAACAACGTACTGTCACCCTCAGATGTATGTACGTAGTCCATTTGCAGACCGGCATCCGTCATCTCGTGAGAGATCCTACGCCCCACTTCGTCGTCGCCTATTTTACCTATTGGGTAAACCGGGAACGACTCACCACAAAGCATCTTCACATTGTGAGCGATAATATGGAGCTTACAGTAATCACGCGCATCCAGATATCTTCCCCCGCGGCTTTCCTCTCGACCGAGCGTGTGATCACCGGTCAACAGAAACAGCGAGCCAGCGCCAATACCTCCTGTACCGATCATCGCTTTATAGCGAAAATGCGAAGGGTCGATATACAGTCCGGCATCATTCATCAAAGAAAACCCACTCAGGATGTTCGCTAATAGGATGTTTACTTGTCTCGACGGTGGCCGTCAACAGCGCATCGGGATGTTCCTGCAACAGCGTCACGGGAAGGTCCGGCGTCAGCGGACCGAATAGCGCAATCCGCAAGGCTGTCTGCTTCCACGCGCCGGTATCAGAAAACAGCCTTATCTTCTTCGCAGACAGGCATTCCTTCACCCCCAACGTGACAGACATCGGAGCGACAAGCTGATAAGCGCAACCAAACGAGCGCTGTGCCAGCGCGATGATTGTATCCGGGCTATTCTCCTGGATCCTCGCAGTGGAGTTACGGAGATCGTCAATTGTCAGCACGCTGTAGGGATTCCTACGAGCCTGGTTGAACGCCAGGTGCCCATCCTGCCCCCAACCACCATAAGTGATATCAATTTCAGTCGAAAGAATCGCCGCGCTTATGTCAGCAATATTGTCCGGGTACAACCAATGTCTGTTAGAATCCGGTACCCGCAGATCGTTGGCTACCGGATCATAGAAATGGCGTTCCATATACGTTTGAAAGTTCTGTGGATGGTTTTTGGGGAGTAGCCTGCCCTGCCAGTCAAGGCATTCATCCATATGGAAGACGACGAACTTACCGAGGCTAACGTGCTCCTTGTTTACAAGGTCGGTAAAAGGCTTGTACCAACAGGTTGGCCCGCATGGTATAATCGCTCTCGTCTGCCTTCCCTGGTTGTTGTTGGCTTGGATGATGTCAACAAGTTCCCGTGCCATAATCTGGCCCATTTCGGCCGAGTCTTTACAAATTCGAAAAGGTGTCTTCTTCTTCTTATGCCTTTCAAGCTCCGTATACGGGATCCGGCACCACTCAACGATATCCCTGGGCGTAATGTTACTCGTCATGTTTTGTTTGAATTTTAACTCTCTCAATGGCATCACTCCTACTTGTCCGCGGCGTCGCTGATAAACAGCCGCAATGGCGGGTGATTAAGATAATCGCAACTAAGGATGTCAAGGTCACCATCATTATCCACATCGCCACCAATGGCATTGTGTCCGCCTGTTTCAGCAATTACCTGCTTCCGGAAAGTGCCCGGCCTTTTCGGGTCCTGATACAAAATTCCCAGGGCCTTCAGCTCTAGTCCGAAAAGGATATCATCGTGACCGTCTCCGTCAAAGTCAGCGATCTGAAGTTTATGCGTTCCCACTTCATGATCAATCAATGTCTTCTGCCAGACCGGCGACGCGACTGTTCCGTTGTTTCGTATCAGGTACAACTTGCCCGCGACATGAGCGGAGTCTGCACTAAGTATATCAACCTTACCATCCCGATCGATGTCTCCGGCTTCGATAGTCTCACCCAACCCTCCGATGGGATGAAACTTCCAATCTGCCGCCACTGCCGCATCCTCCGGACATTCGACCCAGCCCTTCGTCGTCAGGATATCAAGATCACCATCACCATCCATATCGTAAGCATCAACGGCACCTCCTCCGTATCTCGACAAATTGATCTCCTTCCAGGCATCTTTTCCTTCATAAAGCCAGAGGCGTGTATGTCCGTGGCCACTGCTGACAACGTCAATATGCCCGTCCCTATTCACATCGCCGACAGTTGCGTTGTGCATCCAGTCGCCGTGCGTGCCTATCGTGTGGACCTTCCAGGCACCACCCTGTTTTGGCGATAGGCTGGGCAACGGATTCTCAAGCCAGATAACATTGCCTTCGTCCTTTCCATCGGCAAGGATAAGATCGGTGTCGCCGTCATTGTCGACATCGCCAGCGTAGCCATCAGTCGTAAACTCGACCTTCGGATCGGCGATCTTGTACCTGACGTACTTCCCATTCTCCTCCTTGTACCAGGAGAGTGTGGCACCTCCCAGAATAAGGTCTATGATACCATCGTTGTCGAGATCGGCGAGTATCTTGTCATCGCCGTGTGCAGTGGGATCAATGACAATCTCCTTAAAGTGAACCTGGGAGAAAACTGACGAGTAAAAACAAAATACAATACAAATGGTCAGAAATTCTTTTTTTTTCATAATAATAAGAACGTTAGGAGTGTAAAGCTGCATTGCCTTATTCTGAAAACCCGTCAGGAACCATCTCTCCTTACTAGCAACGCAGGACCTGGCCAGCATACCTCTGTCATGTGCCCCTCGGTGTCGGAATGAATAAAAAACTCGTTAGTTCCGGATCGAAGTATAGAATGGTCCACCGGAAGGTAAGCATCATAAAAAAAATCTGAGTTCAGGTCCGGCAGGTTCTCATACCGTCTCAATGTGCGCCCGTTGATCCCACATATAGAATACGATTTGCTCTCAAGATGGCCCACCGGAATGATCGACACCAGCTGCGCTCCGGTAATATTTGAAAGGTCAGGAATAGCTTCAAAACTACTCTTCATCGTTTCCTTGATTCGCACCTTGAAATTTTCCGGCAGATCCACGGTCTTATACATCGTAACAGAGTATCCTTCCCTCTTCAACTCGATGTTTTCGACAGCCGGTGTCATATAGGATATCCCGTCAACGCCGGTGACGCGAGCCATTATCTTCATCGGCATATCCTGGTCAGGCAGCCAACTCAGGTCCCATGTCTCGTGATAGGGCGATTGTGAGCCGCGATCAATAAATGAATACCATCGCCCATATTCGTCGATCATGTAGTGCCAGTCACGATACTTTCCGCTGCCTTCAAAGGGATAGCCGTAATAGTATCCGATGATATCCACCGATGCGATGGCGCTTGTACCGGCTTTGACCTTCGTTTTGATCATCAATCTATCGCCCGTAATAACATGACCACTCTTCGGATACTCAATATTCCCAACCGCGTGTGGTTTGCTGTCATCATAGTACACCCTCAGAATCATACTGTGAAATCCGTAACAGGGCCAGTTGAAGGCGTAGCACACTTGCGGGCCCACAGACATCGTCAGCTTGTTAAGCCCTTCCTGCAGATCCTTCACCGAAACAGGCACGGACGGTCTCCCGAATATGTATGTAAAATAGCAATCGTCTCGTTCGCCGACGATCTCTGCGGAAGGAAGGTTATACTTCCTCCCTCCGTTAATACTTATCATTCGCTCGCTGGTACCAATATGACCGGTGTGGAACAAACCGGTGATTTCCGCCCTCACCGCGCCTTTAAGGTCATCCACTGAAATGAAAAAGGAAACGCTATCGCGGACGGCACCCTGCGTGCAAAGATGAATTCCATGTCCGTCAGAAAAATGATACTCCCTGAATATATCGCCGGGCTGCGGGTCAGCTGACATTGGACTGTACACACACACTGCGATCAGGACGACGAACAGTCGGCAGCTAACATCAAATCTTAACTTGTATTGTTGCATAACTAATCCCTCTAATTCGATTTCACGCTGGTTGGCGGCCTAAACCGGATCAGCAGCGCCGGTCCGGGGTAATTCACCTCGAACATATGTTCTTCAGTTTCGGAGTACACATAAAACAGGTTATCGCCGGTTTTCAGACGGTCCAGCGGCACAGGGATCCTGTGAAACGCCACGTCGTGAAGTTTACCCGGACTTTCTGCCACCATGGTTCCGTTGATCCCGATCGAATGAAGGGCGCCGTCTTCCGATTCTCCTGACCACGACGACAGCACCAGGTATGCTGATACTGCGTTAGAAAGATCGTCGGGAACAACAATACTGCATTCTCTTCTTTTACTCACGCGCGACCCAAAGTATTCACCGATAGATTTCGCGGTATAAAGCTTCACCACCGAATTTCTCTGCTTCAGTTTATCAAAGGTGATCGGATCAGTGATGTAAGACAGGCCGCTCTCCGAGTTTATCTTAGCGACAACCTGAATCGGATTGTCCTGCTCCGGCACCCAGTTGTTATTCCAATTGTGAGAATATGGCGACACGAATTCCTTGCCTACAATATGATGCCACTCGCCATCCTCAATCATATATTGCCAGCCGGCAAGACTTCCATCACCATCATGGTCGTAGTCTTCGTAGTATCCAATGTATTCCACCGACTTTACCTGGGCGGGATCCTGTACCTGCGTCTGAAGTCCCACATGATTGTAGGCAACCCTATCCCCGGGTACTTTCTTCTCGATCATGCCCCTGACATACCCTCGTTTTCCGGACGCATAGAATACTCTGACCGTAAACGAATTCAGCCAGTATAGAGGCCAGTTGAAGCTATGGCAGACCTGCGGACCGCAGAAAAAAGTAAAAACGTTCTGACCTTCCTTAAACAACGCAACCGGAACCTTTACCGGCGGATTGCCATGACCAAAGCGGAAATAGCAATATGGATTACCGGGAGTATCGGGTTGCGGAAAATGAAACTTACCGGAATGATTGACTTTAAACACCTGGTCACTGGTTCCAATATGCCCTCCCCAGAAATTGACCGCCAGCTCCGCTGCGACAGCCTGTGAAAGATCATCAATATCCAGTTTCACCTCAAACGAATCGTAAGCCGCATACTCCCCTTTAAAGGGGCTTACCATCTTCTTAAATGAGTATTCCCGAAACACGCTACCGGGTTGCAACCCGGTATCCTGGGCACTACCCGCATACCAACACATAATAAGCATCAGTACGTTAATGCCCGCCAACCACCGAACGGGCGGACCGGAGAGATGCCCTGAGCTTTGTAAACACAATATTCCAGAAAGAACCATCAATACCCGGGGTTTTGAATCAGCTTGGGATTTGAATTTATCTGACTCTGCGGTATCGGATAGACGTTTCTGTAATCCTCTTCAGCCGATCGGTCAAAAAATTCCCAGGTACCCCGAACAAATTTTCCAAAACGCACCAGATCGTTCCTCCTGACACACTCCATGTAAAGTTCCCAACTGCGTTCCTGGAGTAAAGCATCGAGCGTAAGGCTCTCTGTTGTGTATTGGTGCGCTACAGGATCGGCAAAACTCCGCTCACGGACATCATTCACCAGATCAACAGCTTCCTGGGTCGCCATGCCGCCATTCTTCCGTATCAGGGCTTCGGCTTTCAAAAGCATAATATCACCGAGACGGAAAACGACTCTATCATTTTCCATACTCCACGAGGGATAGGGTGTAATCTGGTACTTGACAAATCTAGCACCGTGATATTCCAGCGCATTTACATGATTATATACGGCCGGATCACCAGGATTATAGATATTCACAAAATCTACTGTCAGATTCAGGTCGTTAGGGACACTCTCGTAGGCACATTTCAACACCTCGCCTGTCGCGGAGTATTGCAGGCCCGACAGCCATCCGTTACTTCGCCTGTCGTCGGGGTCGAACGATTTTACGTGTGAAGGAATAGCGCATAGTCCGTTCCAGGGTCCATTGGTTGTATTGTATTTCGCCCGTAGCGATGGATGAAGGCTGGTCCAGTAAAGTATGAATTCCCAGTCAGTCTTAAGGCCATCATAGGGAATGACAAAGATATTCTCCGTAGACCCTTCGTTCTTACCCAGGAAATTTGCAAGGTAGTCGCCTTCAAGAATATACTTCCCTGAACCAATGATCGCGTCACATGCCGCGATACATTCATCCCATTTCGCAGTTCCAGTCCAGGTCTCCGCGTTGATATACAATTTTGCAAGCAATGCCAGCGCAGCAAATTTATTAAAACGGCCATACGTACTCTGGTCTTTATTTTCCGACAGTGCATCGACATTATCCAGGATATCTCTCTCGATAAATGAAAAGACCTCTGCCCGGCCTTCGGCGAAATCGGTATTATTTTCAGGGAGGAATCCCTCGGGCACATCAAACCTGTCAATTATGGGGACGTTTCCAAAATGATCGATAAGCTGGTAGTATCCAAAGGCGCGAATTATCTTCAACTCTCCGACAAACTGCGAATAAAATGCAGGATCCATCTTGTCCTCAACTTGTTCAAGCTGGAAGATGAGTTGATTCGCTTTGTTAACACGACCGAATCCATAACTCCATATAGAGCCGAAGTATGAGAGTTCAGGCTGCCAGTTATGTTCATGAAGTCTGAGGTAAATACCGCCATCATACCAGTCTTTTCCCCTGGTGGGAATCACGGCTTCGTCGGTTGCCAGCGCCGCCGCTTCCCACAAAGATTCAATTCCTCTCAAACCTCCATAGGCGGGTGCAAGGGCAGCGATAATCTCTTGCTCGTTCTTATAATAATTATCTTTGAGAATTTCGCTGTATACCGTCTCCTTCAAATCGGTACATGAGAACATCAGGCTAATACTCAGAAATAACGTGAGTTCACTTTTTATGTTCCTTTTCATGACTGTGAAATTTTTAGAATCTTACATTACAACCCAATGAAAACGTACGCGTACTAGGATAGTCCTTCACGTAATCTATACCCGAATTCTCTTTGCGGTCATACCCGGGCGAGAGACCATTGATCTCCATCTCCGGATCATTTCCTTTGTATCCCGTGATCGTCAAAAGATTCTTTGTCGCTACATAAATCCGGGCATCACTGATGACCTTCGACCTAAATGGAATGGTGTATCCGATGCTGACAACATCAAGTTTGACATAGTCTCCCTTCTCCACATAGTAATCCGAAAACTGAGGATCGTCAATTACAGGACTCGCCAGGCCGTCCTTAAGAATGTTGGAAGGTACCAGTTTTCGGTTCTCATAGAACAATCGCTTTGAATTGAGGATATCGAATCCGAAAGCACCTCTAATCAGGACGAACACATCAAAGTTACCGAAGGTGATATTGTTCGTGAAGCCCAACCAATATTTTGGAAGTCCGTTTCCGATAATTCGTCTATCTTCATACTGTGCTTCGGTGGCAGACAGCGTCGTCTCGTTGTCCTTATCCCAGAACTGCCATTTACCATCCTCAGTAAACCCCGCAAATCCGTAACCGTACATATTGCCGATCGGCTGTCCCTCTTCCAGTCTGTATGCAAACACACTGCCCAGTCCGGGAGCACCAAGCTCTTCAATGTCCTGAAACTTCGTTTGATAGAAGTCATTAGACAGCGAGATCAATCGATTTCGGTTATAGGAAATATTAAAGCTTGAGTTCCACGTAACATTATTGTTCCGTATCGGATAATAGCTCGCCGCCAACTCAATACCCTTGTTGCTGATCTCACCTACGTTAGTCCAAAGTGTATTATAGAGATTCGGAGGAACCGGAACCGTATATTCATATAGAAGGTCTCGGGTCCGCCTATCATAGACATCTACGTTAAAGATCAGGCGATCATTATAAAGTCCGAGATCAAGGCCAATATTTGTCTCGTATTTCTTTTCCCAACGCAGGTTGGGATTTGGGTTACTACTGGGATTGTAACCGACGATCCAGCTTCCGTTATACAACATTGTTCCGCCTGGCGACAGTCTTTCCAACGACACATATTCCTGAATGCCCTGGTTACCGGTGATTCCGTAGCCGACGCGTAGTTTCAGGTCATTAATAATCGAATTGTTGCTGAGGAAGGATTCTTTCGAGAGACGCCAGCCTGCCGTCACGGCAGGGAAGAGACCCCACTTGTTATCGTCTCCAAATTTTGACGATCCTTCGCGCCGCACCGCCGCAGTCAACATGTACCTGTCGTCATAGCTGTAAATCGCCCGCGCAAAGAACGCGATAAGTTTGCTCGTGTGCTTTGCGCTCCACACGTCGTTAGCCTTATATATACCGTCAGAAAGTGCCTTTCCGGCATTAAGGTTATTGTACGTGAAGTCATCCGAAATGAAATTGCGATTGTTAGCGCCAAAGCCTTCAGAACTAAAATCCTGATAGCTATAGCCGGCAACAACATTCAGTTGATGAGCGTCTCCAATCGTTTGATCATAAGTAAACGTAGTCTCCAGCGTTCGATCGATAGATTGTTGCGAAGTCCGACTGGCTTCTCCGTTGAGGTCTCGAAAACCACCTATCACGTTAGCGTATGCATTTCTGCGATAATACGTTCCGTTAATGTCATTGTAGCGTTGAAGCCCACCCATTACCGACGCACTCAAGGCGTCTGTCAACTTCAGCGTTGCCCTGGCACTTACAAGATTCTCATTCCGCTGGATGTCATTTTCGTAGTTGTATATCCTGGCTACAAGATTGCCGCCTCCAAGATCCGGAGCTTCAAAGAACGTTCCATCCGGATTATATACCGGGAATGTCGGGTTGCGCGACAGCACAGAAGTAAACATGCCATAGTCAGAGGGTCTTGATTTTCCGTAGGTGCTGGCAACGCTCAGATCAAAGACAAGCCGGTCATCAAGTATCGCATGACTGAGGGAGAGTCTGTAATTGAGCATCCGATTAAAAGATCGCTTGATCAACCCCTGAATATCCCTGAAATTGAGCGACGCAAAATAATTGGTTTTTTCACTCGCACCTGACAATGACAAATTATGTACCTGGCTGAGCTTGTTCTGACTAACCGCATCAAACCAATCTGTATCTCCCCCGTAGTCAATGATCGAGTTCACTTTATTTGAAAGGACGCTGTTGCTTGAATTTGCAAAGTCGGTCTTCATCTGACGCCACTCATCAGCGTTAAGAACTTCCAACTTATTATTGTATTTTTCATAATACACATAGGTGGAATACTCCAGCGCAGGCGAGCTACTTCGTCCCTTTTTTGTCGTTATGATAATAACTCCATTGCTACCTCTGGTTCCATAAATGGCCGACGCCGAACCATCCCGCAAGACGTCGATGGAGGCGATGTCTTCGGGTGCTACTGTATTGAGGTTTCCTCCCGGCACACCGTCAATCACAACCAGGGGAGACAGATTGCCTTTAACTGTCGAAACACCCCTCATCTGAATCTGTATCTCCCCCGTTGGATCACCACCGTTGGCTCGCGAAATACCGAGTCCGGGAATTTTCCCCTGGATCAACTGCATGGGTGAGTTCGCGACGGGCCCTTTTACAAATTCTTCCGTGGTGAGACCCGTAACAGCACTGGTAACTTCTCGTCTTCTTTGTGTTCCGTAACCGATAACAACAACTTCGTCGAGAACTTTAGTATCGGGCATCAAAGTAATGTCAATTACTGTCCTGGACCCGACCGTCACCGACTGCGACGTGTATCCAATAAAGGTGATGACCAACTCGCTACCCGGTCCAACTACATTAAGCGAGAATCTACCGGAGGCATCCGTGGTGCTACCATTTGCCGTACCCTTTTCAAGCACGTTTACGCCCGGTATTGGCTGAGCTTTGTCATCCGTGATCGTGCCCGTGACCTGGTGCGACTGGAACGCAGATGCTCGCGCCAGCGGTGCTCTCTCACGTGCATTAACCGGTGAAGTTGCAAAGTGGGCAAGCGAACCAATGACAACTATTAACATAGTCCGGCGGACTATACTTGGTAGTAATGGTTTCATACAAATGTTGTTTTAGTTAACGCATAACAATAAACCTCGCACGGCGTCAACCCAGGTCTTACAGCATCTGAGCAGGTCGTTCGCCCAAGGGAAACGACATAGCGATACAGTTAGCGGCAGTTCTTGTCAGAGTCTGTCCGCCAGATCAACGGCGTGGATAAATTTGGAATTCGTATGATGAAGGTAGTCCTTTGTGGATGCGGATGCTTCCACTCCTTTGGCAGACTATTGAACTATATTGAATTACCCGGAAGGTAACTCAACATATTAATACAGTATGGTTCAAAACTCTCCTACTCCCCTTCCTTTTTTTCTTTCTCCCAGAAATCTGCGTTCTCAATACCGAGTTTAGCCGGGTCGAAGACGGGGTCCATGTTTTGTTTCTTCTGCGCTTCGTAATCCCGCAGTGCCTTCAACGCAGGCTTCTGCAGGATGAGTATCGCGATGATATTAAGCCAGGCCATCAGCCCGACACCCAAATCACCAAGACCCCATGCCAGCGTCGCTGTCTTGACACAACCAACAAATACAGAGGTGAGGATAACAACCTTGAGGACAAACATCATCAACGGCCCACCTCGTCGGCGGGTCAGGTAAGCAATGTTGGTTTCCGCTATATAATAGTAGGCCATCAACGTCGTGAATGCGAAAAAGAATAGCGCAACTGCAACGGTAAAGCTTCCCACTCCTTTGTATTCCGGATCGAACTCCTCGCGTCCGCTCAGTGCCTTGTCTACACCAGCCTGTGTATAGATTGCACTGCCGTCATAATGTCGCTCGCCGTTCTGAATGTAGTACACGCCGTTGTCGATGATCAACTTATCATCGGTTCCCTGCACGTTGTACATCCCCGTGCTGAGGATAATAAACGCTGTCGCCGTACATACGAAGAGTGTGTCGATATAAACCGAGAACGCCTGCACCAATCCTTGCTTCGCCGGGTGACTGACCTCCGCAGCCGCTGCCGGATGCGGACCTGTTCCCTGCCCCGCCTCGTTTGAGAAGACGCCGCGTTTCACACCCATTGATATGGTGGACCCGATAAGTCCGGCGAAAGTCGCATTCAAACCAAACGCGCTTGAGAAGATCAGACTAAAGATGTCGGGGAGCTGTTGGTAATTGACTACGCCCACGATCAGTGCGAGAATGACATACCCGACCGCCATAAACGGGACCACATACTCGGCAACACGGGCAATAGTGCGTATGCCGCCGAAAACTATGAGCCCGAGCATGGCAACGAGCGCAATCGCCGTCCAGGTGTGGTCGATGCTGAACGCGTTGTTAACGGCAGCAGCGATACTGTTTGACTGCACACTGGGAAGCAACATGCCGGTGGCGACAATTGTCGCGACAGCAAAAACGATCGCGTAGATCTTGCCCGCCTTCTTATTACGGAATCCCTTTTCAATGTAGTATGCCGGACCGCCGCGGTATTGACCGCCCTCGGAGCGCTTGTATATCTGTGCCAGGGTCGATTCGATGAAAGCGGAACTTGCACCGAGAAACGCCACGAGCCACATCCAAAAGACCGCCCCCGGACCACCGAGAAAGATAGCGGTCGCCACACCGGCGATATTGCCCGTACCGATACGGCCGGACAACGACACGGCCAGCGCCTGGAATGACGATATCCCCTCGGCGGATTTCTTGCCGCCGAACATCAGGCGTACCATTTCGCCAACCATTCGAACCTGGAAGAATCGCATGCGAATGGAGAAATAGGTGCCCACCGCCATCAGAAAAAATATGAGGACATCGCTCCAGATAATAGCGTTTGCCCGGTCGACAAAGATTTCCAGATACTGCATTGTATGAGGGATAAGGACTCACCCGGACAGCATAAGCCCAGGGCGTTAAAACCGGCAGTAATAAACAATTTTTTATTTCCGGATCAAACCCGATGGGCAGTTTCCGCTCTGCGCCACACTCCTTTTGTATTATCGATCTGGATGCCATTCCCCAAAAAGGGGGAGACATGAATGAGGAACAGGCTGTGGATTATAAGCCCGCTAGTTAACTCCTTCGCCCCCAATATACACCGCCGAGATCTCCCTGGTATTCACAATGTCCTGAAGCGGATCGGCATCCAACACTACGAAATCAGCCCAGTGTCCTTCGGTAAGGGTACCCAGATCCTGCAATCCCATGTATTCTGCCGCATCCCGTGTTGCCGATACAATGATCTCCATTGGCGACAGCCCGGCTTCGGCCATCATCTGCATCTCCACGTGTTCAAAATATCCCATGAATCGTGTGGGGACGCCACTGTCTGTTCCAAAGATGATCGGCACACCCGCATCGAAAAGGGTTTTTAGATTTTCTGTCGCCTGTGGGAGTTGCTGCTTATACATCTGAGCATTCCTGCTATCCCGCACCTGCCTCTGACGGGCCGGGTCGTTCAGCGGGGCTACTGTAGCACTGTCATACTCCCGCAGGAAAAAGGGATCGGCAAAGAAAAGCGGCGTGCTCTCATATACATACGCCGATACTTCCCGTGTGAGCGTCGGACAATACCCTACACCCTTCTGCCTGATCAGATCGATAAAAGCCTGGTCTACCGGCACATCTCGTACGCTATGCGCAATAAGGTCTGATCCGGCGTCAAGCAACTTCTGTGCATCGTCGAGGTAATACATGTGGGAGGCGATCCGATATCCCAACGCATGCGAACGATCTATCACCGCACGGTACACTTCTTCCGACATCTTTTGTCCTGTGCCGAGATTATCGTCCACCCTGATCTTCATGAAGTCAACTCCCATCCGGTGATTGCTATCGACCATTTCCAATGCCTCTTCCGGCGTACTACCGGAAATTACATCGCCTGCGATAAACAGGCGCGCCCGACCCTTCGGCACGCTGTCATTGACATGTCGGAGGGGAACTGCTTCCGCCTGATCTTCGCCCAGGCTGACAACGGTGGTAATACCGTATCGCGCATAGATCTCAAGGTTGTCAATCACGTTGGCCCTGGAATAATGTCCGCCTTCTATGCCTTTTGTATTTCCCACGTGCCCATGTGCGTTGATAATGCCGGGAATAACAAACTTCCCCGAAAGGTTTGTGACACTTGCGCCTGTAGGAATAGCGACAGCATCCTCCCGCCCGACTTCCACTACACGCCCGTTTTGAACAAGCAATACAGCGTTGGTAACTGGCTCCCCGCCCCTACCATCAATAATTGTCGCACCTGTGAATGCGGCATACGATCCGGAAGGCTGTTCGGCTTGCTTGCACGACAGAACAACGACGATGCTGAGTAATATTAAGAATGCTTTCATAGTATTTTAAAATGCTTTTCCGCTCCGGGACGACGAAGCCCGTTTATCCACTCACTCACATGCCCCTTTGGTGTATTCCGTGATCCCCATACAAGCCGCCTGGCAGGAGTTTCCATAGGTCTTCCCGTTGCAGCCACATACTGGATTATAGATATCCGGGCAGAAACACTCCTCTTTTACGTCTTCTTCACAGATAGACTGGTCGCAGTTCTGAAGCAGTACCGCCAGACCGGCAACCAGAAAGGGCAGGGTTGCAATTCCGATTCTTTTCGCAAGCTTCTTCATGTCGGTTTGTTACACTTCAAACTTAGAAACTGCCTGTCATACCTGGCAGAGTCCGTTGCTATTAATGAAATAAAGATACCGGATTATTAGTTTAGTATCTTGCATCTATGCAATAGTTTTGCGTCGAATAACCAAAATGACCTATAAATCACCATCCTATATGTTAACAATGAAATCCGCGTTCCTTGCCTTCTTCTCATTCATCGCTGTATTCAGTGTAGCTCTCGGTCAGGCCAACAGCCCTCGTGAAAATATAACGATTACAACGAGCAAGAGTAAAACTGAAGTACGCACCGGTGAAAAAGGAGAACTGCTGATAAATGTATCAAACAAGGATGCCCGAAAATTTAAAGCCAACGGATTAGTCCGTTATAGCGATTTCGGCGCCACGGGCGACGGCAAAACAAATGACATAAACGCCATCGCGGCAGCCCATGCGTTCGCCAATGAGCACGGCCTTGCCGTAAAAGCCGACGAAGGAGCTACGTACTATATCGGCGGAACTGCCCGCACGGCCGTAGTCAGAACCAATACCGATTTTGGTACGGCTGCTTTTATTATTGACGACACGAATGTCGAAGACCATACTGCCCCTATTTTTCTGGTGAACTCCAGCCAGCGTTCATTCAAGCTGGAAGGGATCTCGTCGCTCAGGAAGAATCAGAAAAAAATTGACGTTTCCCTTCCCGGTCCCTGCATTGTCACCGTGACGAACTCAAACGTAAAACGATACATCCGGTATGGAGCAAACCAAAACAAGGGATCTTCACAGACCGATATTTTTATAGTCGATAAAAATGGTAATGTAGATATGAACGCTCCGATCATCTGGGACTTCGATCAAATCACCAACATCGAGGCTCTTCCCATCGACGGGACCACGCTGACCCTCACCGGAGGGCATTTCACCACAATCGCCAACCAGGCCGAATCAAGGTACACCTACTACAGCCGGGGTATCGCGATCAGACGTTCCCATGTGCTTGTGGATGGCCTGGAGCACCGCGTCACCGGCGAAGGAGACCATGGCGCTCCGTATGGCGGATTTATCAATGTCAGCAACTGCTCAAACGTGACGGTACAGAATACTATTCTGACGGGGCACAAAACCTACCAGACTATTGGCGCGGCTGGGACCACGGTATCGATGGGAACATACGATATCTCTCTCGGCCGGGCGCTCAATGTTTCGTTCGTTCACTGCAGTCAGACAAACGACATCAACGACACTAAATACTGGGGAATCATGGGATCGAACTACTGCAAAAACCTCGTCTTCGATAATTGCACCTTCTCCCGTTTCGATGCCCACATGGGAGTTGCCAACGCCACCATCCGAAACTCCACCCTGGGACACCAGGGGATAAACGCTATTGGCAGCGGTACCTTCCTCGTCGAAAACACCACGGTCCGTGGAAGATCCCTTATCAATCTACGCACCGACTACGGTAGTACATGGCAAGGGGAATTTATCATTCGCAACTGTACCCTCTTGCCACGAACTGGCAGAGCGACCAAGGTCGCCTTGATAGGAGGCTCGAATTCAGGACAGCACAATTTCGGCTATACCTGTTATATGCCTGAGCGTATCACAATCGAAAATCTTCGGATCGACGATTCGAATCATCCGGCAGACTACGAGGGTCCCACCATCTTCGCAAACTTCAACTCGAAAATGACTGACGACTCCTACGTAGAGAAATTCCCCTATATCAAGACCCGGGAAGTCATCCTCAAAAACGTAACGACTGCCAGCGGAAAGCCCGTGAGGCTGAGCGACAATCCTTTTATGTTCAGGGATGTAAAGGTGAAAGTTGACTAGAATTTCAGATTGAGAGAAGCTGACACCCAAACAGGACCGCGATCACGAATGACCCAAGATTGCCTTTGGGCAACCTTGTGATCATTCATGCTTGTCCGCGGACTCTTGTCTATTCAGCTTTATTCTCCTGCAGTATCGAAGTAAAATATACGCCTGTCTTCACCCCGTCTTCATCCACCACGTGCAAGCCTCCACGAGATTGGTCTTCTTCTTCCCAATCCCAGACAAACCGGCTATTCTCGAGAAATTCCACCAACGCATCGCAGTTCCCCCTGAGCGCAGCGCTCGAGTTGCTGGCAACACCCGTCGGCGTGTACGCTATCGTTACCGTACCATCTTCTTCCGTTGTCAAGTCAAAATATATCCTGGCAAAGGATACGCTTCCTGTTGCCCCCTGCCCCGCTGGATAGCGATACACTCTCACCTGAAGTTTGGTTTCAGCGACAAAATATACTTGCATATAGGCGATTACCCTGTCAGTCTCATCGAGCATTTCCTGTTCTATCGCCGCCCAGACAGGGGCGAATCCAGGCGAAATATCGGCGGGGTTGTTTACCTGTATGAGACCAAACTCCCTATCGAATCCGAAGATCTCATCGAATGTGGGCGGACCGGCATCGGTACATACCCATTGCATACTGGCCCCCGGATCTGTACAGGTAAACGTTCTCCCCTCTTCATCCCAGGAAAAATTCTGCATGGAAACATCACGAAACAGAAAAGGCTCATTTAACCTGAACCCGGTGGGTGTATAGGTAAAAGACAACCTTGTAGTTTCCTCCCCACTCCCTTCTCCCCCTTCATCGCCATCGCCGGATGAAACGGTCATGTCTATCGTGCGGACAGTAAGGCCGGCGGCAACTCCCGAAGAAAAGGAAGTGTAACCGATAGAGTCGCCATTCACATAGAAAGTGAAGTTTTTGTTCCAGGCCATTCCGTCGGACAATTCCTTTACCTGCGCGAGGTACGTCGCCGGGTCCACATCGGCGTCAACGGGACGCAACACCAGTCTGTTTCCATTTCGTTTGCCCGTGATTACGAGGTTGTTCCCCATCTCGATGTTCCTCCTTATAATAAACTCGTAGTCGCCACCCAGTCCGGTAATATCCGCTTGTGACGGCTCGCAGAAATATTGTAACACTTTATTATAAGTGTCAAAAGAAAGCACCGGCGCCTGCTCGGGTTTAACGTCCCAAAGGGAAGTAGCGACCTCGGCAACCGGTACACCATTTACTTCTGCCTCACACGCAACCGTCACCGTACCGTCAGTCATAAATTTCCAATGCATGGCATAGCCTCCCATTGAGTAATCTGACTCGGGGTAATAATCCACAAGCCAACCCTTTGGCGCGGCAGTCAGCAACGCAATATCCGCCTTGATTTCTTCATCCATCCTCAAGGCGGAAGACTTATCGAACAAATCCTCTTCTTCAAACAAACAGGCTGTCGTAAGAAAGAGCGGTATCATCAATGCAACCAATCTTATTATTGTCGTTCTCATTTTCCTATCAATTAAGATTTACCAAATCAAGTTCTCCCAGCTGTGCCGCGCGGGCTTCAAAAGCGTCGCGCAGGTCATCGAGCGAGGTACCCCAGGAGGTTTCCAGATATTTATCGATCATCATCACCTTTTCATCGAGGACAGCTACGCCGGGTTCACCTGCGGCAACAGTCAGCGCGTCCCAATTAGACGTTCCCCGTGTGATGTACACCGACATGATCTCCGCAAAATCTTCACCAGGAGAGTGTCGGGCATACTTCGTTGGAAAACCCCGCTCCCAGGCAGCTCTCGGGGTAGTGCCGGTAGTACTCCAGTCGTCACCGAGATAGTCGTTAGCTGAGATCAATGAAAACTCTTCCGGCAGAGGTTTGGTCTGCGTCATAATATGCGCGAATTCATGGAAAGCCGTTTTCAACATCGCGGTACTTTCCGTCCCGTTGCCTTCGTAAGTCGAGGCCCCGATCAGCATTTCGAGGGTCAGATTGTCGATGTCGAGGGCGTTCACCCTTGCGAAAGTTATCTTCATGCCACCCTCAGCTTCTCCTACCGTTACCGTAGTAGAATTGTACATGCCCGATCCTACTAACACGATCGTTTTGGGGATATACGTCTTGGTGAAGTTGATGCCCTGCACGTCGTTGTAGGTTCCCAACCAAAAGTGCTGAAGTAATTTCGCTGCCGCGATGCTGTGCTCGAAAGTTGGCGGAGCCAGCGTGTGATCCATACTATACTGACGATCGTCGGCGCGGTAAATGAAATCGATGTTATAGGGTACGTTGTAATTCTCGTGAAGCCAGACGTCAAACGCATTAGGCGTAGTATTGGAATCAACAATTACACTTTCCGGACTCAGCGCTTCCTCGTCGCACGACCAGATTGCGGTCAGCAGCAGGGCTAGCGTGTATATCATTATCTTTTTCATAGGTGTTCTTTTTTGATTACTATCTTGGAGTAGGCGTCATTCCAGCGCTGATAACGTCGGGCGGTATTTGCAAAGCCCTGCGCGGGTCATTCAGCGTCAGCACATCGGTTACTCGTACAAATTCATCGCCACCACTGGCTTTCTCAATGTCCCTGCGCTGTATCTCTATACCGAAGCGTTTGACATCATACCATCTCAAGCCGAGGCTAAGCGTTTCAATCCTTCGGAAGTGCAGGAGGCAATGGAGAAAGTTCTCCTGCTCTTCACTTTCAATGGTTATGTTCAGCGGATTCAGTCTTTTCTTTGCCGTAGGTGCATCCGGTTCAAAATAGGGCAGATTCCCATAATAATCGTCAATAAGTTCACGCGTCAACGTGACATCGATACTCGGGTCAATTTGATAATCCATCCACAATGCCAGATCTTCGGTTGCCTTATCCAGTTCTCCTTTTGCGATGTAAGCTTCCGCCCGGCAGAGCAACGTTTCTTCCGCCCAGAATGTGACAAATGTGGCGTAGTTTACTCCTGTATTAGCAATCGGGTTAGTCGTCCTGAACGCGCCATAGATATGTGGCTGTGCGTTGTAGTTGCTGGATGTGAAACTCGATGAATGGATGTTGAACGTGTAAGGAGTGGCATTTCTATAGGTCCCCCAGGGCCCCGGGCTACGCGTCGTTTCAAAGTCAGCAACAAAATACGAGTGCTGATACAACTTGCCACTGGTGTAGTTACCAAAGTAGGTTCTGGCAGTAGACCGGGGCGTAAGCAACAGGAAGTTGGCACTCGAACTCAGACTCGTGAATTCCTGTGCAAACAGCGAAAAGTCACGTGTAATTGACTTAAAATGGTATTTATCCCTCATCAGCGCCGAGGGGTTGTTCCCGAAGAGCTGATTGGCATATTCGATTACTTTATCGTATTTCCCATGGTACAGGCTGACCCTCGTCGCAAGAGCCAGCGAAGCCTGACGATTGAAGCGATACTTGGGATACTTAAAGATATCATCGCTGATAAGAGGCAGGCCTTCTTCAATATCACGTTCCAGTTTCCGGTAGATCTCGGCAACCGATTCTCTTTCATAATGCGGGTTAAGTTCCGTTTCCGGACTTTCCATATACACGATACCCGGATCAGTTTCAGAGGTAGCGCTGTTATACTGCAGTCCGTAAAGGTTCACCAGCAGGAAGTGATTGAATGCGCGCAACATCAGGGCTTCTCCCTTCAACGGTGCAAAGGCCGGAGGATTCCCCTCATCCTCGATCGACTTCAACACCTGATTCGCCGCAGCGATAGAGGTATAGGCGGCTACCCAGAAGTCTTTTGGTGAATCATTACCACTTTCATCCCTGATATCCGCCCAGGCATAAGCTTCATCCTGGTACACATAAGCCGATGACAACGATACTCCTATCTTGTGATCAACGTTGTCCGATAAGTATTCGGCTACGACTAAAGGCAAATTGGCAGTATAGCTACCCAATAGCAACTGGTTCAACTTCTCTTTTGAGTTGAGCTCCACACGATTGTCGGGAGCTTCGTCGAGAAAGTCGTTACACGAGGTGCTGTATAGCGAGAGCACAAGTGCAAGTAAGTATATATATATTCTATTCATGGTATAAGCATTATAGTCCTAATGATACCGTAAAAGTGATTTGCCGGGGTACCGGCGCGGCGACCCCGCCGGAGTTATAGAATTCCGGATCCTGGCCGTTCAACTTCTTATCAGCATACAATAAAAACAGGTTGGTTGCCTCCGCCCTCAGGCCCAGGGTTTTGAAACCCATGGGGACGATCAGGTTCTTGGGAACATCGTAGCCCAGGGTGATCTGTTTCAAACGGACAAACCCGCCATCGGCCACCCGTGCGGTCGAATAGTTGTAGGCTGAGTAGGAATACCGCGTCTGATTTGTCGATATAGACTGCTGCCGGACAGAGCCGGTGATAGGAATACCTGTATACGCTTCATCGCCGGGCAGCGTCCAGCGGTTCTTGTATTCCTTGGGCATAGCAGACAGATCGGAGTAATGATCCGTAAATACCGGCGCAAGGCGGAGTTTGTTTCCGAAGGAATACGTCACAAAAACATTCAGGCTCAAACCCTTATACCTGAAAATATTTCCCAAACCACCCGTGAGGGTCGGCTCGACAGGACCGGCTTCGACGAGGAAGTCAAGTTCCTCCCGGTCCTGAAAATAAATATAGCTTACGGCCTCGCCGGTGGGGTCATAGACCAATGGCAAACCGTCTTCATCAAGACCCGCAAATGGTATGGAGAACAATGTTCTATGCGAATAGCCTTCCCGGGCGAAACCCGTTCCGGTGATCAGGTCAATGATGCGCGAGCGGGTATCCAGATCCGTTACCTTCGTAGTAAACCGGGCAAACGTGATATTTGTCGTCCATTTAAAATTTCCCTGGTCTATGTTTTGCAAGGAAAGCGTGGCATCTATACCGTGCGAGTCCATCGTAGCAATGTTGCCTCGCTTATCGATCTGACCACCCATGCCCATCGCCGCGAGATAACCAATCAGATCGTAGTTGTGACGTCTCCAACCATCTACCGAAAGACTTACACGGTTGTTCATAAAGCCCAGATCGGCTCCAATATTGAATTCGCGCTTCTTTTCGTAAGTCAGAGACTGATTGCCAATGTCGGATATCACCAGGCCGGGCTCATTGGTCTCGGGGTCCGTTCGCCAGGTGTTTTCGCTGGAATAGATCACCGCAGTAGAAACGCTTGTGGGAGGAGCCGCCGCGGTTAAACTATAGGAAGCGCGTATCGCCGCGTGTGACATTGACAACGGCTTAAGGTCCCGAAAGAATGTCTCCTCGCCGAGGTTCCAGAGACCACCAATATTCCACGTAGGCAGCCAGCGCGATTGCCGTGATTTGCCCATCTGGTTGCTACCTTCATAACGCCCCGTGAGATTTATCGTGTACTTACCCCGATACATATAGCTCGTCTGGGCGAAGAACGCCTCATCCCGTCTTCGTCTATCGGATACGGAATAGTAGTCTTCCCCTTTGCTCTGCCAGCTTTGAAATGCCTGGTAGATCACGAAAGGTGTGCTACCCATCTCGTACTGACGGCCCCATCCCCTAAACCAGGTATTGTAACGGTCGACCGAATTGAATTCTGTACCGGCAAAGACAGACAGCTCGTGATCGCTGTTCTCGAAATCAGTTTGATAATTTGCCGAAGCACGGAAGTCGAATCCTTTCAGGCGGTTATCCGTGCGCTCATAAATACCACCTTCGGGAAGGAGGGAAATGGGCAGGTCGTAAGCCAGACCGGGGTCTTCCCACAGGTAAGGGTTGTTGTTAGCGATAATGCTCGTCGACATCGCCCTGTAAGCCATCGCCTGGTTCGCGTTGTCGTTGACATGATGTTCCATGCTGGAGCCTACGTTCTTGATATTCCCCATAAATTTGATGTCGAGTCCCCTGATCGGAGTCCAATCCAACTCCGCCTTAAACAAGGTGGACACTTCGTTCAAATCCATGTAATTAGATGCCAGTTCATGCTTGATGTTAAATGGCGCATAGTCCCGGGTGTAAAATTCATCCGGATCCAGCGTTCTCGTGGTATTCAACGCATAGTAATAGGGGTTGATGTCGAAATTCCGGAACACTTCGCCATAAACGTTGTCTATCTGCCTGTTCATCGTACCCGGCGCCTCCTGACTTCTGGTATAGGCTTTTCCATGCAGGTTCACCGACAACTTTTCATTGATCACGTGGTCGAGGGTGAAACTCGCCGTGTACCGCTCAAGAGCACTGGCCGGCGTCCACCCCTGATCCTGTATCGCGCTCAGTGAAACATAGTAGGTTGACTTATCGCTGCCTCCCGACATACTCAGTGAATGGTTCTGCATCGGCGCAGAAGAAAACATCTCGTCAAACCAGTCGGTGTTCCGCCGCTCGGCCTGGCGCAGGTAGGCGTTCCTCGCCGCTTCAGTATTCGCTAACGCAAACTGGCCCGTCGCGGGATCCAATGTATTGATCAATTGATACATCTTTCCGTACACTCCACTGTTTCTTGCATTGTGAACCGTCGAGTAGTTGAGCCACCCCTTCTGTTCCATTTCCTGATACACTCCCATCTGCTCCTGGGAGTTCATGATATTGAAATTGCGGTATGAGGGGATCAGCCTGGTAGTGAATTGGCCGGTATAGTTGATCGAAGCAGTGCCAGCACGGCCCCTCTTCGTCGTCACCACAATTACACCCGCCATGGCTTTTGCTCCGTAAATAGAGGTTGCCGATCCATCTTTCAATATGCTGATGTCTTCAATGTCATTGGCGTTCAAGCCAGCGATAGCCGAGCTCACCAACGTACTGATATTACCAGACGACAAGTCGTCGGCGTTGACTTCAACTACGTCTTGCATGATCACACCATCGACCACCCACAACGGCTTGGAGTTTCCATAGATAGACGTCGCGCCCCTTATCCTGATCTTAGGCGCGGTACCGAACGTACCCGAAACGTTTTGTACCGTTACACCGGCGGAGCGTCCCTCCAGGGAGCGGCTGATATCGGGAGTACCCCCGAGTTGTATCTCTTCTGCACGGAGCTGATCGGTCGCACCGGTAAACAGCCGTTTGTCGATCTGGTTCATCCCGGTAACAACCACCTCGCCAAGCGTGGTAGCGTCATCTTCCAGCTCCACGCGCGTCAACCCGTTAACATCAGAAGCACTGACGACTTTCGCAACGTAGCCTATATAGCTGAATTCCAGGACGGCGTCATACCCCGGTACAACCAGTGAAAATGAGCCATCAACTTCAGTGATGGTACCTTCCGATGTGCCCTGTATCTTGACAGTCGCCCCAACCAGTGGTTCACCTTTCGTGTCAAATACAGCCCCCCTTATGGTCACTCCTTGCTCCACAATTTTCCTGACAACAATCGTCTTGTCGATGATTTTATAGGTAAGAGGAAGTCCTTCGAAACAAGTATTGAGCGCACGCTCTACCGTCGCATTCGCTACACTAACATTGATTTTGTAGTCATCGACATCCCTTGAGAAGAATACATAATCAGATTGCTTCTCGATGTCCTTGAATATCCTATTCAACGATGTATTTTTGCTGTTCAGGCTAATCTGACCAAATCCATCAGCGTTCACATCCAGCAGTGCAATAATCATCAGGATAAAAGAGAGCTTCATAATCAGGAGTGCTTTTCTGATTAAGGGTGGAACGGCACCCTTCCCTACCCAGGGCCTGGATAGGATAATCGCATTAAATTTCATAATTTTAATAGCTGAGTTAATACGTCAATTGATTCCAAACAATTCGATCCCGAGTGGATCGGGGTTAGCTCAGTTACGCCGTGGAAGTGTGTCACCACTTCTGCGGCTCTTTGTTTTAACCCGGAGGTATTCTGTAGTTATCTTGTCATCGTTATTGGGTTTTCGTTAGTATTAATATTCATCAATATTCAAGTATCAGGAGAATACAGTGATCTTCTTTCCCTCAATTCTGAAATTCACCCGCGAAAAGGCGAGGACTTCCATCACGGCCGAAAGATTCATGTTGCGATAGACTTTTCCTGAAAAGACTCCCGGAGGAATATCGCCTTCGTACACCACCTCTACATCGTACCACCTTGACAACTGGCGCATTACGATCTTTATATCGGCATGGTCAAAACTGAAGTACCCGTTTTTCCAGGCGATCATTTCCTCAGCATCCACTTCATTCACTTCCATCCGGTTGCCATCCAATACAGCTTGATGATTCGGTCTAAGAAGTAGTCCTTTGTCGGAAAGTTCTCCGGAGCCACGGGCAACGCGGACACTACCTTCCAGTAGTGTTGTATTGACCGTAGGCTCATCTTCATAGGCGTTGACGTTAAAACGGGTACCCAATACCCTGACCGTCTGCAATCGTGTCTTCACCATGAACGGAACCGCCTCATCACCCGATTGGTGTTTATTTACCTCAAAATATGCCTCGCCGGTAAGTTCGACACTTCTTATATCGCCTCTGAAGGAGACGGGATATCTAAGGGAGGAAGCCGAGTTTAGCCACACGTTCGTCCCATCCGGCAATACCACGCGGTACTGACCACCGCGCGGAGTCGATATCATGTTGTAGAGCGGCGCCGTTTCTTCATCCGCACTGGCATCCGTTGTATAGCTCGTTTCATATACGATTAGCCCGTCGGTAGCCTTGTGGATGTTTACCTTGTCTACACGCGCCAATTCACCATTTTTCGCCTCATCAAGAACCACTTCCCTTCCATCCGCTAATGTCAGAATTGCCTTGTTCCCGCCGGGTACGGCGTCGCGAAGGAGCTCCTCCTCCGGTGCGGCACGCTCGTCCACTATCGCTATCGGTTCATCCGGCTTCACGTCGCCGAAAAATCTCATTACAAGAAAAGCTGAGCCTATCAGCACGGCGCCGACGGCTGCGTATCTATAGGGGAATGTAAACCTCCGCGCCTTTCTTTCCAGGTGTGCGAAATGCTGCCAGGTTGCCTCCCTGGCCTGATTCACTTCTTCCTCACCCGGGTCGGGGTTCCTGCCCTCCAAACCGTGATACCAGGCTTCTACCAGAGCTTTTTCTTCGTCTGTGCAGAGACCTTCGTTGTATCGTCGCAATAGGTCGAACCCACCTCTTTTCTTCATATCATACATTCATTCTATCCATAAAGACAAGGAGCGAGGGCAATGGGGGTAGGAAATAAAAAAATATTTTCCCAACATTTTTTATATATTCGGTTTTACATTGCCCCCGACTCTATGCCTTCTTGCTATACCACACTGCAGGATCCGCTTCTCTTCGACTTGTTGAAGGAGGATGAGGAGGGCGCTTTCCGGGAAATTTATGAGCGCTACTTTGATGTCTTGTACCTGCATGCCTGCAGGAAGCTCGAAAACAGGGAGGAAGCTCGCGATGTGGTTCAGGAGGTGTTTGCCACCATCTGGGATAAACGCAAGAGTCTCTCCCTGACAGGCAGCCTGTTAGCTTATCTATACGCAGCGGTCCGGAACCGGATAATCAACATTTTTTTACACAAACGCGTCGAGGCGGTTTATATCGAATCTCTTGAGAGCGCTATCGATGAAGGATTCTGTCAGACAGATCATCTGATCAGGCGTAACCAGCTTAATTCGATGATTGAAATCGAGATCGCTGCCCTTCCTTCAAAGATGCAGGAGATATTCAAACTAAGCCGGAAGCAATATTTTACGCACAGGGAAATCGCGTCCGAACTGAATTTGTCTGAGCAGACCGTGCGGAAGCAGGTAAACAATGCCTTGAAGATCCTGCGATCAAAGCTTGGAGTGGTGCTCGTCAATGACCACCACCAGCCGTAAATTAATCTGCCTGGCCAGTCCCCGTACCTAATTTTGTTGGCAGTGACCCCCTGCCCCTCCGGTTGATGGCTTCGGGGTAGGACGGTCAGTACTTCAATATCTTCTTCGTATATACTAAGTTCCCCTCCGTTACCTTCAGCAGATAAACCCCGGCAGATAAAAACGAAAGATCAAGGCTTGCCCGTCCTCCGTTGATCGTCTCGCGGACGTGGATTCTGCTATTCATGTCCGAGATCAAAACAGATCGTTTGTTTTCAGTTGGAAAAACGATATTGAGTGAGTTTTTTACAGGATTCGGGCCGAAGATCATCTGCGTTTCTATACCCTGCTCCAGCCCGGTAACAACCTGGGCCAGTACATCAATTTCCGTGTCGTTCTCAAGGGTCACCGATATCTCATTTCCGCCAACCACCACGCGATAAGGGTTTTGCGTCAGCGTCTGGAAAGTCGAGTAGTTATACTCCGCCAGGATCACCTTCAGCTCTCCATTTTCATCCGTTATGCCTTCTTCCGCCACGTCGCCAGAGGGTTTGTAAATACTCACATCGACCCCACTCATCGGATTACCGTTGCGATCAACAGCTCTGATCGTCAATGCCCACGAAAGCGAATAAGAGTGCGAACTGCTCGTCCTGGTGAAATCGAGTTTGTTGCTATTTCCTACAACCGTATTGGAAATAAACGAAATATTCTGCGCAACCTGACCACTCCATCCCAGTCTTATCGCCCGGTAGCTGTCATTCGCATTCTCCGCCTTGATAAGGGTATTGTTGGCTACGACCACATCCCTGGCTGCGCCATACATATTGGCAATCCAGAAAGCAGGAACATTGGACGTGACGGTATTATTTTCGAAAAAACCTCCTACTGTACCGCCGCCAATATAAAACGCATTCGTTTCCGCTTTTGAGCCGGGATCCCTGGCATCGACAAAAACCTCGTTGTCATAAACATAGTTATGGCCGGCGCTTGCACTGTAAAAAACAGCTGTGGCTACCGGTTTATAATTCGGGTGTGTCGGAAAGTCCTTTCCTGTAATATAGAATTTGTTGCCGTAAATCCGGTTTTCAAAGGCACCGGTTGGTGTCCCCCAGGCCGCGTTGTAATCAGCCAATCGAATTGCGTTTACGCTGTAATCTTCATTTCCATATTCACACGTCGGCGTACTGGATTCGATATGAAATTCATTCTCGTAGATATGAATATTGTTACCCCTGTATATCTCTACACCGGATCCCAACTCCGGTTCAAAAACATTGCGATAGATCTTCGAGAAATCACCACCAGCCATAATGCTATAGTGGTTCGTTACTGTCTGACGAACGGCAAAGTAGTTATCATGCACCTCCGACCGGGTACCCTGGATATTCAGGCAACCCTGCCCTCCGTAAAATTCGGAGTGTGCGATCGTAGAAGGCAAAGACCCGCGCAAATCAACCGCGTAGTACTGGGATCCATGTCTGTTGATGATAAATGGGTTGTTGACCTGGAAATAGCAATTCGAGATGTCTGCATGACTAACGTCGACAGCAATCGAGTTAATACCATCCGCAATGACTTTAACGTTTTCCAACACATAGGTTACGCTTGATGAGGTAGCTTGAATGGCTACTGACATGAATCCGGGAACAGCGCCTCGGACGACACCATTTTTTATCGTCACCGTACTGCGTACGCCGGGAGTAACCGGGGTTATCCATGAAACAGGGGTACGTGTGGAATAATTATCGGTATAGTCATAAAACGCCGGATTATAGTATCCCTGAAGCATGTGGTCAACGTGACCGGAAGCACTTGTCCTTTCAACGATCCCGATACCGCTATCAACACCGGGACGAATATCAATATAGTCAATGTAGGCAGCGCTGTTCGCTTTCACGCGAATACGGTAGTTGCCGGCAGGCTTTCCCTTAAAATGAGCAAAAACAAAACCACCTCCCAGGGCCACGCTTTTGTTCTCAACCGGGCTTCCTTGCAGTGTGCCGGTAGAATACTGATTGCTGGAGTACACGACATTGCCATCTGCGTCTTCTACATACACGCTTACACGCTGTCCAGCCCTTGCTACACCACAGAACGCGTAATACGAACGGTCGGCAACAGGCAAATTGATATAAGGAGAAGTAATCTCCTCGCCTGCAGCCAGACTTAGTACCCTCTCGCCAACGAAAACCTGCGTCCTCGTATCGACAAGTGTTGCACTGGGTGCTTTCGAGACATCCCATCCTGTCAACCCATCCTCAAACGAACCATTGGGGATATTTTCGTACGCTGCATCAGCGTAGGTGATTTCGTATCCATTAAGATCGAGCGTAACATCTCCACCCAGAAAAATGGCAGAGCGTTCACTCGAAATATTCTGGGTCAATACGTAAGTCTTGCCAGCCTCACCATAGTATCCCGGGCCGGTAACCGGCAACTCTCCGGGCTCCAAAGCACGGTGTGAAGTGGGCGAGTACTGGGCAAATGCCGGAATAGCAAGTGCACTCAAAAACAAACAGTAAATGTAGTTCATAGGATATTTGTAAAATCGGGCGTGAGGATGCGGAGTCAGAAGACTATCCGACAAACCTATAAGAACAGTTCTTAGAAGGCTGATGACGGGCGTGATCATGATCACGCCCGTCATCAACAGTCCTTATAATCGCTTAGTCAGCAACCTGAATTTTGTGGAGCACATCCCAATCATCAGTCGCATCGACTTTAACATCGAAGTACAACAGTCCCCTCCTGCCATTTTTTGTGATGAAGGCAACTACAGTTCCCGGCGTAATGTCATGGACACTGGCACTGTTGATAGTCAATTCTGCCAGCTCGAGATCATTTTCCATTGCGTCAAACTGAGCCTTCGTATAGGTAGTCTTCGCGAAAAAAGAACCAAAACCATTAGGCCAGAGAGGTCCCGTTTCGGTAGGATGGCTACCACCAAAGGTTTCGTCACTCGCATTGGATACGCTATTGCCTGTATAGAAAATGTCGATATGCGGAATGAATTCAGTATACGCCGCGCTATTGCGTAAGTTCCAGCCACTATATCCCTCGGGAATGTCCAAATCCCAACGGCCGAAGAAGGCGGCACTGTTATTTCCACCCAGAATAATCTCAGCAACAGCAGTCAGTTCTTTTGACGGAGGAATAATTTTTGAAATATTAACAGTCAACGTAGCCGTTGCCGATTGTTCATTCTGATCGGTTACCTCTACTTTCACTTCGAAAGACTTGTCTTGAAAAGGAATGGCCAGTATAACCTGACGATTGCTTGATGTGCCGGAAGCGCTGGAAATTGCTTCAGAGACCCCGTCAACAGTTTGGACGAGTGTTTCGATCGATCCAGGGGCCGTCACTGTGTAATTAATCAATACGGTTGAATCCTTTGTAACAGCAACATCAAGTGCATTGTTTGCAATGGTTAGTCCCGGCGCTGTAAAAGAGATCGTCGGAGCATCCGGAACCACGGGATCGCTGTCATCATCACTACAACTAGCGAATACTATTGCGAGGCATGATACGGCGGCCGGCAAAAATCTGGTAAATAACTGTTTCATAGATACTTAGAGTTAGTGTTAAATTTGTTCAGTTTTGATTTATGTACGATTACTCATGAAACGAAAGGATTATAAAAGGTTTTGGTACATTTATACCCTTCCTAACATTAATTTTATATCAATTTTACGGATTATTAAGAAAACGACAAGGTTTTAACAGGAAAATTTTATCGAATTCTTGAAAATAGGCCAATAGAGAAGTAAACGAAAGTATTTATCGCTAAAAATTCTCCCTAATATTTAGGAATAGCCAGAGCGGCCGTAAATGATACTGTGAGATTTCTCAGAGAAGATCCGACATCCGATATCGGAGTGTATCAGGAGTAGTTCTTACTCCCCCATAATCAGCAACACCCAGTCTCCGCCCGTATCGGAGGGACGGAAAAGGTGCACACCGCGATTCTCCGCCAGCGCCTGCACCGGCAGGTATTCGTTCGTCCGTGGGTTAAACCATTGTGCCCGGAGGTTACCGCTGAAATCCGTCAAGTCGATCTCCGGAGCAGTACCCGCGGGTAAATACGCAACGGCAAGGGTGCCCGATGAATTCCGCGCCAGCGCCACCGTCTTGAGAATCTCTCTCTCCTGATTCAGAATCCCTTGATGGTACGGTTCCAACTCCCACCACTTGATCGACTGAAAGAAATCGTGCATATATTGCATTTGAAAAGAGGAGTTCAGGGCCAGGGCGTCACGCCAATCTATCATCACACCGCCAACCGACAGTCCCCAATTCCACAACCCCAGCGCGCCGTATGTGTACCCTAACGCACCCGAGAGCCAGCTATACCATCCCAGTCGTCGCGCATCGGTATCCGTACCCTGATATTTAGGGCTATCCCCTTCCGGACTCCCGTGATAGAACGCTTCCCCATTAATTACGGGCTTGTGCGGCTCGCGCTTGTACAGTGACAAATGCCAGTTGATAGCCGTCCACACACAACGTTCCTTGTTTCCCCCGTTGTGTCCGGACTGGCACATGGAAAAGTCGAGGTAGGGTTTATCGTAGTAAGCTTCTGAATGAATGTTGATCGGTCGTGGGGAGGGAGTCCCCGGATGCTGGGTAATCAGGTGTCGCACGTCTATCCGGTCAATCTCCATCCCGAGTGTATCACTCTTCCCGGAGAACCGGGTATCCGATGAAGGCGAGAATATCACGAAATTACCCGAGAACATCGCCGTAAAATATTCCACGAAGGTCTGTCGCTGCTCTGCGTTGTCGATATAAAGCTGCCAGCCGGGAATACCGACAAAAACTATAACGATTCCTTTTTCATTTGCATAGTCTACTTTCTTTATGAGGTCTTTCCAGAATGCGGGATTGATCCTGTTATGGTAATCGAGGAACGGCTCATCCCCCGCCTCGTTCTTATCACCTTTGCTCCGCATCGTCTGGGCTGTCCAGCTACCTCCACGGTAGGGTGTAACCTGTACGATAGAAAAGTTCTTCCCGGCACGATCGTCAATATATTCCTTCCACTCGTCGTACGTGGAGCTCGAGGGCACGTTCCACGCCGTACAGCCCATCCACAGAAATGGCTTATCATTGTCGTAAGCGAGATAGCGCCGGTTTTCGCTTACTTTGAGAAAGCCGTTCTGATAGAGCGGGTTTGCGCCGCTATACTTCTTCACTTCGACAACTCCTTTTTTACGTCGAAAACCTCTGTTCTTTTCATCCGTACTGTTAAGGACCCAGGACCATTTCCCGGGCGTGGGAAAACTAAAGCTCACGGAATAGTCCTGACCCCCAACCCAGTAAGCATACGTCTCAAAGGCCTGGCCTTCGGGGCCGCTGAATTTCACTTTCAGCTTGACATCGGTATAGGGATTTTCGTAGGACCTTGCGCTTTCGAACGTTTTGGTCCATTTCTCCCAGGTGGAAACCTGTCCTTTCACCTGGAAAAACGTCGGCAGAATGGCAAAAAGCAGAAGTATTCTAAGCATATAGTCTTGTCTTAAAGATGAGACAAGACGCAGACTAAAATACCCTCACAAAGGGCTAATTTTATTACCCGTGCCGGTTGTTCACTTCTCATACAATTCAGTCATACACCATCGCCCACAGCCGTAGCTATTCCCAAAAGAACGGCAACCTCTGCATTATGCCCGAAGGCCGGGCTTTTTTGCGCAAGGATGTCTGTAGCCGTTGCGACTACTTCGCCATAAGGAAAATTGCGATCAGTGCGAACACCATTCCTACCACGATCACAGCATGGGGAATAGTCGCATAGATGATCAGCGATAGGGCGATCGTAATCATCGGCGCTCCGGCGTTGGTCATCGGACTGACGATAATGGCCTTACCGTACCGAAAGGCGTAGACGAGAGACAATGCGCCTAAGGCATTCAACACCTGAATGACCGTTGCCAGGTAGGGACCGGTGAGTCCCCAGTTTATAGGCAGGGTAAAGTCCGTCATTGCCAGCGCCACGGGTATCAGCGCGAGTGCTGTCACCGTCATATAAAAGAAGATGCTCGCACTTTCCATGTAGCCGTTTGCAGTCCTCATGAAGAAGGCCTGAACACCCCAGGCTGCGAAAACAAAAAGTGACAGCCAGATCCAGGTGTAACCCTGAAAACCTCCTTCGGCTTCCTGATATGACAGCAGGGGTATGGCAACGAGAGCCAGGGCGATCCCGATCCACGACCGCGTACTGGTTCTCTCCCGCAGGAGAAAATAAGACATCAGTATCGTTAGCAACGGCGACAGTGAGATAATGGGAAACACGAGAAACGCCGGCCCAATCATCAGTACATGAAACAGAACGATCTGGCCGATAGACCCGGTAAACCCGATAATTAGTCCACTTACTACCGCACGACGGTTTGTATCGAGTTTCCATCCGTTTTTTCGAAGCGAAAAGAAAGACGGAATGATCATTGTCAACGCCCAGACACAGTAGCCCAGCGTGGCAGGAAAGCCTGCTTTCTCAGGAATCTCGATAAGCGCTCCCCACACGCCCCAAAAGATGGTTGTGATAAGCGCGTAGGTAAGCCAGGAACGGGAGGTGGATTTCAAGGTGCTGGTCGTTAGTGGATGCCCTTCGGCGTTATGGATCAGGGTGAAACTACGTTGAGTTTTTTGATGATCAGTGTCTTTACGGATTCGGTAGCTTTAGGAAAAACTTTTCGCAGATCGATTTCTTCGTTGTCGGACAAAACATCTTTCAGCGTCCGCATAAAAATATTTTTCGTTTCCGTTGCCAGGTTAACTTTCGCGATTCCACGTTGTATGGCTCCCTGCAACTGATCGTCGGGAATACCCGAGCTTCCATGTAGCACAAGCGCCGCGTTTGTGGCACTGTGAATTTTCTCGAGCAAAGCGAGTTGCAGATTCGGCGTTTCTTTGTAGAAGCCGTGTGCCGACCCGATGGCAACCGCCAACGCGTGTACGCCGGTTTCATTCACAAAGCGCGCTGCTTCTTCAGGTTGTGTGAATGTATTGACGACCTGCTCCTGTCCCAATTTTGCGACATACCCCAGCTCAGCCTCTACGTTGGCCTTGTAGCGCTCTGCGATGCGCACTGCTTCAGCGGTAGTACTGACGTTTTCAGCGAAAGGTTTTTCGCTGGCATCTATCATCACAGAATCAAACCCAGCATCCAGGCAGCGTCGAACCATTTCGATGGAACTTCCGTGGTCGAGATGGAGCCAGCCCTCTACGCCGTACTGTGCCAACGCCGCCCGCGCCATGCGCGTCGCAACCTCCAATCCGAGGTAGTGCACCGAGCTTTCCGATAGTTGCAGAATAATGCTCTTGTCTTTCTCCGCCGCGGCCTGCAGTACTCCCGAAAGGGTCTCAAAGTTATAGAAGTTGGTCGCGAGAAGTGCTTTCCCCTCACGGGTCAATTCGGCGAGTTTGTCCTGTAAGCGCATCGCTTATATCGTATAGTTAAAAGCTGATCTCGAAATTTCCTTCACGGTATCCAGGTTTTCAAACGCTTTAGTACCACCCGCGCGCGTGGTACTAACGGCGCCTGTAAGCGCAGCAAGCTCCAAACACTCATTCAGACTTTTCCCCTGCATCAGGCGATGAACAAATCCAGCGTCGAAACTATCTCCCGCGCCAATGCTGTCGACCACGTGGTCGTTCAGAAACGCACGTTGATGGATCGATGTCTCTTTATGATATAGCGACGCTCCTTCCCTGCCCTTCTTAACGACAAGAATATTCGAGTAGGGCCTCAGCGCCTCAACCGCTTCAGCGGTGTTCCGAGTACCGGTTATTGCGCGAATCTCTCCCTCGTTGGGGATAAAAACATCGACATCGGCAAGAAGCGTTTGGAAATCAATATCCCATCGTTCTTCAGGATCCCACTGCGGATCCAGCGAGGTAGTCAATCCAAGTGCCTTCGCCATGCGAAAAAGCTTATGCACATCCTTTTTAAGAGCGGTAGAAAGAAATATGGAGCTTACGTGAAGGTGGTGCGACTGCCGAAGTAGTGATTCGGGAATGTCGTCCAGAGAAAATATCGACATCGCACCGGGATGGGTTACCATGGCGCGGTCTTCGTCGAAACTCAGGGCAAAGGATACACCCGTGCCCTTCTGTTCAGTGAAGGTGATAGGGGATGTATCGACACCCTTCGCCTTTAGCGCGTTGACAACGTAATCGCCGAAGTAATCGCGGGCCACAGTTCCCACAAACGCTACCTTCGTACCCAGCACGCTGAGGTTACTCGCGAAAATGGCCGAACTGCTTCCCAGTGTAATTGTCATCTGGTCGGCGATCACCTCTTTCCCCAGGGCCGGAAATTTATTGAACTGATTGAGGATAATGTCGACATTCAGTTCGCCGGCAACTACTACGTCATAGATCTTTTCTTTCGACATGAACAAGTCGCTTTTAGCGTATTTACAACGCCCGGAATAGGGGTCAAGGTATGAAATTTCCCTTCAGATTATAAATCTTCACTCCTTCCACGACACGGGTGATCGCGCCGGTTACGGAGGGGGTGTCTGGGCTTAATCCGAGTTGAAGCGACTTATAAAACCCGAGTATCTGCGCCGGTAGTACCGAGCACACCGCAAGATACGACTCGTTCAGCGTGGTGCCGTTATCCGAAAGATAAAACGCGTAATCAAGTTCGATATCGGGCATCCGGGTCTCCATAACACCAATTTCAAGCATGGGATGGCGACCCTTCTTCATGGAGAGCACGGCGTCTTTCTCATACTTTGAAACATAGTCGACATTGGAGAAGAGGTAACAAACCAGCGTTGAATCATCGATAACCGCTTTGGGGCCGTGTCTGAATCCCAGGAAGGAGTCCTCCTTGCAAATCACCTGGCCATCGGTCAGTTCCTGAAGCTTAAGGTGTGACTCTTTCGCCGTTCCAAAAAAAGGACCGGAACCAAGGAAGACGGCGCGACTGAAATTCATTTCCGCCACCTTCTTCAATTCAGCTGCATAGTAGTCAATTATTTTCCTTCCATAACCAGTGAGAATATCAACCGATTTCTTCGCCAGATCCAGTTCATTGATTTCAGCTACCAGCAGACCCGCCAGCAACATTCCGGTATAGCTACTGGTCATGGCAAGGCTTTGGTCGTGCGCCTGCGATGGCAACGTGAGCACGTACTTGTTGGTTTCGACACCGTATCGCGCAAGCTTTCCCTCGGGATTGCAGGTCACTACCAAGTGATAGCACGTTTTGCAGAGCTGATCGGCAAGAGCCACAATCGCCACACTTTCGGGACTGTTTCCGGACCTCGCAAAGGAAATAATGAGGGTCGGTATATCGGCCTGGAAGTAGTCGTGCGGATGGGAAACAAGGTCGGTGGTGGCAATCGCCTCCGTGAGAATTCCTGTCTTCCGCTGCATCACACCTGTAAGGGAAAGCCCGATAAACGCACTTGTTCCGGCACCGGTCAGGATAATCCGTCCTGAGTTTGAAAGAGCGGTCTTCAAAAAGCTCTGCAGCTCGTCACGGTGCGTGTTTACTTCGTGCCACACATCCTGCCAAAGGTCGGGTTGTTGCGATATTTCACGTGCAGTATGAATAGCGAAATTTTTGTTCAGGTCGGGCAATTCCACACCTAGGTACTTCATAATAGCTTTCTTTCTTAGGAATAAAGTTAGGTAAAAAAACTTAAAATTCTTCGTTTTGTTACTTTTTTAAGTGATATCTTTTACTTCATTTCCTTTATTCTTACTTTATATTGCTTAATGTTGAAATTTCCATTTTATCTCCGGAAAAAGCGGCTAAACCACGCTTTTCCTTCTTAAGGCTGTTTCACCGCCTGTACATGTCCTGCTAAGCGATCAGCACCTCGATACCCATTCCCTCGAGTTTTACTTTCTCCTCGGCGAGGATTCCCTTATCCGTAATGAGCGTATGGATCTTTGTTACCGGTGCAATGAAAGCAAAACCCCGGCGCCTGAATTTGCTGGAATCCGCAACGACGATAACCCTTTTCGACATTTCTATCATCACCTGGTTAAGCTGTGCTTCTTCGATGTTGGGCGTGGAGAGTCCATGCCTATAGTCAAATCCATCCACACCTATGAAAAGCTTGTCGCAGAAGTAGTTTTTAAAGCCTTTTTCCGCCAACATGCCAACCAGCGAAAGCGAGTTCTTACGGAGGGATCCCCCGGGCACAATCACATTCACGTTCTTGTGCTCCACGAGATAGTGGGCCACATTCACTGCATTGGTGATCACGGTAAGTTCTTCGAATCGCCCGAGGTTCTTGGCTATTTCGAATGTTGTGGATCCCGAATCAAGGATAATGGTGTTGCCTTCTTCTACAAGGTCAGCCGCCTTCCTGCCGATCTCTCTCTTCTCAAGAAGATGCTTCTTCTGTTTGGCCGACAATGAATAATCTACACCGACATGGTTTTGGACGATCTTCATCGCTCCACCGCGTGCGCGAAGGAGCATGTGTTTTTTTTCCAACTGCTCCAGATCGTTGCGAATAGTTACTGAGCTTACTCCTAACAACTCGCTTAGGTCATTGACACTCACCTGTCCATTTATCTCAAGCTGGCTCAATATGACCATACGACGATCTACCGTCGATTTGGGCCCTTTACCGGTTACCTGCATAACAAAGAATTTCTAAACGAAACATTCATTTCAAATACGCCGGCGCGTTCTATTCACCGGGCTTCCCAACTGTCAGGGTAAAAGTACCCCAGTACACCTTCCGCCTGATCGTTTTCCATTCTTTAACTTCATAGCAGGCAAGGATCTTTATCTGATGCCCGATGGGGCAGTCTTCCGCAATGTGAATAACCGACGAAACCGCGTATCCATCGCCCCACTTGTCGGGCTGGAGGTCAACGTGCAAGCGCTCATCTTCAACATAGGGATCGTCGTAATACAACCGGGTGCGATGGCTCTCCTGATAAACCATAATGCTTTCACCCGGCTCAGCGATATTGTTTCCATTACCATTACCGAATATCTCGCTATCGCCATCATCTATCCCTACCTCAGTAAAAACGGGTACGTTATAAAACACCGGCGCATCGAATTCATCGTTCCACTGATTCCCTTTTCCATCCGTAATGACGAGGTTAAACCTTACCATGAAAGGAGAACCATCGGAGGTTGGTTTGTTCGCCGCTGTTACCCTGAACGAATTGGTTAACCACGCAACATCTCCGCTTTCCAGCTCGCTCATTTCAAGTTCCGGGTTTGCAATAGTCACGCCTTCCGTGGTTGAATGCAGTGATACTTTAATCTTTCTCGCCTTGCTCCCGCCGCGGTTCAACAGCCTGATCTTCAAGTTTCCTTCGCGATCGTGATCCAGAAATGCTCCGCTATCATTAAATGAATGTCCCACAAAAACCAGTTCAGCCGGATCATTCTTTCGAAAAATACCGATCTGATGAGGCTCGTGATTTACGCTAACGCTTATCCTCCCCGATCCATCACTTCTGACCGTCGTAACATTCTTCGTTTGTTGCGTTTCGTTGAAATCCAACAGCGTGTACTCTGTATCAGGCTTATAACGCGCAGATGTTTTCACGCTTACCTCGACTCCCCTGACAGGCTTTCCCTCAGGGAGCCATTTCCGGGTGCTGACGCGCAAGCCACCCTTTGTCACACCTTTCAGGTCAACAAATCCGGGTTCGTCTAACGTGCTGTTCACTTCGTAACCCCACACATCAAAGTTCCTGTACAGATCTGCATGATGCCAGCGGGTTGGCGTATCGATGGGGTCTTTAAAAGAAGCCACCGTGAATTCGAAGGCATCCTTAAACTGGTCGGCCGTGAGACGATGTTCGCCTTCATACATCCTGTACTCGTAGTCGAGGCCTGCCTCGTGAATCGCTCCCGCGTGAACTTCATCGTTCAAATATCGCAATTCACATCCGGTTCCATTGTGAAACCGCAGGCGCACACCATGGAGATTCTTCATCAGGTGTCTGACGGGGTATAAGGTGTGATTTTCGGGATATCCGATAAAAAACTCCGGAGACCCTTTTGAATTAACCGCGGTTCGAATCATGTGCGGATACTTTCCGGCCAGAAAAAAAGCCATGATCCCTCCCATACTGTGACCGATAACCGCCCTTCCGGACCGATCGTTGATGGTTCTGTAGGTACTATCGATATGACCGACCAGTTCAAGGAAATAATCCTTGAACTGAACCTGATAGTTGACGTTAGAATGAAACCCGATGTTATAGGGTCGAACATCGGAGGGCTTCGACCGGCCATTCCAGGCAACAAGGATGATATCGCTTTCCTTAACCAGCGATGCTACGCCTTCAAGATCAAATTCATGCGTTCCTTTGTTGCCATGAAAATAATAGATCACGGCATAGTCTTTTTCAGTCGTATGGTAGTTGTCGGGCAAGAAAATCCTGTACGGTTTCTCGCTGTCAAAAACCTGACTGAAGTGCGACCTGTCTACCTGGGCACCAGCGGAACCGGGCAGACACACAGCAACGATAGCCAGGAGTGATAAAAGTGAAAATGAATATTTCATCATATAGTTAGAGCATCTACTCAAATAACAACAAGGTATTCATCAATACTTCATGAACTTCGTGGTAACAGTGTCGCCGTTCTCCGTGACACGCAAAAGATAGGCACCCGAAACAAGGAAAGAAAGATCAACCTCAACATTCGAGCTCACCGAAACCGTATCGGAATGCACTCTCTGCTGCAAATCCAAAACAACGATCCGCCGTTCAGACTCCTCGTCAAACTCAAGGACCAGCTTCTGTTTTGCTGGGTTGGGATAGAGCTTAAACGCCCGGTCAGGCACTATCCCGATACCTGTAATGTTGTCTTTTGAAACGGTGATCTCCGTATCCTCATTGATCGTCAGCGTCACTTCCTTTTCTCCGACAAGGATGCGATGCGGATTCCTGACCCATTGAAGACGGCTATAATACTCGTACTCGGCTAGCAATGTATTGATCTGTCCCTCATCGGAGGTCATCTCTTTCAATACCTCCTCATTCTTCGCATTCAATATCCTGACTTCCGTATTGCCAATGCCCTTGCCCGCATCATCGACAACATTAATCGTTAGCGCCCACCGAACAGCATACGTGTGTTCGCGGCTTGTACCCGTAAATTCAAGCTTCCCATTTCCGCCAACTATCTCATTAGACACAAAGTCAATTTCTGTCGCAAGATATCCGCTATGACCTAATCGAATTGGAACGTAATCATCGCCTGCGTCTTCGGCTCTGATAATCGTATTTCTCACCACTCTTGTTTTTGTGGCCGCACCGTACATTGAAGCAAGCCAGAATGCGGGAACATTGGTGGTAATTGTATTATTTTCAAAAACGCCTCCAACGGTTCCTCCCCCTACATAAAAAGCATTCGTTACAGCCTTTGAATCCGGATCGAGCGCATTTACGACAATGTCATTGTCATAAATAAAATTGTCGCCGGCACTTGCACTGTAGAAAACCGCAGTAGCGACCGGAATATAATCGACGTACTCGGGGTAGTCTTTCCCTGTGATGAAGAACCTGTTGTTGAAAATCTCGTTTCCAAAACAGCCGTCTCTGTCCCCGAGTGCTGCATTGTAGTCGGCTAATCTGATACCATTTACACTGTAGTCTTCATGCCCATACTCGCACGTCGGAGGGGCCGACTCAATATAAATATCATTGTTGTACACTTTCGCGTACAGGCCACCCATACCAATTCCGGAACCGGTTTCAGCCTTAAACACATTGTTGTATACCTCCGCATAGTTGGCCGGAGCCAATGCGTAGTGGTTAGTAACCGTTTGGCGATTCTCAAAATAATTATGGTGGACCTTGGAAGCGATACCCGCGATTGACAGGCAGCCCTGTCCTCCGTAAAACTCCGAATAGGATACCTCGGAAGCCTGCGTACCTAAAATATCAACCCCGTAATTGCCCGAATTGTGCCTGTTAATAATAAAGGGCGTATCGACATCAAAATAACAATTAGTAATGACCGCCTGCCGTACTTCAACTGCATTGGTATTAATTCCCTGGGTAATAACCTTAACGTTGTCAATATGGAGATCAACTTTATTCGCTGTTGATTGTATACCCCACGACAAAATTCCCGTCACTCCGCTTCGGATAATACCATTCTTGATGGTGATATTTCCGGGTGCGGCGGGTGCAATCACCGGTATACCATCTAACGGAGTCCCGGTACTGGAAATCTTCGTATAGTCATAAAACGCAGGATCATACCAACCATCGTATAGCTGATCGGTGTGTGTATTTGTAAAGGTCCTTTCAACCATTCCAACACCCACATCCAAAGCCGGGCGCAGGTCGATATGATCGACAATTGCATCGGTATCTGCTTTGACGCGCACCCGATACTTACCGGCGGGTTTACCTTTCATGTGAGCAAATACAAATCCTCCGCCTAACTGTGTGCGTTTATTTTCAACAGGACTGCCCTGGCGCGTTCCGCTGCCGTATTCATTTATACAATAAACCACATCTCCGTTCTCATCCTCGATATAAACACTTACTCTCATGGTATTTTTCGCAACACCACACATCGCGAAATACGACCGGTCAGCTTCGGGTAGATTTATATATCCGGACGTGATTTCCTCACCCGCCTTCAAACGCAATACATTTTCACCAACGAAAACCTGTACTTTCTTACCAACAATATTCGCCGTCGGTGCCTTCGAAAAATCCCAACCCACTAAACCGTCTTCGAAATCATAATTAGGCAGGTGCTCATAGCCCGCATCGGCATATACGATCGTATAGCCATTAAGATCAAGTGTAACATTATTACCCAAAAAGATCGCGCTTCGAGGACTCACAATGTCGTTCACCAAAACGTATGTGGCGCCGGGCGTACCGTAGTATCCCGGCTCGCTGACGGGGATCTCACCTTCCACAAGCTCCCGGTGTTCGGTTTCAGTATAACCGCCATTGGAAAGCTTTTTCATCCCAGTCGGCTCGGTGCCAGTCACCGCGTCGTCATACAATACAGCCGCATTGCCATGGGTCACGCCCATAACAATAAGTAATAACGCTAATTGATTAATAGTCTTCATAATTGCCTTTACTTGCTAACGTTTAACGATCTTCTTTGAGTATTTCCCTTCCGAGGTTAGAATATCCACCACATAAACTCCCTCCGGAATCCGTCTTATATCAATATGATGTGCACCGGAGGAACCGTTGAGTTTCAAACCAATGACCTGCTCCCCTGAAAGACTCCTCACCATTATCTCTCCTCCGGAAGCCAGACCATGAATAACGAGTTCATCGCCAGAGGGATTAGGATAAATAGTGATCTCGGCGTGGCGTTGTGTCTCCGACGTACTTGTAACCATGTCGTCTTCATCAACGACAACAGCGATATCTATCGGGTAGCCATTCTCATTAACATTACCATCCTCATCCACTACGTACAGGTACGCCTCATCCCCTTCTTCAAAAGCACCCAGGTTTACGTCAACATTGATCGCATCAGGTGACCAGGAAGAAGGAATCTGAATCTCCCGGTGGGTGCTTCCAGACCAGGTCGATGCGTTGCCTATTTCCACCCGTGCCAACGAATTGTCCAGATACACATCATCTACATACAAATCAAATTTGCCATCTTCTCTGGGGTTTGCCCCCATAAGAGGGAGCAACAAGGAGTGAAGTTTTGATTCATATCCTTCTTCAAGCGTTACGATATTTTTTCTAACAAACCTTGAATTCGTTTCATTGTTAATCACAATCCAGGCTTCTCCATTTGCAGTACCGGCGGGCTGTGACAGCTTGTAGTACATTTCTACCCGATGCCATTCTCCCGCCGGCGTTCCGGTACAGGTTACCTGAATATCCGTGTCAGGAGATGTTTCGAGATTCACATAGCCCCAGTCATTCATTGGCTGATACTGGTACTTCAACGTTCCGGTGCCGTTATAGTAGTCAACGCCACCGTAGTTCGGTGTGGAAGCCAGTCGGGCGAGCTTCAGAATAAGATAGTCGTTACCCGTCGCATCCAATCGAAAACGATAGGAAGTATATAATTCAAAGCTTTCTGGTACAACCTTATAAGCGCCGCAAAACTCGCATCCCGGTGCATTATTGGCATTGGGTTCAATGTGATTGGTCACCGAAAGGTTTCCTTTGCCATATTTTTGAACGTCCGTGTAAATCGGATGGGTTTCTTTTTCCCGTTGGCGTGACCACCCGTTCCGGACCGTCTCACCAACCGTGCCATTTTCGAAGTCGTCCCAGATCAACGGTGCCGCAACCAGTTTCGCCCCAAACCCGTTTCCATTGATCTCTATTGTCTCTCCCTGCAGTACAAGGCCGTTGACATTATTGATCGTCGGCTGAGCTGCGGATTCGATAGTGACAAGCAGCAGCGCTATCACTATGGGTAATACAGCTTGTTTGGTATTGAGTAAAGGAAGTACATTCTTCATTGCGAGTGGTTTTTTCTAACATCAGTCTGCTCGTTATGTAACAGAACCTGTTTTATGGAATAGCAATTCCATCCGTAATCAACTCGTTGTTGCTATCAAAAATGAAAAGATATTTCCCGGAGATTGTCTCCGTGCCTTTTGTCTTTACGACAACTTTGATTTCGGAATCTGTCCACGAAAGCGAAGGCATAATGCTCAGCTCGGTGCAGTCTTCATAGTCAGGCGCATCGCCTACTTCCACCCGCGCGGCCGCGTTGGCGCCTGTTGCCAGGTAGACGTCATCGTAAACGCCGCCAGGATTGGTTAGGTCATTTCCAAACCAGCCCGGCACATTCAATTGGTTCCATTGATAAGAAGTAGGTGACGTGGCCCGTGCATTAAACACCGGGAGAATATGCTCTCGGGTAAATGCCGGATTTGTTTTCGCACTTAACCAGTGGATCCAGGTATAACCCGCTGTCTCCGGTGATTCAGGATCAGCACGCAGCCAAACGGCAACGCGGTTGAATCCGTCCATGTCAAAAAGGTCGTCCAGGCTTCCTACCCATCCGATGTTATCCGTGTTTCCCACAATCTGAAGCGCCTTCGCCTGGCCATTCGTAGGAATGCAAAGATCAGCCTTCCCGTCTCCTCCGGAAAATCCGTTATCTCCATCCATCAGCCACGTAAGCTTCCAGTGACTTGCTGCGCCCCACTCTTCTCTTGTGGGAGCGCCCGGAAAATGCTTTCCGGGAGGAACGGACACCTGATATGAAATGAAAACCTCCTGCGTATCGGCGAATCGGGCTTTCAACTGCGCGTCCTTTTTCCCATAGTTCGCAACCGCGGCCAAGTCATCCTGCATCGAAAAGGATGTATTTCCGGAATATCCATATTCATGATAGCGGGCAATATAGCCTGACGATGCCGCCGCCCATTTACCAATCAACGGCGAAGTCAAGGGAATCGGGTCATTATGACCGCCTCCTTCAAAATCATCGTAAATGACAATGCCAGGTCCGGATCCAAATCCGCTTCCTGAAATAACAAGTTCCTTCCCTTGCCGCACATGGCCAGTAACCTGTATGTTTCCATCGACGGTAAACTCACCTGCCGCCGTGACAACGACGGAAATTGTTTCCATTACACTCTGATCGTCTTCATCAGTGACTTTAAGTTGCACTACTATTGTTTTATTGGCATAGGGGACATTTATCACCAGTTGGCCTGTATACTCTTCCAATCCGTCGGCTTCGGTAATCGTTTGTTCGACACCGTCCAAAGATTGGACAAACTGTTTGATCATTGTCGATGTCGAAACCGTATAATCAATCGTAACGATTGATTCCTCGATAACGGGAAAAAGAATTACATCATCTGTTATCAAATGCCCCTGTGCGGTAACGGAGATGGAAGGCATCTCCATTTCTGTCTCGGGGATGGCATCCTTATCCTCGCAGCCCGCTGCAGTTAACAATAAAAAGCCAATTACAAAAAATGAGGTAGCCAGGTTTCGCATAAGGTTGAACACTTTTAAATTTATCCAATTATGTTTTTGAATTACTGAAGCTGTATTCCCGCGCCAATCTGATTCCCGTCTTCATCCTGAATACAAACGTATTTTCCCTGAATTGACGCAAAACCTGACCTCCTCGACAGAGCTTCCTGCTTGATTCCAGTCATTGTGAACTGAGACTCACTCCCTTCAAGAAGTTGAGATCAGAATCAAAAGCAATACGCTGGCGGACTCAAAAGGGATCTTGCTTCCAAAATCGCTTCACCATTCCCATCGATGGATTGAACTAACTGCTGGATCATTGCTGGAGCAGTAACGGTATAATCAATTGTTATCGTATTTCCTCACTTTGATACTGACTTCTGTGTCTCTATCCAACGTCACCGATACCTCCTCCTTGCCCGCCACTATCCGGTAGGCTCCCTCATATTGTTTAATTCCGTCATGCACCAAATACTCAGGAAGCACCGCTTTGATACTCCCTGACTCCGGCGATATTTCTCTCAATACCACATCACCTGCCTTATTATAGATCGTCACCTCCACTCCTTTTCGCGGTTTACCTTTCTTGTCTTTGACTTCTACGGTCAGTTCCCACGCAACGGAATAAGTATGCGCGCGATCGGTAGCTTCAAAGTCGACCTTCCCGGAACCACCCACTATTTCATTTGAAACAAAGGAGACGTCTTTAGCCAAGTGGTTATAGAACCCAACCCGGATCGGTTTATAGTCATCAAGCGCATTTGACGCCTTGATAATCCGGTTATTTTTGATAGTGACATTTTTCGCCGCCCCATACATCGACGCAACCCAAAAACCCGGCACATTGGTCGTAATTGTATTGTTCTCAAAAACGCCGCCTACGGTTCCTCCTCCGATATAAAACGCTGTCGTTTCAGCTTTCGAATGAGGATCCTGCGCATTCACGATGACCTTGTTATCATACACATAGTTATGTCCAGCACTGGCACTATAAAAAAGCGCCGTCGCAACGGGGACGTACTTCGGATACTCGGGGAAATCCTTCCCGGTAATATGAAAGGTGTTGCGATAGATCTTATTCTCAAAGGTACCGCTGCTCGAACCCCACGGAGTATTGTAATCGGCAATTCGGACTCCATTGACACTGTACTCTTCATGTCCGTATTCAGAGGTTGGCGGTGAAGATCGAATATGAAACTCGTTATCAAAGATCTCAATATGATTGCCCTTGTATATCTCGACACCGGAGCCAGTCTCAGGCTTAAAAACGTTATTGTAGATCTTCGAATAGTCACCTCCCGCCATTATACTGTAATGGTTTGTAACCATTTGCCGGTTCTGGAAATAGTTGTGGTGTACTTTAGAGCCCTGACCCTGAATATTCAAACAACCCTGTCCTCCGTAAAATTCGGAGTATGAAACTTCCGACGCACCTCCTCCGCTCAGGTCAACAGCATAGTAATGCACCCCATGCCGGTTAATGATGAAGGGGCTTTCAATATCGAAATAGCAGTTCCGGATAGTCCCCTGCCGTACCTCTACCGCGTTGGTGTTAATACCCGAAGCGATGGCTTTAATGTTGTCAATGACAAAGTCGACATTATTGGCAGTGGATTGTATACCGTACGAAAGGATACCTCGAACTCCACTCCGTATCGTTCCATTTTTTATCGTGATCGTTCCCTTGTCGCCAGATACAACTACAGGGATACCGATTTTTGGTGTCCCCGCGGCAAAATCTTCCGTATAGTCATAGAAAGCCGGGAAAAAACCTCCCTTATACAGGTAGTCGGTATGTGCGTAGGAACTGGTCTTCTCGACAACTCCGATTCCTGCGTCCATCGCAGGTCGGATGTCTATGTGATCGATAATAGCATCTGAATCGGCTCTCACCCTGATCCGGTATTTTCCTGCTGGCTTTCCTTTGAAGTGTGCGTAAACAAACCCGCCACCCAGTTGTACCGTTTTGTTTTCAACGGGACTGCCCTGTAGCTGTAAGTTCCCGTAGGAGTTCGTGGAATAAACCACATCTCCCGCGGCGTCTTCAACATACACGCTAACCTTCATGCCTGGCCGCGCCACTCCGCACATTGCAAAGTACGACCTGTCAGCTACCGGTAAAGTAATATACGAAGAGGTTATCTCCTCTCCCGCATTGAGACGAAGCACATTCTCACCAACAAATACATGCACTCTCGTGTCACCAATTCTCGCATTTGGCGCTTTGGAGACGTCCCATCCCGCTAGTCCTTCCTCAAAACTGTAATTCGGAATATGTTCGTAGGCTGCATCAGCATAGATGATTTCGTAGCCATTAAGATCAAGTGTAACATTATTACCCAGAAAGATGGGTGTTCCGGGACTTGAAATGCTATTAACCAGAACGTAGGTTTTTCCGGATTCGCCGTAATACCCTGGCTCACTCACCGGTATTTCACCATCCAGAAGTGCGCGGTGAGCGGTTTCGCTAAACTGTGCGCACGCTGGAAAAAAAAGTGCACTGAAAACTACAATGAGATAATACTTCATAAATGAAATGATCTTAACGCGAAACAATACACCAGAATCCTTCGATCGGGTAACCAATAGAGGCTGTTGAATCCGCATTCCTGATAACAAAAGGGAAGCCAGGTTCAACAGTCTCTTGGTTAATTAATGCACCAGACTACTAAAGCTCCTGCATTTTTATGATGACGTCAAGATCATCCGCACCTTGATTATACGAACTGAGATACATCAGTCCTTTCTTACCCAGATTGGTCTGAAAAGCGATGACCTGTCCAACTTCGATAAACTGAAGGTACGTCTGATTGATATTAAGTTTAGTCAACTCAACGTCGTTGTCCATAGCATCAAACTCAGCTTTCGTGAATTCCGTAATCAGGAATTTCGCACCGCTGTCTGCGAATCTCTCATGACCGACTTCTGTATCGGTGTCATTGAGTGAAAGCGTCTTGTAGAAAACATCCATATTCGGAACTTTATCGGCGTTAGCGCCGCCCAGCGAAAACCCGCCATACCCCTCAGGAATGTCAAGATCCCAACGGCTGAAATTGCCAGGGCTGATAGGACCGCCCATAGTAATCATCTGAGCTTCCGTTAACGGAATAGACGGAGGAACCAAAGCCGTTACGGCGATCTTAATGGATGTAGTTAAAACCTGATCACGTTCATCCGTAACCTCCACTTTAAAATCTATGGTAGTGTCCTCGAAGGGAAGATTCAATATTACCTGCCTGGAATAGGAATCATCACCGACGGCAGCTGAAACCGATTCCGAGACGCCATTAATTGAATGGCTAAGTGTCTTAACAAGCGCCGGAGCGGAAATTGAATAGCTAACGACTAACGTTGAATCCTTTGTAACGGAAACGCTATACTCCGAGCCGGTTGGAGTAAGACCTGGTACACTTATCGTAGCCGTCGGAGCGGCCGGCACTACCGGCTCATCATCGTCACTACATCCAACAAGAAAAAGCATTGCACTTCCAATCGCGAGTGCCGTCAAATAGGTTAATCGATTCTTCATCATTCTCATCTTCAAAATATATTGGTTCAAAAATATAGACTATAGATTAATATTCAGGGCGTAGAAGCTTTCGGATCGATGAGGATAATCGTGGTTTCAAGGTTTGGATTCGTCCGTCTCGCGTTACTCGACACCGTCACACCAAGCGCAAATTGCTCATCTGGCGCGTTGGTATTGCGCTCCAGTAAAAAAGCAAGATCTACGACAAGGTCAAATCCTTCGGAATCGTGTCCATCCAGAACTGTAATTATTGAGGGAATGTTGTAATGCTCAGAACCAAGTAGTTTTACCGAGGGGGCCAGCGTGCCCGCGTTCATAAGTGCTGAAATCGTATCGGTGTCAACCTGGATGATCACATCAAACGTACCTTTCCGGTCAATACCTGCGCGGTAGACGCTTAGAGGAACAACAAATTTCCCGTCTTCAATTCTATATCTGAAACGGTCTCCTTCCGTAGGATGTGCTCCTATTTTTTTCACTCCCTTTTTTACCTCGTAGACATTATAGCCGGCTGCAGGCATGTAAATACTCTGCTCGGGATATTCCGAATCGGCATACTCCCGGTAATCGCATGAGGCAAGTATCGCGAACGACATGATAATCACTATAATCCGCATATTCTCTGATCTCTGGAACATACTTTGTTGCATTTAAATATTTCGAATCTCCAAACGGTAATGACTACCACCCCGGGTTCTGCTGCCATTCGGGCATTTGTAAAAGTTCAGATTGCGGAATGGGGTACAGATACATCTCCGGCCTCCATGCCCTATCTTCGACCTTGATCTTCTCGTATGAATACAGGTCTGTATCCAGCCTGTTGATCTCGACACCTTGCAACGGCGCACCGAACGCTTCCTCTCCCGTTAACCAACGTCTCACGTCCCAGAATCTGTGACCTTCAAAAGCCAGTTCCACCCTGCGCTCATTGCGAATTCTCTCACGCATCTGTTCCTGCGTCAGGCCTTCTGGTAAAGGTGGCATGCTGACACCAGTTCTGGCACGAACGGCATCAACATACCCCTTAATATCTGCGTTACCGGGATCATACTCATTCAAGGCCTCCGCATAGTTCAGGTATATCTCTCCAAGTCGTATTAATATCCAGGTGTGTACGCTCGTCTCGCCGCGAAGCACATTGATGCTTGGATCAACATACTTTCTCAGATAGTAGCCGGTTCTGGAAGCCCTTGCTGTTCCCTTGCCATCACGTCCGCCCGTCCATAGTTCAATCGGCCGGTCTCTGTAGATGTTCTGATTTGTTAGTACGGTCATTTGTAACCGGGGATCGCGATTCTCATAAGGACTGGTGGCATGTGCCAGGTTGTTCCAGTCAAATGGCGAGCCGTCAGCCATTTCAAACGCGTCAACCAGGTTCTGTGAGGGGCAGTTGCCACTCCTGCCCAGATCGTATCCAATGGGAAGATTTATCCGTTCGAAATAGTTGCTGGCACCTTCTCTGCGCGCGAGGATGATCTCGGCGGAATTGTAGGTACGGAAGAGTCCCTCGAAGTTCTGAGCTAGTGAATAGGCGGGCAGATCAATCACTGCTTTTGCGGCATCCGCTGCAGCTTTCCACTTTGCTGCCCTGTCAGTTTTCTGACTCGCGATCAGCTCGGGATGACCAAAACCACCAGCCCATGAAGGATTATTGAACAAGTCACTTGCCGCATATAACAGTACTTTGCTTTTCAGCGCGAGCGCCGCGCCTCTTGTGGCCCGACCAAGCTGAGCAAACGGGTACTCGGTCACATTGGGTAACCTCATCGCCGCAAGGTCACACTGGATCGTGATAAACTCAATACATTCATCCAAACTCGCCCTGCGGAGATTTTGGTAGTCATCGTCCTGTTGGTACGTCTGCGTAAGTAAGGGAACCCCGCCATACCGTCTCACCAACTCAAAATAGAAGTAGGCTCTTAAGAACATCGCTTCGCTTTTCCACCGCTGGATTTCCTGCAAACGCGATACATATACCGCTTGTGCGGAGGGGCTGGGATCGAGCCTGTACACATCCAGGTCAACCTCGTCGGAAGTCTCGAGAAACCTGTTCGCTTTATAGATCGCGCGGTACAACGTATACCATTGATCGTCCGGATTGCTAATGGCATTCCAGTTTCCATTGTTGAACCTATGAATAGCCGATGACTCTATCGTAAATTCGGCATCATCAGCGGCGCTGGATAGCATCGCGTCGCCCACAGGATTAAAACCTGATGGCAATCCCTCGTATATCGAATTGAGACGATTGTAGGTATAGTCATAACTTGCCATAACCTGGTGTTCTTGCAGATTGACAGCCACCTCCCTTTCCAGGTCGACACAGGCAGTCACTGACAGGCCAAAAATCACAAGTGTTAATATCCCGATTTTCATTGTACGTAATTAAAATTCAATACTCGCACCCAAACTCAACGTCCTCATAGCCGGATAGCCACTCAGTGTTTCAGGGTCACTATATTCCAGGTGATCAATCGAAAATACATTGGTACCATTGACAAAGACCCGTACGTTCTCCATGCGTAGTCGCTCAACAATATGCCTGGGAATATCGTAGCCCAATTCCGCATGACGCAACTTGATGAAACTACCATCGCGTTGCCAGAATGTAGAGGGTTGAAAATTGTTTTCGTTGTTCGACGCCGACAGTCTTGGATAAGTTGCCGCCTCCGTATTTCCCGCATGCCACCTTCCCAAGGCCATAGTAGATGCTTTGGCGTCATTTTGAAATGCATGGTAATAACTTCCAGCCAGGTACACCGACCGCCCGGTTACACCTTGCAGCATAAAATCAAGATAAAAACCTTTGTAAGAAAGCCGCGAACTAAGGCCAAGATTTAGCGTCGGCACCGCCGTGTTGCCGATCGGATAAAAATCTGCGTTGTCTATGATGTTATCACCATTCTGGTCCTTATACTTCAGATCACCAGGCTGAACACTTGCAAAGATCTGTGTGGGGCTGCTTTCAATGTCGGCCGCGTTTTCAAAGAAACCTATTGCCTCCAACAAAAACGGTTGATTGATCTGGCGCCCTGCCCGATACAAATAGGGTTGTACCTGAGGCGATTCCGCGCTATAAGCGATCTCATTTTTCGCATACCATACGTTAGCCGTAATGGAATACCTGAACGTTTTCTCCAGGTTGCTCCTGTAGTTTATCGCAGCTTCTACACCCTGATTCTCAACTTCACCAACATTCAGGTAAGGGTATTCCAGGCCAAGGAAACCCGGTACTTCCGAATAGGCCGGAACGAGTATATCATATCGTTTCTGCCTGAAGTAGTCGAGTGTTACGTTAAACCGATTCAATATCGAAGCCTCTATCCCTACGTTTAACTTCTCTTCTTTCTCCCAGGTAAAACCGGGATTTGCCACCCGGCCAGGCTCAATGCCAGGCACGTAAGTGTTTGTTCCTCCGAAATAATAACCGGAAGATCCGTTGTAGCTCGGGTCAAACATAAACCGCTCACCCCCTACGTTGTCGTTTCCGACGATCCCATAAGACGCCCTCAGTTTCAAAAAGCTGAAAGTATCAGACCGGCGAAAAAAATCCTCGTCAGAAATCATCCACCCTACCGATGCCGCAGGGAAGATCCCCATCCGATCATCCTTCGCAAAATTTTCGGATCCGCTATAGGCTACAGACAACTCCGCGATGTACTTGCCCTTATAGGTATTGGTGAACCTACCGGCGACACCTACATGCTGAAACGGGAACACACTACCGTCCGCGGGATAATACTCGGATGGGCCGATCAATGTGAAGTGTTTGTAGTTGTACATCGTCATCGCGTCCAAGGCATAGTCACCGAACGACCTTTGATAGTTCAGGAAAGTCTGAAATGTCAAATTCTGCCACTGATCAGATTCTCCCTCATCGCCAGCCAGCTGCGTATTCTGACCAAACCTGGTATAGACGATCTGTCCATTGTCTTCTGAAATATCGAACCGCTCGTATTCCCTCGACTTATTGGAGTAGCTGATGAATGTTGTGTGATACGCCAGGCGCGCTGTCGCACTCAAACCGGGCGTAAGTCTGTCAAGATCCGCATTCAGTTTGAAGGACGACTGAAATGTCCGGCTGCTCGAGGTATAAAACCCTGACTCAAGGATATCGCCAAGCGGGTTGGTGTATAATGAGTTACCGCCATAAGAGCCATCTTCATTATACACAGGAAAAGCATTTGGAGGAAGGGTGCTCATCATGCCGAAAATCCCATCGGTGGTATTGGCGTATGGAGTACTCTTTTCTTCAACAGCGCCACCGAGATCGACCGCGGTGGAAAATGTATTCGACAACCTGATATCAACGTTTGTGCGAACATTGTAGCGTTGGTATTTGGCGTTAATGCTGTTGTCAGACAGATCTCCGGTCGTCTTGTACAATCCGCCATTCGACAGCGCATTAACCGACGCAAAGTATTTCACATTAGTGTCCCCACCGGTAAAGTTCAGGTTGTAGTTCGCGATAGGCGCAGATGATCGCAAAATCTGGTCATACCAGTTTACGTTCGGGTACAGGTAAGGGCTGCTGCCTGTGCGATATGCTTCAAGTTGATCATTGCTATAGACAGGAACACTTCCGTCATTAACCGCACCCTCGTTGTAGAGCGTCGCGTATTCATAGGAATTCAGAAACTGCGGCAGTCGAATGGCTTGCTGAAATCCCAGTTGCGCGCTAAAATTGATCTTCAGCGTGCCTTCATGTCCTCTCCTGGTGGTAACGAGCAAGACGCCATTGGCACCCCGGCTCCCGAAGATCGCGGTAGCGGAAGCATCTTTCAACAACGATATAGACTCAATTTCGTACGACGACATCTGCTCGAACGAGCTTTCTATCCCGTCGACAACAATCAAGGGAGCTGTACCCGCCTCGCCGAACGTCTGTAAACCCCTCGCATACAATGCCGGAGAGTCGTTGCCCGGTTCATTCCCGCGCTGTACTACCATCAGGCCCGGAATCCGGCCGTATAGGGCATTGGCAACATTAGGCACAAATGTCTCCCGCAATTCACTACCGCTAACGGCAGAGATCGAACTCGTCGACTGACGCGCATCTTGCGTACCGTAGCCTATATGTATCACGCGTGTGTCCTTCCATGCAGCGGAATCGGGTACAGCGTCATGCGCTTGTGAAAAGCCTTTGACGCAGGCGCACATTGCCAAAGCTGTTATGAAATAATGTCTGTACTTGTAAAACATATATATTTTATCTGAACTGACTCATGCAAAACGATCTTGAAAATTTTCTTCAAAACGAGGAACATACTCCCGCGCCTAATTATTTATATAACCCGGATTCTCTACGATATAACCCTTATTAACTTCCGTCAGTGGATAGGGGTGCAGATACATCTTTTTATGAAATATCCTTTTTTCAAATACATAGAATTCATACCTGAACTCGGTGCCCGGGCTGACGGGACCGCCGCCAACGGGCGATATTTTCAAACCATAGAAATCGCCCTGCATGACGCCCTCCTCTTCGGCGATAAGCCAGCGACGGATATCCCAGAAGCGGTGGTCTTCGAAAAACAGTTCTATCGCCCGCTCGTTTCTGACACGTTCCCTGAACTGATCTTTAGTCAGACCTGCAGGTAAGTCGGGCATACCTGAGCGATTCCGGATGGTATTCAGATAGGCATACGCGTCTGCCGGTCCTTCCGCTTCATTGATCGCTTCCGCATAATTCAGATAAGCCTCGGCAAGTCTGAATACGGTCCAGTTTACTATTACAGGGTTCGATCGTGTTAACGCGTCGGGGATACCTTTTCTGAGCCAGGCACCACCGAGGCATTGCGCTACGTGTGCCCCACCCAGATAGGTTTCCACTACCGGATAGTCTTCATTCCAGTACGCGCCGTTGTAGGCTATAGACTGTTTGAATCGGTAATCAAGTTCTTCATACTTCTGATTAAGGTCATCGCCACCATTCACATCCCACACCTGAGGCGTCCCGTCTCTTTTTTCATATTTCATCACGTGATTCATGGGGACAGAAACGCCTACCTGTCCGGCATAGATCGGACCGGGAACATAATTTCCCCAAGGCATCATACTCCATGCGTTCTGGCCATTGATAGCTTTATCAGCGAATATGATTTCGTCGTTATCCTGTTGCTCCCATACGTATTTGTAATTCTTATCGACACCCTGATCGTCTATAAGCCTCACGCCTCCTTCACCCGCCGCGTCGATCACCGCTTTCGCAGCGTCAGCGGCAAGCTTCCACCTTCCTACGTCTTCATTACCATAACAAATGAGCGCGTTGTTACTGCCGAAACTGAGATATGGCGTTGCTGTGTTAAATATCGGGCTGGCCGCCAGTAATAGTGTTCTGGATTTAACCATCATCGCCGCAAGCTTTGTTGCCCGGCCTCGCATGATCCCGGTATTTGAAGCCGGAAGGAGTGCCGCGGCGGCATCACAATCGCCAATGATAAAGTTCACGCATTCTTCGATTGTACTCCGGGGAATCATCAAGTTGTCAGTAAGCAGGAATCGCTTATCGACAATCGGAAATCCGCCATAACGCTTAAGCATCTCCAGGTTCAAAAGCGCACGAATAAACAATACCTCGCCTTTAAACTGGTCGTATTCGCTGGCTGTCAGGCCAGGTACTTCATCGAGGCGCTCCAGCACTGTATTGATGCTTCTGAGCACTTCCCAGCGTTTCTCGAACACAACGTCTTCATGCCAAATAATTGAACCCGGTCCGATAGACCCGCCGTTCCAGTCGTTACTGGGATACCAGCCTCTTTCGAGGTCACCTTCTTCAGTAGCGCCTCCCGTATTCAGCACATTACCACTAATGTCATTAAACCCCTTATATGGGTATCCCGCCGGTATCCCTTCAAAGTAGATCCCGGCTACGAATGACAACAGCTCAGTCTTCGAAGAAAATACAATGTCTTCGGTAATGTCAATACCGGGGGCCTTGTCAAGGAATTCGTCAATTCCCCTGTCGCACGAGGCAACAGACAAAACCAGAATTGACAGCACTACCAGATTGATTATCTTTCTCATACCATCTAAAAGTTTATGCTGATTCCCAGGTTAAAGTTTCGGGTCATCGGATAAGGTTCCTGATTCCCGTTTGACGCCCCCTGCTCCGGATCAAAGCCAGGCAAGAGATCAGACCACGTTAATAAGTTGTTGCCATTGACAAAAACCCTTCCCGATTCAATTTTCAGTTTCTCAAAAATGCGCGGGGTGAAGCGGTATCCAATTTCAGCCTGCTTCAGTCTTAAATAGCTGGCATCCACAATCCATAGTGACGACGTGGTGTAGTTGTGATTGTAAATAGAGAGGCGCGGGAAACGAATATTCTCCCCCTGCACGTATCGTTCCTGGGTCCAGCTTTGATCCAGGTACTGCGGTATCGCCCGCTCGCGGGATATGACCTTTATCGCGGTCGAGTTATTGTATTGGTAAGAAACATCGGCAGCAGCCTGGAATAATATTGAAAAGTCAAAGCCGCGGTAGTCACCTCCTAATGAAAAGCCGAACGATTTGCCGGGGAAGTTTGAATAACCGATCGGCACATAGTCATATCCGTTGATAAGGCCATCGCCGTTAACATCCCTGTATATCACATCACCCGGTTGAATGTTCGTAGTTGTCGACATCGGCCTGTTTACATCATTGACCTCTTCCCATGTATTGTAAAAACCTTCGGCGATCAGACCGAAATACTGACCCAGGATCTGACCGGTTCTGTTCTGATAGGGAAATTGGTTTGGAATCTCGTCCCTGAATATGATCTTATTCCGCGCATAGGTAAAAATACCTTTCACCCAATAGTTCACCCGGCCAATGCGATCGTTGAACGTGACCTCGCCGTCAAATCCGCGGTTCTCCATTTTGCCCATATTGTAGGCGGGCAAGTCAGCACCGACAATGCTCGGTACGGTATTGATATTGGTCAGGATGTTGTTTCGTTGCTCTTCGAACAAGTCGACGTTTACACGTATTCTGTCCTTCCACAAGATCAATTCAATACCCAGGTCCTTTTTAATAGCGCGTTCCCAGGTAAGGTCCGGGTTACCGATTTTGCTTTCATGAGAAGCCTGGTAATAATTGTAAGTGCTACCTACTTCTCCAAAATAATATCCGCCCGAGTATTCGTACGCAGAAGGTCTGTAGAGGAATCGCTCACCACCAATCTTATCGTTACCTACTTCACCGTATGATGCCCTTATTTTCATAAAAGAAACGACGTTGTTCGGTATGAAAAACGATTCTTCAGAGAGTACCCACCCGATTGAATACGCGGGAAAAAAGCCAAATCGTTTTCCTTCGGCAAAATTCTCGGTACCGTTGTAGCCCCCGTTGAATTCCGCCAGGTACTTTTCCTTGTAGTTATAAGTAATCCTTCCCACCGCGCCCTGATAACCTGAGGGCACCAAATATTCCAGATTAGGATCGTATCGCTTGCTCTGGTTGTACAGCAACAAACCTGTGACATGATGGCCGGCGAAGTCCCTGCTATAGTTGAAACCACCCTCGGCATAGATAAATCGGTTCTTCCCAAAACTCTGGCTGGTATTGAATGGAGCATCAACCCGTCTTGGAACGAGAGCAACGTTGCCGTCACTGCCACGAACAGCCAGATATGTATTCAGTGGCTTACTAATCGTGTTGCTCTGGCTGTTGTATGACTGGTGCGACAGCGCTACGTGAGCGGATAGCCCGGACGTAATAAAGTCAAGTTTCTGAACCGCCTTGATTCGACCCTTCAAATAATTCCGGTATTCTTTCGCATATCCGTAGTTAAACATGCTGCTATATGGATTTAGGGTATTCGGCACTCCGATGTCCACGAGTTTACCATCCAAAATACCGGCGGTTCCGCTGGGGCTGGCGTTGTTAATTGCCAGCATCAATGACGAAATAGACGACCCCTCTCCCTTTCCTTTTCTGTTTTCATTGGTTGTAGATAAGTCGACAGAGAGCGTTAGGTCTTTGGTAACACTGAAATCCAGGTTGGAACGGAAATTATATCGCTTGTAGTTGATCTGAGCATCGAACAAGTCGTCGACCGCAGTTGTGTTGTTGAGCAACCCACCCTGATCAAAATACCCGACGGAAGCAAAATACTTTACCTTTTCAGTTCCACCGCTGATATTGAAGTTATGCTGTGTCTGCAAATTGTATGGTTTCAGCAGTTCGCTATGCCAATCTTTATCCGGATAAAAAACAGGATCCGCCTTGCTTTCAAACATCGCGAGGTCATACTCGGTATAGGGCGGGTTATAACCACCGGATATATATGAGTCATAGCGAAGGGCTTCGTTGAACGTGCGGGCATGATCGTAACTGTTCATGTTTTGCCTTACATCAATGAATTGAGTTACAGCAGCGTTGAAGGTATAACTGATTTTGGGCGCGCCAACCTGACCGCGTTTAGTGGTTATGAGGATAACACCATTCGCTCCCCTCACTCCATATACAGCCGTAGCAGATGCGTCCTTCAGAATGGCGATGTTCTCAATCGTATTGGGATCAAGGTTGTTATAATTCTCGCTTTCAATACCATCAATCATCACCAAAGGAGCCAGCGAGCCCGAAAAAGTACTGGCCCCCCGTATGCGTATCTCCGCCTGATCATAACCTGGCTCGCCGCTGGCCTGCTTGGTTAGCAAACCGGGCATCCGGCCTACCAACGCGTTACTGATGTTGGCTTGCGACGATTGCAACAGTTCTTTAGTCTCGATGGAAGATATCGCGCCCGTCACCGTGGCTTTCTTCTGCGTACCAAAGGCAACGATAACAACCTCATCCAGCGCCTGAGACGACGACTCCAACAGTACATTAATAGTACGCGACGAGCCGATGGAGGCGGTCGTAGTCTCCATTCCCACGAAAGAGAAGATCAATGTTGATGCTCCTTCCGGGACCAAAATAGAGTAGCGGCCATCCATGTCGGTTACAGTACCCGTGTTGGGGGACTCGCCCACCACCACGGTTACGCCCGGTAACGTTGCCTGATCCGCGGCGGACCTCACGACACCGGAAATTGTTTGTTGCTGTGCTGTTACTGCACTTGAGGCAACCAGGAGTATCGCAAAAGCTGACAGTAAACTTCTTTTCATACGGTTTTACGGGTTTTAAGCTATTGACCCTGACGAATGAAAGACTATTCTTATATAATAGTCTTCCGTAAATCTATTTTGACTTATTTTTCATCATTTATACCGAAAAAAAGGGAATTATTTATTTAAAGACAAGGTTTCGACAAAATTATTTTAATATTATCTTCCAAATTCCTATTTAAACAAGGAAAAAAAATGTTTATTCTTTCATATAATTAAATTGGCATTTTCAAATCTTTGGATAAAAGTCGCCATTTAAATACCTGTTCAACGCTTCAGTAGCCGCTTTGTGACCCGTCCAGTCCTGATTATCAACCGGCGCGTTTGTTCGCCACGACAACAGATCGAGAAATCTTGAGATCGAAGGACTCAAAAAGGAACAGGTTGTCTATATTGTGATTTCCGGACGACCTCCCGAAACGCAACCGGGAAGTTATGGTCGAATGAAACCGGGTAAATGCTAAACAACATTCTGATACCAATAGCTATGAATAACCTAAGTATCAACAGGCGGAAATTTGTCCAGTATACCGCAGCCGGGATCGGATCTCTCGGGCTGACCGGGGTCGGTGCATTTGCTACCGGTCAACCCCCAAGGAAGGCTGCCGAGAAGACCATCCGCATAAAGAATGTAGACTCTAATTTTGAACGGGAAGCACTCTACCCCTACCGGTTCAAAGGCAGTTTTATCACCGAGGGATGGCAAGTCGCCTCCTGGCTTCAGTCTGAATCTGGCATTCATAAAGTCGGATTGGGTGGGCTGAGTCCGCTATGGTCGGATTCGACCGTGTTTGCGGCACACTCCACTACCGGCGGCAATGCCTTGATGTATTCTATGGGCGAGCGCGCCCTTCAGATAATGAAGGGAAACTCCTTCACAAATCCCAACCAGCTTCTTGATGATCTGCTCCCGGAGGTCTATGAATATGGCAAGAAAATTACCGGCAACCCTAACCTGCGAAAGACCTTTGCCCTGAACGCGCTGGTATCGGTAGACAATGCCGCGTGGCTGATCTATGCAGCGGAAAACGGCATCAGGGATTTTGACGGACTGATTCCCGCGCAATACAGGCCGGGACTGTCATACCGTCACGAAAAAGTGGGAAGCATGCCCTCGTTCAGCGCAGGTGCCGATGTGAAGAAGATCAAGGAAGCAGCGGATCAGGGATATTTCATCATGAAACTGAAGACCGGATCTTCCGGTACACAGAAAGAGATGCTCGAAAAAGACATCGCTTTCCTGACCGCGGTACACAAGGCCATTGGACATTACGAAACGCCGTACACGAAGACTGGAAAGATTCCTTACTACTTCGATGCGAATGAGCGATACGACGAGAAGGATACCCTTCTCAGGTTTCTTGACCACGCAAAAAAGATCGGAGCTTTCGATCAGATCGCGGCGATCGAAGAACCCTTTGGCGAGCGGAACAATGTTTACGTCGGCGATATGGGCGTCACCATTGCGGCCGATGAAAGCGCGCATACTGTGGAAGACGCTGCGGAGCGTATCGAACAAGGTTACGGCGCTATCGCAGTAAAGGCGGTCGCGAAAACCCTCAGTATGACCATGCGCGTAACACAGCTTGCGTTTGAGAAAAAGATACCATGCTTTTGCGCGGACCTTACCGTGAATCCTATTCTTGTTGACTGGAACAAATGCGTTGCCGCGCGCCTGGCTCCATTCGCGGAAATTGGCATCGGCCTTCAGGAAACGAACGGCCACCAATACTATAAGGGCTGGGACCGGATGATGAGTTACCACCCACGCGCGGATGCTTCTTGGATCAACACCAAAACAGGCGTCTATATCACGGATAAGTCATTCTACGACGAAAGTGGCGGTATCTTGTATCCTTCGGCTCACTACGAAGAAATGTTTTCCCATAACCTCCAATAACCTGGTTACCTCGTTACCGTTATCCTGTCTTTCCTCGTTGGTTTTTCCTATTTTGTATCGGAAAATTGTGAGTAACTCACCTAATTATCCTGCAAAGGATAATATTGCGTTGTTCAGAATACTGAAGCCATGTTTTTATCTATTAGGTCACACTGTTATATATTCCTGATTTCTTGTTTTATACCCTCGCAAGCCGCATCCGTGCTGGGGGGATTGAAGTTTCATGGCAGTGAGCAATCTATAAATCGGCGGACATCATACGACGTATTCGGCGATCGAAATGTCCGGTTTTCAGACAATTTCGATATTGAATTCAACCTGTCTCTCTTTCCCACAACAGAATTCGGATACCTCCTTCGGATCAAAAACCACGAAAGCAGCAAAATCTACAATCTCTTCTACGATGGTCAGGGCAACCACCTCACCTTCCGCTTTAATGAAGAGGGTAAGAATAACCTGATTGTCGCCAATCTTGATAAGGCCGAATTGCCCGATATGCATTGGTTTAAAATGAAAATCTCATTCAATCTGAAGGGTGATTCAATTAGTCTGACCATACATGACCAGGTATTCAGCGCACCAAACGAGCTGCTTCCCGACACCTATTCTCCCGCTATTTTTTTTGGAAAAAGTGACCATATAATTGATGTCCCCACCTTTGCCCTAAAAGACCTCTCTATCGGTAACAAAGAGAAAAAATACGATTTTCCCCTAAGAGAGAGTCAGGGCAATATTGTTCACGACATGAAAGGCAAAGCCTTTGGGACTGTCACCAACCCCGAATGGCTCATGAATGATGCATACCACTGGCGATTTAAAACTTCGTTTCGGTCGCGTTCGGTAGCGGGCGCCAACTACGATCCGGAAAGGAAGGAAATATACTACTTCAACAGGGATTCGTTGTTTATCTACGATGTAAGGTCGGGCGAAACAAAAATCAACGTCTTTGAAGAACCGTGCCCGGTTAAACTGATCCTGGGAACAAATTTTATCGATCCTTCGGATAACAAGCTATACTCCTACGAAGTTTATTACGCCCCTCCCAACGATGATTATTCAGGCCCTACTATCGCACATCTCAACCTGGATACTTACCAATGGACTGCCGAAAACTACGATAAGTTGCCAAGTCAACTACATCATCACGGTTCTTACCTCAATTCCGTCAATAAACAATTCACCCTGTTTGGTGGTTTTGGGAACATGCACTACAGCAAGAACTTTTTCACCTACGATTTAGAAAAAAAAAGATGGGACACACTTGATAATTTCACGGGGGACTTTATCTCACCCCGATACTTTTCGTCGGTGGGCTATCTGGAAAAGACCAATTCGATCTATATTTTTGGCGGGATGGGAAATGAATCCGGTGAGCAGGTGGTCGGAAGAAAGTACTATTATGATCTTTATAAAGTAGACCTGGATACGAAGCGCGTCTCTAAACTTTGGGAGATAGAATGGAGACACGATAACATGGTTCCCGTCAGAGGAATGGTTGTACTGAATGACTCTAGTTTCTATACATTGTGTTATCCAGAACACTTCACGCAATCATTTCTCAAACTATTCCGGTTTTCGCTGATTAATGGATCATACGAAATATTGGGCGATTCTATTCCGATATATTCGGATAAGATCACAACCAATGCTAACCTGTATTACGACAACGGACTAAACAACTTGTACGCCGTTGTCCAGGAATTTGAAGACGACATCTCGTCTGACCTGAAAGTCTATTCCCTGGCATTTCCCCCTATCACCGCGGGTGAACTCGCTGGCTATTCAACCAGGGAAGGGAACAACACGTTCCTGGTAATTTTTCTTTCGCTCTCTGCGGCCTCCGGAATCGGCTATCTGTTATTTAAAAACCTGAGATCCAAACCCGTCTATAGTGAGGGGGTCCAACCCTTCTCCATCACAAATGATCAAACCGGAACAACCTCCAAACCCAATTCGATTTACCTGTTTGGAGACTTCACAGTGCGCGACAGAAGCAATCGGGATATAACCTACATGTTCAGCGCGCAGTTAAAGCAAATATTCTGTCTTATACTACAATACTCGACAGTAGAAGAAGGCATCTCATCTCAACGACTCAGCAACATACTATGGCCAGACAAACCCACGGATAAAGTAAAAAATTCCCGGGGCGTTACCATCAATCACCTGCGCAAGACACTAAGCGAACTTGATGGAATAGAACTGATCTATGAAAAAGGATTCTTCAGACTGGAACAAGGCGAGGAATTCTATTGTGATTATACGCGGTGCTTGCAACTAATCTCTTCCAATGAAACCGAAACACACAGCGACGAACTCATTGAAATACTAAATCGCGGCAAGTTCCTTCAGCTCTCCGACCATCCGGTATTTGATTCGTTTAAAGAAGACGTGGAGAAGAAACTTGAGCCTGTATTACTACTGGAGATGGAGAAGAGTTTTTCCTCCGAGTGTTACCTCGCAACCATCGCCTTGTCTGACGCGTTATTCAATATCGATCCGCTAAACGAACCCGCTCTGAATTTTCAGATGAAAGCGATGCAAAAGTTGAAGATGACGGATGAAGCGAGGATGCGGTTTCAGGCTTTCGTGATAGATTACAGGAAAATCATGGGAAATGATTATCCGCACGCTTTTAGAGGCTAACAGCTTGATATAATACCCTCCTACCAGGAAACTCGCCTGAAATCCGACTTGTTCCGGGATTTACCAACTCAGTGTCACATGAACACCGTCCGGATCATTTTCAAAACTCAAAAAACAGGTTTTGCTCGATTCATCCCACACCGTTTTCGACTGTATCGGCTTGCCTGAACGATCAGCTACTACTATTTCAGTCGCCTTTTCCGGCAAAAGTATTCTCATCGCGTTTGTCGTATTCAAAGGACTCTTCGCCACAAAAGAATAGGAATCGTCTGTGGAATTCTCGTCGTAAACTCTCGCGGCGGTAGCCAACACCTGTGGCTTATCCGGATCTTTAACACTGCCGATATTATATAGCAAAGCCTGTTCGCCAGGGTACACTTGTTTTACCTCCAGGACGGGAACCTCAGGGTCAAACAAATCAATCAGTTTACCCCTGATCGTATAGGGAGACTGGTCCTCATTTTCATCCACAACCGAAATGATCTCGTAGGGTCCTCTTTTGAGCGCGAAGTGATTCTTGAATTCAAGAGGCTTTCCGCTGGCTTCGTACAACTTCCTGACGGTATTGACAAATTCGCTGTCGTTGTTTTCCTCCAGAACAAACTCCTTCGGATCATTGCGCAGAATACAGACTACTCCGTCGCCATACTGGTACTCCCCTGCTTCGAAGGGTGCTTTCAGACCGAGTTTGAGAAATAAGTGCTCAGAGGGGGCTTTGACGTTATTCCCTTCGGTATTCCACCACTCCTGCACGCTTTGAAAGGGATCATCATCTCTACCAATGTACACTAATATTCCCCCCTTCTTTACCCAGGCGGCGAGGTGCTCATGTGCTGCCTGATCCATTGGTTTCATGTTGGAGTACGACATAATCAGGATTTCTATGTCTTTCAGCGTTTCTGAAAAGCCAACATTCTCGATATGAACCGTTTTTACCGGAACACCTCGTTTCAACAATGGAAGGGCCTGACCATAAAAATTTGACAACTGCGGATCCTCGTAACCATCGTGTACGGGGAAGCGCTGAAACATCAGCGAGTTAGCCATAAGGATACCAATACCCTGCGAACCACTTACGCTATTTTCCGACAAGGGCATATTGTTGAGGCTATTAATCATAACCTGCATCTGTGTCGAATAAAACCGCGGAATCCGTTCCTTCTCCTCGCTGTTAGCGCTGGTCCTGTAATATCCCTGATAGATTCGGTTTGGCCACGGCATGACCTCGTAATCCGCAATCATCGGATAGAGCAGTTGCGCGGTGAAAGTTGCCTGATAGTTCTTTTTGTAGTCGGCCCAGTCGCGCGGCCAATCTTCAATCGGGTCGGTGAGGAAAAACATTTTTCTTCCCGTTGGCGCGGTCATCGATTCCATTGACCCATACTCCAGAAAAGCCGTTTCAAACACACGTTCTTTCCTCTGCCCGTTGAAAAAGTTAGGCTCCCGTGAAGTGCCGGTCCAGACCTGTGCAATGTAACCGTCAACAACCGGCAGTGAGGCCAGGCTTGCTTCGGGACTAACAATCATCCACTGTGAGTAATTCACAAGTGAATGCGTAGGGACGTAACAACGAATGTTCATCCCTTTGCTTTTGCCATACTCTTTTGCATAAGTGAAGCATTCGTTGACAGCACGATAGTAAAGGTGGTATTTCAACTTGTTAGACAGGTAGGTGTTTTCCGCCGACTCGTGCTGTGGGCGCCAGTCAAATCCATAATATTCTTTCCACTCCCTTTTAAAAGCTTCACTATACCCGGCACGCGCCCAGAACTCGGGCTCCTCCAGGTAGATGGCGTCAATTCCCGCATCAATAACCCGTTTGATAACTTTTTCCTTCAGATACTTAATAAAATTCATAGACGGTACGATGTAGGGAACCATGCGGCCGTGCCAGATAGTATCGCCTTTTTGAGTTACCTGTCCTTCGTCCAGGTGCATTTTCCCATCCCACTCGCCAGTGAAGTAATCCTGGTATTCTCCCCATGCAATACCGCTCATAAAGTGAGTGGTGTACCCCCTCTCCCTCCATGTTTGTACGCGTTCTTCAAATGTCAGATTTCCCTGTTCGTGATGGTCTTTCACGCTGTAAATAATCGCCACATCCGCCCGCACATCGATTACGGGCTTCCAGGAATTTGAAGTCTGAAAAACTGTTTTTTCCCTGGACTGGATTTGTGATTCCTCAACTTTTCGTTCAGTATGAGAACAGGAATAAAAAGTAAGTGCAAGTAGAAGATAAGTTACAAACGTATTTTGCATGGATCTAAATTCATTTAATAGTAGAAATCCCTAAGCCGGTGGAGTCTTCATATTCGTATCCACCGGCTCAAGGGTTGGGATTAGGGCACCATCAATTCCAGGGATTCATTGTAGTTCCATCTTCTTGTGCCACTACCCATTGGTGTGTCATAGTTGATACGTGCGGCTGCCCTGACAAAGACTACCCTTCCCGAGGGAATGATCCCGTTCGATTCGATAGTGATCGTTTGTCCTAACAGGGAATTGAATGCCCCGCCGGAATAATCAATATGACTTGACCAGCGTTCGTCGCGCGCGCGATACCCTACCGATGACGAATAGCTCACAAACAACTGGATATCCGTCACATTAAGAAAGCTACTGCTATATCCTCCCATCGGTTCGATTTTGTTGCGGAAATCCGACTCAGACACACCGCGTGTAACCCTGATCTGTGCTATTACCTTACCGTTAATCACAGTAGGCTCTCCTACCCATTCGATTTTGAGAAAGGGCTGTACTTCAAACTTTACATTGGTTACTCCCTTGATATCGACCGTCTGGGTTTCATCAGCGATCGGGACACCACGGTCATCTTCTCGAAGCAACGGAATGAACGGTCCATCTATGCGGATATTATAGGTCCCTGGAAACAATCTCGTGTTCTGAAATATTCCATCGGGCATGCAAAAGAAGTCGGGGTTATGGACGACGTTGTCGCCCCAGCTGAGTTCGGTCAGTCGCACACGGATACCCTCGCTTCCCTGGTCAGTAAGAACCGGTTCGCCGGTTTCCACATCCACCACTTCGCCCCGCAACACCTCATTCGGTGCTTCTTTGTTATCCAATTCAAACAGACTGCAGGAGCTGAATAAAAACAACCCGGACAGTACTATATAAAGCGATATTCTTTTCATATCTGTAATTCTTAATGACAAATAACTCCTTATCGATTCGGTTGCTGATCAATTACCGGGCTCTTCGACACTTCGCCGCCAGGAATTGAAAAATAGTAGTCGACCGGGTTGTACTCGAACGTCTTCAGACTCACCCATTGGAAACGGGCATCGAAGAAATACCTTCCACTTTCAGTTGAAAGGAACGGATACAGACCGCGGAAACGGTAGCGGGCGTTATTGCTGTAGGCGTCTTTATCCCTCTCTTCTCCCCAGAAACCGTCTCGGCCTTCATAGTGTTGTACTCTCCAGCGGCGTAAATCCCACTTCGTTTTATGTTCCAGCGCAAGCTCTTTACGACGTTCTTTCCGAACGATGTTACGCCCCACTATGTCGGAAGTAATACTTCCCGCAAGCAGGGTTGCCCCGGCTCTCTCACGAATCAGGTTGATCCCTTCCGTAGCAACCTGCATAAGGTTAAATCCATCGGGAGATGCTTCTCCGGCGAGCGAAAGCTCAACCGCCGCCTCCGCCACATTCAGGAGTACATCCGCATAACGCATGAGCACAAAATGCTGCGCAGACTTTCCTTCACCTGCAACGAAAGAAGGGTCGGGATTCAACCATTTGCGGCCATACAATCCCGTAAGACAGCCTTCTCCGTTATTGTAAAACGGACCGTTCGCCCCCGCGGCAGTGATGCTGCCTCCTTCATAGGGTACGATCTCCTGACCACTGCCTTCGCGTGCGCTAAGGAACAGCGATTTAGATCCTCCGCTATAGGCTGGCAGTTGTTGATAACGTGTTTCTGCCGTAGCATACGAATAATCATTAAACAACGGAGCCACCGGTTCAGGGCCCGTAAAAACACCAGCCCGGATTTCAATCTCTCTACCCTTAAAAACATCGCCTGGGAAGATTACGTAGGCGCGAAGACGCGGCTCAGCATCGGCAAAGAAATCCGATGGTGAGTCGTACATCAGGTAATTACCTTCTGTGTTGGACGACCCTGTCGTTACTTTTATCGTTCCGTCGGGATAGCGATCGAACCCTTCAAACAATTCCAGGAAATCGAGTGTCGGACATGTTCCTGAAGCCAGTGGCGCTTTAAAAATAAAGGGAGCACTGTAGGCATCATATCCGTGTGTGAAGGTCGGGAAGGTGTACTCCTTTACATAGATATTTTCCAAACTTGTAGCGTCGCTGAACATGTCTACCATATTCTGGTATTGTGCGTCGGGGTCGTTGGCCGCCCATTTCTTTTTATAAAGTGCATACATTGAGCTTTCTATCACTTCGCGGCCTGCCAGATACGCTTCCCGGAAATACCTCCTGGAAGCTGCCTGCCAGGAGTCGTCGGCAAAGCCCATTACGCGCACGCCTGTTTTCTGACCAAAACCTGTCAGGCGTCCCGCTACCGTTTCATTATATTTAGCTACACTACCGGCATACAACATTGCTTCAGACTTAAACGCCAGGGCAACGTACTTGTTAGCGTAGCCGGTTTTAGGGCTGATGGGCCTCAGCAGTGCGGCGGCCTGATCAAAATCCGCGAGCACCTGATCCCAGGTCTCTTCCTCCGAAGCGCGTGCAATTTCCCAGTTATCCTGATCAGCAGGGTACTGGATAACCCGGGTTACCAGCGGCACGCCACCATATCTTTTGGCTAATGCATAAAATACAAAAGCACGTGCAAAGTAGGCTTCGCCTAAATAATGGTTATACGTCACCTCCGCATAGGCGTCGCGATGCTTTGGCAATGTTTCAATCAGGTGATTGGCATCGCGCAGCAAGGTGAACGCATCTCCCCAGTATTGAGTATCCTCACCAGTAAAAGCACGGCAGATACCGTCTCTGTTCAGTGACTCGCCTGTACCCTCGATGCCCGTAGCACCCAACCAGGAGTTGAATCGGATACCCCATGCCGCTGTGTATTTGAAGTCTTCAAAAGGCATCCGGCTGTACATCCGCGCCAGATAAACCTCTATACCAGACTCACTGGTTAGTATATCCTCGTCGCCAAGAACATTCTTGGGCGGGATATCAAGATCCGTACATGCGGACAACGTCAGTAAGCCCATCAGGAATAAAGTATATATCCTTTTCATCGTATGATCTGTTTTATGATTCATAAATTCTTACTAAAGGGATTCAAAACGTAGCCGAAAGTCCAACTGTGTAGGTTTTATTAAGCGGATACAACCGCCCCAGTTCACTGTCGGGGTGTTCGGGGTCTACGAATTTCACACCGGTCATTGTAAACAGGTTATACGCATTAGCGAAAACACGCACATTCATTGAAGTAATAGCCTGTAACTTTGGTAGTGTATATCCGAGTTCGATGGATTTCAGACGAAGATAGTCTGTGCTCACACGGTTGAACTCTGAATTACCGCGCGGGTAACGTCCTGTAAAACCATAGTAACCGCTTATCCATTCAGTCTCCGGATCATAGGGATCGGCGAGCGGATCTACCGGATGCCAACGGTCGAGGTACTGTGTCAAAGTTCCACCTCCGTTAGGTCCCCATATTGAGTACAGGGGTTCCTTATATTCCATAGATCCCAGGGCTGATCCCTGGAAAAGCAAATTCAGATCAAAATTCTTGTATGACGCTTCCAATCCAAAACTGAAATTTACCCAGGGTGTCTGATCGAACGCAAAAGGGTGTTCATCCAGGCCATTGATTTCGCCGTCGCCGTTCCAGTCGACGTATTTATAGTCGCCCGGCAATATGTCTCTCTCTTTGTAACCAGGATGAGACCAAATGTCTTCCCAGCCCGTATAACGCCCTGCGGCTTCATATCCGAATTGTACCCCCTGATAGCGGTCGTTCAGATTGTCATTGCGCCATTGGTCAAAAGAATTCCCCCAGGGACCCTTCTCCGTTGCCACCAAACCCTTGTTGCGGGTAATGGTACCGATCGCTCGCACCCGATAAGCGAAGTCGCCTACCCTGTTGCGGTGTGAAAGTTCGAGGTCCATTCCATAGTGGCGGTCGCTGTTGACGTTCTCATTCGGAGCAGTAGCACCGACCACCGTTGGAAATTCTCCCACGCGACGGGAAAACAGTCCTTTTCGGTGACGATTAAAATAATCAAGCGAGAAGCCGAACAAGCCGTTCCATCCTTCAAAGTCTACGCCGACGTTGTACGTATTGGATGTAAACCATGTAAGCAGCTCATTAGGGATCGGCAACCGATCCACGCCGTAAATAAACTGTCCGCCAAAGACCGATCCGGGTGCATATTGGTTATAGTATCCGTTTTCTGCGTTACCCCCTGTTGCCGGATAGGTATAACCGGGAATCCAATCGTACGGTGTCGCATTTGAATTAACAAGGTCATCTCCCAGCACCCCATAGCTTGCGCGGAATTTCAACTGATCAACAAATGACAGCGCCTGAACAGATCTAAAGAAGTCTTCTTCCGACAAACGCCATCCCACCGAAGCCGACGGAAAGAATCCCCACTGATGACCCGGTGCAAACCGCGAAGTACCGTCATAGCGAAATTGTCCTTCAACAATGTAACGATCGGCAAAAGTGTAGTTAACTCTTCCTATCATTGATTCATAAGCGAAGTCGTACAGGTCATTGAAGCCGATCGCCATTCCACTGCGCTGCCCTTCTTCAACGCCAGCGAGAAGATATTCCATGGCAAAGGCCAGGTTGCGTTCTGAAAAGAAATTGTCGCCACTACGCCTTTGAGTCTCCCACCCAACAAAAGCGGCTACGTCGTGCTTTCCACTAAAGGAGCGCTTGTAATTAATCAGGAACTGGCCCAACAGCTGTCGTTTCGAATACATCGACCGGTGTATCTGACTTGGGGAGCTATTGTTATATAGTTTTGAAATATAGGATTCCGACAAAGGATCATAGGTGTATTGAAAATACTCCCTGCGGTAAACGTTGTTGTCGTCCTGACGGAAGTCGAAACCGATCAGTGCCTTGGCAGACAAGCCGGTCAGGGCCGAACTTACCGTGCCCAGATCAAAGTCGAGGGAGGCGGAAGACTGAAAATATTTCTGTTTGTATTTCCGGTATCCGGAAACGTCGGCTCTCATTTTCGCCACTGTATTTTCCTCAAGATCCAGGCCTTCATAGCTCAGCATGGTCTGTTCGGCATCGGCAAAGGCCGGAAACAATACACCCTGCCGCCAATAGTTTCGGATAATATCGACTGCGCTTGAGTATGGCGTATTGCGCTGGTCGGCAATTCCGCTAAGGTTAAGATCCAGTTTCAGTCCCTGGGCTATTTCGGTAGTGATATTCGAACGTATGTTGTACTTCTCGTAATTCAAATCACCCGACTTGAAGAATCCCTCCTGGAAGAAATAACCTCCGGCGATATAGTATTGAGTTTTCTCATTTCCTCCGGATATACTCAGGTCATGCTGCATCTGGGGCGAGAAATCCGAGAACACCAGGGAATTCCAGTCTGTTGTACGGCGTCTACCATTTCGGAAGTCTTCAAAGTCTTCATCGTCGAATATGAGAGTCCCACCGTTAATATTGTTCATCGCCCGCTCATTGTAGAGCGTCATAGTTTCAAAAGGGTCTGCAAGCATCGGCAGTCCCGACGGCTTCTGCCATGTATAGGATCCGTTGTAAGACACTGTTGTCTTTCCGTCAGTCGACCCTTTTTTAGTTGTCACAAGTAGCACACCGTTTGCACCTCGCACCCCATAAATTGCCGCTGACGCATCTTTCAACGCAGATATGTCCTCGATATCATTCGGATTCAGACGCTGAAACTCCGCCATCGTGCGCGGAATTCCATCGATAACGACCAAGGGAGGACCAAAGCCGCGGATATCAAAGTTGGCGCTGTAGGTACCTGGCTCGGCACTGGTTTGCCACACACGCACACCGGCAATCCTTCCAGTGAGCATATTCTGAGGGTTCTCGTTTTTTGTCTGGAGCATCTCAGAACCCTTTAGACTTGCCACCGATCCGGTTAATGTAACTTTTCGCTGCGTGCCATAGCCCACCACAACAACCTCATCAATTTGCAGAATGTCCTGCACCATTACCACGTTAATTGCGGACCTCGAATCAACTGCGATTTCCTGCGGCACATATCCGATGAAAGAGAAACTCAGCACAGCGTTTGCGTCAGATATCTGGATCGCATAGCGTCCGTCAGCATCTGTCGTGGTCCCAAGGGTGGTACCCTTGATCACTACATTGACGCCGGGTATGACAGTACCGTCTTCCGCTGAGGTTACCGTTCCTGCAACCGTACCCCCCTGCTGCAAACTGAAGGATACAGACCGATGTACATTTGTGTACCCGGCATTCGCTCCCGAAGCAAAAACGGAAGCAAAAATAACACACTGGATAAAGATTCCATAGGCGGAATACGTTACCAGTTTCTTTGATAATTGCTCGTATATATTTCGCATAAGCACAATGGTTATATTTTACATTCTTCGATCCGGATTATTGGCCGCTACCGGCTTCATACCGGGACAATACGGCATACTCGGCAGCAAAAGAAAAATTAAACATCCCCTCAGTCCTGTTGTTGTTATTGTCATGACTCCACCCCACCAGTAGGTTGGTGGGGAGGAAACCCTCGTATAAAAAGTTGTCGTACCCATAGTCAAGATTCTTTTGAAACGAGTCGATGTATTCGGCAACATTCCCGTAGACAGGCGCCACGTCTACGTATCCGCGCATCAATACACCGTTGAACCAGTTTCTGAAACCACTGATATCGTAGGTATAATACCCAGGTCTATTCAGGCCGAGTTTGGCAAAGTATTGGAAACTGGCATCCGACAGCTTCCGGGCATCGATGAGATACATGTCCTCACCTGTTGCGCGATACAAGTCGGCGGCACCGGAAAGCATTGTCCCACTGTTGTAGGTAATGGCCGGACCGACGCGATCCTTGCAGGTAACACCCCTGCGGTATGTCGTTCCATTGACGTCATGCGTTTGTGGACTGCCGGGTGTGCAGCCACCCATCATGTCATCGTAGACTCCATCTGAACGCAGTAGGTATTTTTTCTGCCAGGCATATATCTTCCTGGCAAAATCCAGATAATAGTCGCTTTTCTTTACTTGTAATACCTTGCGGGTCTGCTTGTCTTCAGCATCAATATACCGGTGCGTGATTTCATCCGCTTTGTCCTTATAAAACTCATGGAGCCAGACCAACGGGCTCACCATTGGCCCGTTGCTACACGAATGTTTCGTGACATAACCCGGTCCCCAGGGTATGCCACCGATTTCTTCCCCGTTGGCATCGCGCGTGCAATCCCAGCCGTCAAGCACATACTCAGTCAGGTATTCAGCTTTCTCCAGATACGCTTCGTTTCCGGTAACCTTGTAGGCTTCGAAAAATTCACGAACAAGCCACATCTGGTCATCATACACATTTTCAATACCCTCAACTTTTGCCGACCCTTTTGAGCCTCCACGGTTCACACCGTACACCGACCATTCTTTGGTTTGTGTGTAGGAAACCAGTTCAAACGTACCCAGATAGTAGTCCGCATTATCATACAATTTTTGAAGCAACCCTGAGTACCGGTCAAAGTGTTCGGCGTATAGCGAGGCGTTGCCGTATTCTTTCTGTTCTTCGAGAGCGTGAAGAATAGCATTCACCGCCTCGATGGCGCTGGTGTACATCCAGATACTGCCTTTCTCTTCTGATCTGACACCTGTGTAGGGGTTATAATACCTGGCCATCGCCATCCCGTCCCCTGTAAAATGGGAAGAGATAGCGTTGTCAGTGAGTTCCATCGCGCGGAGAAGGTTCACCTCGGAAAGACCGACCTCGGGCGGCTTGGGTTCCTCTTCCGTTGCAGGATCGCTGCAACCAGTTAAAGTTACCAGTAAGATGAAGTGACAAGCAGTAAAGGAAAACATTTTGAAGATCCGGTTCATGTTTGTATTTAATTCAATTCAATACCATGGAATACCAGTTTATTTTCGCCCGTTTCGGCCGCGCCATTGTAGACGCCCAACGCAAGGGTTACTGATTTTCCATTAAATTGTGATAAATCATAGACAAATGCCGCATACCCTTCAGGATTGCCTGCGCCACCATCGCCGTGCTTGAATTTCCAGCAACCGTTCTCCGCGGGAAGGGCCTCGTCGGCAGTATTAGACTGCGGCGCTAGATGGGTAACGGTTCCATCGTCTTCGATCGCAGTCAGTTTGAAATAGGTATAATTATCACTACTGAAATTTCGCGTACTAAACGTCAGTTGATTACTCCCCGCTCCAATTGAAAACTTGGCATACAAGTACGACTCAGGTACGGTTGTATCAATCTCAGGCGTATTACGCGTCTTAATCAGATAGCCTTCCGAAGGTGTTACTTCAGGATCCTTTCTAAGGGGAACAAACGACCACTCCGCACCCACATGGCCAACTTCGCGCCATGACCGGTAGGCATCCACATAGTGGTCGCGTGAAGCACTTACAGGGCTAATGCCGGTAAATAATTTCTTTGTATGTGGCATGGTAGATCTTACGGTCTCCCTCGTCAGCTTCCATCCGTCGATGACTTCCGTACCCGGCAGCCAATCTGTACCGACTACTTTTTCTCCGGCAAATCGGATTGCCCGGAGCACGAGCTGCTTCCAGTAATCGCCTGTTGCCTGACGATAAATGCCTATTGCAATAATGACCTCCTTACCGATGTAGGTGCTCAGATCAAAATCCAGGTCAGTGTAATCTCCGGAACCATAGGTCCTATTCTCTCCGATTTTTACGGCTGCGGGATCCGCGTCAGCAAGGTCAATAACCTGGACACCGAAATACGCAGGATTTGCTTCATCGGCGCTATGTGTGCGTATACGAAGTGACATGATCTTGTTGTCTTCCGTAATCAGTTTACTTCCATACACATACGAATCGAATACATTGAGATCAGCTGGATTATTGCGATCCTGATCGTTATTGCGGATCTGCAGCGTTGTTCCTTCATTTTGTTCCTCCCATGCACCGCGAAAATCAAGCGTCGCCATATAGTCGCACGCCCAATCCCAGTGCGGATAGGCATCCGCGTTGCGACCTCCCCGGTACTCATTATAGTACCATTTGTCAGCACTCTGCAAGTCTTCCGCAGTGAGTCCGCGAAGAAGTTCCACACTTCCCATTCTTGTATCCACCGCTGCAATGCCACCCACAAAATCAGCTTCGGTTACCGGCTTGGTAACGGTTGCATAACCTTCTTTGGAAAACGTCACCGTGTAGTCGTCGACTATCAGATTTTCAATGGTGTAGGTGCCATCGCTTCCGCTGACGGCGGTACCCGCAACGCCTACGGTAATCGTGACATCAGCAAGCGGTGCGTCTCCATTTTTGGCATCTGTAACCGTTCCAACGATTTTCGCGGAAGCGCTCACCAGCGTAGCATTGGCAGTCGCCACTCTCTCAGCATTGAATTTCTCGGCTGTAACCGTAACGCTAATCGTTAACCACCCTGTTTTAGAGAACGTTACGGCATGCGTTTTCAACGACACGTTCTCGACGGTGTAACTTCCATCGGCGGAACTGGTTGCCACTAAATCATCTTCATTGACGCCGGAAACGGTAATTGTGACATCGGAAACAGGGTCGCCCGAACTGTCGGTAACCTTGCCAGTGATAGTCCCGGTACCAGGTGTGGCCGGGTCGTCTTCGTTGTCACAGGAACTAACCGATACAATCAAAGTTCCTAGCAAAACAACATACATCAAGGCGTGTACAACTTTACTCATTTGTTAATAGTTTTTAGGTGAAACATGTGCTCTCTAACTTCTGAAACCCATGCGGCCCCATTCTTCTACCGCCGCTGACACTAACGATTGTATGTCGCTTTGCAACGATTGCAATCTTGTCGAAAACTGATTTAATGTCAGCGACAACTGGTTAAATTATGGGTTAAAATGGGGTTAGCGCGTGGAAAAAGATGTTAATCTCCACCGAACACGGCACAGAATGGCATGATTGGCATATTCATCCAAAAAAAATGAAACAAAACTTCAGGGGGATCAGCTAGCGCCACAACATCAGCGCCTGGGTCAGCACTTGCTCCACGCGATGTCGGGGCTTATGAAATTAGGTCATACCATGCCCGGGGAGCATGACATCTATGTCGTGCTCCCCATGCTATGTCCGGGCAAATGCAAAGCCTTACAGGAAACACCGAGCACGTCAAAATCTTCTCCGTCAGCGACGATCCGGTCAACAGTAAAGGGCTGAAATGTCTTGTGATACAAATAACCCGCGCACCGTTTGTCGCCTGTAGCTACCGCCTCAGCCGTTTCAGCGGACGCAATGAACCTGGCGCCGCGCGGTATCCTTTCATCAAGTCAGACTTTCCGCACCGCGAAGCACTTTATTTTAATCGGTGTGTCAGGAACCATTCAAACAGATTGGGTTTATGGTACGTATTGTCTGTAGCGTATGCTCTCGTATTCCATACCGGACCACCATGACCTAAACCAACGTACACCGTAAGTATGGGTTTAGGATTTGCACCGACTGAGCTCATTCCATTAATCGGTCTTTGAGCCGCAGATAGAGGAGCTGCGGTATCAGCACTGCCGTGAAAACTCCACACCGGGATACCCGCCATCCCCACTCTTCGACCATCGTGATAATCACCCTCGGCAGAAACAGGCGCGATCGCAGCAAAAATGTTCTTATATGGTTTCCCATCGATGTTACCTTCAAACCCGGCAACATGCCACGGACTGCCCATGCTGAGGCCGGTTAAGTATAGACGCGAAGGATCAATTCTCAATCCAGAATCTTTCAATGCCCAAAGAACAAACTGTAAAGCATCGTTCGGTATAGGGTCATTGGGGTTTCCTCTCCACCCAAGCGTCGCACTTTGCTGGGGCGACAGGACAATGAACTTCTCACCACCGGCCTGTGCATTCCAACCTTGCGCAATTTTCAAAGGGACACCCTGGTTGTCCACGCGGTCAAGTTCGGTCGTTCCATTTCCACGTTCACCAGATCCGTGAAGAAATATTATAGTAGGATATAAACGAGAGGTTGATGAGTAATCATCGGGTAAAAACTGCAAATACCCCCTGGGCGCACCTGATCCGCCTCCTAATGGCTTCTCAACCTGTATGCCGTTCTCCGGGCCGGGCGTTGCAAGAGCACCACCATCAAACGGATATGCAAGCCCTTTTCCACCGTTGTACAGTGCTGCGATTTCATCTTTAGCTAACGCGCGATTCCAGATTCCCAATTCATCGATTGAACCACGCCAGCCGAGACTTTCGCCGGAATTGTACGCGTTGAGTGTACCTATGCGGGCATTGTCGATACCGGTACATACGGAGAACCAATCGTCCAGGTCCTTCGATACCTTGTAGGATTGTGCCGGTGCTGTGTTATTCACATATAACACTGGCCTACCGTCCTGCACCACGCTGATATGAGCCCACACACCACTGGATAAGACCGCGGCGTTTGTTTCAATTCGCCATCTGTCTGAACCGCCATCCGTCAGGGCTATACCTAGTTTCCCGCCCGCCAGCTGGAAAAGCCTGATCGACTCATTAGCATTTGCGTCGCCGAAGGACAGGATGACCTGCTTCAATAGGCTAGTTGGTCTCACCCACAACGAAAACGTCCCCGTTTTCGCGGCCGCGACGTCCGCAAGGATACCGTTGATCTTGACATGGTGCCCTGAAGCAAAACCGTAGGAATTGCGTACTATCCCCCCATTGCTCCGCGTGGCGCCGGCGACCGTGCCATCATTATCCCCGTGAGCGTCTACCGCACTGCCAGATGCCTCATCCAGCGTGTAATAGGATACCAAATCTTTAAGTAGAGTCGAAGGTGCTGAAGATTCTGGTTGAACGGGCGACTCTGAAAATCTCGCCCTATGACCTGACAGTCCGGTTACTAAAAAGATCAGCACTAACACTAAATACAAAACATTCCTTTTCATCGCTCTTGTTAATTGTTACAAATATTTAAAATCACTATCAACACCCACGCGCACCCGATAATTTCGATTATGCTCCTCCGGGTTGGTAAAAGCCGGCAAGGCGTCGTTATTATCGATGTATCGAAGTCACTGCAGATATCCTGCATTCACCAGCCTTGTCGTTGTGATAGGGTAAACCGATGCGCCTCACATACCTCGCTAAGAGTCGCGCAATTTCGCAGAAGAGCTGCACCTGACACATTTACAAATGTGTACTGGACATATCGTCGATAGATGCGCGTGATTCTCGTTGAAGGAAATCATTATTAAAGACCTCCGCCATCCGGTACAGTAATGTAGTCTGGATCGTATAGGCAGGGGAACTAGGCTAGCGTTGGCGCTGCGACGTATTCATGCCATTCGCTATTGGGCAATGCGAAGTGACAATAATGGATTTCTTGTTGTGTGGAGCAAAACCGGGCATTCCGGCTCGTCAGGCCTGAACCCTATTACTGCTCAAATGTCTCAAGCGCGCTTCAACGGCGCTTGAGAAAAATGAAGACGAACCGGCGCTCAATTCAATCAATGAGATAAACGCGCAGCCCCTTTACCAACCGCCAAAGATGGAGGCAAATAGCGCTCCGTGTACCCTGCCCGCTTTACGACTTCAGCTTATAAACAAGGAAAGGTAGCATCAGCAATATCGGAAGTATCCAGATCGCCCAGTATGAGAACGGTTCAAATGCATTGTTCACATCGTACACATGGTTGCTTATACCGTAGATTTCAACGATGAAGTCGGTCGTATAAGGGTCCTTTGCTTCCGCGTAGTATAGTTTATCCATTTCACTGTAAGGAAGCCGCACGAGTTCCGGATGCGCTTTCACGGCCGCGGTATCGTAGGGCACTGCGACACCATAGTCCGGGTCCAGTAGATACGCCGATGTGTCACTGACTTCCGCGCGCACCACGACATGCCTCCCGCCAACATCCAGCAACTCGGCTTTAATTCCATGTTCTTTAAGAACACCTTTCAGAACGATGGAATGAGTAGAACACAATCCGACACCCCGTTCCAGATTCTTCTTGTAATCTGTGAACTCATACCTTTCGTACCGCTTTGGATTGACATACGAAGCAAAGTTAAGGAGATAGTTTTCCCATACCGGCACGCGCAAATGAAATCTATCGATGCCCTCTCGTCTCCAATAGTGAGCAAACCCATCGTGTATGGTACTATTGGCCCGAACCGCGAAGTCCGTGTTGGACTCACCGTCTTTCCTGACCAGCAGATCCTTGATTTCAGGATACTTGATCACCACATCATTGACCCTGTTCTTTATCTCGTGTTCCAACGAATAGAGTTCGCTGTTTCTCATCGTCATAAACAACCCCGTGACATTGATGGCAAGGAGTAGGGAACCCAGAACGAATAAGGTTATTCTAACAATTTTCATTTCTATTGAATTTTAAGTCTTACTATTTAAAAGGCGAGGCGAGGTATCCTTCAATATCCTGCCAATGGTCCAGCATGATTTTTCTTTTTAGCTTTAGCTGGCTAACCAAGTCGGGGCCAAGGATAAAGGCATCCTCGTACAGCTGACTATTTGCACGGATAACGAGCGGCAATCCGCCCCCTTCCAGCGTGTTGATCAGTTCGAGCGTGTTATCGAGTTCATCACGCATGATATTATTGAATTTGATAAAATCGGGATGTCCCGCCCAGGTCACGTCCTTGCTAGGAAGCTGCGGAGGCGCATTCAGTATTTCTTTGTTTTTGTCACGTATAGCCTGGGCCGCCGCAAAGTTACCGCAGCTCCGTATGATACTTGCGTGTATCTTAAGAGCGGTTGCCATACGCTGAAGAAATTCACGCTTCGGCGCTGAGGCGTCGACGCCCTCCAGCGTGCGGGAGACTCTCAATATGCGGCCCACATAGTTTTCCACGACATTCGGAGCAATGGTTCTGCGCGCCCCATGGATATCCATGTAATCCATTCGCGCTTCTTCCGCTGAAACGTTAAAAATATAGGGCAGGAAATAGGCTTCCTCCTTTTCCGTGAGACGTTGCGGGGCGATAACCAGCGGCCTGTTGATAAAACGCTCAGTGATGCCCCAATACAGAGAATGGACCTGTGGAAAGGTGGCTGATTTGTAAGAGAAGGCCTCATTCAGCGAGGTGAATGCGTTGAACAGGTCGTCCGCAGACTTTTCTCCACCCCATTCCCTGGACAGTTGTTTCAGTGCATCGATAGGGTCTTCATTTTCATGGGAGCCGCTGCTCTTTAGCGCTGATGTAACGAGGTCCAGGATGAGGCCCGTCATGTCGGCGCGCTCAATTCCACGGTCGTATGCCGCACGAAATACGATAAAGAACGTCTTGTTGGTATTTCGGTTCAGCGAACGAACACTTCTGAGCAGGGATACCGGATTTGCGATGCCGGTTACAGGATACAGACTCCCGAGAGTTCCGCCGATGTTTTGAATGGCGCGACCTTCTTTTCCCAGGAAATAGCAGTTGGCGGGTAGTTGCGCTTCAATATCGGCCTGTTCAGCGTCCGTAAAGTTTGATGCTCCCGCGTCCATATAAATAGAGAGCGGACGTTTGGCTTTGGCTGCTCCGGCCTGGAGTGTCTCCATAAATAATTTTACGCGCTGCCCGATACTTTGATGTTTACAATGCGACGGGCCGTTAGGGCCGGTATACAACCATTCAGACCAGCAGATACCAGCACCGGCATCATTTGTTTTAAAAGAAAAGGAAGATATCTCAGGCGCACTTTTCAACATCTCAGCGATCATGTTGATATACATTTCCTGGGTTTCAGGAGCGCTGATACAGGGAGCGAAAGCCTTTTCCGTGCTTCGCCTCGGGTGGTCTACACGCGGTCCCAGCATGGCCGGATATGCGTCGAAAAAAGCCGCGGGCAGAAAGTTGGGTTCGTAACCGATAAACGCCGCCTCCAAGCCGTTTTCCCTCAGGATTTTAGCTTTTGCGAGCAATAGCTGCCTGTTCTTCTTGACAAACTCAGCCGGCAGAAATGGCGCCAGCTTCGGGTCAGGGAAAAACTTCGAAGGGGTTGGGTTGCTGCTGGCATACTCATGCCAGGAACTGCCTTTTGCGGGGATCTCGTGAAAGCTTTTGTCAGCAAGGGTGCTGATATTCACCTGCACTTTTCCATAAGGTTTTAGCGCCACAACCTGGCTTACCAGCTCCCGGAAACCATTCAGGTCGGAATGCGGAGCATTAATGATAAATACCCGCCCTTTCTCTTCTAACATCTCAGAACTGGCCGATGTCTGGGCCAGGGAAATCTCCCGGGATAGGAGTAAGAAGCAAAATAGACAGGTTAAGTAATTAATGATCTTACTATTCATTTCAAAATAATTTATTAGGATATAAAAATAAGTAATCAAAACCAATTAATACAAATAAACTTTCCTTTACTTATTGTTTGTAATCAAAAATAGTAGATTGTACTAGTGCTCACCGTCAATACATTTAGTTGTGTTGACCTGGAGGGCCCGAAGGACTTCTTGCCGCGAGGCATTCGTCTCATCTGCGAAAACATTCCAGGCTGCTGTTGTGGGGGGCTAATTAGCCTCTCGACAGAGTTTACGCTAGTCATAACACACAGTGGCAGGCGATGATGGGTAGTATAGCTACAGAGGACGATGCGGCCTCGGCTATTCCGGCCAACAGCAATTCCAGAAGTCTGCTTCGACCATCCACAAAAGACACTTGCAGGAGCAATGTCTTTCAGGTGCCCGAAGTATTCAGGCGAAGCCGATTGATCGCCCGGCGGTATTTGATGAGTTGAAAATCATTTTCTGCAAGCAGGTAAAGTTTTTCAAGGAACTGGCGTTCTTCTGAAAACTCCAATGTTAAATTCTCAAGAGTCAGTGGCTGGATCGCTTCAACCTTCTCACAACTAAAAAAATACTTTGTGATTCGGTGCCTTCCAATCTGCTCATAACTGCGGTAGATGGGAATGTATTCTCCCGGATTTACTAGTTCATAAGGCTTTCCCTCAAAGACGTGAAACTCAAGCCCGCTACAGTCACGGTAACCATAGATCTCGCGCTTCAGATACCTCCGTGTTTCACCCTCGCGAACAATCTTGATAGCAGATAGATCCTGAATAAAGTCCTGTTTGAGCTGGTGCGGCTCTTTGCCACATTGAATTGCAAGTGAAAGTGTACGCGCCTGCCGGTCGTCGGGTGTCTTGTAGATGCCACAGTTATAGGCAGGATCAAAATAGCGTGTACCCTGGTAAGCAGTAATGCTATTCCATATAGCGCTCGTTTTTGACGGCTCTACTGGCTGCGCAAAAGCACAGAAACCGCAAACGGCCAAAACAAGAACTGAAATGCGCCGAGCCTTCATAGGACTATCCCTTCAAAATAGTTCGCAATATGTGTGTGCAACTGTTGGTTCATTCTGGCCCGCCGGCCGGAATGACCTTGCCGCAGTATAATAAGATTTCTTGAAAAGAACGAGAATCGCAGTTATAATCATGCATTGAGAGTCTCCCGAATAGGATTTCTATCATATTCCGTTGTTCATATCCTACCCTTGCGGAAGCGTAAAAGATAGGTCATTGGGTGCCATAGCGGGTGTCGGTGGCTATTTCGCTTCACTATTTTCGCCTATTCGGAAAGGAGATGCCGGCAGCCCTTCCCTGTTGTACAGATTGGGATTATCCGGATTGTCGGCCCAGGCGTAGCGCACATATTTCGGATCAGTAATGTCGTCGTTCCACACGATCACGTCGTTTCCCTCGATCGTCGCATTAGCCCAGACAAACCTTTTATCCGCCCCGGCAATAGCAAATTCGCTTAACGGCCTCCCATCATCCGTCATGAGTCCGCCTCCCGTATGGGCGAAATTAATAACGATCTTTTTCCCTTCTATCCGGTGATTTTTATAAACAGGGCCGGAATAAACCACTTCCTCACCATAGGCGATCTTTTGAGCAGCAAGGGCCATGCGTTCCCCAACATCTTTTTTATTACCGGGGTGAATATCATTCCACTCTCCCAAATCAATATTCACCGTCATTGCCGTATAAGGCAGGTTTAGTGCCTTCGATTGTGATTCCCGCAACACTGCCCAGTTGCTCTCCGAGGGCAAATACGATACATCCATAAAGTTCGGTAGCTGGGCGTAGATAAAGGGCATCGTGGGATTATTGAGCTTTTGTCGCCAGTCCATTATCAAAGCCTGCAACAGATCCGCGTATGCTTCAGGGGTACCCGTGTTGCTTTCCCCCTGGTACCATAAGATCCCTTTAATCGGGTACTGAATGTAGGGGGCTACCATCGCGTTGTACAACGCGGTCGGTTCATTTTGCGGGATGATTCTTCTGGTTGCTGGAAACGAAGAGGCTGGCGGGAGAGCAAATACCTCGCCGACCTTGTAGCGCCAGTACCCCTTCAGGTCAACGGTATCGCTATCGGTAAATAACCGGTAAGGCTTGTCCGGAACAAAACCGCCTTTTCCGTTAAAGTTCGTCACCCTGATGGCAAACACGTTCCTGCCGGCCCTCAACACACCTGCAGGCACTGTATATCTTCTCTGTGGGTACTGATAGGTCGTATTCCCGACCTCAATGCCATTGATGTACAGTTGATCTGCGTCAACAATTCTCCCCAGGAACACCGTCGCCTCTTTCCCCACCATTGATCGCGGAATATCAATCTCCTTTCGATACCAAACGATGCCATCCAGGTCTTTGACTCCCTGATCTTCCCAGTAACCCGGAATATTGATTCTCCTCCAGTCACCGGACGGAAAGTCAATCGCATACCAGGGCTTTTCCCCTGCTAAGCTTTCGTCCGGACTTTTTCGCGGCGCTTGATTGGCGTCGTCCGTGCGGTCTCTTATCAGGCTATTGACGTACGCTGTGTCCTTATTTTCCTCAATCGTTTTTTGTATTTCGGGAAACTCCCGGAACCCTTGCTCGCTGATCCATGCTTCGATCGGTGTGCCGCCAACACTTGCGTTAATCAGGCCGATCGGTATCTTATATTTCTCGTAGATCTTGCGGGCGAAGAAATAGGCAACCGCTGAAAACGGTCGCACTTCTTCAGACACCGCCGACTGCCAGTGTCCTCCGCTTAATTTCTCAAGCGGACCTCCTGGATGCGAGGCCGTTGGTATTTTGAAATGTCTTATGGCCGGGTAATTGGCTGCCCGGATATCTTCGGCATAGGTCACGTCATGGATATCCATCTGGTGCGCCATGTTCGATTGGCCCGAACAAATCCAGACATCACCCACCAGAATATCGTTAAGCACGACCTCATTCTTTCCGGAGATATTCATTGTGTAGGGTCCTCCTTCTGTCATCTCAGGCAGGTCAACGCGCCAGGTACCGGCGGAAGTCGCGCGTGTTTTATATTGTCGCTCCTGAAAGGACAAGACAATTTTTTCGCCTTCCGAAGCCCAGCCCCAGATGATGATTCTGCTATTGCGCTGCAGAACCATTCCATCGCTGATCAGTTGGGGAAGCCTGATCTGGCACAGGGTTTCTGTGAGTGATATCGTCAATACGGCCGATATCAACAGGGAATAAATGTTTCTGGCTTGCACAAGATGTTATTTAATATTCATGCTTTCCGGAGGTCCCAGATAACTCGATCGCAATCCCCCCGCATCGATCACAAACTTTTGAAAAACCACTCCTTCGTCAATCATCCATATTTTCAGGGTATGCTTACCGGGTTTAACCGCCTTGTGCGTTGACTGTTTTTTTCTGATTCGGTCCGTCACCGAGTCATTCCACCAATCCGGGTACTCCCAATCGGGTATGGTGTCTCCTTCATGAATATTGATTACCTGCGGCTCTTCGCCGTCAATAGCGACTGCATACTTAAGACCTTCATTTTTCTTATAGTTCAAAGTAGGTGAAAGGTAGGCTTCGACTTTCAAGTCTTGCTCATCGAAGATCGTAAAATCATATTCCAGACGCGGCGATTGCGTGTTGGGGATCCGCGGGTTATTCCCTGCAGACTCCGCAGTTATGGAAGAATGGGTACGGCCCATATTCGGAATTACTGTCCATCTGATCTTCCTGGCATCGAACTTCCTGCTGAAATTGGCTGCCTCTACAGACACAACGCCGTTGTTCTCAACGAACCCCGATACCATTGGGAGATTATTGCGTATGGGCACTTTGACAGTGAATTCCTGTCCTGCGCCTGAGATCACGATTTCACCGGATTGCTGACCTTTCGGTGCCGTAGTCCAGTCGATGCTCACCCATATTTTTTCGTCATACTGAATCGTGCCCGATTTAGAAGATAGTTTTATCCATTCGCTTTCCGATACGAGGCTGTAAGTCAACTTTTCAGTGCCCCGGTTGAAAATATCAATATAGTAGTGCTGATCGTTGACCGGATCGAATGGAGGAAAACTTTGTCCGTACAGCCCACCGCGATTCCATGGTGAGCGGCCCACTCCGTGTTCCAATACATAGCCAAGTCCGGCAGAAGCCGGCACCTGGATATAGGATACTTCCGGCATTTTATTGACCGGCGGGTTCTCCCAGCTTGTGTATCCAATGTGAGTCTGGTCCATCATGTGATTCCACTTTCCGCCTGACAACTCATGAAAGTCGTGCGCGAGCTCAGCATCTCTGAAGAACTTATCTTTGACGCTGTCAGCGTACTGATTCGACGACGCCCGGCTTTGAAGAGCAAACAGGCTGTTCTTACCCGCGGCAACGTACATTTCATTGAGGTTCATACTTACCTCGATGGGGAACCGCACCAATTGATAGTATGCCGATCGGTAGGCTTCGGGTAGCTTTTCGCCGATGCTGTTACTCTCGTCAAGCAGTTGCCGATATGCTTTTATGATTTCATCCGCTTCCCGGTAATTTTCAATGCTATAAGTTTCAGGTGTCAGCATTTCAGGTGTTCGGCGAGCGCTGTACCGGGTATAGCGGGCGATGATCCCGGCAATTTCACGGGCATGTGTGGCGCCGAATTGCTGTCCAGCCCAGTGCTCATAATAGTCTGGCAGATCCGCGGCGCGGATATCAGTGTTCCATGCGAAATCGAGAAAGAAGCTGATGGGGAACTCCATCGGCTTGATATCGCCTACGTTAACGATCCAGAGGTCCCGGACACCCGCCTGATAAGCCAGGTTCATTTGCTCCCAAACGCGTTCGATCTGGGTGACATTGATCCATCGATAGGAAACAGGTCCGCCAACAAAATCAAAGTGATAGTACATTCCGTATCCTCCTTTGCGGTCACGGTCTTCTTCTTTTGGCAGGATGCGAATGTTGCCCCAGTTGTCGTCACAGAACAATACAAGTATATCATCATCGACCCTAAGTCCTTTGTCGTAATAGTCCTGCACTTCCTTGTAAATAGCCCAGACCTGCGGCGTTTCTTCCGCGGGCTTTCGGGTTACGTCTGCGATGATCCCGCGCTGGTCGGCAATGATCGTTTTCATGACTTCGACTGCGGTTTCCTCGCTCATGGCTTCATCACCATCTCCCCGCATGCCCACGGTAACGAGGCTTTCGTGGCCGTCCATACGTTCGATGCCGCCACGCCAGAATTCCCGTAGGTTCTCCTTGTTCGTTTCGTAGTTCCATGCGCCACCGTTGTAGCGACTCCATTCTTCATGGTAGCGCATCATGGGTTCGTGGTGAGTTGTCGCTATTACGATTCCGTATTCGTCGGCAACCTGCGGATTCATCGGGTCGTCGGTGGCAAAGACACGAGGGCGCCACATCGCAGGCCAGAGACAATTTCCTTTGTTGCGCAATATCAGTTCAAAGACCTTTTCATAGAACAGATGGTTGAATTCGCCGAATTTTTCTGTCACCCATCCTGTCAATGCCGGGGCCTCGTCATTGATAAATATCCCACGATACTTCACCTTCGGTTCTCCCAGGGTATGTGTTCCCGGCTTTACAAAGATATTTGTACGAGCCTTTACCGGCACGTCGGCCCACCAATACCACGGAGAGACGCCCATTTGCTGTGACACCTCAAACATTCCGAACAACGTTCCTCTCTTGTCACTGCCGGCTATCACGAGCGCATTATCCACGCCCGCAAAAGGACTCTTAACAGGAGTGATCAGGAATTGTTCCCACTTGCCTTCAAGTGCGGAAACGTCGACCTTGCCCTGCTTTACCAGGCGATCAATCAGCTTGCTCTTTCCAACAGTGCCGACAATAATCAGGTTTTTCGATTCAGGCTGGTCGCTGATAACAAGTTGCACCTCCTGTCCCGACACGTAGCCGAGGTCTTTTTGAAACAGACCCGCGACTTTCAGAACGCCCGGATAATCCGAGTCGCTCACCGAGATTGCGGCGGGCACTCCGTTCTCAACAAGCGCGAATTCTCCCAGACCACTTTTCATTGTCAAAAACGAAGACTCAGGAAACGGATCATCGGTGGGCATAATGAGAACAGTCTCAAAATCTCCGCGATCGCGATGTCGGTCCCCGGCAGGCTCGTGACATGATGTAATAACTAAGAGTAACGGCAAGAGGAGTAAACGCCAATCAGAAATATGAAACTTCGATATCACCATTCTATCTGTTGAGTAATGAGAAAGAAGGGTCGCTTTCTGATGAGCGACCCTTCATTTAGTCCGGCGACTGGCGCGCCGGGAAAAGTCCGCACGTTAGTCTGTAACAGAGTAACCGGGATTTTGATACAATGCTTTTTCGGCCTGGTCCACTTCCAGCGCATCAAGCTGTCCTTGCGGAACGGGTCTCAAGTAGTGATATGGCTGGATACTACGCGATACCGTCTGCGGCGTGTGATCTCCGAAATTTGGTCCGCATATCTCGTAGGTATCCGCAAGCTCATTCCATTTTTGCGTCCGCACGAGATCGAGCCAACGGTAGCCTTCACCGAAATACTCACGCGAGCGTTCCGCCAAAATATAGTTGATATCAATGGTCAAAGGTGTTGCCGCTACCATCGCCGCACTGTTGTCTTCAACTCTTTCAGCGTTGTTTCCATTGTCGAATGTCCACTTACCCGCGCGAGCCCGAATGACGTTAATGAGATCGTATGCAGTTTTACCGCCTACCGTAGCGGCACCCTTCACAGCGGCCTCTGCTGCCACAAAGTATAACTCCGAGAATCGCGCGATTTTGAACGGCCGGCTGCTGTTCGCATTTGGCTCGCCCAGTCCGGAGCCATTGTCCGTACGATAAACACCCATCTTCCAAAGGCCAGGGTACACCCTTCGGCCAACCGCACGCGGCGTGACGACAAAGTCAGCTCTGCCAGCCAGTTCACCGGCGCCAACGCCGGGCGTATGTCTGTCTGTGAAATTTCCACCAGAAGGATACGAGATATTGGCGGCCTCTGATTCATCGTCGAGGAAGCTCAGTATCGGATCCCCTGGAGCAACCGGCATGTTGTTAGCGTTGTAGAGAACGGGGCTGGTATCTCCGCCTTTGGGCCAATTGCCCCGGTACACCGTTGTAAACGTACCATCGTATCGCGAGTCCAGGGTTTTGTCAGCAAAGGTACTCTCAAGCGCTCCTATGGTAGGGCTCATGCGTGTCCAGGGGCGACCCAACGCTTGAGCAGCTTCGCGCTGAACCGAGCTGACACCGGTAGTGCCGTTAGGATTTGCGGCGCTTCTGATCTCCGTATAGTTCCAGGTTACCATCCAAACGGCAGAGTTCCCACTCAGATCCGTTCCGGCAAAACAGTTCAGACAGGTACCGTTGTAGAATTCACTCTCCTGCGTGTGATCAGCGTACAACAGCATTTCTTTGTTGCGGTCGTTGCCGCCTACGTGCAAGTCATAATAAGTGTCCTCAAGTCCAAACGGCCCCGGGTCGTCAATGGCTTGTGTGGCGACATCGTATGCCTGCTGAAAATAATACTGAGCGTTGTGACCGTCGGGGTCAACACGATCCGCTGCCGGATAGGTGGGAATATTATTTGGGTTCTCCAGCCACCACGCGTAGGTCAGGTAGGCCTTGGCCAGGTAAAGTCGCGCAAGTGTTTTGGAGGCGCCACCGGTCACGCGACCTGCGGCAGGCAAATCGTTCACGGCTGCAAGCAGATCGGGGAATATTGCTTTAGTGTACACCTCAGGAACGGTATTGCGCACAGACGTTGTGGCGGGCGTAGTATTAAACGCCAGTTCCCCCGAGCCAAGATCTAATGGTACACCGCCAAATGTTCGCACCAGGAGAAAGTAGTCAAACGCGCGGAAGAACCTGGCCTCGGCAATCAGGGCGGCAGAAATAGTACCGACTTCAGTAGCATTCTCAATAATTCCGCTTGCCGTGTTGATGTTGCTAAAGGCAACTCCCCAAATCACATCGGAGCGGCTACTAGTCGGTGTAATCTCACCTTCGCCACTGATATCCATTACCTTGAAGTTCGCATCCGCGCTCTGCCCCCACGTGTATTCATCCGTACCGGTTTCCAGTGTATTATAATAATAAGGCTGGCCATATATGTAGCGCAGGTGAGCGTACATCGAGGTCAGCCCGCCAAAGACACCCTTCTCGGTTTTGAAGAATCCGGGTTCGTAAATACTGCGTGGCTGCTCGTCCAGGATACTGGAGCACGCTACCAGCAACAACGTCATCACGACGGTTGTTGTGAAAGATTTTATGTTCATTTTTTTCATAACGTCTCGTCTAGAATGTCAGGTTAAGACCAATCAGATAGTTGCGGGTGGAGGGCGTGTTCGTGCCTATCGTCAGAACGCGCTTCAGGGCCTCATCCATGTTGACTGCCGCGTTCTCGTTGCCAAAAGAGTTTGTTTCAGGATCCATACCTGATTCTTTATGGTAGGGCGAGAACATGACAAAAGGATTTTGCGCGGTAACGTATACCCGAAGGTTGATGTCCGATTGCCTGAGTTGGTTGAAGTTATACCCTAATGTGATTGTCCGCACCTTGAGATACGAGGCATCGAAGTAGCCCAGGGTACTGGCATACTTCAGGTTATCACCACTTCTTATACTTTCGGGATTAGGGTATCGGGTATCGGTGTTGTCGGGTGTCCAGTAGTCGACCTTTACGTTGCCATTGCGACCATTCAGCAAGTTGAGATAGCCACCTGATCCGTAGAGTGTGCTATTGAGAATGCCCCCGCGTTTAAACACGCCCACGGCGCTTAGCTCAAATCCTTTATAGGCCACACGTGTACTGAAGCCGCCCTGAAAATCCGGCAGCATACTCATGATCTGGCGATCGGGCGCGTCAATCGCCCGCGTGGGCGTACCGTCCGGATTGAAGTCGCCCGTATACTTAACCTTGATCATACCCAATGTATTGGTTCCCGGTTCAAGGATTGCCCTGTTGGGGTCTTCTTCCTGCCAGAGTCCGATCCTTTCATAATCGAAGATCACATCTATGGGATGACCCACAAACCACCAGTTCGCCTCATTCCGATCGAGGCCGGACGCAAGCGACACCAACTCGTTCCGGTTGGCGTACAGGTTAACGCCGGCTTCCCAGGTCCATCCGTTGACGTCATCGAGTATGACGCCATTGAGCGCCAACTCAATCCCCTTGTTTTCAGTTCGCCCGACATTTTCCGTCACAGCATCTACTCCCGACGTCGCGGGAAGTCTCTTCCTGAGCAGGAGGTCTTCCGTCTTTGTTACGTAATATTCAACGGTACCCGATAGCCTGTGATTAAGAACCGCGAAGTCCAGGCCGATGTTAGTCGTCTTGGAAAACTCCCATCCCAGGTGTGGACTGGGCAGCTCGGTGACAAGATATCCGGTCGAAAATTCACTTCCGAAGTTATACGGCCGGGTATCGAGAAGTCCGAGCGTTTTATAGGGGGAAACAGCCTGGTTGGATGTTTGCCCATAGCCCACACGCAACTTCATCATATTTATAGGGGCGATCCCCCGCATAAATTCTTCCTGCGCGAGGTTCCATCCGACCGATATGGCGGGATAAGTATGCCACTTATGTCCTTCCGCCAGTCTTGAAGATCCATCGGAACGCAACGTCGCCGTCAACATGTAGCGGTCATCGAACGAGTACATGACGCGGCCCATCCATGACATCAGCCCCCATACCTCGTATTCCTGTTCGCCGGGATCGACCGTGATTTCGCCTGACGCCTGCCCCAGGTTATAAAACTGGAAGTGGTCAGCGGGAATATCCCTTGCTACTATGCGCGACCGGGTGTATTTGTTTTGCTCAGCCGAATAAAGGGCAACTACATTGATGTTGTGCCTGTTGGCAAACGTGCGGTCATACGTCAGCATGTTCTCGAGCAACCAGTGGTTGGTATGAGAATTACTGACGGAAGCCGACGATTCCGTGGTTGGGTTCGTGCTCATGATGCCCGCGCCCGTATAGGCACCCCCGTTGTTCTGGCGGTAGTCCAGCCCCAGGTTGGTGCGATACTTCAGGCCCTCAACCCAGGGAATGCTTACTTCTCCGTACATTGAATTGTAAGTTGCAAACCCCCTCGTTTCGCTCAGCCACTGATCCTGCAGATTCTCGACGATGTCCCGCGAGTAAACCCAGGGTTCGTCGATCGTCGTCCGCACCGTCCGCTTCCATGAGCCATCCTCGTTAAACGGGTTGGCCACGGGTGTCATCCTCAGGAGATTTCCAACGTTCACCTGAGTACCCTCGGTAAGGTCAAATTTATTGTTTGTCGTAAAGCCGAAACGGAAGTGCTTGCCGATTTCCTGATCAACCGCACCGCGCAGGGAATATCGGCTGTACTGCTGCGTGGGTATTACGGCCTGGTCGAGGAAATATCCTGCGCCGAAGTTATAACTGCCGCGTTCGGTTCCTCCTGAAACGCCGACATTGTGGCTTGTAATAGTCGACGTTCTGTACAACAGGTCCTGCCAATCCGTGTTCACATCCTCCGCTTCGTCGAGCCCGTAAGAAGTATAGGGTACATTAAGCTCGCGGAGTTGAACCATATCAGATCCGCTCATGAGGGGATACTTTCCGAAGACTTTCTTCCGGCCATAGAAGCCGTCATAAGTAACCCGTGGCTTCTGTCCGTTCTTCCCGCGGTTGGTCGTCACCAGGATGACCCCATTGGCACCGCGCGACCCGTAGATCGCAGTGGCGGAAGCATCCTTGAGGATGTCGATGCTCTTGATATCGTTGGGGTTGATGTCTGCGATGGATCCGACAAAAGGAATTCCATCCAGCACCACCAGTGGATCATTACTGGCGGTCAGCGAGCGCGAACCGCGGATACGGATCTGCATCACGGCACCCGGTTGCGATGAAGTCTGGGTGAATTCCACGCCCGGAAGGCGTCCCTGCAAAGCCTGTGTGATGTTTGCCGAAGGTACTTCGCGCATCACATCTCCCTGTATGGAAGCAACGGAACCTGTCACAGCTTCTTGCCGTTGGGTGCCATAACCGACCACGACAATCTCCGAGAGGGACGCAAGACTGGGTTCAAGACTTATGTCGACGATGGATCGTCCGGCGATATCCACTTCAGCGGTCTCGTATCCGATGAACGAGAAAACAAGAATGGTATTGCCCGTCGGCACGTCGATCGCAAATTCTCCACCTGCGTCGGTTGTCGTACCGGTAGTAGATCCTTTCACCAATACGTTGGTTCCGGGGAGGGGGCTACCGTTCTCGTCGGTAACCTTGCCTTTTACGGCAACTTGTGCCTGAGTGATGTGTGCCGACAGTAACAAAAGCGTCAGCACGAGCGCAAACTGGAAGTGCACCTGGTACCTCCAGTTAGCAAGAACTGAAAATCGTAGAAGTCGTCTCATAGATTTTGGTTTAGTGTTTCTCTGCTCGCCGCGGCAAAACCGAAAGCGATGCAAACGATTTCGTTAAGGTGGGAGATGTTGCCGAAAAAGGCGTTTCACTAAATGAACATTCACTATCAATTTTGAAACAATGGCCGAATTTGGCCGGAAAAGGGGATTTTGGCCGATCCAGGGAGTCCGGATTAGCCGCGGTCAAGGTACTCCGAAGGAGTTTTGCCGTATTCGTCTTTAAAGACTCTTGTAAAATAGGATGACGAATTGAATCCAGTCTGGTAGGCGATCTCGGAAAGGTTGTATTGATGACTGTCCATGAGCTTCAAAGCCTGCTTAACGCGCACCATCCGGATGAATTCAACCACCGACTTTCCGGAAAGCGCTTTAATCTTGCGGTAAACCTGCATGCGGCTCAGATTGAAGAGGCTTGCGATCGAATCAACGCCGAGCTGAGGGTCCTGTATGTTGTCGATCACATAGTCAATGGCCTTCTCCAGGAAAGCCTTGTCGATCTCGTTATTCGCGACCCGGGCTGGCATGAGATACACATCCTGGCTGAAGCGGGAATACAGTCTCTGCCGCGATTCAATGATCTGGTTCACATGAGCAATCAGGAACCGGATGTTGAAAGGTTTGGTGATGTATAGGTCGGCACCGGTCTTTATTCCTGTGATCTGATCGTCGACCATCGCTTTTGCCGTTAGCATGATAAAGGGAATATGACTGGTTTTGAGATTGGATTTAATCTCGCGGCATAGTTCTATTCCCGTTTTCATCGGCATCCGAATGTCACTGATGATGAGATCCGGAGTTTTTCCGAAGGCTAGATCCAACCCTTCGTTCCCGTCTTTGGCCTCAAGCACAGTAAACTGATGCCGAAGTTCCATCGAAATGTACTTCCTCAATTCATCATTGTCTTCAACTATAAGAATAAGTGCTTTGTCGCGGTCTTCTTCTTCATCCGAAACGTCGCTGGTTGTATGAGTCACGTCAACGCCATTGGTCGCGCTCCGGGAAGCTGGCTGGTAGCCCGGCCTGTCACTGACCTCGTCGTCGCCATACGACTGACGATCTATCGGGAGATGAATGAGAAATTTCGTCTCGGAATCAGGCGCGCTTTCAGCACGGATGCTGCCACGGTGCAAGTCAACAAGGCCTTTTGTCAATGACAGCCCGATCCCTGTACCGGAATTGGAAATCTTTTTAGACGACTTTGCCTGGTAAAATTTATCGAAAATGAATGGCAATTCTTCCGCGGAAATTCCAATACCATTGTCAACAATGACAAGTTCCAGGCAGCCAGCCTTTACCCCCTCTCCTGAAGAATCCCGGGCGCCAATGATAATATTGATCCGGCCGTTGTCGGAGGTAAACTTAAACGCGTTAGAAAGCACGTTCACAATAATCTTTTCAAGTTTATCGTGATCAAACCATCCCTCAAGGGAGCGAACCATAGCGTGTATCCCAAAATGGATGTTGCGCTTTGCCGCAAGGTCATGAAACGCAGAGGCAATATCAGTAATGAACTGAACAAGTTCACCGTGCTGCACGTGAAGGTTCAATTTCGAACTCTCGAGCTTATTAAAGTCCATCAACTCATTGACCAGTCGCATCATCTTATCTGCGCTCGTCCGTATGGTACCCAGCCGCTCCTGCACCGTAAGCGGAAGGCCCCTGGTGGACATCAGCGTTTCCAAAGGCATTCGAATCAAACTGAGCGGGGTTCTAAACTCATGTGACACGTTGGTAAAAAATTGAGTCTTCGATTCACTCAATGCGTGCTCCTTTTCGCGGGCCAATCGCTCAACCTCAAGCTGGCTTTTGAATTTGATCCGCTCGATGCGGATTCTGACGAGGAAGTAGATGACTGAGAAAAGTATCAGTAGGTACGCGAAAAAGGCCCACCATGTCTTCCAGGGTGTCTGAAGAATCACAATGTCGAGGCGAGCCGGCACCTGGCTCGTTACACCATCGCTGTTTGACGCCTTTACAAGAAAAACATAAGTCCCCGGATCAATGTTTGTGTATGTCGCTGTGGTATTTGAGCCTACGCAATTCCAGTTCTCGTCAAACCCCTCCAACTTGTAGCAATACTGATTTCTCGATGATTGTCCGTAGTTGAGGGCAACAAAATCCAATGCGAATGAGCGTTGATTGTAAGGCAGCTCAATGCTGTTCGTGAGACTAATGTGCTTCCTCAGCGGAGAGTCACTGGAGGCAATTTGCACGGGCCGGTTGTTCAACTTAAGAGCCGTCAGATAAACCACGGGCGTTGTGGGGTTATCGCGGATACTATCCGGGAAAAACGCTACCAGTCCACGATCACTACCGAAGTAAAATTTCCCATCCGATCCGATCATACAGGCACTGACGTTGAATTCATTAGAGGGTAGTCCATCTTCTCTGGTGTAGTTCCTGATCGAATTCGAAGCACGATCATATCTTGACAATCCCATATTACTACTTATCCACAAGTTACCATAGGCGTCTGCCAACGTCCCCCGAATTACGTTGCTGATTAAGCCGTCCTGTTTCTTTATGTGTCTAAACACCTCTTTCCGGTACGGGCGAAGGACCAATCCATAGTCGCCGGTTCCAAACCAGAGATTCTTCTCCGCATCCTGGTAAATTGTTTGAATGTCAAAACTGCCGATGCTGTCGGGCTGATCGTTCTTCACAAACGAGGTTACGTCGTAGATATTCTCAGCGCGATAGTTAAGGCGGTACAGTCCAAACAAAGTCGCTACCCAAAGACTGTTATCAGCGTCTTCAAGGACATAGGATACATAAGAGGACCTCCTGATATAGTTTGGGTTTAACTTCTCATTCAGGCCGACAAATTTTTCCAACTGCGAGTCGAAGTAAAAAAGTCCACTACCGACACTTCCCGCCCAAATGGTCTTCCTGCTATCCTGGTACAGGCAAAACACTTTATTATCGCCAAATCCGTTTGACTCAACCTTATAATTCTTCACGTCTCCCGACTTCGGGTTCACCTTATATACCCCTTTACCCCATGTTCCGATCCAAAGATTTCCCGCCTCATCAAAACGAAGCGCAGAAAGGTAACGTGTATCGAGCTTGCTGTTTATCCGCGCGTCGTATTGCAATTCACGGGCCGATACATCCAGCTTCCCCAATCCTCCACCATCGCAGGCTATCCAGATGTCTCCGTTTTCGTCTTCCGCGAGCGCCTTCACATTATATCCCTGCATGCCCACCTTCAGGAACTCGCTGCGCCGATAGGACTCAAACTTCTTTGCCTGGTTGTCGATGATGTAGACGCCTCTGTTGTAAGTACCTACCCATACAATCCCGGTATTATCCGTATACACAAATCGGATGGAATTCGTCGGGAGTTTCCTGGCATTCGCCTCATCGGCATCATAGCGATCCATCTTACCCGTCATCGCGTCCAGACGGATCAGCCCGGAATTCTCCCCGGCCATCCAGACATTGTTTTTGCCATCAACAGAAAGTGTAAGAATGCTGCCCTCACCTTCATTGAGCAGATGACCACTCAGCGGGGTCTTTTGGACAAGGTAGCGTTCTCCTTCGGGTAAGAGTCTAATGACCTCCCTGTCGACGGTAGTCAGCCATATATTGCCGGCTGAGCCCTGCTTCACCTGGGTAATCTCCTTCGAGGTGAGACTCTGGTCAACAACAGGCAACGGCATGCGACGCATGTCGCGGGTATTAAAAAGTGTCAGTCCGCCCTTTGTCCCTGCCCACATGGTCTTGTCGACGAGAGACAAGGATGTGATGTAGTCGGCCGGATGGGCATTGCTCCGACCGCCGCCTGCCGTCAGATGGGTAAATGTGAATGTCTCGGGGTCGTACACATTCACACCCGTTCCGTGGGTACCGATCCACATCCGCCCCTCGCTATCCGGACACAGCGTCGAGATATACCGGTTGTTGAGGTGGTTCGTATTTCCCGGAATGGAATCCACGTCAGTGAAATTATCCAGCTCCCGGTTATAGATCACAAGGCCCTGTCCGGTGCCGATCCAAAGGTTGTTGTCGGCGTCTTCGACAATCGTATTTATCCTGTTATCGGTAATCGAGTTCGCGACGCCGCGATTATTCTCGTATCTGTAAACGGTGGTTCCGTCATAGCGGATCAGGCCGGTTGCAGTACCGAACCACATGAAGCCCCGGCTGTCTTTATAAATGCAACGCACAAACGTGCTTGAGAGCTCCTCCGGTGCAACCGGGGCAAACGTGGTGAGATCAGATTGTGCGAGCGTGCAGTATGAAAAAAGAAAAATAGTAAACATCACGGCAAACCCGCGACTCACCGCGAAAAACGACGGAATGACTATCCTCAATACTTTCATCAACGAGACTCGCACGCAGCTCACATGCCTGGTTTAGTTTCTATTGTGAAATTACTGAAAATGATTCACATAGCCATTCTGTTTGTTGGATGAAAGGCGAAGGGCAAAATAGTTGACAGTTGGCAAAGCTGACAGTTGACAAAGTGGGACCTAATAGAAAGTTGATTCTTCTGTTTGATGAGTTCCCAAATCCAAAGCTCGGAACCCGTCAACTCGAAACCCGACAGAAATAGACCGTTTATGGATAAACACCAGGGAATTACGGCGAGGATAGCTAAATTTCCACCTATACGCGGGTTCAATTCCAATATGATGATGAATAGTTCAAAGTTTTATATTGTGCTCATCGCACTGTCCATAACTAGCTTGAGTCTAATGGCACAGGCTCTGGGCACAAATCCGGAAGAAGGTAAGGGCACCTATAAAAACCGAACCTTCTTTAACCTCGAGCGATATTGGGATACTGCAAAGGCGTTAAATAATCCACATAAAGGCTGGGAAGTTCATTACTATAGCAACAGCATCAGGAACTACGGACGCCGCTTGAATCCCAGTGATTCGCTGCCCGACTTTCCAGGCCTGAGCAATATTTACTTCCGGCTTGCATGGAGTTATCTCGAACCGGAAGAAGGAGTATATAACTGGGTCGTCCTTGACTCAATAGTTGACCGTTGGGTTGCATGGGGAAAGACCGTGTCTTTCCGAATTACAACCAAAGAAACGGAGTTCGTCTATGCCACGCCTGAGTGGGTAAGAAAGGCGGGCGCCAAAGGCGAGTTTATCGACCACCCTGACATCAGCGTGAAGGCCTGGGCACCTGACTACGGAGACGCCATATTTCTTGAGAAGCTTGAGAATTTTCACACAGCATTCGCGGCCAGATATGACGGGAAGCCATATATCGCCTACGTCGATATCGGAAGTATCGGAGAATGGGGTGAAGGACATACCGCCTTTTCAGGATGGAAGGATGTTCCTGTCGAGGTTGTCAAAAAGCACATTGATTTATATAAGCGATGCTATAAAAACTCCGTTTTAATCATAAGCGATGACTTCATAGGACAGAGAGATACCGACGACGGTTCTGATTACGAAATCTTTCGTTACTGCTTAAAAGAAGGGATCGGATTTCGCGATGACAGCGCGAATGTAGCCTGGTATAAAACTTTGGGATTCGGTCCTTCCTGCATCCGGTCTCCCGAGCTCTTCAACTCCGTGTATAAGTCAATTCCGGTCGTGCTTGAAAGCGACCACTACGGCGCGACGATAAGAAACGGTATGTTTGGCGATGGTTCCGGTTTTGAGAAAGCTCTTTTAGAGACAAAAGCCACGATTATCGGCTTCCATTATTTTCCGCGGGAATGGCTGCGCGACAATTATCGGTTTGCGATCAGAATGGCCAATTTGAGTGGATATTGGTATTTCCCGAAATTTGCCATGCTTCCTGATACACTAAGAACAAACTCCGACAGGAATTATATCCGGATGACCTGGGAAAACCGAGGGGTAGCTCCCGCGTACCACAAGTATGATCTATCTATCCGCCTGGTAAACAAGAATACAAAAAAGCAATTTACGCAGATCTTGAGAGAATCTGATAACCGTAACTGGCAGCCCAACGAGATCACCGCCGAACACTGTGTTATAAACCTGGATAAGAATCTGGCAGAGGGTACTTATGACCTACTCATCAATCTGCAAAATACAAGCGAATTCAATAAAGGCAGGAATATCGAATTACCTGTTAAGAAGGAAAGAGAAGCAGAACCCGGCTGGTATAAACTTGGTGAGATCTATGTGAAGTAGTCGGTCCGGATCGTGGTGCAGAACATAGCTCTATAGAACAAGTTATCGTGCTTCTATAATAAACCGACAGCGGGTTCGTTTTATCATCACCTCACCCAAACCCGTAACCTTGCGAACATGAAAGCACTGACTGCTGCTCTGCTCCTGACAAGCCTGTCGTCGCTGGTATATAGCCAGTCGTTTTATCTGAAACTCGGCGGTGGTTATTCCTTTCCCGCAACTTCAAACGTCATAGGCACCGATCGCCTCGTTTTATCAATACTACACACAGACCCCGAGACCGGATTCTGGATACCCTCGAGCGCGCAGGCGGAGACCATCGTAACCGGGTCGTATAACTCCGGCGTAGTCTCCTCGTTTACGTTCGGCTTTATGTTTTCTTCAATTATCGGTGTAGAAGTGAATACCGGCTACGTCCACGGCAAGCGTTATGTAACAATAGATGAGCGCCGTGAGATCCTGGATGAAGTGGTTTTGGCTACCGGGAAGAGCACAATGGAAATGAGCTCGACAAATTTCTATGTCAGCCCTTCCCTTGTATTGACCACCAATGTCGGAAGACTCATCAAGCCCTATGCATTAGCAGGTGTCGTCCTGGCCAGCACCAATATAGATCATTCTTTCAGGCGGCAGTCGGATTTGTCGACTGATCAATTTCGAAATGAGCGGAGAGAAGAGTCATATCGCGGCGGGATGACGGTCGGCTTGCGCGGTGGGGCCGGCATCGATATAAAGATCGGCGAGCGATGGTCGCTGTTTTCGGAATTAGCATTAACCGGAATGAGCTACTATCCTAAAAAGTGGGAACAAACGAAGAATGAGCGGGACGGTGAAAATCTGCTGATTACCATACCCGAAAGTAACCGAAAAAAAACATTTGTAAGGAGTAAACATTTCGATTCACATTCCACGCAGGTTGGTACCGATCAACCGGCTCAGAGTCTGAGAGTCTCGTTTGAAATGAGTGGCCTGGCAGTTCAGGCCGGACTAAAGGTTCATCTGTAGCATACGATATCGAACATCACTATGAGACATCTTCTTTTCACTCTTCTCCTTTGTGGCGGGTCTTGCTTCCCTTCCTGTGGCCAGTCACTTTATGTAAAGTTCGGCGGGGGTTACGCCTTCCCTGCCGCGTCGCATTCTCTGGGTGCGAACGAATTCGATGCCATTTGGTGGAAAAGCGACGACACTCCCAGGGTACTCAGGATTGAAGAAGAAGTAACGGGGTCGTTCAATTCCGGGACAGTACCTGCCGTTTCCGTTGGCTTCCTGTTTTCCGATCACATTGGGGTAGAACTCCACGCCGGCTATGTGTTTGGCAGGAAATACAACTACTCGAATGCCTTCAGGGATTTTCAGGATGGCACCCCGGACCACTATTCCCTCGACAAAACGTCTTGGACTTCACGGAATATCTACGCTGCGCCAGGTTTGGTTTTCACCCACGGAAAAGGCAGGCTTAGGCCGCACATTTTTGGCGGAATAGTATTCTCGATGCCAAAAATAACTGAAGTCAATAGCTACTCGGAGTCTGAAGACCACGTATGGTCGTACACCCGGGAAGAGGCGTATTCTGGCCGCATGGCATTTGGTCTTCGCGGATCTGCCGGTCTGGATCTGAAATTGAATGAGAAATTATCTCTGTTCACCGAAATAGCGTTTGTGAGTATGACCTGGTATCCGGGCGAGCGTGAGACTGTCCGCTACGTGCACGGAGGAGCCGACATGTTACCGACGATGAATGAATACCTGATAAGAACGCTGTTCGTTAAATCCATTGAATCCAATTTCCCCGCTAATACCGGGTCGAATGATCAGCCATCCACGGCTCTGCGACGGGCTTTCGGAATGAGCAGCTTGTCGACGCTCGCGGGCATAAAGCTGGTTTTGTAAACGCTTCTGCCTTCCTCCGACCCCGCACAACGGAAGGTCAATTGATCCGGTTTCGCATAAGCACTATTTGAAAGCGTAGCCGATCGGGGCAATTCCCACCTGAAAAGTCTCAATGACTTCTCCTGTTTCGCTATTCAGTATGTCGAGGTTTCCTGCTGACGTAAAATTCGGCACTTCACCACCCAGTACGTTACCAGTGAGAGGATCCACTGTCAGGCTATAGTAATTCTTTTCTTTAAACGGCGCGGTCGGAAATGTCGCTGCATCGGTGCTTAACCTGTATACCGCACCATTATGAGTATAATAAAGTGTTTGTCCATCCGGCGAAATAGACAAATTTTCGACCGCTCCGTGCTCAAGTTCACTGACTTCAAGACGAAGTTCTTCTGTATTACCGGATGTGATTTTACTTATCGAGCCTTTTGAACTGTTGGCCTCGTCAATGTCTGGCCAGGTAGTATAAACGGTACTGCCACTTGAGGACACCCAGATATTTCCGCCCGCATCGCGTTGAATGCTATTTGGATTATCGCCGACGGTGATCGTAGCGGTCACCGCATCGGTGCTCGAATCTATCACTTTGACGGTATTGTCTTTGCCCCAGCCGCCTGAGTTTGTTACATATACAAGACTATTCACCTTGATCATCTTGTTCGAGCCATGACCCGTTGGGATAGTTTTCGCAACCTCATTTGTAGTGAGATCAATCACCTGAATTGTCCCGGTCAATCCGTCTGCACCCCAATCAGAAACGTAGGCTTTCGTTGATGAAATTCCCAGGAAATAACGCGGGCTCGGAAGGCCTTCGATTGTTCCGAGTGAAGAAAAATCATCAGGATCGATGATCTCAATCTTACTGTCACTCTGGACAACAATGTAGCCTTTGTTTTCAAAGATCGTCATCGACTGACCCTGATCACCAAGGGGTACTCCATTGCTTGCCTCGAAAATATCGTTGGATACCTTATTTGCCGCACGGTCGTAATATGAAAGAGAAGAGTTTTCCGCTCCAAAAGTTCCTTCGTTAACAATGAAAAATCCGTCCTTACTGGCTACTATTGGGTCCGGGTCATCGTTGCTACACGATTGCAGAAAGGCGCTCGCCGTTAAAACGATCGCTATCAGAAACATTCTGAACTGGAATTTGGATATACTAGTCATGTTTATTTGGTTTATTAAAATTGATTCTCAGACTGAGCTTGTAATTCCTTAGTGGCATCGGATAGCCGCGCCTTGCTTCATATTCTGTATTGAACACGTTGTTGACTTCAACTGATAATGAGGATCGCCACATCGCGTTTAGTACAAAATACCTCCCGGCAAAAACATTTGTCACATTATAGAAAGGCAACGGACTGCCGGTATTATCGGAAGTCTGAAACTGGTCTCCTGTAAAAGAATGAATAACGCGCAACCAGTATTTATGATAATCCAGCTGGACTGTCCCGCTCGCCTCGTGAACAGGAGTCAACATAAGCTGTTTACCCAATTCATTCGGGTTCCCATTGTCATAAATACTTTCATTAGTCGACCGGGTGTAGCTATATAATCCAGACAGTGTGAAACTGACCGACCCTAATTTCTGATCAATCGATGTCTGCATTTCTACTCCCCTCGCCCACACCTTCTTGATGTTTTGAGGAGTCCACACCTGGTCGGCATCGGGGCTCCAGAGCACCCAATTGTCAACATGATTGCTGAATGCAACCGTTTTGAACGTTACCCATTGTCGATGAATACTGAATCCGGCCTCAGCGCTCATAGACAGTTCCGGTTTCAGCGATGGATTTCCACGTGCGTCACTGCCAAGCCAGTAAAGATCATTGAATGTCGGAAGCCTGTAATTCCTTGAAAGATTTGTAAATAGTTTAACGGTTTGCGAGGGCGCGAAGGTCGCGCTTAAGGCCGGCGCCAGTGGGGTAGTCTTGCCATCAACAAATTCTTCCCTGGCAGACAAAGCAAATTCCCATTTCTCAAACGGTTGAAATTTGTATGCGGTAAATAAAGCGATTCTTTTTCTTATCGGGTGACTACTTCCAAAATCATCGACAACTCCTTTCTCCCATGAATATTGAAGGCCGGTGGTAATCTTCGATTGCGCCGCAAGAAGGAAATTTGCTTCCGCATTTTGTATGATGTTGTCGTACCGATTGAACGCGAAGATACCCGCTTTAGGATCCGCGTAATCAAGGTCCTGGCGAATGAACGCACTTTGATAATTAAACTCAAATTTTTCGGAACCGTAGTTCCAGCCGCCCAGCACTCTGTAAAATGTGTTTTCTTCGGTCGCCTCCGCGTCATTCTGACTTGAAGCAATACCGGGTACTTCATAATTATTTTTTTGATACCAAATCCGAAGCGAGAGAATACTCCTATCCGATACCCGCTGGGAAAATTGCTGGAGAAGACCATGTTGGTCGAGGGCAGAATGTTTTCTCCGGATGATCCTGCCGTCGGTTCTACGCTTGTCCCTAAACCTGAAATCGTTGTCTGACGAATTCAAAAACAATTTCGTATTCGCTTCAAATTTCTTACTACCCAAACGGAAACTCCCATCATAAAATTGACTGCCAAAGGACCCTGTATGTAGGGATGCGCCTGCTTTCAAGCCCCGATTGAATGAGACATTGTTATTAAGATGAATATTGGCGCCGATTGTTCCGTTGCCGGAAAGACTTGTTGCCCCACCTGTCTGGATGGTTGCATCATCAAACAGGCCAGCCGGAACAAGCGACAGGTCAAGTTGTCCTGTTAGCGGGCTGACGAGGTTGATACCGTTCCATAATACCGCCGTATGACTGCTACCTGTTCCCCTGAAGGAGGGAGAAGCCAGGCCACCGGGGCCGTAAGTCCTGATATGACCAAGACCTTGCTTGCGAAGCAGATCGGTGAGGCTTCCATTGGACGCAAGCGACAGCATGGTACTGTCTATGGGTAATTCATAGGCACCAATCACGTAGTCACTCAACCGGCTTTGCGTAACAGTAACGGCTTTCAACAGGCGAACAGAGTCGTCGGAACTCTGCCCATTTAAGTTGAAGGCGATAGAAACACAAAACAGGAAACCGAAAATTCCCAGTTTTTTCAACATCAAAAATACTGAATACAGTTGCGAACAGGTTCTCTTGCTCCCGAGAGAATCGAAGTTCATCTTGTCTGGCAGGTCTCCTGACTCCCCTTACTTTTGCTGCCTTCTCGTACGTCCCATCATTAATCGGGCGGACAATGGCAATGGATCGGGCAAAAGCGTATCCACCAGCTGGCGGATTTGGGTTACAGTAGCGGGTACTGTCCCGGATTTTCACCGGATTCCCTTTTTTTTTGCGTTCTCCCGATAGGAGGAACGCAAACCAATACAGGGGCGAAGGTAAATAAATTTTGATATACGACCTCAAGGCCTCATATCTTTTTTGATCTCGTTATTTACTTATAAATTTATATACGGCTTATCCGACTGGCAACATTTCCCCGGGGATTAAAGCATTTAATATGAAAACAACTCCCAAACACGATGAGCGAATTGCAAAAATGACATTCGCATCGGTGTATCCGCACTACATCACTAAGGTTGAGAGCAAAGGCAGAACAAGAGGAGAATTACATCAGGTCATAGAATGGCTGACAGGATTTGACAACGAAAAACTGCAAGAACTTATTGACGAAAAAGTAACGTTTGAAACATTTTTTAAGAGGGCAAAATTGAACTCCAATGCACACCTAATAACAGGAGTAATCTGCGGTTATCGGATAGAGGAAATTGAAAATCCATTGACAAAACAAGCGAGGTATTTAGACAAGTTGGTGGACGAATTGGCGAAAGGCAAAAAGATAGAAAAAATATTAAGACAGTAATCAAAATTGGAATTATGGTAAGATCAAGACCACTCACACTGGGATAGCCGATTACCCTTTGCGATTTCCGCCATTAACGCTTCATCTTTTGTCGCTATCATTCATTTTTGAGGATCAGTGTCGATGGGGAATCTGTCACGACGTCAAAGATATGGCGTAATCTTTAATAGAAAAGCCGCTTAGTCCAATGACCTGCCAGACACATCAGTAAAAACTCGATCAACGAAGCGCTCAATTTCCACCCAGCTCCTCCAATGTCCAATAATTTTTTCGGTCTTCTGTCTTTTCACGGACTGTTTTCACGCGCCCATGCCATACCATACTTTCATTATTCAAGTGCGCTCGAATGTAACTGACGACATCTGCAATATACTCGTCACTTTCCTGCCCCAGCGAAGCCATCGGCCCACTGTATTCAACGCCGTCTATCGGCCCGGTCAGGCCATGTAAAAGGATCTTAATAAGAATCTCCGGATCGCCTTTGACACGGCGTGAGCCGACGACGGGTGGCGCCAGCTGGTGAATGCCGTTGCCATCAGAGCCGTGGCAGGTAGAGCAGAATTCATTAAAGATCTTATATCCATTGACGATCTGCTTAGCTGCATTGCCGCCCCGGAGTCTGAATTCATCACGTAAAGCTTGTACTTTTGAGAACGATGGATTCAGATTCTCCGCTACTGTTACGCTAATCACCTCATTGTCGGGATGCCGTTCCAGTATGGATTTAACCAAGTCTTTCGTCTCGTCAACCATTATTCGCAATGAAAGAACCAGTTGTTGTAGCACCTCGTGGTCAGCGTCGTAAACGAGTGGTTGCAAGCTCTCAAGAATCTCCAGATCTTGCTGTTTCAGGTAACGATCGCTAATGCGTATAGCCGCAACCCGCATCCGTGGATCCTTGTCTTTGATAGCGATCTTAAGCAGACCTTTTGTAATTTCTTCTAACCCATCCAACGTCCACAGCGCATGTAGTCTTTCAAGGGCAGGATCCTTATCAGATTGAAAAAGACGTGAAAAGAAGTTCTCATTTCCCTCAACGGTTTTGACCAAATCAGGCACAACCGATCTGTCCCCTTTCAGGACGATAAGTTTTTGCGCCATATTACGCCACCATCCATTGCGATGCCCCAAATAGCTTAGTAACTCCCTGGGTGATTTATCGAGAAGAACAGGTTTCGGACCCGGTTTCTGTGACTCGTGGTAAATGCGATAGATTCTTCCCATTCCCGCGAATTTGTCGAACCCTTTCGCTTTCACAACGTCCCGGAGGTACGTGCCTTCTCCCACCCATTGGCCTTCCTGGATAATGCCTCTGTACATGTCGACGATATATAAGCATCCATCCGGACCCGTTGCCGCCATGACCGGCCTGAACAAGGGATCTGTTGAAGCAAGGAACTCGGTCTGATGATAAGGGTTTGACAAGACCACTTTCCCTTGCTGATGACTTACTTTTGCCCTTCTCACAAGCCTGCCCACAGGTTCAGGTATAAAAAGATCTCCATATGCGGGGGGCATCTTGTCGCCAAGAAAGAGTTCTTGCCCTGCAACTCCCGTAAACCTGTTAAGTGTACTGTCTCCGGGTCTCAGCCTGTGAGCGCCTCCCTGCACGTCGAGCGTTCTCACAATCGGCCAAGGCTCCATAAAGGAGTCGTCCCATTTGTTCTCCAGCTCCAAACTGCCATATGCAGGGTGCTGCTGAAATCCAAGGGCAGGAACTTCCGCACCGGCCCGCGAAAAAAAGAGTCGTCCGGTCTCATCCTGGGTAAGTCCCCATTGGCCAGGCGCTGCTTCCGGCAAGGTGTCTTTCAAGAGGTTTCCATCGGTGAACCGATACCGGAATGCCCTGTTCGTCACGTAGAGCCAATTGTCGATACTCCATAACATGTTCGCGTCCTGATGTTCCAGATTGCGATTGTCTCTGATTGTATCGGCCAGTAAGAGTATCCTTTCATCGGCAGAAAGATCCCCGTCGATGTCACGATACAAATAAAGACTTCTGTTATAGGTCTCTCCCACAATAACACGGTCATCTAGCGGAAGCATGATACGCGGTAACACCAAGCTATCAATAAACACGACGCTTCTGTCCATCACTCCATCACCTGTTGTGTCTTCGAGAATTGATATCCGGCTCCACGGTTTATTCTCGTCGGTAGCATCAATGTCCTGCATGTATGTATTCATCTGAGCCACATACATTCTCCCGTTGCCATCCCAGGAAATCATGACCGGTTCCTGAATCAGCGGTTCACTCGCGACGAGCTCAATATGAAAACCCGCAGGAAGATGCATAGTCTGCAGGCTTTCATGCGGACTTAGGCTCTTAAGTCCGCGATCAAAGAGGATAGGTGGCTTTTGATATATCTCATCGCGGTATTCGGGAGTATCCTGACAAGAAACAAGAACTGAACCCGTGACGACTATCAAAAAGAACCACGCACGACCAAACTGTCGATAAATCGAACATGGCCTGACTCCGCTCCGGCGAATAATGAAACACAAATTGCGAATAGCGGTTTGTAAAGAGAAAGGAAGAGAAAAAAGATGCTCCATTAATTCTTTATCTTATCCATTCTTTTTTGCCAGTCACGGAGCCATTCTTCCCGCCAGTCACTAACCGTTTTTGCTCCCCACCATTCCGAATTCCATCCTTTTACTTCGCGAATCATGTACTCTGGATCCCTGATATCAACATACCAGTTTTTATACTTTTCTCCGTCGCGCTTTACGAATCTCCCTCCCCAGCTTGGTTTGGTCGGATCTTCGGGAGTGCCTTTTAAAAGATAAAGTACGGTTGGTGTGTCACCCATTTTTACCATTCCACCTTTTAGCAGGGAAATCCAGTCGCCCATAGCACCATGGCCTTTGACATGGGTCTGCATGAATATCAAGTTATCGAGGTCACCTCGATGGTCTCCCCCAATCCTTAGGCCCTGATAAGTATACATGTTTTGAACAATCCACAAATCCGGATGATACTTTTCGATGTATCTTATTGAAACCGGATCCCATAGCTCATTAAAGCCTGCCAAATAGATGACTCTTATCCTGTCCTTAATTTCCGGCTTCGCGCTTAACGCATAAGCGAGATCAGAGGCCGTTCCCCAAAGGAGAACATACAGCGGACGGTTCGCGGGGTCTTCCCTCATGGCGCACTCTATCAGCCACTTGGACCCTTCAGACAGTCTGTCGTCTGCATCCGCTATCCGATGACTTATCTCCAGAATCGGGATTTCCTTGGTCCCCTGCTTAGTGATAGCACGATAATAAGCCGGCGATGGGTATTTGTCGGAGTGCCGGACCAATTTAGGGTAATCGGCTTCATAAAGATCAACGACCTTGAATATATTCTCGACAGTGCCGGATTTCGGTGGTGAAGAAATGATTCCCTCCGTATCAAACAAGTCGCCGTATACAAAGTAGTGAACGAGCGACTGATAATCATCATCATCACCACCGCCAATATCGGTCGAAATGAACACCCTATACCGTTCACCATTCAGGGCTCCCGACGGCAATTCTCCCTTTCCTTTCGTTTGCGCCATCGCTGTTCCGACCGCAAAAATTGAGAGAAATACAAAAGCAAAGCTGAATAAATGTTTCATTGTCAAGGCTATTTTTATCTACGCTCAGGGCACAAGCTCTAAGGTGTCGTTGGCAATGTGTCTTTCCACTTCAAAAGGGTCTCTACCATTTTCCTCGCCTGTCTGCTATTCGTTTTGGCGAGATCGTTCTCCTGAACGCGGTCTTTCGTTATATCATACAACTCGATGCGCTCGGGATTTTGAGACATCAAAAGTACCTTTTCACGATCAAGCATCGCGAGCTCTACCCAGTTCGCCTCTTTTCCAAAAGGGCCGCGCCATTCCCAAAATAAGGGCTTCGTGCGTTGAAACTTTCTCCCCTCCAGGATCTTCAATACATTTACCCCATCAGGCTTGTAATGTTTTGGCAACGGTATATTGGCAGCCGCAAGCAATGTGGGGAGTATGTCGACCGCCGCGATGACTGAGCTTGCATCAACGGTTCCGGCGGGAATACGACCTGGCCATCGGGCTATAAAGGGAGTATTGATACCGCCCAGATAAAGACTGCGCTTTCTGCCGCGTAGTCCACCTGTTTCACCCACGCTGAAGAACCGAACATGTTCTGGATCCTCATGAGGATCCTCCGGCCCATTGTCACTTGAGAAGATCACCAACGTATTCTCTGCCAGACCAAGTTTTTCCAGTGTATCCAATACATTGCCAACGATCCGGTCGGCTCGGGTGATGGCGGAGTAATACGTCCGCAGTGGCTCGGGCGTGTCGGGGTATGCCTTTTTATCCTCCTCGGTCGCAGAGACATATGTATGCGTCTCGTGTATCCAAAGGTTCACAAAGAAGGGGCGGCCTTTTGCTTCGGAGATGAATCGAATCGCGTGTTCAGCTGCCGCCGCGGTAATATAGCTCGATGCAATCGGGTGATGCGCCTCGCCCGCTTTTTCCTGAAATGAACTGTTTTCGAATACCGACCGTCCTGGGCCGGTCCAGACGGCAGCTTCATCAAAACCGTAAGCCTCCGGGCGGGGCGTCTCGGGAGTGATATGGGGCCCATGTAAGGAAAGGTGCCACTTTCCAAAATGCCCTGTTGTATATCCGGCGTCCCTCAACAGTTTGGGAAGCAAAGTCGCGTTGGGATCAAGCCAATCGGGCATTCCGGCTGCGACATTCTTATCGTGTCTACTTATCGCCGTATGAATAGAGTGCCGGGCTGGGAAATTTCCGGTCATAAGCGCCACCCGACTCGGCGAACAGACCGGACTCCCCACGGTGAACCGGTGGACATCCACTCCCTGACTTGCCAGCCTGTCGATGTTCGGCGTCTTAAGATCTTTATGTCCATGAGACGCGAGGTCGCCCCACCCCCAGTCATCGGCGTAAATGATAAGGATATTCGGCTTTTCAGCGTTAGGCTGGGCATATAACGTCGTACAAACTCCCAGTAAAAAAAGCACTCCAAACATATTCGATATCTTGCGCATCATTCTTGAATTTTGTTCTGTTTCATCGGCATATTCGCCTACTCATTGATCTGCCGGAGATGTAAGGGGAAGTCCTTCGTGAGTCCGACCTTATCCTTGATATCCACCTGTTCGATACCAATCTTAAGCGCGGGCGATGCCGCCTTTAATCGAAAATCTCCTTCGATCCAGTTTTCGAAAAGAGGATCCGCATATACCGAACTTCCATCGAATCCATTCTTTCGCAAATCAGTTAAAACAGTATTCATTTCAAAACCAGGATTGTTCACACTGTAATACAGATTATTATCCACGATGTTGTCGGACATCATAGCATATACATGCGGCGGCTTCGCATCTTTAATGAAAGTGTAAAAATTATCTCTTTCACCGGTGCTTACAAAGATGTTATTGACCACGTCAGCATTACCGAAATTGCCCAGTGCTTGTATAATCCCTTTTGACGATCCTTTCGATACATCAACAACAAAATTGTTTCGGACAATATTTTTTCCTTTGGGAGCTATTCACCAATCTAGAAAGGATGAAAGAATGTTAAAAGTATATGATAAAATAGTACATCCATTGGATAAACACCAAAGCCGGGTCGTTACGCAGACCCGATAGGATGACCTGGATAAAAAGCTGGTCAAATTGTACCGAGAAACTAAAGGTACTTTTCCATATACGTCACTGTGTATATGGGAGACCGGATGGGTTAACGAATTCCAGCAGCATCTGACAAACAAGTCCTTCACTATTATCGAAACGGAAAAAGACGCTTGCGAATCTGTATTTCATAAATTACAGGACAGCAGTACGACAGTCTTTCTTGAACCCATCCTGGACATAATGGAAAAGTATGTCATCATTCACGATCATGCGATCATCCTAAAGCCGTTGGTCACGGAAGCTCCTTTACAGGAAGTAAGCCAGGTAAATATCCCAACCATCGAAAAGCTGCTCGTTGATCTTTTTTGTGATGATGAGATATTCTACTTCTTCCAGGGCAGGGAACTACAGCATATTTGGAAAAATGCGTTCGGAAAATACAGTATTCAGCATGACCGGCTTTTGCGCTATGCCAGTCGCCGGAAGCGAAAAGATGAGATTTCAGGCCTTATGAAGAAGAGCACCCGGCAGCAAACTCACTTAGATAAAAAAGTGGACTCAGGACAGGGAACTATTTTGTAAACCTATGGGTTGACATTTATGAACAGACTAGCTATATTTGAAAAGGAGAAAGATCGGCTGTTTGCAGCCTGCTTTGAACCTGGTCAAAAAGATGAACTGGATAAGGCTCTTGATTTCTGGCACGACCTTGAAGAACTAAGAGCATTTTTTATGCAGTATCGTGAAGACCTGAGCCGGTTTGAACCGGCCTGGAAGGTTAAGGACGCAGTCAGGCAGGCTATAACTGAGGCAGAGACGATTTATGATCTTTTGACCGGGTTTTCGGAACGTGATCAACTTAACGAATTGTTTAAACCATTGGATAACCGTGAAGTTGAGCAGCCATTGTACGAGTTTCAAAAATTGAAAGCTAGAGGCAAAATACGAAAAAGGAATGCTTCGGTTATATGCTGTAAAATTTCGTGAGTGGTACGTCATTACTGGCAGTGCTATTAAGCTAACCGATCAAATGGATGGAAGGCCGCATTTGAAGAATGAGCTTAATAAACTGGAACTGGTTAGAAAGCTTTTGCAGGAAGGAAACCCAGAAGGATTTTTTGTTTACTTAGATATTGAATAACGATGGCAACGAAAGGAAAAAGTAAAAAGCCGCAGGCATTGGCTGATGCCACCCCCGCTTATGGGTGGAAAGAACGGAAAGATTACAAGGTAGAAAACAGAAGCCGGCTAAGGAAGTCCATGAGTGTTGCGCTAAGAATACTCGATATCCTTGATGAGCGAGGCATGAGCCAACAAGACCTTGCCGACAAATTGCGGGTAACACGCCAACAGGTTAGCAAAATTTTAAAGGGCCAGGAAAATCTGACATTTGAAACAATTGATAAACTCGAAAAGGCTCTCGGGATAGAACTTGTCCATGTGGTAGAAGCATAACTGCCGGACTTTGATTTTTGATGAAGGTTATCTTGCAGCACGGGTCACAAATCAGAATCCAGCTTTCTGAAATACCTCAAACTCGACGGGATGGATTATGCAAAACTGGCGGCGAAGAGCAAATTCTTCAATGATCGGAAGCTATTGAAGTTGAGGGTGGTGGCTTGACTTGAGTTATTTATACAAGCATCGAGTCGGAATCGCAAAATGGTGGTCTTGCGTCGCCGCGGCACCCTAAATCAAATTTAGGACAGTAAATACCATTTACTGTCTTTTTTTGATTTTGGAGTTTTCGTATTGAAAGCTTCCCTTAGTTAGTAACCATAACACCAACGCCCCGTCGAAGACGACTCTATAGATATACGCATACGCAGTCACAAAATCTCGAAGAGAGTATGTCGGGGCTCGCCCACTCAACACGGTATCACACCTAATTATACCAATCCCAAGGATTATCCATCGTCAGGTCGCGAATATTTTTAAAGTCATCAGCGTTTCGGGTTAGCAGGGTAACGCCGTTTACAGTGGCGGCAATGATGGCATCTGGTAATTTCAGCTTAGGTAATGACTCCTGATTTCTATACTTTCATTACCTACTTGGTCAGTCAGTAATATAGAGCATCGTACCAGTGGCAAGGAAATCTTCAATATCCTGTAAAACATTGGCAGGAGCATTAAAGCCAAGCACTTCAAGCCGCGATATATGGAATAGAAAAAAGTGTTGTCAAATATTTCGTCAAGGCGCTGTTCAGCTTTGCCGGTAAATTTTCTTCGGGTGTAATCAATCAGGACATTAGAATCCATTAAATACGATGCTGCCATTCGTCACGGGATTGCCTAATATACTGCTGCATTTTTTCGCCCAAGTCTTCCGGTATGATGCCCTTGTAATCGGAGGCTTTTTTCCTTGTCAATTGCCTGTCCTTTACAGGCGATTTTGTATTGAGGACTTTGATTAGATTTAAAGTCTCAAGTTCTTCAGAAGGCTTATAACCTTCTCATTTAAAACATCTATGGTGAGTGTTTTCACAATTACAAAAATTACAATGTTGTCATCGACATCGCTTAACGGCAGTAAGTCTCGCCGATATGTGGCGGAGTGCCATGGCATCTCATTCAAAGATACAAAATTTTGAGGGTCTAAAAACAAGCGAAATAGGGGGGCCGGCCGTTTTGATGAGACATTTTGTATGAAGACAAGCTTAATTCCGTTTCTCCGAGGAGATCATTTTTTATGACCCTTGTTCTTGGACTTTTTCTTTGCTTGATTCTTCCTTTCCTGCTTGTTACTTTCCTTCAATTGTAAAGATGTTGCGGCATTCAGGGATGTGACTACTTTTTTTCCTGTCTTTGCTTCTAATTCTTTCCTCGCATTTCGGGCAATAGTGCCGCCCTGTTTTGCTACTTTTTTACTGTCGTCAAACGTCTTTGGCTTTACAGCTTCTGAAATATCTTTGGCCGATGCTTCAGCTAGCATGTTTAAAATCAGTTCGGTATTGGTCATATTATCCCGAAGGTTTTCCTTTTTTAAACCTTTCAGGATTTTGTATTCTTTGGTGGTTTTGTCCGACCACGCTTTGGTTATGATATCCGTAAGCGTAGCGAAATGAACGCCTTCCTTTAGCCCCCGCTTTTTCCATTCGTTGGTAAGCTCTTTGCGTATCTCGATGCTTTTCAGTCTCTGGTTAATCCAGTTTTCGGAATAGCCCAGGTTCACATATTGTTGTAATGCGCGATCGATAGATAATTCAGGGTCCTGCATTTCGTCTAATCGCTCAGATGCTACCTGAGCCAGCCAGAGCTTAAAGGGCTCTGCCTTTGGCGATGGGATGGACTGAATAAGGCGGAAGAGTTGCTCCGTATCGGCAACATCGGTTAGGTAGTATTTCCCGTCTGCGGCTGGCATTTTCAGTTGACTACAATTTGTAGTCAACTGGCTTCCTTCGGCTTTCAGCCTTGTTTTTAGCACACTCCAATACTTTCTGGGGTTAGGGCTGCCTGTCAAAACAGCAATTACATCGACAATGGAGAAATACCATTTCTCTTGTTCTTCATCCCAAAGACTTCTAACTTTCTTGTCTTCAAAAACCTTGATTTCATTCTGTTTTTCCATCAATTCTATTTGATTTTTGACCCCTTTCAAACCGTTACAAATGGTAACGGTTTGAGTTGTCTCATTTTGGACAGATCAAGCTGAGTTCTACCCAAGATATCGGATTATCGTCAGATTGAAAATAGCGATGTAGCGGCAGGTCTCCCTATGCCCTCCCGCTCTGCTACCTGAGAGGATACTATGCTTCTCCTCCGGACTAAATTGTCGTCTTGATTTTGGCAAAAGGAGTATTATTTTGCGAAACGTATTGTTTTTTGATACCTTTCGCTAAATATTACTTCAAATATAGCAAATGAGACCTATTTTCGGGGGGCTAAAGGATTGGATAGAGGGCCTTCAATCGAAAGGCAAGCTGGCATTTTCACTTCGCCAGGCTCATGAAGCCTTCCCCGAATTGTCTGAAGATGCCGTGAAGCTCTCGCTGAACAGGCTTTCCAGAAAGGATAAAGTAGTATCAATCTACAAGGGATACTATCTGATAATCCCCCCGCAATATTCTTCCAAGGGAATCCTGCCGCCAGCTTTGTATATCGATGGACTTATGCAATATCTACAGCGACCCTATTATGCCGGACTACTTAGCGCAGCGGCGTATCACGGAGCCGCCCATCAACAGCCCCAGGAATTCTTTGTAGTCACTTCACTTCCCGCTTTACGCGCAACAGAACGGAAAGGCATCAAGGTAAATTACATCAGCAAAAAATCCATCAACGAAGCACTCATAGAAAGCCGGAAAACTGAAAGTGGGTATCTAAAAATTTCATCTCCGGCGTTGACTGCAACTGATCTGGTACAATTTGAAAAAAGAATAGGCGGACTGAACCGGGCCGCAACTGTAATCAACGAGTTGGCCGAAGCGCTCAGACCGGAAATGTTCAACGCTGCTTTGTTCAGCGAAGCATCAACATACTCCATTCAACGGCTCGGATATATACTTCAATATAAGGCTGGTCAAAAGCAATTAGCGGAAGCATTGTTGCACGAGGCGACACAAGCAAGACTTTCATTTTTCCGCGTGCCTCTAAAAGCTGACCTACCTGTTAAAGGATTCTCATCGGATGAGAATTGGAAGGTGATTGTAAACACAGAAATTGAAACGGACTTTTAGTCGGTTCAAGTAGAATTAGAGAGATAAATAAACGAATGATTCCCCAGGCGTACATCCGGCCCGCTTTGCGTGTCACACTTCCAACGTTAAGGGTATACGAGCTACAGGGCAAGCTAATACCCAAAAGAGCGGGCAAGAGAGTGCTCTATACGAAGGCGGATATTGAGGCTTTCATTGCTTCATTGCGCCCCTGAAATGCCACTGGGAAAAGATTAAAAAGCACCGGGATCTGGTGCTTTTTTTATGCCCGAAAAACATGTTTTTTCCGATTTTGTTGACCTGATTGTTGACCTGCTAAAGTAAAAAACCGCGAATGCAAGCTGCAATCGCGGTTTATCGAGGTCTCGAGCGGATTCGAACCGCTGTAGAAGCTTTTGCAGAGCTCTGCCTAGCCACTCGGCCACGAGACCTTTTTAAGTTGCCGGGTTCCAGTTGCCTGATTCCGGTTTAAAGTTCAATACTCGGCAATTTAGCTTTATCACCGACCTTCTTTTCAAGTTCTTCTCTCCTTCTCGCACGAGCGGATTCGAACCGCTGTAGAAGCCTGCTTGCCGGCGCGATGACTGAGCGCAGTAAGGCAAGCTTTTGCAGATCCCGATAGCTATCGGGACTGCCTAGCCACTCGGCCACGAGACCTTTCTAAGTTGCCGGGTTCCAGTTGCCTGATTCCGGTTAATGTTCAATACTCGGCAATTTAGCTTTATCACCGACCTTCTTTTCAAGTTCTTCTCTCCTTCTCGCACGAGCGGATTCGAACCGCTGTAGAAGCCTGCTTGCCGGCGCGATGACTGAGCGCAGTAAGGCAAGCTTTTGCAGATCCCGATAGCTATCGGGACTGCCTAGCCACTCGGCCACGAGACCTTTCTAAGTTGCCGGGTTCCAGTTGCCTGATTCCGGCCGGGCCGCTTTGCTACCAGCAATGCGGGTAATATTAACTACAAAACTATAAACTATAAAAAAGAGTCCTGTCTTTCAATCAACAAAATCAGAGAGGTGACCGTTTGCCACCTCTCTGAAATCCTGTCGGCTTACTCCGATGCCTTCGGCTCTTCATCAGAAGACCCGCCCGACATCTTCTCTTTCAATGCACTCAATGCTTCGATATCTCCCAGCGTCGACTTCTCGCTCTGCTGATTGATGTTCTGGATCGACTTGCCTTTAGGCTGTGGCTGCCTTCTCTTCGCAGCGGCTACTTCCTCTTCAACAGACCATGTCGCCTTGTGCGACAACGAGATCCTTCTGTCGTCTTTCGAGAACTCAAGTACTTTGAAATCAACGGAATCCCCTACTTCCGGCTTACCGCCGTCTTCCTTCTGCAGGTTCTTCGCCGATACAAATCCTTCGATACCATAAGGCAGCTCAAGTACAGCTCCTTTATCGTTCTTGTTGATGATCGTGCCTTTGTGAACAGATCCAAGCGTGAACACGGTCTCGAATGTATCCCAGGGATTCTCTTCGAGGTGCTTGTGGCTCAATGCCAGTCTGCGGTTTGAAGCATCCAACTCAAGGACCTGCACTTCCATCGTATCACCAACCTTCACAAACTCGGAAGGATGCTTGATCTTCTTGGTCCAGCTCAGGTCTGATACGTGTACAAGTCCGTCGATACCTTCTTCCAGCTCGATGAACAAGCCAAAGTTCGTCAGGTTGCGAACGATTCCCTTGTGACGTGTGCCGACCGCGTACTTCGTGAGTACGTCCTGGCGTGTCCAAGGATCTTCCGTCAGCTGCTTGATACCGAGCGACATCTTGCGCTCATCGCGATCCAGTGTCAACACAACGGCCTCCACTTCGTCACCAACCTTCAGGAAATCCTGAGGGTTGCGAAGGTGCTGTGACCAGCTCATCTCGCTTACGTGAATAAGTCCTTCAACACCTGATTGCAGTTCGAGGAACGCTCCGTAGTCCGCAACGTTGACAATCCGACCCTTGACCTTCGATCCAACCTGGATCTCTGCCGAAAGTGAATCCCACGGATGTGGTGTGAGCTGCTTCATACCCAGGGAGATACGCTTCTTGTCGTTGTCGAAGTCGAGTACAACCACCTTCACGGTCTGGTCGAGCTTGAGCACTTCCTCCGGATGGTTGATGCGTCCCCATGAAATGTCGGTGATGTGCAACAGGCCGTCTACACCGCCGAGGTCGATGAACACACCGAAGTTCGTCATATTCTTGATCACACCTTCGAGCACCTGACCTTTTTCGAGGTTGTGCAGGATGGCTGCTTTCTGCTGTTCGAGGTCTTTCTCGATCAGTACTTTGTGCGATACTACTACGTTGTCGTTGCTGTAGTTGATCTTGACAACTTTGACTTCGATAGCTTTGTTCACATATATGTCGAAGTCGCGGATCGGCTTCACATCGATCTGTGATCCCGGCAGGAAGGCCTCAATGCCAAATACGTCGACGATCAGACCACCTTTTGTCCTGCGCTTCACAAAACCTTCGATCACCTCATCGTTGTCGAGAGCTTTCTGTACGTACTCCCAACCTTTTACAAGCTTCGCTTTTCTGCGGCTGAGTACGAGCTGTCCCATGGAATCTTCGCGCTCTTCAATGAAGAGGTCGACCATGTCGCCGATCTTGAGATCGGTCATGTCCTTGAATTCCGCGAGCGGAACCAACCCATCGGACTTAAATCCAATATTAAGAATGACGTCGCGGTCGTTGATACCGACTACTCTGCCTTCCACAACTGTACCTGAATCGACCGTTGCCACAGTACCGGAGTACATATTCAGCATCTCGTCGCGCTTTTCTTTGGAATAACCCTCACCGAAGCCTTTGCTCTCAAACGCTTCCCAGTCGAATTCGCCGGGTACTTGTTTCGCGTAAAGCGATTTCCTCAACTCACTTGCCGGAATCGCTTCGGTTGTGATCTCCTCTTCGTCGCGATTGCGGCTTTTTGCAGCCTCAATGGAATCATCATCTTCATCTTCCTTCAAACCTTTCGATTTTGCCGGAGCGGGTGTTCCCGTTGTACGTCTGGGCCTGCTTCCAGGTCCCTTTTCTGCTTTTGCCATAATAATATGTGCTGCCCTGATTACATGCAGCGGCCGGGCTTACAGCTGCAAATTCGTTTAACACTGCGTTTCTGGTCAGAAAACCAAAAAGCCCGCCTCTTTAGCGGGGCTGCAAAGGTAGAAAAAATCGGCTTAATTACAGTGCGACGACCACTTTTTACGGGATATCCTCAAACTTCAGAGCCCCTGTGGCGTAGTCGACGAGGAGTTTGCGGAACATCAGGGTATAGCGAGCGCTCTCCATATCCACTTCGGCTTGTGTGAGCACCTGATTTGCCTGGGTGAGAGCTACAATGTCTGAAATCCCCAGCAAGTACCGCTCGCGCTCAAGCGAATTCGAAATCCTGCCAGCTTCGAGCTGTGCCTCGGCTGCCTCAAAACTGGCTTGCGCATCCTGCAGGTTTTGATAGGCCAGGAGAATATCGCTCTTTACTGCAAGCGAGAGGTTCTCACTCGATAACCTGGCGTTTTCGTACTGAACACGTGCGCTAACGGTATTTGAGCGGATCTGGAAGGCGCTGTATACCGGGATACGGAATGATATCCCATAGGTCAGTTGTGTATTATCGCTCGTAAACTGCTGTTCAAACCCGCGATTACCGGCGATTCCATGCACGTAGTTATAGGCCGACCCGTAGCTGGCGAACAGGTTTATGTTCGGAAAGAAGTCCCCCTTGGTGGCCTGATATCCGAATTTTGCCGCTTCTTCACTGAAATGCGCTTGCTTCAGATCGCTCCTTTTCTCAGCGCCGATGGCATATAACGCTGCCAGGGTAACACCGTCCGGCACTCCCGTGGTCTCCACAGCCCATCCAGGCTCTTGCAGGTCGAAGGCGGTGGCGGGATCGAGCTGAAGGACCTGGGCTAGTTCGGCCTTGTTGTTTCGAAGTGTGTTCCTTGCCCGTAGCAAAAGCAGATGGGCATTTTTCACCTGATACTCCTGGTTCTTCAAATCTACTTCCGCTCGGGCGCCGGCATCGACCTGGGCCTGGATCTGTTCATGCTGTTGTTGCTGTGTTTCGAGGTTCTTCTCATTAATAACAACAAGACTCCTACCCAGAAGGCAGGTCAGGTATTGCTGGGCGATGTAGCGTATCACATCCTGCCGGGTGCGGTTTACGTTCTGGAGCTGTGCTTCGTAGAGACTGACTGTACGCTTATACGAATTCAACGCATTCAGCCCGCGAAACAAAGGCATGCTGGCATTAATAGACGCGCTGGTAAAGTCGAGCACCCCGTTTATTACTTTTCCCTCCTGCGGATTGAACGAGTTGCCGTCATTCCTTCCTGTGTTTCCGCTGATGCTGACCGTAGGACCCATCGATAAAAAACCAGACGTCTTATCAACTTTGGTGGCGACGAGCAGGTTCTCTTGCTGATTCAGGTTCAGGTTGTTTTCAAGCCCGATCCTGACGGCTTCCTTGAAGGTAAGTATGGGCTGCGCCAGTTGCTGCGCGGCGGCTACGCTGCAGGTAGCGGCCACGAGGGCGACTATCATTCTGATGTTCTTCTTCATTTTCAAGTTCGCACCATAGGGCGAATATGGTGCCAGGGGATGTCCTGGCCCCGTACGGCTCTATTTTGATAGCTTTAGGGAGGTGGAGCGTCCGGTTATGAAATCAGGTGTCCGGAATCGGTCGATGACGTCACGTTTCCTGCGATCTGGGCGTGCGCCAAAATATGGCCTGCGGGGACCCGGGCTTGTCCCCTTTTTCTTAATTTCAAAAAAAATTTTCCGGACAAAACTGTTTCCTCAATCCTGAGTATCTTATCGTTCAATTACCTGACTATTCCATGAAGCGTTCCTGTTTGCTCCCTGCCATTTTTATCATTCTCGCCTTTTGCCCTCCGCTGTTCTCACAGAATCCGGACGATCTGTACGCAGCACTTGACACTACCCGCGGCGAGACCAAAGTCAGGATGTATAACGAACTCTTCCGCGCCAACCTCCAGGCAGATCCGGTTACCGCCGTGGGATATGCGCGTGAAGCCCTGATGCTGGCCGGGGAGATCAACGACAAAAGAGGAATGGCGGCAGCCTACAACAATCTTGGCGTGGCATACAGAAATCAGGGTGCCCTCGATAAATCCCTGGAGTACTACCTCACCTCCCTTACGCTTTATGACTCGCTGCAAAACAAGGAGGGTGTGGCAACCACCAGGAACAATATCGCCAACATCTATTCTATTAAGAAAGACTACAGCCAGGCAATGCGTTATCTGGAGGAATCGTACACACTCTTTAAAGAGTTGAATGACCCCTTCCGGCTTGTGGGATCAATGAATAATCTTGGTAACCTCTACCAGGACATCAATAGGTTTGATAAGGCCCTCGAGTATTACAACCAGGCTTATGAACTCAGTGAGAAAAACGGAGCTCCCTTCGGCGACCCGCTCACCAACATTGGCAACATCTATTTCAATGAGGGCAATTATGCCAGCGCCCTAGAATACTACAAGAAAGCGCTCGCAATCGAGCAGCAACACAACAACCGGCTCGGTGTACTCAATACGCTGACCAATATGGGTATCACGTTCTCAAAGGCGGGGCAACCCGAAAACGCGGGCAAATTCCTCAGCGAGGCGTTGGAGCTGAGCCAGGAGCTTGATGCTTCCACCTCTCTTCCGACCATTTATAAGGCAAGCGCGGAAGCTTACTCTACGCAAAACAAATGGAAAGAGGCGTACCAGATGCAGTTAAAATACGACGAAACCCGGGAGCGTATATACAGTGAAGAAAGCAGTCGCAATATCGCCCAGATGGAGATGGTTCTCGACTTCCAGAAAAAAGAGCGCGAACTTGAGATTCTGAGAAAGGAAGATGAGATCAAAACACTCGAACTGCGGAGCGCACGGCTTATTATCATCCTCGCTATCCTCGGCGTCATAATAATTATAGGAGCGATTAATTTCTTTTACCTGGACAGGAGGCGGAAGTTGGTTTGAACTTTGAATTTTGAACTTTAAACTTTAAACTTGCGAACAAATCAATTGACTATGTTTGAAGAATACGCAGGAGATGGAGCCAATACTTTCATCACAATTATTGCAGTCCTGATAGGATTTGCCGCCGGGCTGGGCTATCTCGATTTCCTTAAGACAAGGAAGCAACAGGAGCAGGAGAAGGACCATTGATCTGATTCCCCTGACGCACAAGATACTGAGGCCACGTTGACGTGGCTTTTTTGTTGTGTGACGGCGCTCGCTAGAAGGGCGACTGGTATTGACCTTCCCAGGCCTCCATATTCGTGGTTTTGTAATGATCACCGCCGATGAACGCCGCAATCTTATGAAATTCAGGCGCCTGTCGGAATCCTTTCAGAATGTGAACGATAGCAAACTCCTCATTCAGAAATACAACGGTGGGATAGCTGAGCTGATTTTGAAGCAACGCAGCTGCTAACTGGTGGGTACCTCGGTTTCCCTGCTCAATAAATTTAAATGTCGTGCCGTCGTACACCACGTCCTCGCGTTGCTCTGCATTGAATTTTACGGGATAGTATTCCTCGTTCAGGATCTTAGCAACGGCGGGCTCGTTAAACGTCTTTTTGTCCATGACCTTGCACCATCCGCACCAGTCGGTATACACGTCGATAAATATCTTCCTTTTTTCCGTGCGGGACCGCTCTACGGCTTCTTCAAAAGTCATCCATTTCACGGGAACCTGCGTTTCCTGCGCGAACACGCTGGGCGCTAAAGAACATACTAAAAGGGCAATCAAAGCCCACTGACACACGGATTTTCTCATACGAGTCTGTCTCGACTGTAAAGTTCAAAGGTAATAAAGGGAACATTGTCCATCAATCACATTTATACGAGCGAATCCAGCCTGGTGACCGGAACCGGCAACCGGCCTCTTAAAACTCATGCCGCCCCGGGTTCGGGGAAGCCGTCGAAATACCCGCTGTAGGTATAATATTGCAGTACGAGCTCAATTGCGCGTCTGATGGCCTCGTTTATCGGATAAAGGTTCCGGGCGAGATCTGCGTCGATGGCATGGAGCCTCATATAATGGTGGGTCATTACCGGCACCGGGCGATCGTCGGCAATTCCGGCAACGGTGGCGTTGTACGCCTCCGTCTGCTCCGACTTGATCGGTTTGCAGCTGCCAAACTCGCGTTTTCCGTATTTGTTGATGCGCGCGGAAAAGCCAAACAACCGGCAAATGAGCCCCCGGTGCAAGTACTGCGTGCAGGTGCCGGATCCGGCTAGCCCGTTCGCTTCGAAGAGTACACAGACCGAGTCAGAATGGGTGCTGAGTTTCGTCAACCAGGCTTCGGCCTCGTTGGTGAGAAATGTGTGATAGGCGAAAGGAAGAAACTCGAGCACGGTGGCTTCGACATCAGGTTTCGTGCAGCACCGTCCGCAACCGAATACGCAACTGAGGCCGGACCATCCGCGAAAGTCCGACATTTCCTGGTCCAGGAGTGCAAATGCCTCTTCGACGGCCTGAACTTTTTGACTGATTGACACGGTAAAGAATTTGGCAAAGATATATGAAATCAGTCAATCTTTGATCTCTCCTGGCAGCACGAATTTTCGCTAATGCCTGGGGTGGGATAGGTTTCCTTATTACCACGAATAGCATGAATGTTTCGGCAGGTGCTGGCGTTTCATTTGGAGACGGATTGCACGAATTTACGCTGATGTGTGAAGCAAGGGATGCGGGCCGGAAAATCGGCATGCGAGCTGTATAAACACAAGCCAGTGAGAATCGGTTCGTTTTTGGATAAATGTGAGAATATTAGTGTTATTAATATTTTCTACTGAAAATATGAATTAATTTTGGCCGCCTGTAAACCAACGTTGTTATGACCGATACGAGCCTGATGAATTACGTACCAGTCGCCCTGATGTTTCTGATGGCAGCGGGCTTTGTGAGCCTGACGATGGTGGCTACCCACCTCCTGGGGCCTAAGCGCAAGACAAAAATCAAGCTTGAGTCGTTCGAATGCGGTATCGAGCCGCTTGGGAACGCGCGCACGCCGTTCCCCATACGGTATTTTCTCGTTGCTATTCTATTTGTATTGTTCGACGTGGAGGTGATCTTTATGTACCCCTGGGCGGTGAATTTCCGGGATTTCGGTATGGCAGGCTTCATTCGGATGCTGGTATTTATTTCTCTCATCCTTGTAGGGTTTGTTTATAGCATTCGGAAAAAGGCTTTGGAATGGAAGGATTAAAGGAAAGATGATGGAGACGACAGACTTAAAGACATCAGATATCAAGCTGGTTGAAAAGCCCGACGGTTACGAAGGAGCGGGCTTTTTCGCCACTAACCTCGATAAAGTTGTAGGGCTGGCGCGCAAGAACTCGATCTGGCCGCTGCCGTTTGCGACATCCTGCTGTGGTATTGAATTCATGGCGACGATGGGCGCTCACTACGACCTTGCTCGTTTTGGGTCCGAACGTCTCAGCTTTTCGCCAAGACAGGCGGACTTGCTGATGGTCATGGGCACAATTGCCAAGAAAATGGGGCCTGTATTACGCCAGGTCTACGAGCAGATGGCGGAACCGCGATGGGTACTGAGTGTCGGCGCATGCGCCTGCAGCGGCGGAATTTTTGACACCTACAGCGTCCTGCAGGGTATCGACCGCATTATCCCCGTCGACGTCTATGTTCCGGGCTGCCCTCCTCGCCCGGAACAAATTATCAACGGGGTCATGAGAATACAGCACCTGGTGGGAAATGAATCGCGACGGCGAAGGAACTCACCAGAATACAAAGCGATGCTTAACCAATACGGCATCGAATAGAAGATATGGACAAAGCAATTCAGGATCAGATTATCGGTATCATCAGCGAAAAATTTGAAAGTGAAATACTTTCCGTAGAGGCGCCTTACAATTTCCTGACGATCAGTGTCAGAAAGGAGAAAATCATAGATCTGATCCAATACCTGTATGATCATCCGACTGCAAAATTCAGGTTCTTAACCACTCTGTTCGGAATTCATTACCCCGACAGCAAGGAAATCGCTGTGACGTACCAGCTTCACAACATGGTCGATAACTGGCGAATCCGGATCAGGATATTCCTTTCGGAGGAAAGTCCGGTTACACCGACGCTTACCACGATCTTCTCCGGCGCAAACTGGATGGAGCGCGAGACCTACGACTTCTTTGGCGTGCAATTTACCGGGCACCCCGACTTGAGAAGAATTCTGAATGTAGAAGATATGATCATATTCCCGCTGCGGAAGGAATATCCGCTGGAGGATCAGACACGCGGGGATAAGGACGACTTAATGTTTGGACGATAACCATGGCTGACGACATTATCATCAATACCGGAACGGGCGTAGAAGAGAAAAAATACTCTACGCTAAACCTCGGGCCGACACACCCTGCAACGCACGGTATTTTCCAGAACGTATTGACAGTCGACGGCGAGATCATCATTCACTCCGAACCAACTATTGGGTATATCCATAGGGCATTTGAGAAACTGGCCGAGCGGCGGCCGTTTTATCAGGTCACCCCCCTCACCGACCGGATGAACTACTGCTCTGCACCGATCAATAACATCGGCTGGCACATGACGGTAGAAAAACTGATCGGCGCTGAAATACCGAAACGGGTAGATTACCTTCGCGTTATCATCATGGAGCTGGCAAGGATCTCCGACCACCTTATTTGCAATACGGTGATAGGCGTGGATACCGGAGCGCTTACCGGCTTCGTCTACCTCTTCCAATTCCGCGAGCTGATATACGAGATCTACGAAGAGATCTGCGGCGCGCGTCTTACAACCAACATTGGCCGCATCGGTGGCTTCGAAAGGGATTTCAACGACACAGCGTGGACTAAACTGGATAAGTTCCTGAAGGAATATCCGCCGGCGCTGAAAGAATTCGAGAATCTGGTGAAGAGAAACCGGATTTTTATGGATCGTACAATCGGGGTAGGCGCTATCTCAGCCGAGCGTGCCCTGAACTATAGCTTCGCGGGGCCTAACCTCCGCGCTACTGGCATCGACTACGACGTAAGGGCAATGAACCCTTACTGCAGCTACGAGGATTTTGACTTTATCATTCCCGTTGGCCTGAACGGCGATACATACGATCGCTTCATGGTCAGACAGGAAGAAATGTGGCAGAGCCTGAATATCATCCGGCAGGCAATCGAAAAGATGCCGGAAGGCCCGTACTTCTCGCCAAACGTACCCGACTTCTATCTGCCCCCGAAAGAGGAAGTGTACAACAACATGGAAGCGCTCATCTATCACTTTAAGATCGTGATGGGCGAAACCGATGTTCCGAAAGGCGAGGTGTACCATTGTGTGGAAGGCGGAAACGGCGAATTGGGCTTTCACCTGATCAGCGACGGCGGGCGAACACCTTTCCGTCTGCATTTCAGAAGGCCGTGTTTCATCTACTACCAGGCATACGCTGAAATGATTAAAGGCTCTAATATTTCCGATGCAATACTAACGCTGAGTAGCCTCAACGTTATCGCGGGTGAACTGGATGCATAAATTGACTCCCTGTCCATGACGTGTCCCATCATGGACAGAGGATTATGGACTGTGGACCGTTTGACTAACGAACATGAGTAACATAAAACCCCAATTCTCCGATGCTGCGATGGCATTGGTGGAAAAGATCATCAAACGATATCCTGAAGGCAGGCAGAAGTCGGCGTTGCTCCCTGTACTCCATATCGCGCAAGCCGAATTTGGTGGCTGGCTGAGTCCGGAGACGATGGACTATGTCGCCGAAATCCTCAACCTCAATTCGATTGAAGTTTACGAGGTAGCCACCTTCTATACCATGTACAACCTCCGCCCTGTGGGCAAGTGTGTACTGGAAGTTTGCAAGACCGGCCCGTGCATGATAAGAGGCGCTGATGATATCGTTGAATACCTCGAAAACAAGCTCGGCATCAAAGACGGCGAAACAACACCCGATGGAATGTTTACGCTGAAGACTGTTGAGTGCCTCGCATCCTGCGGCACCGCGCCTATGATGCAGGTCGGCGATAATTATATAGAGAACCTAACGTCCGAAAAACTCGACGGTATTCTCGAGAATTTACAGAAAGAACATCAAAGCAAGTGACATGGGAAGACAGCTATTGTTGAAGGATTTTGACGTTCCCGGCATAAAAAGCTTCGAAGTGTATCGGCGCCAGGGAGGATATGCCGCTGTTGAAAAGGCACTGAAAACCATGACGCCCGACGAAGTAGTCGACGAGGTAAAGAAGTCGGGACTTCGGGGAAGAGGCGGCGCGGGATTCCCCACGGGATTGAAGTGGAGCTTCCTCGACCGCAAGTCTGACAAGCCTCGCTATCTGATATGCAACGCCGACGAAAGCGAGCCTGGTACTTTCAAGGACCGCTATCTGATGGAATATATTCCTCATGCCCTCATTGAAGGTATGATCGTGTCGAGCTACGCTTTGGGCGCAACGACTTCGTACATATATATGCGCGGCGAATTCCGATGGATCTTCCCTATCCTCGAGAACGCTATTGAAGAAGCCCGGGCGGCGGGATTCCTCGGAGAAAATATCCTCGGCACCGGATACTCACTTGAAATATACGCTCACCCGGGCGCCGGTGCCTATATCTGCGGCGAAGAAACGGCGCAGATAGAATCGCTTGAAGGAAAACGTGGCAACCCGCGGAACAAGCCTCCGTTTCCGGCTGTGGTCGGATTGTACGGCTGCCCTACCGTTGTTAACAACGTGGAGTCTATTGCTACCGTTCCGCATGTCATCACTCTGGGCGGCGACGAGTATGCGAAAATCGGACTGGGAAAAAGTACCGGGACAAAACTGATCTCCGCCTCGGGGCATATCAACAAGCCAGGTGTGTACGAGATCGAACTCGGCTTGCCTGTCGAAGAATTTATCTACTCGGATGAATATTGTGGCGGTATCTGGAAAGGACGCAAACTCAAAGCGGTGGTAGCCGGTGGCTCGTCTGTGCCGATCCTCCCCGCCAATCTGATCCTGAAGACAGCCAGTGGCGAACCGAGGCTGATGAGCTACGAGTCACTCGCCGATGGCGGATTCGAGACGGGTACGATGCTAGGGTCGGGCGGTTTTGTCGTGATGGATGAAACAACCTGCATCGTACGCAACCTCTGGACTTTCGCGCGGTTCTATCATCATGAATCGTGCGGCCAGTGTAGCCCCTGCCGCGAAGGAACGGGATGGATGGAAAAAGTATTGCACCGCATCGAGCATGGGCACGGCCAGATGCATGACATCGACCTGCTCGTGAGCGTCGCCAGGAATATTGAAGGTAATACGATTTGTCCGCTCGGAGACGCCGCCGCCTGGCCAGTAGCCAGCGCGATACGTCACTTCCGGGAGGAATTCGAATATCACGTGAAATACCCGGAAAAGGTAAAGGACCGGAAACATTTTGAGAAGGAATTACTGGTGGAATCGTAAGGCGTGATCGTGCGTGGCGGGTAAGACCACGATTCACATCTCGGGATAAAGTGTAAAAACATGATGAAAGTTACAATAGATGGAATAGAAACCGAGGTTGCCGAGGGAACAACCATTCTCCAGGCAGCACGGCAGATCGGTGGGGAGATTGTTCCTCCGGCCATGTGCTATTACTCGACACTAAAGAACAGCGGCGGAAAATGCAGAGCCTGTCTTGTAAAGGTGGCCGCTGGGTCTGCAAAGGATCCACGCCCCATGCCCAAGCTGGTTCCCTCCTGCATCACCAGCGTACAGGACGGAATGGTAGTGGAAAACATTACCAATCCGGCAGTGCTCGAAGCACGCAAAGGTGTTGTCGAATTCCTTCTGATAAACCACCCGCTGGATTGTCCTATCTGCGACCAGGCTGGCGAATGCGATCTGCAGAATTTTTCGTATGCGCACGGCATGGCGAACACGCGCTACGAAGAAGAACGCCGGACATTCGAACTACACGAGATGGGCGATAAGATCAAGCTACACATGACGCGCTGTATTCTCTGTTACCGTTGCGTCTACGTCGCTGACCAGATAACAAACAACCGCGTACACGGCGTGCTCAACCGGGGTGACCGCGCGGAGATCAGCACCTACATCGAGAAAGCCGTTGACAATGACTTCTCCGGAAACATGATCGACGTTTGTCCGGTGGGAGCGCTTACCGACAAGACATTCCGTTTCAAGAGTCGCGTGTGGTTCACTAAACCACTCGACGCCCACCGCGATTGCTCAAAATGCTGTGGAAAGGTAGTACTGTGGGCAAAAGGCGACGAGGTTCTCCGCGTGACGGCGCGAAAAAACGAATTTGGTGAGGTCAAAGAATTTATTTGCAACGAGTGCCGGTACGATCACAAAAACCTGCAGGACTGGACGGTAGAAGGACCACGACATATCGAGCGTAGCTCAGTCATCGCACAAAACCATTACGAACGCGTCGACCTGCCGAAATTGAAAGCCGACATAGAGCGACAGCTGAAGTTCCAGGGGGGCAAACAACTAAACGAACCCAATAACAAACTTTCATGAGTGATTTTCTGACGTATAAGTCCATTCTCGTTGCCTCCGTTTTTGGAATTACACTGCTCATCGCTATGTATTCCACATACCTCGAGCGGAAGGTTGCTGCGTTTATGCAAGATCGCGTAGGCCCCGACCGCGCGGGCCCGTTCGGTATCCTGCAGCCGCTCGCAGACGGGATCAAGTTCTTTATGAAGGAGGAGATCATTCCAAATGTCGCCAACAAATTCCTTTTTATCGCAGGACCTTGTATCGCCATGATGACGGCGCTAATGGCGGGCGTCGTTATTCCCTGGGGAGGCGAGCTTGCTATCAATGGCGTGGAATACAGCCTTCAGATCACCGATCTCAACATCGGGATACTCTACGTGTTTGCCGTAGTATCTATCGGAGTGTACGGTATTATGATCGGCGGTTGGGCGTCTAACAACAAGTTCTCATTGCTCGGAGCGGTACGCGCCTCGGCGCAGATGATCAGCTATGAACTCGCCATGAGCCTGGCTATCATCGCGCTCATTATGATCACCGGCACACTAAGCCTGAAGGAAATCGCAGTGATGCAGGGAGGTGGCGTAGGCGGCGAGTGGAATATGTGGAATATCGTCTATCAGCCCCTGGGCTTCCTGATATTCCTCATCTGTTCATTTGCAGAATGTAACCGCATGCCCTTTGATATGCCGGAGACAGAAACCGAACTCGTGGGAGGATATCACACCGAGTACAGCAGTATGAAACTGGGATTCTACCTGTTCGCGGAGTACATTAACATGTTTATATCATCTGCCGTCATGGCAACGCTGTATTTCGGAGGGTATAACTTCCCGTTCATGAACGACCTGGGGCTGAGTCAGAATGCCATCGCCATCATCGGCACCATCGGCTTGTTTGCCAAGATATTCCTCCTGATCTTCTTCTTCATGTGGATTCGGTGGACGCTGCCCCGGTTCCGGTATGACCAGTTAATGAGACTCGGATGGAACGTGCTCATCCCGCTTGCCATTGCAAATATGTTTGTAACGGCACTCGTGATGATTTTAATGGATTAAAGAAAAGGACTATGGAATCGTTAAGCGGAAGATCGAAAGTTGTTGTAAACAAGGAGATGACGTTTGCGGAGAGGATTTATCTGCCGGCTATTCTGGGCGGCATCAGGATCACCTTGCGACACTTCTTCAAAAGAAAGTCTACGATAAAATACCCGGAGACCAAGCGCGAATTCAGCGATGTATGGCGCGGCCAGCACGTATTGAAGCGAGACGATCAGGGGAGGGAGCGTTGCACCGCTTGCGGACTATGTGCTGTATCCTGCCCTGCGGAGGCGATCACCATGCAGGCAGTAGAGCGCAAGAAAGGGGAAGAGCATCTCTATCGCGAGGAGCGGTATGCTGCGGTGTATGAGATCAACATGCTGCGGTGTATCTTCTGCGGATTGTGTGAGGAGGCTTGTCCGAAAGAGGCGATTTTCCTTACCGACAGGCTTGTTCCTACGGAGTTTGAACGCCGCGATTTTATTTATGGCAAGGATAAGCTGGTGGAACCGCTGGACGAGCGTATCGATGTGACCAAACGTCAGACGCCGGCGGTCCTTGAATTCAAGAAAAACAAGCGCTTTGCGCATAACCGATAATCACTATCAACTTCCCGAAGGTTTTCTTCGGGAAGTTTTTTAAATAATATAGGTTTGCAGTCAATTTGAGCCAATAATATCGCATCGTGACCCTTTACGTCTTTTACTTTCTCTCATTTCTTGCGGTGCTCAGCGCGCTGATGGTGGTGTTTTCAAAGAACCCCGTTCACAGTGTACTCTACCTGGTCATCACGTTTTTCTGCGTCGGAGGGCATTACCTCCTACTGAGTGCTGAATTTCTGTTCGCGGTCCATATTATCGTGTACGCGGGCGCTATCCTGGTTCTGTTTCTTTATGTACTCATGCTGCTCAACCTCAACAGTGAGACTGAACCCCATAAGAAATCAATTTCCCGCCTTGCTGCCGTCATCTCCGGCGGCCTGTTGATGCTGGTTCTGGTGGCCGCCTTGAAGGGTGCGGAAGGCAGCCAGATAATGCCGGGGGCAAATCCCGAAATCGGGCTGGTAAAGAACCTGGGTAGCCTGCTCCTGAATGAGTACCTGCTTCCGTTCGAAGTAGTCTCCGTATTGTTACTCGCCGCGACGGTAGGTGCCGTGATGCTGGGTAGAACCCGACTGGAAACCGAACCCGACGCAGGCAAAAGATCAAAAGAAAACACTCCGGTGGCCAACATAAAAAAGTCAACCAATGAATGATTCGGTAAGCCAGGTCATCCAGGGTATTCCCTTGAATTATTATCTCTGGCTCAGCATCACACTTTTTGTGATCGGTGTTCTGGGGGTAATGTACCGCCGGAATGCCATTATAATATTTATGTGTGTTGAGCTTATGCTGAACGCGGTAAACCTGCTGATGGTGGCGTTAGCGGCTTTTCACGGTGACAGTAGCGGGCAGATCTTTGTCTTCTTCATTATGGCTGTCGCCGCGGCGGAGGTGGGTGTGGGGCTTGCGATACTCATCGTCATTTACCACAACACCCGCACCACCGATATTAACATATTGAACAAACTCAAATGGTGATGGATTCGATCGCTGCACTGATTCCCCTGGCTCCGCTCGCCGGATTTCTGCTGGTAGCCCTGGTAAACAAGCGTCTGCGGAACTGGCTCGCGGCGCTGATAGCGTGTTCTTCCGTGTTGTTTTCTTTTATTCTGTCAATCGTCTTGTTCTTTGCTCTTGGTGAAGAACAGCCCGCAATTACTTTCACGGCGTTTGAGTGGATAGCTGCCGGCAATTTCTCGGTTTCATTTTCATTTCTGATCGACCCCCTGAGTATTATCATGATGCTGATCATCACGGGAGTCGGATTTCTTATCCACGTCTACTCCACGGGATACATGCATGGTGATGAAGGGTATAACAGATTCTTCGCTTACCTGAACCTGTTTATATTCTTCATGCTACTCCTGGTGATGGGATCGAACTACCTGCTGATGTTCGTTGGTTGGGAAGGCGTAGGACTCTGCTCCTACCTGCTGATCGGTTTCTGGTTCAAGAACACCGAATACAACAACGCGGCAAAGAAAGCCTTCATCATGAATCGCATTGGCGACCTGGCTCTTATTCTCGGTGTCATCCTGATCTTCATGCACTTTGGAACTCTGTCATACCCGGAGGTATTCGCACAGGCCGGTGTCATGACATCGGGTTCAGGCACACTTACTGCCATCACCATCCTGCTATTTGTAGGCGCTATGGGTAAAAGCGCTCAGATCCCACTTTACACCTGGCTACCGGATGCAATGGCCGGCCCTACGCCAGTCTCGGCTCTCATTCACGCGGCAACGATGGTGACGGCCGGTATCTATCTCGTGGCACGTAACAATATCCTCTATACACTTTCGCCCGCAGCCCTCGACCTGATCGTAGTTACCGGCGTCGCGACAGCACTGCTGGCAGCTACGATTGCTCTCGCACAGAACGACATCAAAAAGGTACTGGCGTATTCAACCGTCAGCCAACTGGGATTGATGTTCGTCGCCCTGGGACTCGGAGCCTACACAAGCGGTCTTTTTCACATGACAACACATGCCTTCTTTAAGGCGCTGCTGTTCCTTGGGGCGGGGAGTGTAATTCATGGTATGGCGGGCGAGCAGGATATCCGGAAGATGGGTGGGTTGAAGAAATATTTGCCTGTTACGTTCCTCACTTTCCTGATCGGTACGCTGGCGATCTCGGGCATCCCTCCTTTCGCAGGTTTTTTCTCAAAGGATGAAATACTCGCGAATGCCTTTGCCGGGAACAAGCTCGTGTGGGCGGTGTCGCTGCTGGCTTCCTTGCTCACGGCGTTTTATATGTTCCGCCTGTACTTCCTGACTTTTGCCGGAACAAACCGGGCTTCGGAGAAAGTCAAGGAGCATATTCACGAGTCGCCTTCATCAATGACTGTTCCGCTTATTGTGCTGGCGGTATTATCGGTCATCGGCGGGTTTATCGGTATCCCTGAAGCGCTCGGCGGAGGTCATGCACTGAGTTCGTTCCTCGCACCAATTTTCGCGGCCTCGGCGGCATTGAAAGACGTTCATCACCTTTCGCATACAACGGAATACATACTGATTGCACTGGTCGTAAGCCTGACACTGATCGTGATCTATATCGCGTACAACCGGTACGTTCAAAAGAAGAAAGTGCCGGTATCGGACGATGTCGCGCGCAACGGCGCTCACAAGCTGGTTTACAACAAATACTATGTAGATGAGATCTACGACAAGATCATTGTCCAACCTGTGTTCGTCCTCACGAAGGCACTTGATGCGGTGGCCGAAAGACTGATTATTGACGGCCTGGTAAACAACGCGGGAAAGGCGGTCACGTGGGGGGGCAAGACACTGCGGTATTTACAGACGGGAAACACCGGATTTTACATTTTCGCCATGGTGGTCAGCATTATTATCATCGTACTTGTAAAAGCCTTTGTATAAACACGTTTGAAGCTGTTATCTGAACTATAGAGATGTTATCGATACTACTGATATTCTGGCCGTTGCTTGCAAGCCTCGTGTTCTTTGGAATTAAACCCGAAGAAGCAAAAAAATGGGCGCTCACGGCTGCCATCATTGAATTTGCGATCTCGCTGGTGATGGTCATACTGTTCAATGCCGAACGCGGAACGCAGTTCGTAGTGAATCATGTCTGGATCGAAGCGCTGGGCATCAATTTTCACGTGGGCATCGATGGTATAAGTTTGCTGCTTGTGCTGCTGACAACCTTCCTCACTCCATTAATAATCCTCTCATCATTCAACCACCGGTACGAGCAGGCTGGCTCCTTCTACGGTCTCGTCCTCTTCATGGAAATGGCTCTCATCGGCGTGTTCTGCGCGCTCGACGGGTTCCTGTTCTATGTTTTCTGGGAGATGGCGCTGGTACCGATCTATTTCATCTGCCTGCGCTGGGGCGGAGTGAATCGTGGTCCTGTAACACTTAAGTTCTTTATCTACACACTGGCGGGCAGCCTTATCATGCTTGTCGGACTGATATACCTCTACTTTCAGACACCGGGAAGCCACTCATTTGATATTCACGCTCTCTACGCAGCGGGACAAAATCTTCCGGCCGTCGAACAGGGATGGATCTTCTGGGCACTGTTCGTCGCCTTTGCCGTAAAAATGCCTGTCTTTCCATTTCACACCTGGCAGCCTGATACCTACAATACTGCGCCGACACCAGGCACTATGCTGCTTGCGGGAATCATGTTAAAAATGGGTGTGTACGGCGTTATTCGCTGGTTGATTCCCATGGTACCCGCCGGCGTGGAGAGATGGGATAGCACCGTGCTGACGCTGTCTGTTATTGGAATCGTCTATGCATCCCTTCTTGCAATCATTCAAAAAGATCTCAAACGATTCGTGGCCTATTCATCGATTGCTCACGTCGGCCTCATTTCCGCGGGTATCTTTACGCTTGATACTATCGGACTCCAGGGTGCCATGATACAGATGGTCAGTCACGGTATCGTGATCGTAGGATTATTCTATGCCATTGACATTATCATCGCGAGAACGTCGACGCAGGAAATCGCCAGTCTGGGCGGTATCCGGCTCAATGCGCCGATATTCGCGAGCGTGCTTATCATCGTCGTACTCGGCAGTATCGCATTACCCCTTACCAGCGGTTTCGTCGGCGAATTCCTGCTGATCAATGCTGTCTTCCGGTACAATGTATACAGTGGTGCCTTCGCGGCATTGACGATGGTGCTAAGCGCCGTCTATATGCTCCGCAATTTTCAGATAACCATCCTGGGTGAGACCAGCGCCATGACGCGGGTTTTCGCTGACCTCGATAGACATGAGAAGTGGGTCCTTTACCCGATTGTAGCCGCTGTCATTTTAATAGGCGTGTACCCCGGTCCGCTTCTCCATATATCAGAAAGCTCGGTTGAGGAGTTATTGAGGGTTGCGGATTTTGCCTTTAAACAATAACAAAGAATGAACGCGATATATATCATATCAGGACTTGGCGTATACGCTCTTCTGGCGGAGACCTTCAACGCGAGGAAATTCACGTTTCCCGTGGTGGTATTGGGGTTGATCGCATCGGCTATACTCCTCGTGTCGGACTGGAATCAGGACGCATCGTTCTACGACAACATGCTGGTTTTCGACAACTATGCGGTAGCGTTCAGCGTCGTTCTCGCAATCACCGCGGCGCTCTGGTTTCTGATGTCAAAACATTACTTCGAGAACCATAACAATATCGCGGATCATTTCGCCCTGATCCTTTTCTCCATGGTGGGCGCCGTATTCATGGTCTCGTACGCTAACCTCGCAATGCTCTTTCTGGGCATCGAAGTGCTTTCTATCTGTCTCTATGTTCTTACGGGAAGTAACTTCCGAAGTATCCTCTCAAACGAGGCTTCGTTGAAGTATTTTCTGATGGGATCGTTCGCAACGGGCTTCCTGCTCTTCGGCATTGCGCTTATCTATGGCGCGACAGTCTCTTTCGACCTCCACGTTATCGCCGCACATATCGCCGAAGGCAATGGCGAAATGAACGCATGGCTGTACGGCGGTATAGTGATGATGATCGTGGGGCTTGCTTTCAAGATCTCGGCTGTACCCTTCCATTTCTGGGCGCCAGACGTTTACGAAGGAGCTCCGACGGCAGTCACCGCCTTCATGTCTACTGTTGTGAAGATAGCCGCGTTTGCCGCCTTCTTCCGTCTCTTCGCTACCTGTTTCGCTACGGAGTACGCGGAATGGGGCGATGTTATCCAGGTTATAACGGTGCTTACCCTGCTTGTCAGTAATATCACAGCCGTCTACCAACACGGTGTAAAGCGGATGCTCGCGTACTCAAGTGTCTCACATGCGGGATATCTGCTGATATCGCTGGTAGCACTGAACGAGATCTCCGCGAGCGCGATACTCTACTACGTCGCAGCTTATGCGCTGGCAACGCTTACGGCGTTTACTGTCCTGCTTGATGTTGAATCGGAGGATGAGAATGCGGTAGTCGATAGCTTTAACGGGATGGCTAAACGCAATCCTTTCCTTGCTTTCTGCATGACGATCTCAATGTTGTCGCTCGCCGGCATCCCTCCTCTCGCGGGTTTCTTCGGGAAATATTACCTCTTCACTACTGCGTTCGACAGCGGATACATCTGGCTCGTCCTGGTCGCTGTGCTTACATCGCTGATAGGTATCTATTACTACTTCAAAATCATCATAGCGATGTTCCTGAAGTCGACCGAGAAAAATGGCGTCATTAAAGTACCAACGTTACATACCGTAGTCCTCGCCATTTGCGTAATCCTGAGTCTGCTCTTGGGTATATTTCCCGGACTGCTCGTCGATTTGATTTAGAGATCTCATTCAGGAGCCAGGTTCCGGATTAGAAGGAACACCCGGAACCCGGCTTACCAGAATACCGCATACAGGATGGTGAGTATCACACACACCACCACTGCTCCGATAGCAAACGCAGGGTGAGACCTGAACATGGCGGCATCAATCTCAAGTCCCTGTGGATTATTTTTGCCCTTGGGATCCAGCAAACTGATTACTACCATAACCGCTACGCAGATCAGGAAAACGAATCCCATCCTATCGATAAACGGCATTTCGTAGATAGCGGATTCCGGGTTAAGCGCCGCGAACCCATACTGCGCCAATACCGACACATCGACAAAATCAGGAAGGAACTTGAAGAGCATGGAAAGCGGGAAGGTGATAATCGCCGCGACCAACGCCGCGCGCGCTGTTGTACGTTTCCAAAAGAAACCGAGAATAAAGATCGCAAAGATGCCGGGCGAGACAAAGCCGGTGTACTCCTGGATATACTGGAACCCCCCTTTCTTGTCGATCCCCATAAAAGGGGCGATCAGTCCCGCCATAAACATGGATACGACGATACATATTCTACCCACAACCACCAGCGTCTTTTCCGTCGCATTCTTGTTGATAAACTTCTTGTAGATATCAAGCGTATAGATTGTTGAGATACTATTCGCTTTACCGGCCAGGGAAGCAACGATCGCAGCCGTGAGTGCGGCGAACGCCAGACCTTTTAGTCCGACAGGCAACAAATTGAGCAAAACGGGATAGGCCCTGTCGGGGTTGACAGTCTGTGATGCATCGAGCATCTCCGTCTGAAACAATCCTTCCTGGTACAACACGTATGCTGCTATACCAGGCAGTACAACAATAACCGGCATCAACAGCTTCAGGAACGCCGCAAAAAGAATCCCGTTGCGCGCCGTCGGCAGGTCAGCGCCCAGGGCGCGTTGTGTGATATATTGGTTACATCCCCAGTAATTCAGGTTTACAATCCACATACCCCCCAACAGAATCGAAAGGCCCGGCAGGTCGAGATAGTTCGGATTATCCTGGTCAAACACCATCGTAAAGTGATCGCCGGCCCTGTCCAGCATAATGGAAAAGCCATTAACAATCCCCGATGTGTTATAGTGATCGGAGACAAGTTCGATTGCAAGATAGGTCGTGGCAAGGCCACCAAGCGTGAGGAAAAATACCTGGATCACATCCGTGTATCCGATCACCTTCATGCCCCCGAGGGTAATAATAATCGCGAAAATACCGAGACATACCATACAGGCCATCAACGGTAATCCGGAAATCGTGCTGATGGCAAGCGCCCCGAGAAACAGGATTGACGTCAGATTTACGATAACGTACAGCAGCAGCCAAAAGACCGCCATAATCGTACTGACGGTCGAGTTATAGCGCTGCGTCAGAAACTGCGGCATCGTATATATCTTATTCTTCAGATAGATAGGCATGAAGAATATTGCCACCACCAGCAGCGTCGCCGCGGCCATCCATTCGTAAGTCGCGATAGCAAGCCCCATCTTGAAGCCCGATCCCGACATACCGATAAACTGTTCAGCCGAAATATTCGATGCAATCAGCGAGGCACCAATTGCCCACCAGGTGAGCGCGCCTTCCGCGAGGAAAAAATCCTTTGAGTCGGTTTCTGCTTTCTTCTTCTTGTGATAAATCCAATAGCCATAGATGGCCACGATAAGGAAGTAAATGAGAAAAACGATGTAATCCCAAAGGTGTAGGCTGTGCATGCTGATTCGTGCGTAGGTTTAGTGGATAATGGTGGCCTGGTCTCTCCTAACCCAGTTTGTTCAATACGCCCATCACCTCGCGCACGGCCTTTTCACTTGCCTGAAGCAGTGCCGCCTCTTCCTGATTGAGGTCCAGTTCTATAATCTTCTCGATACCGTTCTTACCCAGAATCACCGGAACACCGAGATAACAATCTTTGATACCATATTCACCTTCGAGCTTCACACATGCCGGAAACACCCGACGCTGATCTCTGACAATCGCTTCAACCATTTGCGCTGCGGCAGATCCGGGAGCATACCAGGCTGATGTTCCCATCAATTTCACGAGCTCACCTCCACCGACTTTCGTTCTCTCGAGAATCGCCGTCAGCTTGTCTTTGTCTATCAGTTCTGTTACAGGAATTCCCCCGACAGTTGTATAACGCGGGAGCGGAACCATTGTATCACCGTGTCCTCCCATGAGCACAGCCTGAATATCTTTAGGAGAAACATTCAACGCTTCCGCGAGAAATGCCCGGTAACGCGCAGTATCAAGAATACCCGCCATTCCCATAACACGCGTACGTGGAAACCTGGAGGTTATATGCGCCTGGTAAGTCATTACGTCAAGCGGGTTGGACACCACAATAATGATCGCGTCGGGCGAGTGGTGTACTACATTCTCAGTTACCGTTTTTACAATCCCGGCGTTGGTTCCGATGAGGTCGTCACGGCTCATGCCCGGCTTGCGCGGAAGCCCGGAAGTAATAACCACAACACTTGATCCCTCGCTCTTGGAATAATCATTGGTCGCTCCAACGGTCCTGGTATCGTACAGGTCAATGGGCGCTTTTTGCCAGATATCAAGAGATTTTCCTTCCGCGAGTCCTTCTTTAATATCGACGAGCACAACTTGATTGGCCACCTCACGGTATGCGAGTACATCCGCGCAGGTTGCACCTACATTCCCAGCGCCAACTACGGTAACTTTCATAATTTATTGATTTTAGATTCAAATATCGAAGCGAATTTAAGCGTTTAAGTTTCAAAATATCAAAATTCAAGATTTAAAATTCAAATTTGAGGGCTGCTTCTGACGAGGACCAATCCGGAATCCCCGCGCCTTAAATCTCAATCTTCTTCTCCCTTCGGCTCTATGACCAATACCCGGCGGGTGTTAGCGGTGACCTTAAACCGATCACTAATCCGATGCCCCACAATCCAGACTATTTCACCCGCGGACTCAATGACGGTGATATCTGCTTTGCTATTAAAAGGAACCTTCAGGTCTATCAAAAAGTCACTGACTTTTTTCGCCGACCGCATCCCAAGCGGAACGAAATAATCGCCCGCCTGCCATTTTCGCCATAGCAGCGGAAAACGAATCTCGTCAGCATCAAGCTGCGCCAGCCCATTCTCTCTTTTCAGCACGAAGTCTTCGCGCGTCACCTCGCGGATCAACAGCATATCGCTCCCGTTGCCCGCCAGAACCTGACCTTCCTCGATAACCTGGGAAACGACTCCACTGGGGCGGATCACGTCGATAATATATTGTGTCCTGTCTACCAGAAGGCGATGCGTATCTGAATAGAACAGCTTTCCAGGCTGGTGATTATCGACGATCTGTTTGCACTGCTCGTAGTTAAAACCACGGACCTTGATGATCTCCCACAACAATACCGCGGCGAATGGCGACCGGCGAATCTCCGCAATATCGAGTGTCAGCGTTTTGCCGCCATCATCCGCTATTGCCCGAAAACGGACATGATCGATATAGGAAAGCGCAAACTGTCTGGCACCGAGGAACCGTTCCCGCGTATCGCTGAAGCCCTCTTCAAACGCAGGGTTCATCTCTTTTAGCTTCGGAATGATCTGATGCCTGATAAAATTGCGCTGATAGTCGTCGGCAGTGTTAGAAGCATCTTCACGCCACAAGATGTTGCGCTTGGTCGCATATTCGCGGATCGCCTCACCGGTAGCGAAAAGCAACGGTCGGATAATACCCTCTTTGGAAGGCGCAATACCACGGAATCCGTCTATCCCCGTGCCGCGTACAAGGTTGAGGAAAACACTTTCTATAACGTCGCTGAAATGATGGGCTGTAGCAATATGATCAAACCCGTAGGTTGCCCGAAGTTCCCGGAAAAAGGAATACCTCAGCTCGCGTGCCGCCATCTGAATCGATACCTTCTGCGATGCTGCATACCCGGCGGTATCAAACTTCCTGGAGAAGGACTGGATATTGAACTGCCGGCACGTTTCTCCGACGAATAATTCGTCCTGGTCGGACTCGCCCCCGCGGAGCTGGAAGTTGCAATGCGCAACCGCTATCCGGTATCCGCCTTCTTTAAGCAGGTGAAGCATAACCATGGAGTCGACCCCCCCACTCACGGCTAAAAGGATTTTATCCGTAGTTTTGCACAGTGCGTGACGATTTACATGGTTCAATAATTGCTCTAGCACGACCAAATTTACTATTTACAATGAAGGTTTCCCGCGTCTCCACTATAATTCAACAGCTTTTGATCCTTGGCGTATTGCTGTTCGTCGCCAGTGACGTCTGCGCCCAGACCCGGGTGAGACTCAAGGAAGCAAATGAACTGCGCCTCGGCCGCAGCGGTGATGTCCAGTTTCAGCGACTCATTGGAAACGTGGTACTCACGCAAAACGAAACCACTATCTATTGCGACTCAGCGCACTTTTACCGCGGGGAGAACTCGATCGAAGCCTTCGGCAACGTCAGAATCATCGAGGGAGACTCCATCACGATCACCGGGGCGCGACTGACCTATAGTGGCGACGACAAGACAGCCAAATTCCGCCGCAACGTGGTCTTTACAAAACTTTCCACCGCCACCCTGTACACGAATTATCTCGACTATGCCAGGCCAACAAACCATGCATATTATTTTAATGGTGGGCGATTGGTCGACAGCGTCAACGTACTGACCAGCCGCAAAGGCTACTACGATGTGAATACCAATCTCGCTTCCTTTAAAGACAACGTAACCGTCACTAATCCCGACTACACAATGTATGCGGACAGCATGCAATACAATTCGCGCACTAAAAATATATATTTTGTCTCCGAGACGACGGTGATCAACAAAGACAGCAGTCGTGCTATCTATCAGGGAGGTGTCTACAATACCATCACAAAAACGTCAGACTTACGCGAAGGAATCGGCGAAAGCGGTGACTACACCATTGAAGGTAAAGAATACGACCTGGATGCGATTCGTAATATCGCTCGTATCCGCGGGGATGTAGTGATGACGTCAAAGAAAGAGAATCTTATCATCTACGGCCAGGCATCCGACTACTTCAGAGACAAGGGTATCACGAAAGTCTACAACAACGCTTTCGTCGCCAAGGTCACGGATGACCAGGATACGCTTTACATGACCGCGGACACACTTGTGTCGATCGATAGCAACGATCCGGAAAAGAAACGGATCCTCGCTTATCACGGGGTTAAAATCTTTAAGAAAGACCTGCAGGGAGTCGCCGACTCGCTCGAGTACAGGACGGCCGATTCCACTATCTTTTTCTACAACGACCCGGTGCTGTGGGCGCAGGGTAACCAGATGACTGCCGACTCGATTTCAATGCTGATTGAAAACAACACGATCAGCCGGATGTTGCTCGTAGACAATGCATTCGTAATCTCGCAGGATACGCTGAAAAATTTCAACCAGATCAAGGGACGTATCATGACGGCCGACTTTGCCGGACAAAACATCAGCCAGGTGATCGTCGAAGGAAACGGTGAGAGTCTTTACTACTTTCTCGACGAGAAGGATCTGACTTTTACCGGACTAAACAAAGTCGTTTGCAGTAATATCACCATCCGGTTCAAGGATGGAAGAGTGAATAATCTCAGTTTCTATACCCGCCCGGAAGGAAAATTCAGTCCTCCTCATGAACTGAAGGAAGATGAAACGAAACTGAGAGGTTTTGAATGGCGGGCTGATAGCCGGCCTCTCCGCGCAGACGTGGTAAAGCCGCACGAAAAAGGGTACCCCGATGGAGTACCCCGATGAAATTCTCGTGCAGTAAATAACTATTTCCGGCCGCCACCAAAAAAACCGCCAAAGCGGATGCCGAGGTAATTATTCTTGATTCCGTCGGATTCAGGAATGATATTGTAGTCGAGCGACATCGTGAAATGGCCGGCGTCAAAACCTAACCGCGGATAAAAGCCAAACTTCGAGCCAGCTTCAATTTTTCCCGATACGTTCTGACCTTGCGATGCCACTGAAACTTCTTGCGCAGCCATAGAGAACAGGCCTAAACCAACGCCGACGAAGGGCCGGAAATTGTTGTTGGAGAAGTAATACTGCCCGTTGAGCGTATAGGATGCAATCGCCGCAACATCAATGTCAACATCGTTGCTACCCAAATCGGACTCCGCAAAGCCACGCGCCACAACGGCACCCTCAATTCTCAGATTGGCAAGAATCTGATCTGATACTCTGTAGCCAGGCTCCAGGTATCCGAGGAATCCCCCTTTGGCCCCTTCCCCTGACGGGTTGGCATAGCCGATTCCAATGCCAACGCGGAAGGGATTGTACTCCTGTGCAACCGCGGCGCTGGTGAGAAAGGCAAACAGCATCAAAAAAGTCGAAAATTTTCTCATAAAAAGTAAGATTGGTTTCTGCAAACATGCTCCAAAACCAGATTGAAAAAAATTCAATGTAGCGACAGTTCTTACGCGTGAATAGAAAGCGGCCGGTTCTGCAGGTTCGCAAAGCAACCCCTGGTCGCCAGAGTATGACGTCTATTGACCGTCCAGATAAAGGTGATTGCGGTAACGGAATCCAGTGATTTATATTGTTAGTGCGATCAAAAAAAAGGCAAAAATTTGTGGTAACTCACGAAAAAGCCTAAATTTTGTAAAACACGGCTGCTGATCCTATGAGGAAATTTCTATGGTCCGTCTTACTGACTTTTCTGGCCTCCGGGCTTGCCGCCCAGTCGTTTGAAATCAGCGAGGTTCAGGATCTCTATAAGGGCTACATCGGCGAAACCGTAAAGGTACCCCTGCATTTCACCAACACCACTGATAAGCCTCTCACCCTGGTAATCAAACGTGTGAGCGCCAGCCTGGGAGGAACTCAAAAGAATTATTTCTGTCTCGATAACGAATGCCTGGACCAGGGGGTCGAAGAACTCCTGATCCGCCTGGAACCCCAGGAATCGATGGAAGATCTGACAATCGGCCTTGACGCAGGCCTGGCCGATGGAATCAGCTCGGTAAAGTACCACGTTTTCAACCGGCAGAACACGACAGAAGGCCTCCAGGTCGACCTGCATTTTGCAGTCGAAGAACGATCGGAAAAGGCTGATATCTTCACCCACCCCCAGATAATTCTCCACGATGTCTATCCTAACCCGGTTGTAGACTACGCGTATGTGAACTACAACGTGCTCAACGATGAGGTGGAAGCTAAGATCATTATTCACAACATTCTGGGAAACTCGCTGGACGAGTACAGCCTCCCGTCAAGCGAAAACCGGGTGAAAATCCGTGCCGAGTCCCTGAACGCTGGAATCTACTTCTATACCCTTTACCTTGACAACGAAGGTGTTGTGACCCGCAAACTCATTGTCAAGAAATAAATCCGCAGAACTATTTCCGGGATTCCGCCGTCTTCATCACAAAACCCGGCGGGCGGCCTGAAATGACTTTCAAGCCGGTTTTACTGTTCATACTGTTTGTGCTATATTTGCAGGCTTATGCGTAATGTATCAGGACCAGCGTGCTTTTTTATCATATTACTGATCTCTTTTTCCTGCAGCAAATTCAGGAAAATAGAGAAAAGCCAGGACTGGCGGGTGAAGTATGAGGCGGGATTAAACTACTACGCCAAAAAGGACTATTATCGCGCTTCGGTGCTGTTTGAACAGATCCTTCCCATCGTGAGGGGACTTCCCGAAGGTGAGAAAGTGCAGTTTTACCTCTCGTATTGCCAGTTTTACGACAAAATGTACCTGCTGGCATCGGAGCAGTTCAAGACGTTCTACGAAACATACGGACGCAGCGCGATGGCCGAAGAAGCCCGTTTTATGCACGCTTTCTCTCTGTACCAGTCCTCTCCGAACCCGAACCTGGACCAGACGAGCAGTATTCAGGCAATGGCCGCTATGCAACAGTTCATCAACCGGTTCCCCAACAGCGAGTTTCGCGACCGGGGGGTTGAGGTTATTCAAACCACCCAGCAGAAACTGGAAAGGAAAGGATTTGAGAACGCGCGCCAATACTACCGCATGAAGTACTACAAAGCGGCTATTGTGGCACTTAACAACTTTAAGGACAATTTCCCCGATTCGAAATATATCGAGGAAGCCTACTACCTGGTGATCCTGTCAGAATACAAACTGGCGGAGCAAAGCCTCATCTCGAAGCAGGCCGAGCGGTATAAATCAGTCGTCGACTATTACCTTGAATTCCTCGACCGATATCCGGAAAGTGAATTCCTTCGCGATGCACAGAAAATGTACGGCGACAGCCTGGAAAAAGTAAATAAAAAGAAGAGCACAAATTCATAATCACATGGCAACACAATCATCTGTAATAACACGCGACCTTGACAAAATAGCGGCTAAGACGGGCAACGTATACGAATCGGTAGTTATCATTTCGAAACGCGCACGCCAGATCGCTGTCAATATCAAGGAAGAGCTCAACAATAAACTCGCCGAATTCGCAACCACTGTCGATAATCTCGAAGAAGTGTTCGAAAACCGCGAGCAAATAGAGATCTCCAAATTCTACGAGCGCCTGCCCAAACCGACCACTACGGCAACCGAAGAATTCCTCGAAGACAAACTCAACTTCCGCCTCGGCAATGAGGAACCCGAAGAAAAGCTTGATTGAGAAGATTCAGTATTGGGGGTTAGAAAAGATGAGCCCTGACGGGAGCTTTAGCGTACTGCATGAACAGGAAGAAGATAATCCTCGGTGTTTGCGGCGGTATTGCCGCCTATAAAGCCGCCCTGCTGACGCGGCTTTTGGTTAAATCCGGAGCGGAGGTCCGGGTTATCATGACACCCGCCGCGCTGGACTTTATTACCCCCCTCACGCTCTCTACACTATCGAAGAATCCGGTCGCTACAGAATTTGTCAAAGACAAATCAGGCGAATGGAACAACCATGTAGAACTCGGACTTTGGGCTGACGCGATAGTAATCGCACCGGCAACCGCCAATACCCTCGCCAAAATGGCCCATGGCCTATGCGACAATCTTTTACTGGCCGTTTACCTCTCAGCGAGATGCCCGGTATTCTTCGCCCCCGCCATGGATCTTGATATGCTCCAGCATCCGGCGACGAAAAAAAACATCGAAACACTGCAGCAGCACAAGAACCACCTTATTCAGCCCGGCTACGGCGACCTCGCCAGCGGACTGACCGGCGCCGGACGCATGGCGGAACCGGAAGAAATTTTCAGAACCCTCTCCGCTTTTTTTGAAAACAACCAACGGCTGAAAGGCAGGAAAGCTCTGATAACGGCCGGTCCCACGCAAGAAGCTATCGACCCGGTACGGTTTATCAGCAATCATTCCAGTGGAAAAATGGGGTTTGCAATAGCCGAAGCGTTAGCCCGCGAGGGTGTCGAGGTACAATTGGTGTCTGGCCCTACACGGCTGCATACCGAACACCCCTCTATCAACGTTACAGACGTGAACTCTGCCTCGGAAATGCTCGAGGCCTGTAGCCAGTATTTCGACCAGGCCGATATTACTGTCTTCACCGCCGCGGTGGCTGACTACCGGCCGGCGGAAATAGCCACACAGAAAATAAAGAAGAAGGAAGCGGACATGTCGTTGACGCTGACGAAAACAGCGGATATCGCAGCGACCCTCGGAAAACGTAAACGCCGTGGCCAGATCACAGTAGGATTCGCGCTTGAAACCCATGACGAGGAAAAAAACGCACTAAAGAAACTTGAATCCAAGAATTTCGACTTGATTGTCCTAAATTCACTCAAGGATCCCGGCGCCACGTTCGGGCACGACACCAACAAGGTGACGATCATGGATGGTAAAAAGAAAGATACGTTCGAGCTCAAGAGCAAGCAGGAAGTGGCAGAAGATATCGTCAGAGCAATTATTGAAAAAATCAATGCGTAGTATTGCGATACTGTTGTTGTGTGTATTCTCTTTTCCTGCGATATCGCAGGAGCTCAATTGCGCTGTTTCAATCAACGCGTCTCAGATACAGACTTCCGATGCCGGGATCTTCCGGGATATGGAGAATGCAATCGAACAATTCATGAACGGTCGCAAATGGACGAACGATACCTACAGGACGCATGAAAAGATACTGTGCAATATCCTGATCACCATCACCCGAATGCCGGCGATTGGCAGCTTCTCCGCCTCCGTGCAGGTGCAATCGGCAAGACCGATCTTTAACAGTTCCTACACCAGTCTCTTGTTCAATTTCGCGGATCGGGAATGGGAATTCGAGTATATCGAATCCATGCCCCTCGAGTACAACGACAACACCTTTACGAGCAACCTCACCTCCATGCTCGCTTTCTACGCATACCTCATGATCGGGCTGGATCATGACTCCTTCAGCGAGCTCGGAGGAACGCAGTACTTTCAAAGAGCGCTCACGGTGGTAAACAATGCGCAGCAGTCCGGCAGCCCCGGCTGGCAGGCGGTAGGCAGCAACAGAAACCGTTACTGGATTGTCGAAAACCTCAATAACCCCCAAATGGGCGATCTGCGCAGGGCTATTTACACCTATCACCGGCTCGGGCTGGATACTTTTGAATCCAACCCCGACGCTAGCAGGGAAGTGATCCTGGAGGGGCTGAAAGACATCAAAAAAGTGAGAGACATCAATCCCAGTGCCATACTAGTCGTGAGCTTCTTTGACGCAAAAGGCAAGGAACTGGCAGATATCTTCTCCGCTGGAAACATCCAGGTTCGCCGCCAGGCGTACGATATCATTACCGCTATCGACCCTTCCAATCGCAGCGCCTACGAAAAAATCATCCGGAACTGATCGCCAGACGGAAGTTCCGGACGATCTCTTTATCTTGGCCTTGCTGAATTGACAATCGGAAAGAATAAACTGAAAGCTATGGCTACGCGTCAGCTTCGACTGAGTACACATGAAGACATCCGGAAAAAGCTAAGTAGTTTTACCGGCAGAAAAATTAATATTGTGCTATCCGACCGCACAGTCTTGTTCGGGCAACTGCAGACGATTGACGATACACAACTGACGTTCCTTAATATGCGACTGGATCCGGTCACGCTATCGCTGGCTGCCATCGCCGAAGTTTACGTCGATTCAAAAGAACAATGCTGAAGCATTTAACGATACAGAACTACGCCCTCATCAGGTTCCTGGAACTGGAACCTTCGCCGCAGCTTAATGTCATTACCGGTGAAACAGGCGCCGGGAAATCGATCATGCTGGGTGCCATGGGACTGCTGATGGGAAACCGAGCGGACACAAAGGTGATGTGGGACCCCAACGAAAAATGCATCATTGAAGGTACTTTCAATGTCAAGGCCTATAAACTCAAAACGTTTTTCCGGGATAGCGATCTCGACTACTCAGACGAGACCGTATTGCGAAGGGAAATCAGTCAGGGTGGTAAATCACGGGCATTCGTAAACGACACGCCTGTTACACTTGATACCATGCGACTCCTGGCAAACAGGCTGATGGACATTCACTCGCAACACGAAACACTTGCGCTCGGCGACCAGTCCTTTCAACTTCGCCTCGTCGACACCTATGCATCTAACCACGACATCCGCGAACAGTACAGCCAGGCATGGTCGTCGTTTCAGGAGGCGAAAAAGAACTTTGATCGACTTACGTCCGATGCGGCTAATCTCCGTCAGGAGGCCGACTACATACAATTCCAGCTGGAGGAACTGACGCGTGTCGCGTTGCAGGAAAATGAACAGGATGAACTCGAGAAAGAACTCAAGGTCATGGAGCACGCGGAGGAGATCAAGTCCCGTCTCCATACCGCGATACAACTGCTGAACGAGTCTGAGTTCTCCACCAATCAATCCCTCGCAGAAGTCCGCAATCACCTTCAGGCCATAGCGAGCTGGTCCGAATCCTTTGAAACACTCTATCAACGACTGGAGAGCGCACGCCTCGAGCTGGAAGATATCACCGGTGAAATCGAAAAGCACGAAACACGTGTAGAGTTCGATGCCGAACGAGCTGAATATGTGAAAGAACGGTTAAGTACCATATACCGCCTCCTGAAGAAGCACCGACTAAACAACCTCAGAGAGCTGCTTGCGTGGCAAGAGCAACTGCATCAGAAATCGCTTGTTGTCGGAAATCTGGATGAGGCATTGGCGCAAGCAAAGGAGGAACACGATAATGCGGAGGGCGAAGTCAGAGTCCTTGCTACGAAACTCGCTGACACAAGGAAAAAATCGTTTCAGCCACTCCAGCGTCAGATTGTAAAACTACTGCGTGAGCTGGGTATTCCCGACGCAAACCTGACGATCGAAACAATCGACACACCCCCCGGCCCTGCCGGAACAGACAGAGTTGATATCCTCTTCAGCGCAAACAAGGGAATTGCTCCGAAACCTTTGGCACAAGTGGCATCGGGTGGAGAATTTTCGAGATTGATGTTTTGTATCAAATACGTGATGGCGGAAAAAACCGCTATGCCCACGCTGGTACTTGACGAGATCGACAATGGTGTATCGGGCGAAATCGCCATCAAGCTCGGTAACCTGATGAAAGAAATGTCGTCGTCGCATCAGCTCATCGCCATTAGTCACCTCCCCCAGGTGGCCGCGCGTGGACAGGCTCATTATTTCGTCTACAAAGACAACTCAGCGGAGAAGACTGTCAGTAATATCAAGCTTCTTAGCGAAAGCGAACGCATAGAAGAGATCGCCAAGATGATAGGCGGCGACAAGCCGTCAAAAATCGCGATGGAAAATGCGAAAGAGTTACTATACTAGCGCAACACAGATGTTTGCTTCACTTATCTCCTCCGTTATAGATCACAGGCATCTGTCCCTTCCATGCTCTCCAAACCTGGTCATCAAGAAGCAGTCTGCTCATAAAATGAGCCACATTAACCCGGCTGGTGTTTCCCGGCTTGAAAACCGGGCTTCTTAACGGTGACACGTGTAGTGAGTAAGGCGTCAGCTCCTCATCATCTGTCAGAATATCCGGGCGTATCACAGCCCACTCAATAAATGGGTTGTCTTGTCCGATTTTATTCCTCAAATAATCACCAGCCTGTTGATGGTCTGAAAAAGGTGGTAGCAATAGCCGAATAAATCTCTTCACTATTCTTTCGACGAATAATATCGGTTCGTTCAAATCCGGATTTCGATATACCGTAACGTTCATCAACGCAAGCCTGACAGGCTCCCCGGGAGTTACCTTCATGACGGCTTCGCATAGCAATACTACCGCGTCAGCGACAAGTCTTCTTGGCTCTCCGAAAATACCCCTCCACGTCAGGTTGTGCCCCAGGCAACACGCTATGGAATCACAATCCACCAAATGTTCGGAGAGTTTGTCGGACGATATTTTCGTAATATCCGAACGGATCACCGTCAATTGTTCCGTGCTATTCCAGTGGTCGGGATACTTACTTGTAGAACGGACTACCACCTTAACCTTTTGCCCTGACGCCAATAACTGCTCCACTAATCGCTTTCCCGTCGCACCGTTTGCTCCAACTACCAGTGTCGCCATCAATTTGTCCCCTCAACGGATAGAATTACTTTATAATCTTCGGGGTCATGTTCTGCGTCCAGAACCGGATAGGGGATGATGTCCAACAATGTAAAGGTAATTCCATCTATGAGTGTATCCCTCTTAAGGCTCGGGGGCAGATCAATCGTAGACAAGTCGAATGTATGTTCGTCATTCCCTCCCATGATTAAGTTGAACCTAGCCGAAGCATAACCTGCCCAAACGCACGTTGCGCCTTCGGGGCACCTCGATTCACCATTGCAATAACCTCGCAGGCTAAAGCCGTTTTCAAAATCGAAGTATATGTCTTTTGGCCCCAAAACGATCTCGTTCTTTTTATCTTTACCTACCACCTCATATCTCTGATATGTCTTTAGTGGATTCTCCGGAATGGCTGTCAATCCCGAAATCCGGATCCGGTCTTTCTCAACGAAGATCAGATCATGCACAGTCTCCCCTTGATCATCTCCAATGAAATCAATCGCAATTTTGTCATCAAACCGTCGGTAGATAAAGTCGTCGTATTGTTCGTAGTTTTTGGCAAAGATTCCGAACCTTCCCTGATTGCCTGCATTAAACTCGATGAAACTGAATCCAGAACTCTCGGTGTCCACCCATGTACCATTCAAATCCGGGGAGGTCTGATTGTCGGAACAGCTGAATTGCCCCAACAGAAATAAAAGTCCGATTACTATCTTGAATCTCATGACAGGTACTTTCCTGATTAGACACCTATTTCCCTTAGGGGGTTGGATGCGTGAGAATGTAAAAATACCTCTATCGACACAAAGTCACTAAGAATACCTTTTTCAGAGAGCCGCCTCCCATAAAAAACTTCGCGTGTTAGTGTCTTCGTGGCAAACATAGGGTCCGTACTTCCGGTTTTCCTGCATCTTAAAAAGCCGTATCATTCGCGCAGAACATCTATATTAGAGTTCATTGGCAATTTTAGACTAACTGACTTCGGCTTTGGAAACCGCCTTATCCATCCTCCACAAATACTGGGGCCACGAGCAATTCCGGCCGATGCAGGAAGATATTGTCAACGCGGTTCTCGAGGGCCGCGATACCCTTGCCATCCTCCCTACCGGCGGCGGTAAGTCGGTATGCTTCCAGGTTCCGGCAATGATCTTCGACGGTATCTGCCTGGTGATATCCCCCCTTATCGCACTTATGAAGGACCAGGTCGAACACCTGCGAAGGCGGGGTATCCAGGCGATCGCGATCCATTCAGGAATGCGACGGACTGAAATCGACATCCTGCTCGACAACGCTATCTACGGTAACACGAAGTTCCTTTATGTCTCGCCCGAGCGCCTGCAAACCGAGCTCTTCACCGCGCGGGTCCGTCAGATGAATGTAGCCCTCATCGCTGTCGACGAAGCGCATTGCATCTCCCAGTGGGGCTATGACTTCAGACCCCCCTACCTGAAGATCGCCTCCCTGCGCGACATCTTTCCGGGCGTTCCCGTAATCGCGCTCACCGCCACTGCCACTGAACACGTGCAGGAGGATATTGCTGACAAACTCCGCTTCAATGAAGACTTTGCGCTCTTCAAAAAATCCTTCGCCCGCGACAACCTTTCTTTTGTTGTTCGCAAAACGGACAACAAAGACAACCAGCTACTGGAAATTCTCCGCCGGGTTCCGGGGTCGGCTATTATCTACGTTCGCTCTCGAAAGGCCACACAGGAAATTGCACAGTGGCTTAACCGGAAGAAAATCGCGGCTTCGCATTATCACGCCGGACTCACCTTCGAGGAACGTACGCGAAGACAGGAGGAATGGATCAGGAACCAGACGCGGGTAATGGTCGCAACGAACGCTTTTGGTATGGGTATCGACAAGCCGGATGTCAGAACTGTTGTTCACCTCGACCTGCCGGAGAATATCGAGTCGTATTACCAGGAGGCAGGCCGGGCGGGTCGTGATGGTATCCGATCGTTCGCGGTAATACTGTATCAGGACGCAGACATCAGTAACCTTGAAACCAAAGTCGAACAATCTCAACCACCCTTCGATTATCTCAAGGTCCTGTATCAAAGCCTGGCCAACTACTACCAGTTGGCGGTGGGAAGTGCCGAAGGCGAGAGTTTTGATTTTGACATCCAGAATTTCTGCGAGCGTTTCCGGCTGAATGCCGTCGAAGTATATAACGGAATGAAGAAGCTTGAAGAGGAGGGCCTCGTCCAGTTTAATGAGAGCTTCTACAGTCCGTCGACCGTTCAAATAACCGTCGACCCAACCAAGTTGTACGAGTTACAGGTAGCAAACGCGCGATTTGACCCGATCATCAAGATGATGCTTCGCCTGTATGGTGGCGAGATATTCTCCTCGTTTGTCAGGATCGATGAAAACGCGCTGGCGAAAGCACTGAAGGTCCTCCGCCAGGACGTCGTCGATATACTTGACCATCTTCATGAGCTGAACGTACTGGTATATTCGCCCGTGCGCGACAAACCACAGATGACGTATGTCCTTCCGCGGCAAGACGCAGACCATCTTCCTATAGATCGCAAACGGCTGGAAGCGCGTCGCGCGCTGGTCGTCGACAAAATGAAGGCGGTGATTGCGTTCGTTCAGACGACATTCCGGTGCCGTATGCAATTGATCCAGGAATACTTTGGCGAAAGTACCGAAGCGCTTTGCGAAATATGCGACGTATGTATTGAGCGGCGCAAGAAAGACAACGTCAGAGCATTCGGCGACTTACGCGAGCAGGTGATCACAGTAGTCAGAAGAAATACCATCAGTGTCGAGAAGCTCGAGAAAGAACTTGAACCAAGCGACCGCGAACTTTTCGTCGATGTGGTACGCGAGCTCGTAGACGAAGGAGTGCTGGTTTACGACGAAGCCTGGCGGCTGAGGATGGGGTACTAGCCGGGTGCCGGGGTGTCTGGTTTTCTGTTTCCCCAAAAATAGTACGCGACACCTCGCTTGTGTAACTTCGCCGTGTAACATCCACCCTAAAATGGATCACCCTCGTTACATCGACCCCACCAGCGATTTTGGTTTCAAGCGGATTTTTGCCTCCGAACCAA